>CAXBOS010000030.1:0-5811 GCA_963977415.1 uncultured Schleiferiaceae bacterium | reverse complement strand
CGCAAACTTAGCGCGGATGAGAAGGAACGCGAAAGCATCACTAAATCTATGTTCTTAACCACTGCCCAGGGCGATGGTGAGGCGGATGCCACTTCTTTGGTATTGAACGCAATTCGTGAAAGACTAAAAGCCTACCTCGCGGAATACATTGCGAAATCGCTTATTACCGCTTTAGGCTCTGGTCCCCTTGCCGCTTTCACCGCTCCGCTAATCGCCGCAGGAGCAGGCGCGCTCTTCTCTTCTTTTATTCCCAGCTTCGCCACGGGTGGCTATACCGGTGTTGGTCTAGGCCTGAAGGATCCCAACTTACCTAGCCGCAATATTGCGGGCTTTGTCCACGATGATGAATATGTGGTAGCTAGTGAGGAACTACGCCAACCCGATATTGCCCAGCTGGTGCAGGTGATCGAAAACGTAAGACAAGCCCGCACGGGTGGAGGCAGTCCTGCCAAGACTAGCAAAGCGGCCAAACCTATTTCTCCTGCCACCTCTAAGGTGAGCCATAGTGTAGAAGACCGCATGCTACTGAAAGTAAATACCAGCTTGCTGCGCCTTTTAGAAAAACTGGATAAGCAAGGCTTAAAAGCCGTGGCCGATCAGCGTTTTCGTCGTGACATGGAAGTGCTGCAGGCGGAGGAAGAATTTATAAAATCTAAATCACAACTTTAATGGCGCTCACTATTCAACACAGCCCCGAGGCGGTAAACCTTTCGCGCAATCCTATTGTGTATGAGTTTAGCACCAATAATTTTTTCAGTAACGCGGGACAGATATCTCGCCATTACTGGCAATTCACAAACTTGCCCAATGCTGGAGATCAGGCTCGCTTTCAATGGCTAGATGGTGCTATTGATATGACATTTACTTTTGATGCTACACCAAATGATTCAGGTTTGGAGCTGCCTACTGGCAGCGGAACTATTGTTTCATACATTGCCAATGTTCTAATTCCTGCCTTAAGGCTCAACTATTACATTGATCGAGATTTCAATATTTCCCAAAGCAACGATCGTGTTTTTTTCGATGCCAAAGAAAAGGGTCCTTCCTATGACATTCTTTTCACCAGTGGTAATTTTGGTTTTTCATTTTTCGTGAGTCAGGCAGGAGTCAGCCCAGTAGAGCGGCCTAACTTTCGCTTAATCTTAACCATTTTATATCGCTATCGTGGCGCTGCTAACTGGCAGCGGGTAGAATGGGAACGCGTGCCCATAGAAAACCGAGTGGCTTTTGATATCAGTCCGCTTTTAAGCGCCCTAGATAAAATGATATTACCTGCCACCAATTTAATGACAGTGCTCGACTTAAATTCTCAAATGTGTGAATTTGAAGTTTCGGCCGCGGAAGCTTTCGGTAGTCCTGTTTCGGCGCAGCGCCTCAATAACCAAGGACAAGCCTTAGCTTTAAATGGCGGTTACAGTGAGCAAGATAAATTGGAACATTCCTTTGTGGCCGATTGGGCTCCCAGTTTCTTAACCTGGAAAAGCTCCTTCAAAGTAGATATCGATCAACCCGCTTTTCTAGGTTTTCTAAACACTACCATTTACACCAACTTTTGGGTAATTGTTAAACTCTACGGCGTCAATGGTTCCCTTGGGGAAAGAGTAGCACTAAGCTTTAGCGCCCAGGAATACGATTTAAAAATGATTCCCGCCCATTACGACTTTGCCATAAATGGCCAAAGTCTGGACGAAGAAGTGCTCTATTATGAAATTTGGGTTCAGCGCCAAAATACCACCCAAGTGATCTCCAATAAAATGCGCTTTAACCTAAGGCTGGAAAATAGCATTGATACGATTCACATCGCTTATAAAAATGGCTTTGGTGTTTTAGAAACGTCCTCCTTTATTGGTGCTAAAGAGCTTTCTACCCAAGTGAAAGCCCTAGTTAGTCAAAGTAAAAAAGCTTTTGACACCACCTATCAGGAATCAGGTTTTAGCACCTATCAGATCAGTAAGCAGGATAGTTTTATGGTGCGCAGCGGCTACCTGACCAGTGATGAAATTCACCGCCTGCAGGATCTGCTCATCAGCAGTCAACGCTTCCTAATCGTAGGGCAGCAATACATCCCTGTCCACATGGACAGCTTTGATAAGGTCCCTACCTATCAAAGTAATAATACCACCCTTTACACTTTAGAGCTCGAGCTTAAATTAATTCCCGATCAAAACTTCTCCTATGCTGGAAATCGTATCGTCTAAAGGAGCTTTAGAGCTATCGCCCAGTGAGGAAATTGCCTGGGAGGAAATATTCCATGTTATTAATCAGAATGCTGATTTAAAAAGCTGGCGCTTTAATCTTCCTAAATCAGCTAAGAACAAAGTCCAGTTAGCCAGCTTCATTGACATAGATGCCAAGCGCCGTGCTGAAATAAGCCTCGAAGTGGAAGTTCTTCTCTTTGGCCAAGAATGGAGCCGCGGCCCGCTTTTCTTTTTAGATGAAAATGAATCCGCTTGGGAAGTCAGCTTTGCTGGAAAGATGGGCTATCTCTTGCAGAAGCTTAGTAATTTAAGTTTACCGCAATTCACTTACCCTGATGCCAATCCCGCTAATATTTACGACCATGCACTTACGGTAAACTCGCAAACGGATAGCGATTATGTTTTCGCTCCAGTGGATTTACCCAGCCTGCAGGGAGACGTTTGGTGGCCCGCTCAAATAAACAGCGTGGTTGTAGATGACAATGGCAACCTCGATCGCTTCGTGGAGTTCTGGCGCCACTTTGAAGCAGACGACTGGGGCGACAGCACCGAATACAATGAACTAGACCAAGTGCGCTTTAATAAATACTATTATGAAGCCCTCGCGGGAACCCTTGCCGGGGAATCGCCCGATACCCATCCCGCCAAATGGCAGCAACTTACCCAAGGCCCAATAAAGCGCTATAATCCGATGGTGCCTTTTTTAAAAGTCTTTAAAATATTACAACATATCGCCACTGAAAAAGGCTTTAGCCTGAGTGGTGAATTAATGGAGAATGAAGAAATACAACAGCTAGTTTTCTTCAATACCGTTTGCCTCAACACCATGGAAGAAAATGTTCCTGGTACGGTGCTTCCCAATACCATTATCGAATACAAAAGACACCTTCCCAATATTGAAGTAGTTGAACTATTGCGGGAAATTGCCCTTTTCTTTAATCAACGCATAGATTACTCCAATAATGACAATACCCTGCGCTTTATCCCCCGCTCCCAATCCTTAATAAGCCCTATTGGCCATAGCTTACGCGATAAGGTTATTCGCATAGAAGTGATCCACCGGGAAAAAAGGACCTATAACTTAAAGTATAGTTATCTGCAAAGCGATGCGGAACTGGCCAGCTCCACTTGGACCGGAAGCTTGGAAGGAATTGAATCGGAACTTGGCAGCGAAACTTTAAACAGCAGCTTCAGCACTTTGGCCATGCGATATGGGTATAATGAAGTAGATCCTGCTTGGCGCGAATATCCGGGCGATAGTCGCATGGATGCAAATTACCCTGGCTTTTGGTGGCGCCCCGTTTCCTCCCTCCCTTTAAATGCCGATGTGCCGCAGCAATTTTTGCTGTGGAGGAAATTTCATTATTACCTAGCCGGCTCCTGGGACAATGACCCTGAGCTCCCGCAAGTGAGCAGTGATTTAAGCTTCAATAATTTCGAAGGCTATTCGCAAACTCTTTTATGGAAAGGCAGCGGAAGCTTGTATGAAGTCTATTGGAAAGAATTCCTTTACAGCCTAAGCTTGACCAAAGTGCTACGCGTATTCTTCCTTTTAGATGGACAAAGCTGGAATAGATCTCAGCTTTTAGGCCGCCAGAGTTTAAGAGATTGGATCTGCCTTTTAGAAACCGTAAAGCTCAATATTAAGCAGGATGATCAGGCGGTGATTGCGGAGGCGCAGGTTTTGAAAATGTAGATTCCTGTCCTTTATCAGCTATAGCGTAAAACTCTACTTTGTAGAATAATAAACTAATTATGCTCAATAATCACCCCACATACTCCTTGTTTCAGCAAATAAATGAGCAAGGGAACTCAAAGTTTTACAAACTTGACCACATCAAAATACAACTGACTGAGATTCAAAAGATCAAGTCAGTATCCGTAACAACCGAAAGTAAGGAAGTGCTCATTCAATCTTTACTGTATATGGATGACCAAGAATTAGAATTTATTCTTGATCGAGTTGCTCCAATCCGCCTTGTAGTCCAGAGATATATTTCTTTACCACAGATTCTAGAAGTCTTCGGACAGTCTTAGCTGCACTTAGATACTGGGCATCTTTATAATCTGATCGTAGCTTTTCTATTCGCTGCTTAGCAGAATAGTTAGGCACCACAAATCGGTCCCTGTCGCCCGGATCAAATCTATTTACCTGTTCATCAAAACTTAGGACTAAAGATCTAAGTTCCGCTCCCCTGGGCATTCTACTCAGCTGCTCGATTACTAAATCTGATTTTCTTAGCTCTTCGATAATGGTCTCTCTATTCATAACATTTCATTAATTGATTTTGCCGCTTTAATTCTAGTTCTCTTCTCCAAACAGATTATTAAAATTATCCATTTGGCTTTCTCGTCTTTTATCTACCACATGGGCGTAGATCATAGTTTGCTTTAAACTGCTATGCCCGAGTAAGGTCTGCAGAACCTCAATATTACCACCTAGCTCTAAAAACTGAGTCGCAAAAGTGTGGCGACTCATATGAAAATGAAGCTTACCACCTCTAGACATGCCTAAATAAGGCCGAATCTTTTTAAGATTATTATTGATTTTCTGGTTACTAATAACTTTACCTAAGGGCCGTTCATCCTCTTTATCGATTAAAGCCAAAGCAATACTAGGTAAGGGGATTTTTAAAAGCTTGCCCAGGCGCTTCGTTTTTTGAGGAGTGATGATAAGCGTTTTATCGATAAAGTTCTCGTGACTTAGACTGGCAATATCTCCATAACGTAATCCGGAAAAGCAACTAAATAAGAAAAGTCGTAATACTTGCTGTGCACCATCCTCCAGATATTGTTTCTTATACAATTCAATGGCTTTTTTTAATTGAGCCCGAGTTAAGGCTTGAACATTACTTGGGGGTTGAGCCACTTTTAAGGCTCGCGCTGATGGCATTTTAAACTTCAAGCCTTCCTTTTTGGCTAAATGCAGGTAGATTTTAAGGTGCTTAATTTTATCAGATACTGTAGTTTCTTTAGATCCGCGTTTCTCCATAAAGCGACGAAATTTATAAATACTCTCGTCGTGTATCTCTGAAAAAGGAAGACTCCCAAAGCATTGGACTAAGAGACCCTGTGTTGCTTTATGATGTCGAAAGGTATTATAGGCTAATTCATTCTTACGCAGATTTACGCGGTAAATCATATAGCCTAAAAAATCTGCAGTTATCGCCTCCATTAGCACCATGTCCTTAAAAGTACTTGGACTAACGTCGATATCACCTAAGCGCTGCTTCACACGTATTTCGTGAATACGATTTAAGATATCCTGAATTAATAAATTGAAATCTAAGGCTTCGGGATGGCTTCGTCTGATCTCCTCATTCTTGACATTGAAAAATTTCTTCTCAATGTTAATTCCTGTGGGTATAACCACTTTTGTTCCCTTAACATAACAAACTACGAGAACTTGGGATTTGCCGTCACCACGTGCATAATTGCGAATTCTGACACGTGCAGTTATTTCAGCGCCATTCATAAGGAGGCGTTGTGACGTGTTTGTGACGTTTGGTCTGTAAAGACGAATTTTGGCTTGAGACATAAAAGGCTGAGTTTAAACGTATTAAACTCAGCCCTGGGGTGTTCTGTCTGCCAGATTTTTGGCGTGTTGTGACCT
>CAXBOS010000029.1:0-7391 GCA_963977415.1 uncultured Schleiferiaceae bacterium | reverse complement strand
GTCGGTCAAGTCGAGTCAGTACAGTTGTAAAGTCGGTCTGTGTTACGATATGTCTGTAGTTACTCGTCATTGTCAATGTATCTGTTGTCTTTTTTTACATTCTGACTAACGGTAAAATTACAAAACCATAATTTACTGTCATTCAATGTTTTGTAATTTCATCGTTAGCATTAGAAATTAATTAGCCTGTGTAGAAATTGATATCTTTTGTCATCAATTTCGGACGGGCTAATGCACGCCAGAGTAGGGATAAGGTTAAAATTAGTTGTGTTTTACACCTTGGGTGATTGCATTGCCGAACTGTTGATTTCCCTCCAAAACTTAAATTTCTTGCCAGTCAACCGAAGCTTCAATCCCTTTCTTGTAAGCTGCAGCTTCTTGATTGGTTTCAAATTCGTAGCACTTCTGGAATTCCAGAAGTGCTATTTGTCTTAATTGTTCTTTACTTAAAGTTCGTTCTGGCTTTTTTGCACGATATAATTGCAAAGGCGGCTAGATGAGCGTTAGGTTAAATCATATTTTTCACTAGGAGGGAAAAGAAGCTCAATACCTTTTGGCTTAATCTTAAAGAGAGGACCTTTTTCAACAACTTTTCCTTTAGGATTTCTTTTAATTAAGTGATCAAGGGTTATAATTCCTTGTTCAATCAGAAGATTAAACTGAGAGATAATTGGCTTTTTAGTGTGCTCTACAAAAGAATATTGAAAGTGCTCTATGTCATTGATATAAGTGCTATATGCTTCCACCCAAAATGTCTCCTTATGTTTTTCTTTTAGTCGACTGTGAAGTGTCTCTAGTGTCCATACCACAAAGTCACCAACCTCTGGCTTTTCAGAATTTTCGATTAATTGTTTTATTTCTGAATCAAGTTTTAGAGCTAAACCTTGGGAGTTTCTCGTGATGGCAGAAACCGTGCAATAAAGTTTATAGTCATCACCTCTTTCATAGCCAAAAGCATCTAATATTTCGGCCGAACTTTTGAACTTACTTAGAGACCAGTCAGGTACTTGGGCAAATAGATTTTTTCTGTTTTTTCGATTGCCTCGAAATGATTTAAGTTCAATCCCTTTATAGTCAGGTTGCTTGGAGGAGTTTATATCTATTCCTAACGCTGTTTCAAGAGTTCGGCCTACTGATGTATCAGCTTGTACTAAAGACGGAATTGGTCCTTGTGCAGCAATTAGTCTCAATTTTGCTAATAATTCAGAAGCTATTGCACTGGCACTTGTGTTTATATCTAAAATAAGTTCTTTAAAGGGATTCACAAGGTTTGAGTTTAAAAGACTGTGAATGTCTAATCTGGTAATATTGAAAACATGAAATGAGCCTAAATGAAAAACAATGGCAATAATATCATTTGGTTTCGTGATCTTAGTGAGGTTGGAAAACCAAATACGTGGATCGCCTTTCTTTGTTTTCGGTCGATACAAAGAGGCAGTAGAGTTTATAAGTGCAAAGCCCTTATGGATTTTAGCTTCAATTTGCACCTTATTTAAAGGTCCTTGGCCTTGAGTTTCATAATTATGAATACTATGTTCTTTTAGAAAGCTTCGAACGGACCCGGTCGCATCCATTATAGACTTGTTTAGTCCATTTTCTGTAGGCTCAATAAGAGTTAAGGAAACTTGATTTTTCGTTAATACTTTTAATTTATCTTGTTCGATTGAGCTTAAGCTTCTCATTTGATATGCTTTAAAATCTCATTTGCTACCGCCCTTGCCAACAACGGAGGTACAGCATTACCTACTAAAGTGTATTGCGGCACCTCTGATTTTCGGTTATTTCCTCCGGTGGATCGTTTACCTTGGAATACGAAGGAGTCGTCAAAAGATTGTAATCTTGCCATTTCCCTTACTGTTAAAGCTCTTGGTGAGTTGTAATGAATGTAGTCGTCGGGAATTGTCATGATTGTTGAGCTTTGGGTTTCCGGATTTAGAACATTATAATTCCGCTTTTTAGAGCTTAACCCACATTCTTCTAATTCACATTGGGCAGTTTTATAATCTCCACTTTTCAATATGATTTGAAGCCGTTTAATAACGGTCATATTCTGATTGCTAGTCTTATGGTTGTTTAATATATCAAAATACTTTTCACCTTGATAAAGGCCCTCAAAGTTTTTGACATAGAAGGGCTTGGTCTTTGGCTGATACCTTTCTAATAATCTACCTTTTTTAGACCACTCTGCAAAGCTTTTTCCTGCTTTCGAATCTTGCTTGCCTGAGATGGAACGTTTTTTTAATAGCCCCTTTAGTTTTTTCGCAGTCCCATTGAACTGTTTATTTATATCGACTGATTCATAGTGGTGAGCTTCTTCATTGTTACCTATGAAGTCTAGGTCGTATAGTGCCTCAAACACCGAGACTTTTTCATTCTGCGAAACTGTTGCTGGAATTTCGGAGATGAATTTTTGATCCTTTCGGCATCCGATAAATAGCACTCGTTCGCGGTTTTGCGGTACTCCATAATTTGAGGCATTGGCAACAAAGGGTTTTTCGATTTTATAAAGGCGAATACTGTCCAATATTTCATTCAGTTCTTCCAATTCTTTTTCAGAACATTGTAAAGAAAGAAAGTCTACCGTTTCATCAAAAGATGAAGCGTAAACTTTCAAGGCACTTACAATATCATTGCAATCATTATGGAATTTTTTCGGAACGTTAAGTGAGTTGAAAGCCGATTCAATTTCATTTATAACCACTTCAGGACTTATTTGAGTAAGGAATGATGTAAACGTGTCGGCGAAAGCATCACTATCAATGTTGCAGTGATCTTTCTCTTTGATAATGTCACGTTTTAACTTCTGCCATTCCTTGGTTCTGGCGAGAATATTAAAGCCGTGCCTAATTGTGTTTATTCTTGAGTCAGTTTTGCTCGTTTTGTAGTCCACTATTTTTGGCGTTAAAAGCTTAAAGCGGTTATCCACAAACTTGATGTATTCTTCGCGACTATGTTCTCGGTTTAGGTCTCTTAATTTCTCCATTTCAACCCGTCTGATAATGCTTTCAAACAAGAAACTATCGTGTCGGACCTTAAGTTTTTTGATAAAGGAGACTAAAGAGGGGATTTCCTTGACGTCAACTATTGAATTGATTTCTTTGATAATTAACTCTTTGATTTTACCATTTTCTTTGGTTAAAATCCCTTTCACATTTTCCATCACAAAGTACTTCGGTTGAAGTAGCTTGATTACTTCTAAATAATGTGAAAATAAGTCATCTTTTTTATCGAACTTTTTCCTTTTGCCAGCTAGGCTAAAACTTTGGCAAGGAGGTCCACCGCAAACAACATCGATTTTTTTATCTCCTACCTTTTCAAGTAGGTTGTCTAAAAAATCAGGCTCAGTAATATCTTGTTTTAGAAAGGCTGCATTTAAACCGAGTTGATGGTTATATCTTACAACATGAGTTAGTTCGCAGTTTTCATTAATATCGCTTGCTGCAATAAAGTCAAAAAACTTGTTATTAACTTCAGCTTGCAAGAAACCCTCACTAAATCCTCCTGCGCCAGCGAATAGATCAACAAAGGCAAATGGCTGGCCGTAAAGAGACACTTGTTCTTTAACTATCTGAACAGAATTATGTCCCTTGTAGGTTTCGATATATTGGTTTAGAGTTTCTTTGATCTCCCCCGGCGTGAAAGTGCGCTTATTTGAATGATGTAAAAGCTCATACGCTCGCTCCCATAAGTATGTTAGGTAGTGATTGAATTCTGTGGCTTCAGGCGTTGAGTCAATAGCTCTCTGATGTTTTTTGTCAAATTGCTCAGGATCAATTTTTTGGCCAGTAGAAAGTTTTATTTGACTTCCGTTGCAGTTTATTCTTAGATAAATAGGGGCTTGTCCTTTTTTATCGGGTTTATCGAGATAGAAATTTATTGTAGCCATTTTTGCGGACAGTTTTACGTACACGGACAAATTTACGGACAACTATAATTAATGCAAGCTTAATTAGGCTCTTTTTTTAGGCGAACCCGAGAGAGCATTCTACCTGTCTTATTCTGGTTGTTGCAACTAAACTGGCCAATTAATTAAATTCTTACCTATAGTATTAACTAATCACCTCAAATCCTTCAACCCCGTAATCTCCAAGAACGTCATTCAACAAGTCTTCGGTTAAATCACTGCCCCCTACGAGGACAGTGCGGAAAACCTCTATTCGGTCATCTACACTAAGCGTGTTTAGCTTTTCATCATCCCTAAAAAAGGCCATAAAATCATCCCTACTCATTTCGCTATATTCCATTTTATCTAAATTTTTAATTTCTAGTCCTGTTCTTTATTCCTGCGCATCTGCGCAAGCGCCTTATACCCCATAACCACTTTGCTCGTAAAACTCTTGCCAGTTTTCGATCTTTAGAATAGCTTGGATGGCGGCAGCTTTGTCGCTTTGCTTTTGGTAAAAGGCTTCGCAAATTTTATAACCGATATAATAGCCTAAATCCGCGGGTTGGTCTTGGGCTTCTTCGGCATTGCCAATCCAGTGGTAGGTTTCTTCGCCATACATTTCCTTTTTAAAAGCGGCCCAAACTTCAGCTTCGCGGGGATTGGCCCAAGTGTGGACGTGCTCGTTGATATGGTGACCACAAACTAAGGCGCTGATAAAATCGGCGGCGCCTTCGTAAATGGCATTGCCGAGGAGGTTTTCAAAATTTTCATTCTGCTGAATGTGTACTAATTCGTGCAGGGTAATAAGGGGGAGATTAGCGAAATCGCGCACTACCGCTTGCTCCCAATTATTGAAATTACTAAGGTCGGAGTCGAGGGCTTTGCTGTGCATTTCGGCGCCAATTAGCAAACCGAAAGGACTGGAAGTTCCACCCGCATTAAAACAGCCCACGGTATAGTAAATGTCCGGGAAAATAGCGGCGGGATAGAGCTCTTCAAATTGCTGGAGATAGCTGCGGATCAAAGTTTCCTGCTCGGGGAGCTTTTGCAGGTTGGGGAGAATGGATTGAAAGTACTTTTGCTTGTCTTCTACCCGGTAGGCGAAAAGGTGGGCGGAAGATTGAATTTTATATTTCTGGTAGAAGTACAAAGCCTTGGAAGCAGGGGCGAAATAATCGTGGTAGAAATAGGCGGGCGCCTGCTCCCAATTTTGACTACTCTTTTTAAAAGCGGTGATAAAATGGGCCACATCCTCATAGTGGAAACGGCAGTTTTTAGGATCTTGACTGAGCTGGGCGAGGCTGTCGATCTGCGCTAAGCGCACTTGGTAAGTGGCCGATTGCAAAAGTTGTTCATCCACTTGTTTATACCATTCTAGCCAAGTGTAGCGGCGGGCAATAAGGCTATCCATTAGGGCATAAGCCAAAGAGTCTTGCCTATTTTCGAAATAAAGGGCCGAAAGGTTAAACATGGCGTCTTCCACGAAAGTTTGGGAAGGACTGGTAACAATACATTTCTGATAAGCTATTATCGCTTCTTCACGTCGCTCGGCATAGTGGAGTTCTTGCGCCAAATTGTAATAATAGTCTGGATAGGAGCCGAGAGCAATCAGCTCGGTTTTCTCGTTTTGAAACGTAGTTTCGGTAGGGGCTTCGTGGCTGTTTTCGCTGCAGCTAGATAGGTTTATAACAGTGCTTAGCACTAAGAGCAGTAAGAAGGATTTTTTCATAACCTAGCAGAGTAATAAATGAGATTAGGAAATTTTAAAGATAGGATTTAGTCTATAAATAGGCCGAAGCTACTTTAACGTGAATTCGACGTAAAATCAGGCCTCAGATCCCTTGTAAATAGTGGAATTCAAGCCTATGCAGTGAAGCAATAGCGGGCTATTGCAAGAAGCATAGGCGCGGAAAGCCGCTTTTTAGAAGGGGATTAAATGGTTTTCCAATAAAAGTGAAAATATTTCATCTAGTTCATTTGCTGTAGCCCGCTACAGCTGCACGATCTAGACTTGTCTTGTCTTTTTATTGAAAATCTGAGGCTATGATTTATAGTGGAACTCACGTTAATTTAAATTGCCGCCTAAATTTCTTTTTTTAGCGCCTCTCTTCTGCCTCTAAAGGCTAGACTTTAAATTTCCTTAATTTTTAGGGAATCCATTGCGGAATTTTGTCGGCTCCCTCAATTTTAATTTCGGGTCCTGGCCTTCCTACCTGCGCATCTGCGCAAGCGCCACTATGGAAAAGCTTGTTTAGCTATTGTTGAAAATCATTCCTTTTCAACGGCGTAAACGATATAATAATATAAGCCCGATTAATAAAGCGATAGTAAACAGGATTATACTCACATAAAATCCAATGGCAGCGAATATAAAGAGCAGGACATAACTGGCGCCTGATACGGCAGCGTTAATCAAGAGGGCATAAAATAGCCCCGTTAAAAGCGCCAAAATACCAGCGGCAATTAAAAAACCTTGATGCAATTTTGGATCAGAAGGGGTCGCCTTTGAATTTTCCCCTTCGGCTGCCAAGGCCTTTTCTTCCTGTACTGGAGTAGAGGTGAATTTCTCTAAGCTACTGGTTTCGGGGGCGGGTAGCTTTACCTTGGTAAGCGTCTTTTCTGCCAGAGCCGAGTCTAAGTTTATCGGCTTTTCTTTAATGGTGCTATAGCCGGGCCTAAGAGAAGGTAAAGGCACGATTTCTTTTAGAGCCTTTTCTTCATTCGCTCTGCTGGGGGTCTCCCTTGTTGTGGCTACAGCTTTACTAGGTCCCTTTTTTAAAGCTGGGATTAAGTCTACATGATAACCGCTTAGGTGTTGGCGTTTGCTAATGGTGCAGCTAGTGCTTGCGAATAGTAGTAGAAGTAGAAAAATGAGGTATCGGGTCATGGTATAAAAATAGCTAATTATCGCATTGCTTTGCGCGAATGGATTTTCAATTAGAATTTAATTGCTTTATAAAGTCTTTAGCCTTATTTAATTTACACCTTTGGTAAAACAGACCCGGAAATAAATAAAGGGTCACGGCACGTTGAGGATTAAAATTTATAATACCGATTTCCACTCTAGGGTCATGCTGAGAGAAGAGTTTTAGGTTTTAAAACCAAGAAGATTTGATGACATTTAGCCAAGAAAAGGCGTAGAAAGCTTCAATTTTCATTTTGCCGCAATTGTCATTAGTAGGTCATCCGGCCTCAATTATGAAGAGTTAAAAACAAAACAAAAAGTTTAGTGAGTTGGGAGCCGAAGAGCGTAGCGATGAGTCCACAAACTCAAACAAAAAATAAACAACTCGTTTGTAACTCGCCCACCGAGCTTACTTTTTGTGAAGGTTTTTGAAGAGAGGAATTGGAGCCTAGATTTTTTTTAGCCATGCCTGTTTTCTTTTTAATGGAATGGCTGAGCTCACTGCGTTCGGTTCCTTCTTTTTTGCATCAACTGGAGCGAAGCGTAACTCACGAACTCCTCTGAAAGAGGACAAGCGTTCGTATCCTAAAAAGGAGTCTA
>CAXBOS010000028.1:0-10726 GCA_963977415.1 uncultured Schleiferiaceae bacterium | reverse complement strand
GGATCTGCCCGAACGATAATCGAGTCTAAAAGCGTATCGCTACACCCAAAAGCATTAGTAGCAATAAGACTCACTAAGAAAGTGGTATCGTTGGTTCCGCTATTGGTGTAGGTGGTGTTGGGCGGGGTATTGCCATTGAAGGAGGATCCGTTGCCGAGGTTCCAGGTAAAAGACATAGTGGAGGTGTCCATGCCGCTTTGTCCAGAGCTTGAAAGGTTGGTAAAGCTCACCGTAAGTGGCCCACAACTGTCTTGGCTAGAGAGGTTGAAGTCGGCCTGGGGTAGTGGGTATAGGCTAAAGTTCTGACTTGTGGTATCGGCACAGCCTCTATCATCGGTAACGATGAGGCTTATTGCGTACACCACAGAGTCGCTAGATGAAGCGGGTAGTTCGAAGCTTGGACTAGCGGTGTTTAGGTTAGTGACGATTACATTATTGCTGGGACTGATGCTCCAGCTGTAGTTTAAGTTGGGTCCGGTAGAAGCGTCGGCGGGTTGAAGGGTAAAAGGTCCACAGGCGTTAGCGGGTAGGCTAAAGCTGGCGGTGGGGCGACTGTAAATGGTGATGTCTTGGTTTAGGGTGTCGGAACAGCCATCAGTAGAGTAGACGATCAGGGAAATGGTATAGACAGAATCGCTGCCAGACTGATTATCGGGAAAGGTGAAGTCGGTAGGACTGGCAGATGAATCCGCAATAATGATTGAGGGAGAAGAAGCAATCCACCGAATGCTGTCAATGGCTTTAGCGGAAGAGCTATGGCTAAGGCTAATGGTTTCATTTGCGCAGAGAGTAGCGGGCAGGGTGAAGTTCGCTTCGGGTTTAGGGAATACGGTAATTATTTTGGTAACACTATCAGTACAATTTTGACCGCTAGCGCTAACTACCAATTTAATTTCAAAAGTTAAATCTGTGGTATTTGCGGGGTTTACAAGACTGAGGTTTTGATTTGTATTCGTTCCAATTAATGAATCATTTGCATACCATTGAAGTTGTGCTCCAAGATCAGATGTAGAACTAAGGTTAAGGTTCAATACCGAGCACCCCATAGTATCACTAGCGGTAAAAGAAGCAGTGGGAGGTGCTACCACATTAACCACTAAGCTATCAGTATAGTCACAACCAAACTGATCCGTAAAATTATAGAACACCGTATGCGCCCCTAGTCCAGAGGCTTGAGGGTCAAAGATACCTTGACCATTCACGAAGTTACCAGTCCAACTGCCCCCCATGGGTGAAGGATTGGCCAAAGGAAGATTATTAACGGTATTACAAGCGCTTTCATCGGGGCCGGCATCTACAGTGGTAAAAGGATGTTGCCAGACACTTAGGGTGTCAAAGTGAATACAGCCAAGACTATCGGTAATTCTCAAGACATATGTTCCAGGTATACCGGTAGAGTCGATAATTGGGTTACTGATTTTGTCTGAGGAGAGGTAATTGGTGTTTGAGCCCAGCCACTGGAAACTATAAGGAGCTATTCCACCACTTACATTAGTTAAAACATTTGTATTTTGGTTGTAACAAACGCTATTTGCCAAATTGAAGGTCGAGCTGATCGGGTCTGGAATAAGTATTCTAAAGCTAGAAGAGTCTCGACAGCCCGCAAAGTCTTCTACAAAAAGCCATACTCTAGTTGTGTCTTTAAGGTTACTAATTTGAATGTTGTTGCCAGTATTTAGGCTTCCTACTCCAGCTCTCCAGGAGTAAGTCAGAGGGTGGTTTCCAAACTGTGCGTTAAAAGACCTGATGTAACTGCCATCATAACACACTATTGTGTCCGGAGGGCTATTTATGGAAGGAGGCTTATTCACATTGACCAGCATTTGCCCACTCCGATTGAAGCAACTGTTACTGTAATTGAGGTTTATGGAGTACGATCCATAGGATCTAAAGTCAATAGTCGGGTACGCTGAGCTTGAGTCTGTGCCGCTTAAGAAAGCCCAGCCCGTGTCTGGTGTTACCGACCACGTAAAGCTTGAGGTCCCCGCACTATCGTCAAAAAAATACCCCGAGTTAGGATTAGAGAAGTCTACGGTTAACAGACCGCATAAGGTGGTGTCAGGGGGTAGAGCAAGGGTAGGTTGCCCGACAACTACAACGTTAACTGAATCGATATCCATCCCGCAAGGATTTGAAGCCTGTAATATCACCTGGTAAGTTCCTGTATTATTGAAGGAAACAGAGAGGCTACTGTCGTTTAAGTCACCAGAGTTTATGCTCCAGCCGATGCTAGGCTTAATAGTCCACTGTAATTGAGTACTGTCGCAATAGGGTAGAAGTGGATCTAAATAATAAAGGTTGGTGGGGACCCCTGCACAAACAGCACTATCTGAAAGGGCAAATTTTGGACTGGGGACGGTGTCTATACAAACGGATTTGGTTACACTATCAATGGGGCAGTAAGGCGAGCCTTGTATAATCTGCTTAACCTGGTAGCTTCCCGGTCGGTTGAATAGTACACGGACTGTATCTGTACCACTAGGGATCCACGACTGGGCGTTCTGTGGAAAGATTCGATTGCCAAGTACACCACTAGCAACGGTGTAAGTATTTGGCGATATTTCCCAAACAATTTTTTTTGTTGTGTCACAGACGTAATCACCTGGGTTACCTATTAGATTTGTTTTGTTGGGATCATAACTGACGGTTGAACCTGGTTCTGAAATGCTAACTAATTCTACTGTGTCTTGTGTGCAGGTATCTTGTGGTATTTTAAAATCTGGAATTGGAGGTGATGATAGGTTTATTGGATCAATTTTAGGAACACTTGAGCCGCAAGGGTTAGTTGCGGTAAAACTTACATAATATGAGTTATGGAACGCTTCGGAAGTGTCCCCACAGGAGGTGTTTAAAAAAGTGTGCGTTATACTAGCGGGCGGTGGATGGTTAAAGGTTGTAATACTATTATCGTCACTAAAAAAAATGGTGTAAATTGTTCCAGAGGGGTTGTTTTGCGTTCCTGAAATAGGGAAGGTCATAGTATAACCGTTTCGGCCGGTACAGAGCAAAGTGGTATTTCCCGTGTTTACTATCTGACCTCCTGGGTTAGAGCCATAAAAAACTTTTATACTTCGGGTTACTACACATCCCTGAGGGCTGGTGAGGCTTACTGTGACTGTATATAAGCCTGGAGAACTATAATTGTGAAACGGTACGCCCATAGTACTGCCTCCTGTCACAATCGGTGAGCCATCCCCGTAATCGATTGTATAGCTTGAGTAGAGTGAAGAATTATCAAGAAAGAAAAAACTGTAATTTATATCTGCTGTACAGTGTGCAAAAACAGTATCTCCTTGAAAAATGCTCGGAGTTATTCCGTTTACGCTAAAGTTCCAAATAGGCATTTGATTAACCGTAAACTGCTCGGTTTGTGATCTGGTGCAATTCCCATCTGTAATAGTGTAAGTCACTGTATGTGTGCCAACACCAGCCGATAAAGGATTGAAAATGTTTCCATTCACTCCAGGTCCTGTAAATACTCCACCTGCTGGACTAATTCCATCGAGGCTGAAAGGGCCGTCTTTCAAGCAGAAAACATTTTGGCTTGGATTAAAAGTAGGTGCTTGTAAATTGCTCACTCTAACCGTAAATAGGCTCGAGTCTTGCTTTATACCATTTACGCTTACTACAACTTTCGAATTAAAGTTTCCAGCATTAAGGTAGGTCGATGTAAAAGGTCCAGATCCATTTGGATTCCCAATAGTCGCGCCTGGTAGTGTCCAGGCGTAGGTTACATTTGGTCCAGGATAGAGGGCAGTGTAGCTTACTTGATTTCCGTTCGCTAAACATAGCCTTATTTCACCGCCACTTAGTCCTGGGTTAGTTGTTAGCGTAATTTGACCATAGGAAATCCAAGGTATTAATACCAATAAAAAGAAAGGAAGGCGAAAATGCAGTTGTAGATTCAAGGTGCGAAGGTTATTTCAAAGTTACAAAACTAATATCAACTGATGATTATCTTAAAAACTTCTATGCTTTTAGTGTCTCAGCTATTTTATAACAAGCTTGTCAAAATTATTTTTCCTTCCCTCGGGTCCAGAAATTTGTGCCCCAATTCAAAATTACCTTCAGATGGAAAATGCCACCCACAAGCCCTAACTACCTTTAGACGAAACCTTTGTCTTAGACTCTTCTGGCAGTGCGTGTGCGGATATTCCCAAGGTGCTTGGTGAACTGAATATTCAGCTTCAGATTAGGGAAGTACATTCTGGGATATGGGTTTACCCCCACATGCCAGAAAGGGGTAAAATGGCAATACCAAACAGTAGTAATTAAAGGAGCCTGGCAAAGCCTCAAACGCAAGCTCAAGTGCACAACCAAGAAAACATCGCTATTATCACTAACAGAACGGTTACGTCAGCTAATGCGAATTTATCAAGGGTGGCTTAATAACTTCCGACTAGACAGCATACTAGTCAAACTCAAAAAAGTAAATGAATGACTTAGAAACCGCCTAGGTTACTGTATATGGCACGACTGGAAGAAACCAAAACGGAAGCGCAAACGCACAAAAGGATATTGCAGATTAGCCCCCGCCGAAACCCCAAATTGCGCAATTAAATCCTTCACATCCTCGCGTAAATCCAACCACGGAAATTCTTTTTGTCCCCCTTTCCAGCGGCCCAAAGCATAAAGTAGTAAAAGGGGTTTGTGCGGCGCGCGGGTGGTGCCACGTTTCCAGGTCTTGAGGTTTAGGGTAACGGTGGGGTATGGGGGTAGTTTATCTTTGCGGGATCTCCTTCAGGATGTTGAGTTTACGTTTCATTAGCAACGGTATCTATTTCTTTTCTACTCTTAATATTTTTTCCATTTTTCGACCTTTTGCTAATTCATCATACAATTTATCTAAATACCTACATTTTCGATACAATTCAAATTCATCTGGTATTTCTTCAATCCGATATCCACAAATTGAGCCTGTAATTAGGTGAGCATTCGGGTTTAATTCTGCTTTTTGAAAGAATGTCTCAAAAGTTGCTTTTTCATCAATCAATTCTTGTATTTTTTCGGTATTAAACCCAGTTAACCATTCTATAATCTGGTGAAATTCCTCCCTTGTTCTACCATTCTTCTCTAACCTATTTATATAATGGGGGTAGACAGACGCAAATGTCATTTGAGCAACCTTTTCGTTTTTCTCAGCCGTAACTTTCATTATTTTCTGATTTTGGGTTAAATGCTGCCAACGCTTAAATAAACACTGCCAATAGCTTGGTTTTATTTGTTGTTGTATGCCGTTTTCTTTTTCATTTAAGCCTTTGAAACAAAAAACATCTCAATTTCTCCCTTGCCTTTTGCTTCGATTTTCCCGCGTGTTTCGAATATAAAATCAGAGTCATCTCTTAGAAAATTGTAAGTTGTTTCACTGATGTTAATCCGACCAGCTTCACTGCTACTCTCCATTCGACTGGCAATATTTACGGCATCACCCCAAATGTCATAGGCATATTTCTTTACACCAACAATGCCGGCAACTACGGGGCCAGAGTTCACGCCAATACGAATTTGAAATTTACTATCACTATTGGCAATGTAATCGCGAATATCTATTGCCGCGTTAATGACTCTTTTGGCATGGTCCGATTTTTCTTCTGGCAAGCCGCATACAGCCATGTAGGCATCGCCAATGGTTTTTATTTTTTCTAAACCGTGTTTTACAATGATGTTATCAAAGGCCGAGAAATTCTTGTGTATCTCAGCTACCAACTCGGTTGGTGTTAATTTAGAACTGATACTTGTAAAGCCAATAAAATCTGTAAACAGCACTGTTACTTCATTAAAATGTTTTGCTGGTGTAGTACCATTCTCTTTTAATTCATCAGCTACTTCTTGTGGTAGAATATTGAGAAGCAACTCATCGCTTTTGTGCTTTTCCTTTTCTATTACATCTTTTTGTTCGCGGATTTCTTTTGTTGCATTATCAACTTCTATATCCAATTCTTTTTGTCGTTTCTTTAGGCTAGCAGTTCTCCAATTAACAAAGCCCCAAATCAGTAAAATTACAGTTAACCCATATCCTGTTCTTGCCCACCAAGTATGCCACCAAGGAGGATTTATTGTAAATTCATATTCAAAGGCTTCGCTCCACTCTCCACTTTCTCCAATGGCGCTAATTTTAAAAGTATAGGTGCCGTAGGGTATATTTCTATAATCTGCTTTTGCCTCACTACTTGGTGGGCTCCAGTTATTATCCAAACCACTTAGCATATAACTGTACCGTATTTTATGAGGTGCATGCCAATCTATAGCTGAAAAATGAAACCTAAGGTGGTTTTTATTATCGGGCAGCTCTAATTTCAAGGGGTAGTTCTCAAATTTTTGTACACCGTTAAATTCTATATCACTATCTAAACTGTCTGTTATGTTGCGATAATCTATAATTTGCTCGTTAATGTCTAATTGATTTAAATAAATTGCAGGTGGGTTTTGTGCCGGTCTGTATTTATTCATATCCAGCATGCTAAGACTTTTACGATTGCCCCACCACATGCGGTTTTTACTGTCCAAACAAACGCTATTGTCATAAAAATCCAAGCCTTTTAAACCATCAATTTTTTCAAAACGAGCAATATCGTATGTAATTTTTTTGGTTTTTTCTGTGTTTTGTGATTGTAGACCAACCCCATCTAATACGGCAACTTTATTTAGCCCATTCTCTGTGCTTAACCAAAGGTTTCCGTTTTTATCCTCTAAGATGGAATTGACGAAATTGTTGGATAAGCCCTCTTTTTCCGTAAAATGGGTAAAGGAGCCACCATCATACTTGCTTACTCCTCCGCCCCATGTTCCGAACCAAAGGTTTCCGCTTTTATCTTCTAAGATGGACCTGACGTTATTGTTGGATAAGCCCTCTTTTTCGGTAAAGTGGGTAAAGGAGTCACCGTTGTACATGCTTACCCCTCCGCCATTCGTTCCGAACCAAAGGTTTCCGCTTTTATCTTCTAAGATGGAATTGACGGAATTGTTAGATAAGCCTTCTTTTTCGGTAAAATGGGTAAAGGTGTTACCATCATACATGCTTACCCCTCCGCCATTCGTTCCGAACCAAAGGTTTCCGCTTTTATCTTCTAAGATGGACCAGACGTAATTGTTGGATAAGCCCTCTTTTTCGGTAAAATAGGTAAAGGATTCACCATCATACTTGCATACTCCTCCGCCATAAGTTCCGAACCAAAGGTTTCCGCTGTTATCTTCTAAGATGGCCCAGACGTAATTGTTGGATAAGCCCTCTTTTTCGGTAAAATGGGTAAAGGAGTCACCGTTGTACATGCTTACCCCTCCGTCCCAAGTTCCGAACCAAAGGTTGCCGTTTTTATCTTCTAAGATGGACCTGACGGAATTGTTGGATAAGCCCTCTTTTTTGGTAAAGTGGGTAAAGGAGTCACCCTTGTACATGCTTACCCCGCCATTCGTTCCGAACCAAAGGTTTCCGCTTTTATCTTCTAAGATGGAATTGACGCGATTGTTGGATAAGCCCTCTTTTTCGGTAAAATGGGTAAAGGATTCACCATCATACATGCATACCCCGCCATTCGTCCCGAACCCAAGATTACCGCTTTTATCTTCTAAGATGGACCAGATATAATTGTTGGATAAGCCCTCTTTTTCGGTAAAATGGGTAAAGGATTCACCATCATACATGCTTAGCCCTCCGCCATAAGTTCCGAACCAAAGGTTTCCGCTTTTATCTTCTAAGATGGACCTGACGTAATTGTTGGGTAAGCCCTCTTTTTTGGTAAAGTGGGTAAAGGAGTCACCGTTGTACATGCTTACCCCGCCATCCGTTCCGAACCAAAGGTTTCCGCTTTTATCTTCTAAGATGGAAAAGACGGAATTGTTGGATAAGCCCTCTTTTTCGGTAAAGTGGGTAAATGATTCACCGTTGTACATGCTTGCCCCTCCGCCTTCAGTTCCGAACCAAAGGTTTCCGCTTTTATCTTCTAAGATGGACCAGACGTAATTGTTGGATAAGCCCTCTTTTTCGGCAAAATGGGTAAATGATTCACCATCATACATGCTTACCCCTCCGCCATAAGTTCCGAACCAAAGGTTTCCGCTTTTATCTTCTAAGATGGCCCAAACGCGATTGTTGGATAAGCCCTCTTTTTCGGTAAAATGGGTAAAGGAGTTACCATCATACTTGCTTACCCCTCCGCCAGTCGTTCCGAACCAAAGGTTTCCGCTTTTATCTTCTAAGATGGAAAAGACGTAAGAAGAAGCTATGCCTTGGTCCACATCTAAGAATTGCATATTGTTAATAGTAGCGTCTTTAAATCTTGGCGGCAATGCTATGGTGGGTTGAGGTTGTGTGGTTCTTACTACTTTTCCTTTGGCAGGTATTGGCACACCGGTTTGCACGGTATCTCCTTCTGAGTTAAGTATAAAATGGTTTTTATCTCCTTTTTCAATGGGGACAATAGGAATGACTGTAAGGGAATCCTCGTTTACAGGAATAACCGTCAAATTATCTGGAATCTTATGCACATTCGGATGGGCATTGATTTTTGTAAGTTGATTCTTAGAGGGTACTGGAAAAGATTTAGGTTTAGAAATACTATCTGGGTGTACGACTTTGCCCTTTACGGGAATTGGAACTCCGGTTTTGATAGTGTCACCCAAATAATTAATTAGTGGTATTATCGTATCTCCGGTAACTACATTTACCACATAACCACCTTCTGGGTTTGCTTTATAGCTTTTGGCTTGGGGGTAAAGAGGTGGAGGTTGGGTATCTTTATCTGTACTTTCTGTGCAGCTTGCTAAGAAAAGAATAAGTAAAATATGAGGTAGGAAAGTTTTCATCAATGGATCGAATTATTTCAATATGGCATAAAACGCAGGGATAAAGTTAATTAGTCATGATTTAATCTTGGGTCCTTGCATTATCTAGCTCTAGATTTCCCTCCAAAGCATAAACCTCCTGCCAACCAACCGCCGCCTAAATCCCTTTCTTAAAAGCGTCAGCTTCTTCTTCGGTATCAAATGCAAAGCTTTTTTGAGATTCCAAAATTTCCTCTTGACTTAATGGTTGGTTATTTAAAATTTTCTGAGTGGCTTCTTTTCCAAATAGTATATTAACAGTGGGCATACTCTTTATTCTTTGGTCTAATTTCAGCAGGTAATTTACGATAGAATCTCAATAAACTCACCAATCACTCGCATACCGGCACTACTTTCTTCGTCAATAACAATGCTTTTATAGGACGAATCAAATGATTTAGGTTTTAAAAGGATGGAAGTGTGCGCCTAGGTTTCAACAAGAGAAACGAGTTTTAGGCTTTGAAGCCAAAAAGATTTGAGGACAATTAACCCTTAAAAACCTCCCTCCGCTGCCATTGCAAATATTCCGGCTTAGGCTCAGAAACCCCATTGCTGGGTAACTGCAAGCCACGGCCTTTATGGCGATGTAGCCAAAAATCTAGGTCGGCACCATTAACACCACTGGCGATTAACAACTCACGATTGTGATCAAAGCCAATAGCTCCATAATCGAGGAGTTTATGGTGAATAGAGCAGAGGGCCAGCCCATTGTCCACTTCATCTGGTCCTTGAGAGTTGTGCCATTGTATGTGAGCCGCTTCCACGCCTATTAAGGTATTGCGATAACGTAGATTATAACCACAGATCGCGCATTGGTATTGATAAGCATCCAGCACCGCTTGGCGGAAATAAGGATTACGTTGCTTGCGTGTATAGGTGCGCAAAGCGCTTGGTTCTTGCAGACCTACCGCTAAGCGGATATCCTCGTGGAGGGTTTCGCTAAAGTGCTCATCGAGGAGATTTTGCACGAGATCCGCGAAGGCTTGGCTATCGCTAATTTGGGCTTCAAATTCTGCTGTAAAAGAACCGCGATTATTCAAACGGTTGAGCTCAGAAATCTTCATATCCCCCTTTAAGTCGGCATCTAAATCGCTCACTTGCCAAATACCATCTGTACGCAAACGCACAAAAGGATATTGGGGATTAGCCCCCACCGAGCCCCCAAATTGCGCAATTAATTCTTTCACATCTTCCCGCAAATCAAGCCAAGGAAATTCTTTTTGTCCTCCTTTCCAACGACCCAAAGCATAAAGCAGTAAAAGGGGTTTATGCGGCGCGCGGGTGGAGCCACGTTTCCAGGTATTGAGGTTTAGGGGAGAGTGGGGCATGGGCGAAGCGGTTTTTGTCAAGTACAGTTCTGTGAGAGGTCAGGGGTGATACCCCTTTTAACTGCTCGACCTAATTATATGGATTTGAATTTATAAGTAACTCGGCCATGACGTCCTTGAATCCAAAAAACCAATTCAGAGCTTGTGACTTTCACGAGGTTTCTTCCATAATCAAATTCCCCTGAGCTTTGAACGATTGAGCCATTATGCTCAGAAATTGCTATGCCTATTTTCGTCTCATCCGTATTGATTTGCTATTTTCCCCTCCAATGATTCCATTGGTCGATCTCCTCAAAAGAGCCATCTTTTTTAAAAATCAAGTATTGCTTATTGTCAGGATCGGCAGGGGTCATCTATACCACCTTGATAAGGATCATGAGAATTTACATATTCCCATTTATTGCATAGTATTTCAGTTTTGTCTGTTTGGACAGATGCCGTTAAATAAAGAAATGGAAGAAGGATTAGAAGAAAATGTTTCATGTGGGTTTTAATAAAGCACAACGGTCTGTGTATGAGCAGCAGCGGTTTTAAAGGTACATACTTGACAGGCTACCACAAAAGTTGATTAAAAATAC
>CAXBOS010000027.1:0-12407 GCA_963977415.1 uncultured Schleiferiaceae bacterium | reverse complement strand
ATACGAACGCTTGTCCTCTTTCAGAGGAGTTCGTGAGTTCGGCTGCGCCTCAGTTACAAACAGTATTTAATTTTTGAAGGAGTTTGTGAGCTCGTCGCTTCTCTCTTCGGTTGATGCAAAAAAGAAGGAACCGAACGCAGTGAGCTCAGCCATTCCATTAAAAAAAAAACAGGCATGGCTAAAAAAATCAAGGCTCCAATTTCTCACTTCAAAAATTAAAATGAAAGGCGAGCACGGTGGGCGAGTTTATTTAGGCTATTGTCGTTCGTTTATTAATCATGCTTCTCGATTCAGCTATCCTTCACAAGATATTTTAGACTCCTTTTTTGCATGATCAAAAAAGAAGGAAAAAAATCTAGGCTCCAATTCCTCTCTTCAAAAATCTTCATGAAAGGCGAGCTCGGTGGGCGAGCTTCCTTCGGTCGCAACCCAACTCGCTAAGCCTTTCATTTTAATTTTTGGCGTTCGTAATTGAGGCCGGGAAACCTACTAATAATGATTTGGCTAGAAATTTAAGTTACTAATTAATGGTTCAAGCTTCCCTTCGAAGCAAAAAGCATCAAAGTATTACGAAAGCCCTACTAGGTACTGAGTACTAAATACTAACTACTTTATTATCGTTACAAATCCTCGTTTAATGCGAGACTCGGTTTTGCGTTCGCTGTTGAAGCGGTACTCGAGGGTGTAGGTGTAGACGCCGCCGTGTTCGCCTTCGCTGCCGTCCCAAGGGGTATCGGGGCTAAGGGATTCGAAGACTTTTCGTCCCCATTTGTCGAAAATGGTTAATTCGTAATGGGTAAGGTAGCCTTCGATGTAGCAGTTGGGTATGATGGTGAAAAAGTCGTTGAGGCCATCGTTGTTGGGGCTAAATGCCGTGGGAGCATAGGTAAGGCATTCCAGACAGTTTACGCCTTCTACAATGATGGTATCTACATAAGTGCAAAAGCCATTGGAAATAGCGGCGGTGTAGAGTCCGGGGCGGGTAATGAGGAAGTCGGGATCGGTGCTTTCGTCGCTCCACATGACGCTAATGTTAGGGGCTTTGATGCGCAGGTCAATACGGCTGTCTTGACAGATAATGGTGTCTTGGGGTAATTGAGGAATGTCGTTGGCCACAACTTCTACATAATCTACTAGTATATAGCCGCGGGTAGGGTTGGACGAATTTTCGAGGGGCTCGATATTGGTGAGATTGTCTTCGAAGAAATTGCCAATGGTGAGGTAGCGTTCGCCGCCTTTGGCTTTGATGATACCGCAGACGCTGGTCCAGTAATTTTCTTGAGTGATGACGGTTTTATTTAGAACCTGGGGTCTGAAGTCGAGTAGGCTGTTGAGGGTTATAGTGTCTAAAACCGTGTCGGTAAGGAGTAATCCCATTTTGTCGATGCCGTAACTCTGTTCAGTGATATCATTATTAAGGGGGCGCACGTAAAAAGTTATACGGTAGAATTTACCCGAATCTAAGGGTTCGCTTAGTTCGCCGTGAAGGTAGTCACGTTCGTACACACCACCTGACTCGCCATAAACGCGGATGCCCATAAAACCTTGGCCATCGAAGGCGAGGGCATTATTGGTGGCCGAGTCGCTACCGGGGAAACCACAAGGGTGGTAATAGTCGGGGGTATTCATATAGCTGGTCCAAGGCTCGGCGAAATCGTCGAACAGGGGACTGGAAATAGGACAATCGCCCGTATTTTCGAAGCTACCGTTTTTTACTAAGTTTTGTGCCTGCGTTAAGCTGGCACTGGCTAAAAACACTAAAAGTGCTAATCTTTTCATACACGTTCCCATAAGGTGGGACAAATTTCTAAGAATGGCTAAAATAAAAAAAGCTAGACTTAGTATACAATTCTTAAAAAATAAATCAATTTTGTCCGACGATTATTTTAAAACCACAATGGACAAGAATTATTATGCT
Source organism: uncultured Schleiferiaceae bacterium (assembly GCA_963977415.1). Classification (GTDB taxonomy): domain Bacteria; phylum Bacteroidota; class Bacteroidia; order Flavobacteriales; family Schleiferiaceae; genus Croceimicrobium. The sequence continues at coordinate 10,489 of CAXBOS010000027.1, read as the reverse complement.
CACCCGAGCGCCTTTGTTGATGAAGGAGCGGTGATAGGCGAGGGCACTAAAATATGGCATTTTTCTCACATTATGAGCGACGCAATATTAGGCGCGCATTGTAACATTGGCCAAAACGTGGTGGTTAGTCCTGCCGTTGTTTTGGGCAAGAATGTGAAAGTGCAGAATAATGTGAGTATTTATACGGGAGTAATTTGCGAGGATGATGTATTTTTAGGCCCCTCCATGGTATTTACCAATGTATTAAATCCGCGCAGTGCGGTGAATCGACGGGGAGAGTATTTGCAAACCCGCGTGGCTAGGGGCGCTAGTATTGGCGCTAATGCCACGATAGTATGCGGTCATGATATAGGAGAGTATTCTTTTATAGGAGCCGGTGCGGTAGTGACCAAAGAAGTAAAGCCTTTTGCTTTGGTGGTGGGAAACCCGGCGCGGCAGATTGGCTGGATGAGTGCTTTTGGGCATCGATTGGAATTTAATGAAGCTAATGAAGCGACTTGCCCCGAGAGTGGCGAGCGCTATAAATTAGTTAACGATAATATAGAGCGAATTTAGGATGGAAGAATCCAAGGTGAAATTTGGTTTAGTGGGTTGCGGGCATATTGGCAAGCGCCATGCGGAAATGATTTGGCATAATAGCGAAGCCGAAATAGTAGCGCTTTGTGATATCCGTCCGAAGGAAAGTTTAGGCTTGGATGAAAAATTCGCTTCCTTGCCAATCTACACGGAAGTGGAAGCCCTATTGGAGGCCCATCCCGAAATAGAAGTAGTAAATATTGCGAGCCCTAATGGATTGCATGCCGAGCAGGCTTTGGCGGTTTTAAATGCGCAGCGGCACGTGGTAGTAGAAAAGCCTTTGGGCTTAGAAAAGGCCGCGGTGGAAAAATTGATTTTCACGGCTTTGCATCGCAATCGCCAGGTTTTTGCGGTTATGCAGAACCGTTATTCCCCGCCCTCGGTGTGGATTAAAGAATTGGTAGAAAGTGGGAAGTTGGGTGCGATTAATATGGTGCAAATTAACTGTTACTGGAATAGAGATGAACGCTATTATAAGGCAGGGAATTGGCACGGCGACAAAGCTTTAGACGGTGGGACCTTATTTACGCAGTTTTCACATTTTATTGATATTATGTACTGGCTGTTTGGGGACATCACTGGCATTCAAGGAAAGATTAAAGATTTCAATCACGCTGACTTAACTGATTTTGAAGATTCCGGGACGATCAACTTTCAGTTTGTAGATGGTGGCACAGGTGTTTTAAATTTCTCTACCTCTTGTTGGGATCAAAATTTTGAAAGCAGTATTACCATTTTGGCCGAAAATGGAACGATTAAAATAGGAGGGCAGTATATGAATGAGGTGGAGTACTGTCATGTAAAGGACTATGAAATGCCCATCTTAGCGGCAGCGAACCCCCCGAACGACTACGGACCCTATAAGGGCAGTGCCGCCAACCACGTGTATTTAATAGAAAATGTAATTGAGGTGATAAAAGGCCGAGCGAGTATTACGACCAATGCCTTAGAAGGCTTAAAGGTGGTGGATATTATTGAGCGTATTTACCAAGCGGCCGAGCGCGTTTAATGATTGCCGCTGAATACCATAGCTACGCAGTTTTGGCCATTATTTTGGCCATGGTGGTTATTTTGATTTTAGACCGCTTTAAAACCTCCTTGGTATTTTTGTTTACGGCGGCTGCCTTGGTTTTAACCGGGGTAGTGAGTGCCGAAGATTTTATGGCAGGCCTGAGTAATAGCTCGATTATCACCATTTTTCTTTTGGTGATTATCACCGCTTCTATAAATCTCCATTTTAATTTAACAGGTCTTTTTGATAAAGCCTTTAAAGGGGTGAAAACCGCGCCGAGTTTCATTTTGCGCATGAGCGGTTTGGTGGGAGGGCTTTCGGCCTTTATGAATAATACGCCGGTGGTAGCGGTGATGATTCCCTACGTATATAATTGGGCGAAGAAGCATAAAATTAGTCCTTCGAAATTATTAATGCCCCTAAGTTTTGCGGCGATATTAGGTGGGGTAGTTACCTTGATCGGTACCAGTACCAACTTGGTGTTGAATGGTTTAATTGAACAAGCGGGCTTGGAGCCCTTGGGCTTTTTTGATTTTACCATTCCTGGCTTGTTGATTTTGGGAGGAGCGGTACTTTTAATGGTGGTCTTAGCCCCCTTATTACTGCGCAATCAAGATAATATTCTCGCTGAGGTAGTGGAAAACAGTCGCGAGTATTTGATTGAAATGCGGGTGAAGGCGGGCAGTGATTATGTGGGGAAAAGCATAGAAGAAGCGGGTATGCGTAATTTGGATGGCTTATTTCTTTCGGAGATTATTAGAGCAGAGAGACATATTGTTCCCGTTCCGCCACAAGAAGTTTTACAAGCGAAAGACGTGTTATTATTTGCTGGAGACACATCTGCCTTAGCGCAGTTAGGGGAGCAATTTAGTGGCTTAGAACTTTCGAAAACGCAAGAGTTTGATTTAACCCAGGGTACGAAGGTGGTTGAGGTCGTGGTAACGCAGAACTCGAGTTTAGACCGAAAGAATGCGAAAGATATAGGCTTTCGGCAAGCTTACGATGCGGCTATTATCGGCATACATCGAAGAGGGGAGAAGGTGAGTGGTAAAATTGGTTCAATTCCTTTACGAACGGGTGATTTATTGCTGTTAATGGCAGGCAGCACTTTTTTACAGAAGAACAATAGTGCGGGAGATATGATTGTGTTGAATGATTTGGAAAGTACGGATCATTTAGCCCCCTTAAATAAAAAGATTTTCTGGATTAGTACGGTGTTTATTTTAGGCACTAGTGTTTTCGGACTATTAAGGCTCTATGAAGCCCTCTTGTTGCTGCTAGTGGTGCAAGTGGCTTTGAAAATGGTATATATTGACTTGGTGAAGAAAGCGCTGAGTTTAGACCTTTTAATTGTTTTATTAGCCTCCTTACTCTTAGGCGACAGTTTAATCCGCAGTGGTGCCGCCAATTTACTAACGGAAGCCCTTTTCAGTGAGGCGCATTTATGGTCGCCTATGTTGATTATTAGTAGCATTTTCGGAGTAACTTGGCTATTAACCAGCTTTGTGACCAATGTAGCAGCGGTATCTATCATATTCCCCTTAGCCTATAGTCTGGCGCAAACAGCCGGTTTACCTTATGAAGCGGTGTTTTTAACCACTGCTTTTGGGGCTAGTTGTAGCTTTATTACCCCCTATGCCTACCAAACCAATTTAATGGTGCTGGAATTAGGTAAGTATAAGTTTGCCGATTATTTTAAATTGGGCTTTTTGGTAAGTCTGGTTTACGGCGGAATATTCCTCAGTTTTATCTATTTCAATTATATCGTATGAGTCCAGAAAAATTACATATCATTCCCCATAGTCATGCAATAAGCCGCGCTGACCGCATTCAACAACAAGGACATCCCAGTTTAGTGATTTGGTTTATTGGTCTATCTGGTTCGGGTAAATCAACTTTAGCGAGTGAGTTAGAGCGCCGCCTTTTCGAGATGGGAAAACGCACTTATATTTTAGATGGCGATAATGTGCGTAGTGGTTTGAATAAAGACCTTGATTTTTCGGATGCCTCACGGAAGGAGAATATCCGTCGCATCGGTGAAGTAGCCAATTTAATGCTCGATGCGGGAGTAATTACCCTCACCGCTTTTATCTCTCCCTTTGCGGAAGAAAGAGAGCTGGTGAAGAATTTGGTAGGAGCGGAGAATTATATGGAAGTCTTTGTAAACTGCCCGATTGAAGAATGCGAAAAGCGTGACGTGAAGGGGCTTTATGCCAAAGCGCGTCGGGGCGAGATTAGTAATTTCACGGGTATTAGTTCTCCCTTTGAAGAACCGCAGAATCCGGATGTGAAGGTGCCGACGCATAAGTTGAGTGTGGAAGAGGGGGTTGATTTGGTGATGGGAGTTTTGGAAAAAAAATTCTTTTAGAATTTTTTTTTAGTAGTGAGTAGTGAGTAGTGAGTATTGAGTATTGAGTAGTGAGTATTGAGATTGGATTTCGTTAGAGAGGCGAGAGCCGAGAGGCAAGAACCGAGAGGGATTTCGTTAAGGAGGGGATTTGCGGTTTTGAGGGTTTGAATGGTAGGATAACCTATAAGCACCAGAGGTGCGACATCTCGATAGTATCATTCATGGCTAGGAATCCCAAGCGCTGTAGGTGGGACATCTCGATTTTGTTTTTTACCACAAAGTTCGCAGAGAAGGCAAGGTTCGCGGAGAAGGCACTAAGGACACGGAGGGATTTCGATAGGGTTAGTGTTACTCAATTTTTAATGGCGACGATGCTGAAATAAGTTAGCCATGATAGATTAAATTTTCAATCCGTTTTCTTAATTCTATTTCTTGTTAAAAAAATGATTATCAATACATTATGTCGTTCGTTTTTTGGTTACGAACGCTTATCCTCTTTCAGAGGAGTTCGTGAGTTCCGCTATGCTCCAGTAGATCAAAAAAGAACCAAAAAAATCAAGGCTCCAATTCCTCACTTCAAAAATCTTTATAAAAGGCAAGTTCGGTGGGCGAGTTACGAACGCTTATCCTCTTCCAGAGGAGTTCGTGAGCTCGTCACTTTGTTCCTCGGTTCCTCACGTCGCTATGTTACAAACGGCTTGTTTATTTTATTGTTTGAGTTTGTGGGCTCATCGCTGCGCTCTTCGGCTCCCAATTCGCTAAGGCAAAGGCTTTTATTTTAAAGCCTCGTAATTGAGGCCGGGAAACCTACTAATGATGATTTTGGTAGATTGAAAGTTGGAACTTTCTATGCTTTTGTTTCCTACATGTCATCAAATCTTCTTGGTTTTAAAACCTAAAACTCGTCTCTTGGCATGACGGTAGGGTTTTTCGTAAGTGTCAATTAATGGATGATTCACGAAGGAGTGAGACTTTTCAATATTTTGCAGGAACGCATGGTTAGTTTAGGGTTTAGAAGGTTTGGAGGTTTGGAAGGTTTGGAGGTTTGATGTTTGAGCTAAATGATGCACCGATAGAGGCTTATTTACGAATTAGGCTAATTAATATTGAATTGGCGGCTTTTTAGATTCATTCATTCTCTGATTATCCTTAACTTAGCGCATCAAATAAATAAGCAGTTCATGCGGTATACTTTAACCCATTTAAAAGAGCTTGAGGCAGAGGCGATTTACGTTATACGTGAGGTTTATGCTCAGTTCGAAAACCCCGCCATTCTTTTTAGCGGTGGAAAGGATTCAATAGTATTAACCCATTTAGCGAAAAAGGCTTTTGCTCCTGGCAAGATTCCTTTTCCTCTAGTACATATCGATACCGGTCATAATTTCCCCGAAACGATGGCTTTCCGCGATCAGTTGGTAAAGGATTTGGGCGTGCGTTTAATCGTAGGTTCGGTACAAACCTCCATTGATCAAGGTGCTGCGAAAGAGGAAACGGGTAAGAATGCCTCGCGTAATGCCTTGCAAACGGTTACGCTTTTGGATGCGATTGAGTCGAATAAAATTGATGCCGCCATGGGTGGTGCGCGTCGCGATGAGGAGAAAGCTCGTGCTAAAGAGCGTTTTTTCTCGCACCGTGATGATTTCGGTCAGTGGGATCCGAAAAACCAACGTCCGGAATTATGGAATCTCTTTAATGGGAAGAAGAATATGGGCGAGCATTTCCGTGTTTTCCCTATTAGTAACTGGACGGAAATGGATGTTTGGCAGTATATTTTTGCCGAAAATATTGCAATCCCATCCTTATACATCGCCCACATGCGTGATGTGGTTTGGCGCAATAATACCTGGTTGCCCATGTCGGAGTATATCACTTTAGAAGCCCATGAAAAGGTGGAAAACAAGTTGGTACGGTTTAGAACATTGGGTGATATTACCATTACAGGTGGTATTGAGTCGGATGCCGATACGGTAGAGAAAATTATTCAAGAAGTTGCTTCTGCCCGCCAGACGGAGCGCGGCAATAGATCGGATGATAAGCGCGGTGAAACTGCCATGGAAGACCGCAAGAAACAAGGCTATTTTTAATCAAGCAAGCAAAGAAACATGAGCGAAACTTCCTATTTAAATATGCAACTTTTACGTTTCACCACAGCGGGAAGCGTAGATGACGGAAAGAGCACCCTTATCGGGAGATTATTATACGATTCGAAGTCCATCTTCGAAGATCAATTAGAGTCGGTACAGTCGAGCAGTAATAAGCGTGGTTTAGATCACGTTGATTTAGCTCTTTTAACCGATGGTTTGAAAGACGAGCGTGAGCAGGGTATTACCATTGATGTGGCTTACCGTTATTTTGCTACGCCCAAGCGTAAATTTATTATTGCCGATACGCCCGGTCACATTCAGTATACTCGTAATATGGTAACTGGTGCTTCTACAGCGAATATGGCTTTGATATTAGTAGATGCTCGTCACGGTGTGGTGGAGCAAACTTGTCGCCACTCTTTTATCGCTTCTTTACTGCAAATTCCTCACCTACTCATCTGTGTAAACAAGATGGATTTAGTAGACCATAGTGAGGAGCGTTTTAATGAAATTGTAAAGCAGTATAAAAACTTCGCGGCAAAATTGAATGTGCCCGATATCCGTTTTGTGCCTATCTCGGCTTTGAACGGTGATAATGTAGTAAACCGTAGTGAGAATATGCCTTGGTATGATGGCGAGACCATGCTTCATACTTTGGAAACGATACATATTGCGAGCGATCAGGATCATATTAATGCTCGTTTTCCCGTACAGACGGTTATTCGTCCGAAAAGCGATGAATTCCACGATTACCGCGGCTATGCGGGTCGGGTAGCAGGTGGCGTATTTAAACCTGGTAATGAGGTAATGGTTTTACCAGCAGGTTTTACCACCAAAATTAAGAGCATTGAGCTTTTGGGACAGGAGCTAGAAGAAGCATATTCGCCGATGTCGGTTACCATGACTTTGGAGGATGATATTGATATCTCACGTGGAGATATGATTGTTCGTCCGAATAATCAACCGCGCGTAGCGCAGGATATTGACGTGATGTTATGTTGGTTGAATAATACGCCGGCTCGTCCTAATGCGAAGTATACCATTCGTCATACCACCAACGAAGCGCGTTGTATGATTAAAGAAATCATTTATAAAGTGGACATCAACACTTTGCACCGCATTGAGGATTATAAAACAATCGGTATGAATGATATTTTGAGGGTAACACTGCGTACTACGCGTCCACTTTTTGTAGATGATTATAATGACAATCGCAATACGGGATCGATCATTTTAATTGACGAAGCGACGAATGAGACCGTTGCTGCGGGGATGGTGAGGGGGTAGTATTGAGTATTTAGTATTAAGTAGTTAGTAGGGGAACCTACTAGGGTAATAGGGAAGCCTCCGGAAGGGGGCTTTTTTTTTAGAGTATTGAGATGTGAGTATTGAGATGTGAGATGAAATTAGGCTGTGATGGATGTTTTATCCTTGAAAGGTAATTTGGTGGGAAAAGGAGGATCGAGGAGAGGGAAATTCGGTTGTGATTCGATTGTAATTTGGTGGGAAAGGAAGATGATTGTTTTAGGAGTATTTAGTATTAAGTAGTTAGTAAAACTACCAAGTACTAACAATCAAAATCTCAATCTCCGTCCCACCATCTTTTCCCGATCGCAAAACCATCTCGCCCCCCAATTCTTTCACTCGCTCCTCCATATTATTCAGGCCATAACCGCGCTGCACCTCTTCCGCCGAAAAACCTTTACCATTATCAGATATCCTGATCTGTAATTTACCTTTCTCCGCATTTAATTCAACCCTAATTACGGATGCCCCACTGTGCTTCAGGGCATTGTTTAAGGCTTCCTGACAAATCCTGAAAAGATTAATAATCTGCGCGGGCTTTAGTAAATAATTCTCACCTTTAAATCCAACGCTTACCTCCAGATTTAACCCTTGTGAGTACTTATAGCCCAGCTCTTTCAATCGATTAACAAAGTTTTCTAAACGCACTTCTCCCGGACGAATGGCCCAAATGGTTTCCCGCAACTGATTCATGGCACTACGCGACGAATTACTTAATTGCTCGTATTCCATTTTCAACTTTTCGTCGGCTAAACCATAGGTCTTCTGATCTATTAAAGAGGAGATATAACTCAATTCCGCCCCAATATTATCGTGTAAATCGCGCGAAATACGCAAGCGCTCCTCTTGTAATTTCAATTGGCCATCTTGGGCAATCTTCTGCCGTTTTAAATAAAATTGCCTTAAAAAGGCGAGGCTTAAAGCGAGAAGCGATGAAATGGCGAGAATACCAATATTGCGCTTTTGCACCCTTAATTCCGCTTCCGCCAGCTCCTTATCCTTTACGGCCGTTGCTTTCTTCAACTGCAATGCCTTTATCGCCTCAATCTGATCCAAATCTTGCATCGAATCGCGATACCTAATAAACAACGACTGATAATGAAAGGCTTCCGCCATTTCACCAACCTGCTCATAGTATTTATAGAGATTCCCATACACATCCCGCCGCTTTTCCAAAGGGGCCAAAACATCATTCTCCGCATAAAACAAAGCACTGTCTAATACTATTTTCGCTGCTCCATACTCGCGCTTTTGCAGATGTATTTCCCCCAAATTATTATAGACTGCCGAAAGTGTATTAGACCGATTCGCTTTTCTCGCCAAACTCAAAGATTGCTCTAAATACTTTTGCGCCGAATCTAATTGATTCATTTTTAAATAGGTATTCCCCATATTGTTGAGGGTAGAGCTCGCGGACCAGTCATCTGTATTCTCCAATCCAATACCTAAAACCATATAATGAAAATACAAGGCACTATCAGGCTGATGACCATCATCGTAATTTATCGCAATAGCATTTATCGCGCTTAATAAGTCTTTTTTATAGATTTTCGTTGTATCCAGTAAAGCCTTGGCCATTTCACCCTGCTTTATTCCTTCCGTATAAAGACCAAGATCGTGATAGCTATAGCTTAGTTTGATATGAATTAAAGCCTCATAATAGCCTAAACCCTCTGCCAGCGCTAAATCGACTCCCTCCGTTAAAAGCACAACCGCTTCATCTTGCCGTCCTCGGTCCCTTAAGGTATTAACCTTGGCATCCAGAGAATTAAAATACAATTTCCAATTTTCCAGCCCAAGCATTCCCGGCTGCGACAGATCATAATAAAAATCCGCGCTATCGTAGCGCTCCAACTTTACATGATAAAAAAACTTAAAATAATCATACCAGGCCTGATCGCCCTCTGCACTAAACATCTCCAGCGCTTCCTTAAAGTAAGCATTAGCACAACTATCCGACTCACAGAAATAAGCCTTCGTTAAAACTTCTTTAAAGCTCTGCCCCCGCAATGACATTCCAAAAAGCATAACAAGCACCAGTAAACCCTTCACCACTGAAGCCAATGAAAACCCACGCTGATTTAATCCGTGCAATCTCCTAACACCAACGAACATCCTTGCAGATATGGACATTTAAAAACTTTTAAGATTTATAACTCAATAGTATGAAAAATTTAATCACCCTCTAGGCCTCTTCCTTTCCCACCGAATTACAATAGAATCACAACCAAATGCCCCCTCGAAGAAACACCCATAACCCCGAACGAAATGCCGAACGAAATCGCTCCGTGTCCGTGCCTTCTTCGCGTGCTTTGTGGTAATAATCATGTCGCCCCTACTGGGCTCTGGTTCGCGTTTATCGGGTGCATTTCTACAATCATATCATCCCTCCGGGATTCTTAGCGATACAATAAAACAATATTACTTTTAGCCGTAATCACCGCCGCACTCCCCGCGATCTATGCGTTACTTCCGTCCCCTAATTTAAAGTGTCACCACCTTCGGGGTTCCTGGTCTCGTTGGAAATCGGTATTTCTATTACAATGTCATCCCTTCGGGATTCGTAAACTAAGAAAAAATCAAAGCGCAGTTTTCCAAATCGATTATTTCGTTTTGCCATACAATCTCAATGATTGACCATCCCAAAATCGAAAAAGACCCTGAAACAAGTCCAGGGTGACGATTATTAATAAGGTTTTCGATAACCCCGCTGCACCCCATTCTACCGTCATGCTGAGAGAAGAGTTTTCCGCGGGTAAACCAAGAAGATTTGATGACAGCCATCCCGAAAAAGCATATGAAGTCTAATTTTCAAACTATCGAAATCTTTGTTAGTAGGTTTTCCGGCCTCAATTAAGAACGGAACTTTAATTTTATGGGTGTTCTTGAGCTCAGCGCAAAGCGCTTCGGTTACGAAGAGTTAAAAATAAAAGTCCTTGCCCTAGCGAGTTGGGAACCGAGGAGCAGAGCGACGAGTTCACGAACTCCTCTGAAAATAACAAACTGTTCGTAGCCAAAGAGCGCAGCGATGAGCCCACAAACTCAAACAAAAAAATAAACAAGCCGTTTGTAACATAGCGACGTTAGGAACCGAGGAACAAAGTGACGAGCTCACGAACTCCTCTGAAAGAGGATAAGCGTTCGTAACTCGCCCACCGAGCT
>CAXBOS010000026.1:0-12431 GCA_963977415.1 uncultured Schleiferiaceae bacterium | reverse complement strand
TGAGTATCCCTGATTAGAGTTGACCGTTTTTAGATTAGTATTTCATTGTTAAAAATAGTTAAGATCTTTCTTTTATCGGGTTCAATGAAAGAAAGACTTTTCTCAAAGTTTATCGGGCTGATCTTTCCAAGACTTCGATGATGTCTTTTATGATTGTAATGATAAACTGCTTTGCTAAGCATCTTTTTAAGTTCTGCTAGACTTTGCGGCTTCCAATGATTCAGGTATTCTTCTTTCATCGTCTTATTGATGCGTTCCGCATAAGCGTTATCCTGGGCACTGAGCGCCATACTTATTTGCGATCCCTGACTTCTTAAAAGCTCAACATATTCTTTATAAGTATATTGACTTCCTCGGTCAGAGTGATGAATAGTAGGAGCTGCATTCGTTTTTAAAGCCATTCTCAAAGCCTGCACGTTCGCGGTCGCTCTCATGTGATCGGTGACATGGTAGCCAACAATCTTTTTTGTGTAAACATCTATAATAAACGTTGCATAGTAATGCCTATCGCCAATAGGGATATAGGTTATATCACTCTGCCATACCTGAGAAGGACCTTTTACCTCCAGTCCCTTAATTAAGTTGGGATAAAACTTGACTCCCGCAATGGTAGTCCGTTTATAGTTCTTATTGCGCTTTAGTCGGTAACCTAACGACATCATTGTCTCTATAAAACGGTCTCTGCCTATAAAGTCCGGATTTAAGCTCCCATACATTTTCTCAACCCCACAACCAGGATGTTCTTGCCGCAAATCATCCGCCTCTAGAAGCAGTTGAAGCATAAGGCTATCAAATAACTGTTGCCGCTGATCGTATTGTGCTACAGCTTGCTTACTAATACCTGCCTGATCATAAAGAGCATTCAACGAGTAGCTCATTTTTTCTTTGCGCTGCCGGAACCGTTGGAGGGTGAGGTGCCGAAGTTTTTTTTTATGTCAATATTCAGCTCGTCTTTGGCCACCTCCATCATCGTCTCCAAATAATCAATCTTTATTTGTTTACGACCCAGCATAGCCTCTAGTTCTTTGACCTTATTTTCGAGTTCTTTAACCTTACTCATAGTGCTGTTTTTCAGTTCTACTATTCTATATCCTTCCTCGTTAAAGGTAGAATATTTATAAATCCAACTATAAATCGATGGATTTGAAACGCCATGTAAGCGCTCTAGCTGATAAACACTGAATTTACCTGACTCAAAGTCGGCGACTAGTGATTTCTTGAACTCTTCCGAATAACGACGTGACTTCTTTAAAGCCCTGAGATTTGCTTTCATTGTTTTCCTCTTTTAGAGGTCAACCTATATCAGGGACGCACATCCTACTAATTACTAAGTACTAACTACTTAATACTATTTCCAAAGTACTGAGTACAGAGTATTGAGTATTGAGATTGGCTCAGTGCTAGAGATATAAGGTAGGCTATAGTATGGGGACTGAAGACCAGAGTTACCATTCGCAGGGAGGATTTCTGAGTATTGAAAAGTCCTACTAGGTACTCAGTACTCACTACTTTGTACTCTGTAAAAGTACAGAGTACTGAGTATTGAGATTGGGGCAGTGTTAGGGTAGGAAGCTAAGCTACATTAAGAAGCCTGAAGACTATAGTTGCCATTCGCAGGGAGGATTTCTGAGTATTGAAAAAGTCCTGAGCTACTAAATACTAACTACTTAATACTATTTCAATTTAAGTTTCGAAATTCACTTGGACTCATTCCCGTTTTAGACTTGAATAGGTTGCTAAAATGTTGTGGGTACTCGAATCCTAAAGAATAGCCAATTTCGCTGATAGATTGGCTGGAGTTCAAGAGGGTATTTTTTGCTCGTTCAATCAGGTAAAGATGAATGTGTTCTTGGGCTGATTTACCGGTTTCCTTCTTTAATAAATCGCTTAAGTATTTGGGAGAGAAATTTAGCTCCTTAGCTAAATACTGAACATTAGGAATGCCTAACTGATTCACTGCTTCAGTTTGATAATAAGCTTTTAGGAGTCTTTCAAATTTTGAAACTATGTCGCTGTTTAAATTAGTACGCGTATAAAATTGACGATCATAAAATCGAGTACAGTAATCCAATAGCAGTTCAATATTTGATATAATCAAGTTCTGGCTATGTTTATCCAAATTCTGACTATACTCTTTTACTATTTTCTCCAGCAGATCTTCTATCGTCGCTAACTCATCTTCCGAAAGGTGCAATGCTTCATTCACATCATAACTGAAGAAGGAATAACTATCAATTTTATCTGATAATGTCGATTTTCTGATTAAATCGGGATGAAAAGCGAGAGTCCAGCCGCGAGTAGAATCCCCGCGTGCTGGCAGTTCGCCGTCAAACATCGTTACCTGACCAGGTGAAGTAAAAGTTAAGGTGCCTTCCTCATAGTCGTAGGAGTTTTTACCATACATCAAATTTCCACATCCGAGTTGTTTAAGGCTAACTTGATATAGGTTGTTTATGATTTTCACCCCATTGAAGTTATGCTCAGTGTCAAAATCTTTCGTTTGAACCACTGTAACCAAAGGATGTTTTGGTGCAGCGAGACCCATAGCTTGGTGGGCCTGACTTATTGAATTGATCTCGAAGTACTCCATTTTACTTTTTTTAAAAAGAGCTAAGTTTTAGCCTTAGCTCTTTATTGCGGTGCGCTATTAAAGCCCAAATTGTTGCTTTTGCAGGGCAAAAAATTCTTCATCAGTCATTTTAGAACGGGCTTCCAATACTTGTAAGGCATCAGCACCAGCTCTATAGCGCAAAGTGTCTTTTCCATCTGTAGCAGCCGTGTAAATTACTTCAGCAATTTGCTCGGGCTTACTCATATTGGCAGGGTCCATGGCTGTTTTCATCGACTCCATAAAGCCTCCCACAAAGCCATTGTATTCGCTAAGTTCGGGATTATGCTGCATATCCATAGACCGACCGCCAAAGTCCGTGGCCACACCACCGGGTTCCACTATTTTTACCTTCACACCGATGTTCGCCATTTCCCATCTCAATGATTCGCTAAAGCCCTCTACGGCCCATTTGGTGGAATGATACAAAGGCATTAAAGGAAAAGTCATTCGGCCACCGATAGAAGATATGTTAATAAACATTCCGTCTTTATTTTTCCTAAAATGAGGCAAGGCTTGCTGCGTTACATCAAACAAACCTTGAACATTTACACCAAATTGTCGAATAATACTCTCCCTTTTGGCCGATTCAAAAGTTCCCATTAAGCCGTAGCCCGCATTATTTAGCACCACATCAATTTTACTAAACCTATCTATTCCTTCTTTTAGGGCACTCTTTATCGTGTCTAATTCTAATACGTCGAGCTTTGTTAGGAGCGTATTTTTTAAAGTATTAAGCTCAGTTTCTTTTTCGGGCGAACGCATACTGGCGATTACATTCCAGCCTTTTTCGTGAAATAATTTAGCCGTAGCCTTGCCAATTCCCGAGCTCGCGCCTGTTACTAATATGGTCTTATTCATGTGATTTAATTTTATGTTTTCTTATTTCAATTTAGCAATGCTTCTAAGTAACTTTTAACCGATAGATAGGAGATAGACTCAGTAATTAAAAGTCCTAAAAAGTAGATGAGTACTCCAAAAGTCAGCCCTTTCCAAAAGGGTGGATGGATAAAAAACACCTGGGCTAAAATTAGAATTATCAGGGCAATCGAAAGTCCTAAAATTATAGCAGGAACGCTTTTGTTAACTTTTTGCATTCTAGTAATTTCTTGCGCTTTGAACACTTGTTTGTTAGACTGATAAACTTCAGTGTTCGTTTTCATTAGCTTCTTTTGATTGGCAAGAAAACCAATGCCGCTCGCCATTAGCAGGATGCTAATTACTAAAAAGCTATTTCTTAGTCCCTGTGTGATAGGGTTAAGTTGGCTAAAATGCAGAAGGATAGCGGCAATGAGAAGAGCGGCTCCAAAAAAAGCGACTTGCATTCCTGTTGCTCGCTGGGCTGCGATGTAAATTTCGAAGTGCTTGATAAGTTCCATTTCCCTTAATTGATATTTAATTCCTTAAATAAAGCATCAACCGTAATTTTACCTAACTCATCGCAAGCCTTTGGACTATCACCTGAGATTAGCTTCCGATCAATATGAGTCGCTCCCGTAATTTTTTCGTTTATAATTTGAATTCCTACTTTTTCCAGTTCCTCGCACTGAAACCAAGTTAGTTGACCTGGCAAATAGCCCAATGAAGGCGATTGCTTATCAAACTTATCAGGGAAAGCCACCATTTTATAACCCTTATAAGGATTAGGTTTATTCTGTTTGTCTTTAGCTATCATGGCAGCAGGGCCATGACAAACAGCCACCATATAGCGATTGGATGTTTCGATCCAACGAATCAGTTCACCAACATTTTCATCATGCGGTAGCCCAACCATAGAGCCATGTCCACCTGGGAGAAAAAGAGCAATATAATCCGACTCTTGGTTTAGTTCTTTTTCCGCAACAAGCTTTTTTAGGGAAAGCGGTTGGTTGAATTTCGATTGATTTTCACTTCTGAATTTTAATACGGCCTGGTCCTTAATTGGTACAGACCATTCTTCTAAAACAGCCGCTTTGCCACTTGGAGTAACAACATCAAAATTGAATCCCGCATTTACCAAGTGCATTAAAGGCACCATGGTTTCTTGCACATTATTTCCCGTAGAAAAGAGCTTGCCATTGGCCATTTTAAAGTAACGTTCCTCCGTACATAGTACTAGAACCTTTCTCGTTCCTGTGTATTTTTTGCCGCCAAAATCTGTTGCTTTAAAGCCACTTACTTTGTCAACGCCAAACTTTCTTCCAATGGGCGAAGGGATATAACCAAGTCCTTTTTCTTCTTTGCTAGGGGCTAATCCGAGTATTTTTTTGATCATTTTTTCCTTATTTATTTGAGCATTACAAATATCTCAAGAAGGAAAAGAGCGCATTAAATGATTTCTCGGAAAGACTAAATGAAATTACGGAAGACCTTTTTTTGCAATGCTGCGGTTTGGTAGACTTCCTCCTGCGAGCTTTCACTAAAACCTGCGTTTGCTATGAAATTAGGTCTTATGACTATTATGAGAATCTTGGCGAACCTCTTATTAAAGGAAATCCCTACAACCCTTTTTTAGTGGTAGCCAAGCGCTGGGGTAGCAACTTTCACGCTTTAATTTATAGCGGGCCTATGATTGAACTAACATTCGGCTCTAATAAGCTTAATACCAGCTATGCCATTAATACCAGTTGTCATTATAGGATTGCCGCCTTCTTTTCAGTCCAATAAATCATTAGATGCAAGCTGGCGGCGGGGAAACGCAGGAGAAGAAAAGAAGTTGTTCCTACCTATACCTTCTATTTCCATGCTTTAGTTAGGGTCATTATCCCTAAAGAAGCTGTAATTAAAATAGGTGAAGCCTTGAAAATTGAGGTGTTTTTCAAGTTCGATGTTGTTTTGCTCTAGGGCTTGGAAAAAGGCCTCTTCCGCTTGATGGAAATCGTGAGTACGAAGCCAAGGGCCCATAAACTGATTTTCTTCGGAAAAGAGAATGGAGATTTCAATATGGGAATGAATCGCATCGAGGTAATTGAGGCGGTCTTTTACATAGAGGTAGCTGTATTCGGGCGAATGCACATAGTCGTGAATAAGTAGCCTATCGATATGCTCACTAATCGCCTCGGCTTCTTCGCGGCTAAATTGTCCCAAATACGCTTCAATTTTCACCTCTTGGGCCTCGGCATCGCGCAGTTCGCGCATGGTGTTTAGGGAAGCGATATAATGGGCAAAGGCATTGGCGCGGGTGCAAGGCAGCCCTTCCTTACTGAGGTAGTTTTCACAGTAATAACCCCCCTCCTGGGTTTGCCGGGGATTCCAATATTCGAATTCGATATTGTACACATCGAATTGCTCTTCTGGCTTTTGTCGGGATACATTGTAAGGGTGAATAACGGATTGAAAAAAATGACCCGATTCTCCCGATGCGGAAATGCTTTTTACCCGGTGCTCGGTTTTGGCCTTTGCGATAAATCGGGCGAGATCCACATTGGATTGACGCTGATGCAGTGGACTTTGCGCATGGATTCGATGCAGGTCGTATAAAATAAGCTCCTCAATTTCTTTTTCCTCTACAAAGGCTAGAAGCTCCTTTTCGGCGGTCGGTTTTCCTAATATTTGATGAAAGTGATCCACATATAGTTTCCGACCTTGACCCGCAGCAGGACAAGCAAAGACCATAATTACTAGAACAAATAGGAACCATCGTAGCATCGATTCAAAGATAAGGAAAAAGATAAGTGTAGGGCATCACCAATGGCCTGCCCGAAAAAACTCGTTTAATTCTATCGAACTGATGATCAGTCATTTCAGTTTCACATAATTACTCCTTTGACATGCAGCACTTGGCTTAGTGCCTGATTAAGCCCTACCGATACCCTTAGTAGTAAACATTAGGTAAGTCATGCCCCATATCAAAGCCTTTAACCTTGCATAGACGTTTTCGACTGTCACAAAGGTTGGTGCCATTAAAGCGCCACCTGATGCCAATTTCGGTGGTGCCAAAGGTTTGTTCTTCGCCCAGGGTAGAAACCGTCCATTCATAGCTAATGCCAATGGTCACCGGATCCCTTCGGTTATCATTATCAAAGAGGTTGAGTATGACGTGAGGAATTACCGCATCTACATTCCGGTCGATATTAATAAAGTTTTGCCTACGAACACTTACCCCTACCGTCAGTAATTCATTTGCGTCTTTATATAAGGAGAGGGTATGGGATTGTAAGCCCTGTTGGTAATCTGCCAAAGCACCCAACGTCCAGTACTTGAGATCTCTAGTTTTTCCTTTGCGATTATTTCCTAAATAAGAAAAAAGGTAAAAAGAGTAGCGCGGTTCTAAAGGGATCTCGGTTTCTAAGAAGGTTTGCACTGGCCGATTAATATGGAAGGCCGAAGCCCCGAAAGAAACAAACTTTGGCCTTCTGCCCGAGCCGAATTCCAATGACCCACGGATCCCTAAGCCAGCATCTAGAAAAAGATTAGAGCTTACAGGTTGATTATCTATCCCCACATTTGAAGGGTTCTGAACTCCTTGTAGGTAGGGGCTGAATTGATCAGAAAAAGTTAGTTTGTCCCATTGCAAATACTTCTGACCAATCCCAAATTGGATGCCTCCAGCAATGAGCCCTTTGTTCATTTTGGCGCGAGCACCTGTTCTAAACTTGAAAGGAAAATTTGCTGATAACTGACCAGATAAGTTAAGACTATTGAGGTAGCCTTCGCCCTCCACATGGTGATAGGCAATCATACCGATACCTAGTCGGGTCTCTTCCTCACAGCTGATATTGGCACTAAAGGTATTAGACCCTATTAAGCCAGGTACTCGATGGTATTGCCAGCGCGTATTGGCACTGCCAGTTAAATCATTCGTGTAGCCAGCAAATGCTGGGTTTAGATAGTTTTGGTTTAGGTAATATTGGGCAAAAACGGGGTCTTGGGCCTTTACTATCAGTGGCCCAGCCGAGAATACCAGCAATAATATTTTAGCGAATGAGTGTAACACTTCCTACATTTTTTAGGCCACGCCAATCGTAATCTTTACCGGTCCATATACTCCCGTCATTAAACACGGCATCAATGCGCCAAGTATAGCCCCCCATGGGCAGTTCGGTACCGTTTAGGTA
Source organism: uncultured Schleiferiaceae bacterium (assembly GCA_963977415.1). Lineage (GTDB taxonomy): Bacteria > Bacteroidota > Bacteroidia > Flavobacteriales > Schleiferiaceae > Croceimicrobium. The sequence continues at coordinate 4,787 of CAXBOS010000026.1, read as the reverse complement.
ATGGGTGCCGTCCCAAGGCTCCGAGGGCTTACCCTCTTCATCAAGAGCGCTCGTTTCAAAAACAATGTTGCCCCATTTGTCGTAAATACGCAAGGTGTAGCTGCTTAGAGAATGTCCCTTGGGTAGAAACACGTTGGCATCGGAGCCAACATTCAGCTCTGGTGCTAAGGCATTAGGTACGTTTAATTGGAGCGAACGAAGTTTTAAATTCAAACAAAGGGAATCTGCGCAGGAATAGGCGTTTTCTAGCCACAGGCAGATATTTACAAACTGATCTCCTCGCCTTAAATCAAAAGAATAACGATGCTTCGGTTCTCTTTCATTCGAAACTGTCCCGTCACCCAAATCCCACCGATAAACTGTTGCGCTGTCGGTATTCAATGAGTTGTTTAAAATCTGAATTTCTTTAGCATTCAGCATTTGAACTTCAAAATTGGCAATTGGCCGAGGGAAAACATCAATAAATGTTCCTAAAACGGTATCATAGCAACCTGCATCTGTGGTGACAATTAGCATTGGCTGATAACGACCAAAGTTGGTGTATACATGGCTTGGGTTTTGCTCATTGGAACTGTTACCGTCACCAAAGTCCCAGAACCAAGAAACGATACCACCAGGTCCGTTAAAGCGATAAGAGCTCGTGTCTCGGAAGTTTAGCATTAAAGGTTGGCATCCGCTAAACGTATCTACGCTAAAGCCCGCATTTGGGACCGGGCTTACCTGAATAGTTTTGGTAATAGTGTCGGCGCATCCAAACGAATTAGTGGTAAATAGCGCTACCTCAAAAACACCATAGCTGTTATAGGTAAATTGCGGGTTGACCAAGGTCGAGGTGAACTGTCCTGGGTTATTGCTATAGTCAAAGTCCCATAAAAATCCTTGGGCATTTTGACTAAGGTTAACAAAGTCAAATGTTTGGGGGATGGAGCAAGAGTCTGTGCCAAGCCGCTGGTAATTGAAGTCGGCGGTAGGTTCTGGGAAAACATTCACATTGTAGAAGACCGAATCCTTACAGCCATTTGAACTCGTTTTAATTAGCGACACCCGATAAATCCCTGGTGCGGCATAACTATGCAATGGATTAATACTAGTTGAGGTATTGCTATCCCCAAAGTCCCACAAGGTGCTGATAATGGTTCCGCTCGATAAAGTAGTGCTGTCTGAGAAGAGAATGGGCTGTTCGTTAAAGCAGGCATTGGAATAGCCAAAGTCTACCTCGGGCTTGTCATATATAGTGAGGGTTTGGAAAATGCTGTCTTTACAACCATTGGCGGAGCTGATGAGTAGTTTTACTTGGAAGACGCCAGCAGTGTCGTAAATATGCCAAGGACTAGTAAGATAGGAGCTGTCTCCATCACCAAAGTCCCAGATATAGGAGCTAATAGTACCGCCATTGCCTAAACTTTGATCATTAAAGAAAATAGTATCTCCCTCACAGAGGAAATTATTGTGGTTGAAAGCAGCTTGTGGGGCGGGATACACAGTAATTACTTGGTAGGCGGTATCATAGCTACAGCCGTCGTCTACAAATTGAGCCACAACATAGGTTCCGGCTTGTGTGTAACGATGGTTAAAGTTGCTACCCAAGGCTACCGGTTGGTTGCAGCTTTCACTAAGGGTGTCGTAATCAAAACACCACGAAATATTGGTGCCTCCAAAAGAGAAATCTTGAAAGCTAACGTCCAAGTCTTCGCAGCCATTAATTGGTGTGGCCGTGAAAAACGCTTGTACGGTGTTTGGATGCACCAGAATATCAAAGCTTACGGTACTATCACCACAGTCGTTAACGGCAGTTAAGCTTACTGTGTAGGTGGTGTCGTAGTTCAAGGGGTTAATAAAGGTGTGATTTTGTTGCCCCCAGACGTAAATGGTATCTCCATTGCTGTTGACGATGAAATTTTGCAATAAGGTATCTATTCGACCGTCACCATAATTCATGACTAAGTAGTTGGGCAGACCTTTAACTAAACCATCTAATTGGAATGTTACAGGGAATGGAGTGCACCCTTCAACACTGGATGGCAACATGGCCGCAACGGGCAGTGGTTTCAGTCGAATGCTTTTGGTTAATGTGTCGGAACCACAGCAGTTACCACTGGCTAATTCGAAATAGTAGGTGGTGTCGGCTCGATAGCTAGGGAGTAGGTTAATCGAAGTGTTTAAGAATTGTGCGGTGTCGCTAAGCATGACCTGACGATTCCCTAAACTGTCTAGGGTATAAATGGTCCACTGACTAAAGTCGATTCGCCCGGTGCTGTTGTTCTGCAGGTTAACGGTTAAGGGGCCGCAATCCGCGATGGTGTCAAAGTCAAAGTCAATGGTGGGCAAGTCGATTACCGTAAAGCTTAAGCTAATGCTATCCGTACAGCCATAAATGGTTTGCACATAAAGGGTTACAGTGGTAGTGCCTGTATCGCTAAAGTTATGGTTAGGGTTTTGTACGTTATAATCAACCTGTCCATCGCCATCTACATCCCAGGACCAGCTATTGATAGGCGCTCCTAAAGAATCCACCAAGGATGAATCGAGAAGACTTACCGACTGGCCTTTACAGATGTTCTGCGGTTCACAATTCCCACTTTTTGCAATTAAGGCAATGGGATTGGGGTAGACTAAAACCGAATCACTAAAGCTGTGATTACAACCCCGTGAATCGCTTACGGTTAAGGTAACAGTTTGCCATCCATATCCAGTATAAGTGTGGGTAGGGAATTGGCTGGTATCGCTGTTTCCATCACCAAAATCCCAAAACCAAGAGACGATGGTGTCAATGCTGGTAGAAAGGTCCGTAAAGCTTAAGCTATCGCCTTTACAAACAGGGTTGACAATGAAATTAGCTTCAGGAAGAGCATAAACGGTAACGGTCTGACTCATTGAATCGCGGCACCCTGTGCCTCCTGCAGTTACGATGAGCTTTAAAGTGTAAACCGAATCAATGAGCCTTCCTGTGTTGCTGAGCGTAATGTTTGGGCTCGGACTCGCGGATACCAATTGGTTGTCTATAAACCACTCATAAGTAACACCGGCTGATGAACTGTCGAGGATGCTCAGAGTATGAGGGCTGCAGCCCGTGGGATTAAGAATGGTGAAGTTCGGACTTGGATTTGGAATAGTTTGGAAGCCTTTTTCTAGCGTATCATTCTTGCACCCAAAAGGACTAAAGGCTATCAGTCGGAGGATAACACTATCGGCAGGTAGATTTATAGTATAGTTTATGTTGTTCGGATCTGAGCCAAAGGCTAATAAAGAATCATTAAGGTTTAGGACTTCCCAGCGGTAAGTACTGTTAATGTTAGGGTAGTCGTTCCAACTAATAATCGAAGTATCCACTAAGAATGGCGCACATTCCAGGTCCGTTGAGCTGGTGAAATCAGCAAAAGGATCGGCTCTTACGATTACGGAGTCAAGCAGGGTGTCGGTACACCCAAAGGCATTGCTAGTGATAAGTTGAATTAAATAAGTCGTATCCTGAATTCGGTTATTGGTATAGGTGGTTGGAGGTGGAGTATTGCCGATGAAGGTAGAACCATTGCCGAGGTTCCAGCTGAAACTCATAGTAGCGGTATCCATACCTGTTTGGCCAGAGCTAGACAGATTGGCGAAGTGTACCCTTATAGGTCCGCAACTGTCTTGTTGTGAAAGGCTGAAGTTGCCCTCTGGCTTAGGGTATAGAGTAAAGCGTTGAGAGCTTGTATCGCTACAGCCATTGGCATCGGTAATGCTTAGCGCAATGCGATAGACGATGGAGTCGCTTAGAGATACAGGAATGCTAAAACTTGGGTTTGGACTATTAAGCCCACTGCCGCTAAGGGGAGGGGTAATGGACCAGTTGTAGCTCAGTAAAGGTCCAGCGGAACTGTCACTAACTTGTAAAACAAATGGCCCACAGGCATTATTGGGAACACTAAAGCTAGCGCTTGGCCTACTGAAAATGGTGATGTTCTGGTCCAAGGTATCCGAACAGCCATCCACAGAATAAACAATTAAGGAAACGGTGTATACCGAGTCTACGCCAGATTGGTTATCCGGGAAAAGGATGCCAGTGCTGTCGGCTCTTGCGTCAAAGATCTGTACCGCTGAGGAGGATACAATCCATCGTATTGAGTCGAGACTGTTACCCTTGAAGTTTGAAAGGCTTCTCAGGCTCAAGGTATCATTAGCACAGGCATTGGCATTGAGGGTAAAAAGGGCTTGCGGCTTGGGATGCACGGTTACCGTTTTTTCTAGGGTGTCGGTACAACCGGTGCCGGCCGTTACTACCAGTTGAATCGTTACCATGGAGTCTCGGGTCAGGCTGTTATTATTGAGTGTGATGCTTGGGCTTTGTGCATTTGAGTAAAATGCTCCATTGACAGTCCATTCATGATTAACACCTGCAGAGGATGAATCATTAAGTAGTACGGTGAGCGGACTACAGCCGTTTTGAGGTAGCGTTGCAAAGTTGGCTACGGGGTCTTCAATGGTATAAAAGAGTTGGGTAAGGGTGTCGTTTCTGCAGCCAAAAGGATTGCTTACAATTAACTGCACCAGCACGGAGTCGCCATCATTACTAATGGTGTAATTTATTCCTGATTGTCCGCTAAAGTTGTTGCTAGCAATCAGGTTTGAGTCTAAATCCAAAATGCGCCATAAATAGCTTCCATTAGGAGGGTAGCTTACCGCTTTTACTGCATTAGAATCAAGCAGGAAGGGTGCGCAATCCACGCTGTTGCTGATATTCATCTGCGCGAAGGGATCTGCCCGAACGATAATCGAGTCTAAAAGCGTATCGCTACACCCAAAAGCAT
>CAXBOS010000025.1:0-14610 GCA_963977415.1 uncultured Schleiferiaceae bacterium | reverse complement strand
TCGTTTAATTAAATAACCAACCCTGGGTGATTTACACACTTTTCGGTACAGTGTCACCTTATGTGAAAGCATCGGACTATGCTTGTTGGTTAATCGATTGACTGATGTTGGGTGGTCGGAGAGGCGAGGCTACTTTAGTGACTAGGCTGTTATTTGGTCGATCCCTAGCAGTAATTGCCCGAAAAGTGCTGCGAGCTGGTCGGTGAGGCTTGCGCCATGGTCGGCACCTAATGTTACATGGTCGGTGAGCACTGTTGCTTGATCGACACACTTTGAGAGCAGGCTGACATCTCGAACTTGACTTTAGTGATAAAGATGCTATAATGGCAAAGCCTGATTGGGTTTAGTGAGGTTAATTCTAGTAAGAAAAAGAAAGCTTGTGAAAAAAAACGGTTTTTAGCTTAAAAAAATGTGCCTGGAAAGTAGCATGACTATTGAGCTTTCTCAAATTTGAGAAAAATAGTGGGGTCTGATTCTCAAATTTGAGAAGAGTTCTCAGAGCGGGTAATTCATCTTGCAGCCATAATAATCAAAAAATGAATTGTTATGAAAAAGACAGAAAGAAACCGTCTTTACATGTTACAAGCGGTAATAAAAGTTGCAGACACCCACAAAGAACAATGGCAAGAGATGCCAGAGTTTGTTGAAAGCTTTGCCAGCCTGAGAGCTTCTGAAACGAAAATGCGTGAATTAGTACAACGCAAGCAATTGTTGAAGCAGCCTTTTGGAGGTATCAAGGCGGAGTTTCGCAGTGAATTTGCCCTGGTTATTGGAAAGTTAGGTGCTTATTTACGTCTAGTGGCACGAAAAAACAAGGATTATCATTTGGCGATGGTGACTGATTTTACCGTTGCGGGCTTTGAACGTATGAATGGGCAAAGAACCTTGGCTTTAGCCGAGAATATTGTGGCCTATACCGATCAATATGAAACAGAGCTGGACGCTTTTGATACTGCCACCGATTTAGTGGAAAAAGCTAAAGCGCAAATTCTGGTTTTTAAGGAACAGGGACTGATCCCTTCGGAACGTCTTCGCCTGCTTGGTGAAACAACGCAGCAGATTATTAGGCTAAGCCAAGAGATTATGGATTTCTTGAAAAAGGAATTAGACTTCTTGATGCGTTATTTTACAGATATAGCGCCAGTGTTCTTTAATGCCTTTAAGAATGCGCGCGTGATTCCTAAATTGAATGGCATTAGTAGAGGCCGCAGTGGTGATGACAGTGATGCGGGTAATAATGGCAATCCACCCAATGATAATGGTTCTTCCCCGCCGAATGGCGATGGAAATGATACTGGCTCAGATCCGGAGGATGATGGGGATGACCCATCTGCAAATACGCCCGTTTAGTTTTTTATCTCGATTAGTTTTAGGAATGACCGTCCGTTTTGGGCGGTCTTTTTTTATGAAAGACAGAATGAAGACGAAAGACAAAAAGACGAGAGAAGGAAGTCAAGTAGAGTTATAAAATACCTGAAAAAGGACCTGAAATTTTATGATGTTTTTATTACCACATTACTACAAGATCAGGCAATTGTGGTAGTGTGGTAGGTATTAACAGCTGATTTATTAGTCTTGCTACTAGATTTAATACATCTACCTAAAGCCTTCCAAGCATAAAACCAACAATCAAACCAACAACCACGAAGAAAATATATCTATTTCTTTTGAGCCTTCGGCTTAAAACTTCTTCCAATGGCCGCAGATTTAAATACGCCATTGATGCATAGTGCAGTGGCTCGCGCCTAAAAATGTTTGTCCTAAGTTTTGCTTGGTTTCACCAAAACTAGACCCTTCTCTCCCTTGATCGGTTTTTCCATCCACCAAAATGATAGACTTTCTTGAGTTGTAAGCAGATTCTTTAAGCAACTTCAAAAAGAAACGAACCAACTCTGTTCTGCCCTTTATATGACCTTGTGTTAATTTGAGATGATACTCCTCTAGATAAGATTTAGCAATAGGAATCCATACAGGATCTTCAAAACCCATATCCTGATCTTTCATCATCTCCTCAGGTGTTTCATATCCGCATTTGCACCATGATTGCGCATGAAACTTTTTTTCAGCTTGTGAATCAAACCCGAAATTCATGCGTACACCCTCAACTTGAAAGAAGTTGGGATGTGTAGGTCTTTTTCAAACATCTCAAGCAACTCTTTAGAGTAAAAAGTTTTGTGGGAACCTCAGAAAATGCAGTGCGCATTCAAATGTGGTGCTCCTTAATCGGGATGTTATTGCTTAGATACCTAAAATCTAAGGCTAAATACCCTTGGCATCTTTCTAATCTCATCACCTTTTTAAGACTGAACCTTTACACTAAAATAAGTCTTGAAAAATGGATCCATTAACCTTTTGAAATCAATCCTAAACCACCACTTGAACTAAGGCTTTTTTAGAGAGTAAAGGGCTTATTCTTAGAGAATACTATTTTTGGGAGCTAGGTAACTGGTTCCCAACAGAAATTATTTGCTCTGAAAATTATTTTGGACAGGTGTGCATCTGTAGATAAACGAAGTCCTATTGATAAGCAGTAAATAGTTGCAGCTATTGATAATTAAACTGGAAAACATAAATTTACAATTCAACCCAAACAGGATACCAGCAAGCTTCGCAGAAATAGCCGAGAGGCTAATTAATAATTACCACCTAATGGTAAATGAAACCCTTACGGAATTTTGCGATTTATAGTTCTATTAGAAGGGAAATGGGCATGATTATACTAATACTCACGAGCACAATTACCAAAACGGATAGCTAAGACCGCACGGCAGCGGTTATGATATAGCCGTAAGAAATGAGTCGGGTTATGGGGGAATTCTCCTACGCGGTGTTTTCAGCAATGGTTTTTCCACTTATGGACCTTTTCGTTGGGCAGATGTGATTTTTACCGAGGGTCGAAACTTGGGCGAAGGAGGCTTTTCAATTAGCCTAGTTAAGAAAATAAAACCCAATAATTTCTCTCTATTTAAAACGGGCAGGGTAGGTCTGGTTAAAGGTGATGATTTTAGTGAAGCGCATTATCGCTTTATAAGTTGCAGAGCCGATTATTTACGACAAGTAGTAGGTGAATTTGCGCTGTGTGATGAAATACTAAAAAATGAGACGCTCAAAGAAATTGCGCTAGAGGCTTTGGCGCTGCCGGCCTAAAAGAAATGACGGCCCGGCTTGTGCGCTTACTTTACTAAACTCAATCTGAGATATAATTTCTATTCTCCAAGAGCCAATCCCGTAGCTTCATTATATTTCCCAAGCCTTGCTTTACAGACTCTATTTGACTTACTAAACTCAATCTGAGATATAATTTCTATTCTCCAAGAGCCAATCCCGTAGCTTCATTATATCTCCCAAGCCTTGCTTTACAGACTCTATTTGACTGGCAAAATCTAAGCTGCGGTTAATTTTAGGCCCATTGATACGCAGGGAAAAGCTTTTTCCATGCTGTACGAATTGGGCCCATTCGGGTAAGGTGGATTGAAGTTTTTGGGCTACGTAAGCAGAGAAGCCACTGAAGCTGGCATCGCAATTACCCGATTTAAGTTTGTGATAGAAAATCACTTTTTCCAATTTTGGATCGTATAAGGTAGGCCAATCGCTATTCTGTGGAACAATACCGGGTTTTTTCATAATGAGCTGCGGATAGTGTTTCTGCTGAAAGGCCCAATAGGCCTGCCAAAAACTTTGCACCGGTAAAGAGTTCACTGGCTGATAGCCTCGCCGTAGTTTTTCGCTCCCAATGCTCAATAGCTGGCTTTTGAAAATACTACGAGAATTAGCTTCTTGTTCTAATCTTACCGCGATGCTTTCATAGCTCATATAAGAATCAAAGTCATTTTGGTTTTCACAATAGGTTTGCGGCGCAACAAGCAGGCAGTAAGCTTCATCACAATTCTTATGGTTTACATATTCGGTTGCTCTTTGAAGGTAGCGCGCGTATTGCTCATTCTGAAAGTTCGCGTCAATCTTATTTTCTATTAATAGATAAACCCTTTTATGCTCAGAGGAATAGTCGAAAAGGATATCCGTTTCACCCAGCCCAAATTCACTGATACTTTTCCAAGCACGGTTAATAACCTTTAATTTGGGAAGACCCGCTTCTTGGGTTAGCCAATCTGCAAAAGCGAAATTACAGCTAAGCTCTTCTAGCAAAAGCAAGTCGATATCTCTTTCTTGAATGGATTCGATAGGGAGGATGCTACTTTTGTGAACTTGCTGAATGGGCATTTTGAGAGATTAATGGGTTGTAGAATTGTAGGCTTAAAGGAAAGGATTTTTTGGAATCTTTTGAATTTTCTCTGGCTTTTGGTTGCATTTGGTTCGCTCCCAGTTATTTATCGCCGCATAATATTTATCATAATCTTGAACCTACAGCCAATAAAGCAAAATTAAGATTTCACGGTTAATTGTTTATAATTCGAAGGCGTTCAAGTCAAGAAGGGAGGCTTTAATTCTACTAATTTGGAAGGGAGTTAAAATATACTTTAAGAGTAAGAATTTATGAATCCTGAGTTGAACGAATTATTAATAGCAGAGTGGTTTACCAAGGCTTTATGGGAGACGGAGCATTTCTATGAAAATTTAAAGGGCAAATGCAAAAGAGAGGTGGATGTGCGCGTATTATCGGAGTATTTATATTTTATGCTCTCTCCCAATCTGGCTCTTTCTTCGCATGCTCAGGATGATAAAACCCTGCGTTTAATTGCCTGTTATTTAGGTTCGATTATCCGTTTCCTTCCGAAAAAAAATAGAGCTCATACCATGGAGAAGCTTCAGGCCTGCTTTGGCTTTGAATATGAGGTTTGCGCCGGTTTAGATGATTATTTGGTAGAGCTTATTAAATATCAGCGAAAGGTAGAGTGGCATAGCCTATTGTTCTTTTGGTCAAAAAAAGAAGTAGCGGCCCCCTTGAGTTGTTTGGAACGTGAAGGGATTAGGCGCATGCAACCCTTGTAGGCGCGTTGCAAGCTAGGCGCCTACAGTTCTTCAGCGGGTTCAATATGAATAAATACCTGACCCAAACTGGGGATTTCCGCCATTAGGTAATCTTTAAGTGATAAGGCCCGATAAATCTGAAATGATAAAGTTTTGTCAACGAAAAAGATGATAAACAAAAGGTTTCTAAAAGATAAGATATTGAGGACTGTGATGCTGGTGCGTTACTCATCACCCTAGGTTTGCCGTTTCGTCATTTTCCAAATGAAAAGAGGAGCACGAATGCCCCTCTTTGTAAAAAATGATATGTTCTGAGAACTTACGTTTGAAGGTGATGTCTATGGTAATCTTTATACGTAGCAAAAGCTACTGCTTCATGATCTTCAGGATAATGCTCAGTCTTATTCAAATAAAAATACCCATGACATCTTTTTTAATGCGTTGATTTTCAATGGGCATATCGCGATAGAGTAAGCATTCTCAAGATACTTTAGACTCCTTTTTTGCATGATCAAAAAAGAAGGAAAAAAATCTAGGCTCCAATTCCTCTCTTCAAAAATCTTTATGAAAGGCAAGCTCGGTGGGCGAGCTCCCTGTGGTCGCAACCCAACTCGCTAAGCCTTTCATTTTTATTTTTGGCGATCGTAATTGAGGCCGGAAAACCTACTAATGACTATTACGGCAAAATGAAAATGGAAGCTTTCTATGACTTTTCTTGGGTAAATGTCATCAAATCTTCTTGGTTTTACCCGAGGAAAACTCTTTTCTCAGAATGAACACCTTCTTGGGGATCATGGTACTGCTCCAAGTAATACGCATATTCTTCAGGAAATATATCCTGGACAGAAGCGTTGGGCAGTAGAGAGTCAGCAGAATACTTCCTGTCAAGTTTTCCCCAAGCATACGTATCAAACCTGTACGAGTACACCGTGGCATAATCAATCTTGTATTTCGGCATGTTCTGAGAAATCTAAAACAAGAACTGATACTTGATTGTCATGTACCGGTTATCAGTCCATTCTCTCAAATAAGGAAGAAGCAAGAATCCGCGAGAATTGTCGCTGTAATTATGAAAAGTACCAACTGATAACAGAACTTGATTTCTTTTGTATCGAACTCCTGTGTTAAAGACGTAAGATGATAAGCCATATTCAAAGCCTACAATTGGTTTTACTTCGGCATTGGATTTCTTTGAGAATACATGCTGATAGCCAACAGTGAAATAGTGACGGACTTGGTTATAAATAACTTTCGGGGGATAGTTGTCAGATCCTTGATATGTAATCTCAGTTGGCATGTTATAATACGAAATTGTAAAACCTTTGTAGCCTACTGTGGCATTATAATGCTCTGTGAAAGTATTTGTTCTTGCATAAGTTGATTTAGACGTTGGAGGTGTCCAACCAATACCAACAATCCAATTTCGTTCTTTTTCAGACGTTGGTGTATCCTGGGCAAAAGAAAGTGTGCTTGTGCTGAACATTAACAGCAGAGTAAATAATATTGGTCTCTTCATGCTTAGTGATTTGAAAGGTTTATTATAACAATTAATGTGGCGAATATCGTGTATTTATAGATCAGTTGTTCTCTGCAGTAGTAAGCGATTTCAAGCACTTCATTAAGCTTCTGTATTTGAACGATTTGAGCCTTGAGAAACATTTTAAGAGGAGTTTAAAACTGATTAATTGACTTGCCAAATGTCCTATTAAAATAGATGGAATTTCCTTTAATACCGGGAAGAACAATGGAGTAATTAAATAGGAGTTGTATAAGTCTTTTGGCTATGATTTGAAAATCAAGTCAACGATGTTAAACTATATTCCGAACACCGCCCTTAAAATGTTCTATTAATTAAATTTTACAATAAGGGTGTAAGTAAACTAGCTTGAAATTGAATGGATTAATTCTATATAAAACATATTAGGCTAAGAAAACAAAGCTCACTTAATTGTTTCTCTTTAAAAACAAGTAGGGTGGGTTTTCACAATCTTTAATAATTCTATTTTTGTTGTATTGACATGAATCTCTCAGGGATATCTCGTAGATTTTAAAACCTGCACCCAATAAGGTGGAAATAATCCAGAAGACAAAGGTGATTGAGCTAGAGACTATGATTAATCGGTAATGTGGAACCATGCAGGCGCGTTAAATGCTGCGCGTCTACAGTTCTTCGGCAGGTTCAATATGAATAAACACCTGACCTAAACTGGGGATTTCTGCCATTAGGTAATCTTTAAGGTGATGGGAAATGGTGTGACCTTCTTTTACGGAGATATTGGCATCTACAGGGGCGTGGAGATCGACGTGATAGCGCATGCCGATTTTGCGGACAAAGCATTTTTCAGTAGCGAGAACACCGGGGACGGCGAGGGAGTGTTTTTGCACGAGAATTTGAATATCGTCGTAAAGGTGTTCATCCATTAGTTCTGTATAGTGACAAAAACGTCGAGCCAAGCGCCGTAGGTGCAACATTTCGATACTTGTAATTGATAAGTAGATGTTTTTTAACCACAAAGCGCACAAAGCTCACGAAGAATGCACGGAGGATCATGGAGGGCACTTCGTTAAGAAGTATGTTTTCCTTTTTTTTTGTAACGCAACGATCTCAACGATCACGAAGTTTGCGCGGCGATCGCGGCGGCGGGTTAGAGACTGAAAGAGTATAGAGAGATTTGGTTTAGAAGTTTAGGGTTTAGCGGCTATAAAGCGAGATGGGCAAAAACAAAGTATATTCTTTGGTAAGAAATTGTAGATATAGCAAGAGTTGGAGCCATAGTAGAGAGGGCTTTAGGCCCAGCGGGCCGACATCTCGATTTAAAGACGTGAGATTTTAGACCGCTGCACTTTGAGTATTAAGATTAGCTTTCGTTATAGTTAGGAATTTCATTTTTTAAAACACTGATGAGGCTGATTGGTACGGATGGTCATGTTTCAGAATCTTACTACTGTTAAGGAGGGCTTGAAGGCAGATAAGACCTAAGGTTAGAGGTGATTAGTAATTCATTCTATTATGGCTAGTATGTAGGTCAGCAGTTTTTGAAGAGAATTTAAATAATAGACTTATTTTAATATATAATACTGTTGTATACTGATGGTAGAACTTGTTTCTTATTATTTACTCTGTTGAAGTTAAATTTCAATTAATTTACTTAAGTTAGTGCTTTAAATAATAAAGAGACTTTAATTATTGGTCTAACATAAATATTTTAAATGAAAAAGTTGATAATCACTCCAGTTACTGTTGTTTTAATATCGTTGTTGATAAGCTTTAATGCAGAGGCCCAGGATTTTTACGCCAGTATTAGCGCTGGTTACAATACGAGTTTTGGCACAAGTAATTTGACGGCCTTTGATTTTTATAATTATAAGGAGGTTGGTACGAAAATAACAGAAGAGCAAGTAAATATTTCTTTAGGAAAAGGCTTAAGTATAAACGGACTTGTTGGATATTCATTTAATAAGCATATTGGCGCAGAATTGGGTTTTTCTTACTTAATAGGTGGTGAAACTACCGCTAATGACCAATACGACAATGAAAGCGTCGAATACACCTTTTCCTCTAATATGCTGCGCATTATTCCGACCTTGGTAGTTTCCTCTGGTTTAAAAGACATTGATCCCTATGCAAAATTCGGATTAATTATGGGTAGTGGTTCTGTAACCTATGGGGTCAGTTCGGATTTTGATGGAAATATTGCAGTGAATACTATAAAAATGGATGGAGGTATTGCTTTTGGGCTTAATGCGGCTATTGGCGCTAATTATGAGTTGAAGGAAAATCTTCTACTTTTTCTAGAAATCAATACCATTAATATGTCTTATGCGCCCACCAGAGGGGAGCTAATCGAAGCCACTTTTAATGGTGTGGATGAGCTTTCAGACTATACCACTTCTGAAAAAGAAGTTGAATTTGTAGATAGTTATACATTCGATTTCGCAGGACCATTTCCTCCAGAGTCTGAGCCAAGTAAAGCACTGAAGCAGAGACTACCTTTTAGTAGCATCGGCATAAACTTAGGTTTAAGAGTAAATTTTTAAAATGGCTCAGGTTATTTTTGAAATAATTGGTTCTTAGGACTTTTAGGCCTTATGTGGATTAAGAATAATGCGAGGCAGTGTTAGCTTTATAAGTTGTTATACTTTAAGAGTTTAGCGATTAAGACTTGTTAGTCGACGAGCTGCTCGGAATCGCAATTAATACAAGGGTTTGAATACAGAGTTTAGTTTGTTGAGGCTTTCGAAGCTCCGATGTTAGAAGGGAAAATAAGTTCTTGTCGCTTTTCATGAAATCCTTTAGGGATAAAATGCTTATATAGCGCGATGATGGCACGGTGACACAAAGTGAGGAGTTGGTGGATTTGAAGTTTAAAGTTTAGTTGCTTGAGGGCTATGAATGTAAAATGCCGAAATCAAAGTATATTCTTTGGTAAGAAATTGTAGATATAGAAAGAGTTGGAGCCTGGGTAGGGAGGGTTTTAGGCCCAGCGGGCCGACATCTGGATAGCATTAGATATAACGCAAACCCAAGCGCCGTAGGTGCGACATCTCGATTTAATGATATTAGATTTAGGCTTTAGTGGAATAATGATAGCAAAACTTACTTTTTCTAGACTTAGGCAAGGGTAAAAACTTATATCTTTCAACTGCCATTAGTTGATTAAGTAATAAAGCTATTTCATAATCCTAAGCGGATTGCAAAGATTGCCGCGCTTTTATAATGCAAAGAAGGGAAGTGGGCATGGTTAGAAAAGGGAAAAGGGAGCATTAATATTTTCCCCACTGGAATTTTTAACTTTAAAATTGTTGACGCATGATTGCACATATGCCTACGTTAGGCTTCATGCAAAAACGATAGTGCATAAAATAAACCTTAGTAATAAATAAAACCTTAAATTATGGATACAACAGGAATTTTGATTCTGATAATCGTTGGTAGTTTCTTGATAATAGGGCTTCTGATATTTCTATTAGTAAAAGGCAGTAAAAAGAAAAAAGAATTAAACTCAATTATTACCGATTACGAAAATAAGTATAGGAACATAATAGATGTTGATGAGGAAATTAATAAACAAACCGTTGAATTTAATCAACAATCTGAAGATTTTCAGAACCAGATTATTGAATCAAAAGAAAAGCTAAAATCATTAAAAGAGAAGTATCTTACAGCAAAAGAGGTTTTTGAGGATTTAACTCATCAGAATAACTTATTAAAAGACACTTTAGATATAGCTGAATTTGGTGTTTATGAACCTCACTTTGATTTTGAAACATCCGAAAAATATAAAGAAAATATAAATCAGAATAAGGAAGAACAAAAGCAACTTATAAAAGATGAATCAGCTGCAGTTTGTAATACACCATGGACTGTTGGTGATAGTCGTAAGCAAGGTGAGATTATGGTTAGAAAGGCAATTAAGCTAACGCTAAGAGCTTTTAATGGAGAATGTGATTCACTAATTACAAAAGTTAAATGGAATAATATTGAACAATATAAAAAAAGAATTGAGAAGACATTTGATGCAATTAATAAGCTAAATTCATCTCAGGATATTCACATTCAGAATAGATACTTACAGTTAAAGTTAGATGAATTGCGACTAAATTACGAATATGAATTAAAGAAATACGAAGAGAAAGAGGAACAAAGACGTATTCGAGAACAAATGAGAGAAGAGGAAAAAGCAAGACGTGATTTTGAAAAAGCGCAAAAGGAAGCAGAGAAGGAAGAGAGAATGCTACAAGAAGCAATGAAAAAAGCACAGGAAGAATTGTCAAAAGCTACAGAAGAAGAAAGAGCAAAATATGAATCTCAACTTGCTGAATTACAGAATAAACTAAAAGAGGCAGAAGAAAAAAATCAGCGTGCTATTTCAATGGCACAACAGACAAAATCAGGACATGTTTATGTAATATCCAACATAGGCTCATTTGGCGAGAATATTTATAAAATCGGAATGACGCGTAGATTAGAACCATTAGATAGAGTAAACGAGTTAGGAGACGCATCAGTACCTTTTAAATTTGATGTTCATGCAATGATATATTCCGAAGACGCACCTGATTTGGAAAATCAACTTCATAAAACCTTTAATAAAAACAGATTAAACTTCGTAAATCTTAGACGTGAGTATTTTGATATTTCACTTGATGATATAGAAAAGGTCGTTAAAGAAAATCATGGTGAAATTGAATTTATTAAGAAAGCGGAAGCTAAAGAATATCGGGAGAGTTTGATTATTAAGAAAAAAACGAATACTGCTGATGAACCTATTTTAGTTGAAGAAACACATCCAAATGCAGATGATTTATTTGATGATGAATAAAAGCACGAAAGCCTAACATTTTGTATAAGTAATGGCAGGAGATGTGCTAAATATCAAGGTTTGTAACCCGCTCAAACAGCATAGCGGTTTGACAGGAAACTACCACGCAATCTGCCACTACTCATACAATTTACCGTTGGCTGTAATTTCTCATAGACTGAAGAAATCCTAAGTCTCAGGGCTAACGTCAAATCAGGAAACTAAAGGCAAGAGTGATAATCATTTAATAATCTATAAATCAACAACTTGATTTTACGTTAGTCAGAATTAAAGAAAATGGTCAAAACTGAAAACTTCGATAAGGTTGAAATTACTTCTCAAGAAGAACTCAGGTCATGGTTATTGAAAAATTATTTTCAATCTGCAAGTGTTTGGCTTGTTACCTACAAGAAAAGTGACCCAGACAAGTACGTTTCAAGGTGGGACGTACTTGACGAGTTAATATGTTTTGGATGGATTGATGGTATTAGACGAAAGCTTGATGACAAAAAAACGATGCAATTAATATCTCAACGAAAAGTTGAGCATTGGGCGAAGAGCTACAAAGAGAGAGCCGCTAAACTTATTGACGAAGGTAAAATGCATGAGTCTGGACTAAAGGCAATAGAAGACTCAAAATCGAACGGACTTTGGAACTTCATGGATGATGTTGATAATTTAGTTGTTCCCGAAGACCTATTAAAGGAGCTTTCAAAACTTGAGGGAGCTTCAGAGTCTTTTAATTCAATAAATCCGTCGAGCAAAAGATTTGTACTAAGATGGATTAAACTTGCTAAGACCGATAAAACAAGAAAAAATAGGATCAAGAAAATTGCAGAACTATCTTCTAAAAGAGAAAAACTACCAGGAAGTTAAAAAAGAAAAAACTACAGCCAACAAGGCATATAGCTTTTGGCAGATGAACTGCTGTTAGCAAGGATTTCGCTTTGTAGCCAGCTTCGGTTGAGAGGAAACAGCTTCGAAACCACCACAAACCATAGACAACAATAAAAACAATAAAAATGAAAAACATATTAAGACTTTTTATAATAATTACAATCACGACACTACAAGGATTCGGTCAATCAATGCCCCAAATTTTCGGAAAAACTCTTCCTAAATTTGTTGGAAGTGAAATGATTGCAATAACATTTACGACAAGTCCTGAAACTATCAAAAGACTAATGCCAGAACCGCTTGTAAGTGATTCAACTAATATGGTAACAATAGTAATTGCCCTTCAAAAGGTCCCTGAAATTATGAATTATAATGAAATATTTATTTCAATTAACGCATCATACAAGGGGAAATCTGGAGGTTATCTACCCTTGTTATATTTAGATAGAGCGGCTCCAATAGTTGCAGGTAGGGAAATCGCAGGATTCCCCAAGGTTGATGGAGAATTTGAGATAGTAAAATTGGATAATAAGGTTTCAGCAGTTCTTAAACGCAATGGAGAGACCCTTTTAGAATTCTCTGCTTCTTTACAAGAAAAAAATGCTATGATTAATGAAAAAGCAAAAAGCATAGGTTTCGTGATTAAAGAAATACCATCAGCGGATGGTAGTCCTGTTCCGGCATTAAAGCGATTAAATACATTTACTTCTAGAAATTCTAAATCATACGATTACCAGGTATGTGAAAATGTAAATCTTAAGCTATACGCTTCCGAGAAAAATTTTATGCCAGAAATTCCTATAATTGATATCATAAGGGTGGTGTCTTTTAAATCGGATTACACTCTGGATTATGGAAATATTGAATATGATTATCTGAAAGGTAGATAAATACATTAGTCAATAATGTGTTTCGTCAATTATGAGATGCGGTATTGGAAACAGATAGCATTTTCTTAACTTTAGAATTGACTAAAGAAATATCTTTCTTCTTTAATCACCATTAAAATATATACGCATCATGGATGCTAATTCCCTAGTTTATTGGACGGAATAAGTACTTGTGCTTACATCAGGAAGTAGTGAAGTATGAAGCAAAAATGTTATTGTTATGCCACATATAAAAAAATAGATAATTATTAATTAAAATAAACTAATCAATATGAATATTTCAAAACCAATAAATTTTTTATTAACGGCGGTACTCTTATTAAGCAGCAGTGCTTTCTCATTTGGTCAAAAATTAGAACCAAAAGAACGAAAAACAGAAGCAGACCATATCATTAGTTCCGAAATAATGGGGAAAGATTATCAATTGTATATCTCATTCCCGAAAAGTTACTCAACCAAAGACACCGTTAACTACCCAGTATTGTATGTGTTAGATGGAGAATATAGTTTTCCTCAATTTCAGTCATCACAGCTAATTATGGGCTTAGGTAACGAATTAGAAGATGTAATCATTGTGGGAATTGGATCTGGCCTTAGTCTTGGTAGTTGGCTTATAAACAGAACCTATGATTATACGCCATCTGCAGACACACTTTCAAATGGTGTAATGGAAAAACAATATGGATTCCCAAAAGGAATGGTGAAATCTGGAGGTGCGGCTAAGTTCTTAGAAGTCATCAAAACAGAAATTGCTCCTTTGGTAGATAAACATTATAAAACAAATAGCGATAGAGGCATTACAGGTCATTCTTTGGGTGGCTTATTTACTGCTTACTGTTTGATCAATTCGGATGGTTATTTTACGCGATTTGGCATAAATAGTCCATCGCTTTGGTGGAATTCAGGCGAATTTTTAAACCAAGCTATTTCAGAAATTGAAAATAAGCGGAATAATCAGATGGGTTGGGATATTCCACTAAGCAAGGTATTTATATCGGTAGGCGAATTAGAAGGCCCGAGAATGGTTCCTACAATGGTTAAGCTAAGTACTCATCTTGAAGAGATGAAATCTGACAATATAGAATTAGAACAATTTTTATTTGAAAAGGAAACACATTTATCAGTTATGTCAGCAAATATGAGTAGAACTTTATCTGTTTTATATGGAAAAAAGTAGAAATATGAATCGTGCTTAAAATGGAATTACAACACTACCGCCAATCGCTATAAATACAGGCCCTTCGGGACAAATTTGATAGCGTAAACCTTAGTCGTTACATTTTGAAGTCGCACAGCTATATCGGTAAAATTCATAATTGGGAAATGTCGCTTAAAAGAGGAGTGATTTATATTGACGAAAAGGACGAAAAGGACGAAAGGACAAAACTGATATAAAATGATGACTAGTCAAATGAATAGCTAAGCCGCTGGGCACTAGAAAAGCATAGCTTTGGTTGTTGACTAAAAGTCGTTTTATTCAATGATGAAATTGTTATTATGGGTATAATGTAGATGTCGTGAAGCTCTAAATCTGTTTAATTAATGCGTTCTTAAAGCTAGTGAAGACAGGTCATGGCATAATCATTGAAAAT
>CAXBOS010000024.1:0-17496 GCA_963977415.1 uncultured Schleiferiaceae bacterium | reverse complement strand
TCATTGAAAATAGTTACAAAAAGAGCAGATGCTAAAAGCACTTATTCTATCACTATCATTATTTGGACTAGTACAGGGCCAAGAACTTCCAAAACTGCCGCCTTTTTTCGATTATCAATTACGCACGGACTCTATGATGGTCCAAAAATATAGGGAGGGAGCCTACTCTATAGAAAGGCAGGAAAATATTTTACAGATTGGTTGTCGTGAAGAGATAAATGCAGAAGTTGCTTTTAGTTTGAGTTTATCTAATAACTTCTTATTTGAGGAGTACCCTAAGATGATGGCCGGAAAATGGGTTGATTACCATCCAAAAGGCTTAAAGCTGATTTTATACGGAGTAAAAAAGAAAGGCGGGAGTTTCGACTCCATTTTTGAAGCGCGGATAGAAGATTACTGTGTTTATGGTCAGCATAATTACCTTACTTCTAGCAAAGACTATTTCATTTTCACTTATCAGTATGCCATGAATGGGGGAGGTTCGGTAAAAGGCTATGAGGACATGGGGTTGTGGCAAGAATTTATCGAAGGCTTCACCGATTGGTTGGATACAGCGCCGCTGAAAGGCTTTCATCTTAAAGCTTTTAGTGAAGATTCATTAATTGGGTCAGATTTTAATTGGAAAGGTGAGTACAGGGTTTTCCCTTACGATTCTGTAAAAGTTGCTAAAGACCTAAATGAATTAGTGGGCCGCACTATCGAGAGAAAAAATAGTTCCCGTTTAGTAAAGTTAAAAAATAGGGATAAAGCCGAGAGTATTTCGAATTTCCGAGAGCCCGAGGCTAATTGGTATATCTATAAAGCTAAATGGTGGCGACGCCAGAACCTTATTTATGTTTGGGTTGAAGGATTGGGATTGGAAGTATACCGAATTTCTGCACCAGGGGTTATGGTGCAACTGAAACATGGTTTTGTGTTGGTTAAGAGTAGTTAGTATTAAGTAGCTAGTAGTTAGTAGGTTGTGCGGAATGAATAGGTGATTTGAGCTTCGATATTTGGTTGTAATTCGATAGGAATGAAAGGGATTGAGGAGAGGGAAATTCAGTTGGAATTCAATCGTAATAGATGGATAAATTAAATGAGCTGCGGCAGCTGCGGATTCTCGGTTTTTGGGATTTTTGTTGGAGGGCTAAGCGGCCATTTTAGCTTATACGACTATCCCGCCCGCCTTAGGCGGGCACCCCTTTTGTCGAGAAGTGGAACTAGAATGATGCTTGCATTTTTTCCTATGGTAAGCGTTCGGGCAATAGAATGGAGAGGCTTATCGGCATTAATAGGTGCTACTAGCTTCGGAAACGAGGGGGAATGTACATACAGCAAGAGTTTGAGCAAGAGTAAGGAAGGGCTTTTCGGAATGAATAGGTGATTCGAGCCTCGAAGCTTGGATCATTTATCATTCCGAAAATTGTGTACTAACTACTACTTACTAAAACTACTCCTTCCCCATATCTTTTAACAAGCCAAAGGCGATGTAACTGATTAACAAACCGCCGAGAACGATGGCCAACCACATGAAGAGTTTGGATTGAAAAAAGGAATCTTCTGAATCGGTTTTAGCTTTTAAATTCTCATCCGATTTTAGAGCATTCATGCTAATGATTTTGGCATCTTTAAGGCTATTTAGTTTATCGCTAATAAAGTTTCCAAGGTCGTATTGAGGACGTTTGCGGCTAAGGTCGATATCGAGATGGTAGTTTTTACCGGCTTCTAAATAGGCAACTAGGTATTTAGGTTTTTGGTAAAAAATGATATTGGTAATTTCCAGAGGTGGATTGTCGGCATTTTCAATGTCGATGTAAAATTCGCTTAAGGCTAAATTATTGAAAGTGAAATAGTTTTGACTGGCGGCGCTCAGATTAAAACGATAGAGAACTTCTTCATAAATTTCGCGGCCTTTTTTGGTCTCCCGCTCGCGTTTTTCGAGGAGAGAAGCGGGACGTAAGTAGTAGGCATTACTAATTTCGAAGGCCATGGCATCAATTTGATGGACATCTAGGGAACTGAAATGGATACGAGTAATTTTCTCCTCGTTTACTTCCTTTAGTTCCCAACTTATCTCCTGTAAAGGTGAAAGGGCGCTTGGAATGTATTGATTCGTGTAAAAACCAAATTCCTTGAGATCAATTGGAGCGGATTTACGGTTATCGATTTCTATTTTTAAATAAGCATAGTTGCTTAAAGGGAGCGAAACCTGCTTTTCTAGCAGGGGACTGCTCGATGCATTTATAGTAAGCCTTTGGTTTTCAATAAGGCCAAACCAATCTTCTTTATTGTCACTGCCGTAGATGCTAATTTCTTTGTCAATTTCTGTATTGGCTAATTTCAGGATTAAGCTAGAATTTAGTCCAAGGGGCCTGCTAATTATATAGCGGCTAAGGGAATCGGAATAGATCTTTTGGTCGATAATTTCGATGGACTGATAACTTGCGAATTGCCGATCGGAGGCATCCATAATAAGATAAGGCTGCTCTACCTTAGCGGTATCATTTAATCTAAGGAAATCAAAATTTTGGGCACTGGCCGCTCTTAATTCAGCTGGTAAGAGGATTTTATAAAGTCCCGCTTCCTTAATAGCGCTGATTTCAGCTTTAAAGCTTTGCGCAAAGCTATTAGCGGTGCCAAGTAGCGCGAGAGCAAGGGCGAGAATTTTACTTTTCTTCATCAATAACCAATTTTTTAATCTTTTGATACACAAAGGAAATTACTAATATGAGCACGCCTAAGAGAATGAAAGCGACAATTTTACCCGTTTCAGAAACATCCTTAATGTCGTAGATAAATAGCTTTACGATAGTTAAGCCTAAAAGGGCTAGAGCGCCAATACGAAGGTTTTTAGACTGTTTTTTGATGCCTGCTAATAGAAATATAAAGGCAAGGAATCCCCAGAGAATAGGCCAAGCCGACTTAATAATTTGAATCTTTGCATTCCAAAATTCATCTAAAACAAACTCTTCAATTTGGTATGCTTCATTTAATGCGAACTCGGTAACTTCCTGCTCGGTTGGGTAAAAGCCTGCCATACTGATATTTAAGCCTTGAATAATTACTTCTTGGCTTAGTAAACTTACGAGGATAAGCAGGGTAAACCACTCTATACTGCGCTTAGTTTTATCATTGGCTTTCGCTAGTTGCGGGTAATGTTTGAAAAAGGCGTAAAGTATATACAGGCTTAAAAAGAGAGCGATATAATGAAGGTTAAAAGCTAGACTTATTGGGGATCCCTTGCTGAACTTGACATTTATAAGTTCTATCTCTAATAAAGAATAGAAGCTAAATACCAAAAGTAGTGTAGAGGTGATTCCAATAAGTAAGCCTATGCGACTGAGAGCTTTTTGGGAAGTGCGCAGGCTGAAAAAGACCAGGACGGAAAGGAATATAAAATGATAACTAAAGCCTAGAATATAAGGGGTTTGGCCTTCAAAATAGCTGTGAGCCTGATAACTGGTTTCTAGAATGCCAACGAAATAGGAAATCACAATCGCTAAGCTAGCAAGAACAGAGCGGTAAATAGGGGCCGGGAAACTGAAAAACTTCGTCTTTAAGGTATCAAGTTCATTTAAAACAATTTTGCTAAATATTAAAGTCGCAATTACAACCGAACCCGTTATAAAGATGGGATTGAAGATGATAGTGTAATCAGTCTCATCGCCAGCGTATTTAAACCAATCCATGCTGAGGCTAATAATGGCAAGAAGCTGCACAAGCATGCTGGCGAGGGTGAAGGAGTTAACCTTCGACTTACGCGCCAGCCATAATAATAAAGCTGCTTCAACAGCCCAAAATAGGGTGATTTGATTGCCTTCAAACTGTAAAGGCACTGCCAAGGTTACAAAGCTAAGGGCGATGCCCACCAATAGATAGATATTGGTTCTATCCGAACCTAAACGACGATAAAGAATGGAGGCATAGGAAATATTATAAAAGGCGAAAAGAAGGGTGAATAAGCCAATGAAGCTCGACTGCCAGTCGGCTAATACGAGGTAGCTAAAGCCAAAATACAAAAAGGTATTGCCGATGATGGTGGCCCTTTCGATGCCATTAAATAGTCCCTTACTTTTAATGTTATTGATTACACTACTGATGCTAAATAGGACATAGAATATTAAAGCAAAGCTAAAGGCATGGGCGTGTACGAATTCCTCGCCACCAATTTCCTTAGTTAGCCAGATGCCAAACATTAAGGTGCTGGAAACAAAGGCCAAAAGATTAACCAATTTCCACTTTTTGAAATAAGAAACGGCCAAAATGCCAATGTTTAAAACAATTAGGTAGGAGAAGAATACTAGGTAATTCCCCTCTCCAGAGGAGATGAGGAAGGGACTAGCCAATCCGCCTAGGAGCGCCAAGACTGCTAATTCTTGTCGATTATAAGATAGGGAGACCAGGGTGCTGAAAGCGGTTATGATAATCATTAAGGCAAAAGCCACCGTTTGACTGAAAAGCTGATACTCTTGAAAGGCAATGAAAATGGTAAAGTAATAGACACTAATTCCCCCGGCTACCATTACGGAGCTAAAGGAGGCAAATTTGGCTTTTAAGCGATGGGCAATAAGCATCAGAATAGAACCTGCTAAAAAGCCAATACCAACGCGTGCGGGCTCATTAATCCAATCCTTGTCAATCGCAAATTTCACGAAATAGCTGATACCTAAAACGAGAATGAGGATACCAATTTTATTAATCAGGTTTTCACCGATAAATTTCTCGAGATCAGGATTTTTCTCTTTAAATCGCTGAATCCATGAAGCGGGTGATATTTTTTTGTTAGCTGCAGACTGCGGCTCTGGTTCTGAAGGTTCCTCTTGCTGAGTGGTTTCAGAACTGGCATATAAACTTCGGAAAGCGCTTTCATTAGTGGGCTCACCTTCTTGCGAGCCTAGTATACGGATACTCGATTTTTCTTTCTGTTCTTCAGTTTCATTTTCAGTTGCCGGTTGATCTTTTTGATCTTCTTTTGACTTGGGAGTTTCTAGGCTGGCTTTAGCCGCAAGAAGTGCAGCCTCTTCTTTTTGGGCTCTCTCTGATTCTTTTATGCTTTCAGCCGATGGCTTTAAAGAAGGCTTTTCGACGATGGTACTTCGCTCTTGAGCTTGTTCGAGTTTAAGCGCTTTAAGTTCGCTCAATAGCTGATTTATTTTGGCATCTACTATTTTTAGTCTTTTCCTTTGCCGACGGTAGAAGAAATACATTAAAAAAGCGAACACAATAGCGGTATAAAAGTCCATCATAGCCTTAAAATTTTCGGGACGAATGTAAGATTACCGTCCAGTGAGCGAAAAACAGAATATTGGTAAAAATCACGATATCGATTAAACCTTCTTCTTCTGTTTTTAAAGCTAGCGAATATCGGTTTTAATCTTTAATGTTTAGAGAGGCTTAAAATAGGATAAAACTAGAGAGGCTGTGGTATTTTGAAGCTGGTAAAATGATAATTCAGATCTTCTAAAGGTATGAAGTTTACTATTTCACCGGCGCGGGAGTAAAATACTTAAGATCAAATCCTTCGAAAATATTAGAAATTACATCCTAAAGAACCCCACTATTTGGCTGCAGGATAAATTCTACAAGGGCTAAAAGACATTTTATAGATAGTGTCTAAGAATATTTTCTGCAATACTGAGAGCTTTTTACCTGGAGGTATTTTGTTGTTATGCGCTGCTGGAAATGAAAATGACGGGTCTCATCTTTTTGTTGTATTTCAGCGGCTTTGCCTTATATTAGAGCCTAGATCAATATGTATGAAAACGAAGAATGAAATTGTAAATAATTGGTTGCCCCGTTATACAGGTCTGCGCCTAGATGAGTTTGGATCTTATATTTTGCTCACGAATTTTCATCATTATGTAGAATTATTTAGCGAACAAACGGGGGCGGAAATTAGAGGTTTAGATAAGAGTATGCCCAATGCCACTCACGGCGATATAACCATTATTGATTTTGGAATGGGATCGCCCAATGCGGCCACGATAATGGATCTGCTGGGAGCGATAAAGCCAAAAGGAGTACTCTTTTTAGGGAAATGTGGCGGTTTAAAGAAACGCAATAAAATTGGCGATATGATTTTACCCATTGGGGCGATTAGAGGAGAAGGAACTTCCAATGATTACTTTCCGCCCGAGGTGCCCGCTATGCCTTCCTTTGCCTTGCAGAAAGCCATTAGTACAACGATTCGCGATAGCAATATAAATTATTGGACGGGTACGGTTTATACCACCAACCGCAGGGTATGGGAATTCGATAAAGAATTTAAAAAGTACTTACGTAAGATTCGAGCTTATGCCATTGATATGGAGACGGCCACGCTCTTTTCGGTAGGATTTTACAATAAGATACCTACGGGCGCTCTTTTACTAGTCACCGATCAACCAATGGTACCTGATGGGGTAAAGACCATGGAAAAAGATGCCGCTAACTCCAAGACTTTTGATCATAATCATGTGAAAATAGGCATTGCATCTTTACAGCAATTGATAAATAAGGGAGATACCATTCGTCACTTAAAGTTTGAGGATTGGTAAAATATTTTTCCTAGAACAAATACCAATAATATCCAATTTGCAAAGCTAAGGCACTGTTTTGTAGCTCACTTATGCCAATACTTTCATTTAATGGGTGATAGTATTGCAAAGCGGCTTCGAGCTGCCATTTTCGCTGGTAAGAGTAGGCTATGCTCAAGCCAAGATTGGCGTGGGTAAGTGCTAATCCCTGCGAGCGAAAACTTGAAATTACATCTTCTATATCATCAATATTATCGTCGATATAGCTGTATTCAAAGGCTTCACGTATTAAAATACTGCCTAAGACCCCTGCTTTAGAGCGTAGCAACCAATTATCGTTTTGCCAAGTTATGAAAGACAATTGGAGAGGAAGGTGAAGCTGTTGGGTCCAAATTTCGATGTAATCGGGTGAAGGATTTAGGCCGTTATAATTAGGGAAGTTTTGTATTTGTGAAGGGGAAATGGCGGCAATTGAATTGTATTCATTTTGCATAAGGCCATAATGAAGACCAGTATGTAATTCCAGTCTATTGAGGCCTACTATAGCGCCAAAACCTGCGAAGGTTCCCAGATAGGTGCTAAAATTATTGTAGCTCCAAGGTGAGAAAATATTTAGCTGCGGACCCATTAAAATGCGATAGTCTTGCGCTTGCAGGGTTTCGCCCGCAGACTGCCATAAAGAAGATAAAACTGAGGGCGCTTCTACTAGATAGGCCTCATTTTCGGCCTCCTCTGCAAGGCTTTCTGAAGCCCTACGAAAAGAGGGCGTCAGTTTATTAGTATCGGCTGGAGCTTTTCTTTCGCTTTCAAAACCATTGGTTGAGATAGAATCAGCAGAATTTGCAATAGCGTTTTCTCTTGCAAGTAGTAAGACCGAGTTTTCATCTAGATCTTTTTTGGCCTGTTCTGAGCCCGCAGCATAAGCTAAGGGCGCAGAGTTACGAAGTGCTAAACGTTCTTTCATGCGACCAGTGGGGGAGAAAGTAGCATTGTTCTCTGGGTCTTTCATCTTCGGGGCGACTTCAGGCGCCTGATCACTAAGCGTACTTAAAAAAGTGGGCGACTTTGGTGATTGCTTGCTGGCAGAAGGCTGGGCGGCAATGTAAACAGTATCGCGAATGATTAGGGTATCGTAAATGCGGATGGTTTCTTGAACGTAGATAGTATCGACTCTAGTCGATTCAGCGCTAGAATTTATTTCTGATTTATCTGCGAAAGGGCCGAAAAACCAAAGCGTGCCAAACAATATTGCGCTGAATAAATAAGGCAGATACCACAAGCGAAGCAAGCTCTGCCAGCTATTAGGCTGGTACAATCGGCGATAGCTATCCCAATGACTGGGATTAAAGGGCGCTTGATAAGATTCTAACTTTTCGCGCAGCTTTTCTTCAAATTTATCTTTATCGCTCATTATTGTGCCTGTTTTTTAGGAGCCAATCCTTCTTTGAAGAGCTGCAGCTTCAATTTAGTTTTGGCCTTGTGGTAGTTTGATTTAGAGGTGCCTTCAGAAATGCCCAATTGATTGGCGATATCTTTATGGCTGTAGCCATCTACCGCATAGAGTGAAAAAACCATGCGGTAAGTAGGGGGTAGGTTTTGGATGTGAAAGAGTAATTCCTGAGCGTCAATTTTTTCAATAATATCGTCTACTTCCGGTTCCAGGTAGCGGTCGTCATCAAAACCGCCTAAGACCTCTTGTCTTTTAGTGCGGGCATTAAAATGATCGATGGCGGTATTTACTACAATTTTCCGCAACCAAGCCGCAAAGGACTGGGAAGGATCGTAATTTTTGAGATAGCTAAAAACCTTGTAAAAAGCTTCGTTTACTATTTCCGCGCTGTCTTCGGCACTGGCCGCATAGCGCAAAGCAATACTCATCGCATAGGGATAAGCTGCTTTGTATAGGGCATTATGGGCCCTGCGCTTGCCTTTGATGCTATTTTGAATTAGCGGTAAGAGTTCTTTCGACTCGTGTAGATTCATTGACGGGCCGCATTTTATTTAATACGCTATAAACAATACCCGAAAACATTCAAAAAGGTTGCTTTTAAAATATTTTTTTCTCTGAGGCAACTTTTTTGCTTTCGCCCGGGTAAAGTGAGTAAGCAGGTTTTAGACGATTTAAAATTTACATTAATTCCTTAAAATGAAGAAATCAATTTTAGTACTATCACTTGGTACTTTGCTTTTAAGTTGTGAAAAGTCGGAAATGGAAAGACAAGACTTAACCACTTATAATTTTAAAACTATCGCGGTGAGCGAATTACCATCAGCAGTGCAAAATCATTTGCAAAGCACCTTTCCTAATCACCGCATTGTAAGTGCTGAAAAAGACCCCACTATTGGTTATGAAGTGGCCTTGGAGATGGGTTGGGAACTTTACTACAATCTCAATGGCTCCTTGCTGCACAAGGAAAAAAACCTAGGTATTGATGATGATAGACCAGTTGCGATAAGTAGTTTGCCCCAGACCATTCTAGATTACGTAGCTCGAAACCACCCTCAGCAAACCATAGTTTGGGCCGAATGGGATGATGATGAATTTGAAATCTACTTAAGCAATGGCTTTGAATTGTATTTTGATGCTAATGGCAATTTTATTTCAATAGATCGGGAAGAACTGATCGATCCAGCGAATCTACCGCAGAGTATACTAAGCTATCTTAGTCAGAATTACCCCAATGCCACTATTCTATATGCGGAGTTTGATGATAATTACTATGAGGTAAAATTAGACAATGGTTTAGAGCTTTATTTCGATTATAATGGAACTTACTTGGGATTAAGCGCTGATGATGTACCCATTGATCCAACCAATCTCCCTGCTAGTATACTGAGCTATATCGCTCAAAATTACCCTAATGTACAGATCTTGTCGGCAGAACTAGACGATAATCGAATGGCGCAGAGCTTTATTTCGACTTGAATGGCAATTTTTTATACGCCGATTTTGATTAAAAATTTTAGAAACAAACCATAATAAGATAAACACAAATAGAGATGAAAAAAATCATTTTAGCCTTAAGTATACTCCTTAGCGGTACCGCATTTGCTCAATCTGAAAATGAAACCAAAACCCTTATTGGATCGGGTGGACTTGAAAGTTGGGGATTTGCAGTAGGAACGGGGCTTCAAGCGGCTCAAGTATATGGAGAAAATACCTTCTTTTCGCAATTTAAAGCGGGAGTAGTACTAAATGAAGCATGGACTTTTGGGGCCTTAGCGGGTTTTTCTTTAAATGAAATTAGACCCACTACCTTAAATCTTGCAAATGAGGAATTAGACTTTCATATGTATGGTGCTTTTGTAGAGTATCGCATCAAGCCGAACAGTCTGCTACATATTGCCTTTCCTTTAAATTTAGGGGTTTTTGAAACGGATATTGATGACTTTGATTATGCTGAAAATGCGAATGATTGGGACGATTATAATGCTGAGGATTATCAATTTTTTGTGGAGCCTGGGGTAAATCTGGAGCTAAACCTTCACAAATATGTACGCCTTTATACCGGTGTTAGTTATCGCATTCAAACAGGGAGTATTTATAGCAGGGGAGTGACACCGGCGGCTGAAAATCAGCTCTTATGGAATATTGGAATGAAGGTGGGGATATTTAATTTTCAATGATAGTCAAGTGCTTTTGGAGAACCGAGAGGGGTTGAAGACGAAAGACAAAGAGACGAGAGAGGAGATGAACTGTTGAACCGAGAGGATTGCGGTGGAGTTGGGATTTGCGGTTTTTTGAAGGTTTGAATGTTTGGAGTTGGGATGTTTGAATGGTAGGAGTAGCGAAAAGCACCAGAGGTGCGACATCTCGATAGTATCATTCAATGGTCAAGAAGCCGAGCGCCGTAGGTGCGACATCTCGATAAGAGACGGGAGATGAAAAGGCGAGAGCAAATGAACCGAGATGAACTTTTCCTAAGCGATTTGAAATTACAATTTGTTTCTTTCAACTTTCGAGAATAGCAAAGATTATGACTAGGATTCCCCGCAAGCGCGGGGAGTTGCGTTCAAAAAAAAAATTTTAGAGTTTCTCGCACGGGAGGTTTTTCTGCTGCCAAAACTATTGCGGGTGATGGCTATGGAGCGACCTTAAACACGAAGCATGGTTTGCGATTACATAAGCGCATTGTTAAAGGCACTCGAGTGGGCTAGCAGAATGGCGAGTTTCAGTTTATCGGTCGGTTTTCTAATGGCCCCTTAAATTTTAATGTTTCTAAAAGCGGAGTAAGTACATCTATTCGCACAGAACCTGGAGCTTACAATATTTTTAAACCTAATTATTCTAATTTTAAGCTAGGGGCGTGCAACTAAGAGGTAAAAAGGCGGCTAATTTGCATATGATTTATTGGTCTCAGGAAATAGTTAAAACTATGCACTTTTAGTGCATTTCGCTTTCAGCTTCTAAAAAGCTTACTTTGCGTTTATGGCAGAACAGCGATCCAATGGACATACTGTTTCACGTTTGACGGTGCATTTAGTTTGGTCGACTAAGTATCGTTATGGTGTTCTTCAAGGAGACATTAAAATAAGGTGTCGCACGTTGCTAATGCAGATTTGTGATGCTGAAGATGCTGAGATATTAAAAGGAGTTGTATCAAGTGATCATGTTCATATGCACGTGAGCTATCGGCCCTCCAGTTCGGTTAGTGATTTGGTGAAAAAACTAAAAGGACGAAGTTGCCGCAAATTGCAGCAAGAGTTTCCCGAATTGAAGAAGCGTTATTGGGGCAGGCACTTCTGGGCAATAGGTTTCGGCTGTTGGAGTACGGGAAATATAACTGATGAGATGGTTAATGAATACTTAGAGCATCACAGACGTCCCGATGATACCAATGGTAACAATTTTATCATTGAGTAAAAAACGACTTTTAGTCGTCAACCAAATCTATGCACTTCTAGTGCATAGTGGTTTAGTTCTCAATTATGTTAAGTGTAAACGGGCCATTGCAAGAAGCAGAGGCGCGGAAAGCCGCTTTTTAGAAGTGGATTAAATGGTTTTTCCAATAAAAGTGAAAATACTTCATCTAGTTCATTTACTGTAGCCCGCTACAGCTGCACGATCTAGACTTGTCTTTTTATTGAAAATCTGAGGCTATAATTTGAGGGTTTTTAAGGTTTGAAGAAACGGAGGTGAACTCGTTGGTTGCTGCTTTGCCTTAGCGATTGCAGCGGAAAGCCCACAGCGAAGAATGAGCGAGGACTTGCAGCGTAAAGCGCGACCCGGAGAGAAACGGAGGGGAAGGCCCCAAAAAAAACAGGGGCCTTTTTCGCTTCGCTGGATAAGAGACTAATTAAACTGACTTTGCAGAGGCGCGGATTGGCTTATTTTTAAGAGCAAAATCACCCTGTAACCTGCAATCCCCCCGCGATGGCACTGAGCAGCAATAACTGAGGTTCCATGAAAGCTTCTTTCTCGGCTTCTGTGGCAGCGCGGTAATTCTTTAATAGCCAAATTTGCTGATGGTGTAGGGGGGCTAAAATTTCATTGCGATAATTTAAAATGCTTTGGGTGCGACTTCTTCGTTCGCTTAGACTCTGGCCGTAAATGAGTTCCACATAATGCAAGGATAGTCGATATTCTTCCAAAATTTGAGGAATAAATGTGGCTCTTAAATTGGGTTCAACGAGTTCGCCATAAGCTTCCATTAGAGTAGGCTCGGCACGCATTAATCCCATACTAATATTGGTGAGTAAGTAGCGCAAAAGAGGCTGGTTTTTGCCATCTGCCTTGAGCAGTTCTAAAAATTGGGGTTGATCTTTTTCTAAATCGGCCATAGCCGAACCAAAGCCATACCAAGCGGATAACATGAAACGTGATTGCGACCAACTAAATACCCAGGGAATGGCCCTTAGGTCTTCCAAACTATTTTTACCAGTTCGCTTGGCGGGGCGAGAGCCGATACGACTTTGCTCAATGATATCGATGGGGGTGGCGCTGCGGAAAAACTCCACAAAACCTTCTTTTTCGAGCAACTGGCGATAATGCTTAAAACTTCGATCGGAGAGGTAGCTCATTATTTCACGGTAGGGCTCGCCCAAACCTGCTTGAATTTTCGGAGAGAGGCTAGCTTGCAAACTTCCCGCGGCCCAAAGCTCTAGCTGATAGGCGCGGGTAGGGGCCTGAGCATATTTAAGGGCAATGGTTTCCCCTTGTTCGGTCCATCGGGTGGTATAATCTAAACTGCCCGGCGGTAAAGCCTCTAAAAAGCGATGCGTGGGACCGCCACCACGACTAATACTCCCCCCGCGACCATGGAAAAAACGTAGTCGAATTTTATGTTCTTGGGCTAAATCGGTCATTTGCTCTTGTGCCTCATACAAGGCCCAAATGCTACTGGTTTTACCACCGTCCTTATTACTGTCGCTATAACCCACCATTACTTCTTGCATGGGTAGTTCCGTAGCTTTGCGTGGCAAGTTTGTTAAAGTCAAATTGCCCACCGGGTGATTAAACCAAGCCCTCAATACTTCCGCACCACGCTCTAAATCGTCGATGGTTTCAAAAAGGGGTACGATGGGAACTAAGGAATAGCAGCTAGACTTTTCCCAACGGCAAAGTCCTACTTCCCGCAAAAGCAGGCTTAAACAAAGAAGATCGGATAAATTACGGGTCATGCTAATAATCATCGAACCGATGGGCGCATTTCCTCTTGTTTTGTAAACATCGGCAATCACCTGCAAAGCACTAAGCACTTTATCGGCATTCGCCCCTATATTGTTGTGTGAAGCCAGAAATGGGCGATTGTGTTTCAGCTCATTATTGAGGAAGTCTAACTTTTCCTTCTCCGACCATTCTTGATAATTCGCCTTGTTATAACCGCAAGCTTGCAGAATTTCACTAAGTGCCAAGTCATGTGTAAGGCTATTTTGGCGGATATCAATCTTTGCTAAGTGAAAGCCAAAACAATGCACTAAGCGCTGTAAAGGTTTTAAATAGACTTCGGCAATTCCTGCCGCATCAATTTCCTCCAAACTAACTTGCATCCAATCTAAATGCTGCAGTAATTCTTGGGGGGACTGAAAGTGATAGTCGCGTGCTTCGCCAAGAGGCAAGGCATTTCGCAGCAAATTAACCCACTGTCGCCATAGCTCATATTTATTGCGATTCAGTGCCGACTCCGCAATTGGTCCTTGTGCTTCCGTTAGGATTTGAATTGCCTGTTTTAAAATAGCAGGACTGGCATTGGCATTGCTGCTAATACTTAACTGTCGACCCAATTTAGCCAAATTCACATCTAGTAATTCCAGGGCACGCGCTTCGAAAATTTGAAAGGTATCACGCGTAATATCAGCCGTAACTAAAGGATGACCATCGCGGTCGCCGCCCACCCAATTACCAAACTCCCATTGCGGATATTCCCTTTTTTCGTTGGGTAGGCCCGCCTCTTGATAAAGCTTATTAAGACTGCGATCTACCGCTAAAATGCCCTCGGGGAAGATATGCTCGAAATAGTAAAGTTTCTCCTTTACTTCCGCTTCCACACTCGGTTTCTGCAGGTAAATATTGCCTGTCCGCCAAATTAATTCCAAGCGCGCTTTTAATTCGGGGAAAAGGAGGTGATTAGAACGCTCATCTTGCGGAAGCTTGGTGATTTCTTGTAAAATGCTAAAAATGTCACTCAAATGTTCTTGAATAGTAAAACGCTTAGATTCAGTGGGATGCGCCGTTAATACGGGTGCCAAATTAAGCTGACCAATATGCTGGGCGAGTTCCCTTGCACTGAAATCTTGCTTCAGCAAACGGTTAAAAACCTTGGCCCAAGTACCCGATATCTTTTCACTCTTGGCATCGTTTGTAATTTCTTCCCGTAAATTATGGTGTGCGTTCTCTTCCAGTAAGTTAAAAAGCTGGAAAAGGCTAACAAATGTTTTAATTTTATGAATGGACCAAGTTTCAGACTGCGCCTCTTCGGTGCTTAATAAATGCGATTTATCCGCTTCTGCAAAAATTTCTAGCATCAGCTTTTTAAGCCAAACTAGGTCTTTTTCAATCTGCTCGGGATTCAGGTAAGCTTCGGTAGTATACATCGGTTTTTATTTGATGTCGAAAATAAGCTCAGCATTTTGTAGTTCCTAATTTGGCCTCAGTATTTTTTTTGGGCCTGCCCCTCCGGGTCGGGCTATCCACTGCAAGTCCTCGCTCCTTCGTCGCTGTGGGCTTTCCGTTACTATCCCTCAGGCGGGGGTAGGTACTAGAGATTCGGTTGTGATTTAATGGTAATTCGGTGGGAGAGGACGTTGATTGAGGAGAGGGAAATTGGTTGTGATTCAATGGTAATTCGGTGGGAAAGAAAGTTGATTGAGGAGAAGGAAATTCAGTTAGAAAGGAATTGTATGGTGGAGAGAGAATTCGGTTGTTATTCAATGGTAATTCGGTGGGAAAGGAAGTGTATGGTGGAGAGGAAATTTGGTTGTTATTCAATGGTAATTCGGTTGTAATTCAGTAGGAAAGGACGTTGATGGCGGAGAGGGGAATTCAATTGTTGAGACCTCTTATAAATCTGAGACTATAATTTTACGCCGAATTCGGGTTATAAGGAACTTATGTAATGTCTAGTATCTTAGCCCAAAGTTTTGATTATTGATGAATTACTTAGCCAGAACACAAAAGTGATTTTTCCAGAGTCGAATTTTGCAAATTGCAGTTTGAATGCTTAAAGTCTTAAAATATCTGTTTTACTCCCTTCTAATTTTGGGGCTAATAGGCTCTATCTTATCCTACTTAATTTGGCAAGGATATCTTTTAGAGGTTCCAAGTTCTAAAAAGATTGAGGGCTTTAAACTAGCAGAGGCTTCCGAAATTTACAGCAGCGATAGTGTATTGTTGGGTAAAATGTATCATGAAAATCGCAAAATTATTTCCATTCGAGAAATACCAAAGAGTATACGTAATTGCCTTATAGCCACCGAGGATAGTAGATTCTTAGAACATGATGGTGTGGATTTTATCGGTCTTTTTCGGGTGGGAATTAAAACCTTTCTACTTTCTGAGAATTCTGGTGGAGGCAGTACTATCACTCAACAATTGGTAAAAAACCGTTATCCTAGAAATAGTTTTAAAACGGATTATCTTTTCCTTCATAAAATACGTGAATGGTTTACTGCCCTTAAAATGGAGCGGCTCTATTCAAAAAAGGAAATTTTAGAAATGTATTTTAATACAGTGCCTTTTGGTCATAACTGTTTTGGAATTCATGCTGCCGCAAATTATTATTTCAATAAAGTTCCAGCCGATTTAAAAATCCATGAAACGGCCACCTTAATTGCCATTTTAAAAGGGACCACTCTCTACGATCCCATTCGCAATCCAAAAAGGTCTAGGCAGCGAAGAAACTTGGTGCTAAGCAATATGAATCAACAAGGTTACCTTACTGAAAGTCAAATGCTAAAGGCGAAAAAACAGGAGCTTTTACTAAGTTCTCCGCAAGAACGAAAGACAAT
The DNA here is from genome assembly GCA_963977415.1 of uncultured Schleiferiaceae bacterium. Lineage (GTDB taxonomy): Bacteria > Bacteroidota > Bacteroidia > Flavobacteriales > Schleiferiaceae > Croceimicrobium. Next base: position 1,552 of record CAXBOS010000024.1, on the reverse strand, counting down.
TATTGCCCCCTTTTTTTTGCAACATATTAAATCCGAACTTAAAGATATTGTCCAATCGTTGAATAGTTCCGGAAGCAGTTTTATCAACCCATATAGAGACGGACTTAAAATTTACACCACTCTCGATTCTAGAGTGCAAAAACATGCGGAGCTTGCAGTGCAAGAACATTTAATGTCTCTCCAAAAACAATTTGATGAAGAGTGGAAAGACAAGAGATGGCTTGGCAATAAGGAAACCTTGATTCAGTTGCTGAAATTGAAGGCTTATCCTGGTTATAAAAAGGTTATTTCTCATTTACAAAACCAAACGCCAGGATCATTGGAAATAGATTCTCTTTTAGAAACGATGAAAACAGACATTACTCGCTTGAGAACTGGTTTTACTTGTATAAAAAACACGGGAGAAGTTTTAGCTTGGGTAGGGGGAAGAGATTTTACGCATTCACAATTTGATCATGTTAAAAGTAGCAGACAAGTCGGTTCTGTTTTTAAGCCTATCGTTTATGTAACTGCCATAGATCAGGGGGTTAATATTTGCAATTATTATAAAAACAGCAAACAAGCTTATAGCGATTTTGATGATTGGGCACCTCGCAATGCAAACAATAGTTATGAAGGGGAATATACTATCAAGGGAGCATTAACTTATTCTTTAAATGTTATTTCCGTAAAGGTCCTTTTCCAAGCTGGTTTAGCCGATGTATTAAATATGGCTAGGCAAATGGGAATTAGTACAAATATTCCCGAAGTGCCAAGTATTTCCCTTGGTACTCCAGATATCAGCTTGTTTGAAATGGTAAATGCCTACACCTGCTTTGCTAACGATGGTAAAAGAGTGGACAGCAAATCCTTAAATACTATCCGTGACGCATCAGGTAAACTAATCTATCAGCACAGAGAAGTTGAGCCAAAAGAGCTATTCACCAAAAATGTGGCTGCAATTATGACTAATATGATGGAATCGGTGGTAGATAAAGGAACCTCTCGTTCATTGCGCTATGAATATAAGCTAAAAGGCCCCATTGCGGGGAAAACTGGAACCACACAAAATCAATCAGACGGTTGGTTCATTGGCTATACGCCTCAATTTTCGGCCGGGGCATGGGTAGGTGCCGATAATCCGGAAATACATTTCAAATCCATTCGCCAAGGAGCAGGAGCCAAAACTGCTCTACCGATTTGGGCAAACTTTGCACTCAAATTAAGAGATGACCCAGAATGCGCTTATTTATTAGAAGGTTCATTTTCGCAACCGTCAAAAGAAGCATTGGACTGTTTAAATCAAGCTCTTTATCGAGAGAAAGAAATAGTGCCATTGGAACCTGAGTTGGATGTAAATTAGGTTTGAAACCTCCTTTAAATAATGGGCTTGAAGCGGAGGCGATTAAAGTAAGATAGATTGAGGAGGAGAGGGAAATTCGGTTGTGATTCGATTGGAATTCAGTGGGAAAGGAAGAGGATTGTTTTAAGAGTATTTAGTATTAAGTAGATTGTGCGTTGTGCGTCCCTGATATAGGTTGACCTCTAAAAGAGGAAAACAATGAAAGCAAAT
>CAXBOS010000023.1:0-27727 GCA_963977415.1 uncultured Schleiferiaceae bacterium | reverse complement strand
TTAGTTTTAGGAGGAGTAATTCGGTGGGGATAATCGAAGAGCTGCGGCAGCTGCGGATTCTAGGTGATTGCATTTCGGTTTTGTTTGAGGACATTGTTAAAATCCCGTAGGGATGGCATGATTGTAGAAATCGGATCCTGCGTAAACAGAGCCCTTTAGGTGCGACATCTCGATGGGTTGTATCACCCCTTCGGGGTTTTGATTATCTATTTCATTATTTTCTATTATAATGTCATCCCTTTGGGATTGGATGTGTTGTAGTTCGGTTGTAATTCAGTTGTAATTCGATTGTAATTCAGTTGGAAAGACGTGGAAGGTGGAGAGGGAAATTCGGTTGTGATTGGTAGGGTGCTATAGAGATTTCGCACCTTCAGCGCTTGGATTGGGTTTTTAGAGTGGGTGTTATCGGTTTTTAAGGATTAAGATGCTGAAACAAGTTACCCATGACAGATTAAATTTTCAATCCGTTTTCTTAATTCTATTTCTCGTCAAAAATAGGATTATCAATATGTTATGTCGTTCGTTTTTTGGTTACGAACGCTTATCCTCTTTCAGAGGAGTTCGTGAGTTCCGCTACGCTCCAGTAGATCAAAAAAGAACCAAAAAAATCAAGGCTCCAATTCCTCATCCTTAAAACCTTCACAAAAAGTAAGCTCGGTGGGCGAGTTACAAACGAGTTGTTTATTTTTTGTTTGAGTTTGTGAGCTCGTCGTTTCTCTCCTCGGTTCCCGCTGGTCACTATGTTACAAACGGCTTGTTTATTTTTTTGTTTGAGTTTGTGGACTCATCGCTACGATCTTCGGTTACGAACGCACTTCCTCTTTTAGAGGAGTTCGTGAGCTCGTCGCGTTGCTCCTCGGTTCCCGCTGGTCACTATGTTACAAACGGCTTGTTTATTTTTTTGTTTGAGTTTGTGGACTCATCGCTACGATCTTCGGTTACGAACGCACTTCCTCTTTTAGAGGAGTTCGTGAGCTCGTCGCGTTGCTCCTCGGTTCCCAATTCGCTAAAGCAAAGGCTTTTATTTTGAAGCTTCGTAATTGAGGCCGGAAAACCTACTAATGATGATTTCCGTAGATTGACAATTGGAACTTTCTATGCTTTTGTTTCCTATATGTCATCAAATCTTCTTGGTTTACCCGCGGAAAACTCTTCTCTCAGCATGACGGTAGAGTGGGGTGTTGCAGCATTTCGAAAACATAATTAAATGACAGTCACCCTGAACTTGTTTCAGGGTTTCTTTTAGTTTTAGGAGGAGTAATTCGGTGGGGATAATCGAAGAGCAGCGGCAGCTGCGAATTATCGGTAGTATCATGTAGTAGAAGAAAACCAAGCTGCGGCAGCTGCGGATTCTTGATGATTGCATTTCGGTATTGTTTGAGCACATTGTTAAAATCCCGTAGGGATGGTATGATTGTAGAAATCGGATCCTGCGTAAACAGAGCCCTGTAGGTGCGACATCTCGATGGGTTGTATCACCCCTTCGGGGTTTTGATTATCTATTTCATTATCTTCTATTATAGTGTCATCCCTTCAGGATTGGATGTATTGTAATTCGATTGTAATTCAGTTGGAAAGACGTGGATGGAGGAGAGGGAAATTCGGTTGTGATTGGTGGCTATAGAGATGCCGCACCTGATGTCGCTTGGATTGGGTGCAGGGTGGGTGTTTTCGGTTTTTAAGGAAAGAGATGCTGAAACGAGTTCAGCATGACGATAGAGTGGAGTGCTGTGTGGTTCTAGAATATTATAAAAGGACGGTCACCCTGAACTGGTTTCAGGGTCTCTTTTAGGTTTAGGAGGAGTAATTCAATTGTAATTCTATGTAGATAATCGAAGAGCTGCGGCAGCTGCGAATTATCGGTAGTATCATGTAGTAGAAGAAAACCAAGCTGCGGCAGCTGCGGATTCGATGTAATGTAATTCGATTGTAATTCAGTTATAATTCGATTGTAATTCGGTGGGAATTCGATTGTAATTCAGTTGGAAAGGCGTGGATGGTGGAGAGGGGAATTCGATTGTGATTGGAAAGGGATGTTAGCAGGGTTGTAAAGGTGAAAGCCCCAGCGGGGCGTCATCTCGATGGGTTGTATCACCCCTTTGGGGTTTTGATTATCTATTTCATTATTTTCTATTATAATGTCATCCCTTCGGGATTGGATGTATTGGAATTCGGTTGGAATTCAGTTGTAATTCGATTGGAATTCAGTTGGAAAGACGTGGATGGTGGAGAGGGAAATTCGGTTGTGATTATTGAAGAAACGCAATGCACGGCGTCTTTGCCGTGGTAATGAGGTAATGCAGTAGAGACGCTATTTAGCGCCATTAATGAGTTTTTTAGCGAAAAGAGTTCGTGTAATTTGAAAGCGAAAGCGACGAATTCCCCCATCTGCCTAAGCGCAGTGGGAAGGGAAGGCAACATTTTTTAGTTTGAGCCCCATATTCTGCTTAGCTAAACGAAATATTTGACTATTTTAGCGGCTTACAGACCAAAATTAGTCAACCATCTATGAGAAATCATCGTCTACTCATTGCGATTTTTCTATTAGCCATAATTACTTTCCCTTCTACAGCGCAGGATGCTGGAGACCAGGACCCAAAGTTGCCCAAAGAATTAGTTAAAGCATACGACGCCTACGAGGCGCAAGAATATTTTTATGCGATTGAGCTCTTAAAAGATGCTTATAGCGAAGCCAAAGGACGGGAAGAAAAGTCGAAGGTTTTGTTTTTAACGGCCGAGTCTTACCGTATGTTGAACGATTACAAGAATGCGGAAACTAATTACGAGAAAGCGCGTAAGGTAGGTTACGAAGATCCGATTGCGATGTTGCGCAAAGGGGATATGCTTAAGGCCCAAGGAGAGTACGAAGAAGCGATTACGGTTTACCAAGATTATAAAAAGGAAAATCCAACCGATGCAGCGGCAGATTTAGCCATTTCTAGCACACGTCAGGCTATTGAGTGGAAATCCAAGCCTTCACAATATCAGGTGGATAATATGAAGGACTTGAACTCACGCGAAATGGACTTTTCGGTGATGTATGGTGGTGATCGTAACGAAAAAGATGTAGTTTACTTTGTTTCCTCCAGAGAGGAATCTACAGGAAATGATGAAGATGGTTGGATTGGCCAGTCTTTTATGGATATCTACGTAAGTAATGCTGAACGTAAAGGCCGTCGCCGTCGCAGAGGCAATGAAAACGAGAATGAAGAAGTTAGTTATGCCGATCTTAAATGGTCTACCCCAGTTCCCTTAGATGAGATGGGTATTTTAAATACCGAGTATCATGAGGGAACGGCCACTTTTGATAGCCGTAAGAAGGAACTTTACTTCACACGCTGTATTAAAGAGGATAACGAAAAATTAGGTTGCGCTATTTATATTACCGAGATGGTGGGCCAAGATTGGAAAGAACCGGTACCTATTATTATCGGATCGGATACCAGTGCGAATGTGGGACATCCGTCCTTATCGGCCGATGATAAGTTTTTATACTTCGTTTCCGATGACTTTAATTCCCAAGGCAAGCACGACATATTTGTTACGAGCTTTGATAGACGATCCAAAACCTGGAAAGAGCCTAAGAATTTAGGACCCAAAGTAAACAGTAGTGAAAGTGAGTACTATCCTATTATTCACGGTGATGGCTATTTATACTTTTCGTCTAATGGTCACGGTGGAATGGGTGGTTTAGATGTATTCCGCGTTTCTATCGGTGAAGACGGAATGCCGAACGGGGATATCGAAAACATGAAATTCCCCATCAATACCAATTTTGATGATTTTCATTTAGTTTGGGAGCCAGGCACGGATACCAAAAAAGGTTTCGTATCGTCTAACCGCAGCGGTGGTGCAGGTAGCGATGATATTTATGCGGTATACCGCACGCCATTAGTATTTAATATTGAAGGGGTTGCTTTAAGTTCTAAAACTAAATTGCCAATTCCAGAAGCTACCGTGAAATTAGACGGTTCGGATGGCAGTTCTTTTGAAGTTACGGCCGATCAAGATGGTTACTATATTTTCGATGACACGAAAGTGAAGGAAAATGTAAACTATAAATTAAGCTTTGAGAAAAAGAAATTCCTTTCTAATACTGGAGATATAAGCACCATAGGCTTTGAGCTAGATGCTTTTGAATATGTGCCTTCGGCCTCTTATTTCATTAAGCGTATTAAGTTTAATAAGGAACTCGACCCGATTGAAGATCCTATTGTTCTTCCTAACGTATTCTTCGATTTAGGAAAATGGGACTTACGTCCAGAAGCAATGCAAGCCCTGGATTCGGTAATCGCCATTCTAAATAATAACCCAACTATTGTTATTGAGATGCGCTCGCATACGGATTACCGAGACAGTGATGAGCGAAATATTAAGTTATCTCAAAAAAGAGCAGATACTACGGTAAGCTATATCGTTTCTAAGGGAATTAATCCTGGCAGATTAGTAGCACGCGGTATGGGTGAAAGTGATCCTTTCAAAATTCCTGCTGCTTACGATGGCTACGGAAAAGGGATGTTTGCCGAAGGTGACGTTTTAAGCGAATCCTTTATCAAGAAACAAAGTCCTGAGAAACAAGAAGTAGCGAACCAAATTAACCGTCGTACGGACTTTAAGGTATTGCGTGATGATTTCGTGCCTTCGGATCCTGTTGTTCAAGAAGGCGTGAATGTAAGTGAGCTAATCAATGAGAAGCGCGCTGATGCGCAAGCGGCTCCAGAGGCTGGTGAGATTTACATCTTAGCGAAGCCGGAAAGTTTTGGTGCCATCGCTCGTCGCTTTAAGATGAACATGGCCGACTTTAAAAATCTAAACGGCGGTTTAAGAGGGGTACGTCCTTTTGCGGGACTGCAGGTTAAGGTGGAGAAAGACGGTAATTACGAAGAATGGGACGCAACTCATTATTTAGTAAAACGTCGTGGCCAAGATTTAAAAGACATCGCCAAGGAATTGGATATGGATGATGATACCCTAGAGGAATTAAATCCAGAAATTGAGGAGATTGGCGTTCAGCCAGGTCTGTGGGTTAGAATTAAGTAGCTTTAAAAAATAAATATGGGGCGCCCTGTGGTTTTACCGCGGGGCGCTTTTATTTTTGCAATATGAAAAAGGATTCTTCTAAGTACGCGCAGCGTGGTGTTTCCTCTCAGAAAGAGGATGTGCATCAGGCCATTAAGAAACTAGACAAAGGTTTATTTCCGCAGGCATTTTGTAAAATCATTCCCGATAGCTTAACGGGTAGCGAAGAGCATTGCTTGGTAATGCATGCCGATGGCGCAGGAACTAAGTCGAGTTTGGCCTATATGTACTGGAAGGAAACGGGCGATTTATCGGTTTGGAAGGGTATTGCGCAAGATGCCTTAATTATGAATATCGACGATTTACTATGTGTGGGAGCTGTAGATTCGCCCATTTTAGTATCGTCTACCATTGGTCGCAATAAGAATCTTATTCCTGGTGAAGTTTTAGGGGCTATTATTAATGGTACCCAAGAATTGATTGAGGAATTGAATTCCCAAGGCATGCACTTAGAGCTTACGGGTGGGGAAACTGCCGACGTCGGTGATTTGGTGCGTACCATAATTGTGGATAGCACGGTTACCGCGCGGATGCGTCGCGATGAAGTAATTGATAATAGTAGCATTGCTCCGGGGCAGCTAATTGTGGGACTGTCCTCTTCTGGCCAAGCCAGTTACGAAAAGGAGTATAATGGAGGAATGGGGAGTAATGGACTTACCTCGGCCCGCCATGATGTTTTCGCGCATTATTTAGCGGAGAAATTCCCTGAGTCATTCGATCCGATGGTGCCGAAAGAATTGGTGTATAGTGGCAAGTCTAAGTTAACCGATGCGGTAGAAGGATCACCTTTAGACGCGGGTAAACTGGTTTTATCGCCCACCCGAACCTACGGCCCTATTATCGCCGAAATATTAAAACAGCACCGTTCTTTCGTAAGGGGAATGGTACATTGTAGTGGTGGCGCCCAAACTAAGGTGCTACACTTTATAAAAGAGCATCATATTATTAAGGATAATATGTTTGCCGTACCCCCATTATTCAAGCTTATTCAAAACTCATCTGGCACCAGCTGGAAGGAGATGTATGAAGTATTTAATATGGGACATCGCATGGAAATTTATTGCGATGCTGCCGTGGCCGAATCCATTATTGCCATTAGTAAAACCTTTGCGGTAGATGCGCAGGTAATTGGGCGAGTGGAAGCGAGTGATAAGCCTCAGGTTTCTATTAAATCTGAGTTTGGGGATTTCGAGTACTTTAAGAGTTAAGAAAAATGCAAGAAAAATTAGATCAGATAAAACAGCGCTTTGATGAGGTAAACGACCTTATTATTCAGCCCGATGTTATTTCCGATCAGCAGCGCTATGTGAAGCTGAATAAGGAGTATAAAGACCTGAAAAAGGTGGTAGATGCGCGCGAAGAGTATATGGAGTTGAGCGAGCGATTAGGTGAAGCTAAAGACTTGATTAACAATAGCAGCGATGAGGAGATGCGCGATATGGCCAAGATGGAGTTGGAGGAGATTGAGCCCGCCTTGGAGGACCTCGAAGGACGAATCCGCTTTATGCTTATTCCTAAAGATCCAGAAGACGATAAAAATGCGGTGCTGGAAATTAGAGCCGGAACGGGAGGTGATGAAGCTTCGATTTTTGCGGGCGATCTAGCTAAAATGTACACCCGCTATTGCGAGACGCGAGGCTGGAAAGTTGAAATCGTTGATTACAGCGAAGGAACCATGGGTGGCTATAAGGAAATTATAATGGAGGTTACGGGTGACGATGTTTACGGGATTCTCAAATTTGAAAGTGGGGTGCATCGCGTACAGCGTGTTCCACAAACGGAAACGCAAGGAAGAGTGCATACATCTGCGGCAACGGTAGCAGTTTTACCTGAAGCGGATGAAGTAGACGTAGAGTTAAACCCTGCTGATATTGAATTGCATACTTCTCGCTCAGGTGGAGCAGGAGGACAAAACGTGAACAAGGTAGAAACCAAGGTGCAATTAACGCATAAGCCTACCGGTATAGTGGTGGTTTGTCAGGTAGAGCGCACCCAGTTGGGAAACCGCGCCCGTGCCATGCAAATGCTGCGTACCAAGTTGTATGAAATTGAATTAGAGAAGCATAATAGTGCTATCTCTAGCAAGCGTAAAACCTTGGTAGCTTCGGGTGACCGTTCTGCTAAGATTCGTACCTATAACTATCCTCAGGGTAGGGTGACCGATCATCGTATCGGTTTAACAGCCTATAACTTGAATGACGTTATAAACGGTGAGATTCAAAAATTTATTGACGAATTAATGCTAGCCGAAAACGCAGAACGCTTGCGTGAGGGTAGCGAAGCATAGACTATGAAACGCAGCGCTTTAGAGGCCCAGATTAGAGCCAAGAAATCGGTACTTTGTGTGGGTTTAGATACGGATTTGGAGAAAATTCCGCCCCATCTATTAAATTCAGAAGATCCCATTTTTGAGTTCAATAAGGCCATTATTGATGCTACCCACCCCTATACGGTGGCTTATAAACCCAATTTAGCTTTTTATGAAGCGGAGGGTTTGAAAGGCTGGCAGAGCTTGGAGCGCACGATTCGTTATTTGGATGAAAATTACCCCGAATGTTTCAGCATAGCCGATGCAAAACGTGGGGATATTGGTAATACCAGCGCGCGTTATGCCAAGGCATTTTTTGAGGAGTTACCTTTTGATTCCTTAACCATTGCTCCTTATATGGGGGAAGATTCGGTGAAACCTTTTCTTGCCTATGCCGATAAGTGGATTATTCTACTCGCTTTAACCTCCAACCCAGGTGCGGCCGACTTTCAGTTTTTATCGGTAGATGCGCAAACGCAATTATTCGAAAGGGTTTTAGCTAAAAGTCAGGAATGGGCTACCGAGGAAGAATTGATGTTTGTAGTGGGTGCTACTAAGGCCGCCTTTTTAGAAAAAGTGCGCAAGATTGCTCCTAATCATTTTCTTTTAGTGCCAGGCGTGGGCGCTCAAGGCGGAAGCGTTAGTGAGGTCATGCAGCATGGTATGGGTAGAGATTCAGCCGCTTTGTTAATTAATTCATCGCGGGGAATTATTTACGCTTCGGCTGGGGAAGATTTCGCGGAGAAGGCGGGTGCTGCGGCGAAGGCGTTGCAGGCGGAGATGGAGGGGTTTTTGTAATTAGACCGCTGCCGCTGTGAGATTTGAGATGTGAGTAGTGAGAAGGGTTTTTGGTAGGGTGATGCGTGTTTCTCTGAGGGTGTAATTCGATTGTAATTCGATTGTAATTCAGTCGTAATTCAGTTGGAAAGACGTGGATGGTGGAGAGGGAAATTCGGTTGTAATTTAATTGTTATTCGGTTTTATATTGACATGCGATTTATCGCGGGTGCCTAGTGGTATGCAGATTGGTTTGCGTGATTTTTTACCACAGAGTTCGCGGAGGATGCACAAAGGACACGGAGGGGGGATTTGTTAAGATGGATGTTTTCGTTTTTAAAGGAAAGAGATGCTGAAACGAGTTCAGCATGACGGTAAAATGTGGTTTTGCGCGTTCTTCCAGACAATAATAAAGATCGTCACCCTGAACTTGTTTCAGGGTCTTTTTTGGGTTTAGGAATGGAATTTCAATTGTAATTCGTTTGAAATAATCGAAGAGCTGCGGCAGCTGCGAATTATCGGTAGCATCATGTAGTAGAAGAAAACCAAGCTGCGGCAGCTGCGGATTCGTGGTGATTGCATTTTGGTTTTGTTTGAGCACACTGTTAAAATCCCGTAGTGATGACATGATTGTAGAAATCGTATCCTTGCGTAAACAGAGCGCCATAGGTGCGACATCTCGATTCGTAGTATCACCCCTTCGGGGTTTTGATTATCTATTTCATTATTTTTCTATTATAGTGTCATCCCTTCGGGATTGGATGTATTGTAGTTCGGTTGTAATTCGATTGTAATTCAGTTGGAAAGACGTGGATGGTGGAGAGAGTAATTCGGTTGTAATTCGGTAGTAGATGTTTTAACCGGATCGCAAAGGTGAAAGCCCTAGCGGGGCGACATCTCGATAGAATGATTAGCCGAATATTTACAAGCGCCGTAGGTGCGACATCTCGATTCGTAGTATCACCCCTTCGGGGTTTTAATTATCTATTTCATTATTTTCTATTATAGTGTCATCCCTTCGGGATTGGAAGTATTGTAATTCGATTGTAATTCGGTTGTAATTCGGTTGGAAAGACGTGGATGGTGGAGAGGGGAATTCGGTTGTAATTTAATTGTTATTCGGTTTTATATTGACATGCGATTTATCGCGGGTGCCTAGTGGTATGCAGATTGGTTTGCGTGATTTTTTACCACAGAGTTCGCGGAGGATGCACAAAGGACACGGAGGGGGGATTTGTTAAGATGGATGTTTTCGTTTTTAAAGGAAAGAGATGCTGAAACGAGTTCAGCATGACGGTAAAATGTGGTTTTGCGCGTTCTTCCAGACAATAATAAAGATCGTCACCCTGAACTTGTTTCAGGGTCTTTTTTGGGTTTAGGAATGGAATTTCAATTGTAATTCGTTTGAAATAATCGAAGAGCTGCGGCAGCTGCGAATTATCGGTAGCATCATGTAGTAGAAGAAAACCAAGCTGCGGCAGCTGCGGATTCGTGGTGATTGCATTTTGGTTTTGTTTGAGCACACTGTTAAAATCCCGTAGTGATGACATGATTGTAGAAATCGTATCCTTGCGTAAACAGAGCGCCATAGGTGCGACATCTCGATTCGTAGTATCACCCCTTCGGGGTTTTGATTATCTATTTCATTATTTTCTATTATCGTGTCATCCCTTCGGGATTGGATGCATTGTAATTCGGTTGTAATTCGATTGTAATTCGGTCGTAATTCAGTTGGAATGACGGGGATGGAGGAGAGGGGAATTCGGTTGTAATTGGTGGCTATCGAGATGTCGCACCTGACGTCGCTTGGATTGGGTTTAGGGTGAGCGTTTTCGGTTTTTAAGGAAAGAGATGCTGAAACGAGTTAGCCATGACATCTTTTTTAATACACTGATTTGCAATGGATATTTCACAATAAAGAAATACTTCTCAAGATTTCTTGCCTTTCTTTTTCGCTTGATCGCAAAAGAAACAAAAAGATCAAGGCTGCAATTCCTTATCCTTAAAACCTTCACAAAAAGTAAGCTCGGTGGGCGAGTTCCCGTTGGTCACTTCCCAACTCACTAAACTTTTTGTTTTGTTTTTAACTCTTCATAATTGAGGCCGGATGACCTATTAATAACAATTGCGGCAAAATGAAAATGGAAGCTTTCTATGCCTTTTCTTGGGTAAATGTCATCAAATCTTCTTGGTTTTACCCGCGGAAAACTCTTAACTCAGCATGACGAAAGAGTGGAGTGTTGTGTGGTTCTAGAATATTTTAAAAGGACGGTCACCCTGAACTCGTTTCAGGGTCTTTTTAATTTTAAGAACGTCATGCCTTCGGGATTGGAAGTATTGTAATTCGATTGTAATTCAGTTGGAAAGACGTGGATGGTGGAGAGGGAATTCTATTGTAAATAAAGCTTAAAAGCTGGTGTCTGAGATTCTCGAGGGTAAAGGGATAGGTGATCTAAGCACGATATAGGACAAACAAACATTTATCAAAAACGCTTAGGGCGGATGTGGCTTTATTTTGCTTTAGTTTTAGCCTTGGATTTGAGAAAGTCTAAATGAAGGGGGACGAATTAGTTGTTTTTTTCGCGGATTTTATCGAGGAGAAGGCTGAGGGTTTCGGCTTCTTCGGAACTGAGATTGTGTAAGGCTTTATCGATTAGGACTTCTTCTTCGTCGATTCTTTTGAGCTTGTCAAGGCCGAGGGAGGTGATGCAAACATCGACTAGGCGTTTGTCGCTGGCGCAGGTGATTTTAGTAACGAGTTCTTTTTTCATTAAACGATCTACAATGCGGGAAGTGTCACTCATTTTGTCGAGCATACGTTCGCGAATTTGTAGGGTGCTCAAGGGATCAGGGTAACTACCGCGAAGGATGCGTAGTACATTGAACTGTTGCGTGGTAAGTTCTTCACCTTGCAATAAGCCGCGCATTTGTTCTTGCAGCCAATTGTTGGTGTACATGATGTTGATAAAGGCCTTTTGGTAAGAACTACGGAAATTCTTCTGCTTGATTTCTTCTTGAATCCCCATGCGGAAAACTCTGTATTTTATGTGAAGTGCTAAAATACTGTTTAAACATCAAATAACCATGACCGAAGATTTTTTACACTATTTATGGAAGTATCAGAACTTTAACAGTGCCTTTAGGCTGAGTAGTCGGGGGCAAAAATTAAAGGTGGTTCACCCAGGCTACCACAATCATGATAGCGGTCCCGATTTTTTAGAAGCCAAAATTTACCTCGATAATCAACTTTGGGTCGGGCAGGTGGAATTACACGTGAAAGCGAGTGATTGGTATAAACATCGGCATCAGTTTGATCCGGTTTACCAAAATGTAATTCTGCATGTGGTTTATGATGATGATCAGCCGGTGTATCTCAATTCTGAAGAGGAATTGCCTTGCATAAGTCTAAAAGGTTGTTTTGACGAGTACCTGTATTGGCGCTTCGAGCAGTTGATGCAGAACCAAGACAGCATTGCCTGCGCATCTTCCTTTAAGGGGGTAGATGATATTTTAAAAAGCAGTATGATTGATCGCTTAATTGCGGAAAGGTTAGTAATGAAGAGTGCGGTTATAGAGCAAATTTTAGAGGAAACGCAAGGTGATTGGCAAGAGAGTTTTTACCGTTTCTTAGCTTATGGTATAGGACTAAAGGTTAATGCGGAGCCGATGTTGCTTTTAAGTAGGGCTTGTCCGGCAAGGCTTTGGCGACCGCTGCGGAATCAGACGAATCAAATGGAGGCCTTGTTTTTTGGTCAGGCCGGACTATTGGGCGAACAAGATGATTATGCGCAAGAATTAGGGCGGGAATATCGCTTTTTGAGCGGGAAGCATAATTTATTACCTCTGCCCAGGGAGCTGTGGAAGTACTCTCGCATGCGACCGCCGGCTTTTCCAGATTTTCGCTTGGCGCAATTCGTTGGGCTTCTGCGCAAGCGGGAGTTTTTAGCAAGAGAAGTTTTAGAGATCAAAGAGGAAGGGGAATTAAGGCAGCTACTGGCTTTTGATGAAAATGCTTATTGGCAGCGGCACTATCGCTTGGGGAAGGCATCTGCCCGCGAGCATAAAGTGGCTTTAGGGGAGCAAGGTTATGAGGCCTTGGTGATTAATGTAGTGGTACCGTATTTATTTTTGTACGCCAAGAAAAAGGATAGGCAAGAGTATCAAGAAAGGGCCTTAAGTTTGTTGCAAGCGCTTCAAGCAGAAGGGAATAAGGTGGTGCGAATCTATAATCAATTGGGCTTTCAGGCGAAGTCGGCTTTGGAGTCGCAGGCTTTATTACAATGGCATAAGTATTATTGTACCGCTAAAAAATGCTTAAATTGCAGCGTTGGAAATCAACTAATAAAAAGCTAAACATGGATAAGATTAGAGATGTTTTTGAAAGATGGGGCTTTGAAGTATGCGCCCGATCAGGTGAGCGCATGGGCATTTCGGCCGGTGTGGTACGCCGTTATTTTATTTATACCTCCTTCTTAACTCTCGGATCGCCCGTGATTCTTTATCTTATTTTGGCCTTCTGGATCCAGATTAAAGATCATTTACACAGTAGACGTTTCTCCGTTTTAGATTTATAGAAGCATTGCAACAGGGTACCCTTCTCCGCAAGTTTAGTATTATCGTTTTTTTACTCATTGGCTTAATGCTCATTGGGGTGATGGGCTATATGTGGTTTGAAGGTTATAATTTTTCGGAGGCCTTTTACATGACCATTATTACCGTAAGCACGGTGGGCTTTGGTGAGGTGCATCGGCTGAGTGCAGCGGGGCAGTGGTTTACCTCCTTTCTAATCATCGGTAGTTTTGGTACTTTCGCTTATGGCTTAAGTTCTTTAACGCAAGCCCTTATTTCGGGCGATTTAGCCAGAGAATTTAAAAAGCGAAACTTGAATAAAGCGATTCATAATATTAGCGATCACGTGATTATTTGCGGATACGGTCGCAATGGCCGCCGCGCCCATCAGAAACTAAAGGCCTACGGGCAACAAGTTTTGATTATTGAAAATGATCCGAAAATAATTGAACAACATTTGCGCAGCGCGGAAATCTTATTTTTAGAGGGTGATGCCACGGAAGATGCGGTGCTTGAACAAGCGGGTATTGCCCGAGCGCGGGCTTTGGTGAGTACCTTAAGTAAGGATGCGGATAATCTATTTGTGATTATTTCCGCACGAAATCTCAATAAAAACATCCGCCTTATTAGTCGCGCATCTAGCGAAAGCACGGAAAAGAAATTACGCACGGTAGGGGCGGATTCGGTGGTGATGCCGGAAGGTGTTGGGGGCGGACATATGGCTTCTTTGGTGGTGAATCCCAATACAGTAGAGTTTTTAGAGCACCTTTCGGTAGAAGGGAGTTCATCGATAAATTTGGAAGAAATTGAACTGAGCGAATTGATTGGCCAGGCGAGTTCTTGCAGTTTAAACGATTTGCAAATTCGGCAGAAAACGGGATGCACGGTAATTGGCATTCGCGACCCTGAAGGGACCTATCAAATTAACCCCGAAAGTAATCTGATTTTAGCGGCGCGTTCGAAACTCTTTGTTTTAGGAACAGCGGCGCAGATTAAGAGCTTAAATCAGCTTTTGGACGAAAGAACCAACCACAAAATTTAATAGCATGAAAATATTAATCACTGGCTCGAACGGATTATTGGGCCAAAAGTTAGTACATCAATTAAGCGCCGATAAGGAAGTAGAATTGGTTGCCACAGCCCGGGGCGAAAACCGCTTGGAGCATCGGGAGGGTTACCGTTATCGTTCTTTAGATATTACAAATGCAGCAGAAGTATCCGAAGTTATTGGCGAGGAGAAGCCAGCAGTCATTATTCATACCGCGGCCATGACCAATGTGGATATCTGCGAGTCGGATAAGGCGGGTTGTGATGCTTTAAATGTGGATGCTGTGCAATATATTGTTGAAGCGTGCGAAGCGAATGATGTGCATTTGGTGCATCTTTCCACGGATTTTATTTTTGATGGCGAGGAAGGTCCTTTGGATGAAAATGCTGTGCCCAATCCGGTGAGTTATTACGGTGAGTCGAAGTTAAAGGCAGAGCAGATTATTCAGGCTTCTAGCGTGAAAAACGCGATTTTAAGAACGGTTCTAGTTTATGGCGTGGCCGAGAAAATGAGTCGTTCGAATATTGTTTTATGGGCCAAGGGTGCTTTGGAGAAAGGTGCCCCCATAAAGGTGGTGGACGATCAGTTTCGTACGCCTACCCTGGCGGAAGATTTAGCGCAGGGATGTGTGTTAGCGGCCAAGCAAAAAGCGGAGGGGATTTTTAATATTTCAGGCCCTGATTTCTTTAATATCATTGATATGGTACGGGCCATCGCGCGTTTTTGGAAATTGGATGAGTCGTTAATTGGCGCGGTATCTTCTACAACGCTTAATCAGCCGGCTAAACGTCCCCCGAAAACGGGTTTTATTGTGGATAAGGCGATTAGAGAATTGGGGTATAAACCGCATAGTTTTGAGGAGGGTTTGATGTTGGTGGATAGGCAGATTGGGGAGGAGAGTTGAGGATAGTAGTTAGTAGTTAGTACAAAGTACTTAGTAGGATCTGCTAGGGTATTATGTGAGCCTCCGGAAGGGGGCTTTTTTTTGGGGATATTATTAAGTAGTTAGAAGGCATTTTGGTAGGGTGGATGTTTTCGGTTTTTATGGCGAAGATGCTGAAACGAGTTCAGCATGACGGTAGAGTGAAGAGTTGTGTGGTTCTAGAATATCATAAAAGGACGGTCACCCTGAACTTGTTTCAGGGTCTCTTTTAGTTTTAGGAGGAGTTATTCAGTGGAGAAAATCGAAGAGCTGCGGCAGCTGCGAATTATCGGTAGTATCATGTAGTAGAAGAAAACCAAGCTGCGGCAGCTGCGGATTCTTGATGATTGCATTTCGGTATTGTTTGAGCACATTGTTAAAATCCCGTAGGGATGGTATGATTGTAGAAATCGGATCCTGCGTAAACAGAGCCCCAGCGGGCCGACATCTCGATAGTAAAGGCATTGACAAAAAGAACAAGCGCCGTAGGTGCGACATCTCGATGGGTTGTATCACCCCTTCGGGGTTTTGATTATCTATTTCATTGTTTTCTATTATAATGTCATCCCTTCGGGATTGGATGCATCGTAGTTCGGTTGGAATTCGATTGTAATTCAGTTGGAAAGACGTGGAAGGTGGAGAGGGGAATTCGATTGTGATTGGTAGGGTGCTATAGAGATTTCGCACCTACGGCGCTAGGATCCATGGTTTTTAGGGTGGATGTTTTCGGTTTTTACGGATTGAGATGCTGAAACGAGTTCAGCATGACGGTAGAGTGGAGTGTTGTGTGGTTTTAGAGAATATTATAAACGACGGTCACCCTGAACTGGTTTCAGGCTTTTTTCTTGTTTGGGGCAGAGGATAGATTCCCTTGGGAAGTAAGAGGCAAATGCTTTAGAAAGACTAATTTAGCGCGGGATGGGGTGGTTATTGGGTGCTTCGTGTAAATAGGAGGTAAATTTTTTCACTTAGTCTTTTTGCAATTAGGAAATTAGCATATATTTGCAGCCCGAAAAACGAAAGAAGCGCAGCGCATAAAATTAATATACTATGAAACGTACTTTTCAACCATCAAATCGTAAGAGAAGAAATAAGCACGGATTCCGTGAAAGAATGTCAACGGCTAATGGTCGTAAAATTGTTGCTTCTCGTCGCGCGAAAGGCCGTAAAAGGCTAACTGTTTCCAGCGGAAATCACAAGGGTTAAGATGCTCTTGCTATTATAATATTAAGGTGTTGCCATGGCAGCACCTTTTTTTTTGACTAGTCCTTCGTATTTTGCAAATTCTTATCTCTTAAATATTTAACATGCCCAAGGATAATTCCATCAAACATATTCTCATCATCGGTAGCGGCCCGATTGTAATTGGTCAGGCTTGCGAATTTGATTATTCTGGCTCTCAAGCCGCGCGTTCTTTACGCGAGGAGGGAATTGAAGTTTCCCTGATCAATAGCAACCCGGCCACCATTATGACCGATAAGGTTGTAGCGGATAATGTATACTTATTGCCTTTAGAGGTTTCTTCTTTAGAGAAGATTTTGAAGGAACAGAAGATTGATGCGGTGTTGCCAACCATGGGTGGACAAACGGCTTTAAACCTTTGTATTGAAGCGGATAAGGATGGTCTGTGGGAAGAGCACGGCGTAAAAATTATTGGGGTAGATATCGATGCGATTAATATTACGGAGGATCGCGAAGAGTTCCGTAAGTTGATGGGCAAGATCGATATTCCGATGGCACCGGCGAAAACGGCGACTTCCTTTTTGAAAGGGAAGGAAGTGGCACAGGAATTTGGCTTTCCGCTTTGTATTAGAGCGAGTTATACCTTGGGTGGTTCGGGCGCGACCTTCGTGCATACCAAAGAAGAGTTTGAAGAAAGTTTGAGTCGTGGCTTGGAGATTTCGCCTATTCACGAGGTGATGATTGATAAGGCCTTATTGGGCTGGAAAGAATTTGAATTAGAGTTATTGCGCGATAGCAATGATAATGTGATTATTATTTGCTCAATTGAGAATATGGACCCTATGGGGATTCATACGGGTGATTCGATTACGGTAGCGCCCGCGATGACTTTATCGGATACGACCTATCAGCGTATGCGCGATATGGCGATTAAGATGATGCGCTCGATTGGGAATTTTGCGGGAGGCTGTAATGTACAGTTTGCGGTAAGTCCAGATGAGAAGGAAGATATTGTAGCGATTGAGATTAATCCGCGCGTTTCCCGTTCATCGGCTTTAGCTTCTAAAGCGACGGGATATCCGATTGCGAAGGTAGCGGCGAAATTGGCGATTGGTTATAATTTAACAGAGTTAGATAATCAGATAACCAAGACCACTTCGGCTTATTTTGAGCCTACTTTGGATTATGTGATTGTGAAGATTCCACGTTGGAATTTTGACAAGTTTGAAGGATCCGATCGCCGTTTAGGCATACAGATGAAGTCGGTAGGCGAGGTGATGGGCATTGGTCGTTCTTTCCAGGAAGCCCTGCACAAAGCGGCGCAGTCATTAGAAATTAAGCGCAATGGCCTGGGAGCGGATGGCAAAGGCGAAACCGATCAGGCTACGATTTTAGAAGCTTTGGAAAAAGCCAGTTGGAATCGCGTATTTATGATTTACGATGCGATGCAAATGGGAATTCCCCTGCGTCGTATTCACGATATTACCCGCATTGACATGTGGTTTTTACGCCAGATGCAAGAATTGGTGGAAATTCAGAAGGACATAGAGAAGCATACGCTAGCGGATATTCCTTATGACTTGCTGTTAGATGCCAAGACGAAAGGTTTTGCGGATCGTCAGATTGCCCACATGATTGGCGTATTGGAGAGTGAAGTGCATGATAAACGTACCGCTTTAGGCATCAATCGCGTGTGGAAACTGGTAGATACTTGTGCCGCAGAATTTGAAGCGCAGACCCCTTATTTCTATTCTACCTTCGAGCATGAGTATGAAACGGCGGAAGGAGTTCGCGGGGTAGAAAATGAAAGTATTTCTTCCGATCGGAAAAAGATAGTAGTATTAGGATCCGGTCCCAACCGTATTGGTCAGGGTATTGAATTCGATTACAGTTGTGTACACGGGGTATTAGCAGCGAAGGAATGCGGCTATGAAACGATAATGATTAACTGTAATCCCGAGACAGTTTCGACTGACTTTGATACAGCCGATAAATTGTATTTCGAGCCAGTGTTTTGGGAGCATATATACGATATCATTTTGCATGAGAAGCCCGTGGGGGTAATTGTGCAATTGGGCGGACAAACCGCTTTGAAATTAGCAGAGAAATTAGAACGTTACGGCATTCCCATTGTGGGTACGAGTGCTAAGAGTTTGGATCTAGCAGAAGACCGCGGAAGTTTCTCGGAATTACTGAGGGAGAACGATATTCCTTATCCCCGTTTTGGTGTGATTGAAAACGCCGAGGAGGCAAGAGAATTAGCCGATGAATTAGGCTTCCCCATTTTGGTACGTCCCAGTTATGTATTGGGGGGTCAAGGGATGAAGATTGTGATTAATCAGGATGAATTAGAGCATCACGTGGTGAATTTATTTAAATCTATCCCAGGAAACCGTGTGCTCTTAGACCATTATTTAGAAGGCGCGATTGAGGCCGAAGCCGATGCGATTTGCGACGGTGAAGAGGTTTATATTATAGGCATTATGGAGCATGTGGAGCCCTGTGGTATTCACTCGGGCGATTCCAATGCCACTTTACCGCCTTTTAATTTAGGCGACTTGATTATTCAGCAAATTGAAGATCATACCCGTAAGATTGCTTTGGCTTTGAATACGGTGGGCTTGATTAATATTCAGTTTGCGATTAAGGACGATATGGTGTACATCATTGAGGCGAATCCAAGGGCATCGCGTACGGTTCCCTTTATTGCCAAGGCTTATGATGAGCCTTATGTGAACTACGCGACAAAAGTGATGTTAGGAGAAAAGAAAATAAAAGATTTCACGTTTAATCCGCAGCGTAAAGGCTGGGCGATTAAGCAGCCGGTCTTTTCGTTTAACAAGTTCCCTAATGTAAACAAGAACCTCGGTCCGGAGATGAAATCGACAGGAGAGAGCATCTATTTTATTGATAGTCTGCGCGATCCCGTTTTCAAGAAGATTTATGCCGAGCGTAATTTGTACTTAAGTAAATAGTGATTTTGATTCGATTATTATTATTCATCAGTTTCTTTTATATCGGCTATTTCATCTTGCGAAAGCTGGTGATTAGGCCTTTTCGTGAGGGTATGCAAAGCCATGGACAAGCGCGGAACGCATCTACCGAAAGGGCGAATACAGCGAGGCAAGAAGGGGAGGTAAGCGTGACTTATGACCCGAAGCAAAGCCAGGCCCGTGACAATGGCGTAGGCGAGTATATCGACTATGAGGAAGTGCGCGACGAGGACGAGAAGAAATGAAAGTCTTTACCGTATTAGGAGCCAGGCCACAGTTTATAAAAGCGGCGGTTTTTAGTGCGCTGTGGCGCGATGCGGGGGAGGAAGAAGTGATACTTCATACGGGGCAGCACTTTGACTATGCCATGAGTGGGGCTTTTTGGGAAGAAGGTAAATTGCCGAAGCCCAAGTATAATTTAGGGATACATTCTCTGACCCATGGAGCGATGACGGGCCGCATGCTGGAAGGCATTGAGCAGGCCCTGATGTTGGAGAAACCCGATTTAGTGCTGATATACGGCGATACCAATTCGACTTTGGCGGGCGCTTTAGCGGCAGCGAAGTTGCAGATTCCCATTGCGCATGTAGAGGCGGGTTTGCGCTCTTTTAATTGGGCGATGCCCGAGGAGCAGAATCGGGTGATTAGCGATCGCTTGAGCCAATATCATTTTAGTACTTCGGCAGCCGCTAGCGCACAGTTGTTAGAAGAGGGTCTGTTGCCCGATGGCATTTTTAATGTGGGTGATATTATGTACGATGCGCTTTTAGCGCAAATGCAGAAGCCCAGCACGCTGGATAATATCCCTGCGGGAGATTTTGCTTTACTGAGTTTACATCGTCAGGAAAACGTAGATAGCGATGAACGTCTGGCTGCATGGGTTACGGCTATTAATAGTTTAGCGCAGGAGCAAAAGATTGTTATGCCTTTGCATCCCCGTACTAAAGCGCGTTTAGAAAGTTTAGGATTAAGTCTGGCGGTAGAACTAATTGCTCCCCAGAATCACAGAAATTTATTGGAGCTGATAAAGAATTCATCTTTTGTATTGACCGACAGCGGCGGCATGCAAAAGGAAGCTTTTTATTTAGGCAAGTATTGTTTCACGCTTCGCCCAGAAACAGAATGGCGGGAGCTGGTGGATTTAAATGTGAACCATTTGGTTGAGCCAGGGAATTTGTTGGAGGCTGTGGCTCATTGTGATTTTGGATTTTGGCCGGAGGCTCAGCCTTATGGCGATGGGAAGACAGGGGAGAGGATTGTGAAGGTGTTGAGAGGTTTAGGGGTTTAGGGGTTTAGAAGTTTAGTGGGTTTGTGGAAAGGAACGCGGCGGGTGCGGCGGTATCGCGGCGGACGCAAAGTTGGTTTAGAAGTTTAGAGGGTTTTGGAAAAGGAACGCAGGGATCGCGGGGAGCGCAGCGGGGTTTATGGCTAAAAGTAATTTTGTTTTATTGTATCGCTAAGAATCCCGGAGGGATGATATGATTGTAGAAATCGGGTTATATCAACGCGAACCAGATCGCCGTAGGTGCGACATATCGATAGTATCATTGATGGGCAGGAACCCAAGCGCCGTAGGTGCGACATCTCGATTTTTGGGATTGATAGACGTATCGTATTTTTTTACCACAAAGTGCGCGAAGAAGGCACGGAGGTCACGGAGGGATTTCGGTAGAGTGAGTGTTTTTCGGTTTTAATGGTGGAGATGCTGAAACGAGTTACCCATGACAGACTCATTTTTGAATTCCGTTTTTTAATCTTATTTCTCGATGAACTAAGGCTTCACAAGATGTTTTAACGTACTTTTTTGCTTAACCAAAAAAGTACCAAAAAAGTCAAGGCTCCAATTCCTCCCCTTAAAAATATTTCCCTTTGCTAAGCTCGGTGGGCGAGTTCCCGCTGGTCACTTCCCAACTCACTAAAGCAAAGGCTTTTATTTTGAAGCTTCGTAATTGAGGCCGGATAACCTACTAATAACGAATCAGACTAAATTGTAATATGAGTCTTCGTTTAACTGATTCTGGGCAACATGTCATCAAATCTTCTTGGTTTTAAAACCTAAAACTCTTTACTCAGCATGACGGTAGAGTGAGGTGCAGAGGGGTTAGCGAAAACGTTATTTGTGAACGTCACCCTGAACTTGTTTCAGGGTCTTTTTCGATTTTGGGATGGTCAATCATTGGGATTGTATGGCAAAACGAGGTAATCGATTAGGAAAACTGCGCTTTGATTTTTGTTCGTTTACGAATCCTGAAGGGATGAAATTATAGTAGAAATACCGATTTCCAAGGAGACCAGGAACCCCGAAGGTGGTGACACTTTATTAAGCCGAGAGTAACGAGGCGAGCGCGACGTTTTCGCAGGGATCGCTTGTGATTAGTAGGTGAAAATAAGAGCTGCGGCAGCTGCGACTTATCGGTAGTATCATAGAGAGGAAGCGAACCAAGCTGCGGCAGCTGCGGATTCTCGGTGTTCTTACATATGGTTGTAATGTCATTCTTCGATAGGAAATCATTTTAGCGTGGTCGACTACCCCGCCCGCCTTAGGCGGGCACCCCTTCTGGCCAGAAGGGGGACTAGAATGATGCTTGCGTTTTTTCCTTTTTGTAAACGTTTTGATAATAGATTGGATAAGTTTAAGGCCCAGCGGGCCGACATCTCGATAGTGTATTTTAGGGTCAGGAACCCAAGCGCCGTAGGTGCGACATATCGATTTTTGGAATTGATAGGCTTATCGTATTTTTTTACCACAAAGTTCGCAAAGAAGGCACGGAGGTCACGGAGGGATTTCGGTAGAGTTAGTGTTACCCAATTTTTAATGGAGGAGATGCTGAAACGAGTTCAGCAAGACTTCTTTTGTATTTTCGTTTTTTAATTATGCTTCACGATATAGTAAAGTTTCTCAAGATATTTCAGACTCCTTTTTTGCATGATCAAAAAAGAAGGAAAAAAATCTAGGCTCCAATTCCTCTCTTCAAAAATCTTTATGAAAGGCAAGCTCGGTGGGCGAGCTCCCTGTGGTCGCAACCCAACTCGCTAAGCCTTTCATTTTTATTTTTGGCGATCGTAATTGAGGCCGGAAAACCTACTAATAACGAATCAGACTAAATTGTAATAGGAGTCTTCGCTTATCTGATTCCAGGCTATATGTCATCAAATCTTCTTGGTTTACCCGCGGAAAACTCTTCTCTCAGCATGACGGTAGAGTAGGTATTAGCGGGTTTAGCGAAAACATTATTAATTGTCGTCACCCTGGACTTGTTTTAAAGTCTTTTTTGATTTTAGGATTGTCTAACGTGGGAATTGTGGGGCAAAACGAACTAATGTGTTTGGAAAACTGCGCTTTGATTTTTTGTTCGTTTGTGAATCCCGAAGGGATGACATTATAGTAGAAATCTAGTATCGTAAAGGAAACTAAACCCTGAAAGGGTGACACTTATCATTGGCCTGGTAGCCGCGCTTTTTTTATACTAGTTATTTTTTTGTATCAGGTTGTCTATTTCCTTTTTCAACTTTGGAAGATGAGTGGTTAAAACTGACCAAATATTTTCATCGGAAATATTATCATATGCATGAATCACTTGATTTCTTAGACCTATTATAGAGCGTGCATTTGAAATCTGTTCAATGAAATTTTCATCGCGTTTTAAGATTCTGTTTATTGCTTCACCGACAATTTCTCAGTCTCGTTCAACAGCTCTTTTAAGCATTACATTTTCCTGATACTCAAAAAAGTTTCTTTCTCTTTCATCAAAATAGCTGTCAACCTCTTCAATGGCTAATTTTATGTCATAGAGCCACTTTAGGATTTTTTCATCCATAAATCAATTCTTTGTTGCGGTTAATTGATTTAATTAGAATCGGGTTTTTTAAAGTCTGTTCCTCTATCAAATCAATTTCCCGGCCCAAAAGGCTTTTTAATTCACCTTTGAAATTCATGTAATTTTCGAAATAGCCAGCTAGTTCTATGGGTTTGAATTTAACTAGAAAGTCTAAGTCACTTTTTTCCGTGAAATTTGAGGTCAGAGCTGAACCAAAAAGGTAAATTCTGTCCACATTGTATTTGCTACAGATAGAATTTAATTTGTCAATATGATTCTCAATCACTTTCATGCTATCAAAAATACTTAAAATCCACGACGAAGAATGGGTCGCATATAAATTCATAGAACAAGTTGGTTTTATCGAGATGTCGCACCTACGGCGCTTGTGTTGTTTTTGGTTGAGGTGATGCTATCGTGATGTCGCACCTACGGCGCTTTAATTTTGTCGGATAGGATAGGTGGCTGAGGCTCTGGAAGCCCTAGCGTTACTAGTGGTTTAACGGCTATAACTGGAAAAGAGTGAAAGCAAAGTATATTCTTGGGTAGGGAAATGTATATACAGCAAGAGTTTGAGCAAGAGTAGGGAGGGGCTTTTCGGAATGAATAGATGATTTTAGCTTCGAAGGCAGAGTCTCCGAAGAAGTCACGGAGGTTGCGGAGCTTACTTCGTTAGGGTTAGTGTTTCGCGATTTTGTAGTAACGAAGATGCTGAAACAAGTTCAGCATGACATCTTTTTTAACGCACTGATTTTCAATAGATGCTTCACGATAAAGTAAGCCTTCCCAAGATATTTTAGACTCCTTTTTAGGATACGAACGCTTGTCCTCTTTCAGAGGAGTTCGTGAGTTCGGCTGCGCCTCAGTTGATCAAAAAAGAAGGAAAAAAATCTAGGCTCCAATTCCTCATCCTTAAAACCTTCACAAAAAGTAAGCTCGGTGGGCGAGTTCCCGTTGGTCACTTCCCAACTCACTAAACTTTTTGTTTTGTTTTTAACTCTTCGTAATTGAGGCCGGAAAACCTACTAATGATGATTTCGGCAGATTGAAAATTGGGACTTTCTATGCTTTTTCTTAGGTAAATGTCATTACATCTTCTTGCTTTTAAAACCTCAAATCGTCGTTGTAACATGAGGTTAGAGCTTAGATATCTGTGAGTGTCGCAAATATGGCTAGGGATGAGATGCTGAAACGAGTTCAGCATGACGGTAGAGCAGGGTTTTGCTGGGATCCAGATAGAATTATGAATGGGGCTAGGGCTTGATGGACTAAGTGGTTGAATGGAGCTTGCCAAAACTTGTTTGTTAAAATCAGGCGGCGGAGTTTTCATCAGAGGGGGGAGTGATCCAGAGGGTTTCATGTTCTTTGATGGCATTGAGGAGCCAGTGGGGATTGAGGAGGTCGGTGAGCCATTGTTGGCGTTGGGCGCGGCCGGCGCGGCTGATGGGGAGGCTGCGGTGTTGTTGGAGGGTGAAGTTGCGACGGTATTCGCTGACGATATTGGGATGGCGGGTGCTGAAGAAATTGGCGATGGGTAAGGCGGCCATGACTAGTTCGTTGTCGCCCTGCTTGAGGATGCCGCAATTGTCCATGGTGGGCAAGGTATTGTTAAAGACATTGAGTTTTACGCCCGGGTTTTTCTCGTTGCGAAGGAGTTGTTCGGTGAATTGCTCGAGAAGGAGTTTGAACTCGAGGGAAAGAAGACGGAAGGCCTCTTCGTTAATGCTGCCTTCTTGCTTGGCGGTAGTGATTTGCAAAATCTGATTGTAATAGGCGAGGGGATGCCAGATTTCGATGGAGTCGATGCTGAGGTAGAGGTTGTAGATGCGCTGGGCAATAGTATGGGTTAGGCTAGAAAGGGGCTTGGGGCCATGATCGCGGAGGGTGCCGCACCAAAAAGCAAATTTATATTCGAGGATTTTGGGACGGGCGAGGAAAAAGAAAAGGGGTAAGTCGCGTGCAATATAGCTGAGCTGAGCATCGCCTTTTTCAAGGGCCGAGCTAAAGATCTTTTCAATTTGGAGGAGGAAAGCTTGAAAGCTGCTTTCATCGTGGTAGGGTTTAAAGCGGATGAAGGCGGTGTTTTCATCGTAATCGGCTTCGAGGAGAATGGGTAGAAGCCGCGGTTCGGATTTGATAAGTTGAATACTTTGCTCGAGAGTGAGGTTGCTGTAACCATTCTTGATGCGATAGGAGGTAGTGGTTTTAAGGTTGAGCGTATCGCTTAACCAGGTAGCGAGATTTGTTTCGGGTCCGAGAATATCTTGCAGAGCAGCAAGGGTTTTGTTTTGAAAATTTTCTTGTTCAGGTATCATACTCCATTGTTTTGATAGTTACGAATATAATGGGGATGGTGAATTTTTTGGGACGGATGGTGTGATTTAAACGTTTAATGGGGTTTGGAGAGACGAGAAACGAGAGACGATTTGAGAAAAAGAGCCGAGAGCTAAGAAACGAGAGGATTTCGATAAGGTTGGGATTTGCGTGTTTGTAAGGCAGAGAGCGCGATGGTAGCGCGGGGAATGCGGCGGGGAATAGGTTTAGGTGTTTAGAGTTTAGTGGTTTAGCGACACTGGATTCAAAAGTTTGGAAGCAGATTTTTGTTTTTGGAAAGTAAATGCTGGTACAGCAAGAGTGGGAGCAAGGGTATTGAGGGGCTTTTCGAAATGCATAGATAATTTCAGCTTCGAAGGCGAGAGCGAGGTGAAATTCAATTGAAATGAGAAGGGGAAAACAAGAGCTGCGGCAGCTGCGACTTATCGGTAGTATTATATAGAAGAACAAAACCAAGCTGCGGCAGCTGCGGATTCTCAGTTTTGGGCTATGAGATTTTAGACCGCTGCGCTATTAGATTTTAGATGGTTAGCTTCACTACGATTTTCACTTAGATTAACCTTGATTCTTTTTTCTTCGAACGCACATTTTTTTGGAACGCGGATGGGGCGGATTTGCCGGATGAACGCGGATTTGAATTTCGTTAAGGCGGATGTTTTCGTTTTTAAAGGAACGCAGCGAGCGCTAAGATATCGCGGGGAACGCTGCGGGGAACGCAGCGGGAAAATAGTTTAGGAGTGTAGTGGTTTAGCGACTATAAACCGAGATGGTTGGAAACAAAACATATTCTGCAGTAAAGAAATGTAGATACAGCAAGAGTTGGCGCAAGAGTAGGGAGGAGTAGAGCGCCGTAGGTGCGGCATCTCGATTTTTTACCACGGAGAACGCAAAGAATACACTAAGGACACGGAGGGCATTTCTTCAAGGGGATGTAATCGGTTCTTAATGAGTTAGAAGTTGAAACGAGATTATCTGTTTGCAGGGCTTGATTTTGATTTTAAGCGGCATGAATAATCCCGAAGGGATGATTTTATAGTAGAAATCAACATTAACAACGAGAACAAGAACCCCGAAGGTGGTGACACTAACTTGTTTTAGAGTTTTAAACGATATGAGATTTTAGACCGCTACGCTTTGAGTATTAAGATGCGCTTTCGAGGTAGTCGGGACTTTCGTTTTTCAGAGGGCGGTTCTCAATGAAGGTGCTTTGTTTGGAAGGTTCAATTCTGGATTTGCTATCAACTATTAGTAGTAAAAATGGATGTGTGAGGAAGTGTGTAATAGCTAAAGTGTTGATAATGAGAAATGAGTAGCTGCTGTTGCATGCTATGGTCGTCAGCGGTTGTTACATAGCCGTTCGCTTAGTATCTGATGGCCTCTGAGACTGGGTAGATAGTGTACGCCCTTGCAATAATGGTCTTTGCTAGCTTGTGTTATAGCGTGTGCTCCTGTATTAGTGTCCTGCGTGTTGTAGCGTTAAAGTGTGTGCTTGTGCGTTTATAGTCTACGAGCTATGGCAAAAAGGCTCTTCTTGTGTATTAATAGCCTGTGCTCCTGTGTTTATGCCCTGTGATCTTTTATGATATAGTGTGTGAGTGCATGCTGTATAGTCTGCAAGAGCCTGTGCAGTAGTCTGTGACCCAACGGAAATGGTCGTTGTTGCTGGGAAAGTGCCATCAGAAGGCCGGAAAGTGGTGTGTAATTAGGCGCAAATGGTCTTCCTTAGCGCGATCAATAGTCTCTACAATAGTATAGTATGGTGTACAAAGGGATGTTTAAGAGTAAATAAAGATGTAACTAGTAGTCTTAGAGGGCTAATAATTGGTCTATAAGGTCTGTTAATTGGTCTATTGGTCTTGGGGCGTAGCCTTTAATGCTTTCGGCAAAGCCTTCGGGTGCTGCGGTAAAGCCTTCGGGTCTTGTGAATTGGTCGGTAGTTTGGGTTGAAAAGCGGGGAGCGGAAAGTTGGTTTAGGGGGGTTGGATGTTTGAAGTTGGGATGTTTTAATTTGAGCATCCATCAGCCCCGTAGGTGCGACATCTCGATTTTTGGAGAGACAAGAGACGAGAGACA
Organism: uncultured Schleiferiaceae bacterium; assembly: GCA_963977415.1. Taxonomy (GTDB): domain Bacteria; phylum Bacteroidota; class Bacteroidia; order Flavobacteriales; family Schleiferiaceae; genus Croceimicrobium. Next base: position 624 of record CAXBOS010000023.1, on the reverse strand, counting down.
AAGAGACGAGAGGGATTGCGTTGAGGTATGGAATTTCGTGTCTTTTTTTACCACAAAGTTCGCAGAGAAGGCACGGAGGTCACGGAGGAATTTCGATTAGGTGATTGTTTCCCGATTTTTAATGGCGAAGATGCTGAAACGAGTTCAGCATGACGGTAGAGTAGGTATTAACGGGGTTAACGAAAACATTATTATTAATCGTCACCCTGGACTTGTTTCAGGGTCTCTTTTGATTTTAGCTCCCATTTGGAGTTCCTGTTTGGGTGATATTGTTTTACCACAAAGTTCGCAGAGAAGGCACGGAGGTCACCGAGGGATTTCGATTGGGTGATTGTTCCCGATTTTTAATGGCGAAGATGCTGAATCGAGTTAGCCATGATATCTTTATTAATGCGTTGATTTTCAATCGGTATCTCGCGATAGAGTAAGCATTCTCAAGATATTTTAGACTCCTTTTTAGGATACGAACGCTTGTCCTCTTTCAGAGGAGTTCGTGAGCTCGTCGTTTCTCTCCTCGGTTACAAACGGTATTTTATTTTTTAAATGGGTTTGTGAGTTTCGCTTCGCTACAGTTACAAACAGTATTTAATTTTTGAAGGAGTTTGTGAGCTCGTCGCTTCTCTC
>CAXBOS010000022.1:0-28985 GCA_963977415.1 uncultured Schleiferiaceae bacterium | reverse complement strand
TTGTTTCTTGGCTCTCGGTTCTTATCTCTCCAAAACATCCACCCCCAAATACCCCCTTTGTCGTACATAATCCCAGCTATTAAACTCCTTCAACAGCTCCTTATCAAAGGCGACCGCCCGATAAGAAAAGCCTGCTGAATAATCATCACCCAAGGGAAACGCCACATATAAACTATCCTCCACCAAATAATCCTGAAAAATATGCCCCTGACAAGGAAAGCAGGCATAATAGCAGAATGAACCTTTGGCCGCTTTCTTAAAATTCAAATTATCCACGGTCCTTGTTGAACAAGCAATATGCTCCTCATTCCATACATTTTTGGGTATAATAAGAGTGGACCATGACCTTATCTGCGGGTAGAGAAGACTTGAACCCTTACCAAATAGCGAGATTGTCAAAACAAATGCGAATAGTAATGGATAATAATATAAGTCAAACGGAAGCTTAATTCTCCTAAAAACCAAAAGCAGTGAAAAAATCAACATGGGTAAAGCCAGTCTAATTTGTGGAGCGAACAAGAGCCATAGTATAGCAAAGCTGACAATAAACACCGCCCAAATAATGTTTTTTTCTTTACCCCTCACAAAGCCCCATGCTACCAATAAGCTTAAGACTAAAAACACATAAGTAAAAATAGAATCAATCCCCATTTTGCCTTGCAAAAGAGCTGTTTGCAAAAAATAATTCCCCCACTCACTAGGCAGTGCGCCCAAAGAATCAGAAGACTGTAATAAACCAAATTGCTCCTGCATGCTGAAACTCGCCGCTGGAATTTGCCAAGCTACCGGCCAGGCCAAACTAGCGCTAAAAGGAAATAGCGGATAACCCGTCAGCCACCAAGATTTAAAAAAGACTAAAAACAATATCCCTAAAGTACCTAATAGGCTCGGCCTAACATTTTGCTTAAAAGTCCCTAGCAAAAGAATACAGAAAATCAAACCATTCAGCTTTGTCAGGGCCGCTAAGCCTACCAAAAGCACCATTTGCCAAGTACTGGTCTTGGACTGGAAAAACAAAACAGGAATAAGTACCAAGTAAATAATATCTGTGTTTGGAGCTGTAAATAAGCCTGCCATTAAATAAGAGCCACCAATAAAAATCCAAACTCCCCATTCGCCCACCATCTTCCTTTGCAGATAGAGTTCTAAACTTGCCAGCGCTACTAAAAAAGCCGCTACGTCATTGCTACGCCAATTACCAAATTGAAAATGCAAAAGACTCTCTAAGGCATGCAAGGCTGAACCCTGACCTAAAAAATAATCGAAGTTCGCTAATCCTTTTACCCAACCTACCTCCTCAAACCATAAAATCGACTGAGCATAATACAAACCTTCATCTGCCACCGTGGAGACTTGAGCAGCAAAAAGTAGGGGTAAGCCAAATACTAGGACTCCAATAAACCCTTCAGCCTTAGTCATTTTCCGAAAACCTCGCCGAGCCCTCGCTATCCATTCTCCTCCCTTCTTCCACCATCCATACAAACTCACCAGCATCAATGGCAATATCAAAAACGCACTACTCGGTGCAAAAAAATGCCAACCATACAGGAAAATGGCCAGCACCGATAGCACTAATAAAACCGCCCTAGTTTCTGCTAAAACACCCTTCTCCTTCCCAGGAAACCAAAAGGAAATACCCCTTAGAAGAATAAAATAAACAACTGACACTAACCCTAATCCAACCAAAATCCAGATTTAACCTCAAAATTAACCCAAATATCTCAGGCTAATGCAAACCTGCTGAGTCATGAGCAAGTAATCCCCCTAAACCTCTAAACTATCTCCCGCTTCGCTTGCTGCCTTACAAAACCGAAACCTCCACTATATCGCAATAACATCTAAACTTCTAAACCACTAAACTTTAAACCTCCTTCCCCGCTACGCTCTCTGCGTCTCCGCCGCGCACGCCGCGTTACAAAACCGCAATCCCACTAAACTCCTAAACCACTAAACTCTAAACCTTCTCCCCCGCTGCACTCGCCGCGAAAACCTCCGTGCACGCCGCGCTCGTTGCCTTACAAACCATTCCCCTCAACCCCATCCAATCTCAAAGCGCAGCGGTCTCACATCTCACATCTCAATACTCCAAAAAAAAAAGCCCCCTTCCGGAGGCTTAAATAACATTATTAATCTGATCCCGTACAGACCTAGCACGCTAGGTCTCAACAATCTCTGGTCTCAACAATCTCTATTTTTTCTTTTTCTTCAAAAAGGAAAATCTCCCCTTCTCAGACTCTTCTTCCCCATAATAAGCCGATCCATAACCGTATCCATAGCCATAACCGTATCCGTATCCGTATCCGTAACCATAGCCATAACCATAACCATAAGCCTTCGACACTGTAAAGTCATTAATCGCTATCGCAATATTCCCTACCGAACGATTCTCGTATCGATCATTAATGAAGGTTAATAACTGCTTATCCGTATATCCCTGGCGAATTACATAGAAAGTTTGATCCACTTTTTTCATTAACTCAAAGGTATCTGCCACCAAACCTACTGGCGGTGTATCAAAAACGATATAATCGAACTCCTTCTTCAACTCCTCGTGCATAATATCAAACTCAGGGCTTAATAAAAGTTCACTCGGGTTTGGGGGAATAGGACCCGCTGAGATAATATATAAATTATCATATTTCGATTTCTGTATAGCATCTTTGGTTTCCATCTGCCCCGACAACACCGTACTCGCCCCAAAATCATTGGTTAAATTAAAGTCATTATATATTTTGGGCTTTCGTAAATCCAAACCTACCAGCACCGTCTTTTTACCACTAGCCGCTAAAATACTTGCCATATTAATGGAAATAAAGGTCTTACCCTCACCCCCAATGGAGGAGGTAAACAGCATGGTTTGTATAGGCTTCTCCTGACCTAAAAAACTAATATTGGAACGCAAGGCCCGAAAAGACTCCGCCAAACTCGACTTCGGATACTGTGCCACTACCAAATTGGTATTTCGATCACTATGCCCTATCATCGCCACAATCGGCATTTTCGTTATCGACTCTACGTCTTCCTTTGTACGAATCTTATTGTCAAACCTTAGAAATAATAAAATCCCTCCAACAGGCAACGTTAAAGATAATACAAATCCAATAATATAATTACGCATCTTATTGGGCCTTAATGGCTTGGAAGAAGTGTGAGGGACGTCGAAAACTGAAACATCTGGAGTATTGCCCGCCATTAATATGGCTGCTTCGGCCTGCTTTTCCTTTAAAAATAAATATAGGTCCTCATTTAATTTAAACTTTCTTAAGATTTTCAGCAGAGCAATCTGCGTATTAGGCAATCCATTAATTTCTTTTTCGAGGTTAGACAAATTATATTTCAGATTATTAATTTGATATTCTACATTCTTGGAAGTCACTTTTAGAATTTCTCCAAGAGCTACTTTGGCTTCATTAATACGTGCATCTAACCTCCTTACCAAAGGATTGGCCCCTTTCTGACTTAGGCTTAAAACACTTCGCTCGGCTAGTAGCTGATTTAAGTTATTAACAGTCGTACTTAAAAGCTCCGTTTCCATCCCCACTGCCACTGGTGCCAAAAAAGTACTATCGACACCTGAGTTAATAGTCTCATCTAAATAGCTCAGGTACCTGTTTTGAGTTTCTAGTAACCCCAACTCACTCTCAACCTTGTAAAGGTTCTGTATTAATTGAGACCCTTGTTCTTCGAGCTCTATAGCAAAAGATTCAGATTGAAAAACCTGTAAGGAAGTTTCTGCCTTTAGCAAGGAGTCCTGAATATTATCTATTTCATTTGAAATAAACTCCAACGATGACGCCATTGTCTTATTCTTTCCTTCTAAATTCAACTCCAAATACTTTGAAAGTAAAGTATTCAAATAATCCTTGGACCTTTCAGGTAAAATAGATTCAACCGACATCTTAATTCCCATACTACCTTTTGAGCTAGCAGATACTTGAACAGCCGAACGATAAGACTCAATTACTTCCTCTGTTCTTTTTGTATTGACATTAAAAGATTCAAATGGCTTGACAACTGTACTGTCTCTAACAACCATTAATCTAAATGCCTCGCTTTCAATCCATTCACCTAACTCAACAGTTAGTAGCTCATTTTCATATTTTGGGATTAGTCTAATATCTTCATTGGTTTTAAAGTCAAAGAGAGAGGTGACCTGATCTTTTGCTATTGAAATGTCTACAAACCCATTAGAAACATTTAGTTCATAGGTCCCTACCCACTGAGGCCTTGACCAATCAAATATAACTTTGTATCCGGCATTTGGATAAATCTCCGAACTCAAAAGCCTACCAGATCGATGGTAAGTCACTTGAAAATCTAATTCTTCAACAACCCTTTTAGCAAGAGTATATGACTTTAACATCACGACCTGATTTTCGAACTCAGCATTAGAGTTTGAAAATCCTGAGAAATCAAGTAGTTCATCAACACCTCCTAAGCCATCTGTCCCAGTATTAACCATGAGCTGAGCATTGACTGAATAAACTGGCCTTGTGTATCGGTTGATCATATAAGAAATGAAAACACCTATCAAGATGGATAAAAATATCCAGTGCCAATAGCCAATTAACTTCTTCAGAGGTTTTGTAATATCAAAATTTTCTATAATAATAGATTCCTCAAAATTCGTCTTCCCCATCTACATTTTATCTTAAAGTATTAATTGCAATAAAAAGAGTTGCCACACTTGCTAATATGCTAGCTAACTGCAATAAAGTTTGTGCCCCTGTAGTCCCCAATCCTAAGGATTTTTGTTTAAGGGGTTTAACATTAATGATATCAAAGGGCATTATATAGTAGTTGGGATCCTCTAATAACTTACTGCTTGTCAAATCCAAAGTGATCAACTTTATTTCATCGCCCGAGTGCCTTACTAAAATAACTTCTTTTCGATCGCCAACTATTGTAATGTCACCAGCGAGAGCTAATGCCTCAAAAATGTTTACCTTTTCCTGATAGATTGTGTATCGTCCAGGCCGATTAGCTTCTCCTACAATTGTGAAAGTTAATCCTGCGAGTTGTACTTTGACCTGTATTGATCCGTCAATAAAATAGTCTGATAATTTTTTCTCTATTACTTCCTTAATTGCAGCAGTAGTATTGTTTTCAACCAAAATGTTGCCGATTACTGGCAAAGTTATAAAGCCAGAATCATCGACAACTTGGCCAGTTAAATAAAATAAAAGATTTCCATCAGAAACTGCTGGTAATCTTAGTTCACTGTTCATATTAAATGTACGAGAACTTTCATTTTCCTGTGACGAAATCTCAATATTCAATATGTCATGCTTTTGTATCCTATACTCGATCTTTCTATTGATGTAAACATCAGAGGAGCCTTCATCATTTTGTAAGTATCTAAGGCGTTTAACAGGTACGCACGCAAAGCAGGAAAATAGAACGATTAATCCAAGTAAAAATTTATGCTTCATATTTCAAATGTTTCAGGCTAGTTTAACTAGCTTGAAGGTTGTTTTTATCAGAACTCTGAAGTAGGTTAAAACATTAAATTGCTTAATCATCTCCAGATCCATTTTAATTTTTTTCTTCAACAAGACCTGCTCATAGAATATATTAGGATTTTCCTGTTGTGCTAACAAGGCATTTTCATTACTAAAAGTACATGATGCCTCACTCGTTAACCCAGGCTTGCGGCTTAACAAAAAGCTATATTCTTTTTTATAAATGTTGACGTACTTTTCCACCTCTGGTCTAGCACCAACTAGTGACATATCCCCGATAAGTACATTCCACAACTGAGGTAATTCATCAAACTTGTACTTTCTAAGATAATACCCTATAGATGTGACCCTAGGGTCTCGCTCCCCGATAGTTATTAGGCCAACCTTATCTGAATCGTTGGTCATCGTTCTAAACTTGACCAAGCGAAAATTAATAAAGTTTTGACCAACTCTATCCTGTTTGTAGAATACTGGCAAACCTTCCAAAACAATTATCAAAAGAATTAATACTAAAAGAACCGGTGTGAAAATGGCTAGAATTGAAAGTGATATAACAATATCTATAACTCTAATCAACATAAACTCCAGATTTAATCAACCTCATGCCTTCTACTAATACATCAGTTATATAGTCGACTTCATCGTTACTTAACTGTGGGTATATTGGCAGGCTTATTTCTTGTTCATAAAGTGACTTCGAATTAATATAAACTGTGTTTTTCCGATACTTTTTAAATAATTCTAATTCCTGTAAAGGTTTAAAATGAACATTCAGCGAAATTTCATTCTCTGCAGAATATTTGATTAAGAGATTTCGTGTAATCATTGTATCCTTAACTCGAAGCATAAAAATATGATTGCTAGAAACGCTACCAAGCTTCATCTCCTCAGGTAAAATAGTCCAATCAAGATCTTTTAAGTTCTTTACATATCTGCTATAAACTCTATTTCTTTCCTCTAATAGTTGGTCATAAATTTTTAGCTGCCCAAGTGCAAGTGCTGCATTTAAGTCAGCCATATTGCACTTAAACCCCTGTTCCACAATATCATACTCCCAACTACCACCCCTTGATTTCGCAAATGCATCTTTAGTTTGACCATTCAACGAAAAACGCTTTAAGTCAGTATAAAGTTTTTTATTATCAAAAGGTTTAGGTAAGTTCAGACAGATAATACCACCTTCTCCTGCTGTTATATTTTTAACAGCATGGAGGGAAAAAATTGTGATGTCAGCATAAGCACCACTAAAAATATTGTCACGCTTGGCCCCTATAGAATGTGCTGCATCAGCAAGTACCAAAATACGACCTAATTTTTCTTGTCTCACGCTTCCTGACTTGAATACTGATTGAATAATGGGGTCGTTTACAATATTAAATATTTCACCATAATCTGCCATTCGACCTGCTATATCTACTGGCATTATAACTTTAGTTCTTTCATTTATATGTTCTCGAATCATATTGGTTGCAAGGTTAAAGTCAGAATCGACATCGAGCATTATAGGCTTTGCACCCACATGAAGCACTGCTAATGCAGTAGCAGCATAAGTGTATGAGGGGATAATTACTTCATCACCCTCCTTAACACCCCACCACTTTAAAAACATAATTGCCCCTGCCGTCCAAGAAGAAACCCCCAAACATGATTCTATTGAATAAAGCTTCGCAATGAGGTCCTCTAATTCCTTAGTTTTTGCCCCTGTAGTAATCCATCCTGACAACAATACGTCATTAACCTCTCTAATTATCTCTGAGTTTATAAACGGAGGTGAAAAATCAATTTTCATATAAGTTTTTATTAAATCTTATCATTTGTCTATCATCTATTGTCCTGAAATCCCCTTGCATTTCGAAACCTACCTTCTTATAAAATGCTATTACACTTTCATTGTCATATTTATCAGTAGTTAAACTTAAATTAGAATAACCTAGAAGTTTTAATTCATTTATGGTATATTTCAGAAGCGCTTTACCTATTCCTTTTGTGGATTCACTCGTTGCAATTGATAATAACTCTGGACCAGAAACCTGTAGGCCCTTTTCAAATATCACTCTTTTAAGCAAATTAATGAACAACTTTACCCTAAAGGAGTTTTTAATTACATACCACAAGAAAAACCTTAAGTTTGCTTTTACGATTCGCCCAGTACTCCCCTTTGAATCAAATACTACAGCACTAAATCCCACAATCTCATTATTAATTTCAACACAATAGAGTCGACCTAAACTATCTGCGATAATAAAAGTTGTATAAAAAGTATAAAGAAAATCATAACCTAAACTTGAAAGAAAAAAATTCTTAAACCTGTTTAGATGCAAAAGTGTAATAGCATCTATATCTTTCTTTGTTGCTTCTCTAATATTAACCGTCATATTCACACCGATAATTCTAATAGCATTCTATTCAAATTGTGGTTTAATATCATATCCCGCACTTCTTAGAGTAACATCTCTTCGTACACGCTCACAATCGCTGATGACCATTTCCTCAATTAGAGAATCAAGAGTATACTTCGGTTTCCAACCAAGAGTAGTAATAGACTTAGTTGGGTCACCAATTAATAACTCTACCTCCGTGGGTCTATAATATCTGCTGTCTATTTTCATTATTTCTTTACCTGCCTTTACCCGAGAATGTTTACTTCCAGTTATTTCAGATATTCTTTCATAATCTACATTCTTGATTTTAGCAATTTCATTTTCACCTTTTCCTTCAAACTGTAACTCAATACCTACTATGCTAAATGCTTTAAAGATAAAACTTCGAACAGTTGATGTAACCCCTGTAGCAATTACATAATCATCGGGATTATCTTGCTGCAAAATTAACCACATTGCTTCAACATAATCCTTTGCATGTCCCCAATCCCTTTTTGAATCAATATTCCCCATATAAAATGTATCTTGTAATCCAAAAACTATTCTAGCCAGCGCTCGAGTTATTTTTCGTGTTACAAAAGTTTCTCCTCTGTTTGGCGATTCATGATTGAACAAAATACCGTTACTAGCATGGAAATTATATGCTTCACGGTAATTAATGGTAATCCAAAAAGCATACATCTTGGCAACAGCATAAGGTGACCTTGGATAAAAGGGTGTTTTCTCACTTTGTGGAATCTCCTGAACTTTTCCATATAATTCAGAGGTTGAAGCTTGATATATTCTTGTTTTGTCTATCAATCCCAGGAGTCGCACCGCTTCTAATATCCTTAGAGTACCTAAACCATCGGCATTAGCAGTATACTCAGGAGTATCAAAGCTTACTTTCACATGACTCATTGCTGCCAGATTATATATTTCATCAGGCCTGACCTCACCTATAATACGTGTCAAATTCATAGAGTCCGTCATATCACCATAATGAAGATGGAAATTCAATTTGTCTTCATGCGGATCCTGATATAAATGATCAATTCTCTCTGTATTAAATGATGAACTTCTTCTTTTAACACCATGTACAATATAACCTTTTGACAATAACAGCTCGGCTAAATAACTGCCATCTTGCCCCGTAACTCCAGTAATTAATGCAATTTTACTCTTCATAAATTATTTTTTAATAGCTCAAATAAATAGTCTATTTCCTCCTTCAAGTCATCTTGGTGATTCCCCACGAATAAACCACACTTATCAATCCTCTCTACGTTGTTCAACTCTCCGACCTTCTCAAAATCAAAATATTTAATAACTGTATTTTTAGTGAAGTCACCAGCAACAATGGGCCTACAATCAATGTTAGCCTCGGTCAATACATCCACAACTCTGTCTCTAACATTTTCACTCTCAAATATCAAACTAAAACCGAACCAAGAAGAATATCCCAATTCTTTTTGTCCCATTACACTCAACTTAGAGTCTTTTAGCTTTTTAACAAAATATTCATAGTTCCTACGTCGAACATTAACAAATCCATCTAACTTCTTTATTTGCTCACGACATATTGCACCAGACATCTCTAGAGGCCTAAGGTTATATCCCGGCAGAACAAAATTCCATGATTCATTAAACCAGCTTGCACTTTTCTTTCCTGTTACTTTATTAATGGCAGGTAAGTTTCTTGTCCACCCATGAGCTCTCAAAGACAACATGATATGATACAACTCTTCATCATCTGTTATAGCATAACCACCTTCCATTGTCGCAATATGGTGTGAGTAAAAAGAACTAAAAGTACCAACTTTTCCGAATGTTCCACAAAATCTATCATTATACTTAGCACCCATCGACTCACAATTATCCTCAATTAAATCAATATCATTATCCAAGCATAACTGTTGTAAACGATCAAAATCATTACTATTCCCTAAAATATTAACAGCAAATATTCCTCTAGTATTATTTCCTATGGCCTTTTCCAACGAATCTAACGAAATGTTTAATGTATCAATATCCACATCTACAAACTTAACCTTTAAGCCATATTGCTGCAAAGGAAAATAAGTGGTACTCCAACTCAGTGCCGGAACAATTATCTCGTCTCCACTTTTCCAAGGCCTATCCTTTCTATAAAATTGTGCAGCAACAGCTAAGAGGTTAGCACTGCTTCCTGAATTAACCATGACACAATACTTTGCACCAAAGTAATCTGCAAATTCTTTTTCAGCACCCAAAACCTCATCCGACATACTATAAATGCCTTTTTTCATTACTCGTTTGATCGCAGAAATCTCTTCCTGTCCCCATGTATCACTTGCTAAACTATATTTCATCATTGTAAAAATTAATTGTCCTTTTTAAACCTTCTAATAAACTAGTATGCGCCTTCCAGTTATACTTTTTAGCTAATTCAATATTCACTAATTTCGACTTCATACCTTCTGGCTTATCCAAAAGAAACTTATATTCAAGACTTGTCCCCATAATTTCTTGTACCGCATCATAATATTCTAAAATACTAAAGTCATGCCCAAGCCCAACATTCATTTCACTAGGTAAATTAACTCCATTTTTAATTGCATACCAAATATATTCTGCTAGATCTCCTGTGTATAGAAACTCTCTCCTAGCCATACCACTTCCCCATATTTCAACCTCCTTAGCTCCCAACAGCTTGGCTTTAGCAACTTTGGCTATTATTGCTGGAACTAGATGACTCTTCTCAGGGTGAAAGCTATCATAACGACCATATAAATTGCAAGGTATCAAAGTACTATAATTAAAATCTCCAGTATTGCGCAAATAGCTTACTTGTTTAAGAGCAGCTAATTTTGCCAATGCGTATCCTTCATTTGTCTCTTCCAGTTTTCCATTTAGTAAATCTGATTCGACATAAGGCCTTCCTAAATTTGCTGGATAAACACAAGAACTACTCAAGTTAATCAAATTTTTTACTGAATTTATACGGCATGCCTCTACCAAATTAACATTTATATACAAATTTTCAGTTAGGTACCTATATGGCTCTTTTATATTTGCCTGGATTCCACCAACTACACTTGCACAATGTATTACCCAGTCGGGTCGTAAATCACTAATATATTTATTTAAGTCAGATAAATTTCTGAAATCCAATTCCGCAGACGTAGGATAATATAAGGTAATACCATTCGGAACAGTCTCCAACAGGTTCCGTCCTACCATTCCATTAGCTCCAGTTATTAATACTTTCATTATTATCGATTATAATCATCACTTACTCGCACAATATCATTTTCATCAGAAAGAAATGTACTATCTGAATGAATCCATAGTTCTGCAATTATTCCAACTACGTCCATTCCAAATAATCTGTGTCTCTCAGATTTACTAAAAATAACCTGATCACCCTTTTCCATTCTTAAGTCACTCCCCAAGTTATCGTCTTTTGATCTTGAATATCCCACAGGTCCTTCTAAAACTTTCCAAACCTCTGATCTTCTCAAATGATATTGCCAACTTAAACGTTGTTTTGGAAGCACAAAAAGCAGCTTTGGGCTGACCTCCTGTTTAAACTCTGTAAAATCATCAGGTAATTTCAAATCAAAGGTTGAAATAAACAGTTTTAAAGACGAATTATCAATTCTAATATAGCCTCCCCAAGGTTTTTCAACATTAATTTCAGAAATTAACATACCAGAATTTTCAATAATATCCAGATAATTAATTAACTCTCTTAACATTTTTAATAACTTTAATTTTCACAATAAAACTAGATAATAAAATATACAAAAACACAAAAAATATTATCACCATATAACCATCCCTAAAAAATCTTAATAGGTAAGGAATAATCGCGAAAACCAATAGGTTCCCAAGCAACAAGTTTGAATCTAATAACAACTTTAAAGTCTGGACAAAATAACTTATCAATAATCCGAATAATAAAGGTCCAATAAGCCAAAAATAATAATAAACTTCAGCCAAAGCTGAACCACCTGCAGTTTTACCTTGACTATAATTTTCACCATTGAAACGCTGATAAACAAGGTAACCGTAATTTCCTATCTCTGCTCGTTCTTCCATGTTAGCAACTTTTTTTCCTGAAAACTTTCTCCCTAACAGGTCAATAAAATTTCCAATAAAATAAAAGGGATTAAAATGATTTAATTTTATTTGTTCAGATGCAAAAAGCAGATCATTAGTTGTATTTAACACCTCTAACTGACTTTCTACAGCAGCAACATAAAAATTCGATGTGCCATATTGCTCATTAACATCACTTAAATTAATATCTAATCGCGAAACCTGACTAAACAATAAAAATGCTGGAATTATCAGAGATCCAAGAACAACATGATACCACCTGAAAATCCACTGGTTTTGCCACCTAACCAATATAAAAAGAGTAAATATTAATCCAAAGAAAGGTAGCCTCATACCGGTCAATAGCAAAAGTGAAGCATATATTAAAATCAAAGGTATCGCAACTTTTTTACGATAAAAATACAAATATCCTATTGTCATTGGCATTAAAAACTCAATAATCCCGAAAATGGGATTTCTTTTATTCAACCCTTCGCCTAAATGACTACTAATATAACCATAAGATAAAACCTGAGATATTTGAATTAATTTCCCAACTAACGCTAAAATTATTATTCCAAAAAGATAGTTCTTAACCCATCCTCGGGTACTTGTCGAATAAATGAAGCTTCTAAATCCTGTATAACTAAAACCTAGTAAAAATAGTCCAAATATCAAATTGGCCCATACTATATTGGCTGAGTTAAGCTCCTCATTTATATCTAGCATAATATACCGATTCCCTTCTTGACTCATAAAATAAAAGACAAATGGAATCAAATGAAAAATCCCAAAACTGATTAAAACAGTTTGAGCTGGCAAATTACCTCTTTTACCTTTAAAAGTAATGAAGTATATTCCAATTACCACTAGTACAGAGAACGATGCATATTCGGTCACATAGGCCAATGTCAATAATATAAACAATACTAACTTAACCACAAGAGTAAATATATTATTAACAAATCTAAAGGTATTAATAGCAGAGCAATATATCTGTCATTTAGCACATTCATTAAAATAAATGAATACGAGAACAAAAGATACAAAAACAACCAATCAATTAGATCAAAATAAATAAATACATCATCAATGAGTAAAAAAGCTGAAAATTTATAAACAATCAGAATTACGAATCCTGACATAATTGGCTTAATCGCACTGTTATACCAATTGGCAGCGAACCACTTTCTTGGAATTGCATAGGAAACTAAAAAAGTACTTATGAGACCTAACTCAATAATATATACTCTATAACGATAATCTAAAACATTTTCCCCAATTCCTAATTGATCCTGAAGAATTCGTAACCATTTATAAATTAAATGTGGATACACATAAAGTGAGCCGACGATTAAAACACTTATAAAAAGTCTGAAAAATGAGAGCAAATTCGTCTCACTATTGACAAAACTAATTGAAGTTATAGTTAAGTTATCCTTTAGAAAGACAAATAAATCCTTGAAAACAAATAACTCAAATAGGATGGGTACCACTGAAAGAACAAAAAAGTAGAAGAACACCCACTCGGCCAAACCAACTGTTTTCATAAAGTACCACCCACCTAACAAGGTTAGATTGATCGTTAGTCCAATGTAATTATTAAACGAATAGATTCCACTACTTGATCTAATAGCTTGTGTTATATGGCTGAGCAAATAAAGGGGCATCAAAAGTGCGTAACCAATTTTAAGAACTACCCCTGGCCCACTATAAACCAATGCAGATATGATTCCTAATAAAAGAACTAAAAGAGTCAAAAGCCTAAAAGAATCATCACATACAAGAGCCTTTTTCTCACGTAAAAGAAACAACTTCCCTATATGCATTGTTCCAACGAAAAGTAGAACATTTAGAGATGTCATCAACTCATTGTAAAATTGGATATTTAAATTTTCAAAACTTGAAATGTCCTTTAATATCACAACTGCCAATAAAAACCTTAGTCCATGGATAGCATAAGTAGAAAGGGCAAACTTAGCTAGATCCAATGATACCATTGATCAGGTTATTTAAATTAGATTTCTTACTTAAGTGTTCACTTCCAAATTTATAGCTGTTCCGTGACATTAATATAATTTCTTCATTGGATAAACTTTCGAGACTTTTAAATGCCTGAATCAAATTTCTTGGTTCACTACAAACCATACCAAAATCATATTTTAGTATGTTTACTGCAACAAGAGAATCATAATCACAAACAGCAAATACACCTCTACCAGATAAACAATACGCACTTAACTTACTTGGTAAACTATTATTTCCAGTACCTGCCTTCTGCGGAAGCAACATTAAATCGGCTGATGATTGCACCAAATGCACCTGCCCCTCAGCTACATCGATAAAACTAACATTATTTGAAGCCGCAAATCTATTGAACAATTCTTCTCTTTCTGTACCCTGGCCCGCTACAACAAGCTTCCAATCCTTAACCTCTGCCTTAATAAAACTTGATATTACCATATTCAAATTGGCTAATGGACCTATATTTCCTAAGTACATTAAAGTCTTAGTCTTAGTCTCAGTCCCTACCTTTAATGGAAAATAAGGTTGAAAAGAGTTTTCGTCTTGCCAGTTACTAACAGTTACCACCTTTTCATCTTGCGTCCTTCGTGAATCGACAATGTACTTATTTACTATATCATTATTTACAATTATCCCTTTAGAATTTCTAACTATGAATCTATCCAAAAATCTCAGCCCCCTCCAAAGTGGCATTTTGCCTTGTAAACTTTCTGGATATACATCTTGGATGTGTGTTACAATTGGCACACCTTTCAACCTTGCAGCTATAACTGCTAATCCTTGCCCAAACAGCGGCCAAGAATTCTGATAAATAATATCAAAATCCTTATACTTCTTAAGAATAAATAATCCCGATGACCACCCGAAGCTAAAACTCTCAAGAAACCTCCTTAACACACCTCCACCATAGGCTACATAGCTTTTAGAGGTAATAACGTTACTATCTGTCTTTCTGGTGCCATGTCTAAAGCCAAGTGGTCTTGAAGGGCGTGGACAAAAGACTCTTACCTCATGTCCTCTCTTCTTCAGCTCTTCATAAAGATCTTTGGACATCATCGAACTTACAACGGGTTCCGGCGGAAATAATGCTGTTAAGATCAGTACTCTCATAAAATCTATATTAACTCTAAAGATGATTTAGTAATGAAATTAATCTGGATTTCATTACTTTCAAAAGCTAAGGTGATTTTTTTGTATTCCCGCATAGTAAATAAAGAAAACTCCAGTGTTTCCAACAATCCATTCTTCATAATGAACTCATCATCCTGATACCAATTAAAATCACAACCAATCAAATCAACCTTCAAACCACTATTAGTTTGTAAACTACCAAGAATGCTTAATACTCCTGATTTGTTAGACCATTTAAAACCCAAATTATCAATGAAACCAAGTGGTCTAAACTGATAAGCCTCCGACTCTAAGCTAAAATATAATTTTTTATAGCTAACCTTCCCCAAATAATCAACGAAAGAAACTGAACGATGCTTTGGTAATAACGTAATGACTTTCTCAATTTTTGCTTGGTGTTCCAAAAGGTTTAAGGGTAAATGAAAAGGAGCCTGGTAATAAAAAAACTTAACATCAGGGTATTGGTCTAATTTTGGCCAAAAGTCTAATGGTATATTTAAACAAGTATTATAGCTATTAAAAATAATTAAATCATAGGTATCTAAATCAACCTGCTTTAGCTTCTCTATGCCTTTTCCTCCGCTAATAATGAGAATGTTATCAACATTCTCAACCCAATTATTAAAAACCTTTTCGATCGAAATATAACCAAAAATGCGTCCTGTTATGATAAGAAAGAAAATATTCAATATCCCCTTAAACAAGTTCGAACTATTAAATTTCATAGCCTACGACCATAGACATGAGTTCTCGAATGACACCTTCTCCACCTTTTTTATCAAGAACTTTAATATTAGGTACCGACTTTACTCTTGGGGAAGCATTAGCTGGACAAAAAGGAAATCCAACATTCTCCAAAATGGCCAAACAATTATCATCATCGCCTATGTATGCACAGTCTTTAATTGAAACCCCTAGCAAATCACATATTTCTAGAGCAGCAGACAACTTTTCACTACCCTTAACTCCTTGCCGCACAAAGTCCATTTTCATTTTATTTGCACGTCTTTCAACAAGCTTTGTATTCTCCGAAGTTAGCAAAGCAGTTTTCAAACCCAAACTCGACGCAAAATTAAAAGCCACCGAATCATAGGTATTAAATTTCTTTTGCTCATCACCTTTCTCACTATAATACATACAGCCGTCAGTCAGAACACCATCCACATCAGAAAAAAGTACTTTCAACTTTGAATACCTCTCATTTCTATAAAGCTTGTCGTAATTTAAACTCTTCAGCAACTGCTCCACCACTACCCAATCTTCCGGTTCATCAATTTCATAAAGACTATACTCTGGCATTTCATATAAACCTATCGAACCCGAAACTCTGTTCCCATTAGCAATAATCTGTGATTTACTAGAAATATAAAAAGCACCATTTTCAATAAGAACTCCTTCAAAGTCTTGTCTTCGTGGTCGATTAAAAATATTATAGTTTAGAGCCTTTCCGTCTTTCCAAAAAAATCTTTTGTATCTGCAAACACTTAGTATGGAATCATATTCTTTTTCCTTTAAAGCTAATCCATTCTCAAAATCTTTACTTTTCACAAAAGGGTTTGTCACCTGACAGAGCACAATGTTGTCTTCGTCTTTAATTTCGGAATTCACATTTAACCATTCAAGTAAAACCGCCTCGGTTGTAGAATTATCATTACTACTTGCTTGAGACCGCCAAAAAAGGCTTGCTTTTTTGAAAGAGAATTCTTCAATTATAGATGCATAATGCAAACTATCCAATGCAATTACAATTTTGTCAATCGATCCGCAATCTTCCAGTGCCCTCACTGTCCAGTAAAATAATGGATGACCAGCAAGAAATTTGATGTTCTTATCCTTTATTCCTTTACTACCTGATCTAATCGGTATAAAAGCAATATTCATTTATTTTCTGAATTTTAATTTTTCTCTTTGCACTCTTTCAATTTCCAAAATATCTTCAACCTTGCTGCACAATGCCAAAAATGTAGAATGCAAATCTCTACTCAATTTCCCTAAACCACTTGGTTCCAACGAAGCCGCATGATCTGTCCCCTTCCAAGTTCGGTCCTTGGTAAAATGTCTTTCAATCCATTCAGCTCCTAAAGTATATGCTGCGATGTCTAATGCTATCCCTAAATGATGTCCCGAAAAACCAATAGACTCAACTCTTTCGCCATATTTCTTCTTCAAATAACTTATTTCCAAAAGCGCAACATCTTCTGGTGGAACTGGGTAACCAGATGTACAGGAATAAATCATTAACCGGCTTTTGGCTTGGTCTGTTCTCTCAAAAAACTCAACTATCTTCTCTATCTCATCTCTGGTTGTCATCCCGACACTTAACTGAACCTGGCCCGAAAACTCATCTCGTAATACTTCAAGCATCTCGTAATGATTATTACAAGCTGATGGCACTTTGATAAATGAAGGCTTCAAGCTCAAAATCTCCCTTGCGCTGGTTACATCCCAAACCGAAGTACTGTAAACAATCCCAACCTTTTCACAGTATTGTTTTAACTCTAAATGTTGCTCTTTAGTAAACTCAAGTGCCTCGCGATGCTGCCCGTAAGTATCACCATAAGAATTACTAGGCACTGGATGTGGTGCATTATACTGCTCTGCCGTCAAAAGCTCCTTATTAGTACGTTTCTGAAACTTGACATATCCTACACCTGAATTTTTAGCCAAATCGATAAGCTCTTTGGCTATCTCCATACTGCCCATGTGATTACACCCAATTTCTGCGATAACTTTTGGTTCTTTGTACATATTTATATTTAAATTTAGTTTTATTTTTATTTTGGCAAATATAAAGCTTGGTAGTTAGTTTGCGATAACTTTTGAGATCTTTTTGACATATTTAATCCCTCCTTAAAAAGCAGTCTGGTACTACACTTGCATGTTCAAAGATTAGGTTAAAAAATCGAATTATCAAAATTGCTCATTTCCTTGATTGAAGCATCATCTTTTTGAAGTTTGAACCCGAGGCGGCTGAAAAAGGCCTTAATTTGAGGTGAAATTTCTCAGTGTAGTTAGTTTTACCCAATACTAATATTCGTATTAATTGTACAATCACGTGTTCTATGGCTGGTCGTGTTAGTATCTCTGAGCTTTGGAAACTATTTTTACTCGTTGCAGTTTAGTGCATAGCTTTTAATGACATCTAGTGAAGCTCAATAATCTAGCAATTTGCCTCTCTCTGAATTCCCTTATTTAAATTGACATCTTCATACACCACTGATAAACTTTTTTTTAATCTTCTCTTCGGTAGATTGGCTTTAATTTTAGAAATATCTTATTGACTATACTTGGGATCGCTTGGCCTCGCAAGGCCTTATATTACATCAACATTCATCCCTGACATATCCTTAAACATTTCTACCATTTCATTTAAACTCACTTGATCTCCAGAAGCCGTATTATAAACCTGATTAATACCTCCTCATTTTCCTTGGGTAAGGCTAAATCATTAGCTATAACCGAATTAGCCATAAAAGTAAAGTTGCGACTGGTTTCATCATCCCCATTAATGTTTATTTCACAGTCCTCTAAATAGGCCTTACAAAAAGTTGGAATTACTGCCGCACAAGGATTTTTCGGATTTTTCTTTGACTCAAAAAAATTTAAATAACGTATTCAAATACAAACTATCCGTTTTTCCAAATACATTCGAATATTGCTCAATCCCTGCTTTACTAACTTCACAGGGTTATTAGGGCTTTCGTTCTTTTTCCTCTAACTTTTGCACCAGGATGTCAGCCTAAAGTAATGCTCGGAAATGCCAATATAACTCGTTTTACTCCTTGGGTCTTGGCGGCATGCAGTGCATTCAGGGCACCTCCCACATTCACCTTACAACTCGCATCGGGTTCTCAAGACTCCTCGGCACTGAACCCAAACCCACCTGATGACTAATGCTCTTTATTGCCTTGGCGGCTTTAAACAAGAATAAAAGTCACAAATATCCCACTGCAAAAACTCAAAACGAAAATGCCTAATAAATTCATCAATATTTTTGTGATCACTATTCCACAAATCATCCAATATCCATTCTCGCTTATCCTTAAATCATGCATCATATCACCAAGGCTCAATATCTAGAGCAAAAGTTAGGAATACACCAGTTATAGACGCAAAGCAACTTCTTATATCTCTAACTAATTCAATCAAATTACTTTCGAGATATCTGCAACGTGTAACTTTTTGGAGATCATTCTAAAAATTTTTTTGGTTACCATAAGACCTATAAAGTTAACACCTGCCAAAACTTGTGACTTACCCTCTTAAACCTTTATTTTGCAAATCTTTTTCTAGATTTCCAATGTCATTAATGAATAAGTTTTTAAATCTCACGATTAATTCAAGCATATTAAAATAACTCATAGTCTTCCATTTACTAATTCTTTATCTAAAACACCTTTAGTATCAAAAACTACAGCACTTTCCAACTTTAAATCTGCAAGGCTCAATTTTAAAAACTGCGAGTGCCCTACAGCTAAAATAATAGCACCGTATTTTGTATTCTTAAGTTCTTTTAATATCTCAATTCCATATTCACTTTTAACTTGCTTACTTGAAGCCCAGGGGTCATAAACATCAACATTACATCCAAACCCATTCAATTCAGACACGATATCAATCACACGGGTGTTTCTTATATCTGGACAATTCTCTTTAAAAGTAATTCCCAATACCAAAACTTTGGCATCCTTAATGACCTGGCCTTTTTGAATCATTAGTTTGACCACCTTATTGGCCACAAACATACCCATATCATCATTAACGCGACGGCCAGAAAGAATTACCTGTGGATGATAGCCAAGTGCTTCTGCTTTATGGGCTAAGTAGTATGGGTCTACCCCAATACAATGCCCGCCTACTAAACCCGGCTTATACGGTAAAAAATTCCATTTAGTCCCAGCTGCTGCCAATACATCATGCGTATCAATTCCAACCCTATCAAAGATTAAAGCTAGCTCATTTACAAAAGAAATATTTACATCGCGTTGCGCGTTTTCAATAGCTTTTGAGGCCTCTGCCACCTTTATATTCGGCGCTTTGTGCGTTCCTGCAGTTATAATAGTCTTGTACAATTGATCTACCTTTTCCGCAATTTCTGGCGTAGATCCCGAAGTAACCTTCATTATCTTAGTCAAGGTATTAACCTTATCTCCCGGGTTTATTCGCTCTGGGGAATATCCACAATAAAAATCTTCATTGTATTTGAGTCCCGAGGAAGCCTGTAAAACCGGTACACACTCTTCTTCTGTACACCCTGGATAAACCGTAGATTCATAAATAACAATATCTCCCTTAGCTAAATGCTTACCAATCATTTCCGAGGCCTTTCTTAACGGTTTTAGGTCTGGTGCTTTGAATTGATCTATAGGCGTTGGAACGGTAACGATGAAAATATTACAATCATTCAAATCGGATGCTCTATGACTAAATAAAATCCCTTTTGTACCGCTTTTCCTAAACTCAATAACCTGAGCTAAAGAAGGTAAGTCTGCCTCAAGGGTAGAATCTTTACCTAAAGATAATTCTCCAATTCTTGCTTTGTTTATGTCAAATCCCAAAACTTTAAAATGTTTTGCAAATTCAATAGCTAATGGTAAGCCTACATATCCTTGGCCAATAACCGCAATTTTTGTTTCACTCATGATTTTTCTAAATCAAAATGTGCCTAAACAGGTTTTGTTTTTTTTATTTAACATAGAGCATACTAGTATAATCAATTCAACTTTACTTTTAATCTAGATTTTTCTAGTCAATTCCTTTGCATCCTTTAGTTTAGCCCAGATTAAGTAACCTTTGCGGTAAGCTTCTTCCAAATTCCTCTGGATTGTGACGATTTGCTGAACAACTTGATACACACCTCCAAATTCCTTCTTAAATCCTTCCGATTAACCAAAAAGTAAAAGAGGGTGTTGTTTTGAACAGCTTTTTTTTTCAGCAAACCAAGCGAAAAAATAAATAAAAACTCTACCATCAAGCTTAAACACGCCAGGGGTAACACTATTTTAAGTTTATCGGTTTCGTAAAAATATTTACTTTTCCCATAATAAAAGATGTGCCTGTCCTTTAATGGTGGTCGTTATATCATTTTCGTCGGGGTAGTGAATATATCTAATTTTTCGTTTAATCTCTTCTTCCGCGCGTGCTACTAGTTTCACAAGATATTCTAAATCAAGCCTAGTGGCTACTATCAAAAGATCCATGATCCCACTATCACGCCCTTCGGCATAATCGCCCACTAAATATACTTTCTGGATATCTCCTAATTTCAGCGTTATACCTTCTACTATCTTATCCAAACCCACATGCTTCAACATTAAACTGTGCAGGTTCTCAAACAAAGGATGACGTTTATTGGCTTTAAAAACCTTCTTATTGCCTTCCATTTCGGACTGTAACATCCCCGCCTCCTCAAATTTATTCAACTCCAAACGTATCGCATTGGTACTCTCTCCAAACTCTGCCTCCAAGCTACGTAAATAACCTCGCGCATTAGCGTTTAAGAAAAATTTGAGTAATAGCTTAACTCTGGTTTTTGATGATATTAATGTGTCTAGCATATGCTTTATTGAATACAAGAGAATTCAGCACCGATAATTCCATCACCTATGCTCCCCTTCCTCCTAATTTTCTTGATTCATTTTTTTACTCACTTAACCTCCTCTAAGGGCTAAGTTTTCAAAGCTTCGCTTGGTCAGTCACAGATATAGAAACCTGCACAACCTAAGCTTTCAGATATTGAGTATTTTTTCTACTCAAAGACAAAAGTAGAAACTAATTCCAACTGAGCAAGGTTTAACAGATTATTTCTTTGTTAACATGAAAAACTGCCACTGTTCATTAAGCCACTTTGCTAATGCAAAAGTACTCACCAAAATCTAACTATTGCATTGGAAAGTCTCTAAATAACAGGGCAATATAGGCTTTGCATTGCAGCAATCCCCTTCATCCAAAAAGCACTTGACGAGTCGAATAAGTGTCACCCTTTCAGGGTTCTGCTTAAACCTTTAAACCAATGGCTACTATCCTGTCATCCCTTCGGGATTCGTAAACGAACAAAAAATCAAAGCGCAGTTTTCCAAAAAGATTACTTCGTTTTGCCATACATTTCCCATGATTGACCCTCCCAAAATCAAAAGAGACCCTGAAACAAGTCCAGGGTGACGACAATTAATAACGCTTTCGCTAAACCCGATAATGCCTACTCTACCGTCATGCTGAGAGTAGAGTTTTAGGTTATAAAACCAAGAAGATTTGAAGAAAGTTACCCAAGAAAAGGAATAGGCCCCCCCCTTTTTCATTTTACAGTAATTACCATTAGTAGGTCATCCGGCCTCAATTACGAAGCTTCAAAATAAAAGCCTTTGCCCTAACGAATTGGGAACCGAGGAGCAGAGCGACGAGTTCACGAACGCCTCTAAAAATAACAAACTGTTCGTAACCGAAGAGCGTAGCGATGAGCCCACAAACTCAAACAAAAAATGAACAAGTTGTTTGTAACATAGCGACCAAAGGAACCGAGGAGCATAGCGACGAGCTCACAAACTCATTTAAAAAAATAAAAAAGGCGTTTGTAACCGGAGGCCGGGGGCCGCAGTAAGCTCGCCCACTAAGCTTGGCAAAGGGGAATATTTTGAAGGTGAGGAATTGGAGCCTAGATTTTTTTCCTTCTTTTTTGATCAACTGAGGCGCAGCCGAACTCACGAACTCCTCTGAAAGAGGACAAGCGTTCGTATCCTAAAAAGGAGTCTAAAATGTCTTGAGAAGGATTGTTGCAGCGAGAAGCATCATAAAAAAAGAATAACAAAAGTCAAACATTCGTGAAGTCAAAATAAACTCGTTCACCGAGCTTACTTTTTGTGAAGCCTTTAAGGATGAGGAATTGGAGCCTTGACTTTTTTGGTACTTTTTTGGTTCACTGGAGCGAAGCGGAACTCACGAACTCCTCTGAAAAAGGACACCTGTTCGTAACCAAAAAAGTACGTTAAAACATCTTGAAAAACTTCACTGTATCGTGAAGCATAATTTAAAAACGAAAATACAAAAGTAGTCTTGCTGAACTCGTTTCAGCATCTTCACCATTAAAAAATCAAGAAAAACTCACTCTACCGAAATACCCTCCGTGTCCTTAGTGTATTCTTTGCGAACTCCGTGGTAAAAGAATCATGTCGCCCCTACAAGGCTTTGGTTCGCGTTGATGTAACCCGATTTCTATAATAATATCATCCCTCTGGGATTCTTAGCGATACAATAAAGCAGTATTGATTCTTACCATTAAGCTTCTGCGTCCCCCGCGAAATCGTAGCGATCGCAATGTTCTTTTAAATCGAAAAGCCCAACTACACCAAAAGCCCTTCTCAATACTCAAAGCGGAGCGGTCTAAAATCTTATATCTTCTAAAAGACATGTCGCACCTATGGACCTTATTGATACTCAACCCAAAAATTCAAACACCCGAACTCCAAACCCTCTAAACCCTAAACTCCTAAACCCTTCCACCGTCGCGTTACTCAGTCACCCACTAAACTCCTAAACCATTATACCCTAAACCTCTCCCCCATCTCTTTATCTACAGTCGAAACGCGTTTCTAATAAATTCACTAAATTGCTTTAAGAAAATTATACGAACCTAATTAAGTCTAACCCTAAAAACCAAAACCATGGGAAAATTCGTAATCAAAAAAGATAGCGCCGACCAATACCGCTTCAACCTAAAAGCCGCTAATGGCGAAATCATTCTTAGCAGTGAAGCCTACACCACCAAGCAAAACTGTCACAATGGAATTCAATCGGTAAAAAGCAATGCCCCCGACGATAACAATTATCAACGCTTAACCGCAAAAGACAAAAGTCCCTACTTCAACCTCATCGCTCAAAATGGCCAGGTCATTGGCACTAGTGAAATGTACTCCAGTAATGCAGCCCGCGACAATGGAATTGAGTCGGTAAAGAACAATGCTCCCGATGCCACCATCGAAGACCTATCCTAAATAGAACATTTAGGCTTAAAAAAGGGCTCCTCCAAAGCCCTTTTCTTACTCTAACATCCTAACCTCCCAACTTCAAACCTTCTTAAACACCCTAAACTCCTAAACCAATTCCTCGCCGCAATCGCCCCATGATCCCCAAACCTCCAAACCTCCAAACAACCCAAACCATTAAAATCGATATACCCTACTAAACCGATATATCCCGTCTCTTTGTCTCACGTCTTTTAATCTCCCGTCTTTTTAATCTATTTTCGCAGCCAAACACCGAACAATGTATCGCCAACTTTTCAAACGCCTTTAGGATTTCACCGTCAGCCTAATTTTAGTATTGGTTTTATCCCCTGTCATCCTCATTCTAAGCATCCTGCTCTACTTCGACAATCAAGGCAAACCCTTTTTCTTTCAATCCCGGCCCGGCTATCGCGAAAAGGAAATTTTCATCATCAAGTTCAAATCCATGAACGATAAAAAAGATGCCGACGGCAAGCTCTTACCCGATGCCCAGCGCATGACTCCGGTGGGTAAATTTATTCGTTCCACCTCCCTCGACGAACTACCCCAATTAATCAATGTCTTAAAAGGTGATATGAGCTTAGTTGGGCCTCGTCCCTTATTGTTTCAGTACCTACTTCTTTACAGTAAGGAGCAAAGGCGTAGGCATAATGTCCGTCCTGGCATCACTGGTCTGGCGCAAGTAAATGGGCGCAATACCATTAGTTGGGGAGAGAAATTCGCACTTGACCTTGAATATGTGAATAGGCAAAGCTTTTTATTAGATATGCAAATACTAATTAAAACCGCTGAAAAAGTTTTAATCCGTGAAGGAGTTAATCAAGATGAACAAACCACAGCTGAACTTTTTAATGGGAAAAATGAGCCCAAGCCTTACTCAAGCGCAATAGTTTTATAAGCTATTTATATAACCTTTGCTTAACACTAACTTTTTAGCAATATATCTGGCAGCTAGATGAACTAACCGAGTTCAAGCGCGAAAAAATTTAGGCCCACTTACCTTCTTTCGGTTTAAAAGTTATCTCTAACATACTCGTACGTATCCCCCAACCCTTCAGCTACTTTTACTTGGGGATTGTATCCTATTATCCTTATAGCTTTGCTTATATCCGCAAGACTATCTCTCACATCACCTGGACGCTCTTGTCCATAATGTGGTTCAATATGCGTTCCAATAATCTGACAAATAGATTCCCATAATTTATTGAGACTTATCTTTTCACCTAAAGCGATATTCATAACCTCATGCTTTTGCAGTTCAACCGTATTAAGCATTCCTTTAATATTCGCTTGCACCGCATTAGCTACAAAAGTAAAGTCTCGCGTAGTCTCTCCATCACCATTAATCGTAGGGGCTTTACCATCTATTGCGGCTTTTAAGAAAATTGGAATTGCCGCAGCATAGGGATTGTCCGGTGCCTGCCTTGGACCAAAAACATTAAAGTAACGTAGACCGATGGCGTTCATTCTATAAACCTTCGAATATACCTCAGCATAAAATTCATTAACCTGCTTACTTACAGCATAGGGAGAGAGAGGCTCACCCTCCTGTCCTTCTACTTTAGGCAAGCTAGGCGTATCACCGTAAACAGAAGATGAAGTTGCATAAACCATTCGCTTTACGCTACGGTTTTCTTTTACCGCATGAAGGACATTTAAGAATCCGTCTATATTAACGGCATTAGTCGTTAGTGGATCTCGAATACTTCGTGGCACAGAACCTAAAGCAGCTTGATGACTAACATAGTCTATACCCTGCACTGCCTTTTGACAAGTATTATAATCCCTAATATCTCCTTCCCAAAACTCAAATCCAGAATTTCCTTCAAAGGGTTTGATATTGCGATAATAACCGTTTGACAAATTATCCAACACGCGAACCTTAGCCCCATGTTTTAGTAAATATTCAACAATATTCGAACCGATAAAACCGGCTCCACCTGTAATTAAAAATCTTAAGGAAGAAATATCACCTTCGTGATAGGCTTGGGTGTACATATTACTTAATTAGCCTGCAAATCTAGGTAAAAAGAAATAGGAATAAATAATCCTTGCTAATAAGCTCTGTATGCCAGTCTA
The DNA here is from genome assembly GCA_963977415.1 of uncultured Schleiferiaceae bacterium. Taxonomy (GTDB): domain Bacteria; phylum Bacteroidota; class Bacteroidia; order Flavobacteriales; family Schleiferiaceae; genus Croceimicrobium. The sequence goes on along the minus strand of CAXBOS010000022.1, from coordinate 2,846 downwards.
ACTTATCTCTTAATTAAGTTAAGCGATAAAAAACACCATAATCGTGTCATGCCAACGAGCTTATTTGGAATGCAATAAATACCTCCCCGCTAAACCATCGTGTTCGCTGCATAACTCAAACAAATGGCCAAATAGCAATACATCCATAGCTTCTAAACAACTATACTGTTAGCACCTTCGGGGTTCAAGGTCTCCTTGGATTTCGGTATTTCTACTATAATGTCATCCCTTCGGGATTCGTAAGCGAACAAAAAATCAAAGCGCAGTTTCCAAACAGATTTCCTCGTTTTGCCATGCCATGCCAATGATTGGCCATCCCAAAATCAAAAGAGACCCTGAAACAAGTCCAGGGTGACGACCATTAATAATGTTTTCGCTAACCCCGCTAATGCCCACTCTACCGTCATGCTGAACTCGTTTCAGCATCTCCGCTATTAAAAATTGGGTAACACTAACTCTACCGAAATCCCTCCGTGTCCTTAGTGCCTGCTCTGTGTGCTTTGTGGTAAAAAAACACCAAATTCCATACCTCAACGCAATCACTCTCTCGTCCCTCCAAAAATCGAGATCTCGCACCTACGGCGCTTGGGTTCCTAACCATCAATGATACTATCGATATGTCGCACCTACGGCGCTCTGGTTCGTGTTGATGTAGCCCGGTTTCTACAATCATATTATCCCTCCGGGATCCTTTATGATAGAATAAAACAATATTAATTTTAGCCATAAACCCCGCTGAGCTCCCAGCAAACACGCCGCGATCTTTGCGTTAATCCCCCCTTAACTTAAAGTGTCACCACCTTCGGGGTTCCCAGTCTCGTTGGAAATGGGTGTTTCTATTATAATGTCATCCCTTCGGGATTCTTGACACTACAGTAAAAAAAATGATTTACTTTCAAGAAAGAAACCTCTAACGATATCATAGAACACCGAGAATCCGCAGCTGCCGCAGCTTGTGTTTTGTACTACTAAATAATACTACCGCTAAGTCGCAGCTGCCGCAGCTCTTGTTTTTACCTACTAATTAAAATTGAATTTCTCTTCGATCTCCCCCTCGAAGCTAAAATCACCTATTCATTCCGAAAAGTCCCTCCTTACTCTTGCTCTAACTCTTGCTGTACTTGCATTTCCCTACTAAAAACAATAATTTGATTCCAAACTTTTAAATCAATTGCCGCTAAACCACTATTCTCTAAACTCCTAAACTAATTCCCTGCGAAACCGCCACGATCCCTGCGTTTCAAACACGCAAATCCCAACCCCAACCAAATCCCATCTTGGGTCTTGAGTCTTTTAATGTTGGGTCTCTAAAAAAAAAAGACCGCCCTTCCGGACGGTCCTCTTAACTAAAACTAACCTATTTAAACTACTCCACTCGTATTGTTCGGATCATTCGCGGGTGGATCACCATCATCATCCTCAGGATCAAATCCCCCATCGTCATCACCATCGCCACTAGGCGGTGCCGCTCCATCATCTACTGGCGGATTGCCACTATCATCTCCTTCGCCATCAGCGCTACCCGAATCAACCGATCCATTATTCCCACTGCGGCCTTTACTATTACCGCTCAACTTCGGAATCACTCTAGCATTACTAAAAGCATTAAAAAACACCGGCGCGATATCAATAAAATAACGCATCAAGAAATCCAGTTCCCTTTTCAAGAAATCCATCACCTCACGTCCCAGCCTTTTGATCTGCTCCGTGGTTTCCCCCAATAAGCGTCTGCGTTCACTCGGAATCAAACCCTTCTCTTTAAAGATCAGAATTTGTTCCTTGGCCTTCTCTACTAAGTCGGTTGCGTTATCAAATGCATCTAACTGAGACTCATACTGGTCCGTGTAGGCTACAATATTTTCCGCTAAAGCCAAAGTTCTCTGGGCGCTCATACGCTCTAAACTAGCCACCGTGAAATCGGTTACCATCGCCAGACTAAGGTCTCTGTTTTTCCTAGAAACTAGGCGTAAATAAGCCGCCAATTTGCCAATCACCAAGGCAAACTCACCGCGCAACTCCGCCTTAATGCCTCCAAAAGGCTGTTTTAATAATTCCTTTCGCTGCACCAGCTCTCGCATTTTAACTTCATAGGCATTCAAGCTAGCGAAGCTTTCGGTAAACTCAGGCATATCTTGCCATTGATCTTTGTGGGTCTCTGCCACTTTTACTACCGCTTGCATCATGTATAAGCGGTTACGTTCAGTCATTCTCATAATATTTATTTTTTATGATTATGGCTGCAATATGAAAGTAGCGCCCTGAAAACTCTTTTCAAATTTGAAAATCCATACCCCCTATTTTTTTCAAATTTGAAAAAGCCTAGTCCTAATGCGGCTTTCCCGCCTGCTTTTTTTTCCAAATTCTGCATATTTTTTTTCACTAGATTATCAAAAAGCAGTTTTCAGCTCTCCAACCCTCATCATTAGAGAAGAGTTTTAAGCTTTAAAACCAAGAATATTTGATGACAGTTACCCCGAAAAAAGTATACGAAGCTTTAATTTTAACTTAATTGTTATTAGTAGGTTATCCGGCCTCAATTACGAAGAGTTAAAAACAAAACAAAAAGTTTAGCGTTTGGGTTGCGACGTCAGGAACCGAGGAGAGAAACGACGAGCTCACGAACTCCTCTAAAAGAGGATAATCGTTCGTAACTCGCCCACCGAGCTTACTTTTTGTGAAGGATTTAAGGATGAGGAATTGGAGCCTAGATTTTTTTAGCCATGCCTATTTTCTTTTTCATGGAATGGCTGAGCTCACCTCGTTCGGTTCCTTCTTTTTTGCATCAACCGAGGAGAGAAGCGACGAGCTCACAAACTCCTTCAAAAATTAAATACTGTTTGTAACTG
>CAXBOS010000021.1:0-31179 GCA_963977415.1 uncultured Schleiferiaceae bacterium | reverse complement strand
TTTTTAACAATGAAATACTAATCTAAAAACGGTCAACTCTAATCAGGGATACTCAATTAGTAGGACTTTTCAATACTCCGAAATCCTCCCTCCGAATGGTAACTCTGGTCTTCAGGCCCCATGTTATAATCTAAATTATATCTCTAGTACTCTCCCAATCTCAGTACTCAATACTCTGTACTCAGTACTCTCCTACACTATCTTCGCTGGAATTATTTTATCATTGCTGCATGAAAAAGCAGGTACCTATCTTCAAACCTTTCTTTACATGGCCCTTGCTACTTTTAATGCTAGGCTGCTCTTGGGATTATCATATTAGTCATTACCGAGCGCCCAAAAATTTGCAAGACGGCAATTTAAACAACTACACTATTGTAAAAGATAGTATTAGCGGCAGTTTCGGGGATTGCTTGCGACAAAAGTATTTACGCCTACCCGATTCAGCCCACTTTTATAGTGACTGCGATTGTCCTAATGGCTTTGCAGTAGACAGCGCTTATGGTAAAAGCCACAAAGTGATTTGGACCCGCATTAATATCCTTGCACCTAAAAACCCCAATTACCTCTATAATAAATCTACCTATCGCTTTTACGATCGCAGAGGCAGACCAATAAAGCAGACCACTAATATCTACCAGCCCGATACCAATTACCAATACCAACAGTACTTTAATGAAGAGGGCGAGCTACAAGCCGAAAAGCTTCCTTATTACAGTGAATACGAAATAGACGGCTTATGAATTATGGACCTGATCCCAAAGTTTTAAAGGAAATCATCCAAACTGAAATGCCCTTTGGGAAATATGCCGGTCGCCGCATTTATGAACTACCCGCTTATTATCTCGAGTGGTTTGCTGGAAAGGGCTTCCCGAAAGGTCGCATTGGTGTGCTTTTAGAAACCATGTTTGTGATTAAAACCGAAGGATTGGAGAGTCTTCTTCCTCCTTTGGTAAAAATGTATCGTCCCCGATGAATACTTTGTTAATTCCCCGCCGCAGCGATAAGCCAGAGTGGACCAGCCTGCCCCTATTATGTGAACTACAATATCCATGGGACGAGGATACAACCTTAGCAAAAACCCATTTCAAAGCCTACCATACGGGCGAAGACCTGCATTTTCAGTTTACCGCTTATGCAGATAAAGTGCGCATCTACCGTAAGGTAAACGACAAATTAGAAGTGCGATTTTCTGAGAGAGTGGAACTTTTTTTCCGTGAAGATGCAGGTTTACGAAACTATTATTGCTTAGAAATGGATCCGGCATTGCGCGTTTTGGATTATCAGGCGAAACATTACCGAGAGTTTAACCGCGACTGGCAATGGCCCGAAAGTTTAAATCTTGTTTGTCGCTCGCAGGCAGATGCGTATTTATTGAGTGGTAAGATTAGCCTAAAAACATTGACAGCTCTTAAGTTATTAAAGGGCAATGTTTTAGAAGCGGGTATTTACCGTGGCCACGTCCTTTCCCTTAAAGGAGAAGAAGCTGATATTCGCTGGTCGTCATGGTTAAAACCAGAGGCGATGGAACCCGACTTCCACATTCCCAGTTCTTTTGGGAAATGGGTTTTGGAGGAGTGATTTACTCTTGATTTATCAGTTTAAATCTTGGCTTAACTAAATAAATTAGAAAAACAGCAGCAGCCATCCACCCGTAATTAACACCTAGAACAAGGGGCTTAGAAGAGGAAGGAGGGGGAGACCTAAGACCCCTCATTCTTGGTGATTAATTGTTACGGGTAATATTAAAAAAGGGATACACCCAAAACTAAAAAGAGGCTCTATTACTTCATGTGTTCCCAGCCAAATAACCAGCCAAAGGTGATGGCAGCAATAACTCCCGGGCGAAACTCTAATTCGACATAGTAATTCATCCCGTCACTAGCAGCCTGTAAAAAGCCGATCCTGCCCCCTACATTAAAGCCCTCATCTTCTCTAAGCCCCGTTAGTATAGGAGCATAAAGCATATCCAAATACACTTGGGAATTAGTAAAAACCTCACGATAGTAGCCTTCTTCATTTTTAAGCGAAACCTTTACATGTTTGCGTGTGCGCAAGACCAAGCCAGCGGACAAACCGGTTGAACTGAAATTTCCATTGGTCCAGTATTGAAAGCCCCCGCCGCGCACCAATAAGTCTGTCTTTTTCTGGCCGTCCGCATAAAAGTACTCCTCGCGAATGGTTGTGTTTGAAGCACTATAATCGGTAGTTACTTTGACTCTAGCCTCCTTCTTTCTCCCCGGTATTATCGGAAAGAGCGCTGCCAATTCAATATTTCGAGAAGAGCCATAGGCTTCACCTTTATATTTAACTTGACCCAAGCCCCCTATTTCATATCTAAACCGTCCATTCAAAGTAATTGGCAAAGCCGGCAGTTTGTATTGACTTTGTAAGCCTGCGCTAAAACCCATCCCTGTAGTACCAAGGAGGTGTGACGAAACTTCAAAGTGGGTAAACCCGCTCCACTTTGTTGTATTTACCTCATCCACAGTAAAGTTAACCTCACCTATTGTGGTGGTGGTGACTTTTCCAGCTTGCGCATTAGCTTTGCTTGAAACTAAAAAGATCAGGGCTAAAACAGCCGATATAGCATAGATGTATTTTTTCATACTAATTTATTTTTACTTGAATAAAACCCTCTTGGCAGAGGCACCAAGAACTTGCTCCAACAATAGTTTTCAAAGCCAAAAAGGAGCCTATTTGGGTCTTTTCTATTGGATATATTTAACCAAGGGCAATGTCTATTTTATCAAAATCCTCTGTAAAAAGTCGCAGCTGCTTTCAATACTTAATCGGGGCTAAGCCCTAAATTGGTTTCTTGCTTAAATTGAGATCTGACCAGTTACTTTTAGCAAGTCCATATTTATTTTAAAGGCATTTTTAATTCTAAAACAGTTGACTTTCGGGCTGTTGGTGGTATCCAAGCAGTATCCTGTTTCCCGAAACCAAAGTTGGCTACGAAGGGGAAAACTTTCAAGAAGCCGTTCACTCGCCAGAAGCTATATACCGTGTTGTTGCGAGTATTTGCTTTTTGGCATTATTCAGAATGATTACTTTTCTACATAATCACTTTTGAAATTAGCCAATAAGATACTTGCATACCTTTTAATTATTGTATCAAAACTTTGGGTTTCAATGCTTTCAAAAGATTTATCTTTTTTGTTTAGGTAGGCAAAAGGAATAGCGGGGTTGAATTCGGTACCGGCATATTCAATTAAAATCCCCGAAACGTATTTACCTAAACCATATTTCACTTTGGGATCATCTGGAACTGGGTTGGGGCCATGCAAAGAAATTCGAATGGCACTCAGGCCGATTTCATTTTTTTCTTTCCTAGTTACAATTTGCACCGTCAATAAGGCATCAACCCCAAGTTGATTTGCTAAATCTGCCATGGATGATATTACTTTTGGATCCGTTCCGCTCAATACAGTAGGTGCTGGGAACACTTTATACCCTGTTGCCGCCACTATAGACTTTTCACTCTGACCTTGGAGATAATTGGCAGAGGCTAAAACCGCAGATCCCATTTTAGAAGTTTCAATTTGGAAGTTGTCGTAGATTTCTAATGTTTCCTCAGTTAAATATTCTTCCGGTGTTAATAACATAATTCCTTGAGAAGAGAATTCATTTTTAAGAGCATTCAATGCCTCATCATGAAAACTTTGTAATATTTCTTTTCCACCATCAGTGGTTAAAAAGGATTCATAAATCCCACCTCTTCTTATAGCTTTTGAGTCACGCTCAGATAAGTCAGCGGTAAAGAAAGAGAGGATACCAACTTTTTTCAAAGGTGGAACAAGAGGATCAGGCAGGTCAACTCCTTTTCTTCTTGCATTTTTTGCAAAAGACTTAACAAGGACAGCTGAATTGCCACTGCTTACTTTTTTTTCAAATTTTTTATCCGACAATTCTGCTAATTCCTGAATGGACTTTTGACCATAGACGTTCACTATTCCCAAGAGAACTGCTACTAAAATTAAAGTATTTTTCATTTTCATTTCTTTTATTGATTATTTAAAGATTAGCTTCAACTCTCTATAGAACTCAGTATAAAGAGGGTTTTCATACCTTTATTAATTGATTTCTTGATGCCTTTAAGGCCTTTGGTTATTGAATATTCAAATTTGATGCGGTATTTTTGAAATATGTCTAATGGTAATTCGGTATTCCCCTCGCTGAAACTCGGTATTTTTCTATTTTTCGTCCCTATCATGCTTATTCCACAGGCATCTATTGGCCAAAAATTGGATTCGCTAGTTACCGAGTTACCTGCGCTCAAGGGGCAAGACCGGATAGACGCCTTGCATTTCCTTACCCAAGAATATGCCTATATAAACATGGACTCCGCCCGCATGTATTTGCAGATGCTGGTGGATTACGCGGAGCAAATCGATGACGGTAGAGCTTTGGCTGTTGCCGCTCTGCTCAAAGGGAATTTTCTCTATGACGATGGCCAATATGACCTCGCTCAAAAATATAATCGCGAAGGCCTAACTAAAAGCATTAGCATTAAAGACACGAGTGTTATTGCGCGTTCCTATCTAAATATTGGCGCTACTGCAGATGCCGCTGGAATTAAAGACAGTGCCATAATCTACTACCTGAATGCGGTTAAATTCTTTGAATATCTCAATGACACTCTGAACTCAGCTTATTTGAACCTCAACATTGGATTAGTATTTAAATCCATGAGTGAGTTTCCCAAAGCACTGGATTATTATCAAAAAGCATATCGTGACTTAAGTTTTCTCAAAGATGATTTTGGCATTACAAGCATCTCCACCAACCTAGCATCTCTTTACATTGAAATGCAGGAGTATGATAGCGCAACTTATTACGGCAATAAAGGCTTAGAAGGATACAGAAACCTTGGATTTACAGCCTATGCCATGTATCCACTGGAGGTGCTTGCCAAAGCTAATTTTCATTTAAAAAATTATTCGCTTTCCGAAAAGCAATTTTTGGAAGCATTTGAGCTGAGCCTTGCCAATCAATTTGAAGAAGAAACTTTTACTATCAGCTTGGGTTTATCCGATTTATATCTAGCGCAAGCTAAACTGCAACTCGCGGAAGAATACGCACAAAAAGCTTATGTTCTTGCCCATAAAACGGGGAGTTTAGAAGATCTAGCAGGGGTTAACAAGATGCTTTATCGTATCACCAAAAAAGCGCAGCGCTATGCAGAAAGCATGGCCTACTTAGAAGCATCTCAGCAATACCATGACTCCGTTCAAGGTATTCAAAAAGTAAAGGTAATTGCTGACTTAGAAACCAAGTACCAAACCGCAAAAAAGGAACAAGAAATAGCCCATCAAAAACTTGATATTGCCGCTAAAGAATCTGCTATCAAGTCGCAGCGAATGCAAATTTTTGGTCTTATCGGTAGCATATTCATCTTAAGCCTCTTCGCTTTTATTTTCTACAATCAATACAGAAATAAGCAAAAGCAAAAAATGCAACAAGCCCTATTTGAAGAAAAATCAAAAGGCTTTGAAGCGGTAATTAATGCCACAGAAGAAGAGCGCTCTAGAATAAGCAAGGATCTGCATGATGGTATTGGTCAGCAACTAAGCGCACTCAAAATGTCGCTTAACAATGTAAGTCAGCAGATTACTGACGAAACGCAAAGAAAAAACCTCCAAGTAATTAGTGAGCAATTCTCTACTTCCGCAGACGAGGTTCGCCAAATCTCTCACCAGATGATGCCACGCAAGCTCCTGGAAAATGGACTGGTGGAGGCCATCGAAGATTTATTATCCAGTAGTTTTCAGTTCTCTAAAATCACTTATCATTTTGAGCATCATAAGGTAGCCAATCGCTTTAATCCGCGCATAGAAATTAGCCTGTATCGTGTGCTGCAAGAGCTGGTAAACAACATCATAAAACACGCTGACGCCAGCGAAGTAGCTGTGCAACTCATTAGGAATAAAAACACCCTACTGCTTTTCGCAGAAGATAATGGAAAAGGCATGCCCGAATCCTCCAGTAAGGGTCATGGTCTACTCAACATCCGGAGCCGATTAGATATGGTTAAAGGAACCGTAAACTTTGAACCTAGTCCTAATAGCGGTACCTCTGTGTCTATAAAAATCCCCCTTGAATGAAGGCGAAAACCACATTAATTATAGTTGATGATCATCAAATGGTGGCGCAAGGAATCGCTAGTTTTTTCAAAAATGATGAGGATATTGAAGTCATTGGAATTTACCACTCGGCTACCGAGGCCTTTGCCAAAATAAAACTTCTATTACCCAATATTATTCTCACGGATCTAGATATGCCGGGCATAAATGGACTAGAGTTCGCTCAAAAAATTCAAAAGGAAAAACTCCCCTGTAAACTGGTTTTACTCACCATGCATTTAAATCAATCGGTTGTAAAAGAGGTGATGAAGCAAAAACTAGATGGTTACCTTCCTAAAAATGCCGATAAAGCCGAAGTAAAAGCATGCCTGCAAGTCGTAAGTTCAGGAGGTACCTATTTCTCTCCTAAAGCTATGGAAGTTCTAATGTCTAGCAGTCAGCAAATGGATATAACGGGTTTAAAAAAGAGTCAAAACCTATCAGAGCGTGAACGTGAAATATTGGTACTAATTGCCGAGGGTCTAAGCACCCGCGAAGTAGCCGACAAGCTATATATTGCCATTCGTACCGTAGAAACACATCGCAAATCCATTTTAGAAAAACTCGAGGTGAAAAATGTAGCGGGCATGGTGCGGATAGCGGTTCAAGAAGGACTATTAGAAGGATAGCTTACTATGGTTTTGACCTTAAGTCGCTAACAATTTTTAAAAAACTGTTGTTAACCAAACTCCTGTTCTTTCCCTTAAAGGAAAAGAATCTGATGTTTAAATTCCCAATTCATTTGGAATTTGATTTTGGCGAAGTAAACCTTTATTTACTACCCATGACAGTTTAAATTTTCAATCCGTTTTTTTAATCCTAGCCCTCGTCAAAACCATAATTATCAATACATTATTTCGTTCATTTTTTGGTTACGAACGCTTATCCTCTTTTAGAGGAGTTCGTGAGCTCGTCGCGTTGCTCCTCGGTTACAAACGGCTTGTTTATTTCTTAAAGGAGTTTGTGGGCTCATCGCTACGCTCTTCGGCTCCCAATTTGCTAAAGCAAAGGCTTTTATTTTGAAGATTCGTAATTGAGGCCGGATAACCTACTAATTACGAATCAGACTAAATTGTAATATGAGTCTTCGTTTATCTGATTCTGGGCAACATGTCATCAAATCTTCTTTGTTTTAAAACCTAAAACTAATTACTCAGGGTGATAATTTCCTTCACATGTAAATCCTCATTCGCACATTGCACCAAATATTTGGCTAAGCTCTTGCGGGAGATAAAGAGTCCTGGTTTAGGCTTAGCATTTTGGCTAACTTTTACGGGCCTAGCTTCTTTATCGTTTAATCCAACAGGGCGTACAATGGTAAAATTTATATCGGCATTTTGTACTACGCGCTCTTGCCGATCGTGATCTTCATACACGGGGCCTATCTTGCTAAAGCGAATCATCAACTTAAACCACCAAGGGATTTCGGCGCGTGAATCACCCACACCCCAAGCGGAAACGCTAATAAGCTTTTTCAAGGGGATGTGTTTTGCCACATCCACTACATTTTGCATGCTTTTGGAAAGTAGGTTTTCGGGAGAAACCAATTTAGACCATGGGTTTTCGCTGGCGCGGGATATGTTCAATGCCGAAATTACCACATCACAAGATTCGCAGGCTTTTTTAACATCTGCATAAGCGAAAGGCGTACCCATCACCGTTACAAGATTGGGGTGATTAAGATCAAAGACCTTCACTTCGCGCACTAAGGCCTTTACCTCCCAACCTCGGGCCAGTGCCTCTTCCACCACCAGTTTACCTGTTCTACCACTAGCGCCTATTATTAGTACTTTCATAATTATTTATTGCACCCTAAAACATTAAAATTTCGAGGGGTAAATCCTCACTTATTTGCCTTTACCTTTGCCGAAAATTCTCTCCTGGAAAAGAATCAAAAAATTTGGGCTCATGTGGCTCTGTTTGCAGTAGCGCTAATTTACGGACTTAACTATTCTATTGCGAAAGATGTAATGCCCAATTACATTCAACCCCGCGGTTTTATTTTAGTTCGGGTAATGGGTGCTGTGATCCTCTTTAATATCTTGTACTTCCTTTTCCCTAGAGAGAAGGTGGACAAAGCCGATTATGTGCGCATAGCCCTAGCCGGTTTTTTCGGAGTTGCCGCCAACCAATTGTTTTTTTTCGAAGGTCTAAACCTCACCACCCCCATTAGTGCCGCGGTAATAATGACGACCAATCCGATTATGGTTCTTAGCTTATCCGCCATCATTTTGAAAGTCCCTCTAAATGCCGCGAAAATTATCGGCATTATTTTAGGCCTTAGCGGTGCTCTCAGTATTATTTATTCGGGTAGCGATGCAAGCATCTTTAATAATGGGGAATCATTGGGCAATACTTTTGTAATGCTGAATGCCTTTTCCTACGCTTCCTATCTAATTGTAGTGAAACCCTTGATGGCTAAATACAAAGCGGTAACGGTTATTCGCCTCGTTTTTATGGCGGGTTTGCTTATTGTTATTCCTTTTGGCGCTAATCAATTTAGCGAAATTGCTTGGGCAGAGATGCCAAGCCTAATTTATTGGGAAGTGGCCTTTGTGGTGGTGGGAACCACCTTTATGGCCTATTTACTAAACATTTACGCCTTAAAAACCGTCAGTTCTACCACGGTTAGTTTTTACATTTATTTACAGCCACTTATTGCGGCCATCTCGGCCACCATTTTAGGAACCGATGAACTGCGCTTCAGTATGATTAGCTCAGCCATCTTAATTTTTAGCGGGGTATATTTAGTCTCCTTTTACGGGCGGCGAAACTAAAATGCCTGCTTACCTTTGTATTTATGAAAGCATTGCAGTCTATGACAGGTTTTGGCAAAAAAGTATTGCAGTTACCTGGAAAAAAAATTACCATTGAAATCAAGTCGCTTAATAGTAAGTCGGCAGATATAAATTTACGTTTACCCTCACTCTACCGCAGCAAGGAAGGCGTAATTCGCCAGCATTTGGCAAAATCCCTGTCGCGCGGTAAAATAGATTGTAGTATTTTCACTGAAGTCACTGGCATTGAAAGTGCCCCACAAATAAACGAGACCTTGGCTCAAGGTTATCTCATGCAATTGAAGAAACTAGCCGACAGCACGAATAGTACGGGCGATTTAATTGGCGCTGTAATGCGCATGCCCGATGTTTTACAAAGTGCCGAGAGTGAGCTGAGCGAGCAAGAGTGGGAGCTTTTAGAAGGCGGATTGATTGAATGTTTAGAGTTGATAGGTAATTTCCGTTCCGACGAAGGGGCGCGCTTGAAAGAAGATATTGACATGCGCCTAAAAAATATCAGCGACGGTTTAGAAGCCATTATTCCTATGGAAGAGGAGCGCACCGTGCGTATTAAAGATAAATTAATGCGCGGCTTAGAGCAACTCAAGGTAGAAGTGGACCAAGATCGTTTTGAGCAAGAGCTAATTTATTATCTCGAAAAACTAGATGTTACCGAAGAAAAAGTGCGCCTGAGAGCTCATCTCGATTACTTCGAAGAATTGATGCTTGCGGGCGATGAAGCCGGAAAAAAGTTGGGTTTTGTTAGCCAGGAAATTGGCCGAGAAATTAACACCTTGGGTAGTAAAGCCAATCATGCCGGCATGCAAAAAATTGTAGTGGGCATGAAAGACGAACTTGAAAAAATTAAGGAACAGGTTTTAAATATCCTTTAATCTCTTGGGGTAGATGGCAGATAAAAGTGGAAAATTAATCATCTTCTCGGCTCCTTCAGGAGCGGGAAAAACTACCTTGGTAAGACATTTACTAAAGCAAGAAGAACTGGATCTAGCCTTTAGCATCTCGGCCACGAGCCGGGCCCCACGCGGAGAAGAAGTGAATGGCAAAGACTATTACTTTTTAAGTGATGACGACTTTAGCAAAAGAGTTTTAAAAGGCGATTTTATAGAGTGGGAAGAAGTTTATGCCGGCACCAAGTACGGCACGCTGCGCAGCGAGGTAGAGCGTATTTGGCAAGAAGGCAAAGCGGTGATTTTTGATATTGACGTAGTTGGAGGTTTAAACCTGAAAAGCCTCTACGGCGATAAGGCTTTAGCGATTTTTGTAATGCCTCCAAGTGAGGATGAATTAGCGCGCAGATTGCGTGGTCGTAATACCGATAGCGAGGATAAAATCCGTCAGCGTTTAGCTAAGGCGCGCAAAGAAATTGGTCGTTCCGATCGTTTCGACCATATTTTAATAAATCGAGATTTAGATATAGCGAAGAAAGAAGCCGAGTCACTTTTAAAAGTCTTTTTAGGGAAATGAAAAAAGTTGGCCTTTACTTCGGAACCTTTAACCCCATACATGTTGGGCACTGCATTATTGCCCAATATATGCTGGAAAGCACCGACTTGGATGAAGTTTGGTTTGTGGTTACCCCACACAATCCTCATAAAAAGAAGAGTAGTTTATTAGACGACTATCAACGCTTGCACATGGTTAATTTGGCCATTGGCAAACACTATAAACTGCGCGTAAGTGATGTAGAGTTTTCCTTACCACAGCCTTCTTACACTGCTACAACGCTAGCTTACCTAAGCGAGCAACATCCCGACTGTAGTTTTAACTTAATAATGGGTGGCGATAATTTGCAGAGCTTTAAGAAGTGGAAAAACTACGAGGCCATATTAGAGAACCACGAGCTTTATGTTTATCCACGCATTGGCGCCGATGGGGGCGATTTAGCTCAACATCCCAAAGTACACCTTACCCAAGCACCGATAGTGGAAATCGCTTCTACCGATATTCGCCAAGCTATTAAAGAAGGAAAAGACCTCAGCTTTATGCTACCGCCTGCGGTGTGGGAGTATATTGATCAAGAGTTGTTTTATCGCTAAACATTAAAGCTGGTTTGGGCAAAAAACCATTAGTATTAGAGCTTTGAAGCCTAACTATACAGACGCTCAATTAAGAAGCCTTCTACACTTTTACCTTTTGTATGCCCTTGTGAGTTTAGGCCATAAAAAACCCGAGAAGCAACCCTTTTTCGCCCCTCGGGTATGAAATGAGATTTTATCATGTCCTAGTGTTAATACGCATGATACAGCTATCCTATTTCTAGGTCGAAAATAGAAAGCTGAAAGTCTAAAGCCTTGTGAATGCTTGCGCAATACTTTTCTTAATCGGCTACCTTAAAATAACGCGCTTTGCAAATTTCAATATGATGCAAATCGTGGCCAGGCATAACATAAGCCAAAGCTAAAACCGAAGTTTCCGCGTCTGCCATCATTCCTGAAGCCTGCCATTGCTGTTCGTTGAAACTTTGTAGCAGACTTAAGTTGGCAATTTTAACACTTTCATACTCTTTTAAAATATCTTCATAGGCGCGACTGTTCGCATCGGAGTTCGCCACATAAAGGTCTTGATCGTAGCTCGGTAAGGCCTGTTTCTCACCACGAGATATGGCTAATGCGCGATAGGCAAAAATGCGATCGGTATCGATAATATGCAGAAGCATTTCCTTTATCGTCCATTTGCCTTCTGCATAAGCGTAATTAGCCTCTGCTTCGGAAATAGAGCGCCAAAACGCGAGCGTGGCTGGTAAATAATTTTCCCAAATCTCAAGTACCGGCCCATCGCTTAAATAGCTTAGGTAGTTCTTAAAATAAGCAGGGTGTTTTCCTTCTAAAATTGCAATGTCCATTAGGGAATCCATTTGATGTCCTTGAAGTCGGGCTTGCGTTTTTCTAAAAAGGCATTCCTTCCTTCTTTGGCTTCATCGGTCATATAAGCTAAGCGCGTTGCTTCGCCGGCAAAAACTTGTTGCCCCACCATACCGTCGTCGGTAAGGTTGAAAGCGAATTTCAACATTTTTATAGAAGTTGGCGATTTGCCCAAAATTTCTTGCGCCCACTCGTAAGCAGTATCTTCTAATTCGGCATGTGGAATGGCAGCATTAACCATTCCCATATCTACGGCATCTTGCGCGGAGTAGTTTCTCCCCAAGAAGAAGATTTCGCGGGCTTTTTTCTGGCCTACCATTTTTGCTAAATAAGCCGAACCATAACCGCCATCGAAACTGGTAACATCGGCGTCGGTTTGTTTAAAAATAGCATGCTCTTTACTAGCTAAACTTAAATCGCAAACCACGTGTAAGCTATGTCCACCGCCCACGGCCCAGCCGGGAATAACCGCAATAACCACTTTGGGCATAAAGCGAATAAGTCTTTGTACTTCTAATATATTGAGACGTGGCATACCGGCATCATCTACATAACCTTGATGACCTCTGGCATTTTGATCGCCGCCACTGCAGAAAGAGTATACCCCATCTTTGGAAGAAGGTCCTTCGGCACTAAATAAAACCACCCCAATAGAAGTGTCTTCGCGTGCATCTAAAAAGGCCTCATATAATTCGCCTACCGTTTTGGGGCGAAAGGCATTACGCACGTCGGGGCGATTAAAGGCAATGCGCGCTACGCCCGTTCCTGATTTTTTATAAGTAATGTCTTCGTATTCTTTTACAACTGTCCAGTTTACTGCCATCATTTTCAAATTTCCACAAATATAGGGCGGGCATAAAGAAGCTGAAATGACTTTATACTAAAATCTGAACGGAGCTCTAAATAGCTTCTTAAACAAAAAAAAGCCCCTCCATGGAGGGGAATTTGGAAGGGCTTTATTTAGCTATGCGGCTTTTTCTTTTTTAGTTGAAAGGAAGTTCAACTCGTTGGCCACAATTTCGGTGACATAGCGCTTCTCCCCTTCTTTGGTTTCGTAGCTGCGGTTTACAATCTTGCCTTCCAACACGAGATAACTGCCTTTTTCAACGTGAGCTTCCACGATTTCAGCCAGCTTACTCCAAGCCACCACATTGTGCCATTGGGTTTCATCGATTTTTTCGCCTTTGCTATTTTTATACGATTCGTTTGTTGCTAGCGAAAAGCGCGCTAATTTACCTTTGGCGTCAAAGGATTTTACTTCAGGACTTTGTCCTACATGACCAATTAAGGTCACTCTGTTTTTTAAATTACTCATCAGATAAGATTTAGTTTAACAATACAAATTATCAGTGGCAAAACTGCGAGATAAAAAGCACCTTGCTGTTTTACAAACGTTTAAAGACTATTTACTCGGAATGCAACGTGCTAGTCGATACCCATGATTTTGCCATAGGCATCTGCTGAAAGCGACTTACCTTTGCCGCTATGTTTAAGCCCCAAAAGATTGCTCTATTAGAAATTGGCACCTCTCACGATGAGTGCCTTTACGCGCAGGTGGCTTATCTAAAGAGCCGTCCTAATTGTCGCTTAACAATTTATTGTTCGCCCATTATTGCCGAGCGCATTGCCGACTGGGCCGATCCTTCTGAAATTCATTTGCTCAAGCAAAAGCTGGGTTGGGCAGACTTTTACCGTTTGTATAAAAGCCTTAAAAAAGGAGGCTTCAACAAAGTAATCTTTAATACTGGGCAAGGACCACATATTCGAAAGCTGCTACTTTTCCCGTTTCCGAAAAGCATAGAATTCATTTCTAGCATACACAATATCAATCGTTTGGAAACGAGTCGCAGTCAGAAAGCCATCTCCCGTAAGGTGAAAAAGTACTTTGTTTTAAACGACTATTTACTAAAAAGGCTGGAAGAGAAGAATTATCCCGACTTGCACTTTGGCAGCTATTACGCGATACTTTATCCTAGTTACCCGTTGTTGGAATTGGAAAAGAAAGAGGGGGAGATTTGGATTGTTATTCCTGGGCAGGTAGAGAATCAGCGCCGTGATTATCCCGCCTTAATTAAGGCACTTTCGCATCACAAGCCTCCTAAAAATATTCGCTTTATTCTGCTGGGTGCCTCCGAACATGCCCATGGTGATGGCGCCGCTTTACAACAGGAAATTAGCGCAGCAGGCCTCGAAGAAAACTTTGTGCTTTGGTCTTCTTTTATTGATATGGATACCTTTTACAGCTATATCCAAATGGCCGATTTTATCATGCCCCTCATTCACGCCCAGCATAGCTCGGGTGCCACCTACCAAAACCAAGTGTCGGGTAGCTATAATTTGGCCTTTGCCTTTAAAAAATGTCTGCTTATGGATCGCGCTTACGCAGATATCCCAGACTTTAAAGATAGCGCCCAGTTCTACGATCCTGCCGTTTTGCATACCCTTCTGCCGAGCTTAGCGAAGGTGCAGCGTAAAGATTATTATCGTTTAGATAAATGGAGCTTTTACTATCAAGCCACCAATTACTGGGATTTTATTCTCCAGTAAAGAGAAGAGCTGAGAAATCTCATACTTTGATTTATTAGTAGTGTATATATTTGTTAACTAGCTAACAGGCTTATCAATTATGGAAATTACCCACAAACTAGCATTTGAAGCCCATGAGGTTTCCTTGCTTAATATGCACAGTGTTTTAAATGTTCTAAATGTCGTGCAATACGAATTATTAAGGCTTTCTGACTATTTGGAAAACCCCAAAGAAATTGAAGGCATCTGCGCAAGCATACTAAGTGCGGCAGAAGACCTAAGCGATAGTGAAAAAGCGCACCAACGCGTAGCCACCATTAACGACTTTTGCGATAGCACTTATACGACTACCCTAAAGGTTATTAAGGAAAAAGGCAAGGCAGAAGATGAATTTTGCACGGCCATTCTTTCCAATCTCACCAGCATATTTAGTATCTTAAAAGTTCGCGCCCAAGAGATTAATGCCCGTAAAGACAATCCTTTAGCTTGGGTAGAACATGATATTAAAGCACTTAAAAACAATTTCATTAATGTATTTCAAGCTATAGAAGAAAACAGCCATGGTGCCTACCATATCGTTTATAATTTGGCCGAACATTATGAAAAAGAATACCTCATTAATTTGGAAATGAGCAGTGTAAATGAATCATCAATACAAATGCCTCCTATTTTCCAAGATGTAATGCGCGACCTTTTAGCGAATGCTAGAAAATATACCGCGCCAGGTGGCATTATCAGTGCCGGCTTTCATCAGGGGGAAAAGGAAATTCGCTTTGTGGTAGAAGATTCGGGTTCGGGGATTCCCACCGATGAAATCGAAAAAGTGGTAGAATTTGGCTACCGCGCTTCCAACACCAAAGCGCGCATTACCCGCGGCGGAGGCTTTGGCTTAAGTAAGGCCTATTACGTAGCTAAAAGCTTCGGAGGGCGCCTATTTATTGACTCGCCCATACCAGGAAGAACAGGAGGAACCAAAATTTCAATAAGCATACCTTTGCCTTCTTAAAAGCAATGGTTAATTGAGCGACAGTATTTCTAAAAAGCAGGCCTTTAGCACTTGGGTAGATGACTATTCCGACGAGCTGCTGACTTGGGCTTCCTATAAATTGGGCTCCCAAAGCATAGCTGAAGATTTGGTGCAAGATTGCTTTATGGCGGCTTACGAGAGCTACGATAAATTTGAGGGACGCAGCAAGCCCAAAACCTGGCTCTTCTCCATTCTCAATCGTAAAATTGCCGACTATTATCGGAGCCACCAAAGCGATTTTAAAAACTACGCCGATCCGCATATTGCCAAGGCAGAGGAGGCAGTTCAGGGCTTTTTTACCGCAGATGGGCATTGGGAAAATATGAAGGTAGACCCTATTTGGGAAGATGAAAAAGCCTTGCTTGATCATGATGATTTTCGGGAGAAATTCGAAGGCTGCCTTAACGATTTACCCACTCTTTGGCAAGAAGTAATAAAAGCCAAGTACTTGCAAAGCTTGAAGGCCAATGAAATTTGTCAGGACTTCGAACTGAGCACGACCAATTATTGGCAGATCACGCACCGTGCGAAGCTTTTACTTAAAAAATGCATTGAAACCTTTTGGCAATGAACGCTTTACAAACTATTATGTTATCCTGCGCTAAGGCGACTGAGTATTTAAATCTCCGCGAAGAAGGCCAATTAAACGCGAAGCAAAGTTTGCAACTAAAACTCCATTTGCTGGCATGTAAAACTTGCAAGGCTTACGAAAAGCAAAGCGAAATCCTTAAAAATATGTTTGGGGCCTACAGCGAAAAACAGGCTAGGCCACTTAAAAACGAGAAGCTTAAAGCGGGAATTAAAACAAAACTAGAGGAACTTTAGCGCGAGTAATCCACCTAAAGTAGGATCTCCTTCGAACAAATTCAATTTATCTCGAGCCTTTTTAAACTTTAATCCGGCTGGAAATTATTGCTCCGGGTTTTTAATAAAACGCAGGAATTTCAGCTCTTAGCACTAATTAATGCCGCTTGTTTCAATTGTATTCCACATAAAGAATACTTTTTTCTAAAAATGAGTGAGACAATCTTGGGCCTAATTTTAAGCGCTTTGCGGACCTTGATAACTTTAAAAGTTATTAGCTATAAATTTTTTCATTTTTTTTGTCAGTAAAACCATTTGGCCTCGACCATTTAACTGTATCACCATTTAAGTGCTACAGTTTGGCTTATTAATGCTGGTAAAGTATAAAAGCTAAGCTATTACAGTTCACAAATAATTTTAAAAATGAAGTACTCTATTTCCCTATTTATGTTAATCCTTGGGCTAAACCTGCAAGCTCAAGAATTCCCCGCCGTTGAAGATGTTAATGGCATTGGCATTGGCAGTATGGTTCAAAACTTTAGTGCGCTTGCGCAAGATGGGCAAAGCTTCGACCTGAAAGAAGCCTTAAAAGAAGGTCCGGTGGTAGTGGTGTTTTATCGAGGACAATGGTGCCCCTACTGCAATCGCCACCTCAGCGCTTTGGAAGAAAATCTGCAAGCCATTACAAGTAAAGGGGCGCAGTTAGTGGCCATTTCCCCCGAAAACCAAGAGATGCTAATGAAAAGTGCCGAAAAAACCGGGGCGAGCTTTCGTCTTTTAACCGATAATGGTTTTAAAATTGCCGACGCTTTCGATCTTGCCTTTCTACCCTCGAGTGGCACGCGTTTTAAATACAATACCATGTTGGGAGCGGATCTTGCGGAAGCACAAACTGACGACTCCGAGCGCTTACCAGTACCCGCTACTTATATAATTGGCCAAGACGGTAAAGTAGTTTGGCGCCACTTCGATAGAGATTATAGCCAACGTGCCAGTCCAGAAGAAATTCTCGCAAACTTACCCTAAGGGCCATGTCATTAAAACCAAGCGGTATTTTAGTGGCCCTCGCTTGGCCTGAAACCTATTGTAAAGGCACGGGCGCCTGGTATGATAGCTGGGCGGAAAAACTAGGAATTAGTAAAAATTCCTACTACCGTGTTGGTCACGCCGCTCTAGTGTTAGTTCATAGCGATAATGGTGCAGCCGAATATTTCGATTTCGGCCGCTACCATTGTCCACCTGGCATGGGACGAGTACGCTCGGCTTATACTGATCATGAACTACAATTGCGCTTCCGTGGGCAAATAAAAGAAGACGGAAAACTGGCCAACCTCGCCGAACTTTTAGGCGAATTAGGAGACATGCCACAGTGCCACGGTGAAGGACCTTTAATAGCCGCTCAGACCTTAGTCAACTACCAAAAGTCGCGTGCTTACATCACGCAGCTTCAAGCCAAGGAACTCATTTCCTACGGTCCCTTTGTAAAAGGTGGAACCAATTGTGCCCGCTTCGTTTTAAACACCTTAGACGCTGGTTTTGAATTCTTTAATTGGCGCATCAAGCTGGCTAAATACCCTAGCCCTTTACCCATTTTTTTGGTTAAAAGTTTGGGCTCTACCTGTCTACATTCTAGCAAAAAATCTCCTAAATATCTCATGCCATGGCCCAAGAAAGCGAATATTCTGGCCCCTTAAACGACGCCCTTAGCCCGGATGCCGGCCTTAAAAAATGGCTTTACGGCATTGGCGCAAGTTCTTATTTTGCCTTTCGGCAGATGGGCAACCAACTACATATTAGTCGCTTTAGTGAACAAGGCAAACTAGAATGTGAGGGGGTTTTTGAAGCCCAAACGCGAGAACTTAATTTGGAGCACGATTTTGAAATTTCCTATCCTAGCCACTGTGCCAAAGTTACGCTGCGGCAAGATGAGCAAGAACTGATTTACTTGCGGCAAAATTGAAAATCTGAGGCTATAATTTTAGGTCGAACTAACGTTTTTAGGATTGTATATTTGTGAAAACAGATTATCCTTGACTACCTTTCTTCAACAAGCTGCTGCCTTTATTCTTCAAGATTCCCGCCCTCTGCATCGCCTCGCGATAGTAATGCCTAGCCGTCGCGCTGCGGTATTTCTCGAACGCGAGCTGAGCAGGCAAATCGATAAAGTGCAAATTGGTCCGCGCATTCTCACCATCGAGGAGTTGGTTTTAGAAAGTACCGGTCTGCAAAGTGAGGAAACGGCGGCCCTTTTTTTTAAGAGTTATGAAGCCTATACACAATCGGTAGATAAGACCGAAAGCTTTGACGAGTACAGTAAATGGGGGCGTTTATTTTTAGCCGATTGCAATGAAATTGACCGGCACTTGGTGGATGCTGATAATCTATTTTCCTACCTCGCCGATGTAAAGCGTATCGAAAATTGGGATTTAGAACCGGGCGAATCGAATGAATTAATTAAAGAGTATCTCGCTCTCTGGCCGCGCCTCGCTAAGGTGTATCGAAAATTTACGAGCGGCCTTTTGGCAGATGGTCGCGTATACCAAGGCTTGGCCTATCGGCAGATGCATCAGCAAATGGACCGCATCTGCCTAGAGCTGAAAGAAGAGTATGACCACCTTTATTTCTTAGGCTTTAATGCCTTAAACCGCGCAGAAGAAGAAATTTTCCTGCGCCTTTTTGAGGAGGGACTGGCCGATTTTTACTGGGATATTGATCGCTACTATTTTGAAGATATTGAACACGAAGCGGGGCAATTTTTACGACAATCGCCGCTTATCCGTCGCCTGAAAGGCCAGGAACGCTTTTTTGGCTTACACCAAAAACTGAAAGAAGGCAAACGCAGCCTAGAAAGCATTGCGGTGCCGGGCAATAACCTGCAAGCGCAAATTGCCAATGGTATTTTAGGAAGCTTAGAGGCCAGCGAGCAAAACGACACCGCCCTCGTGCTGGCCGATGAAGCCTTGCTCACTTCCTTTCTTAACACCTTGCATCCCAATATTGAAGCCTTTAACCTCACCATGGGTTTGGGTTTGGAAAACTCGCCTTTAAGCGGATTTTTTGAGCTCTTACTAGAGTTTCCGGTGGAAGCTGAGCGCAGCGCTAAAGTGGACAAAAACGGCTCGCCCCGCTATTACCATCGCAAATGGGATTCGCTGCTAAGTAGTTTTGTTATTCGTCGCATCAATCGCCTTAAGCCCCAAGCGCCCGATGAACTAAAACAGAAAATAAAGCGAACCAATGCCATTTTTCGCTCCTTTGCCGAACTCGAATTAGAAGATATTTTAGCTCCTTTTCCAGAACGGTATTTTCATAAAAACCTATCTGCCAACGAGCGCTTTAAAATACTAGCCCAGGCTTGCCTTGACTTAAAGGAAATTTTTGATAGCAGTCAGAATTTAAGCGAGGCCCTCTTTGGCTTTTACAGCCTTTTCAACCAGTTGGCCGCTTTGCTGGAAAAATACCCTTACGTAGAAAAGTTTGAAACGGCTTTACAGCTGTACCGCGAAATCCTCCCCGATTTAAGTCTCGATTTAAAGGGTGAACCTCTTAAAGGTTTGCAGGTAATGGGAATGCTAGAAACGCGTGCGCTCGATTTCAAGCGACTGGTAATCTGCTCTTTAAACGAAGGGATTTTACCCAAAGGTCGCAGTGAAAACAGCCTTATTCCCTTTGATGTAAAAAAGAAATACAAGCTGCCTACCTATTTAGATAAGGATGCGGTTTATGCCTATCACTTTTACCGTCTGTTGCAAGGTGCGGAAGAGATTTACCTGCTGCATGGCACTTCTGAAAAAGGCATTGGAACGGCGGAGGCATCGCGTTTTATTGAGCAGTTAAAGATTGAGTGGCCGCAAAAAAACCGACAATTAGAAATTACCGAACGTATTATAAGCAGTAAGGCCAAGTTGAGTTCTTCCGAAGATTTAATTATTGAAAAAAGCAGCGCTTTACTAGAACGTTTGGACGAAATCGCCGAGAAAGGACTTTCTGCCACCGCCTTGATTAGCTATTTGCGCAATCCTCTGCAGTTTTATTTTGAGCGCGTATTGCGCCTGCAAGAAGAGGAGGAAATGGAAGAGGAAATTGAGGCGCGGGTGCAAGGAATTGCCCTGCACGAATTACTGGAAGAATTCTACACCCGCGATGGAAAAGCATTTACCCCGCTCCCCGAAGATTCCGTTTTTGCGCTCAAGCAAGAAGAGTTAAGAGCCTTGATTTACCAGAAACTAAAAAGTATTTTAGGGGAAGCGGAAATAGAAACGGGACCCAATCTTCTCACCTTAGAGACCCTCAGCATGATGTTGAAGCGTTTTCTGGATTATGAAAAGCAAGAGTTTGAGAAAAATCCCGATCGCATTATAGTCGCCAATGAAAAGGACATGATGGGTAGCATTACGCTAAATTCAGGAAAGCGTATTCACCTAAAAGGTACGGCCGATCGCATTGAAAGCTCGCAGGCTGGTATTCGAATTGTGGACTATAAAACGGGAGCTAAAGCCAAAACGGCCTATCGAATCAGTACCCGTGAAACGCCCAGTTTGGCCGATTTTATTAAAAAACCAGAGGCTTTTCAGTTGATGTTTTACGCTTACCTCTACCGGCAAGAAAACCCGCAAAGTGAGGCACCCGTTTCGGCGGCAATCTTAAGTCTACGCAAGCAAAATGAAAATCCTATCGATATGGCTTTAGGAGCGAAAAGCGCCATGGATGACGAATTTGAGAACGATTTTTCCGACATACTAAAGGCCCTATTAGAAGAACTTTACAACCCCGCTATTCCCTTTAGGGAGAGAGGCGAAGAACTTGAAGAAGAGAATGAAAATTAGCAAAACAGACCTGAGCAAAGCACAGGAAGACTTAGCGCAACTTATTCATAATACCCCGGTATTAAGCAGTTCAGCCATCAATGCAATGGTAGGAGCCGAGATCTACTTTAAGTGCGAAAACTTTCAGAAAACTGGTTCCTTTAAAGCGCGCGGTGCTTCGCATGCGCTGTTGAAATTATCGGCCGCCGAAAAAACCAATGGAGTAGCTACGCATAGTTCGGGTAATCACGGTCAGGCCTTGGCTTGGGCCGCGCAGCGCTTGGGTATAAAATGTTGGGTGGTAATGCCGGAGAATTCGCCTGCGGTAAAAATTGCCGCGGTAAAAGGCTATGGCGCGGAAGTGCATTTATGTCCCTCTAACCTTCCCGCTCGCGAAGCAGGCTTAAAGGCCGTGCAAGATAAAACAGGTGCACTCTTTATTCCGCCTTATAATCATCATGATATTATCATTGGTCAGAGTACCGCCGCTGCGGAATTACTCGCAGAACAGCCGAATTTAGATGCTATTTTTGCCCCGGTTGGTGGCGGTGGCCTTTTGGCCGGCACTGCCTTAGCTGCGCATTATTTTTCGCCGCAAACGAAGGTCTATGCCGGCGAGCCCGCTGGCGCAGATGATGCTTATCGCTCCTTTTATTCGGGTACTTTGGTAGAAGAGCATGAGCCAAACACCATCGCTGATGGACTGCGAACCACGGTAGGGCCGATCAATTTCCCCATTATTCAAAAACATGTAAGTGCCATTTACACCTGCTCTGAAGAGGAAATTATTGCCGCCATGCGTTTAATTTACGAGCGCCTTAAAATTGTTATCGAACCCAGTTGCGCCGTTCCCTTCGCTTGCCTTATCAAAAATGCTGAAGCCTTTCAAGGACAAAAAGTAGGTATTATTTTAAGTGGCGGTAATGTGGATTTAGGGAGATTGGTTTTTTAGTACTGAGTACTGAGATTGGCTCAGTGCTAGAGATATAAGGTAGGCTATAGTATGGGGCCTGAAGACTAGAGTTACCATTCGCAGGGATGCTTTATTCAGTATTGAAAAAGTCCTGACTATTACTAAGTACTAACTACTTTGTACTCTGTAAAAGTACTGAGTACAGAGTATTGAGTAGTGAGATTGGTTGAGTGCTAGAGATATAAGGTAGGCTATAGTATGGGGCCTGAAGACCAGAGTTGCCATTCGCAGGGAGGATTTCTTTAGTATTGAAAAAGTCCTACTATGTACTAAGTACTAACTACTTTGTACTCTGTAAAAGTACAGAGTATTGAGTATTGAGATTGGTTGAGTGCTAGAGATATAAGGTAGGCTATAGTATTGGGACTGAAGACCGAGTTACATTCGCAGGGAGGATTTCTTCAGTATTGAAAAAGTCATCTCAATACTCAATACTCTATACTCAATACTATCTCCAAAGTACTGATTATTGAGTAGTTAGTACATAGATTGGCTGAGTGCTATAGATATAATGTAGATTATATTTTATAGCGTTTAGACCAGAGTTACCATTCGCAGGGATGCTTTCTTCAGGATTGAAAAAGTCATCTCAATACTCACTACTCAATACTATTTCCAAAGTACAGAGTATTGAGTACTTAGTACAGAGATTGGCTGAGTGCTAGAGTTGGAAGATAGGCTGTAGTATGGGGCCTGAAGACCAGAGTTACCATTCGCAGGGAGAATTTCTAAGTATTGAAAAAGTCATCTCAATACTCACTACTCTGTACTCTGTACTCAATACTCACTACTCACTATAAAACTTTTAATTTCCACTAATGTCAATGGTTTTTCCAGGAGCGGGTGTTTGATACCAATCGGCATTGCTACCGCCACCACTGCTGGCCCAGTTGCCAAAGTTCGGATAAGCCTCAATCATGTCTACCATTTCGTTCGGGTGTTGGAAGCTAGTTCCATCCAAAATTAACTCCATGGCCCAAGGTAAACCGTTTGCTGTTTTATAGGTGCCATTTACATCATCGTCGGTATTGTAAAGAGAGGCATCTGCGGCAGCGGTACCTGCAAAACCTGGTAAATGTACTTCGCGACCACGATCGTTGCTTCTAAAGATGTAGAAATCGGGTAAAATGGTAGAGCCGTCGTTCGCGCTAAAGTTAATGGTAAACTTCGCCGTATCGGGAGTAGTAGTGCTTTGATTAGGATCGGTATTGGTGTAATATTGACTTCTTAATTCATCGGGATTGTTAAAGATGATAAGACCATTGGTCACATCAGGATCCGCACTCGCAGCGCCAGATATAGAAGCAATCATATTAGTTTTAGTTTGCTTGTTCGCATCTACTAAACGCATGGCTAAACCACTGCTTAAGCCTGCACCCACGGCATCTAAAGCAATTTCATAATCGGCCGAAACCCAGTTTAATGACGCATCACGAGTTAAACTCACTTTAACGTTTACAATAAGATCGTTGAAATCATAATCCCCCTTACTTGGCCATAAATCTTCGAAAGCTAAAGTCTGACGACCTGCCGCTGGAAAAAAGGTGATATAAGCTCTAGTTGGATCGTTAGGGAAAGCATCATCGCCATCGGCAACCCCATCACCATCGGCATCAACAATGGCCGCAGGGTTACTTAAGAAAGCATTATCTACCCACGCTCCGTCAGCAAAGTTTAGTAAGGCCGAAACCACTGTCGCTCCTGCAGGAACAATAGTTTTAATTCCTCCTGGATTGCTGGCCAATTCTAAAAATTCATAAGCTTGGTGCGAAGTAGAGTTCGCATTGGTATAGAAAAATAAAAAGGCTCGTACATCACCCGAGAAATCGGTGTTGAAGTAAATACTGTCTCCCGGGTTTACGGTATGAAGCTGCCAAATATGTGTCCAGCGATTATTGTTAGCTTTCACTACCTTACTGCCACTTTCGGTGCTCCAGGTATAGTCATTATCGACAATTATCCACTTGCCTTCGTCTATAATTCCCGAAGTTGGATTGTAAGAAGGTCCCGCATTACTGTAAAAATCATTAAGCTCAAAATCGGCATTACCAAGAATGTTTGTTCCTGTGTTTGCCGAATTTTGCTTGTGAGAAATAGTTTGCTTTCCAGTCTTATTTGTGAAAGCGAGATCAAATGGGTTTATTAGGTTTAGGCTCACTGCTCCAATTCCTGCAAAAGGCCACTCTTCGCCGGTTGCAGGCAAAAAATACTTTAAGCCACTATTCACTACTGGTAGATTTACATTAAAATGCACTTTGTTCCCTGCAATTTTTTCTTGGGCTATAATGCGATCATTGGCATCTTTAATATAAAGTAAACCACCCTCTAGATCAATAGGCATAGCGGGGTCGGCAATTAAATTTACTTCAATTTGTCCACTTTCACTGCTGCTCCAGTTAAAATCACTAGGCGCCACTAAGGTTTCAAAACTCGTATTATCAACTATAGTATTGCTATTCGTGTCTTCGTCTTTGTTACAAGCTTGCACAATCAGTGCTAAGGCTAAAAGGCTTACAATCTTTTTCATAGTGGGGATTATTAACGATGTAAATATAAGGGTAGAGCTAGGCGAAATAGCGGAATTTCTCGATGAAATAACATTATTTACGGATGAAGGGGGTATTTAAGTATTTAGCATGAGCCAGTTAGATGTCAGATTTGAAATAGCATGAACGAAGGTGATCCCTGCTAAAATCAGTATCCGTAAAACCTCTGCCTAAAGCGCTTGAAGGCAAATGGGGGAATTCGGCCGGGAATTCAGTTTTATCATAGCCAGGTGATTCTAGAAGTGTAAAGTGGAACAGTAATCTAATTCTGTTGCTATTTTTTTGTAACCTTAGTTCAGCCTCCATAAAATTCTTGAGTCTTGATAAAAATCATAGACCTAAAGTAGCGAAGGCCC
Source organism: uncultured Schleiferiaceae bacterium (assembly GCA_963977415.1). GTDB lineage: Bacteria > Bacteroidota > Bacteroidia > Flavobacteriales > Schleiferiaceae > Croceimicrobium. The sequence continues at coordinate 6,361 of CAXBOS010000021.1, read as the reverse complement.
TAGCTTTACACAAAGAGTAATGTCATGGAATTTTTTAAAATCGTTGCAGTCAATAGCAGTGAAAAAGAGCTTCGAGATAAGCTGCAATTAAAATACCTCGAGCGTTTTAGTAATGAGTTTTTTAGTCTGGATGAAGCCCAAGAAAGCACGGTTGCAATTGGTGGTATTTGGGGTGAATTTACTTTAAGTAGAAGCCTTATTAAAGGTGGTTTGCGCTTCGCCCTAGACGAATGTCCGAATGCACTTTGTTGGACAGTTACTGCGGGCTACCCACCCGTCCGCGATGCAGTGGTGATTCACCTCACCATTAATCGCCAGCAAAAACAAGAGGAATTCCTCGAAGAAATTGAAGAGTTTTTAAGCGACCATCTAGCTTGTTTAGAAGAGTACTTAGTGCCTTAGATTGCGATGCCCGATGAGAGTTTCTTACACAAAAAGAATCAAGCCTAGCGGGCCGATACCTCAATTGAAATAAGCCAATAGAATCAATAAAAAACCTAGCCGTTAAACTGGTTCATAGTTATCTGCGGACCAGCAAGGGCAAAAGATTTGATGGCCTCCGCTGCTTTTTCAATTTTGGGATCAATGATTTTCCTTTCGGAAGATGTCCATTCGCCCAAAACGAAGTCAATTTGTTGACCTTTAGCAAAATCATTTCCTATACCGAAACGCAGGCGCGCGTAATCTTGTCTACCCAATACCTGATTGATATTTTTAAGACCATTGTGGCCACCATCGCTACCCTTCATTTTAAGGCGCAACACACCAAGGTCTAGCGCTAGTTCATCCACTACCACTAAAAGATTTTGCAAGGGAATTTTCTCTTGCTGCAACCAATAATTTACAGCTTTGCCGCTCAAGTTCATAAAGGTGGTGGGCTTAATAAGAATAAGCTCTTTGTTCTTCACCTTTAACTTTGCCACAGAGGCATAGCGGTCGCTGGAAAAAGAAATGCTAGACCCTCTCAACAGAGCGTCTAGCACCTCAAATCCTATATTATGACGAGTGGCCTCGTACTCAGCGCCAATATTTCCTAATCCGGCAATGAGATACTTAGTCACGATAAAGCTATTTATGCTTCAGCTGTTTCTGCTGTCGCTTCTGCGCCTTCAGCACCTTCTTCTTCATCTTCATCATCTCCTGCAACAACGTTACGAGAAGTTTTAATTGCTACTACTGAACGGGTAGGATCACCTAAGATCTCAAATCCTGCAGCAGGAATATCACTTACTCTTAAAGACTGACCAATTTTCAGGTTTTCAACATTTAAGTCGACCATACCTGGAAGGTTTTCTTCGGTTGCGCGAATGGTTAAACGACGAAGGTTAAACTTCAACTTACCACCATTACGAACACCACGTGGGTTACCTACTAAATTAATAGGAGCACTAACATCCACTGGCTGACCGTCGGTTAATTGGAAGAAATCCACATGTTCGATGGCCTCCGTTACTGGATGGTATTGGCTGTCGCGTACCACGCATTTCACTTCTTTACCGTCGATGTTAACTACTGCTAATAGTGCTTCAGGAGTGTAAAGAAGTTCTTTAAAGCTGCGCTTATCGGTGTAAAAGTGGATGTTTTCGCCACCACCATAAATTACGCAAGGTACCATACCTTCACGGCGTAACTGCTTAGCGTTTTTAGAGCCTAGCTCCTCTCTGGTTTTACCCTCAATGGCTACTGATCTCATTGTATCTGGGAATTTAATTTTCTAAAAAATGTGAACTAATCGATTCGTGATTGTGAACCTTCTGCATAATATCTGCAAAAAGATCAGCAATCGGCAAAACTTCTATCTTACTGCATCCGCTCTTTTGAGGAATGGTATCGGTAATAACTAAACGCGTTAGTTGTGAGTTTTCTATTCTTTCAATGGCTTTTCCGGAAAGCACTCCATGTGTACAATATGCTTGTACAGATAAGGCTCCTTTCTCTATTAACATATCAGCCGCCTTCGTTAAGGTTCCCGCCGTGTCTACCATATCATCGATAAGTACCACATTGCGTCCCTCTACATCACCAATAACTGTCATTCTTTCGATAACATTGGCTTTCTTGCGCTGCTTGTAACAAATTACCATTTCGCTGGTTAACCACTTCGCGTAATTATTAGCGCGCTTGGAACCACCCATATCGGGAGAAGCGATGGTAAGATTTTCTAAATTTTGAGCCTTAATATGCGGCACAAATATGGAGGAAGCGAATACGTGATCTACAGGAACCTCAAAGAAACCCTGAATTTGATCCGCGTGTAAGTCCATCGTCATAATCCGCGTTGCACCAGCCGCTGTAAGCAAGTTGGCCACCATTTTTGCCCCTATCGGCACTCTTGGCTTATCCTTGCGATCTTGGCGTGCCCAACCGAAATAAGGCATAACCACTGTAATGTGCTTTGCTGATGCGCGCTTTGCTGCGTCAATCATTAAAAGCAATTCCATCAAGTTTTGCGTAGGCTGCATGGTAGAGCCTACTAGAAATACTCGACCACCTCTAACCGTCTCCTCAAAAGAAGGTTGGAATTCACCGTCGCTAAATTCTAGAATCTCTACCTTACCTAGGGAAAGACCATAGGATGCAGCTATTTTAGCCGCAATATCCTGCGAAGTTCGGGTTGAAAATATTTTTGCTTTAGGTATCAAGTATCTAAATCTTTGGAATTGACTATTTTATACACCCTTAAAAAAGGGCTGCAAATGTAATTAAATCATTGGTAAGTTATAAACAATGCCCTATTAATTCTTATCGAAATATTTCTTGCCTGCAATTTTCCCTTTCTGCCGGCGAAAATTTTATTTTTGTAGCATGTTGAAAATTGATATGCACACCCACATCCTACCCGAACGCCTCCCCAATTTTGCGGAGAAATTCGGCTATGGAGACTTCATTTACCTAATGAAAAACCAAGACGGATCTGCCAATATGATGCAGGGCGACAAGTTTTTCCGTCGGATTCAACCCAATTGCTGGGACCCTGAACTTAGAATTAAGGACTACCAAAAATTCAATACCCAGGTGCAAGTGGTGTGCACCATCCCCGTAATGTTTTCCTACTGGGCCAATGCGAAAGACACCAAAGCGCTAGCAGAATATCTCAATGACGACATTGCGCAGCTGTGTAATGACTACCCCAAAAACTACCTCGGGCTGGGAACTTTGCCCATGCAAGATGCCGATGAGGCAATAGCCGAACTGCAACGGTGTAAGGAAATTGGCTTATTAGGCGTTCAAATTGGGTCGAACATTAACGATAAAAACTTAAGCGAGCCCGAGTTCTTTCCCATTTTTGAAGCGGCCCAAGAGTTAGGCATGGCCATTATGGTTCATCCTTGGAATATGATGGGCATGGCTGATATGCGTAAATATTGGCTTCCTTGGCTGGTAGGAATGCCCGCCGAAACCAGTCGCGCGGCCTGCTCGATGATTTTTGGCGGCGTACTCGAAAAGTTACCGCAATTAAGAGTTTGCTTTTCGCATGCTGGCGGCTCCTTTTTACCCACCTTAGGACGTATCGAACACGGTTATAATTGCCGTCCCGATTTAGTAGCCATTCATAATAATGTGAACCCTCGCCAATATGTAGGTGAATTTTGGGTAGACAGCATTACCCACGATCCCAAATTATTAGAGTACATTCTTTCCATGCAAGGTAGTAAGCGAGTAATGCTAGGTTCGGATTACCCTTTCCCCTTAGGGGATTTGGAAATAGGCGCTTTTATTGAAGATATGAATCTCGAAAAAAATGTTATTGAGGACATATTTGCTCATGCGGCGCTCGAATGGCTTGATATCGACAAAAGTAGATTCGATATCAATGAAGGTGATAAGAGCGACATTAAGGTCTCAGAAAAGGGCTAACTTTGCCTGACATTTACGGGAGATAAATCATGAGCGATAAACTTACACACGAATGCGGCATCGCCCTCGTTCGTTTAAAGAAACCACTGAGCTATTATTATGAAAAATATGGTTCAGCGCTTTACGGGATTAACAAGATGTATGTCCTTATGGAGAAGCAGCACAATCGCGGACAAGATGGTGCTGGCCTTGCCAATATAAAACTTGACGTTGAACCGGGTAAACGCTATATCAGCCGTTACCGGTCTATTGATAAAACGCCCATCCAAGATTTATTCGAGCGCATTAACCAACGAATCCAAACAGGTTTAAATGGTGATGACAGTAAAATTCACGATCCAGACTGGCTGAAAGAAAATGTTCCCTTTTTAGGAGAATTATACCTCGGCCACTTACGTTATGGCACTTATGGTGGCCAATCCATTGAAGCGGTTCATCCTTTTCTAAGGCAAAATAACTGGTTAACTCGTAATCTTATTTTGGCGGGCAACTTCAATATGACAAATGTTGATCAGCTTTTTAACCAGTTAGTAGACCTTGGTCAGCATCCCAAAGAAAAAGCCGATACAGTTACTATTCTTGAGAAAATCGGTCACTTCCTCGACGAAGAAAACGAGAAACTTTACCGCAAATACAAGAAAGAAGGCTTAAGCAAGAAGGATATCAGTCCTAAAATTGCCCGCGAAATTAATATCCAAAAAATTCTAAAGCGAAGCGCAAAGTACTGGGATGGTGGTTATGCCATGGCCGGATTATTTGGCCACGGTGATGCTTTTGTATTACGCGACCCCAATGGTATTCGTCCTGCTTTCTTTTACGATGATGATGAAGTGTGTGTAGTCGCAAGCGAACGTCCCGTAATTCAAACGGCCTTTAATGTGCCTTTTGCCGAGATAAAGGAAATTACCCCTGGCCACGCCTTGATTATTAAGAAAAATGGTAAAACGTCTTTAAAAGAAGTACGCAAACCCGGTATTAAAACCTCTTGTTCTTTCGAGCGCATCTACTTCAGTAGAGGTAATGACGCCGATATATATCGCGAAAGAATTGAGCTAGGACGTCGATTATGTCCCAATATTTTAAAAGAAGTTGACCTCGATTTAAAGCACACGGTTTTCTCTTTCATCCCGAATACGGCTGAAATTAGTTTCTATGGTATGGTGAAGGGTATGGAAGAGTACCTTAACGAAGTAAAACGTGAGAAAATATTAAAATTTGAAGGTGAGCTTGATGCAGAAAAGTTGGATCAACTTTTAAGCATTCGTCCACGAGTGGAGAAATCGCTATGGAAGGATGTTAAAATGCGCACCTTCATTACCCAAGATAGCAGTCGCGACGAACTTGTAAGTCACGTTTACGATGTAACTTATGAAACGGTAAAGTCTGACGATAACCTGGTGGTGATTGACGACAGCATTGTGAGAGGAACTACTTTAAAGCAAAGCATCCTTAGCATATTAGACCGCCTTGGGCCAAAGAAAATCATTATTGTAAGTAGCGCTCCACAAATTCGCTACCCCGATTGCTACGGTATAAACATGTCTTTGTTAGACGATTTTGCCGCCTTTAGAGCGGCCATCGCCTTGTTAAAAGAGCGCGGATTAGAAGGAACGATTGATAAGGTTTACGCGGAATGCTTAAAGCAGAAAGATCTTCCCGACTCCGAAGTACGCAACTATGTGAAAGAAATTTACGCTCCTTTTACACCGCAAGAAATTTCTGATAAAATTGCCGAAATGCTTACTCCTGCCGGTATGAAAGCAGAAGTGAAAATCATTTACCAAGGGATTTCCGATTTACACGCATCTGCCCCCGAGCACACCGGTGACTGGTATTTTACGGGCAACTTCCCTACTCCAGGCGGACAACGCGTAGTAAACCGAGCCTTTTTAAATTATTACGAAGGCAAGCGAGAGAGAGCGTATTAGGGTAGTAGTGAGTAGTTAGTATTGAGTATTGAGATGACTTTTTCAATCCTGAAAAAAGCATCCCTCCGAAATGTAACTCTAGTCTACACGCTATAAAATATGATCTACATTATATCTTTAGCACTCAGCCAATCTCAGTACTCAATACTTTGTACTCTGTACTTTTATGGAGTACAAAGTAGTTAGTACTTAGTAATTTAGTAGAACTTTTTCAATACTTAGAAATCCTCCCTGCGAATGGTAACTCTAGTCTTCAGGCTCCATACTATAGCCTACCTTCCCACTATAACACTCACCCAATCTCAATACTCAATATTTAATACTCTGTACTTTTATGGAGTACAAAGTAGTTAGTAGTTTCAATACTTAGAAATCCTCCCTGCGAATGGTAACTCTAGTCTTCAGGCTCCTTATTGTAGCTTAACTTCCAACCCTAACACTCACCCAATCTCAGTACTCAATACTCAGTACTCTGTACTTTTATGGAGTACAAAGTAGTTAGTACTTAGTACATAGTAGGCTGTGCGTCCCTGATATAGGTTGACCTCTAAAAGAGGAAAACAATGAAAGCAAAT
>CAXBOS010000020.1:0-40178 GCA_963977415.1 uncultured Schleiferiaceae bacterium | reverse complement strand
ACCCTTACAATAGATATTGCCGCGCCTTGAATGAATATAAAAGGGACGGTCACCCGGAACTTGTTTCAGGGTCTTTTTTAATTATAAAACCCCATTAATTAGTCTATTATGGGTAAAACCGCCTTGTCTATATTTTGCTTGTGGTGAAATATAATCTATTAATCCCCTTCACCTACCTCCTAGTGCGAATGCAATTCCCACATCCATTAATCCTTAATTCTTCGCATCAAACTCCATTGCCGCCGCAAGAATCTGTTCGAGCGCATCTAGCGGAAGCGACTCTAAACTAGTGAGGTAAATACCTTTCATTCTTTTGCGATCGCGGATTTGCAGCAGGCCCGTGGGGTCGGTAAATTGATGAGCATGGGTGAAACAGAGTTCTATGCCGCCGCTTTTTTGGGGATTGCAATAACAAATCCACTTTTTGCCAATGTAAAAAGGTAAGCCGTAAGAGATTTTCGACTTAAGTCCTTTGCTGAGAAAGTAGCTGTGCAGGAAATCCATAATTTCTTTAGCCGGACTGGGACTTTTGAAAATGAAACTTTCGACGGGAGAGAGGTGCATAGCTTGAAATAAAAAGGCAAGTTCGCTAAAAATCCGCTGTTTTTTAAGGCAATCTCAAATTGCTCTTTTAAAAGAGGAGTTGATCGGTATGGGCATCTACCGAAAGGTTTGGTAAAAAAATATTGATGTTTAAACATTAATTGTATATTTGCATCAGTGTTTGAACATTAATTAATTAAAAAATAGATACGATGAATACCAAAAAATGGACCTTAGACCCTGCGCACACTAACATTCAGTTTAAAGCCAAGCATTTGATGATTACTACCGTAACTGGTAATTTTTCGTCTTTCAGCGGAAGCGTAGAAACAGAAGGTGATGATTTTAGCACTGGCAAGTTTAGCTTTACCGCTGATGTGAATAGCATTTCAACGGGAAACACCGACCGCGACAATCACCTAAAAAGTGATGACTTTTTTAACGTCGAGTCTTTTCCTCATTTAACTTTCGTTGGATCTGAAATCAGCAAAGTTGACGGTGATGAATTTGAATTACACGGTGAAATGACCATTCGCGACGTAAGCAAGCCGGTAGTGTTAAAAGTAGAAATTGGGGGCGTAGCAGTAGACCCTTGGGGAAATACCAAAGCAGGATTTTCTTTTAAAAGTAAGATCAACCGTAAGGATTTTGGTCTTAAATTCCACGTGGTAAACGAAGCGGGTAACTTACTAGTTTCTGACGAAATAAAATTAGAAGGCGAAGTTCAGTTAGGAGTAGCTGAAGCAGTGGAAGCTTAAGATTTTAAACCTCTCTCTCTAGAGGATTGAAAAGCCACCTTTCATTTTAGAAGGGTGGCTTTTTTATTTATAACCTGAGTTCAACCTGAAATAATAGCCTCAGATTTTCAATAAAAGGAAAAGACTAGTCTGGATCGTGCAGCTGTAGCGGGCTACAGCAAATGAGCTAGATGCAGGGTTTTTGCTATTATTGGAAAAACTTGTAAGCCTCTTCTAAAAAGTGGTTTTTGGCGCCTTAGCCCTTCACAATAGCCCGCTATTGTTTCACCTCTTCGGCTTAAAACCCACTATTATAAGAGGTCTGAGGCCTAATTTTATATCGAACTCAGGTTTATAAGAAGCTGAGCTCTTTTTCTTTATCCAATAACCAGGTGGTTAAACTATAGCGCGACTGAACGCTGGGTAGAACTTCATGGACCATTTCACTTTTAAAAACTACCAGACGGTTCATGCGTGGGGCAATAGTTTGTAGTTTCTTAATACGCTGGTCGAAGATGTCTAACTCGCCGCCGTCGCCCGGTTGCCAGTTTTCGTTGAGATAATATACCATTGACAAAACACGGTGTGGCTTCTCGCGGAAGCGATCGCGGTGTTTTAAGTACCCTTTACCGGGCGGGTAAAAGGTATAGTGACTTTCTAAATCTTTGAGATTGAGGTAAAGCGAGCGATTAGCAAAAGCGATAAAGTTTTCGATAAATTGGTAATAGCATTCTATGCTGGGATGTAAATCGTCCGTTTCTATCCAGCGAATAAAGTCGCCGCGAATACTTTCGTCTACTTGATGCAGCACAGCTTTACCTATACCCGATTTTTTAAACTCGTCCTCTGCTTTGAGTTCTAATAAGCGGTTTTTAATGCTTAACGCTTGCTCGGTTAAAAGTAAATCATCAATTATCGCGAAGCCGTTTTCTACTAGATCGTCGATAATTTTCTCAAGAACTGGAAGCTGTTCATTAGGAATGCTTTCCAGTGGAATGTTTATTTTCAAAGGCCTTTAAATCAGTTTGGCAAAGTAGTTTTTATTGGGGGAGAATTTTTGCTTCTACCGCTAATTTTCGGTGATTAAAAATAAGGCAGTTTAATTTTAATTGCCCTTGCTTTGACGGAATAACCATTGCATCATCATAGGGTCGCTATAGGCGGCAATCCAGGCAAAATGTCCCACTGATGGATATTGGGTGTAACCTGGAGATGCGCCTTCTTCACTGAGGGCCATTAACATATCGCGTGAGTAGGAAGGGGAAACAGCATCGTCTAAGGCGCCGTGGAAAATCCACATTGGAATATGGGCGAATTTAGCGGCTTGCTTGGGGTCGCCTGCTCCGCAAACGGGTACCGCAGCAGCAAAGACATTAGGATAACGACTAATCGCATCAAAGGTGCCAAAACCTCCCATGGACAGGCCGGTAATGTAAATACGATTGGTATCTACCGCTAAGGTTTTTTTAGCTTGAGCAATTAGTTCCATAACCAACTCTAAGGTTTTACTAGGTTGTTTTTGCATAGTCATGGTTTTCTCCGATAAATTATCCCAGCTCAATTTCTTGGGGCACTGGGGCGCCAAAACAATAGCGGGATGCATTTTTAAATTATAATCGGATGCAAAATTTAAAACGCCCCAAGTAAGCTGCGCTTCGTTATCATTGCCGCGCTCGCCCGAACCATGCAGGAAAATGACCAAGGGGTATTTTATGCCGGGAGCATAATCGGGAATTAATAAGCGAAAAGGCAAAGAATCGCCTTGCTCGTTTACATAGTTTTCATAGGAGAAGAGATCCGCTTGAGCGAAGGAGGGTTGGTTAATGCTAAGGAAGATTAATAGGAGGAAAAGGCTGAGATGGGTGGTTTTCATTTTAACAAATTTGCAATGAAAGATAATTATATTTCCTTACTCACAAAGCGATTAAGAGATTATCATTATTTGTCAGTACGTTCATACAGCGCATAGCGAATCTCACCTAAATTGGGATAGATCTTCAATCTTTGTAAATTAACTCCATGCTGATACAGCTCGGTCGGGAATTTATCCAGCCACTTGTTAGCGACAATGATAAAATAGCGATTAGCGAGGACTTGGTCGAGGTTGCGGTAGTCGCGAATGTATTCGCCTTCGCGGGGAATACTAATTACCTGTTCAGATAGGGCATCAATTAGGTAGGTATTCCAGTAGGAACCGATTAGTGAAATGGCGATTTCGCGGGGGAATTCTTGCTCTAAATTAGCTACTAAAGTTTCGCTTTGGGCACGTGTAATGCGATCATAAGCCCCCGTATCGAAGTCATTATTGAATTGAATTGAAGCATTCAGGGTTAATCCAGCAATGAGAACAAGCATAACTTGTGAAAACGGCAACTTCTCGGCAAGAGCATCTACGCAAGTTATAGTGCCTAGGGCTAGTAAAATATAGCTGTAGGTATAGTAGCGCATGGGACTGCCCATTTCTTTGCTCCAGTTAGATAAAAGGATAAGGATAAAAGAAAGTAGGGCGGCGAGAAGGAATACTTTACTGGCCGACGAAAAAGTCAGTTTAAATTTTCGCCACAACACAGCTAATAGACTTAGGTGGATTAAATAAGCCCAACTTAATAAACTATTAAAAGGCTTGTTGCTTTCGAAAAATAAGATGCGAGTAAAACTAGTGCCTAAGTTTTTAAATTCCTCAAAAATTTCAGCCGGGCTAGCAAAGAGCGTTGCGTAAGATGGAATGGTTACCGCTGCATTTTTAGCGAAATACAGAAAAGAAAGACCAAGAATAAATGAAAGGCTCAACCAGAGAGGCTGTTCTTTTAAAATTTTGAGGAGTGCTTTAAATTCTACAATGGCTAGCGCTAAAAGAAAGGCCGCCGAAAGTTCGGAAGCCCAAACGGATAAGACTGCTAATATTGGCAACATTAGGGCTTTATAACGTGTGCCCAGTTTTTCGGAGTAAAAACAAACGAGTAGCAATAGGTTGAAAAATAATTGCGATAGATAAGGGTGGCCGAGAGAAAGCTGCAGCCAAAAGGGATAGATAGGTGCTAGTGTAACGGTAGCAATAGACAAGAAGCTAAAGCGTGTTTGAATTAGTTCCTTTAAAAGGAAAAGAATGCCTATTATTATGCTAATCTGCGCTAAGCCAAGTGCGTTGAAGGATCCCCCCCCCCTAAACAAATAATTAATGCGCCCAACATGGGGATGAAACTTCCTATTCTATTTTGGCCCCAATAGTACCAGTCTATGCTCCAGTCAAATGACTCAGCCATTAAAATGTGAATGGCATGGTCGGAGTTAAGTCCTTTAAAATGCCAGACGCTAAAACGAATAAAAAATTGATAAGCGATAAATAGAAAAAAGAGGGAAGAGATTATTAGAATCAATTTTTTCATGCAGGTTTGCTAGGTTAAGGCCTGCAATTTATTAGAAAAAAAAGCACCAAGGAAATTTAATTAGAGTGAGTTCAATATGAAATAAGACTTCTGACCCTTATGCCTATAACGAGAATCATATTTCGAATCTACGATTTCAAAAAGTACATTTCAATTTGTCCTTTGCCTTTGGCTTCAATTTTTCCGCGGTTTTCAAAACGATATTGCGGATTATCTTTCAACTTGTCGTAAACACTCTGACTAATATTTATGGATCCAGCTACACTATTAGATTCAAGGCGAGAGGCGGTATTAACGGTGTCGCCCCAGATGTCGTAGGTGAACTTGCGGCTTCCTACTACTCCAGCTATTGCGGCCCCAAGGTGAATACCAATTCGTGCCTGCCAATAGTTTTGACCTACGCGAGCCTTTTGCTTATATCGATCTTCTATGTATGCCATAATTTGAAAGGCCGCTTCCACAATATTTGTTACGTGGTTTTCGCTAGGCTTAGGAATGCCACCAGCACACATATAGGCGTCGCCGATGGTTTTTATTTTTTCAATGCCAAGGCTTTCAGTAATTGTATCGAAATGAGAAAAGCAAGTATGTAATTCAGCCACTCGTTAGCGACAATGATAAAATAGCGATTAGCGAGGACTTGGTCGAGGTTGCGGTAGTCGCTAATGGCTGCGGTGCTTAAGATCATTAAATCCCTTTTCAAAAAGCAGTTTCCAAAGTTTAATATGGAATTTTGCTATTATGAAAAGGGATAATGTATGATAGTAGACGTATGGCTAGCTTAATGCTTTAAAAACTGAGCGCTATAAAATGTGTTTGCAATATCTAGTGAAATCACATACATACCGGCTCTTAAAAGACTCAGGTCTAGTTTTTCAATGCCATTGGTGTTGTTCGTGACGATTTTGTTTAGGAGCACCTGTCCTTGCATATTTTGCAAAGTAAGCTGCCCTTGACCTTTTTGCATTTCAGGTAATTGTATAAAAATAATATCCTTACTAGGGTTGGGGAAGAGGCTCAAAGCCTTCAATTCTAAAGTGCTTGAAAGGCCAATAGAATTGGAAATACGGGCAATAAATAATTCTTGGGTTAAAAAGCCTGCGTTGATTAGCGTGTCTTGACCAAGAACTAATTGACTAGCAGCGGTATTAGCGCCAATGAGTAAATCTTGATTAGCACTTAGGTGCAGAGCAGAGCAAAAATCACTTTCTGTACTAGCAATTTGAGTGGCTGAAATGAAATTGGCGGCATTATCTAATTTAAGCACTACTATATCAGTCGTACCATTAGTTCCACCTGCATTACTAAAGGTATTGTTGGCAAGGCTAAGTTGATTGCTATTAAAATTAAAAGCTATATCTATTTCATTTGCATTTTGGGTATAAGCAAAAGGGCTTCCACCTGAAAAGGAAATTTCTTTGTGACTCAGATAGTTTCCTTGGCTGTTGTAGTTGGAAAAGAGCATTACTGGTCCTTGAACACTAATGGTCCCTAGATTAATGTCTACCGTTTGACTAGCACTTACACCCGCAACTGCCATTACTCCGCCCTGTGGGTTAGGTCGCAAATAAGCTCTTGGGTCTGCGGTTGCGCCACCTTCACGAATTAACCAAAGTACATTTCCCAATGAATCGAATTTAGCGATATAGCGATCGGTATTACCGCCACCGGGTAAGGGATTTACCAGTGTTTGGTTTTGGATGAAGAGTGAGTCTCCTTCCCAAACCGAAGAGATGAAAATTTCTTTATTCTGATTAATTGCCATACTGGTAAATTGTCCCATCGCTGAATTAGCAGAATAAGTTTTTCCCCATAAGGCGGTGCCATTGGCTTGAAATTTAATAATAAAGTGCCCGTCTGAACCTGGATTTAGATTCAGGCTTATATTATCTACTGCAAAGGAGATGGCATGCCAACCCGCGAGATAAATCTCATTTTGGCTATCTTGTTTCATCTCTAAGCCGTTAAATACTCCTGTTAGAATTTTAGACCAAATCAAATTTCCTTGAGGGTCTAATTTTAGGATAATAGTGGTACTCGGACTTCCATCTGCTGCAATGCTAAAGATATTTCCCACGTGTAGGGTGTCAGCTAGGATAACGGCTCTAATAAGGCAGGTTAAATTTCCGGTAGCATCAGTTTCTAATGCTTCAACTTCAACAAAAAGCAAACCTGGTCCTCCGATCGGCATCGCCCAATTGCTATTTCCGTCACTACTTTGCTTAGCGAGAAAGGCATAGGTAAAAGTAGGTGGGGAGTTATCGAAATACGGTGGAACAAGGATGCCTCCGATAGTAACGGTATCGCTGAAAACTCCTCCATAGTAAATCTCCCCGTTTACATCGCTACTGATAACACTAACTAATTCGCTTCCCGGCCCCATTCCTTGTGTAACTAAAGAGAGGTTTTGCCCTTTACTTATCAAGGATTGAGTGATGAGCAAAAGGGTCAAGCTAAAAAGCTTTAATGATTTATGCATGTTTTATGATATTAATTAATGAAGCCTTGTTTATTTGTTTTTAATAGCAATGGACGACTTCTTTGTCCAAGAGATAAATGTGTTGCGCTTAGGAAATAGCCGTTTTCAGTTTCGGTAACATCGCGAGCTATAGACTGAGAGTTAGTTTGAGGAAAGCGCATCCAGTCTAAAGTGAAATCAGTTTTTAGCTTGATAAGCATAATTTGATACTGCGAATTAAGCTGTAGATTAGAGTTGATATTACAGGTTCCCAGCAGTAGATATCCTCCGTCGCTAGTTTGTATAACTTTAGTTATGAAGGCATTTTTGGGATAAGCTCCGAAATAAAGTTGCTGCGCTGCACCACTAGCTTTCTCTATTCTGGTTAGAGCGATTTGCGACCCCACAATATAAAGTTCTTGGTTTCTTTGATTAAACCAAAGGTTTTGCAAACTGTCGTTAGCGTTGCCAATAGCGGATGCCCAAATTAAATCCCTATTCGTATTTAATATGACTTCTGAAGGGGATGCAGAAGGGCTTAATTGGAAGTAATCGAACGAAATAACGTTGTAGGTTGTTGCCGATAGACGGATGCTAAAAGAATTATGAGTGCTATCGCTACTACTCAGAATATTAAGACGAAGATGCAGGCCATGCAAAATAATTTCTCCATTTAAATCTTCAGCCAAGCTTATTTGGCCGGGATAGTTTATACTTGATGAAGCATTAGGGATATAACTTCGATCTACCAAAAGATTTAAATCTTGATCGAGAATTACAAGACGAGTGGCTAAATAGGCATTGGTAATATTGGAGCTCGATGAGGCGATGGCAATATTTCCTGAGGCTAATTCGATAAAATTAACGGGGTTTAAACTGTACCAAGGAGCTTGGTTAGTTACGTTGTAATAGGATTTTTCTTTAAGGACCCTTCCTTCAGGGTTGATTATGACAATGCCGATTTGTTTTGAATTATCATCTGAGTTAAAGCCTAGAATGGCAATGTTACCATTGTTTAATTCTAAAGTATGCCAAAGTACATGTACCGTTTCTGGTAAACTAATTTGCCATTCCAACTGCCCCTTATCTGAATATTTAGCTAATTGCGAGGCCTTTAAACTTGAGGGATTAGTACTTTCATTGAAGTTGAGTTTTAACTCAGGCACCGCGCCCATTAATACTGATCCGTCGCGAAGCTCTAGAATATCGCGAGCAAAAAAATCGTCTCCGCAATCCATTACTTTTAACCATGTAGCTGAACTACTCTTGTTCTCCTCTTCTTTTTGACAAGAAAGTATTAAGGCCGCAAGGGAAATAAAGTAGATCAGCTTCTTCATTAATTGCTTGGCTTAATTAGGGCTAATTGGATGCCTTCACCGAGGCTTTCCACGGCGCCAAAGAACAAAATCTCACCATTTGATAATGTACAGGCGATAGAAATGTAGTTGGAGTAGTTGGTAGTGAAAAAGCTTTTGTTTAAGCTCATATTTACTGGGTTCAGCTGATATTGGTAACTGTACACTGGCTCCGTGTAGGTACTGGGTTTTTGCACGATATTACCCGCTGAGTTAATAGTAAAATTAAGACGGTCATCATTGGTTTTTATGAGACCTATAAACGTGCCGTCTTGTTTTTTTAGGAGCGATTGCGAGGCGGCTACATTATATTCTGTAAAGTTTAGAAGTGCTTGATCTTTAATTTCTCCTTGGCTATTTAAATGGTAAATAGTGGATTCTCTATCCGCTGAATTAACGTTGGTCGGACTCATTAAAAAGATAAAGTCATCGGACCCAGAGGCGAGTAATTGCCGACCTATGCAGGATTGACATGTGGTAGGATTTTGTTTGAGGAATTTCAACTGCCCATTCTCTTTTAGCAGAGCTGAGAAAAAAGCACTACTAAGACCATCTGTATTAGATTGAAAACTTCCAGCAAGTAAAAACTGTCCGCTATCTAAGGCTAAAGCGTCACTAAAAGTGTTAATGCCATTTACATTAACCGTAAAACTATTAATGTGAATTTGATTGCCATTTGGGGAGTGTTCACTAATAAAGGCGCGATTTCCGGAGGCCTCTAGCTCTCCCATAACAAGAAAGTTACCGTTATCCTTGAGGCGGATTTTTGCGCTTTTAAATTGGCTTAATTTTTTTAAGAAATTATTATCAGTTAATATCACTTTTCCCGTATGATTGATGACTTTAAGCCTATTTCCTCGAAAAATGGCAAAGCTTTCATTCTGCAAATAAACCACGTGGATATTGGTGTCGGGCTTAGCATATCCGGTTTGGGTACGTGGAGAAACTCGAAATTTATAACCAAAATCCTTGGTCCAGAGTTCTTTACCACTATTATCTAAAAGCTTGAACTGATATTGATCCTGCGTATCTACGTAAGTAATTAAGAATACCCCATTTCCTGGAATGGCATTTATAGCCCATTTTACCTGAGTGTCGTCAAGCACTTTTAAATTTTGCAATAGTTTGGGTACCGCATCTGAGCTCTTATCTCTGCTACAGGAAAGGATAAGTATAAGACTAAAAAGTAAAGCCAAGTGGCGTTTTCTGATCATTAAATAGATCTCAGCTCGAAAGCATTTTAAAAATATAAGTAAGTCTGTCCTAAGTTTTATCACGATAAAAGTGGCAATTTTTGATAGCTAATTTCCTAAAGGTAAGCAAGTGGAGTTTAAATACTTTACTAATTATATAAGTGGTAGAAAGCGGTTAACAGCTGGTATAACTGTATAATCTGGCTAAACGAGTTACGAGCATTTCTTTGGGCTCCAAGCTATTTTACCTTAGGCCTTATTTAAAAAATACATATCAATCTGACCCTTGCCTTTTGCTTCAATTTTTCCACGATTTTCAAAACGGTAGCTCTGATTGTTTGCCAGCTTATTGTAAACATTCTGACTGATATTGATAGAGCCAGGTGTACTATTAGACTCAAGGCGAGAAGCAGTATTTACAGTGTCTCCCCAAATATCATAGGTAAACTTGCGACTGCCCACCACTCCTGCGATAGCTGGTCCTAAATGTATGCCAATCCGTGCTTGCCAATATTTTTGACCGATGCTGGCCTTCTGCTTAAAGCGTTCCTCGATGTAAGCCATTATTTCAATGGCAGCTTGAGTGATGTTTTCTACGTGGTTTGCACTTGGGTTGGGAATCCCTCCAGCACACATGTAGGCGTCGCCAATGGTTTTAATTTTTTCGATTCCCAAGCTTTCGGTAATGGCGTCGAAGTGAGAAAAACAGGTATGTAACTCCGCGACTAGTTCCTTAGGATTCATGGTGCTAGCTATGCCAGTGAAATTAGTGAAGTCAACAAACATTACCGAAACTTGATCGTAATGACGAGCTTCGATTTTACCCTCAGCTTTTAATTCGGTAGCAATGGCTTCGGGTAAAATATTTCGCAGTAGATCTTCGCTTTTTTCCTTCTCCTTTTGCAATTGATCTAAAAGCTGATGCCTCTCGATGGCGTAAAGAACCGAGCGAATAAATAGTGTCCGATCGAGCTTGCTCTTAACGAGGTAATCCTGACTCCCCATATTCATGGTTTTAAGCGCTAATAGTTCATCATTCGCACTAGTCATTATTACAATGGGTACTTTAAAAGAGATGCTGGGTATTTTCGAAATGGTATTACGGAAATCGGAATCGGGTAAATTTAAATCTAAAAGCAAGACATCGTATTTAGCCTTTGCCAAGGCTGCCAACCCCTCGTCCATTGAGGGGTAAATGTCTAATTCAAACTCTACATTATTTACATCGCTTAGCTGGTCTTGGTAAACCATGGTGATAAATTCATCATCTTCAATAACCAAAACTTTTATATGTCTAGTTTCTGCCATGTTTTTTAGTGATAGGTTTCTAATACCGCTTCTAGTTCTTTCCTTGAAATAAAGCACTGCTCCTTCACTTCTTCAGCCATAGCCATAACCTTGTCGGTATTCAAACCGTTGTTTACAATGTTTTCCATTTCCGCCGCCAGATCAGCCGCCGCTTTCATCCCCATATAATTTAAATGCGGTCGCATGGCATGACTAACTTTTACCAGGGCTTGGAAGTCATTAGCTTCGATAGCTTGGCTTATTTTCACCAAATTATCGGGTAATAGCTTTAGGTAGAGCGCGATATACTTTTGCATGCGTTCAGGCTTGCCTTCGGCAAATTCCGATAAAAAGGCTAAGTCGGTTACTTTTCCTGCTGGAGCGGTTGTGATATCCGTGGCCTCTTCAGTAATGGGTTCCTCAATTATTTCTTCGTCATGTGTAGGCTGATCGTTGTGGTAGAATTTGGAAATTGATCCTAGTAATTCATCGGGAGTAAAAGGTTTGGGAACGAAGGCATTCATTCCAGCAGCCAAACACTTATCGATATCTGCTTTATGTACACTAGCTGTTAGAGCCAGAATGGGTATGTCTTTTTTACTAGTGTCGTCCATTTTCCGAATATTTCGGGTGGCATCTAAACCGTCCATTTCGGGCATTTGAGCATCCATTAAAACCAAGTCGTATCGATTTTTAGCGACCAAATCAATGGCTATTAATCCATTTTCTGCAATATCGATATGCGCGTTTTTAATCAAACTACTAAGGGTGTCATTTACTACAATCTGATTGTACTCATTATCTTCAGCTACTAACACTCGTATGCCTTCCAAGCCTGCATAGTCGATTTTAATAGGTTGATTTAGAGCAGCAGCTTCCTCTTCGGTTCCAATGTCGTAAGGGATTTTAACAATAAACTCTGAGCCCTTACCGAGCGTGCTTTTTACTTCAACTTTACCGCCTTGCAGTTCAATCAGGGTTTTAGAAATTGCTAATCCTAATCCTGTTCCTCCGTATTTTCTAAAGGTGCTAGAGTCTACTTGCTTAAAGTTACCAAACAGTAAATGCAGTTTATCTTGCGGAATACCAATACCGGTATCAATTACACGGAATTGGATGAACTGGCTGTTTTCGGGCTTTTCTACACTAATGCTTACGCCACCTTTATCGGTAAACTTAACCGCATTGGAGCATAGATTGGTTAATATTTGATTGAGTCGTGTAGGGTCGCCACGTAATACATCGGGTAAATCCGGATTGATATTAATTTCAAAGCGAAGGCCTTTTTCATCCGCTTTATAACGACTGGTGTCGCTCACATTTTGAATGACTTCTCTGAGGCGGAAAGGAATTTTTTCAATCTCCATTTTACCCGCTTCGAGCTTGCTTAAGTCCAGAATGTCATTAATAATTACCAGCAAGTTTTTAGAAGAGATATTAATTGCTTGTAGATAGCGGTTTTGTTTTTCGTTGATTTCAGTGTCAAGCAATAAGTTGGTCATCCCTAATACGGCATTCATCGGGGTACGAATCTCATGACTCATATTAGCTAAGAACTGTTGCTCGTGCTTTTCGCTTTCTTCTGCTCTGATTTTCAGTAGATTTACTTGCTCGTGGGTGTAGGCATTTTCCAAGGCCACAGTTAAGAATCCTAGCAATTGCTCGATGCTTTCCTTATGATATTCATCAAAAGCATTCTTCCGAAAACTAACGATGGTAATGGTGCCACCAACGTAGCCGTGAAATTGAATGGGAAAGGATAAAATGGATTGGGCGATGCTACCACCTTGCAACTGCAGTGGCTTGTTTACATAACGGCCAAAATCATTTTCGGCATCTTCCAGTTCTACAATTTTATCGTTGGTCTGAACCCATTCGGCAATATGGTTCTGATAGCTACTATATTCTTCCGAATCTTCATTTGAATAGATGGACCATTTCTCTAACTTTTGATCGTAAACACCCAGTTCTACTACCGCGGCATCCATTAAGGAGTTTAGGGTAGAGTAGAGGTGCTTAAAAGTATCTACTAATAATAAGGAAGAAGTTATTTGTCGCCCCAATTCATTAATAATCAGGGTGTTGTTTCTTTGTCTTTTTAAGAGCTCTGCTTCTCCGGCGTCTTTTTTAGTTTCTGGTAATACTTCTTCAATGGCAAGGTTTTCTTTTAGCAGATTACCTAATTGAGAAGACGTATCTTTAAACTCCTTGGGTAAAGCTTGAGCAAAAGCTAATTCTATCTCGGGCGCTAAGTTTTCCGACTTTACTTTATTAAGTTCCTCTTGCAGGCTTTTGTTCCAGCCTGAGACTTTAGCCTTAAAGAGGAAGAAGCCAGCCGCTACGCCTGCCACCAGACAAAGGAAGTAAATTATATAGTGCGTCATTTGATGCTTATTTTTTTATAAACCTTCCGGTATAGCTTTTACTACCGTCTTTCATCTTAAGCATGTAAACTCCGGGACTTAGCGTATTTACATTTATAAAGAGTGCTGCATTTTTAGTGTCCATGCTTTTTTCTAGAACTGTTTGTCCGAGTAGGTTTTGCACACTAACAGTAATCTGGTCTGCAGCAGGATCCTCTAAGTCGAAATAAAGCCTATCGCTACTTGGGTTAGGGTAGAGACTAATTTGTGACGGCTTAGTTACCTCCTTCAGACCAATACCACTAAAGCCTACATTAGTTACAAATGCCTCGGCGGTTAGAAAACCTGTATTCACCAAGGTATCATCACCAAAAATCAACTCGCTACTAAAGGTGCTGCCACCAATGGTTAATCCGTTGCTTGCGGAGTAATCTAAACTGAATATTTCATCATCTTCGTCGCCTCCAATACTACTTAGCCATAAGATCGCTCCGGCAGTGTCAATTTTAGCAACTATGGCATCCTTGCTGCCTAGGTTTCCACCGGCATTATTGAGTATGGTGCCGTTAATACTTAATTGTGCATCACTAAAATTCGCGCTCATAAAAAATTCACTTCCATTTCCTGCGAGCACACAACCTCGGTAAAAGCTTCGGAATTCAGAGACTGAGTTAATGGAGTATTGGGTGTGCGATTGGAAGTTTCCCTGGGCATCGTATTGGGTTAGAATTAGGCCTGGAGGACTTACACTGAGGCTACCATTATTTAAAATCACATTGGCAGCGTTATCTAAAATGGAAAGACACATTACCCCTCCTGAGGCTTTTGGGGCCATGGCGGCGGCCCACTCCTCGCCTTGTCCTCCTTCATTTACCAGCCATTGCGCCTGTCCATTGCCACTAAATTTGGCAATATATCGATCGTATTCTCCCGGAGTGGGATTTACAACTTGCAGGCTCTCCATAAAAAAAGTGTCCCCTTTCCAAGCGCCAGATACAAATGCTTCATCCTGTTCATTTACAGTAAGTTGCAAATCGGCTGCGACAGTGCTTTTACTGCCAAAACCTTTGGCCCAAAGGAAATCTCCATTCAGGTCTATTTTGGCGAGAAAATGTCCAAAACTCCCAATCGGGCTTAGGCTTATTGTATCCAGGACTAAGTTTGGCCCACCCGTGCCCAAACGCCCCATAATATAAACTTCTCCTTGTCCATTGCTGGCGGTGTATAAGGGGTCTACACCTCCAGCATTACCTCCCGGTCTAAAGGATTTAAACCAGACCACATTTCCTAGCGGATCTAGTTTAACTAAAAGACTAATAAAGCCTGGGCCGGTTTTAAGCCACTGATGGTTTGGGCCTATTTGGATAGTATCAAGGCTAAAAAAACCCAAGGAAATCTCTTGGTATTGGAAATAAGTATTGCCCGCATTATCGACGCTTAGTCCGCGGATATTATTTTGTATTGTACTTACTCCGCTTCCAATTGTACTTATCACCAAAGTCCAATTATCAGCAGGTGTACCTTCGGTGCTTATGCGACTAACATAACCACTCTGTGCTAAAGGACTGCCCCAGTTATGAATAGTATCACCATTAAGCACGGTGCTTCCAGTAAAGATGCCAGCATGATAAACATTCCCTTGGGCATCAGCTACCGCACCTTGCCCCCATTCGGTATCAGCATTTTCGCTGTTTCTAAGCCAATTCCAGTTGGTGGTTTGGGCCATGGCTATATTAGCTAATGCTAAAAAGAGAAGAAGGAATGGTGATTTTGGAGTGCTATTTTTCATAATCTTGTTTTTATACTTTCTGCCTAGTAAGCGGGTATTACTTTTTGATAAATTTTCCGCTATACGTTTTATTTCCATCCTTTAAGTTTAGGAGGTAAAGCCCAGGACTAAGATTTTGCACATCAATAAAATGCCTTGCGCTTTTGTTATCTATAGTCTTCTCCAGTACCACTTGCCCTATTAAATTTTCCACCTTTAAGGTGATGTGTTCTGATTCTGTTTCCTCCAAATTGAAAAATAGCTGCCCACTGGTCGGGTTAGGGTAGAGGCTTATTGTTTTTACATTATTTAGTTCGCTTAGACCGATTCCGCTAAAGCTAAGATTGGCTACAAATGCTTCACCACTTAAGAAACCAGCGTTTACCACAGTGTCGTTCCCAATCACTAGATCACTACTTTTTGTATAGCCGGCAATGCTTAGGCCATTATTGACAGAGTAGGCTAAGCTGAATATTTCTTCATCATCATCAGAACCGATGTTTTCGGCCCATAGAACCGTACCCGCGGTGTCTATCTTGGCAATAAAGCCATCATAGGTACCTAAGTTTCCTCCAGCATTGGTAAGTGCTATTCCATCTAAATTTAAGCTAGCTGTATTGTATTTGGAGCTCATAAAGAAGTCATGCCCGTCACCAGATAAGGCACAACCTAGGTATGCAGTAAATTCATTAATGCTTGAGTTTATAGGGTATTGCTTATGGCTTTCGAAATTCCCTTGTCCATCATACTGAGTAAGCACGACTCCCGGAGGGTTGAGAATAATGCTACCATTGTCTAATGAAAGGCTAGCCGCCGTGTCTAGAATAGAAAGACACATAATACCACCCGAGGCTTTTGGTGCTAATGAGGCTGCGTACTCTTCACCTTGTCCACTTTCATTAACTAACCACTGAGCTTGCCCGCTACCATTGAATTTAGCAATATATCGATCATAGCCACCACCAGGAGTAGGGTTTATAGCGGTAAAGCCTTCCATAAAAAGAGTATCCCCATCCCAAGCGCCTGAAATAAAAACTTCGTCTTGCTCATTAACTTCAATCTGAAAGTTTCTACCATTAAGGCCTTTGCATCCGAAGCTCTTGGCCCAAATGAAGTTTCCATTGGCATCTGCTTTTGCCAGGAAGTGGCCATTGGTATTGATTCCTATAGCTGTTAGAGTAATCGTATCTAAAGTAAGGGTGGGAGGTGATTGCTGTCCAAATTGCCCTACAATATAAAGTTCACCTTGCTTATTAGGTGCGGTGTAAATGGCATTGGCACGCCCAGATGTTCCAGATTCGAATACTTTATGCCAAAGCAAATTTCCTTGTGGATCTAACTTAACTAATATGCTTATTTCAACAAAGCCATTTCCTTTAATAGTGTAGGTGTTTGGTCCTATTTGGATAGTATCTAAACCGAAGTTGAAATTAAACTCCTTATACCAAAAAGTTGTATTTCCAGCAGAGTCTGCTTTAAGGCCCCTTATGTTTGTTAAGATACTATTATCAGCTCTAGAGCCAATAACGAATGTCCAATTATTACTTACCGGTCCACCGGGTGTATAACGACTAACATAGCCATTTGGAGCATTGAGTCCTCCCCAACTTGTTACAGTATCTCCTTCTAGTACAAAGCTTTCCGCAAAAATACCAGCATGGTAAACATTTCCCTGGGCATCTTGCACTGCCCCTTGAGAAGTTTCTTCGGCTGTACTTTTCGTTTGGGTTAGCCAGTTCCAATTGGTTGTTTGCGCCTTGCTTGGATTATTGATTCCAAGCAAGAGTGCCGCAATAAGCACGATTATTTGTGTAGTTCTTGTTTGCATTTTGATTTGTTTGTGTGGTTTTTTTAATTTTTAATTATTTTCCTTAAGATCTCATTTTTGCCATCTCTTAAGTGAATTAAGTATACTCCTGGCCTTAGAAGGCTAAAGTCAATAGTTCCTGAGCCATTTTCACTGAAGATGTCTTTTTCGATAAGCTTTTGCCCTGAGCTATTTTGAACGCTAACCTTTATAATTTTTGATTGCATATCCATGCTTGAGAAATACACCAATCCTCGGGTCGGGTTAGGGTAAAAACTATAAACTTCTTGCTCTAAGTCTTTCTCTAAGTGTAAGCCATTGGAATTGAGTTTTGCGACAAAAGACTCTGAACTATAAAAGATGGAATTATTAAGAGTTTGGTTGCCAATATTTAGTTGACTACTAAAGGTGCTGGCATTGATGTTTAAACCAGATGAATTTGAATAATAAATACCACCTATGGATTCATTTTCATTTCCGCCTATTATGCCAGCCCACGAAATATATCCCAAGCTGTCGATTTTACTAATAATGATATCTGTTTCTCCAGCATTATTTAAAATGGTGTTGGCAAGGGTAGTCTGGGTTTTATTTGTTGTGAAGACTAGATAAGTATCAGCCCCATGTTGCGTAATCAAGCTGGTGCCAATGTTGTTAGCAGTGTCATTTAATGGATATTTCTTATAAAATTTCAAATTTCCCAGCCTATCGTATTGAAGGAGTACTAATCCCGAGCTCGCAATTGCCATACTATCACTACTAAATTTAATGGTGTCTAGCGGGCTTGCCCCAAGATTTAGAAGATTAATAGGAGCGCCTGTCGAATTAGTAATTAAGGAAGCAGCAGCATATGAACCCCCTTCATCAGCATTAAGCCATTGTAATTCCCCGGCCGAATTAAATTGGGCCATATAACGCAATCCCCCTTCAGAAACAAAGGAAAGACTGTCCATAAAAAAGGTATCAGAATAGCAACCGCTTTGTACAAAAACTTCATTGTACTGATTTGCTGCTGCAGAAACCTCCCAACTATTAGAGCCAGAGGCTTTAGAACCAAAGGCTTTAGCCCAAATGAAATTGCCATTTACATTGGCTTTAGCTAAGAAATTAGCCTCCTGTCCTGCGATATTAACGGTGAGACTATCTAAAACTAAATCGACGTCTATTCCATTAAAAAAATCATCCCAAACATGACCTGCGAGGTATATTTCGCCATTGCTATTGGTGATCAGACTACTAATCATTATATCTCGAGAATTATTACTTCTGCCAGCAATTCTTTTAGCCCAAAGCACATTTCCAAGAGTATCCATTTTTACTAAAATCTCCACAATTTCATTACTCGCCAAAGAGGGGGAGAGTTGAATGGAAAAGTTTGCTCCTATGTTTAGGGTGCTATGACCAGCATATCCATCTGTTCGTATGGTGAATAGAAGGTTGTCGAAGTTATCGGTACTTAGATTGTTAATAGCACCATCTAATATTATGGTCCAATTTCCTTGCGATGTCCCATTAGCGCTAAGACGGCTTAAATAACTCCCATTAGAGCTTACTCCTCCCCATCCCTGAAAAGGGTTCCCATTAAGCGAGAAAGCCTTTGTGAAACTTCCTGCATGGTAGATATTCCCCTTAGAGTCACCCGTTATTTTGCCTCCTGTTTCGTTATAATCACTGCTGCTGTGGCTTAGTAAATTCCAGTTAGCATTTTGTGCTTTAATGGGTTTCCAAAAACATAAGCCTAGAACCATAAGCCAGACAAGGAATGTAAGCGGGTTTGTTTTTAGTGCCATAGCTTATTCAATTTTGCCATTAAAATCAGTTTTAAACAGCACAGGTCGTGTAAATTCATTTAAGGATAAATGAGTGGCACAGATTAAATAGCCGGTGCTAATTTCCTTCACATCATCTCCCAAAGCAGGGCTATTCGTGTTTGGAATTTTCAACCACTCTAATTCTAAAGCAGAGTTAAGCTTTATTAGAAGAATTCGATATTCGGAATGCAAACTTTGGTCGTTATTGATATTGCAGGTGCCAATTAAAATGTAACCACCATCGAGGCAAGACCGAACTTTTTTGATATACGCATTTTTAGGAAAGCCACTTATTTCCAGTTGCTTAGTATTTGCAATTTCACCATCATTTTGCCAAACCACTAGCGTGGGGCCTGTTAAATACTCTTCTTGATTACTAGGTTTAAAAGCAGTATTGGTTAAACCTCTATTGCCATCGCGACCGGTAGAGAATCTTGCGGAAGCGATAACAGTTTTATCATCGCTAGAAAGTGCAATATTGGAGGGAGATAAAACTACAGGATAAAATAAAGTTTGCTCATACTCAACTTCATAGTTAATAGGGCTAAGTTTAATTATGGAGCAGAAATCAAATTTGCTATTAAGACTACTTTGTAGGTAGAGCGCACCAGAGGAACCTTCTGCTAAGCTCTCTTGGTTACCTCCACCATAGCTCTTATCTAAGAGCTGGTTTAATTCTAAATCAAAAATTAAAAGTCTTCCTTCATTGGTGAGTATCGCTAAGTTTCCATTAGCCAGTTGAATGCAGTCTACTTGCGCAGAGAGGTCGTAAAAACTGTGTTGTTTTAGTATTTCACCATCTTCATTTAGAATCACAATGCCACATTCATCTGCATCATTACCTGCGCCGTAACCTACTGCGGCAATTGTACCATTAGTAAGTATTTGGGTATGCCAAAGTTTTTGAATAATTCCGGTGAGCTTTATTTGCCATAGAAAATCGCCGTTTAAAGCGAAGCGACTAATATAGGCTGGTCCTGATGTTTCGGAAACAGAGGATATTATGATAGAGCCATCCTCTAGTTCTCCTATGCTTCGAGCAAAGTAAGTGCCCTCTATTGGCAAGAGTTTAACGAGGGAATTATTAGCCGCATTGCCGCTTTCGGAATTGTCTTTGGTGCAAGCCGAAAAAAACAGCAATAAGGCTAAGAATATAATTGTGTAAAAGCTTTTCATACTATTGGAATAATAGGCTTAGCTTATATTCTTCGCCAAAACTTAGGGTGCTCCCCGCTATTAGAGTTTTACCATCGGATAACTTGGTTATAGCTTTATAGCTAGAAGAGTAGCTACGATATAAATAACGTTGATTAAGGACCTTGCCTTCAGTGTCCAGCTTATATAAATAGGCGTACTCTGGTTGTGTAAAGCTGCCAGCATTATTATTGGACTCGTCTTTGTCTTTAACCAATCCTATGAAAGACCCATCGGACTCTTCAACCATGCCTTGGCTAATATTGAGACCGGCGAGATCTAGATAACTAGTGTCCAAAATGGCCCCCGTATCGTTAACCGTGTAAAATCGCGCTCGTCTATCTATATTATTGGAGGTAAATGGGCAAACTAGATAGACATAATCGCCATTGGCTTTTTTAAAGAATTCATGACCAGTAAAATTATAATTGTCGACTTCATTTAAAGTGGTGCGTAATATTTTGCCGCTGGCATTTAGCTTTTGTATGAAAAAACTACTCTTCCCTGCTGTGGTAGTTCCTGCTACTAGATAGCCTCCATCTTCTAAGGCAATACCCCCCGTGTATTGGTTGCTTCCGTTTACATTTGCCGTGTAAAACTTTTGGAATAGCATTTCACCGCTTTGGTCAATTTCTGCAATAAAGGCCCTGTTCCCCGATAGATTATAGTCGCCCATTACCAGATAAGTATCATTGGCAGTGGCAATCATTTTGTTTACGCCAATACGATATGTAAGTCCTCCCACGGGAGCGGGTCTTACGTCATCTAGAAAAAGCGTGTCTAGGGCCAAAGTCTCGCCCTTAGCGTTCATCCGCAAACGAGAAGAGCCATAAAAAAGGTGAAATTCATTATTAGGTTGTGCAAAAATTATTGGACCTAAAGAAATGGCAAAGTCTTCAAAGTCGGTCAAGTCCAAGGCTTTGGACCATAAAACTCCTCCTTGGTTATTGGTCATTGTAAGTTCGTAGTTCCTAGATGTGCCATAAAGAAGCAAAACGCATGTTTCCCCCGCCGTGGCGCTAATAATTTCCCCCGAAACGGGTACTGGCAGAACCACCACATTTTCAGTGGGCCACTCATTAGTTCTAGTTGTTTCTTTACGACAAGAGCTTCCCATAAAAATTAGGCTAAGACTTGCCGCGATATATTTCAATAAAGCCTTCATTTTCCCGAACGATTTAGCGCCTTCTTATAGGCAATGGCATATTTGAAACCAATATTAAATTGCAGGTTATCCATACTGAAATCATTATCGATATAGTAGTATCTAAAAACAATGTCGAGGTTCTCGTAGCGCGTACCCTCTTTATTTACTTGTTGGGGGCTAAAGATGTAATTGGCCCCAATTTGAAGCCCGTAGTTTTTGTAGTTGTAGGCTAGCCCTAGTCCACCATAATAGCCAAGGTAAAAGGAGTTGCGTTGGATATTTCGGTTTACTAAATCGGAGATTTCATCGCGGAAGAGTTCTCCCAAAGCACTGGAGAGTAGAGAAAAATTTACTCCCGCTGCTACATAAGGCTGAAAGCTACCGCGCATGAAATAAAACTTAGCTCCCACGGGAATATCGAATAAATTTAGGTCTTCGGTATAGTTTACCGTTCTGCCTTGAATATTAGGGATATCAATACTATAGCTGCTTCTTCTAAATTGTGGTGTAATTTCTAGCCAAAGCAATTCGCTTAAGCGATACTCTAATCCTAGCCCAAATTGAAAAGCGTTAGTGGTTTGGTAGTTGTCCAAGCCCGGGGCATCATCATCACCTACAATGGAGTAGGTTTGCGAAGCCTCCACTAGGGCATTATTGATACCGCCAGAAAGCACTATTTTTAAGGAAATGGCTCTTTTGTACTTTTCGAAAAGAGCTACCATTTCGGCCGGGTCGCGTAATTTGTCGGCTTCGTAATTGGGTTCAATCTTCATTATCGCTGCTGCAGATGCTTCGGCTTCTTCTAATTTGTCGATAATTAAATAGTTGGTTATTAGTAACTTGTGAGCTTCTATTTTGTCATTATCACTCAGCTTGCATTCTTCCAAGGCGCTACTTACTAGGGAAATAGCATCGTCAAACCAGCCTTGTTCCGATTTAGTAGCGGCATCTTTTAGTTTACTTAAACAGGGGTCTGTTTGCCCTTTCGCTAGATGCCCATTTAAAAGCAAGAAGCCAAAAACTAGATATTTTAGATTTTCAACTCTCATAATGCGGATGCTTTTGCTTTTCTGCTGCTGTAAGGAATATCTTCACCTACAAAGGTTTTCCATTCTTCCGGGCTTAACTCGCGGCTTACTTCAGCCTGTAATTCATTTATAAACCAGTCGGCCTTCAGCGGATAGCGTTGTATACTTCTATCACTGCTGTAGATGAAAAGCTCACTGCTATTTCCTTTCAAAGCTAATCTGGTGATTGGGCGCTCAGTTTTAATTTCAATAGGTAATTTACCTAAGTCCGAAAGGGCATAAAGCCGTATGAGGCGGCCCGAGTAGATTATGGCTAGCACATCATTATCCTGCTTTATCTCTAAGCTAACCACGCTGCCCATACCCGTAAACTCTTTTAAAAGGCTTCCGCCAGATGTGTACACTCGCGTAATTCCGTCGCTGTAACCAATGGCCACAGTGCGACCATCTTCTGTTTGAGCAATAGATTCTACCCGAGCAGATTCTTTTGCAGCGAAAACACTTTTGCTTTTGTCATCTAGCTTAAAGCGATAAACCACACCATTTTCACAGCCTACTAGTAGAGTAGGAGCGGTGGGCAAGGCAGAAATAGCCTTCACCCGCGCATCAAATTGTACTTTTTCTGAAGTGCCGTTTTGTTCCCATAAAATAAGCTGGGCATCGCGACCACCAGAGATTAGGTAAGGCTTAGTGCTTCTATAAGCTACTGCTCTCACTAAACCGCCATGTCCCGTGAAACTAATAGGTTTTGTCCTGTCAATTAAATTTAGCTCATTGGAGTTGCTGCCAATAAAGGCTTGCTCATTAATGGGGTTTATATAAGCCGTGTTGATGGCCTCTGTCGCTAGTCCACTGTTTTCTGTGTTAACTAGAGTGAAATTTGCAGCATCGTAACGATTTAAATTTCCCTTCTTATCCATAAGACTTAAACCATTGTCGCTCGCATTTAAGGCTAAGGCTTCATTCTCTAAGCTTAAAACTTTAGGGGAGTAAGTGGACTTAGATTCTTGTAGCGATTTTAAGGCAGCTTTATATAAGCTGGCGCTATTGGTGTTGCCCCCGTTGGTTTTTGCAATTTTATAAGACTCAATGGCCAGTAAAGCCGATAGCTCGGGGTTTTGACTAAGCTGCGCCGAAGAATAGGCTAAGTTTTGACTGGTGGCGAGCATGCGCAAACGATTTGCTTCTGCACTAGCAGCATCGGCCATTTGTTTTTGCTCAAGGGCTTCTTTGCTTTTTAAATCAGCTAATTGCTGTTTGCTCAAGGCAAGATTGGCCGCCTCTTCGGCTCGGCCTTTTTCAGTTTCGGCAATCTTCTTTTGCTCCTCGGCGATTCTTGCTTGGTTCTCGGCAATAGCCGCTTGTTCCTTGGCTCTTTCGCTCGAGCTCTGCGCTTCTTTTGAAGCTTGTAAGGCTTGGTCTTTTGAGCTTTCCGCTAATTTTTTCTGTGCTATGGCTTCAGCACTTTTTTGTTGGGCTTCGGCCGATTTCTGTTCGGCCACATTGGTTTGCATTAAAGCCCAAGTGGCCAGTAAGCTTATTACTATAATAAAGGCCGTAACCGCACCACGAATCAAGCGCTTGCGACTGTTTTTCTTGGCTTTGTCGGCAATTGCGGCTTTAGTGCTTTCTTCAATAAAAGAAATGGCCTGCGGGAAATTGGGGTGATACATCTCCGCCCAAGCTAAAATAGGTTTTTGTTCCTCTTTCCAATCTATTGCCAATTGCAATTCTGGATCTCGCCATAAAGCGGCAGAACCAGATTGGTGTAATTCTGCTGCCGTACAAATACGCAGATAAAATTCAGAAGACTCCATTTCTTCATCTACCCAAGTTTTTAGTCTATTCCAACCTCGCATTAAGCTTTCGTGCGAGATGTCGAAAATGCTTTGCTCGTCGGCTTGCACCTCCAAACCAGGTAAAATGAAACTGCAGCCCGCTTTACGAAAGGGTAAAAGGCAGGCTAAAATATCGGCTTTACTGGCCTGCGTGGTTTTCATTAAGTTGGCTAAAGACATAGGTCTTCTCACCCCACGGTTATAGGTTTTTTTGGTGGTTAAACATTTGAATACTTTTTCGGCCAGTGCTTGCTGCTCGGGCTTAAGCTCTGCAAAAGCTTCATCGGCGTGATGCGATAAGGCATTATCTAAATCGCCAATGGCTGCAAAATGATCCAAATCTAAAGGCTGACCTGTAAGGGCTTCTTTTTTCCAATAATCCCAAGACCGCATCATGGCGTGTTGTAAAACCGGCAGTTGGTCGGGATTGTCGCCCAGATCTAGGGTAATGTGTTGCACCAAGCGGGGCGAAATCTTACCCTCGGCGAAATCTACTGGCCCAGTAATGGCCCTTTTCATTTGCGCCTTGTTCATCCGAGGAACAAGGTAGTGACCATCGTTAATCGCTTCGGGCAACCCCTCAAAACTTACGCAGTCGCCCAAGAAGTCGGAGCGTAAAGTGAGAATGGCATATATGGGAACATCGCGTTGTCTGACCGTTTCAATGATAAGTTTTACAAACTGATCGTATATCGCCTTTGCCTCCTGTTCTTCCTCGTTGACAAAGCGGAAAACTTCTTCAAACTGATCAATGAGGATTAATAAATTGGAGTTTTGGTTTAAAACGGGCCGCATGGCTTGCACCAAACCTAGGGTGCTACCGCTCATTAGTTCTTTTAATCGTTCCTTAAAAACTTCTTTATAAGTGTCAGGGCTCAGATTAGGATTTAAGCAGATGGCTTCAGCTAAGTTTTTAATAGGAGAACTGCCAGGGTTCATGGAAACTATCTCCCATTTTTCATTGTCTTTAGAGGCCTTGCCTTCTGCTATGCTTGGTAAAACACCTGCTTTTATCAGCGAAGATTTCCCCGTACCTGACGTTCCTACCACGGCCACAAAATGATGGCTTTTTAATTTGGAAAGAACGTCATCAATATGTTTTTCTCTACCAAAAAAGAGGTGGCTTTCCGACTTGTCAAAAGCACGTAAGCCCGGGAAAGGGTTTAAGTTGCTGAGGCTTTTAGAGCTGTTCTCATGCATTAAATTTGTTTGTTGGGGTTGGTTGAAATTCTAAATCTAGGTAAATATAAATGACTTCTAATGCCTCAATAGAAATAGTTTATAAGTGGCGGAACTCAATTGATAA
Source organism: uncultured Schleiferiaceae bacterium (assembly GCA_963977415.1). Taxonomy (GTDB): domain Bacteria; phylum Bacteroidota; class Bacteroidia; order Flavobacteriales; family Schleiferiaceae; genus Croceimicrobium. The sequence goes on along the minus strand of CAXBOS010000020.1, from coordinate 14,957 downwards.
GTGGCGGAAAGCGCATAAGTACTGAGAGTAGGCACTAAGGAAAATCCGTTAAGAGTAATGGGAGGAAAATAGAGAGCTTTTTTTGAACGAGAAAAATGGGATAGTTTGGATAAACTGCTTTTAATCTACCCTAAGCAGTGAGCTGCTTTAAGAATTGATCTTTTTTACGACGAGATACGTCTACGGTTGAGTCGTCGGACATAGTAACGCTACCGCCATCACCTTTTAGGTAATTCTTAACGTGGTTAAGACTTATTAAGTGTTGGTGATGAACCCGAAAGAAACCATGAGTCTTGAGTTTAGACTCATAAAAACCTAAGTTTTTACTAGTTAAGTGCTCACGGCCATTCTGTAGATATAATTTAGTGTAAGCCCCATCCGACTTTAAGCGGATGAGCTCTTTAATATCTACTAAATCTAAACCATCCTGATTAGGAATTACAAGACGGCCAAAATCTTCGTGTCTAGTTGAACCCTTTAATTTATCGAGCTTCTCCATCTTTGTTTTAAAGCGCTCAAGGGCAGATAGGAGATCTTTTTTGTGAATTGGTTTTAAGAGGTAATCGATAGCCGAATGCTTAATGGCTTCAAGCATATAACTATCATGCATGGTAGTGATAATGACTTCGAAATTAATGTTTTCTAGGCGTTTCAAAACGTCGAAGCCCAGCCCATCCTGCAGCTCCATGTCTAAAAATAGGAGGTCAACTTCTTGATATGGAAGTTTGCTTAGCGTTTCTTCTACCCCTGAGTAGATGCCAACAACTTCAAGCTCATTTTCTAAGTCTTGTAATATATCTACTAGCGTTTCTTGTGAAAACGGGTCGTCGTCGATAATTACAGTTTTTATCATGCTACGAATATATTATAAACCTGAGTGCGATTTTTTAAAAAAGCATAAAATCTAGGAATCAGAGCAGAAGGGCTTTTTAAGTCCTAAAAAAAGAGGATTTGTCGAAGCTTGTCCAAACTCTAACGCTGCAACAAAACCCTAGCATTAAATTCCCGCTTATGCAGATAGGTGATTTTAAGATAATACACGCCATTGGTAAGATGCGTGGGAAAGTTAAATTGGCCATCTGCCGAAAGGCTAAGTTGATCTGCTACTCGTTTACCTTGAAAGTCGTAAATGGATAATGACGCATCTGCGAAAGCGTAAGGATAAGCCTTGATATTTAGAGTGCCTGTACTTGGGTTAGGGAAAATGTTTAGGCTAGATGCCTCGGGGCTGTTTAGACCAATATTCTCATAAAACCGCACCACTAAAGTGTCGCGGTTAATGCAACCCATACTGTCTTCGGCCGAAACTATAATGTGAATACTATCGCCGGCTTGATAACTATTGGCTGGGATAATCAGGGTGTCGCCCATGGCGCTGTAATTCCATAGGGGATTGCCAAAGCCGCTGCCTAAACTTATTTTTAAGTCTAAATTGGTATTATGAAGGCTATCTTGGCCTAAGTTGAGATAGGCTTCTTGCACTTTTAGGCGCATCAATTTACGTTGGCTTTGGCATTGGCCCAAGGGGTTGAAACCGTGGTGATAGTAAAAGCTCCCACGGAAATGACGAGGCTGGTAAATGCTGCCAAAATGAGCGGCGATTCCGCTTCCTAATTCTACTTGTAAGTTGGAGTCGCCATAGCTGGCGCGTTGCCCGGTAGATTGATAACTGAGGCGCTGGACGGGGTTTTTAAGGTATAGATATACGCCTAAGGTATCGTAAGGGTTAATGGTAATGGTGCCGAAATTTAGCATGTAGCTACTGTCGATAATGGCTCCGAAAATACTGTCACGCAGAGGCGCCGACCAAAGTGTACTGTCGTTTTCATGGCCTTGATAATCGCCATTAATTGTGCGGCACTCCATTGCCATATTACCATTAGATCCCGCAGTAAAAAGAATACTATCGATTGTTACCGTATCTGCGAAAGCGATTAAATTAAACATGCAGCCATTCCACTGAATATTAGAACTTGGGCTAGCTTGTAATTGATTAAGATAATAGAATGGGCCTTCAAAAGCTTGCAAGTATAGGCTGTCACTTTGCATAGCGGGCCAATAAATACTGTCTCCTTGCTGCAGTACCGAGTCGGATTGAAAGCTTTCGAACCAACGTATTTGCGCAGTGGAATTAGCTTTTAGGTAAAGACTATCCTGAGGGCATATTAATGTGTCGTTCAAATTGAGATTGAGTTCGGGCTTTTGCGTGAAGGGATAAATATTGCTGATGTTGTTAAATAGAATGCTGTCGTTAGGGTCGTGCACAGCAAGCCGCAATTGCCAGGTGCCGCCCGAATTAGTGGGAATGGTTTGATTGAAACTGAAACTGCTGCAAGCAGTGATTTGCGGTAAAGCTTGCCTAAAAGTGTCGATTTGGCCGGACTGAAGATTTTCTCGGATCAGCAGCCCTACTAGGTTACTGGACGAATTTAAATTGCCTTGATTTTGAACGGCACAGCTAATATTTGTGGTGCTTGAGCCGCAAGGGGAGCAATTAGTGCAAGTTGGGGCCAAGGCTTTTAAATCGATGCCATTATAGGCGATTAGGTTAGAGTCGGCCATGCCACTATTAATAACCCTTTGCATTAGAATTCTGTGGCCGTGATCATTTAGATGAACGCCGTCACCCGAATCGAAATTCGGATCAATACTAAGGCTGCTGTCGGCGATACCTTGCCAAAAATTAATGGCGCGTGTGCCAAAGCGACTGAGAATACTATCGCGCACCGCTATCTGAATACTTTTTAGGCTTGCACTGCCATTGCGCGGCTGCGTGGTACAAACCCAAAAGTCGACTCCCTGCGAGTTCGCTAAGGAATCCATGTGAATGAAATTTTGCATTTGTTGGTTAAGCCAGGTGCCAATGGCGGCATCGTTAGAAGGTAGGTTAATGATTATTACATCAGGGTTTTGCCGCAGAGCATGGGAAATATTTCGCAAGGTATCAGGACTTGGCCGATTAGAAGGCGCTACGAAATAATCGGGCATTAAGCGCCAAGTATTATAGCCACCACGAGCTAGGTTAATCACTTCATTAGCGGGGTTGATGCTTTGTAAATAGTGGCGATAACGATTTACCCATGCGCTATCGGGTACAGAAGCCCCGGTGCCAGCGGCGGTTGATGAACCAATTATCACTACCCGTAAACTGTCGTAGGCCAGGCAAGGCGAAGTTTGCGCATTTAGGCTGTGGCTGATTAGTGCTAAAAGAAGAAGAGGGAAGAGCTTAAACATGGGTGAATTTAAAATAAAATTCGATGTATCAATTTCGTCTATGCCAAAGGGTTTTTCAGCAAGAGTTAGAGCAAGAGTAGGGAGGAGGATTAACGATAATTTTAGATTCACCTTCTTGTATGCTCTATTCTCTTGCTCCCTACTGTTTTCATTCTAATCAGAACTATGAATAAAACCCTCGTAGCTTTCGCCTCCTAATTCTAATAAATAGAAATATACTTCCGAACCTGTGCTTTTGGGCTGCCAGCATTCTTCTATGTTTTGAGAGGAGAAGAGCCGTAAACCGTGGCGATTGAATATTTGTAAAGAAAAGCAGTCTCGGAAATAAATATGATCTTTAAAACATAGTTCATCATTAAGGCCATCGCCATTAGGACTTATGAAATTGGGGATGATCGGTTTTTCTTTGAAATCTATCGTAATAGGAATGGCAAAACTAATAGTGTCTGTGCATTCTAAATAGCGAGCCACTACCTTAATCCCAATGGAATCAGTTAACTCACCATTGTAAAAGAAGTTTATACTGTCCTGATTGTCACCTTGGATAGGTTCCAGCCAAGTTAATTGGTCGTAAGTGGATTCTTGGTTAATAACTTTAAAGCTGAGGTCTAGGCCACGGCAAGAGCGAGTGCTGCTTCCTGAAAGTTTTACAATAGGTCCAGGTCGAACAATAATTGTCATGCTGTCTGGCTCCTGGCAAGCTAGGCTATCAAATAAATAGATAGTATACTCTCCCGCTTCTTTAAACTGAAGTGGTAAACGTGGTCTAATCCATAAGCTATTGTCTACATAAACTAAGCTATCTCCTACAGCCCATAGCCAATTTCTACGCAGATTTTCGCCTGCTTGTAAGTAGACTTTTTCTTGCGTACAAATGGTAATGGATTCATTGTAGTCAAGGTCTGAAGGATTAAAACCCGATTGAATTTCAGCACTTTCGTCGTTCCAAAAAATGTCTTGTGGTACATTTACCCCATAGGCGGGAAATGGAGAATGAACGGCACCATCATTAAAATACGAATATTGGTAGGCGTGGTAGCCAATTTCACTCTCTAAGAAATGTTGGTTTGTGTCGATAACAACATTGGCCCAGACCCAGTTGGAATCATTGGCAAAAAAATTGAATGCAGAACTAGCTATAGTATCACCATCTAAACGAAAGCTAGAAATACCGCTACTTGGCATACAAAGAGCTAAGACATACTCGTCTGGAAAAAATGAATAGCCTGAATATTCACCGATGGGTTTTATGCGACTAGCATATTGCAAACGTGTATCATCGTATGGTCGAATTAAAAAGGGAGAATTCCAGTTACCACTTGCAAGCCTGTTTAGGCAAGGCACCAAGGAGGAATAAACGGGTTTAGTACTAGTTATTTGAAAAGCTTCTTGGATACAAGTGTCAAGTCTTTGGTTTTTAGCAAGCCTGATTGAGGTACCTTGATTTATTTGCACATAGGTTGAATCTTCGTAAGCTTCTATCGCAAGTAAAAACCCAGAAGGTCCTCCGTAAAATTTTGGAACATGCATGCTAGTGCCGAAGTCTTTGAGCTGCAGCTGATCTTCCCAAGCGAAACCGCTAAAAACAACAGACGTTACTCTATTTGGGTAAAACTCTGAATACTTTAGAGCATAAGCATTATGAGTGATTAGTGATTTGAAGGCTTTATTATTAGTGCTTTTCAAACTGCCTAAGGAAAGGAAATTGGTGTCACCTCTAGATTGTTGAATATAGTAAGTTACTTGTTCATTTGCGTTTAGGGTGAATTTTATGCTGTCTCCTTTATTTAGGAATGTGGGATAAACCGGATTTGGAACGGGGCTTAAAATGGGCTGGGCACTAATCAACTCAATTTCGTTATTATTTTCTAAAGAGCTTATCGTTAAAAAATAGTCATGGGTTAGGCCAGAGTAAATGAAGGCTGGCGATTCATTATGCGATAAAGGGCTATTGAAATTATCATGATAATAGCTGTTGCCAATTAAAAAGCCCCCCTCCATTGCCTGAAGGTATACTCCTCCAGGAATCCGCGGGGTCGGGGGTTGAGCCAGACCCAAGCCAACGTAGTGAAATACATTAATGGGGCGGCTTGCATTAATATTAATAGTGTGCTTGGATTTGTTGTTAAAAGTGAAATTGCTCGAAAATAAAAAGGGAAGCTGGATACTTACAATAGAGTCTTTATCAATATTAAAAAGCGTGTCTACGTTTAAGGCTTCACATTTAATTTCAATACATGCACTATTAACTCCATAAATTTGCAGAACATCCGCCATTATACTGTCGAAGCTATTGAACGAAGTATTACCTGGCTTTAATGTAACCTCATTAAAGTAGTGGCCTAAAGCTCTTGGGGTAGTTTGAAACTCAGTATCCGAATAGAGTAAAAACTCCTGCCCCTTCAATTCAGAAAAGCTGATTATTAGTAAAAACAGAAGAAAATAATTGATGTTCTTCATCAAAATTGGCGCAGCAAAACAGGTTGAAATTATAAAGGTGTAAATTAGTTATTTTAGATTAATTAGCTACATGATTTTCCAAAGTTTTATAGGTAGCTTAAGCTGAAATGAGATCAGATCAGTTGTGAAGACTAGAAATATTTTCTAAGCTCTCTTTGCTCACTACTCTTGCTCACTACTGATATTACTCTTGCTAAGAACATGTTTCTTTCCGGCTGTAATGTATAATTGAACTTAGGTTTGTGAGTTAAAGCTATCATAACTCACAAATTAAGCAGTTGAACTGTGGGAAGAAAATATGAGATTTTGAAAAGATAAGATTGGTTTATTTCTCGTAGGAAAAATGACTTTCTTGATGTCTTGCGGAAAACGATAGAGGTGAACGCGAAGGGATAGAATTCGATAGAATCGCAAGGATTAGATGTGCGCCTATTGAACTTATAAGTAAGCAATTGCCACATTCCTAGAATCGATTATTGGTGCAGAGTTCCGCTTCGTCCAGCTATAAAAATACGAATGTACTAGGAGCGCATTTATTCAGCTTCAGTAGCATTGGCCTTTTTCGATTTACGATATACATAAGGCCCGAAAATATTTCTTTTTGCAAAACGTACCTGCTTGTCTGAGTTTAAGAATTTTTGGTAAACGCTTTTAGGAACCCCAAAGCATTCGAAAGCAGTGCCATCTATAAAAGTAATTTCTAGAAGAGCATTTTTATACTGAATATTGGTAATTCCGCCCTTATCTATGGTTTCTTGATATTCCGCTTTATTGTTGGCATGCGTTTCGGGAGCGATGCTCACTAAGAAATGGTAAGCATCTATAATTTTGGTGCTCATTTCTTCCGCCTCGAGTGCTTTCTCATCATTTGCATGAAATTTATCGGGATGCCATTCTTTCACTAAGTTACGGTACTTAACTTTCAGATCTTTTAAGTCTAAATTGCCTTCTATCGCAAATAATTTCTTGTACTCGTTTAATCTCTTCATCTCAGGTATATCTAACTAACATTTAGCGCTTTTGGGTACAGTTTCATACCTTAAAAAAAGCGTGCGAAAGTATACTTTTTTATTGGGAATATCTTTTTATTAATAGGGTTTGCTAGGCGTGTTGATGGGTTTTCGCAATAGATTTAAATTTATCGACGTTCATACTTAATGCTGTTTTTGTCGCCCGACCGAGGTTTGCTTAGGCATACTTGTAGTAAATGATTTTTATCAGCAACGACTAAATAGCACTTTGAAAGTCTTGGTTGTTTGAACCCATCCTTGATCCTTTAGGTATTATATGCTATTACCAAAGTTTGGGTATAGACTAATTTCAACTTCTGGTGTAATCTCTTTTTCTATATTAAGAAACTTACTGAACCTTGGATGATATCCACTGGGTAAGATCAATACTGGTTTGGCTAAGCGCAATGACCCGCAGGGCATTGCGTATAGGTGTTTGTCACCCATTTTTATTTTTTCTCAAGCTGATAGTTGTTTACCAAAACCGAGGCTGATATTTGGAGCATTCTTTCTAGCTCTCGTATCATGTCAACAGTTAATTTTTTTTTCCGATTTAAGATTTCGGAAACTCGGCTTTTTCCACCTATGACACCTACCAAATCTTTTTGACGCAGGTTCAATTCTTCCATTCGAATTTTTATTGCTGCAATTGGATCAGGGGCATCAATCGGGTAATGGATGTTTTCATAGTTTTCGATCATTAATGACAGAATCTCTGCTTCATCCCCTTCTTTGGAATCGGTCGGTGCGTCGAAAATCACTTCTAAGCGCTTAAGTGCTTCTTGATAGTCTACTTTAGACTTGATAGGTTTTAGATTCATAATATATTGTCTTTAAATCGTGTCGGCATCAATTTTATCATATTCAGCATGAGTGCCAACAAACCGAATAAACGCCCATTGTTTTTCGTAGTTAAACTTCACAATAAGTCGATAGGAGTTTCCTTTGATATTAAAAACAATTCGGCCATTTTTTAAAATACTCGCTGAAATGTAAGTTTGTTTGACGTCGTTGGGCGAGAGCCATCTAGCATTTTTCGCTGTGTCATACCAAGTTTTAAGATATTGTTCAGAGTCAGCATGCTTTTTCCAAAACTCGCGGAGCGTACCTTTCGCGATTATTCGTTTCATCTATCAAATTGATAAACAAATATACAACTAGTTCTCTAACGTAGAACTTTCAGTTCGATTTTCTTAATCAAGGGTAACGAGCGTATAAAAAATAACTCTGCCCATTCTCATAACTAAGGAAATATATTGAGACAGCGTGGCTCATTGCTTAGTCGCGAATTTATTTATTATGATCAAAGCCGGTTGACGTAATATGATATTTTAGACTTATGTCTTGATCATAGAGCATGAGTCAGTTAGCGGTGAAGAAGCTGTTTCAAAATTGAGGCAGCTTCTTAGAATTTTTTTGGCTTTAAGACTTAGATTTTAAATGTCAAACTCAAATCAAAAATATTCGAACTCATCTTAGAACTTAAGGATTTTGCATTCTCATTAAAGGAGGCGAAGTTATATTGTAGATTGTAAGCAAAGCCCACAGAAGCAAATTTTGAAAGATCGTAGGAAATGCCCATTCGCGTTTGAACTCCTAGTGACCAATCGTTAAATTCATTTTCAACCCTATTATTTAAATAATCAAAATAATCCTCAAAAATCTTACTCATAAAAACCCCACCGTGAACAATAAAGTGAGTTTTTTGAGTAATTTCTTGCTTAGATGTTAACAGTACTGGCACTCTGAATATCCCCCTAGTTTGATTGTAGTTTCCGTTTTCATCGAAACTATTTCCGTTTAAGCCTAAAAGAGAAACGCCCGTGCCTAATCCCCAATTCTCATTTAAACGGTAAAGTCCAAGAACCTCGGTAAAAGAGCTGCCTAAACTAGAGCTTACTGAGCCATTAATAACTGTGCTTGTTCCATAGCCATATGAAACTTGTAGAGCAAATTTTGATGTTCCTTCGGTTTGAGCAAAGGATGAGGCTGATAGCATCATTAAGGTTACGGCAAAAACAAAGATTTCTTTCTTCATTAGTAATTTATGGTTTTTATAGTCCAGGTATAGAAACCAACTAGGTAATTGTTTTAGTATCAGAGGCTGAAAATATTTCTTTTGGCACATCACACTTGCTAATCAAAGTGTATACATTTTAACCAAGCGCTATTAGGAAGCCCAGAGCATTTAAATGCGGTACCATCTATGTAGGTGATATCTAGAAGAGCACCCTTGTTAACTATGATAGTAACAGCTCTTTTGTCGATTATTCCTGGTATTCTGCCATGTTTTAAGGTGTATTTGTAAAGAGAAACTAAAAAAAGTGATAGGCATCTATAATTAAGGTGCTCATTTCGTAAACTTCTTTATGCCTGGCAGAATTCCAATGCCTTTCCTAGCTTCATTTGAATTTCTCTAAAATTCTTTGCTGTAGCATAACTATTATTTAGTTCTAACTCAATTCCTAAGTATTGTTGCGGGAACTTCTTTCTCAAATAACTGGTAAATCCATCTGCAGTTCCTAAATAAGGATAATTAAAGCGTACTTTAAGTGAAGGGAGCTGGCTCCTTAGTGCGCTTTTAAAAGTTTTAGCAAACTTCTTTTCCGTAACACGTTTTGGGTCATATAAAATTCCCAAATCGGCATTGCGCTTTATTCCGTTTAATTCATTGGTAAAACTATGGATGGAGATATGAAGGATATTGAAATTACTTTTGATATTAGAGGTGATAAAATTCTCTATTTCAGCTCGATAGGGTCGGTAATAATTTGCTATTAATTCTTCCTTTTCCTCTTTGCTTAGCGATTTTGTAAAGTCAGAAAATAATTGAGGATGATGCAAAGATCTGTTCAACTCAATTAATAATCGACTCACTTCTCCTTTCAAACAATAATCTGGATTTAGTTTTTGCACTAAAGTCTCGTATAATTCTATAGCTCCAATATCATAGGCTCGATGAGTACTGAGAACCGCCTCATTGTCTTTGAAAAATGAGCTATACTGTGCAGGAACGGTATTCACTGCATGTTCGCAGCTGATGATGAGTTTTGTTTTCAACTTATGGCAAGCTAAAAGATTCGTTATTCGCTAAGCATTGAGCCAGCTTTTTATAGACGGCTCTAAGATTTGACTCGGAAAAGTCATTTTCTACAGCCTTCAATATCCTTGTAGCTAAAGTTCCTTCTTTTAGTATGACCTCTATAGCATCATTTTGAAAGTCGGTTTGGTCCTTAATGAATTTCCACAGCTTAATGGCAGATGCTGATTCGCCTTTAAAGCCAAACTCCGCTAAGTAGCGAGAATTCGCTATCCTAGTATTTTCAGCATCTTTAATCACATCTCGGAAAATGGACGATAAATCATTCTCGTCCCAAGCTTTTTGACGCTCGAAAAAATCGCTTTGCAAAGAAATGAGATAGTTAATAGCAGCATCAATAAGCTCCAAAACTGCTATGTCCATCTTTGGTGACTCTTGAATGTCGATTATTCTAATTTCAACCGCCATCCTATCAAATCTAGCTATAGCGCCTCTTGAATTTAAAAAGTACTTGCTCAGAATTTTATCTGTGTCATACACTGCCATTTCTTTGCGAATGGGCTCAAAAATGAGACTTTCATAATCACGCTGGCTAAAGGCTCTTTCGGGAATAACCTTTCCAGCAATGCTGGGAATCTTCTTTTGGTTTAATCGATAATATTCTAAACGATGGTCTTTGATTCCGCTATAGGATGCATCTAGAATAGGGGTACTTGCGCTCAATGCTGGAATAATTGGCAGAATTAATCGGATGGCAGCATGCAACTTCGCAAACTCTTCATCGTTTGCGAAAGGTAAATTGATATGAGTGCTTTGCAGGTTAGACCAGCCATGTCCTTTACAGTCAAAGATTCTGTCGTATAAGGCATAAACCTCATTGTATTCATGAGGCCATATTTTAGTTTCACTTAGTGGATTCATAAATGGATGAGCTCCACTGGGCAATAGGATAGCATTATGCTTGGACAGCAGCTTATTCGCCATGCTCACATTTTCTGCAAACTTTTCAGATAGGCCTTTTAAAGTAGGCGATGGACCGTTAGTTTTAATTTCTAATACATGAAGGACTAATTCATTGGACCAGGCCATATCGCCATTCTCAAAGTCGGCAGTTATATCTCCAGATACATCTTGCAAAAGCAAATCGGAAATGGGCAAGACCTTTAAGCTGTCTTTATCTACGATCATGTATTCCATTTCAACGCCAAAACCCTTACCTAAGGCAAGGTAATTTAGTTTTTCCATCCTTGCATTTTTTTAGATTCGTCAAGTCTTCTTTTAAATTCCATCATAATTTTACGATAAAGCTCATCTCCTAAAATTTTATCCTCGAAGTCTGCGTCAATACTCGGATTGTCGTTTATTTCAATGATATACACTTTGTCGGCATGAAATTTCAAATCTACACCATACAGTCCGTCTCCAATTAAATTGGCTGCTTTCAATGAGGTCTCTAAAACTATAGTGGGCGTATTTTCCAAGGCAATGGTTTCAACACCGCCATAATTTTCATCTTCTTGGGTAGACCAATCATAGATTTGCCAATGGCCTTTCGCCATATGGTATTTACAGACATACAATATCTCTTGGTTCAGAATCCCCACTCGCCAATCGTAGTCGGTAAACAAATACTCTTGTCCAATAATTAAGTCAGAGCTTTGAAGCATATCCGCTAAATGAGTGGCTAACTCTTCAGAAGTTTTAGCCTTCACAACACCTTGCGAAAAGGAACTATCAGGCTTTTTTAAGACGCAGGGAAGTCCCAAATAAGCTTCAACCTCATTCACATTGTCTTTATGGATAATCAAGGTTTTGGGAGTGGGTATTTTGTGTTTGCTTAGCAATTCTGCTAGATAAACCTTGTTGGTGCATCGAAGAATTGAGGTAGGGTCATCAAATACGATTAAACCTTCCGCATGAGCTCTACGCGAAAAACGATAAGTGATATGATTTACTGAGGTCGTTTCTCTAATAAATAAGGCATCAAACTCTGGAATTCTGTTGAAATCGTTTTTATCGATGATTTCTACATAAAAGCCAAGATTTTCTGCCGCATCTACCATCTTTTGAATGGCGGCAGGATTGGAGGGGGGAGACTCTTCTTTAGGATTTACCAAAATGGCAAGGTCGTAGGTTGTTTTAATTACCCTGGCGGAATCATAGCGTTTTTTAGAAAAGTATTCAGCAGCTGCATCATTTACAAAAGCTTTATGATCTTCAGAAATATCGAGCATGCTAATAATTTTGACCGACTTTAGAATCCATTTGTTTTTGAATTCGAATTCAGCGCGTAGGAGGGGAGCTTGAAAAAGATTGTAGATATTCTTTGCGAGCTTATTGTGCTGCTTAGCCGTATTTTTCCCGAAATAGACGCTTAAGGTAAAGTGATCAGACTTTATGTTTTTCAAACTCTGTTGAACATCATTTTCCAATTCATCTGTAAAGATCTTTTGCAGTCGCTGTGAATTGAAATCCTGGATAGTCGTGATGGAAGGGATAACCTTCTGACCTCTTGCTTCGGCAAGTAAAGAAACATAATATCCCGTGCTCTGGTACTTGCTGTTCTTGCAAAGATTGAAAACCCTTACATCGCGCATTTCAAAGTACTTCGATTGCGTAAGGTAACTTTTGGCATCAATAACTTTAACACTGTCATTATTGATTTCAAAAGTCCAATTTTTAGTAGAATTGACAACAATTATTTTTTTCAAGCTGTTTAATATTAGGTAGTTCTGGGTTCTTAAATGGGTAAATGGGTATCACTTGTCATCCCACCAAGAAAGATAGCATTAATAAGTTTATGATTATGGGAAGAACAGTAATTGAAACCCGATACTAGGGTCGCTTTTAGCAGATCAGCCACTAAAATATTTCTTGTGATTATTCGATCCATAGAGCAAAACAAAATGCGCGCTTGGTTCAACTTTCACACAAATTTCATAGTGAAACTAACTAGAATCAAAGATAATGAGTTTGTAATAGCAGATTGATGCTTTGTATTCTTTTTGTGAGTCGTGAACGGGCAGCAGCACAGATAAGGTTTCTCCATACTTTACCAGTGACTGTACTGTCTTTATTATGCTGCTTGCTTTTGCTTTTTAGTGAATTTCAGCAAGAGTTTGAGCAAGAGTAGTGAGGGGATTGACGATAATTTTAGATTTTCCGTCCTGTATGCTTATTACTCTTGCTCAATACTGAGCTTCAGCAAGAGTTTGAGCAGGGGTTTAGAGAAGAAACAATATTGAACAAAATTAGATCGCTCTATGCTCATTACTCTTACTCAATACTGTTTTTGTGGAGCTGGCGGGGTTTGAAACTACGAGTATTTTGTAAGTAAATGATAATCAATGCTATAAATTTACGATTTTGCTATTTATGGGTTTTGATTTGGCAGACACGTGGCAGATATATTGTAAAATTAATGACTAAGTAAAACTTTAAAAGTCTCATCCGTATTAAGGCTGTCTTTGATTTTTAGATAATAAAACCCATTACTCAAATGACTGGGTAGATTGATCAAGCCATTAAGATCGGCCTGTAAACTAGCGTCCATTATTCTTCCCTGCACATCAAATAGGGCTAATTGAACTTTATTAAAATCATATGGATAATTTGATAAGGTTAATTGGCCTCTGCTTGGGTTTGGATATAAGTTCAGGAGTGGTCTAAGCGACAATTCATCTTGCCCAACAAAATTCTTAAACCAAGGATGGTTTCCATTTGGGTCAATTTTCCCAACGTCGAAAAATTCATTTGTAGATCGCTGTTGTCCTTTAAAAAAAACAGCGCCATCGCTATCAACAACAAGGTCGTAAATAATCCGATCAATGTCGAAGTCTGTAGATGCAATTTGATATTTGAGATTATAGTTTTGGTCAAACATCAATAACCTAGAAGCAATATTGTCGAAAGCAGGGTCAAATTGATTTGGATAATATGTATCAGTCCAGATTAAGGTATAATCAAATTGCTTGAAAATTCTAACGTGAGGAAGAAAAACACTTCCTGTTGTTGAGTTGATATAATATTCACTGTAAAAGCTCAGTTTTTTAATGCTGTCTCTTTTCCATGAGGTTAAACGAATAGATCTTAAAGCTGTATTTGGACTACCAGGGAATAAGGTGTTTTCTTCATCCCTGTAAAATGGTTTAGCATCATTTGTATTGACAGGGATCATTTCTTTAAGTATATCAATTAGTCCAGTGTCGAAGCTATCTAGTAAGGTGAAATTAGAAAACTTGTAAACTCTAATCTTTTTTATTCCTAATATTTTTCCAATGCTGTCAAATGAATTAGGTTTTATTGAGATATATTCAATAAAAATAGAGTCATTGCTCTGTCCCACAAATTGAGGCGAAAAGACATTATTTGGATTTTGACTCTTCGGAACTATTTGTGAATAATTATGGACTATAACTGTGTCTCCAGTAATAAGGTTAACTTTAATAAATTTCTGAGGGAATTTATTTTTTATAGTTAATAACCATATTAACGTATCTCCGTTTTCAATTATCGGTTTAGATGCAATTTGAATTGTGTCTGGGCTCTGCCATAGATACTGAGACGAACCAAGCTTAAAACATCCAAAATGATAAGAGGGTGTGGAGCCAAAAAAGCTCAATTTCCTTTCTTCGCTTAACCCAAGGCCTAATTCAGGGTAAATATTCTGAATATCGGCCATGTTATAAGGGTTAGTTATTGGTAAGACACGCGGAGCCAGAAGGCTCGAATTTAGTTCGCCATTGCTCTTTTTCATAGTGGAGTAATATCCTACAGATGAGTAGGCACCACTTAAGTTTAAGTAGGATTGTCCAAAGCATCCTACAAGCGAGTCATTCCAGATTTGTATGCTCTTAATAGACTCACTGCTAACGTTTAAAGTAGGGTTTGCCAATTCGGCAAACCCATTTGAGCTTGTCCATTGGCTAAAGCTGTGAGTACTGTAAAGGATGGCGGCAATTAATAAGGGAAGGGACTTATTTTTCACGAGCAAAGGCATTTAAATATTAGTAAGGTAGAATTGAAATCCTGAAAAATACTAATTAATTAGCTTCTTTGTCTTATGGATTACTGTAATTGCTTAATACTGCAATTTAGTAAGAATATCGAAGGAGGTTAAAGTGGTTTAGCTTGACGTCCTGCATACTCGCTACTGTTTTTCAGCAAGAGTTTGAGCAGGAGTATAGAGGGGGAAAACAGTATTGCTCAAGACT
>CAXBOS010000019.1:0-41821 GCA_963977415.1 uncultured Schleiferiaceae bacterium | reverse complement strand
AATCGAAAAAGACCCTGAAACAAGTCCAGGGTGACGATTATTAATAAGGTTTTCGTTATGGATTATGGGTGTTTCTTCGAGGGGGCATTTGGTTGTGATTCTATAATTTGATAGAGATGTTCTTTATCGCTGGGGGATTTGTGGGGAGGGGAATTCGATGGGAATTCGATTGTAAATCGGTTGGAAAAAGAAGATTGAGGAGAGGGAAATTCGGTTGTAATTCGATGGGAATTCGGTTGGAAGAAGAGGATTGTTT
Source organism: uncultured Schleiferiaceae bacterium (assembly GCA_963977415.1). GTDB lineage: Bacteria > Bacteroidota > Bacteroidia > Flavobacteriales > Schleiferiaceae > Croceimicrobium. The sequence continues at coordinate 41,565 of CAXBOS010000019.1, read as the reverse complement.
TAGGAGTATTTAGTATTAAGTAGTTAGTAATTAGTAGGTTTTCGTTAGGAGTTATGGGTGTTTCTTCGAGGGGGCATTGGGTTGGAATTATATTGTAAATGGCGCTTAAGGTGAAGAGAGCTGCGGCAGCTGCGAATTATCGGTAGTGTCAAATGGCATGGAGTAAACAAGCTGCGGCAGCTGCGGTTTCTCGGTAATTTGCCTTAGTTTACCACAAATTTAAAACCGATATTTAAGTCGGTGCGCATTCCTTCATTGGGGTTTGAGCCCTTGTTGATGAGGCGATTATGATCTAGTTCGAAGTAGATTCCCCAGGGGGTGAGGAGCTCGGTGGTAAAGCCAAAAAACTGAGGTAGGGGGTAATTATTATCTTCGACCGCATCAGCGACGCTTACGGGGCGCCAATAGGCAAAGCTGTACTGTGATTTGAGATTAATCATTAAAAATTTGCTGGCATAGAGGCTAAGCATTAAGGAGGGACCAGCGGCAAAATAGTAGCCTTGTGGCTCTTTGGTGCTTAATCGGGCATCGGTTTCCGACTCGCGGGCATTGGCGAAATAGAAATAATCGTTGTGATGTGCACCAGTACTAATGGTTATGTAATCGCCAACGATGAGGTTGTAGGTATAGGTATGCCAACCGAGAGGTCCAGTGGTGAGGCCAGTGTTTTCTAGGGCAGTGTAGGCGGACTCAGTGCCGAGGATTAGATCGGCTAACTGCTTAATAACATCGGTGTACATCTTGGCACGCAGGTCAAATTGCCAATGCCCCTTTTGGTAATCGTGGTATTTGAAATTTAATTCCATGAAGTTCCCGGTGAGCTTATGATTTTCGGCACCGGGAACGGCATTATTCTGGGTCATACCATGGCTGTAGGCCCAACCGATATAGTAATAACCGCTAAAAGTATCGCCAAGGTATTTGAAGGACTGCAGGTTTTGAGATTTTAGTCCAATGCTACAGCAGATGAGTACTATTAGTAATGAAAGGCGTCTCATTTGGTCATTTTCACCAAGGTAATACCTAGGGTTGCTGCGCCGTAAAATCCGAGGTATGGCCTTACACCTAGTTCACCTCTTACCGCTAGTCCGAATTTTTGTCCTGAAACAGCACGTTGCTCTATCGCATAGGTTTGGTAGCCAAAGCGAAAGCCAATGGGAGAGGTAGCGCGGTTATCTTTCACTAACTGGTTAATATCGGCATCGCTCGGGTGACGGAAGCTATTTACAGGAGCAATGATGGCATCGAGAAACCAATTACTGGCTTTGGTGGCGCTGGGTACCAAACCGTAGTTGTCGGTTTTAATAATCAGGTTTGCGGTATAGCGAACAAGAATTCCCGCGTAGATGGAGGTGCTTCCGTAAGAGGCGAATTCGAATGGATCGCCGGTTGCGGGGTCTTTGCCAAGCCCTTCTCCGAGAGGGAAACCAGAACTTCTAAACATCAGTCCGCCCCTTAAGCCGTATTGGGTACGTAAATGACCGGGGATGTCAACCGATTTAGTTTCACTGGTTGTTTTCTCGTAGGATTTATTGCCTTGTTTGTATCTCTCCGTAGCTATTACTTTGTTGGAAAGTCCGACTGCGAAAGTTTTCGCCTTGGTTTTATCGGAGAAGAAATATAAGGCCCCAAGTTGCAATTCGGTGGTATTGGGGAAGTCCTCACTTTTTTCTAATCGTCCTACATCAAAATAGCTACGATAAAAGACGTATTGTATTCCCACGGGAAGTTTGGGACTTTCTACATGTCCCCAAATACCAATGCCAAAATTAGTTCCGAAGTCTTCTTTGGGCATGGTAACTTCCATACCAAAGATGTCGAGGTTAACGCTAAGCCAGGGACTTACCGAGGGATCATCTTTAACAATGGTATACTTTACCGATTCTTGGCTAAAAGCGAGAAAGGTGCTTAGGCAGAAGATTAAACTAAGGATTGATTTTTTCATGGTGTTGCTTATTAGAGTGCTCTACAAAAGACTTGTATGTTAGGCGTTTTTGAAATACGCATATCTTCGTATTTGTGCTGCAGGTTGCGGCAATTACCTTTGGTTTATGATTAGAATAGCAATTGCGGAGGATATTTCTCGCTTGGCGGAAGTCTTGAAAAGCAAGATTGAATTAATACCAGAGTTTAAGGTTTGCTTGATCGCAAGTTCGGGAAAGACCTTAATCCAAGAGTTGCATAAGAATCACAATATAGACGTGGTTTTTATGGACATTAATATGCCCGGAATAGATGGGGTAGAAGCGACCCGTATTGTTTGTCAGCGCTGGCCGCATATTAAAGTTTTGATATCATCGGTTTATGATGATGAAGAATATATTTTTGAGGCGATTTTAGCGGGAGCGATGGGCTATTTATTAAAGGATGAACGTCCGGAGGAAGTACATCGTGCCATTCACCAAATTTTGGAAGGAGGTGTGCCGATGAGTCCTTTAATCGCTCGCAAGTCTTTACTCTTAATTAAGAAAGGGCCCGAAAGAAAGGAGGTGCCCCCAATTGACTATTCCCTCACTAATCGTGAACAAGAGATTTTAGAGCATTTAAGTCAGGGCTTAAGCTATGAGCAGATTGCTCTAAACCTTTTTATCAGTTATGGAACGGTACGCAAGCATATTGAGAATATTTACCGCAAGCTACAGGTGAATAATAAGGTAGATGCGATTAGGAAGGTTAATTTTTAGTACTGAGTACATGGTACTACTAAATACTCTCGATAAACTATCTTTGCTCAAATTCAATTTTCATGTGCGGAATCGCAGGTTTTATAGACCCACGCATTACTAATAAAGACAGGCAAAAGGAGCAAATTACGAGCATGCTTAAAAGCATGGAGCATCGCGGTCCTGATTACAGTGGCGATTGGCAAAATGGCCCTCTAGTTTTGGGTCATAATCGCCTAAGCATCATCGATCTAAGCGAAGCCTCGCATCAGCCATTTCATTATCAGGATGTCAGCATAAGCTTCAATGGCGAAGTCTATAATTATCTTGAATTAAAAGAAACGCTAGTAAAAGCGGGCTTCAGCTTCAGCACCAGCTCGGATACGGAAGTTATTTGTGCCGCTTATAAATATTGGGGCGAAGACTGTGTGCAGCATTTTATGGGCATGTGGGCCTTTGCCATTTGGGATGAGAAAGAGCAAAAGTTATTCTGCAGTCGCGACCGCTTTGGCATTAAGCCTTTTTACTTCCAAAATATAGGCGAGCAATTTTACTTTGCTTCGGAATACCGCGCGCTAAAATTAAGTCCGCTTCATCGCGAAGAATACAATGAAAACCATCTTTTGCGCTATTTGCAATTGGGATGGCTTACTTATAATGAAGAAAGTTTTTACCGTGGCATCTCGGCTTTGCCGGAAGCGCATAATTTAATTTATCAAAAGGGGAAAATTAGGCTCGAACGCTATTGGGATCTTTCTTTACAACAAAATAATATTAGCGCAGCAGAAGCCAAAGAGGAATTCAAAAGCCTCTTTATGGATAGCGTTAATTTACATATGCGCGCGGATACCCCCGTAGGGGCTTGTTTGTCGGGCGGTTTAGATAGCTCGGCCATCTGCAGCAGCATAGGGCAATTATATCCGAAACTGGACCTTAACACCTTTACCATTTATTATGGGGGTAAGGATGAGGTAGACGAACGGCCTTGGGCCCATATGTTGCACCGCGATTACCCGAGTTTAAAGGCACACGATTATTACCCTCAGGGAGATGAGTTATTGGAACAATTTGATAATTTCTTCGACCATTTTGAGGTTCCTCCTGCCGGTTCTTCGCCTTTATCGCAGTATTTCGTAATGAAATTAGCCAAGTCGCAAGGCATGAAGGTGCTATTGGACGGACAAGGTGCAGATGAGTTTTTAGCGGGCTACGATCATTCTTTTTACCGCTTGGCTGCGGGGAAATTAAAGAAGGGTCAGATAGGCGGATTTATCAGTGAATTGGAAGCTTTTCAAAAATTACGTCCCCGCAGTATGGGGGCTCATATGGGAACTTATGCCAAGTCTTTGGTAGCGGCGGTTAGCTCGGAAGAGCAGATGTATGGCTTAGAATATCGCAAGTATCATCCTTTTATGGGAAAAGAAGCCGCCCAATCACCAGCCCTTTGGCAACCCGAGGGCGGCAGTCGCCTCAATCAGTTTTTATATCAATTAACCATGCGAAGCTCTTTGCCTTCGCTTTTGCATAATGAAGATCGCAATTCCATGGCCTTTTCCATTGAATCGCGCGTCCCTTTTCTCGATCATCGTTTGGTGGAATACAGTTTCAATTTACCGGACGAATTAAAATTGCAGCAAGGCTGGAGTAAAAAAGTATTACGGGAAGCCATGCGCGGAATTATGCCTCCTGAAATTATTGACCGCAAGGATAAAAAGGGTTTTGTTACCCCTGGGGAAAGCAAATGGCTGCGCGGCGGAATGAAGCATTTGGTGGACGATTTATTAGCGTGCCCGTTGCACTTTTTAGATGAAGCGGCAGTTAAGAAGGTGGTGCAGGAGTATCAAGCAGGCGATAATCGTCATGCCCGTTTAGTTTGGCGCTTGAGTATGTTGCGCAAATGGATTGCTTAAGAATAGATGGGAATAGTAGCCAAGCAAAGTTTTTTTAATAGCATTAATGCTTACCTCGGAGTAGGTATTGGCGCTTTTAATACCCTTATCCTTTTTCCGCAGGTTTTTGCCGATAATCCCGAATTTATGGGACAGGTAAACACGCTTCTTGCGGTGGCTACCATTTTTAGCACTTTTAGTCATTTGGGGGTTCCTGTTAGTTTGGTTACCTATTTTCCGCGTTTTAGCGCTTTACAGCAGAAGCAGTTTTTTAGTCTTGCACTCCTTTTAAATATTGGCAGCAGTATTTTATTACTGATCGGAGCTTTTGCTTATTACCGCTGGGGCGATGCGGATGGCCAACGTTTGGCGATGGGCTTATTAATTACCCTCGGAATGGGGCTTTTTGAAGTTTTTGCCAGTCTTAGTCAGCATTACCGTTTGGTGATATTCCCGCAATTTCTGAAGAATGTGTACCGTCGCATTATTATTGTTCTCGCCTTGGCGTGGACTTATTTTCAAGGCGATGGGGGCGAACAGTTTTATGTTATTCTCGGCTGGGGTTATGCCTTGCAGCTTTTATTGGTAATCGGCTATGCACTGCCTAAAATTCCGGCTTTAAGTCTGCGCTTTGATGCGCTTGATATTAAGGATATTCTTTCCTACGGACTTTTTATCATGCTGGCCAGCGGATCTATTTTATTGGTAAATAGTCTCGATGTATTAATGATTAGCCAAATGTTGGGCGATGCGCCGGTGGCTTTTTATCGCATTGCCTTTTTTATAGGCAGTGTAGTCGCGGTGCCCGTTAATGCCATCCTGGTTTCGCTGCGCCCTTTTATTGCCCAGGCTTGGGCCGAAAACGATTTAAACGAAATAGAAAAGTTATATCGCAAAAGTGCGCAGGCCCAGTTGCTGATAACCAGTGCCTTGTTTTTAGTTATTTGGATTAATGTGGATGTAGCTTTAGCGCTTTTGCCGCCCAAGTATCAAGATCCGGGTGCCTCTATGGTGGTCTTCCTCGTGGGCTTGACCCAGGTTGTGGCGGGAGCTACAGGCGCTAATGGCTTGATATTAACCATTTCTAATAAACAGCGTTATAATTTTTATAGCGGTCTCTTTCTTATAATTTTCACCATAGCATCGAACTATCTTTTTATTCCTATTTATGGTATCAGCGGAGCGGCGGCGGCCAGTTTGCTAGCTATCGGCACTTTTAATTTCATCAAGTATTATTTGGTGAAACGCTTTTATAAGATTAGTCCTTTTGGCCCAATTTTTTACCGCACTTTAGTCTATTTCTTAATCGTATTATCGCTTATCGCGATTCTAAAATATTTAGCTTTACCGATGCTTGGGAGCTTGATTCTCGGTAATGTCATCTTTATTGTTTTTTACGGGATACTGAGTAAAGGAAAGATGAATATTAAAGGATTGCTCCAGAAAAATGGATAGGCATCTACCGAAAGGTATAGAAGAGCATAGAGCTTAAAAAGCTGAATTTAAAATTTTAAGATGGAAAACCCTTATAGGCAGATTATAAAACAAGCCCTTGCTGAAGATATTGGCAGTGGCGACCATAGCTCCAATTGTGCCATTCCGGCGAGCGCTCAGGGGCAGATGCAGTTAATTGTAAAAGAAGACGGTATTCTGGCAGGAGTAGAAGTAGCCCGAGCCGTATTTGCAGAAGTAAATCCCGCCATCCAATTTGAGAAATTGCTCGAGGATGGCGTAAAAGTTAAGAAAGGTGCTATTGCTTTTTACATTAGCGGTCCCATCCCCGCGATGCTGCAGGGCGAGCGCATTGCCTTAAATTTAATGCAGCGCATGAGTGGCATTGCGACCTATACCAATTCTTTGGTGCAGCTGATTAGTCATACCAATTGTCGCTTGTTAGATACGCGTAAAACCACGCCTAATCTTCGAATAATCGAAAAGGAAGCGGTTTTAATGGGGGGTGGTCACAATCACCGATTTGGCTTGTACGATATGGTGATGTTGAAAGATAATCACGTCGATTTTGCCGGTGGTGTTAGTGCTGCAGTGAGCAAGGCCAAGGAGTATTTAGCCGAAAATAAGTTAAGTATTCCCATTGAAGTGGAAACGCGGAACTTTCAGGAGATTGAAGAGTTACTGGCCTGTACGGGTGTGCAAAGGGTGATGTTCGATAACTTTAGCGTAGCTGATACCCTCAAGGCGGTGCAATTGGTAAATGGACGATTGGAAACCGAATCATCGGGCGGTATTAACGAGCAAACTTTGCGCGCTTATGCCGAAACAGGTGTCGATTTTATTTCGGTGGGCGCCTTAACCCATTCGGTAAAAGGATTGGATATGAGTTTAAAATCTAAGCTTTAAGTTTCCCCTTTCAGAAGATGCGCAGCAAGATAGAATTTCGGCTTGAATATGAATCATCGAATACTAGGGTTTAGCGAATCAGAGTATTCTCAACTACCTTTGAGCTAATAATACGCCATGTGGATTAAAAGACGATTACTTAAAAGTTGGGGTCGCGTGACGCGGGCAAGCAAGAAAATTGTTCTGCCTCTCTTTGATGGTCTAAGCCTTTATGATGTGACCAGCTTTTTTTACGAAGGCATTGCCGAAGGCAGCGTAACGAGTCGCGCCGGATCGATTGCCTACTCTTTCTTTTTGGCCCTTTTTCCGGGAATCATCTTCTTCTTTACTTTAATTCCCTTCTTTCCCGTCGAGACTTTGGAGCAGGAGATTTACGATATCTTTCAGCGCATTTTACCGCCCGATACCTATGAGGCTACCTTTAGTACCATTAAGGATGTGCTGCGTAACAAACGCGGGGGATTATTATCGGCTGGTTTCTTCTTGGCGCTCATTTTTTCCACCAATGGTATTAGTGCGATTATTAGCAATTTCAACCAGACCATTCATCAAATAGAAAGCAGAAACTTTTGGCAGCAAATGCTGGTGTCTTTTGGTTTAACCATTGTTTTAAGTGTCAACTTCATTATTGGGATCATCGTTATTATTTTCAGTTCCGATGTACTGAACGGATTATTATCCTTTTTCGGTTTAGAAGTAATTTCTGCCTTTGCAGTAGAGCTTACCCGTTATACTTTATTGATTCTGCAGGTTTTTATAGGAATTGTATTGCTCTATAATTATGGGCCATCAGGTAATCGGGCTTGGCGCTTTATATCGCCAGGAGCTATTTTAGCGACGGTTTTAATTGTGGTTTCTTCTTGGGGCTTTAGTTTTTATGTCGCCAATTTCAATCAGTACAATAAACTCTATGGTAGTATTGGCACCTTGATGGTTATTTTACTTTGGATTTACCTTAATGCCTTGGTGTTAATAATCGGCTTCGAGCTTAATGCTTCCATTGCGGGATTAAAGCGCAGGGCTTTGGAAATGGAGGATGAAGAAGCCCTTAAGATTTCTGAACGTCGGGATGATAGATTGACTTAGCGAACAATTTCTTTTGCTGGGATACCAACTACGGTACTATTGGGCGCTACATTTTTAGTCACCACCGCACCCGCGCCAATAGTGGCACCTTTGCCAATACGTAAGCCCGGTAAAATGCTGGCATTGGTGCCCACATAAATGCCATCTTCTAAAATAACCCCGCCGCTTAAACGGGCACCGGGCATGAGGGATACAAAGTCACCCAATACACAATCGTGGCCAATACTAGCGTGCAGGTTGATGATTACAAAATCCCCTAGACTAATATTGGTAGTTAAAATGCTGCCCGCGCAAATAATGGCGCCTCGACCAATACGAATGGTAGCGAGACTCATTAAAATAGCGGAAGGATGAATAAGGGAAGGGAAGTGATACTCCTGTTTTAAGGAAGTATAAATATTCTTCCTTTCCTGGGAAGAGCCAATGGCAAGAGCAACTTGCGATCCCGCTTTTATTTCCGACGGAGACTTTATTCCGGCCTCTTGTTTATAGTCATCATAGTAGCAAGTATCACTAAAATTACAGGCGAGGGCTAAGGCAGCTACTTCATGTGAAAAGCCGCCAGCGGGTAGAATATGGAGGGTCTTTTTTATGCTCATAATGAGGTTCCAAAACTAAGGAAAATTGTTGGAGACGAGAGACGGGAGAGGGGTTTGGAGAACCGAGAACCAAGAATCAAGAATCGAGAATCAAGAACCAAGAAGAGAGGGGATTGCGGTAGAGTTGGGGTTAGCGTGTTTTTTGACCACGGAGGTCGCTAAGGGAAGGAAAGGTTTGTGTGTGGTTTGCGGGGAGGAGGTCACGGAGGGGATTTCGATTGGGTGAATGCTTTCCGATTTTTAACGGCGAAGATGCTGAAACAAGTCCAGCATGACGGTAGAGTAGGCATTAGCGGGTTTACCGAAAACGTTATTCGAGAACCAAGAACCGAGAGGGGATTAGAGAGGCGAGAACCGAGATGGATTTGAGAATCAAGAATCAAGAACCAAGAACCGAGATGGATTGCGGTCGAGTTGGTGAAACTAAGGAAAATTGAGGCTGAGCGAGGAGCTTTCCTTAGGGTGCTTCTGAAATTAATGTTTGATGGAAATGGCTAGAATAATGGGTCCTGAAAAAACCCGTAGCTTTTCGGCTACGGGTTCGTTTATGAAGTAAATCCATGACATCTTTTTTAATGCAATGATTTTCAACTGGTGTCTCGCGATGAAGTAAGCCTTCCAAAGATATTTTAGACTCCTTTTTTGCATAATCAAAAAAGAAGGAACCGAACGAAGTGAGCTCAGCCATTCCTTTAAAAAGAGAATATGAGCTTGGCAAAAAAAATCAAGGCTCCAATTCCTCATCCTTAAAACCTTCACAAAAAGTAAGCTCGGTGAACGAGTTTCTTTAGGCTGTTGTTTTCTGTTTATTAATCATGCTTCTCGACGCAACTATGCTTCTCAAGATTCTCATTTCTCCTTTCTTTTTCGGTTACGAACGATTACCCTCTTTCAGAGATGTTCGTGAGTTCCGCTGCGCTCCAGTAGATCGCAAAAGAAACAACCGAACGAAGTGAGCTCAGGCATTCAAATAAGAGGTTTAATACATGCCTAAAAAGATCAAGGCTCCAATTTCTCTCTTCAAAAATATTTATGAAAGGCAAGCTCGGTGGGCGAGCTCCTAACGTCGCAACCCAACTCGCTAGGCCTTTCATTTTTATTTTTGGCGTTCGTAACCGAAGCGCTTTGCGCTGAGCTCAAGAACTCCATTAAAATTAAAGTCTTGTTCTTAATTGAGGCCGAATGACCTACTAATAACAATTGCGGTAAAGTGATAATAAGAATTTCTATGCTTTTCCTTGCTTAAATGTTATCAATTTTTCTTGGTTTTAAAACCTAAAACTCTTCTCTCATTATGAGATTTCAAAACTAAGGAAAATTGAGGCTGAGGTTTAGGCTAGCGGGAGAGTAAATGGGGAATAAACAATTAAAAGACAACAACTTTAACATCTTGTTTTATATCTAAAAGTGCAATTTCGAGATGAAGTATAGGAACTTATTTTCTAGAATCTAAAAAGGTCTGACTCGCACCAAAAGTGAGGTTTTAGATGATTCGAGTGGTTTGGAATTGGGTTAAGAATTTTTGAGTTCATGATGTCCCATACTTAATCAGGCTCTTTTATGGTTATCTTAAAGTAGTTTCTACTCTAAATAATTCTGAAGCGGATCACTTTTCCCTTTCCCTGCCTCATAGCAATGCCCTATATTTGGGCCTCAATCTAGGAAAAGCATGCAAAAGAAGTACAGCATTCACCTAATCGCGATCGCGGTTTTTATAATTATTTCGGCCACCTTTAACTCGCCCGTTTTTTCGGGAAAGGCCATACAACAGAATGATATTAAGCAGTACCGTGGCTCGGCGGCCGAGGTTTTTAAGTATCGTGAAAAAGAAGATCGTCAGATTTTGTGGACTAATGTTATGTTCTCCGGTATGCCTACTTACCTTATTAGTGTGGTGTATAGCGGTGAGCTTTTGCATTATGTTCCTAAAACGGTGAATGGAATTTTCAATCCCGCGGTGGGCTATCTCATTTTATTGATGGTGGGTTTTTACCTTCTGGCTTTAGCGCTAAAGCTAGATCCGCTCATTGGTATAGTTGGTGCGCTGGGTTATGCCTTTTCTAGTTATTTTGTGATTGTGCTCGAAGCGGGGCACAATTCGAAAATCCACGCCATGGCTTATCTGCCCGGTATTTTGGCGGGCATGATTTGGGCTTACCGCCAGAAAAAAGTCTTTACGGGCCTCGCTATTTTTACTTTATTTACGGGCTTAGAACTGGCGGCGCGTCACCCCCAAATGTTCTATTATTTCTTATTCCTCGCCATTCCTTACGGGGTGTGGGAATTGGTGCAAGCAGCCAAAGCCAAGGCTTTACCAGGTTTTGCAAAAACTACAGCACTTTTAATAGCGGGGGCCTTAATTGGCGTAGCGGCCAATCTTCCCTATCTCAGTAATACCTATAATTATGGTAAAAAGACCATTCGGGGCAAATCGGAGTTAACGACTAATCAAGAAGATAAGACCGAGGGTCTAGATCGTAGTTATGTTACCAGTTGGTCTTATGGAAAAGCAGAAAGCTTTAGTTTATTAGTACCTAATTTTAAAGGTGGGCCTACGGGCAGACTGGGTGAGAATGAAGAGGCTTTAGCCGCGGTTGATTCTCGTTTTCGTCAGAGTATTGCCCAGCAGAATAGTTATTTCGGCGATCAGCCTTTTACAAGCGGACCAGTTTATGCGGGGGCGGTAATTTGCCTCTTGGCCTTTCTAGCCCTTTTTCTGCGATCGGGTTCTTTAAAATATGTTTTAGTAGGTGTAGGCCTATTTACGATGGCTCTCGCATGGGGAAATAATTTTGAGGGGCTAACCAATTTCTTCCTCGATAATGTACCCTTCTATAATAAGTTTAGAGCGGTGGCTTCGATGATGGTAATCCCTGAAATAATTTTGCCCTTACTCGCTATTTTGGGTTTAGCTACGCTAGCTAAAATGAACGGGGCCGATTGGCAAAAAGAGGCTAAACTTTTGGTAGGGCCCAAATTATCCAAGCAAAATCTCTTTTATCTTGGAGCAGGCATTTTAGTGCTATTTCTTCTATTAAATATGGCTTCCCCTTCTTTATTTAATACTTTCTTAAGTAGTCAGGAAGCGGAAACCTTGCCATCTGCCTTAGCGGATGCAGGATTTCAACAAGCGCAAGCGGATGTATTTATTAGTAATTTGGAAGAAGCGCGCATCACGATTTTTAAAGCGGATGTAATGCGCAGTTTGATTTTCGTGCTATTAGGGGCGGGTTTAATTTTCCTTTACCAGCGAAATGTTCTAAAGAAGAATATGCTCATAATTAGCATGGGACTCTTAATCTTGTTGGATATGTTCCCTGTGAACAAGCGTTATTTGAACGAAGATAATTTTGTGGATGCCAAAAAGTTGGAGAAGAATTATGGTATTCTTCCTTCGGCGGCCGATCAACAGATTATGGCACAGTATGCAAATGATCCATTTTTCCGCACGCTTAATTTAACGGTTTCACCTTTTAATGATGCTTCCACATCTTTCTTCCATTACAGCCTAGGGGGTTACCATGGCGCTAAGTTGAAGATTTACCAAGAAGTGTCCGAAACAGCACTGGGAGCGGAAATCGAGAAATTAACCAAAGCCTTAAACAGTCAGGCTTTTAGTCCGGCCGTATTTAATAGTACACCCGTGTTAAATATGCTGAACACCCGTTATTTCATTCTCAATCCGCAAAGTCAGCCTTTAGAAAACCCCAGTCGTTTAGGTAATGCCTGGTTGGTATCGAATATTAAGGAGGTTGCTGATGCAGATGCTGAAATTGCTGCCTTGAATAATTTCAATTCGGCCCAAACGGCCATTTTAAGAGCGAATATGGCGGCCAAGGTAGGAACTTTAGGCGCCAATGCCGGCCAAGGTTCTATTAGCTTACAAAGCTATGATCCCGAGAAAATGGTTTACAATTATAATGGGACGGGTGAAAATTTAGCCCTCTTCTCCGATATCTGGTATCCCGAAAATTGGGTAGCCACCATCGATGGGGAAGAAGTAGAAATTATTCGCGCCAACTATATTTTACGCGCTTTAAAAGTTCCTGCGGGTCAGCATGAAATAATTTTCGAGTACCGCGATTCGGCTTCGGGCACTTTTAACACCATTGCTTGGATTAGCTCACTCTTAATACTTTTGGGAGTGCCCGCACTTCTTTTCCTAGACCATAGAAAAAAGGCTTCGAGTGGGGAAGGTATTACTGCTTAGTTATTATTGGCCTCCCGCAGGTGGACCAGGCGTACAGCGCTGGTTGAAGAATGCTAGCTTACTGCAAAAGCTCGGTTGGGAAGTTGCGGTACTAACGCCCCAAGAACCAGTAGCGGCTAATTACGACCCTTCGTTAGAGAAGGAAGTGCCGGCTAGTATGCGCGTTATTAAAACTGAGGCTGCCGATCCTTTTAAGGCCTATGCTCGCCTAACGGGGAAGAAGGCAAAAGTTGGCACGGGCGGCATTGGCATCTCCAATACCAAGAGTAAAAAACAGCAGCTGCTTAATTTTATTCGCGCCAATTTTTTCATTCCCGATGCCCGTAAAGGCTGGAATAAATATGCTTTATCTGCCGCAAGAGCCCTCTTGCAAAAAGAGTCTTTCGATGCGATTATAACTACTGGTCCGCCGCATAGTACCCATCTTATTGGCTTGGCACTTCAAAAGGAATTTGATATCAAGTGGTTGGCCGATTTTCGCGATCCTTGGGTGAATATTTTTTATAATAAAATTTTTCCGCGGACGAATCGGACGAAGCGAAAAGACCAAGCTTTAGAAGATTTAGTTCTTGCTTCCGCAGATGCGATTTTAACGGTAAGTCCGGGATTAGAAGCAGAGTTTTCAGCTCGTGCTAAACGAATCGAAATCATTTATAATGGCTATGATCCCGCCGATATCCCATCTCCCGAAAGGGGAACCCAACCCTTTTTTAGTTTGCGCTATACGGGTAATTTAAAGCCCAATCAGAATATTGAAAGTTTGTGGGTCGCTTTGGCAGATTTGTGCCGCGAGGAACATGATTTTAAGACAAATTTCCGTTTGGAGTTTATTGGTAATGTAGACCCATCTGCCCGTGAGCGATTGGAAAAATTAGGCTTGGATGATTTATGCATTTATCACGGTTATCAAGCGCACCACGTGGCCACTAAGGCTATGGTAGAGGCAGGGGCTCTTTTATTTATCGTGCCTAAAACGGCCGATAATGCGCTTATTTTAACGGGTAAATTATTTGAGTATTTGGGCTCGGGAACGCCGATGCTTTCGGTAGCACCGATTGAGGGCAATGCCGCGAAAATTATTGCCGAAACCGGCCGCGGAGCGAGTATCGATTATGAAGATTATCAGGGAATTAAAGAGCGAGTACGCGACTTATACCGCGCTTGGTTACCTACTAAAAGGAGCCCTCGATTAGCCGCAGAAAGTACCGATGCCTATACCCGCTTGGGTTCGGCCGAAAAATTATCACGCTTAGTAGAAGAAATATGTCGCCCATAGAAAGCAAGCATTTTTTAAAAGATTGGCAAAGGGATTCGCAGTTTTACGGCGAATTGAAATTATTGATGACCATCAAGAGCTTCGACTTGCAAGCCATTCGTGCGCGTTATTTAGCATCTAAGAAAAATGCTTCGGGAAAAGGGGGGAGTGTGGAACGCAGAGCCGTGAGTTTGGGCGGTTTGGCGCAGGTTTCGCTGAAGGCGGGTTCTTTAACAGAAGATTGGGTGAAAGGCGATTTAAAAGAGCCACGCGGACTTACTTCTTTCGGGAAAAAGTGGGCTTACTCGGTAGAAGATCGAGTAGTAGTTATTGAGCAAGAGCAAGAGCAAGGGCAAGAGCAAGAGCAAGAGTTTAGTTTTAGTTACCCTTGGTTTAGTTATATCCACACGGTGAATTTTCATCCCGAGAAGGAAGATTGCATTCTGGTCACTTCTTCGGGTTTTGATAGTGTTTTTGAATTCAATTATAAAACGGGAAGCTTAATTTGGGAGTGGTTTTCTTGGGAACACGGTCTCGATTTAGGCCATAGCAAGGAAGGCGATTCCATCCGCATCACCCGTAAGGGAGAAATTTTTGAAGCCTATAAAAAAAGGGGAGAAGCGGCCCTTTTGATTTCCGATCCTACTAAAGATCACTTACCAACAGCGCAAAGAGCAGCATTTATCAATACGGCGGTTTACGATGGTAGCGATACGTTTTTAGCGACTCTTTTTCACGAGGGGACGGTACGTTCGGTCGATATTAAAAGCGGGGAAAGTGAAGTGCTTTTATCGGGTATGAAAAGTCCGCATGGCGCCAAACGCTTGGCCGATGGAAGCCTTTTGTGCACGAATACAGGCGGAGGCGAAATATGGCATTTAAAAGACGATCATTTGCAACGTTATGCTTTCGCAGATTTGCCGGGTAAGGCCGAGGCCATGCAAGGAGTAGAATGGTTGCAAAATACCATTGCTCTGAACGATTATTTCATTGCCATAGATGCCAATAGAAACGCGCTAGTAGTTTTCAATCCTGAAAAAAAGATTTACGATATGCTTTCGTTCAGCGCCGATTGGGCGGTACAAGATTTGGCCATTTTACCTAAACGGTAGAGACGTGATTTATTCCGTCCAGAGAAATTCTATCAGATAATCCAGCGAATTAATTCATAGGCTTCCGCATAGCCGGTATTAATCTGAATACCACGCGTTTTAGCTAAACCAAAGAAATATTCTTCGTCCATATAATTGCGGAAATTCTGCGATTTATAGCATTGCAAGGCTTCCATTTTAGCTTGGATGTGATTGCGCTCGAGACGGATGTGGCAATTATTGGTAAAGTGTAAATTATTCCAAGGAAGTTCATAACCCAAAATGCGGGTATGCTTAAAGGCGCGCAAACCTTCTTGGTGAATGGTGTGGTGATCTTGGTGGATATCGAGACTGTTGGGTAACAGTACTAAATCGGGTTGAACCTTCTTTTTAAGTAAGATTAGCTCTTCAAGAATTTCTTGGCGGTGAGCGGGGAAATCGCGCACGGGGAAATTATAATTATAAATATGCTCCTTGGCTATTCCTAATATTTTGGCCGCATCGGCAAGCTCGTGCCAGAGGGTATCTTCGGGCATACCGGCCGGAAGAGACTTGATACAGGGCGAAAAGGCGGCGTAGTGAATTTCTATACCTAAATCGCTAAAACGCTTTAGGGTTCCCCCCGATGAAAATTCACCATCATCGGGATGAGGAGCTAAAACTAAAACTGTTTTGATATTGTGGAAATCCATGCCTTAAATTTTGGAGGGCGAAGATAGTTATTTGCCGCTTTAATTAGCGAAGGCTTGCGGCTGGAACGGCTTTGAATTAGATTAGGCTAAAAATCACGCTTGAGCGAGAATTGCTCGTCAAAGGCTTGGCGACCGACGGCAATCAATTCTTTCGATTTATGAAAGTCGAAAACACCGCAGGTATTGCGTGGAATATTTATGAGCGATTCGGGTTGGTAACGTTTTAAGTCGCGGGATATGAGTTGATACTGCATGTGCTCATAGCTCGTAGAAAGCACGTCCATAAGGCCAGGTTCTTTTTCTTTGTTGGCGTCTTCCTTTTTCCAAAAGGGCCAGTTAATATTAAACCAACTATTATTCTCTTTATCACTCTCTTTATCCGCTACCATTATTTTAGGCTTCTGACCTTTGGAGTTAATGTCAACAGCTATTATTATTCCGTTTTCTGAGCGTGATACTTGATTTAAGGGCAAGGGGTTTACTACGCCGCCATCCACTAAAATGTCGGTAGAACCAGGCTCGGTAACTGGGGTGAATATGCCAGGTATTGAAATAGAGGCTCTAAGAGCTCGGTAAAGATCACCTTCCTTAAATACGACTTCTTCGCCGTTACTGAGGTTAGTAGCTACGGCTTTGAAGGGGATTTTTAGGTCTTCAATTTTACGCGGACCAATCATATCGGTGATGGTGCTAAATACTTTTTCGCCTTTTAAAAACCCGTGTTTGGCGAAGGTGAAATCGAGAAGGCCAAAAACATCAGCCCTTTGTAATTTTAGGAGCCACTCTTTGTATTGATTCAAGGCACCGGCAGCATACAAGCCACCAATAACCGCTCCCATGGAGCAGCCAGCGATTTCTACAATTTCATAGCCCTCTTCTTCTAGTCTTTCAATTACGCCAATGTGCGCAACACCACGTGCTCCGCCCGAGGCTAGTACTAGATGAACTTTCGGTTTGGTTTTGGTTTCGGTCATGTCACAAATTTATAAAAAGCATCATGCGGAGACTAAAATTTTAGCAACGTATCTAGCGAAAGCGAAAAAGAAAAGAAAAAAAAAGCCGGTCCCACTGGAACCGGCCCTCACCTCTCAAAAAAGCGCGCTTTTATACCCAGCGCAGGGTTATCTGTTTAAAGCCTTGCGGCACTTTAATTCTGAATATCGCCGAATTATCTGCATCGGTTATGGCAGCACCGGTAAAGGCTTCTGAGTCTAACTCGATACTTTTTGGTAATTGCTTAAATCCGTGGAATACCATTTCATAATTTGCATAAGCAGCTTTCATGCGACCCTGCTGATGCTGGGTAATACGGTATTTCGATTCGGTAGGTAATACGGTAAAACTCTTATTTAAATAATAACCTTGTTTATGTCCGTGACCATCACCTTGGTCTTCGTATAACTGGCTTTCCTCACTTTCGGTGCCTTTGTATACGTGCAGTTCCATTTGTTCAATTTCCTTTTCGCCTACGTATTGTTGCGCGGCTTGCATGGGAATAATTCCACCCGCTTTAACGAAAATTGGAATTTGGTTCATGGGAGTTTCAATAAAGTACTCCTTACCACCTACGTAATGGGTATCGCTAAAGAAGTGATACCAATCGCCTTTCGGCAGATATAATCTACGTCCTTGACGATCTGGTTCAAGCACTGGGCAGACCAAAATATGATCACCGAAGAGGAACTCATCTTGGCGATACCAAGTTTGGGGATCTAAGTGATCGTAGAAAGACAATGGGCGAAGCATGGGCTTGCCATCATTGGTATACTGGTAAAAATTGGTGTAGTGGTAGGGGAGCAGCTTGTAACGCAATTCAATTGCTTCTCTAACATAATCGGTGGCTTCTTCGCCAAAACTCCAAGGCTCTTGTTCGCCGTGGTCGCCTGAGGAATGGGTACGCATTAAAGGATGGAATACCCCTAATTGAATCCATCTTACGTAAAGTTCCATGGTCGGATGCTCGGTAAAACCACCAATATCACTACCTACAAAAGAAAAGCCACTAACGCTTAAACGCTGACATTGCACATTGGCTACCCAAAGGTGTTCCCAAGTCGCGATATTATCGCCTGTCCAAACAGAACTATAACGCTGTCCACCAGAATAGGTGCTACGCGTAATAATAAAGGGACGATTTGGGAAGGCAAATTTCTTTACGCCCTCATAGGTAGCACGGCTCATTTGCATACCGTAAACGTTGTGCGCTTTGCGGTGGCTGCAAGGATTACCGTCGTAATCGTGACGAATATCTAAGGGGAAAGTTTTGGTAGGAACCTCCATAATGGCGGGTTCATTCATGTCATTCCAAACGCCCGCGAGGCCAATATCGGAGATTAATTCTTCAAAAAGGCCTGTCCACCATTCGCGTACTTCCGGATTGGTGAAATCGGGGAAATAACAGTCGCCTGGCCAAACTTTGCCTTTGTATAAAGGACCATCAGCATGTTTGCAGAAGTAGTCTTTTTCAAAACCTTCTTTACAAACATCGTAATCCATGTCTATTTTAATACCTGGATCTATAATAGCCACGGTTTTAAAGCCCATTTCTTTAAGCTTTGCAACCATGCCTTTTGGATCGGGAAAGTTTTCTTTATTCCAAGTAAAACAACGGAAACCATCCATATAGTCGATGTCTAAGTAAATAGCATCGGCAGGAATTTTCAGTTCTCGCAGTTTGGTGGCAATTTTCATTACTTCCTCTTCGCTCGAATAACTCCACTTGCACTGGTGGTAGCCTAGAGACCATTTGGCGGGCATGTCGGGTTTACCAGTTAAACGCGAATAGCGCGTAGCGATATTCATTAAGTTGGAACCCGCGATATAATAGTAGTTGATTTCACCACCTTCGGCCCAAAAGCTCGTTACGTTATTCCGTTCACTGGCAAAGTCGAAGAAAGTTTTAAAGGTATTATCGAAAAAGATACCGTAACAGCCATCTTTATGTAAGCCGTAATAGAAAGGGATATTGCGATAAAGCGGATCGGCATCTTTGGCAAAACCGTATTCATCGGTGCCCCAATTTTGAAAGCGCTTATCACGCAAGTTTAAATTGGTGGGTTTATCGCCTAAGCCGTAATAGTGCTCGCCCATGATAGAGCGCTTACTCATTTTTACAATGTTATCGCCCTTTTGGGGATCTTCTTGCCAATGGAAGCCTTTTTCGTCTTCGCAAATAAGCTTCCCAGCAGCGTCATAAATGCTAACCTTTAGGTCGATTTTGGCAATGTGGCAAATTATTTTTGGAGTAAGAAGTTGGTAGTAATTTTCTGTTTCCGTCATTTCAAAGCGACTAAAACCGCTACGATGATCCTCGTCCATGGCGTAGGAAAAGTCGTTGGCAAAATAGCCTTTGGCGGTAAAACGGAAACGCAATACGTGATCGGTTATCACCTCAACACGCAGCATTACTTTATTATAGGTATGGAAAACTACATGTGCATTGGCTTTTTCAGCCTTTACGATATAGCTTGGAAATTGTTCATTGGTTAATGTGTGCATGTGCCACAATCGTCTTTTGTTAAAGCGACGAAAGTATATAATTATTCTTTACTTCGTGTATATAGTACACTAAGTTTTGTAGGATTTTATGCTCATTTCTCCGCTTATGAAGGACTGAAGAAGCCGAATAGTCAATGTTAGCTAAATCTTAAGATATGGTAAATTAGAAGTAATTTATTTGTTTTAAGAAGAAAACGCAATGTTTACGCGACTTTCAACTAGTTGACCCCTGTGTATTATGGGGGTAATGTTAAATTTTTTAAAAATTTTTAACTTCGTGTATAATTTACACTAACTTTGTCAAAACTTTTATTGACCAAAAGACTTAAAACATGGCACTAAAAAAGAAGTATTTGAAATCGAAGCCAGTTTGTAAAGTGAGCTTCGAATTTGTTCCCGAAACCTTAGAGACCACTCAATCGGTAGAGATCTTAGGAGAGTTCACAAATTGGGAGCCAGTAAGTATGCGTAAAGTTAAAACTGCTTTTACTCGCACTTTAGATTTAGAAGCGGGTAAGAACTACCAATTTAGATATAGAATTAACGGCGAGCTTTGGCAAAATGATGAAGCCGCAGACGAATATGTGCCCAATGGCATTTCCGGTGACAACTCTGTTGTTACTGTTTAAGTCAATGTGTATTTGAGAGGGAAAAGCGCCTTGGTTTTACTGAGGCGCTTTTTTTATGCCTTTATTTCTGCATGTTCGCGGAGCGTAAATTTCATTACTTCTGTAGATAACGTGAATTCGACTATAAATCATAGCCTCAGATTTTCAATAAAAAGAAAAGACAAGTTTAGATCGTGCAGCGGTAGCGGGCTACAACAAATGAATTAGATGAAGTATTTACACTTTTTTGGAAACATCATTTAGTCCCCTTCTAAAAAGCGGCTTTCCGCGCCTCTGCTTCTTGCAATAGCCCGCTATTGCTTCACTGCACAGGCTTGAATTCCACTGTTTACAAGGGGTCTGAGGCCTGATTTCACGTCGAATACACGTTAGATAGCCAGTAAAAACCCATCTGCCTTGAGCAAAAAAGAAGACCCTAAAAGGGCCTTCTTTGAATCGTATATTTCACTATTTCTTGAGCTTGTAAACCAGCGCCGCTAGAGGAGCAAGGCTTAATTCGAGGCTTTGCTCGAAGCCATGCATGGCGGTTTTACCAGTTTTGCAAGTCTTTTTAATTGGGAAATCACTGCCCCAATTCGCCCTATCATCGGAATTGAAAACCACTTGATAGTTACCTTTCGCGGGTACACCGATTCCGTAAGAGTCAATTGGCTTAGGAGTTAAATTAAGTACGCAAACCAACTCTTCATCGCCACTTTTACGAATAAAACTAAGCACAGAATTGTGATGGTCATTGTGTTCTATCCAGCGAAAGCTTTGGTAATTGTAATTTTCCTTGTGCAAACTTTTTTCACTGCGGTAGATGCCATTTAACTGACGAATGGTGTTGAAAATGCCACCGTGCGCTTCGCCTTCTAGTTCCTGCCAAGAAAGGCTTTCGGCAAATTTCCATTCTTCCCGTTGGCCAAATTCACCACCCATAAAAATGAGCTTGGCTCCTGGGTGTAAATACATCCAACTAAAGAGCAATCTTAAATTGGCAAATTGTTGCCAACTGTCGCCGGGCATTTTTTCGAGTAAAGATTTTTTACCGTAAACCACTTCATCGTGTGAAAGGGGTAACATAAAATGTTCGGTAAAAGCATAGGCCAAACTGAAAGTTATTTCATTGTGATGATGACTGCGGTAAATTGGATCGCGCTTGAAATACTCCAAACCATCATTCATCCAGCCCATCATCCATTTCAAACCAAAGCCCAGTCCCCCGTCGAAAGTGGGGAAGCTTACTTTGCTAAAAGAAGTAGATTCTTCGGCAATGGTTTGCACATCGGGGAAGCTGCCGTAAACCGCTTCATTAAATTCTTTGATAAAAGCGATGGCCTCTAAGTTTTCGTTACCGCCAAATTCGTTGGGCTCCCATTGCCCGTCTTCGCGCGAATAATCGAGGTATAGCATACTGGCAACGGCATCTACGCGCAGGGCATCAATATGAAATTGATCCAACCAGAAAATAGCATTACTTATTAAAAAGGACTTTACTTCGGCGCGGCCGTAATTAAAGATAAGGCTCTTCCAGTCGGGGTGATAACCCTTGCGATCGTCGGGATGCTCGTAAACGCAAGTGCCGTCAAAGTTTCCTAAGCCATGCGCGTCTGCGGGGAAATGCGAGGGAACCCAGTCGAGGATAACGCCAATGCCTTCTTTGTGAAAAGCATCCACTAAATATTTCAAATCTTCAGGATTACCAAAACGACTGCTCGCAGCGAAATATCCAGTAATTTGATATCCCCAAGAAGGCTCATAAGGATACTCCATGATGGGCATGAACTCTACGTGGGTAAAGCCCGCTTTTTTTACATAAGGAACCAATTCATCTGCCAACTCGCGATAGCCCAAAACGTCGCCGTTTTCTTTGCGCTTCCAAGAGGCCAAGTGTACTTCGTAAACACTAAGCGGGGCTTCGATAGAATTGTGTTTGGCCCTTTCTTTCATCCAATTCGTATCTTCCCAGCGATAATTGCTTTCCGCGGAAACGATAGAGGCTGTTTTGGGTGGGTGCTCAGCTTGACGAGCATAGGGGTCGGCTTTTTCTAAAACTTCCCCTGCGTCATTATTGAAGATTTTGTATTTGTACAAATCTCCAGCACTCACTTGGGGAATAAATCCTTCCCAAATGCCAGAACTATCCCAGCGCACATTAAGGCTGAAGTTTTCGCCATTCCAGCCATTAAAATTACCAATTACTTCTACGCGACTGGCAGAAGGGGCATAAACGGCAAAATAACAGCCGGCGGTATTTTCATGCACCATAAGGTGTGCGCCGAAATGGCGATAAGCACGTTGATGTTTGCCTGCTTTGAAGAGGTAAATATCATCGTCACTAAAAAGTGAGGTGCTGATTACTTGATTACTCATATTTTTTTGATTTCGTCGGTTATTTCTAAAATGCCTTGCAGCGGAATGATCGCCCAATCGGGTCGGCCATTAAGCTCATAGCCTAATTCGTAAATGGCTTTTTCTAAAAGGAAATAGTGCAAGAGGTAGGTGATCTCTTTGCGATAGCCAATATCTAATTGATTTTTGAAGGCTTCTTTAAAATAGGTGTTTAAAAATACCCCGCTAATGGCTTGGTAGAGGGATTTTCCTTGCTCGGCTCTTATATTGGCCTTTTCCGTTCCCAGTTTAACTTGCGTGGCATGCAAAGCATAATGGAAAGAGCGCAATAAACCTGCTACATCTTTTAAGGGCGATTGCTTAACCTTTCGATCACGGATGGTGCTTTCGGGTTCGCCTTCGTAGTCTAGAATATAAAAGTCTTTGCCTTGTTTTAGGATTTGCCCTAAATGATAATCGCCGTGGATGCGGATTCTAAAACTGCGCAGTTTTTCCTCGTCGAAACCTAGAATGAAATTAACAATCTGATCCTTACGGCTGAGTACTTTTTTAGCGAGTTTTTGGGCTTCCGCGGGTAAATCAGGCAGTTTATTATTTAGTAAATTATAGCGTGCATCGAATTGATAAATCAAACGGTTTTTAAGCCAAACGGTAAAATCGCTATTGTAATTACTCACCACAAAATTTCGATCACGGCTGTTACTAGCAAGGGCAATATGCATTTCGGCCGTGCGCTTGGCTAAGGTTTCGATATGTCTGAAAAACTCTTGTCCCGGATTTTGCAAGAAATAAGGGGGTAGTTTTTTCAGTTTTAGTGGATAAATCGCAGTCCAAAGCAGGGGTTTCAATTCTTGCTCATCTGCCTGAGCGAAAAAAGACTCTACTTCACTGAGCATCCAGGTCCAAGCATCGCCTTCGTTTTCCAACTTTTCTTGCATTAAGCCAAGGGAAATATCAAATCCAGGACTGGGTTCCCACCAAATTAAGCCGCTTAAGTTGGGGAAGTTTTTGAAATATTTTTGCTCCGCTAAAAACTCATTCAGTTCAAAATCAGGATTCTTATCTCGGAAAAGGCGACGGAATATTTTTAGGTAGAAGAAGTCATTAATAATAATGGTGCTGTTGCTTTGCTCGGCGTTTAAAAGCTTAGAGCTGAAATCCTTAGCCAATCCAAGGTCGCCGATTGCCTTAAAATACACCTTATTATTGCCCTCTTTTAAAATTTGATTATGCTGCAATAATTTAAACATCGCTTGGTGAAAACCTTGGTCGTATAAGGCATCGATTAAGAGATATTTTTTTCCCGCTAGTGTAACTTCTGCCAATTTCGCGGCATCCGAAATATCTGAATCTAGCTCAACGAGCGCTAAGGGTAAAAAGTAATTATGGGCATAACTCTCTTGGAAGAAAACTTCCAAAATCATCATATTGTACAGGTCGCTGCCATTATAAAGAGGCATGCTTTTGCTGACAATTACCTGAAGAATACGCGAAGATTTGCCACCAAACCAGCGTGATTGATAGAGGTAGTCTACTAATCGATCTTTACATAAAAATTCCTTAAAACTCGCATCGTCTTGAATTTCTTCCCATATTTCATCGGACTGATAGTTCGCACTGCTCATATTTAGGATCTTAATTCTAATAGGTGAAAAGGCAGGGCAGGATCGAGGCGAACGTAATTCCATTCTTCACTCCACTGGTAATCGGCGCCGGTGGCGTGATCGTGGAAATGATAGCTAGATCCAGTATTGCCCAAGTGATGCAAGGGTAATTGTACCCATCCTTCCTGCGTGCTGTAAGGATCCAAGTTAACTACCATAATCATTTTACTATCGCCTTCCCATTTGTAATAGGCGTATAAAGACTGATTTTCAATATTGAGCGTGAGGTAATTACGCGTCTGCTGTAAAGCGGGATTGTCTTTACGAACCTTATTTACCAAGCGCATCAGCCAAGTGATTTTATTTTCCACTTCCCAATTCCAATGCTGAACTTCGTACTTTTCGCTGTTAAAATACTCTTCTTTACCAGGCATCGCTTGATGCACTAAATGTTCATAAACAGGACCGTATACGCCATAATTAGAACTTAGCGTGGCGGCCATAAAAAGTCTGATGAGGTAAATCGATTCATTACCGCTTTGCAGCGAGAAGGGTAAAATATCGGGGGTATTAGGCCAAAAATTGGGACGGAAATATTCCGAAGCATCACCTTGGCTGAGCTCATTCATATATTCGATTAGCTCGTGGCGGAAATTTCGCCAAGTATAATAGGTATAACCTTGCGTAAAGCCTGCCTTGGCCAATTGCTTCATTAAAGCGGGTTTGGTAAAAGCTTCGGCTAAGAAAATAATATCTGGGTCTTTTTTATGCGTTTCCGCGATGGCCCATTCCCAAAAATTTATCGCTTTGGTATGCGGGTTATCCACTCGGAATATTTTCACACCTGCTTCCACCCAGAATAAAATTACAGAGAGCAGTTCATCCCATAAAGCTTCCCAGTCTTCACTTTCAAAGTAGATGGGTAAAATGTCTTGATATTTCTTGGGTGGGTTTTCGGCGTATTGTACCGTTCCGTCCGAACGCCACTTAAACCAGCCCGGATGTTCCTTCACCCAAGGGTGGTCGGGAGCGGCCTGATAAGCGAGGTCTAAGGCTATTTCCAAACCGAGGTCATTGGCCTTTTTAATCAGTTTTTTATAATCTTCTAAAGTCCCTAACTCAGGATGAACGCTTTTATGTCCGCCTAAAGCCGAGCCAATCGCCCAGGGAGAACCGGCATCGTCTGCAGCGGCTTCGGTAGCGTTATTTTTTCCTTTGCGGTTTACCTCTCCCACCGGGTGAATAGGCGGAAAATAAAGCACATCAAAGCCTAAATCAGCGACACGCGGTAATAGTTTTTCGACGTCTTTAAAACTAGCATGTCCTTCTTCCGCGGCGCTGCGAGGGAAGAATTCGTACCAAGAACTATAAAGCGCTTTTTTGCGATCCACGCGTAAGGGAAAGGCTTCCGATTCGCTTAAAAATGTTTTTTCGGGATGCGCTTTAAAGGCTTCTTCCAGCCAACCTTCTAAGGCCACATCGGCGGAAGCGTGCGCATTTTCCATCATTCTATTCAGTAATAAGGTGGCTTGTTCATAGCCTGCTTTCGCAAGATGTTGAATATGACTTTTACCATCGGTCATATGCACCGCTACATTTTGCCCGTCTTCATATTTTTTCTCCAGCCCGTGCAGCCAGGTTAGGGCATAATCAAGCCAGCCTTGAATTTTATATTCGTAATTCCCTTTTTTCGGAAGACTGATCTCTGCAGAATACAGGTCGTTGCCAAGATGCGATAAGTTAACAAATTGCCATTTTTGGCCCATCTGCCGAAAGGCTAAGGCGCCCGCCACAACATCGTGGCCGTCGGCAACTAAACAGACTTCAACTTTTAGTTTTTCGCCTTCTACACGTTTTACCGCGAAACGGCCATTATCAACTTGAGGTTTTAAGTTGGAAAGAAGAACGCGCGATCTTCCGAAACTGGGTTTATTGCTCATGCTTTTAAAATCTGTCCCAAATTTAGTTATTGTACAAATTACACCAATTAAAATTTCACCGTAAAGGACTGGCCTAAAATAGCGATTAATAATGGGTGTAAAAAGCATCTTGGCTAGCAGTTTTTCTTAATTATTAAAATTCCTTCCGATTTATCAAGTCTTATTAACAGGCATAAAATCGCGCTTAATTTTAATTATTTTTAAAGAATTCTTTGAAAAACCTCAATAGTCAGCAAATCAGATGTTTTTAGTTTTTGATACCGAAACAACCGGACTTCCTTTACGCGATAACGCGCCATTAAGCGATTTTGATAATTGGCCACGCGCCGTGCAAATTGCTTGGCAGTTACACGATGATGAAGGGAAACTTATTGAAGCTAAGGACTATGTGATTCGTCCCGATGGATTTGATATTCCCTATAATACCGCGAAATTCCACGGTATAACTACCGCTGTAGCGCAAGAATATGGTATAGACCTGGCCTTTGCCATGGAGGAGTTTAGCAAGGTATTGGCGCAAACCAAATTTATAGTAGGGCATAATTTAGCCTTCGATAATAATATTTTGGGTTGTGAGTATTTGCGATTGGGGCAAGAGAATTTACTCGCCAATTACCCCGTGCTTGATACGGGCGATGATACCCGCGAATACTGCCAATTACCGGGTGGTAGAGGGAGTGGTTTTAAAATGCCCAAGCTTATTGAGTTGCACGAAAAGCTTTTTGGTAAGGCTTTCGCAGAAGCGCATAATGCTGCCGCCGACGTTGAAGCTACTGCACGCTGTTTTTTTGAAGCGGTACGTCTGCGCATTTTTAAAAATGAAAAGCTAGGCTGGTCTGAAGCAGAAAGAGAAGTATTTAATAAGGCCAATCCTGATACGGTTGCGCCCATAGGCCTGAAGGTCCGCAGTTTTAAGGAAATCGCTGCCGAACTGGAAGCGCGCAATGCCGTGCAAAACGCAAGTGGCGGCGGCGATGAAAAGATTGACGTCGATTTTAAGTTTAGTCACTTACACGTTCATACCCAATATTCGATTTTACAGGCTACCTGTGATTTAGACGCCTTGGTAAAGAAAGCCGCGGAAGAAGGTATGCCAGCGGTGGCTATGACCGATTCAGCCAACCTTTATGGTGCTTTTAAATTTGTAGCAGCCGCTAAAAAAGCAGGCGTTAAAGCGATCGTAGGTTGTGAGTTTAATATTTGTAAAAGTCATCAAGATAAATCGGTTAAAGACAATGGTTTTCAGGTCCTCTGTTTGGCTAAAACCAAGAAGGGCTACCATAATTTGGCCAAGCTTTCGTCTTGCGCTTTTATTGATGGATTCTATTATGTACCACGTATTGACCGCGAATTATTGCTTCAATATAAGGAAGATATTATTGTTACCACCGGGAGTTTAAACGGGGAAGTACCGCGTTTGATTTTAAATGTGGGCGAGAAGCAAGCGGAGGAAGCTTTTGTCTGGTATCAGGAGAATTTTGGCGAAGACTTTTATGTAGAGCTGGTTGATCATCAGCTGGAAGAGGAGAAGGTAGTGCAAGAAACGCTCTTGCGTTTTGCACAGAAGTATGGCGTAAAATATTTTGCAAGTAATGATGTGTATTACATGCAGCAAGAGGATGCCAATGCTCATGATATTTTACTGTGTGTAAAAGACGGCGAATACCAAGATACGCCGATTGGGCGCGGACGTGGTTTCCGTTTTGGTTTCCCTAATGATCAGTTCTATTTTAAGAGTGACGCCGAGATGAAGGCGCTTTTTGCTCACTTACCTGAGGCCTTAAAAACGGTGCAGGAAATTGTAGATAAAATTGACTCTTACGATTTACACCGCGATGTTTTACTGCCCGCCTTTGCGATCCCCGAAGAGTTTAAAGATTTGGAGGATGATAAAGACGGAGGTAAACGGGGTGAAAATAAATACTTGCGCCACCTCACTTATGTGGGGGCTAAAAAGCGCTACGGCGAATTAAGCGAAGAAATTATTAGCCGCCTCGATTTCGAACTGGAAACTATTGCAAAAACCGGTTATCCTGGTTACTTCCTTATTGTGCAAGATTTCACTAGTCAGGCACGCAAAATGGGCGTAAGCGTGGGTCCGGGCAGAGGTTCGGCGGCGGGCTCGGCCGTGGCCTATTGTATTGGTATTACTAATGTAGATCCGATAAAATACGATTTACTGTTTGAGAGATTTTTAAATCCCGATAGGGTTTCACTTCCCGATATTGATATCGACTTCGATGATGAAGGACGCGGTAGAATTATAGAATGGGTAGTAAATAAATACGGCAAAAATCAGGTTGCGCAAATCATCACCTACGGCACCATGGCGGCAAAATCGGCCATTCGTGATACGGGGAGAGTATTGCAATTACCTCTTGCTGAAACCGATAAGGTAGCCAAATTGGTGCCTGATGTTAAGTTGGCGAAGCTTTTTGGTTGGACCGATAAAGAAATGTCGGAAAAGCTAAACGGAGATGCCGTAATGCTAGGCAAACAACTGCGTAGCTTGGCGCTAGAGGATGGTTTAGATGCGCAAGTTCTCAATCAGGCACGTATACTCGAAGGCTCGGTTCGTAATACGGGGATTCATGCTTGTGGGGTAATTATAACGCCGGATGATATTACCAAATTTGTTCCGGTATCGGTAGCTAAGGATTCGGATCTGTATGTAACTCAGTTCGATAACTCCGTGGTGGAATCGGCAGGGATGTTGAAAATGGACTTCTTGGGCTTGAAAACCCTGAGTGTTATTAAAGATGCCATTGCGATTATTAAAGAGCGCCATGGCGTTTCTATTGATCCCGATGATATTCCGCTGGACGATCCGAAAACTTTCGAGCTTTACCAGCGTGGCTCTACCAATGGTACTTTCCAGTTCGAAAGTCCGGGAATGCAAAAGCACTTAAAGGCTTTAAAGCCAGATAAGTTTGCTGACTTAATTGCGATGAATGCTCTTTATCGTCCCGGTCCATTAGAATATATCCCCAATTTTATTGCTCGTAAACACGGGACCGAAGAAATAAGCTACGATCTCCCTGAAATGGAAGAATACCTAGCAGAAACTTATGGTATTACGGTTTATCAGGAGCAAGTGATGCTTCTTTCACAGAAACTCGCAGGTTTTACCAAAGGTGAGGCTGATGTGCTGCGTAAAGCGATGGGTAAAAAGCTAGTAGATGTACTGGCTAAAATGAAGCCTAAGTTTATTGAGCAAGGAAGTGAACGTGGTCATGATATTGAACGTTTAGAAAAAATTTGGAAAGACTGGGAAGCCTTTGCGGCCTATGCCTTTAATAAGTCACACTCTACCTGTTATTCGGTGGTCGCCTTTCATACAGGCTATCTCAAGGCAAATTATCCCGCCGAGTATATGGCTTCGGTGCTTACCCATAATATGAACGACATAAAGAAGGTCTCCTTTTTTATGGAAGAATGTAAGCGTATGGGAATTCCAGTATTGGGTCCCGACGTAAACGAATCAGCCTTTAAGTTTACCGTAAATACCAAGGGTGAAGTGCGTTTTGGTTTAGGGGGCATGAAAGGAGTAGGGGAGGCAGCGGTTTTATCGATTGTGAAAAATCGCAGCGAGAATGGTGATTATAAAAATTTCTTCGACCTTTTAAAACGCATCGACTTTAAGTCGGTGAATAAGAAAACTTTAGAAAGTTTAGCCTTGGGTGGCGCTTTCGACAACTTTGAGAATTGTCATCGTGCTGTATTCTTTAATGAAGGAAATGATGGCCGTTCTTTTCTGGAAAGAGCGATGAAATATGCGCAAGCCCATAAAATGCGGGAAGAATCGGCGCAGGTTTCCCTCTTTGGCGAAAACGAAGCGGAAAGTATGCCCGAGCCTGAAATTCCAGTAACCCAGCCTTGGCCTCGTATGATGCTCTTAGGCAAGGAAAAGGAAATTAATGGTCTCTACTTAAGCAGTCACCCATTGGATGATTTTAAGTATGAGATGGACCATTTGACCACGGCTAAATTGTCGGATTTCGAATATTTAGAAAAGCTAAATGACTATACTGTTGGTGGCATAATTACCGATGCCTTGCACTTAACCGCCAGAAGCGGGAAGCCTTTTGGGCGCTTTACCCTAGAGGATTATTCGGGTAAGCACGAATTTGCCCTTTTCGGAGAAGAGTATTTGAAATTCAAACCCTTTTTAGAACCGAACATGTTAGTGCTAGTGAAAGGGAAGGTTTCGCGCTATACGCCTCGTTATGAAGGCGCCACGGAACGCATCGATGCCAAGCTTTTACAAATTAGTTTAATGCAAGATGTAATGGAAACATTTGCAAAAAGCATTGAATTGAACATAGGTATTAATGCCCTTACGATTCAAAATATAGATACCCTCAATAGAATTATTACTGATAATGCAGGGGAAAAGTCACTAGAAGTACTGATATTTGACCCGGAAAATCCGAAAATAAATGTTCGGATGCCGCGACGCGCTAAAAAAGGAATTAACATCACCCGCGAAAGCTTGGATGCCTTTAAGTCATTACCATTTTTAAGAATGGCTTTAAAAACAGGCGCTTAGCAGCTTTTAAGATTAATTAATTTAAATTATAGATAATGGCTTTAGAATTGACCAACGACAATTTCGAAGAACTAGTTTTAAACTCCGATAAACCAGTATTGGTTGACTTTTGGGCAGAATGGTGCGGACCTTGTCGCATGGTAGGCCCTATTGTAGAAGAATTAGCAAAAGATTACGAAGGTAAAGCCGTAATCGGAAAAGTGAATGTGGACGAGCATGGAGAAATCAGCTCTAAATTCGGAATTCGTAACATTCCTACTTTATTAGTATTTAAAAATGGTGAGGTAGTAGACAAGCAAGTTGGTGTTGCGCAAAAAAGCGTATTAGCTGGCAAGATTGATGCTCAAATGTAATTCATCAATTTATTGAAATTAAAAACCCATTTTGGCCTAGGTCAGAATGGGTTTTTTTATTTTCCCACTCTGGAGAGACAGCTTTAAAGCATGGCAATGATAAACGAAGATTTACTGAATATTGGCGAGTATCGGGATTTTGAACACCTGGAGTTTCTAGCGAAACAGGTGGTTGAAGGCTTTATAACGGGTTTGCATAAAAGCCCATTTCATGGCTTTTCAGTAGAATTTTCGGAGCACCGCATTTATAATCCTGGTGAAAGTACTCGTAATATCGATTGGAAGCTATTTGGGCGCACCGATCGATTATACACCAAACGCTATGAGGAAGAAACCAATCTACGATGCCGCTTTATGCTCGATTGCTCGGGGAGTATGTTCTACCCAGAAGAGGGCATGGCCAACGTTAAGGAGCCTACCAAAATTCTCTTCTCGGTAATTGCGACACTAGCCTTGATGAACCTCTTAAAAAGGCAGCGTGATGCCGTAGCACTTTCACTCTTCGGTTCCAGCGATTTGCAAACTGAAAGTGGTTCTACCATAAAACATCAAAAGGCCTTAAGTACCGAGTTATACAAAGTATTGGAGGGTTATCATAGAGGTGGTCAAGCCAAGATATCGCTAATAGACCAATTGCATTTAATGGCAGAGCGCACGAGTAGAAGATCTTTGCTGATTATTTTCTCTGACTTTTATGAAGTACAAGAGCAGCCAGAAGAATTTTATAGTGCTCTACAGCATTTAAAGCATGGTAAGCACGAAATTATTGTCTTTTGGACGACGGACAATCGAACGGAAATGGACTTTAAATTTGAGTCACGTCCCTACAAGTTTATTGACATTGAAAGCGGCGAGAGTTTTAAGCTAAATCCACAAGATTATCGCAGCGCTTATGTAGAGCGCATGCAAACTTTTAAGGAAGAGCTCAAGCAGAAATGCCTACAGTATAAAGTCGATTTCGTGGAAGCGGATGTACGACAAGGTTATCATCAGGTGCTTCAATCCTATATTATTAAACGTAAAATATTTTCTTAGATGACTTTCCAGCAGATATTTAGTTTGGTATTTCTTAGTTTAATCAATTTCAGCAATCCGCATTCTAGCAATCCATCTACAGCAGTGCAAAAAGCGCCCAATGTTATATTATTAATTGGCGATGGAATGGGACATAGCCAGCTAAGTAGCGCATTATACTATGGCAAAGGGGAGCCAAATTATTTACGATTCCCCGTGGTGGGTTTGAGTCGAACTTCTTCCTCTTCCCATAAAATTACCGATTCGGCTGCAGGTGCTACTGCTTTTAGCTGCGGTGTTAAAACTTATAACGGTGCTATCGGTATGGGCCCCGATTCTACCGCTCTTCCTACCATTTTAGAGACCTTAGAAGATCAATCGTGGCAAAGCGGCCTAATTGCAACTTCTTCTATCACCCATGCAACGCCTGCCTCATTTTATGGTCATGTGAAATTACGCAAGCAAGAATTTGATTTAGCCGAGCAGTTAATTAGTTCAAGGGTTGACTTTTTCGCTGGCGGAGGAAAGCGTTTTTTCTTTCGTCGCTTGGATGAGAAAAATCTCATGCCCGATATCGAGTCGAATAATTTGCTTTTAGATACGATCGAGCTGAGCGAAAAGAATTGGCAGAAAGGAAAACGCTATGGATATCTTTTGGCCGAAGATGGTATGCCAACAATAGAGGAGGGTAGAGGCGATTTTTTAACAGATGCCACAAACTTGGCATTGGATTATTTTAAGATGCAAGAGACGCCCTTTTTTCTCGTAGTAGAAGGGTCACAAATTGATTGGGGTGGCCATGCAATGGAGGGTGACTATTTAGTAAGTGAAATGTTAGATTTCGATCGGGCCATCGGTGCGGCTTTGGATTTTGCTGAGAAAGATGGTAATACCCTGGTAATTGTTACGGCAGATCATGAATGCGGCGGATTTGCCCTAAAGGCTTCGACAAAAAAAGTACCCTTTAGAGGAGAAGTGGACGATTATAATTCACTGTCTTATTCATTTGGCACAGATGGTCATACCGGTGCTATGGTGCCAGTGCTAGCTTTTGGCCCAGAGGCAGAGAAATTTGGAGGTATTTACCAGAATAATACTATTTACCAGAAAATTATAAAGGCAATAATGGGATCATAAAAAAAGCGCGCTAAACTAAGTTTAGCGCGCTTTATGAGAAACATACCTTGCAAATGTTTTATCTACCTATCTATTACCCATAATTTTAGTAGACACATTTTTATAAAATGCAATCATTGGATTGCAAGGTATTTCTGCAGAAAATTTCTTTAGCCTGCAGGGCGTAAAAGGATGCGGTTCATAGAATCCAGTAACATTTGAACTTTCAAACGCAGTTCTATTGTCGGAATATCCAAGTCTAGTCTACGATATAAAGGCTCATTTTCAGATACACTGAACTCGAAGAAATGTTCTCCGCTCCTAAATTCGTTAAGCCTAACTATTAACTCGTAAGATGAACCACCCATTTTATCTTGTACATGGTAAAATGTACCTTTGGGTAAGCGGTCTCCATTGTACTCTGCTAACTTTTCCGATCTCGAAAGACGTGGAATTTCTTTAACAGAATCAAATCTTGCGGTCAATAGGTCAAGGGCTTCTTCCTTGTCTATAACCATTATATATCCCTCTATACGTCGACAAATATATAACTTTTATCGAAAAAATTTTGATTTTTAGATAGATAGAATGTTATAAAAAACACACTATTTTAATTAAATAGCTGTTTTTCAGTAATATAGATGTTATTTTTTTAGCAAAAAAAAAGCCCCTCATGAAGAGGGGCTTAGTAATAATAGTACTAAAAGTACCTATTGCACAATCAGACGATCGTGACTAATATCGCTATTTGTTTCTAAACGGATTAAGTAAGTACCGGATTTCAGCCTGCTTATGTCATAAGTCATTCGGGCTTGAACCGAACTAGAATTTTCCAGCTCCAAAACACTTTGACCAGCTAAATTTAAAATACTAAGTTTAACCGTGCCGCTAATGCCTTGGGCAAAGTCAATGTATAATTGATCATCAGCCGGATTAGGATAGGCAACAAAACCTTTGCTAAACAAGGGGTTGGTTCCGGTGCTAATATTGTTATTAACGGTAACCTTTTGAGTGGTGTACAATCGGTATTCTCCGGCTTGTAAATTAATAGTAGCGTTAGTGTTGCCTACGTTTATACTGTCACCACTAAAGAATTCGTACCACCAACCAGTATTCTGAAAGTTTGGATCTACGTTTTGAGCTACAACATCGAAGTTGCCAATAACGGTGGCATTCATACTTGGATGGTCCAAATTAATACGCTTCGTTGCTCCATTAAGAGAGTAGCGGTAATTGTTTGAATTAAACACGGGGTATGTTACACGCAGATTTATGATGTCAGAAACTACGTCATACAGTCGGGCACGGTTAGGATCTTGTAAGTAGTTCCAACGAATAGGCTTATTACAAACTCTACAAGGATCATTAATACCAACATCGTAGCCTAATTCGCCAAATTGCCAAAGCATTTTTGGTCCAGGAATAGTGTATAAGAATAAAGAAGTAAGCTCTTTACGCGCTAAGGCGGTAGCTAAACTTTGGGTATTATAAGAACCTGATGAATTTCCAAAATTAAGCACATCATAGGTGATTCTTTCCTCATCATGACTTTCTTGGTAAGCAATTAGGTGCTTAAAGCCCCAGCCTCTTTGAGAATGGAAAGCCCCAGAAATATCAGAATTACCGATATAGCCCATGGCCGCTTCTTTATAGCTGCCATGCATATTTCCCCAAAGCATAAAACCGCGATTAGAAAGCTCTTGCTCTTCGTTGTTAGAAGCAAAATGCTCTAATATCATGTAGGAGTTTGGATTGCTGGCTTCCATTTGCGCTTTTAAGCGAGATAGGATATCGATACGAGATTGATCGTAGCTATTCCAAGCACCGATGTTTCCAAGTGTGTTATTTTGGGTAAAACCCTTCGAAAGGTCCATTCGGTAGCCATCCACCTTGTATTCGTCTACCCAATATTTTACAATACGTTCGGCAAAGTCTTTGGTTGCTTGCGATTCGTGATCGAAATCATAACCCACATTAAAGTCATGCTTTGGGATGATGTTCATCCAAGGGTTTTGCGCCGTAGGCTCGCCAAATGAACCAGCACTAGGGTCCCAGTATAGTTGTACTAAGGGAGACTGGCTAAAGGCGTGGTTTAAAACAACATCAATATAAACAGCAATGCCTTTACCATGACAGATATCAACGAACTCTTTAAATTTCTCGGGAGTACCATAATATTTATCCAAAGCCATATGGAAGCTTGGGTTATAACCCCAGCTCTCGTTGCCTTCAAATTCGTTTACGGGCATTAATTCAATGGCATTAACCCCTAATCTTTCTAAGTAAGCCAAGGTGTCAATTAGGGTTTGATAATTATGTGTTGCAATGAAATCACGTAAGTGCAACTCATAAATAATCAATTCGTCTTTGTTTGGCTGAACGTAATTTGGATTTTGCCAATTATAAGCGGGCTTGTCCATGTGAATTAAGGTCGTAATTCCAGTTGTTTTACCGGTGGGGTAAGGATGCGGATTAGGATAAGTTTGAGCATCTATAAACCCGTCATTCCAAGGATCTAGTACCAACTCTGAATAAGGGTCAGCAATTTTAATTTCACCATCAACCCAATACTGAAAGGCATAGCGCTCACCAGCTACGAGGTTGTTAATGTCAATCCACCAATCAGAACCATTTGGGTCCTTTCTCATATAGTAGTTTGGATTGGGCTGCCAGTTGTTGAAGTCACCAATTACATAAACGTAGTTTTTAAAAGGTGCATGTAACTTCAAACGAATCGAAGTAGGACTTAAATAAGTAATACCATACTGGGTATTTGCGGGTACAGCCTGAGTTTGTACAGATGAGTTTACCACATAATAAACGGTGTCTCTAACTGTTGTGCTGCCATCGTCAGCCACTAATTCTACCGTATGCAAACCAGATGCTCCAGCGGCAAAACTTGCATTAATACTACGAGCGTTAGTAACCGAACTTTGTAATACCCCATTGTCAAAAATGTCAATGTCCGCATCTAGGCTAGTTGCAGCGGTAAAGTTTAGCATGGTGCCAGTACTAGTGATTTGCGTTTGACTAGGCGATAAGAAAGCCGCAAGTAATCCAGCATTAGCAGGGTAAATGGGATAAAAAATATCGCTGCCATCTGCTGCTCTTCCCACGGTAGTTCCAGTACCATTTCTAAAAACAAAAGAAAGTTCTGTTACCGTAGTACCCGCGGCAATGCCGTAAAAAGTAGGGATGTGATAAGTAATAGTATGCTTATTATTTCCTATCGGTGTCATTACTACACTTGGGTCTGCGGTGCCCCAGTTTCCTTGCACATTTTGCCAGCTTCCTGGGCCGCCAGCAGTAGTAATTATGCCGGTGTGTGCATATACTGGAACAAAGCCGGTTAAAGCACCATTTCCTTCTGTGGCATCAAAAGTAATAGTCACAGTGTCATTTTGCGTCGGAAAGGCAGGATCGACCGAGACAACCTGTGCCCCCAAAAAAGCAGGCAGTAGAATCCCGCTCATTAAATTAATAATCTTCTTCATAGTAGGTGTTTTATTTCAGCGAAAAATACAAAATATATCAATTAAAATAGGGA
Source organism: uncultured Schleiferiaceae bacterium (assembly GCA_963977415.1). GTDB lineage: Bacteria > Bacteroidota > Bacteroidia > Flavobacteriales > Schleiferiaceae > Croceimicrobium. Next base: position 5,138 of record CAXBOS010000019.1, on the reverse strand, counting down.
TGAGGATGGCGGCTTTTAGGTGTCTATCCCTTTCTACTGCTACTTTGTGTGAATTGGACACTTATGTTCAGGCGGGCTCTAGCTTTGAGCGCTTTTCAAGAATTAATTTTCGTTAATATTTTTTTCGCTAGCCATTAAATTTATCCCTTCGATCAGATTTGTACTAGCAATTTTTCGTCGTTTTTTTTCTTGATTCAGTCTAAATAGACAATGGCATTCCAATTAAAATAAAGACCTTTGAGCGTAACTATTACAAATCGATCATGACCAAGCCTTCTTTAGTCTTCGCCTCACATAATGCAAATAAAGTAAAGGAAATAAGAGCCTTGCTTCCCAATTACGAGGTATTGAGCTTAAGCGATTTGAATTTTAAAGAAGAAATTCCAGAAACAGGATCAACTTTAGAAACCAATGCCCAAATTAAAGCCCAGCGCATATTTAAGGAATTTGGTAAAGCGGTTTTTGCCGACGATACGGGTTTATTGGTTGATGCTTTAAAGGGCGCTCCAGGTGTTTTTTCGGCTCGGTACGCTGGCGCAGATGCCAATGCCGAAGCGAATATGCAAAAGCTATTGCATTCTCTGCAAGGGGAAACTAGTCGCAAGGCTCATTTTAAAACCAGCATTTGCTTTATTAACGAAAAAGGTGAGTCCCGTTTTTTTGAGGGCCGAGTAGACGGTGAGATTTTAGCAGAAAAAGCCGGCGAAAAGGGTTTCGGTTATGATCCGATTTTTAAAGCAGTAGGCGAAAAGCTCAGCTTCGCTGAAATGTCGCCTCAGGCAAAAAATAAAATTAGCCACCGTGGTAGGGCTTTAAATGCCCTTATTCAGTTTCTGCAGGAATCTGAAAAAAAGTAAAACGAACCTTACCGTATTTCCTGGTTTCAAAAAAGTATTCCGAGTCAGAAAGATCTCCCCTGCTATCGTGCTCAATAACAAGCATACCATCTTTACTTAAGATTTTGTGAAAGAAAATCGCGTCGATAAGTTCGGTGTATTCTAAATAATCATAGGGTGGGTCAGCGATAATTAGATCGTATTCGCGGTATTCTCTTTTTACAAAATCTAAAGCATTAGCGCGGCGGGTTTTTAAACCCTCAAACCCCAGTTCTTTGGCCGTCTTCTCTATAAATTGCTGACAGCGATTACTTAAATCAACGGCAACTATATCGTCGCAACCTCTACTTGCTAATTCGTAACTGAGGTTGCCAGTACCAGCGAATAAATCCAAGGCCTTGATATTCTCAAAAACAAAATGGTTATTCAATATATTAAAAAGGCTCTCCTTGGCAAAGTCGGTGGTAGGACGAACAGGTAGATTTCCTGGGGCTCTAACGATCTTACCTCTTAAACGTCCACTAATGATTCTGGTCATAAAGCCCCAATTAAATTGATTTGATTTTTCATTTCCTGCGGGCTAATTTGGCTCGACAGCTCAAAGCCCAATGGAATAGGTAGTTCTTTAACGCTACCTATATAACGACCTAAAAGTTTATAAAGCTTTTCTCCTTTTAATACTTGACCCGCGACTTTTAATTCTAGTTCCGTGGCTAAAAAACGATTTTGCTCTAAGGTATAAAGTACATAATAGAGTAAATCTTCTTCGGTTTGGTAGTTAAACTTATTGTACCAAAAAACTTTGCCGTTGCGCGCTAGATAAAGATCAGCACTGGTTTTCTCAACAAATAAAAAGGCAAAGGTTTTGTCTTTTGGATAGAGCTGGTAAAGGTACTCTACCGCGGTGGCTTGATGCCTAAAACTAACAGCATTGAAACTTTTTTTACACCATTCTACTACGCTTAAGGGCAAAGCATAGATTAGCATAGCTTCGCTGTTGGGCCAATGGTCGGTGTAAATGTGATCACCTTTTTCTAAACGACAGGTATAAGCTAAAATGGATTTCCCCGAACCTTTGCTATAAAGATGTTCTGGAACCACACTAAACTTATTAAAGTTAATTAGTACTTCGGTACTTTGGCAGTGATCGATTTTAAACGGTAAACTTTTTAAAAGATCCTCTATTTCGTCCAAAGACAAACTTTTTTCAGATGCTTCTAGGGGAGCTTTCAATGCGAGTAGTAAAATCTTGCGCTTATCGTGGTCACTTAGTAACAAGGAAAAGCCTGTCTCAGACAGGCTTATTATAAGATGACAATCTTTTAAATTCTCAGAATTTAGACTGTTGTCGTATTTTAAATAGTTGAAAATTGATTTACTTCCAGTTGCCACTTAAAGTTGCTTGGTTTAAATCGCCTACTTGTAAGGCGTAATCATTATCAATATACTGATCGTATTTTGAAAGCACATCATGGAAAACAGCTGTATCGGGAGCTTTCGCTTCAAATACGGGAACAGTAACTTCGTTAATTCTAATTTTCCCAGCAGCTACCATGAAAGGGACATTATTGGAAAAAGGAATTATACGTAAAGTATTAACGTTGAAGTCAGCCCCAAATAGCTTTTCCTTAACGGGCTCATACCCTAAGATGGTTGTAATTATGGTATCTTTTTCCATCTCCTGCAAATAGGTTGTATTGTAGTACATGAAAGAAGAATCTTTGCGCTCTATAATGGCACTTTTACCGGTGTCAACAAAAGCAATAAGGCTTTCTAAATCTTCAGCAAAAACCAGATACTCCGTACGGTAAGCTTTTTGAGCGTCACGAATTTTTTCCAGACGGTCTTTTACCACGGTGTAGCGTTTTTCTTTAAGATTTTCAAAGTCAATTGGCTCTTGAATTATAGTGTATAGTTTATATCCTAAAAAAACAATTAGGACTCCTAATACTATCTTGGCTATAAGGGAAAACTTAGAATTCATTATGTTTTCTGGCTTTTGCTTTTGTGATTGCGACAAATCTACAATTTTTTTTAGTTGGCAAACTCCTTTTTTCCACCCTACTTTTGAAGCATGAACAGAGAGTGGAAAAGATCCTTTTATTATAAACTTTTAGAGGGTTTTCCTTTTCAGCCTACCCAGGGCCAAAAGCTTGCTTTGCAAGGACTTACTATTTATTGTGGCGATGGAAAGCCCAATACAATTTTTTTATTGAAAGGCTTTGCCGGTACAGGAAAAACAACCTTAATAAAATCTTTAGTTAAAACTTTACCGCAATTTAACCGCTCGGCTGTGCTTATGGCTCCCACCGGAAGAGCAGCCAAGGTGATGGGTAATTACAGTGCCAAACAAGCTTTTACCATTCATAAATACATTTATCAATTACAGACCGATCGTTTGGGTCGAATGGTCTTCCGGCTACGACCGAATAAAGCGCGCGATTGCTTATTTGTGGTAGACGAAGCCTCGATGATTAATGATCAATTAGGTGAGTACAACAGTAGTTTGCTGTCTGATTTAATGCAATTTGTGGCGCTTGGTAAAAACTGCCAATTACTATTGGTGGGAGATACCGCCCAGCTGCCTCCCATTCATAGCGATCAAAGTCCCGCCTTAGACGTCAATCATCTTTTACGTCATTACAGTTTCGAGGCTTCAGAAATTGAATTGACGGAGGTAATGCGGCAGGAGGAAAATTCAGTCTTGCTTTTAAACGCTACCCGCTTGCGCGAGATTCAGTCCCAATTTCCTTTTCCGCAGCCTGTATTTCAATTAGGACCAGATGTAATTCGACTGCAAAATGGCAATGAAGTAGAAGATGCCTTAAACGAAGCAGTTTCTCAAGTAGGGCGGGAGCAAATGGCTATAATTACCCGATCCAATAAAAAAGCCAATTTGTACAATCAGCAATTGCGCATGCGCGTACTTTGGCAGGAAGATGAGGTTTCAGTAGGCGATTTTCTTATGGTGGTTAAGAATAATTATACCGCCTTGCCCGACAATCATCAAGCGTCTTTTATCGCTAATGGCGATATTCTAGAACTGCTAGAAATATATGAGTATATCGAACTATACGACCGACGCTTTGCCCGTGTGAAACTGCGCTTCAGCGATTTAGAAGCCGATCCTTTTGAAACCCTCATTTTTTTGGAAGTCCTTAATTACGAAGGCGCTTCTTTAAGCTGGGATGAGCAAAAGGCTTTCGCTGAGGTAGTTGCGGAAGATTATGCCGATCTGCCTACCAAGGCCGAACGCATGTTGGCCTTAAAGGAAAACCCTTACCTAAACGCCCTGCAAGTAAAGTTCGCCTATGCACTTACCTGCCATAAAGCCCAAGGGGGGCAATGGCAGCGTGTTTTTGTAGATCATCCCTGGCGTCCCGCCGATGAGCCTTTGAATCTCGATTATTTACGTTGGTTATATACCGCCTTTACTCGGGCTTCGGAGCGTATTTATTTGCTCGGTTTCCCAGATGAGTATTTTAGATAAAGAGGGGCATTGAATTTAAATCTGGGCAAAAATCTGATTAGGAGGACAGAAGGGTCGGATAAGAAAATTATCCCTCAGCTCTAGAAAATTTAAATTTCGGCTAAGTGTTTAGTTGCTGTTTAGGAATTGTTTGATGGGTCTCGCCCTTTGTTTAGAACTTATTTTAGTGGACTTAAAGTCAATAATTTAAGGTTCAATTAAAAAGAGCAAACTATGGCCGGAACCTATTCAAGAATTTATATACAAGTTATTTTCACCGTAAAAGGGAGGGAGAACCTTTTGCAAAAGCCTTGGCGAGAAAGAGTTTTCAAATACATTTTTGCTACAGTCGAAGCTAAGAAACAAAAGTGCCTAATTGTTAATGGTACAGGCGATCACGTTCATGTGTTTGTAAGTATGAACCCTTCCATGAGAATTTCAGACTTGGTAAGGGACATAAAAAATAACTCGAGCAATTTTATTAATGAACAAAAGTTTTTAGCAGGCAAATTTGCTTGGCAAACTGGATATGGCGTTTTTTCTTATTCTCGATCTCAAATTGATCAAGTCTACCAATATATTGCCAAGCAGGAAGAGCATCACAAAAAGAGATCCTTTAAGGAGGAGTACTTAACCTTTCTCAAATCCTACGAAATTGAATATCAGGAAAAATATTTGTTTGACTGGTAAGAATCCTAGTTTCACCCTTTCAGGGTTCATGTATAATCCTTAAATCATTTAGCTACTATAGTTTCATCCCTTCGGGATTAGCAGCCTGTGACAAGATTATCCCTTCTTAATTTTTAAAGTTGAGCGTGTAAATCAATTGCAGG
>CAXBOS010000018.1:0-59317 GCA_963977415.1 uncultured Schleiferiaceae bacterium | reverse complement strand
TTTTTAACAATGAAATACTAATCTAAAAACGGTCAACTCTAATCAGGGATACTCATTTTGTGTTAGTAGATGATGGTTGGTCCTTCCTCCGAATGAAAATCGTAACACTGCACCTAAGGCTCTTGACTGCTAAGAAGGAAAATTCAGAAGGAAAAGAAACTTGATAAGGAGAGAGAAATTCAATCGTCATTAACGCGAGTTGTGCGAACTCCATTAAAAACGGTATTTATTTTTTAATGATGTTCTTGAGCTTATTACTATGCATTTCGGTTACGAGGACAAAAAATTGAAATGAAAACCTAAACTCAACGGTGACTTCGGAGCAAAAAAAAACCGCATCGAAATGCGGTTTTTAAAAATCTGTCTACAAAAATTAGTCTGCGAGAAGAATAACGTGGTTGTTTTGCACTTCCACTACCCCGCCACTAACGTTTAGTCTCAATACTCTATCATTAGACTTATCGGCTACAATGGCGCCATTCAGTCCTTCTATAGTTTTAGCCGAAGTAGGAATATTAATTTTCACTTCCCCTTCTTTTAAGGTACTAATAATAGGCGCATGACCATTTAAGATTTGAAAGAGGCCTTCCTTTCCGGGCAACTGAACTGCGTCGGCGTCACCGTGAAAAATCTTGGCTTCGGGGGTGATAATTTCTAGTACCATCTTCTTTCTTTAAATCAGCTAATTATTAGTCTTAAGCTTCGGCAAGCATTTTCTCACCTGCTTCGCGTACTTCTTCAATGGTTCCTTTCAAGTTAAAGGCAGCTTCTGGATACTGATCCATCTCGCCGTTCATAATCATTTTGAAACCTTTGATAGTATCCTCAATGCTTACAAATACCCCTGGGATACCGGTAAACTGCTCAGCCACGTGGAAAGGCTGAGATAAGAAACGTTGTACACGACGAGCGCGAGAAACTACTAATTTATCTTCTTCTGATAATTCATCCATACCTAAGATGGCGATAATATCTTGAAGTTCTTTATAACGCTGTAAAATCATTTTCACATCCTGTGCACAGTTGTAGTGCTCATCACCAATAATTTCTGGTGCTAAGATTCTAGAAGTAGAATCTAATGGATCTACTGCTGGATAAATACCTAGAGAGGCTAATTTACGACTCAATACCGTGGTGGCATCTAAGTGGGCAAATGTTGTTGCTGGCGCTGGATCCGTAAGGTCATCCGCAGGTACATAAACCGCTTGAACCGAAGTAATAGATCCGTTTTTAGTAGAAGTAATACGTTCCTGCATCGCACCCATCTCTGTTGCTAGAGTTGGCTGATAACCTACCGCAGAAGGCATACGACCTAAAAGAGCCGACACTTCCGAACCTGCTTGGGTAAAACGGAAAATATTATCTACGAAGAATAAGATATCAAGACCAGCTCCATCACCTTCACCGTCGCGATAGTATTCCGCTAAAGTAAGACCTGATAAGGCTACACGAGCACGGGCACCGGGAGGCTCGTTCATCTGTCCGAATACGAAAGAAGCCTTAGATTCTTTTAAAGTTTCTGGGTTCACCTTAGAAAGGTCCCAACCACCTTCTTCCATAGAATGCATGAACTCGTCTCCGTATTTAATAATACCTGACTCCAACATTTCACGCAATAAGTCATTACCCTCACGGGTACGCTCACCTACACCAGCAAACACGGATAAACCACCGTGACCTTTGGCGATGTTATTAATTAATTCTTGGATAAGTACAGTTTTACCTACACCAGCACCACCAAATAAACCAATCTTACCACCCTTTGCATAAGGCTCGATAAGATCGATTACCTTAATACCTGTAAATAATATCTCAGTTGCGGTAGATAAGTCCTCAAACCTTGGCGCTTCACGGTGAATTGGCATTCCGTTTTCAGTAGGCAAATTAGCCATACCGTCAATCGACTCACCAATTACATTAAAAAGTCTACCGCGAATTCCTTCACCTGTAGGCATTTTAATTGGGCTACCCGTTGCGGTAACGGCTTGACCGCGCTGCAATCCATCAGTAGAATCCATGGAAATAGCACGAACGGTGTCATCACCAACGTGCTGTTGTGTTTCCATCACCACACGGGTACCGTCAGGACGAACTACTTCTAGGGCATCATAAATTTTAGGAAGCTCATTGTTTGTGGTATCGAAGTGAACATCCACTACCGGTCCAATAATCTGAGCAATTTTTCCAACAACTTGAGACATGTGTTACAATTTTAAGGGCTTAATTGGCCTTGCTTATTTCGCGTGCAAAATTAGTCCATTTTATATTAATTTTCAGAAGGCATTGGAAATTTTAATTTCTATAATTTTGAACACTTAACTAACAAAGGGTTTAATTGGCCTTTTGTGACACCCTATAAAGTTTAAAAATTTGAAGGTTTATTACTCTCTTAGTGATTTTCAGCCTCTTACTAATGCCGTAGTTACCACAGGCACCTTTGATGGAGTGCATATTGGTCACCGGAAAATTCTCTCGCAACTTAACGATCTTGCCCGAAAACATAAGGGAGAAAGTGTTTTACTTACTTTCTTTCCGCATCCACGCATGGTCTTACAACCCGATCTCGAATTAAAACTGCTAAATTCTCAAAAAGAGAAAATTGAACTTTTAAAATCTACTGGTCTCAACCATTTAATCATACATCCCTTTTCTTTAGACTTTAGTCGCACCAGCTCCCTAGACTTTGTCCGTTCGATTTTAGTTAATCAAATTGGCGCTAAAAAATTAGTGATTGGCTACGACCATCATTTCGGTCGTAACCGCGAAGGCAGCTTTGAGCATTTAAAAGAATATGGGCCGGTTTACGGGTTTGACGTCGAAGAAATCACGGCCCAAGACGTGGAAGAAGTTACTGTAAGTAGCACTAAAATACGTGAAGCGATTAGCTCCGGAACCATCGAAGTGGCCAACCAATATTTACAATACAAGTTCCCTCTCTTTGGACAAGTAGTTAGCGGCGAAAGAATTGGGCACACACTCGGATACCCTACAGCCAATATTCAACTGGAGGATTCTTACAAAATAATTCCCGCTAATGGAGTTTATGCCGTTCGCGTTGAATTCCCGCACAATAACAATGCACCCAAATGGGGTATTTGTAATATTGGCATGCGCCCAACCTTCGGCGGGAAATTCCAAACGATAGAAGTACATCTCTTGGACTTTAATGGCAATTTATACGGACAAAACCTCAACTTGCGTTTTTATAAAAGGCTGCGCGAGGAAATGAAATTTGATGGCCTCGAAGCTTTAAAACTACAACTGCAAAAAGATGAGCAAGAAGCTCGTACTTATTTTAGCGCTCTTTAGCAACGTCCTGCTTGGTCAAAAAAAACTGGATCGCTTTCTAGCGCATCCCGCGAAAGCGGAACTGCAAAAAGTAGATTTAAGTAACTGTAATTTAGACAGTTTACCCCCAGATCTTGCACTTTGCACTCGACTAGTTGAGCTAAACTTAAGCGACAATAATCTTAGTGAAATTCCATCCTACTTAAGTGGATTTCCTTTGTTAAAAGAACTAAACCTGCAAGAAAATAAATTTACCGGTTTACCACGCTCGCTGGCAGATGCGCCCGCCTTACAACGATTGCTGTTAGCTCAAAACCCCATTACTCAATTAACGCTTAAAGCAGATGCCTTCCCACAGCTGATATATTTAGATTTATGGGATTGCGAAATCCAAGATATTGACCCCAGCATCTGTCAGCACTCGAAACTGAAGGAAATCGACTTGCGACGGAATTTCTTAGGCACCCGCGATTTAGAATGGCTTTTTGAATGTGCTCCCCATATAAATATCGAAAGCACTTGGGGCTGTAATTGCGATTAACTAGCGCTTGTAGCCAAAACGCTTTAAATCAGCCTCGTTAGAGCGCCAGTTTTTACGCACCTTCACGAAAAGGTCGAGAAAGACTTTTTTCTTAAAAAAGATCTCCATTCTTTTACGGGCACCAGTGCCAGTTTTCTTAATCATGCTGCCTTGGGCACCCACAATAATTCCCTTTTGAGTATTGCGTTCGGTGTAAATATTAGCGCGAATACGAATAATAGTCTCCTCTTCTTTAAACTCCTCCACCTCTACTTCTACCGCGTAAGGGATTTCTTTACTATAGTTAAGAAGGATTTGCTCGCGCACCATTTCTTCTACAAAAAAGCGCTCGCTCTTGTCGCTCAAATCTTCCTTATCGAAAAATGGTGGATTTACCGGCAGCATGGCAGATAAACGCTCTTTCAACATATCTACATTGACCTTTTTCAAGGCTGATAAAGGTAGAATTGCGGCATTGGGAAATTGCCCGTGCCAGTAGTTCACTTCCTCCTCTAGCTTGGCCTGATCGATCTTATCAATTTTATTGACAATAATAAAGAGCGGCTCCTGCACCTTCTTCAATTTCTCAAAAAGATCATCGTCTTTTAACGATCGAATACCTGGTTCTACTAAATATAAAAACACATCAGCATCTTCAAAACTAGCCTTTACAAAATCCATCATGCCTTCTTGCATGGCATAGGCGGGCTTTATAATTCCTGGCGTGTCGGAAAATACAATTTGATAATCATCACCGTTAAGCATTCCCAAAATTCGGTGACGCGTTGTCTGCGCTTTGGGCGTGATAATAGACAGTTGCTCTCCCAATAAAGCGTTAAGTAAGGTTGACTTACCTACATTAGGATTACCGATAATGGTAACATATCCGGCGCGGTGATTATTTATTTCTTCCAAATTGTAATTTTTACTCCTTCGTTTAGGCTGCTAAGGATTTGCAAATATCTATTAAGTGAATCAGAATCATAGCAGAGTCTGCGTATTTCTACCGCCACGCTAAGTTTTAAATGCTCGGGGCCCAATTCCTGCGCATCTAGCGAAAGCGTAAAATCTTCATTATCAATTAAACTGGGCGCTTCAATTTTATAGCGGTAATTTTCTGGCAAACCCTTCAGACCGCAATTCCACTGGGCCTTTACTAAATAAGGTAAGCAGTTTACCCTTACGGGAGATGTGTCAGTAGATGATAGAATCTCATGAATGGGAATGGTAAAAGTTATCGAATCGGTTTTTAGAGCATTGCGGTAATTCTTCAACTTGGTGATGCTATCGCCTTGCCAATGTCGGGCTGGAAGTTGATTATGGACATCCACCAGTAAGTTGTTGAGGGAATCGGACAAGAGATAATCTTGCAAAAGCTTAGAGCGGAAAACGCCATCCCAAATTATTTCGTTCTGGACGCGATAAAAGCTAAAAGACTCATTAAAATTGATTTCTGTATTACGAATAAAATTAGGGGCGGCCTCCTTATTAAAAATTAAGGTATCAATAGACATGGAAAAACTGTCTAGTGGATTAAATAGCAGGACTTGCCCCTCACGCAAAGGGCTAGGGATTTCATTCAATTGCGCGAAGTCCCCTAGCATAGGGCCTGCAAAAATGTATTGCCAATTCGGATTACCCGGCAGTTGGTACGCCAAGGCGCGGGCCTGAAACTGCCATGGAGAAATATAATCACTTTGTATTGCGCCACTAGCGGCAGATTTTACCAAAGCTAGGCGATAGGGAATTTCAAAATGTTTGAAAAGCGCCTGATAAAAGGAATAAATTAAACCATATTCGGTAAAAACCTTCGGCTCTTCGGGTATGGACTGAAGGTGATCTCTTATCGCCTTTTCTTGCAAGGAATGCATCTGCTGTAAAGCGAACGAAAACGTATAAGAGCTATCTCTTTTAATCTGGCTTACAAAATTTTCTAACTGCAACCAACGATCGGCATATTCGCGACTTAAACGCCAATTGCCTTGGGCATAAACTTCATTGCTGACTATTTGCTCATTGCGATCGCGGTAATAGCGCAGAGGCTGTTGCCAAGGACCATAAAATTGCTGCCAACCGAGCTGCTCACTTAGGGAGTTTCGATACACGCTGTAGTCGCGCACAGCCCCTTCGTAAAAAATATGACTCAGCAGATCGGGCCAATTATCGGTTTCCTCGCGATCGTAATAATAAATCTGATCTTGCCAATCGAGCCAAACAAAAGGCTGCGAAATTGCACGCGTGTCAATACCCTGCAGCAGGCCATCCGCTGGCACACTATCTACTTTAAAAGAATAAATAATATTATCCCATTCTCGTTTTTCCTGTTGCTCTACGGCAGATGAGGCCTTGTAGCGCAAAGGGCTTTCAGAAATAATAATGAGCTCGTGCAAAGATTCTTCAATGGGCATATCGTCACTAAAAAACAGCTGATAAGGCAAAGGCACCCCGTTACAAGAAACAATGAGTTCTACTATGCATTCGGGTTCTAAAAAATCGAAAGCCAAATAAAAGCTATCGCTGTGCAAAGAGGCATTAATGAGATGTGCGGGGATTTGCGAGTTGATGCTGCTAGATCTCGCCTCGTAGATTAACAAGTTATTTTTCCAGATTCGGTAATCGACATCTAGGAGACGCTCACGTGGTGGAATTCTGATTTTAATCCGCCGATTTTGCGCGATAGATTCCGCGTTAGGGTATTGAAATTGATAGTATTTTTGATAGAGTTCGCCGCTAAATCCGCTGTTGGAAGAAAAATATTTGCGGCTCACCACTCTTTTAACGGCGGTAAAGTGGGTAATTCCATAATTATAGACAGGGCGCGGAAAGCTTTCCCAGTTCTTTTCCCAATACTCAGCCTTTACGCTTTGCGCCTGAATATCAAAGAATAAGGAGCTATAAACAAGACAAATAAAAAGGATCTGGAGGCAGGTTTTTCCTTTCATGTTGTGAAAATACAAGAAAAACTACAAAAGCTTGTGCACTTTGATAAATGCTTATATATTTGCCGCCCACATCGCGGGGTGGAGCAGTTGGTAGCTCGTTGGGCTCATAACCCAAAGGTCGTAGGTTCGAGTCCTGCCCCCGCTACTAAGAAAAGTCTCGAAGCATCAGCTTCGGGACTTTTTTCATTTACAGGCAAGGCGAAGCCTCACGAATATTGAAAATTATTCCCCTTCACATTTTACCCGTTGGGCTCTTATCCGCCAGAGGCGGACGTAGGTTCGAGTCCTGCCCCCGCTACTAAGAAAAGTCTCGAAGCATCAGCTTCGGGACTTTTTTCATTTACAGGCAAGGCGAAGCCTCACGAATATTGAAAATTATTCCCCTTCACATTTTACCCGTTGGGCTCTTATCCGCCAGAGGCGGACGTAGGTTCGAGTCCTGCCCCCGCTACTAAGAAAAGTCTCGAAGCATCAGCTTCGGGTATTTTTCATTTACAAGCTTAGCCTGCCGAAAATGAAGCTTTAAAAAGCTTTAACTTGCAGAGTTTAGCAAAAACACTAAAGGCATGTTCGTTACTTATGTACTATACTCTCATAAATACGACCAGCTCTATATTGGTTTCACGAGTGACCTACTAAGTAGATTTCGCTCTCATCAAAATCTGGCAAACAAAGGCTTTACAATTAGATATCGACCCTGGATTGTAATTGAAGTGCGTTTCCATGATCAAAAATCGCAAGCCTTGAAAGATGAAAAATACTTGAAATCTGGAGTTGGTAGAAATTTTATCAGATCCAAAATTCTCCCTTTCTACATGTAATCGTTGGGGCCTTATCCGCCAGAGGCGGACGTAGGTTCGAGTCCTGCCCCCGCTACTAAGAAAAGTCTCGAAGCATCAGCTTCGGGACTTTTTTCATTTACAGGCAAGGCGAAGCTTCTTTAGCTTATGAGTTTAAGTCTTCCCTTCTGCCTTTGAGCGAAATCTAGTTAATATCGCATTAACTCTTTGCCTTTAGGTCTAAATTGCTAAGTTTGATAGAAATCCGAACTAATGCTCAAACCTTTCCTTACCGTCGGCCTTTCTCTTTTATTTTTAGCTTCCCATGCGCAAAACACTTTGCGATTTGAGCAACTAGCCCCTAAAGGCTTGCCCTTCCACCCAACGGATATCCATGTCTTCCCTGACCAGTCAGCAATAATTAATGTTAATGGTCCCTATTTCTACCGCTTCCCCCTCTTTAACGATTCTACCCTACAGAATTTCGGCTACTCCTTAGTTCAGACCGACAGTAATGTAACCGGCGCAAGAATTGAAGTCCTTTCGAATCGCATCTTTACAAAAGGTAAATACATCACCCGCGATGGTGGCAACACATGGAGCATAATTAAAAGTATCGACTTCCAAAATTTCTGGTTCTTGAAACCTGATTTCTGGATATTTCAAAATACCCAAGGGAATATTTTCACCTCTCGTGATTCTGGAGCAGTTTGGCAGAACGATAATGAAAAATATACTTATGCTTTAGGGGACGAAGATTACCTTACAATTATTCGCAAGTCGGATAGTGTCGTTTTTCACCTATACCAAGATACTTTGTTAGAGAAAGTTAAATGGACCGAACGCTATCCTAGCAAAGGTCTTCCTCTTTATTATTATCAAGTTGATAGCTTACATTACCTCTTCGAAGTAGACTTGCAGCTTTATCGTTATGAGCTAGACTTAGACACCACTTTTGAGGTAAACGACATCTCCACTCGCAACCGACCTTTCATTAATATTTATACACCAGGCGATCAATTTATTCGAGAAGACAATCTCTCTTATGTTTTTCTTTTCGCCGACACCACTATGCAGTGGATTAACCGTAATAAAGTTTACAACGCTGGTTCCTTCGAATATTCTGATGGCAGAATGTGGTATAATAGTTACATTCCTTTCCACCCCTTCTCACTTGGAAACATTGCCTACTACCGACCTTTAAACAACGAGAAAGCAATTTGGGGCGATCGCGATGGCTTTGTCAATCTAATAGCCAACACCAGTGTTGACAGTCTCTTCTACGCAGATAACCGCTATATTAACAGTAAAGGACAAACAGTTGGAGCTCTCCATAATCAATCCATTGAACCCATTAACCAAATGCAATACGGTTTAGGAATTGGGTTTAATAGCCAAAAATTTTACGAAAGTAGAAATGATGGCCAAAGCTGGGAGGAATACCAGAGTACCGCTTTAGGCGTGCCAACACAGTTTAGCCTTAGATATTACAACCGGGCCCAGGATACTACTTGTAAAATTGAGATTCACTTGCGTAATCTTGATCCTCGCGTAGAAGCAAAAATCAATTTTGATGATGGCACAAATAAGCAATTACGAAATCTCTTTTCCAATGGAAACATAGGTGAATACCTAAAGTTTCCCAATGATATCGGCTTTAAAAATTGCGATACTGGCTCTGTAATTATTGATAATCGACTGTACCGCACTAATGATGGAGGCATCACTTTCGACACGCCCTATACCGGGGTCGAGTTTTACAATTTTAAGCGCATTGATAGTGTCTTTTACCTAAGCTCCGACTCAGGGGTTTTTAAGTCTAGCAATTACTACGACTGGCAGCTCTTGGGTGGTCCATTATTTAAAGAACGTTTAGATTACATATTCAATGATTCTGTTTATTTCAGCGTCCAAAACCAAAGCCTAGTAAGCTATAGCCTCGACTCTGGAAATAGCGTCGGTACCTTAAACCTACAAAGTCTGAAACTAAACGGCGCTGCTGGTGTAGGTGACTCGGCTTTATTAGTAAACTCGCAGGGCGGTGGACTCTATAAAATTTACCTTCCCTGGGCAGCCGGACCAATTACCATCGACGAAAGAACCCTGCAATTACCAAGCATCTCTGTTTTCCCCAACCCCAACCGGAGTGGTATTCTAATGATTGATGCGGAAATTGATTTTAGCAATTATAGCCTGTATAACTTGAAAGGACATAAAATCGCTCAAGGGCAGCTAAGCAAAGGCCAAAAAAAACTCCAAATAATCAAACCTCAGGCAGGTATGCATTATTTAGAGCTTAATACGGATAAAGGATTTCAATTCCTCACTAAAATTATATTTGAATAATCCTTAGATCTATAGATATGACTTTTCTCTTTCTTGAATATAGGTTTCTGCAATGCATTCCTAGGAGCTGTGAATAACCTCAAAACAGATCAAAAGACTTTTCATGCTGTAGTAGTCTGCGAAAAGTGATTTGCTCTAAACTTTCAAGAAACATTGTTCGTATTTGGCCTACATTACTATGAAGAGGACACGGAGATTCAGCACTGCATTCTTTCAAACTTAAGATACAATTACTATACTTATCAGGCCCCTCAAGGATATGCGCAATCTGCAGTAAATTAATTTCTAAGCCCTCTTCACGAAAGTAAAAGCCACCATTTGGCCCTTTTACAGATTGCAGCACATTACCGCGGACTAGAGCCTGTAAAATCTTAGCTATATAAGGCCTAGGCACAAGGGTAGAATCACTTATCTCCTTTAATGTAATTCTTTCCGTTTCCGAACTATTTTGCGCAATATAAATTAAAGCCTTTATCGCATAGGCCAGTGAGTTTGATAGCATGGGCCAAATTTATAAAAAGATAAAAAGATAAAAAGGTCTTTAAATATGATATTTATCATATTTAACCTTTTTGATCGACAGTACTTTAGCATCATAATTTAACACCATGAAAAAAATCAGCATCATTTTAACTTTAATTTTCAGCGTCCTTATTTTTCAAAATTGTGGAGGCAGTGAAGAACCAACCAAATCTGAAAAAATATCGCCAAGGCCTGCGGCAGCCGCAGAATCAGAACCCGAAAGTGTTGTACCTGCGTCTGAAAGAATTACCCTAGACGATAAAGGAGTAGGCTCCATTACTAATTTGGTGTTATCTGAAATAATCGATGACGAAATGGTAAGCCGAGGTGAAGCCTTGTTTAGAACCAACTGTTCTGCTTGTCATAAAGTAGACAAACGATTTATCGGTCCTTCCCCAAAAGGCATAATGAAACGTAGGAGCCCAGAATGGATTATGAACATGATTTTAGACCCGCAAAAAATGGTTGAGGAAGATCGCTGTGCAAAGGACCTACTGATAGAGTTTAATGGAGCAGCGATGGCCAATCAAAATATGACTGAGGATCAGGCTCGAGACATTCTTGAGTTTTTTAGAACTTTATAATGAACACGACAACCAAAATCAATATCATGCAAAAAAGAGCAATTTTATATGCATCAATAATAGCTGCATTTTTAACCAGCGCTTGTCAACCTCCGGCAAGCAGTGAGACACAGGCCTCAGAAGCCGCCAAAGAAGAAAACATCGATAAAACATCGGGACAAGCCTTTGTGGAAGATGAAGTATCCAATCCGAATATCCTGCAAATAGCAGTGGGCTCGGCAGACCATAGCACCTTGGTAGCCGCAGTACAAGCGGCAGACCTAGAAAACGCATTGGTAAATGCAGGACCACTGATGGTTTTTGCACCCGTTAATGAGGCCTTCGATGCTTTACCAGAAGGAACGGTAGAAAGTCTGCTAAAACCTGAGAACAAGGATGATTTAGCGAATATTCTTAAGTACCACGTTACCCCGGGTAATTATTCCAAAGAGTTTTTAAAGAAGTTTAAAAAGCTTGGACAGGCGAATGATCAATCGGTAGCAGTTGAGGTGAAAGGGGATGATGTTTATGTAGGTGGTGCCAAAATCATAGCCACCATAAAAGCAAGTAATGGAATCATCCATGTTGTGGATGCCGTAATGCTTCCTTCAAATAATTAATACAAGCAAAAATAAAAATCATGAAATCAACTAGAATATTTATCGGGGCGGCCATTATGCTGTCTTTCCTCTTCGCCTCATGCGGCAATCAGGGTACTAATGAAAGCAGCAAAAGCAAAGGCGCCTTAGTGAGCAGCGCAGCCGAGAAGGTTTATGTGGCGCCTGGTGAAAGAGATGAGCAATATGCATTCTTATCCGGTGGCTATAGCGGCAACCTTACAGTGTATGGCTTACCATCTGGACGTTTATTCAAGGAAATTCCCGTTTTTTCACAATTCCCTACCTCTGGTTATGGTTATTCTGAAGAAACCAAACCGATGTTAAATACCTCTTTTGGCTTTGTGCCTTGGGATGATTTACATCACCCGGATATTTCTCAAACAAAAGGCGAGTTGGACGGTAGATGGATTTTCGTCAATGGTAACAATACCCCTCGTATTGCCCGCATCAGCTTAAGCACCTTTGAAACTGAAGAAATTATGGAAATCCCCAATAGTGCGGGTAACCACAGCTCTTCTTTCATTACCGAGAATACAGAATATGTTGTTGCAGGAACCCGATTCTCTGTACCAGTTCCTCAGCGTGATATGCCCATTAGTGAGTATAAAAGCAACTTTAAAGGTGCCTTAACCTTTATAGAAGTGGAGCCAGAACACGGTCACTTAGACATCAAATTTCAATTGTTGATGCCAGGTTTTAACTACGACTTATCTCATCCTGGACGCGATAAATCCCATGGATGGTTTTTCTTCTCAACTTATAATACCGAAGAAGCCAATACTCTTTTAGAGGTGAATGCCTCTCAAAATGATAAGGACTTTATTGCCGCTATCAATTGGAAGAAAATTGAGGAATACGTAAATAGTGGCGGCGGCACGAAGATGCCAGCTAATTATGCCCACAATGTGTATGATGAAGCGACCCATAGCGCTACATCAACCATGAAGAAAGAGGTTTTAGTGGTAAACCCTTCTGAAGTTCCAGGAGCAATATTCCTACTTCCAACTCCTAAATCACCTCATGGTTGTGATGTAGATCCTACCGGACAGTATATTATTGGTAGTGGTAAACTGTCTGCCGACCTTACCGTACACTCTTTCGATAAAATGCTTGATGCAATTGCCGGAGAGAAATTCGATGGAGAAGCTTATGGCATTCCAATTCTCAAATTTGAGGATGTAATGGCTGGTCAAGTGAAAAGTGGTGGCTTAGGACCATTGCATACGGAGTTTGATGGCAAGGGAAATGCCTATACAACTTTCTTTATCTCTTCTGAAGTAGTGAAGTGGAAATTAGGCACCTGGGAGGTAATCGACCGTCAGCCAACCTTTTACTCTGTAGGTCACCTTATGATTCCTGGAGGAAACTCTAGAAAACCGCATGGTAAATACCTAGTAGCGATGAACAAGATTACTAAGGACCGCTACTTGCCTACAGGTCCAGAGATGGAACACTCTGCGCAGATTTACGATATCACTGGTGAGAAAATGGAATTACTTTATGATTTTCCTACCCATGGAGAGCCGCATTATGCCGCCGGCTGTGATGCTGATCTTATAGTGCAAAACTCTAAAAAGATTTATCGCTTAGATGAGAATAAACATCCATATGCCATTAATAGTCCTGCGGAAGCTAAGGTAGTGCGCGAAGGCAAGGAAGTGCATATTTATATGTCAACCATACGCAGTCACTTTACCCCGGATAATATTGAAGGTGTGAAAGTTGGTGATAAGGTTTACTTCCACATTACTAATCACGAGCAAGATTTTGATGTACCTCATGGCTTCTCTATAATTGGTGCCGGTACCTCCGAAATCCTAGTGATGCCTGGTCAAACAAAAACTTCCCTTTGGGAGCCCGAGAAAGTTGGGGTGTGGCCATTCTATTGCACCGACTTCTGTTCTGCGCTTCACCAAGAAATGCAAGGCTATGTTCGGGTGTCTCCAGCAAGTTCCGATTTGGAAATCAGCTGGTCTTTAGGAGATTAAATTTCTAGATAGATGTGCTTTAAATTTTGACAACAAGATTTAAAGCACATCATTTCCCCCAAAAAGAATGATGCTATGAAAACGGCTAGTGTTTCAATGTTGCTTGGATCTGTATTGATTCTTGGCCTCTTCGTTTTTCCAATGTGGAACATTCGATTGGGAGCCCCGCAATATCCCGAACCTCTTGGAATTGATATTTACATCAATGGCTTAAAAGGGGAGGCAGAATTTGACATTCAGAATATTGATGGTTTGAACCACTATATCGGAATGAAAATTTTACCCAAACCCGAAGACATGTGGGAGTTTACCGTATTCCCAATGGTAATTATGGGAATGTCTATCCTCGGGGTGCTTATCGCGATGGTGTCTTTACTCAAGCGAATATCACCGAATTGGTTCTTGTTTTGGTTCATTTTGATGTCGATTTTAGGCGCCTTAGGCCTTTACGACTTTAATCAATGGTTAATCGAGTATGGAACCGATTTAGATCCCAATGCCATTATGAAATTGGTAAACCCCGATGGTACGCCAATGCAGTATAATCCACCCTTAATAGGACATAAAAAACTGCTGAACTTCGATGCTTATTCCTATCCTAGACTAGGAGGTATCATGTTATTTGTTGGTATGTTTTTCACCCTTCTGGCCTTTTGGCTGGGAAAGCGAAGTCTTAAAACAAATCTATAAACTGATTTTGTTTAGGAATCAAAACATTAAGCTTTGATTTAATTCCGAATAGGGATTTGGTTGTAGGAGAGTCGTCTTCATCCACGGCTCTCCTTAACCCAAAAAAAATCTAAACGAAGCATGACTTTTATCAGACTCCATTTCCGTTGAGCATTCTATTTTAGAGCAATCCCTTAGCTAACATTTTTTGGCTAGTATCATACAGAGGAAATTCAAACCAAATTGCATCTTAAAACATCATGACCAATCAGAATTATTTCTTTTTAGCTAAATGGAAATCCAAATTTGTATTGCTGATACTGGCCTTTATTAGTATTTCGGCATGCAAGGTGGATCAAGAAGCCATCAATTATGGTCACGATCAATGCCATTATTGCCACATGACTATCGTCGATAAAATTCACGGAGCCGAAATTGTAAACGACAAAGGCAAGGTTTTTAAATTCGATGCGGTGGAGTGCATGATCAATGCTTTGCTTGACTTTGAAAGTGGGGAACCCCAGCTTCAGTTGGTTAATCATTATGATAAAGCGACCGAACTCATTCCAGCCGCCGAAGCACATTATTTAATCAGTGAACAACTTCCTAGTCCCATGGGCGCCTTTTTAACCGCTTTTCCAAATCACGAAAGTGCCCTAAAGGCCAAAGGTGAATTGGGTGGGCAATTGTACGACTGGCCTCAGTTAAAGGATCATTTAAAGACTAGTGATGCCAAGCCTTAAAAGATATATCAGCCT
Source organism: uncultured Schleiferiaceae bacterium (assembly GCA_963977415.1). GTDB lineage: Bacteria > Bacteroidota > Bacteroidia > Flavobacteriales > Schleiferiaceae > Croceimicrobium. Next base: position 44,322 of record CAXBOS010000018.1, on the reverse strand, counting down.
TGGTCTTTTTGGCTTAAGCCTCCTGTGTTTCAATTTATCGGCTAAAACCATTAAGGTTTGTCCTGGCTGTAAGTACGCTAAAATTGGCACTGCCGTAGATGCTGCAGATCCCTTTGATACGGTTCTCGTTGCTAAAGGAGAATACTTGGAGCATGGCATAAAAATCACCAAACCGCTTTGTTTGATAGGGGAGAATTACCCAAAAGTCAATGGCGAATTCAAAGGTGAAATCATTACCATCTTCGCGGATAGTGTTACCGTAGATGGACTATTCTTGGTGAATGTAGGTACCAGCTATACCGTAGATTATGCCGCCTTGCGTTTAGTGCGCTGTAAGTATTTCGACATAAAGAATTTAGTACTAGAGCGCTTATTCTTTGGTATTTATCTTGAAAAAGCCAATCACGGTAGAATTTTTCACAACAAAATTATCGGCAATGCCAAGGATGAATACAATTCAGGAAATGGCATCCACCTCTGGTATTCTCATAACATCGTGGTGGAGCGAAATATCGTTCAAAAAGTAAGAGATGGTATTTACCTGGAATTCTCAGATAGTGTGAGCATCAGTAACAATCACTCTCGTGAAAACCTGCGTTATGGCTTGCATTTTATGTTCTCTAATAATGACAGTTACACCAATAATATTTTTGACAATAATGGAGCTGGGGTGGCAGTGATGTTTTCCAAATTCATTGTAATGACCAATAATGTCTTCAAGAATAACTGGGGCTCAACTTCATATGGCTTATTGCTTAAAGAGATTTATGATGCCGAAATAAGCAACAATCGATTTATAAAGAATACGACAGGAATTAATATTGAAGGCTCCAATCGGATTAATTATACCGGCAATCATTTCGAATCGAATGGCTGGGCCATAAAAGTCCTAGGAGCCTGCTACGCCAATGTGTTTACCCAAAATAATTTCATTAATAATTCCTTCGATCTCTCTTACAATAGCAAGCTGAATGACAATCGATTTGAAGGGAATTACTGGAGTTCTTATTCCGGTTATGATCTAGATCGAGATGGAATTGGCGATGTTCCTTATCGCCCAGTAAAACTGTTTTCTTACATCGCCAACCGCACGCCAGAATCCATAGTCCTTTTACGAAGCTTATTTATGGACATTATTGATTTTTCAGAAAAGGTAAGTCCGGTTTTTACCCCCGATAAATTAGTGGATCCCTATCCAAGTATAAAAGCTATAAAATGATCGCAATTAAAGACCTCAATAAGACCTTTGGGAAAAACCATGTACTTTCTAATTTAAACCTAGAAATAGCTGAGAAGGGAGTATTCGCTATTTTAGGTCCCAATGGCTCGGGAAAATCTACCCTAATAAAATCCCTTTTAGGATTGTGCATTCCCGATAGTGGAGAAATTCAGTTTAAAGGAGAATCGGTACTCAAGAAACATCACTATCGCAACAATATTCAATACCTGCCTCAGATTGCAAAATTCCCGGGAAACCTAAAGGTTAAGGAGCTTATTGCGATGATTAAAGACTTGCGTAAAAGGGCTTCCCGTTATGAGGAGATCATTGAGAAATTTGGTTTGGAGGAATCCTTGAATAAGAAATTGCATGCCTTATCGGGTGGTACCCGGCAAAAGATAAACCTCCTACTTTGTTTCATGTTCGATGGGGACTTAATCATACTGGATGAACCTACTACAGGCTTAGATCCCAAAGCAACGGTTTATTTAAAGCAGCTAATACGAGAGGAAAAGAATAAAGGAAAAACCATCTTGATAACCAGCCACATTATGCAGTTTGTTGAAGAAATATCCGATGAGCTGGTTTATCTCTTAGAAGGCCATATTTATTTCCGCGGCACGCCAGAATCCCTAAAGCAAAAAGCGGAAACCAGTGATTTTGAAGAGGCCATCGCTTTCTTAACAGAACAAGACTAATTATGCTTAAGATTCTTAAATACAGCTTTATAGACTTAGCTCGCAGCCGCTGGACTTATGTTTACCTCTTATTTTATTTGACGCTGGGTTTTGTCTTACTTTTTCTCAATAATGACCTAGGAAAAGGCATTATAACCATTATGAATATCATCATCATCTTGGTTCCTTTAATCAGCACCATTTTTGGTGTGATGTACTATTATAATTCGGCAGAGTTTACCGAGCTTCTACTGGCCATGCCGATAAACCGACCACTTATTTTTATTGGACAATACTTAGGTGTGGCCATTTCACTTTCCATTAGTTTGGTACTGGGCCTAGGCATACCATTTCTAATTTATGGCCTCAGTCAAAGCGAAGCTATCTGGGACTTTAGCCTTCTCCTACTCATAGGATCTGCTTTGAGTTTTATTTTCACCGGATTAGCCTTTAACTTGGCCATGCGCAATGATAATAAAATTAAAGGCTTTAGCTACGCTATTCTGCTTTGGCTTTTCCTAGCGGTAATTTACGATGGCATTTTCCTTATGCTTCTAATTGTTATGGAAGACTACCCTTTAGATGTATTTGCCTTAATTGCTACCGCCGTAAATCCTATCGACTTATCTCGAATCTTAGTCTTATTAAAGTTGGATATTTCCGCTTTAATGGGCTATACCGGTGCCGTTTTTAAAAGCTTCGCGGGCACCTTACCCGGTATGTTGGTAGCGAGCGGAATGCTCTTCTTATGGACAGCCATTCCTATTCTTGGTATTTTTAGGAAAAGCCGTAGAAAGGATTTTTAAGATTCTCGTTTTTTCCTTAAACAATGAAGCCCTTGTGATTATTTCAACAAGGGCTTCATTATTACTAGGAATTAGGAAACCTTAAGCTTTAAACATGGTAAGAAGCATTTTAAACCTTCCTACAGCCGTTAAGGCATGGGCATCATTTGCCGGAATAATAAGCATCTGGCCCTCTTCAATATCCATTACTTCTTCCTTAATCCGTAGCGAAAGACGTCCTTCCAGAACATAAAGGTGTGCATCAAAAGGGGCAGTGTGCTCGCTCAGGGTCTGACCTTCATCGAAAGCAAAGAGGGTCGCAGATCCTCCTTTTCCCTTAGAGAGTATTTTACTTACAATGCCGTTTTCAGAATAGTCAATACCATCTTTAAGGGAAAAAGGGCTTGCCTGTGGAAATGAATTTTTCATTTGAGATTATTAGTAGTTTATCAATTTAAAAGCTATAATCTGATCTTTTTAAAGTCCACATTTTATGCCTAAGCTAATATTTCGACCCATAGCAGGGATGCCAGCCCAGCTTAAATGATCGCGGTAATAACTGTCGGCTAAATTGTTAATAGCAAGGCTCACGAGGCTTTTGGCTTTGTCAATCTTAAAGCGGTAGTTTGCCGCAAGGTCTATGAGGAAATAGGAAGGCGTATAGCGATCGCCATAATCAGAATTAAAATGATTTTGCTCGGCGGCATAGCGCAATTGGGACGCAAAATTCCATTGGCCATAACTATAGTTTAAACTAAAATCAGCCTGCAAAGGCGGAATGAGGGGTAAATCAGATTGAGGTCTAAAGCCTCGGATATACTCCAAAGTACTTTGGGCTTTCCAAGCATTAAGGATTTGATAAGATGCTCCCAACTCAAAACCATAGAAGGTAGCGATTCCAACATTTTCATAAGCACGAACGCCATTGGCGCCATAAGTCATGGCATCGAAATTCGTGTTTAATCCAAAAATATAATCACTGAATTGCTGAATGAAAGCCGTAGACGTGAGATTCATTTTTTGATGACTATAAACATATCCCATTTCACTGCTAATAAGCCCCTCGGCCTTAAGGTTGGCATTGCCTAAATAATCGAAACCATCATGGGCATTAAAGAGGTAAAAGCCATAAAGTTCGGAGCTAGTTGGTGCACGCTCACCGTAGCTCATAGCAAGCTTAAACTGATGCTTTTCATTGAGAAATCGACTGTAATTAAGGCTCACTTGCGGTAAATGATAGGTACGGGCATCTGTCATATTATAGCCCATGCCAATCCATTGATCTCGGCCAATTTTATCGGTAATCGAAGAACTTTCATAATCGAATCGAATATTGAGCATCAACTGATGCAGGCCAAAGTTGAAATGTCCACTGACTCCAGTTCCCAATCCATGTAGCCGCGCATCTGGCCAGGTGAGCATAAACATTGGTGGTTCTAGGCCATTGTCTGGGAACATGGTCATTTCAGCGCGACGGTAATTACTGAAATATTCCCCCGCCCATTCAATTTTATGCCTTCTAAATTCCCAGTTAAAAGCATTAAAACTCAATCCTGAAGTACGACTCCATCCGGGCATATCCATATGCATAAAAACATCTTCACGCTGGCTATCATCCATTTCATGGTAAATGTCGTTGTGATAAAGCTTTAGTTCATAATCTTTAAAGGGGCCAATGGCATGATAGCTTCTATAGGTAATGCCCCCAATTAAGCCTCTAGCTATACTTACATCCATTGGTAAGGAAGGATAGCCAACATCGGTAGCCAGGTCATAAATTAAATCTAAACTGATGAAGCGTTTGGGACTTAAACGGTAAATCGTGTTTAAAGACCAATTTTGCTTTTTATTTTGGGAGTATAAAATTTCTTGCCCTTTTCCATCGCGGTAATTCTCATTTTTAAACCATGTGCCATTAAGACGCCACGCAAATTTCTCACGACTATTTTCAAGGTAAAAGCTAGAGTTTAGTCCGCGAGTATTGGAAAGGTATTGCTGAGCTAATCCAAGTTTAAAGCTATCGGTTTTGCTAAGACAGGCCTCCTTAGTTTTTAAATTGAAGTTTCCAGCTAAGCCATTAGCGGCACAGGCGCTTTCGCAAGAAGAGCTTAGTTCCGCACTTTGTAAATTATTAGAAACTACATAGGATGTAGATGGATCCATTCGATCGGTACAAGCATTGTAAATCCGCATGCCGTTTACACGCACTTGAATGCGGCCATCTCTTTGCCCGCGAAAAACCAATTCTTGGGCAAAGCTACCGCGGGAAACTAAACTTACACCTTGTATTTGCTTTAATTGAACTTCTAGGGGCTGGAACTCTACTTTAGTTTTTAAGGCATCTTTGGACTCCCATGTATCTATAATTAATACCTCGTCAAGATTGTTATGGCGCAAATCCACGAAAGTGGTATCCTCTTGCGCAAAAAGTCCTGTTGCCCAGAAATATAGAAGAATAGTAAATACAGCTTTCATGCTTTGATGTTTAAGGAATTAGGATTGCTATATCCTACCTAGCTTTTAAAGTAGGCAGGAATATAGCAATTGAAAAGCGCTGTATTAGGGACTATTGAAAGGTGATATCAAAGTAGCCATCGGATTTCACCATTTGGCCAGAACTGTCTTTAAGCATAAAATGAACTTTCCAGTAGCCACTCATGGTAAAATTCACTTCTCCAACATAATGACCATTTTCCATGTGGATAGGGTTTACATTATTAGGTGAGCCATGACCCATGGTTGGCATTTCCGGGGTGATTTCAACACTTAGGTTTTTCACAGCGGGAAAGGCCATCATGGTTTCCCTTTCATAAATCATCAACTCAAAAGAATTAGCCCCAATCTCCGCATCCATCGGTGCTCTTAAGGCCACAAATATTTTGCTACTATCCAATTCAGATTCAAAGCTTATAAGCCTAGCTTCTGCTTTAGGAACCACATTGATGGGGAAAGTAAGAGTATCTCTAACTCCTTCATTATCTAATAGCACAGCTAAGGTCCAAGACCCCATTTGTCCACTGGGCATTATAAAAGTACAAGAGCCGCTAAAAGCGCCAAGACTTTCATTATAAGTTGGATTTTCAAAAGGGGCGCTATGCTTCATCATCCCCATGTCCATCATTGGTAGGAGTTGAATAGATACCGCTCTCAATTGATTATCGGTTCCCGGCTGAAACACCTGAACAGCGATTTCATTATAGCCCACATAAGCATCTTCACTTGCATAAAGTCGAACAGAAGCGTTGGCGGTGCTTTCTTCACCCAGGAGAACATATTCGGATAAAGGATTATTGCTATTTATTTGTTTATCGTCGTCTTCATCTTTGGAACAAGCAGACATGAGAAGTAGTAGGCCAGCAGCCATAGCTACTCGCAAATTGATTTTATTGAAAAACATTTATATCGTATTTAAAAATTAGAATAGAACTGAAACTAAGTAGGAGCGCCAATTTCCGGGGGATGTTCTATATCTCTACGATAGGGGTCTTGAATTTTAAAGGCATCCGCTACAGGGAAACCTTTTTTACTAAAGTCAACGGAAGGCCTTTGTTCTAAGTTACTGCTAGGCGCAAAAAATACGAGAGGACTTGCTACAAAATGCAAGCTTGCAGTTTTAGGAGCACTTTCACTTTTTAAATTTAGTTGTTTAAAGAAGAAGCAAGATCCCTCACAAAGGGAATTTGGGTTACTCTTTTCTTCACATAGTACAGCGGCATAATAGTCCCTATTAAGATTATAAACGGCAGTTACAGCACTATTAAATAGCTGCGAGAAAAATACCGCTAGGATTATGACTATATGTAAAAATGCTCTAAACATCTGAGATCAAAAGTAGAGCCAGCAGTGAATTGAAAATATGAGGAAAGTCAGTTTAGGAAAATAAAAGACAAAAAAGTCTTTTTATTATTTAAAGAAGGCATCGTACTTCCAAAGTTAGTGGTCAATTTACTTTTTTCAACCACCTTAAAACCCTGACCCGCTTGTTAGCGGATGCCGACGTATTCCCTTAGTTGAGATTTAGTATGCTAATTTATTGTACCACCAATATGAAGGTTGTTCGCTTCAATTTGCAGATCAAAAAAGTAAAGTCAGGTATGCATTATTTAGAGCTTAATACCAATAAAGGCTTTTGCTATCGCACAAAAATAATTTTCGAATAATTTAACTTATAAAAAACGTTTTTCCCTTTCCTGAATATACGTCTCCACAATAAACTCGATATTGTTATAAATCAAAGGCTTAGTAATAAATCCTTTCACTACATCAAATTCGTTGGCCCTTTGTTGATCCTCTTTGATTAAGGAATTACTCATTGCAAAAATGATGGTTTCCTTGTAGGCGAATCGCTCCATATACTCGGCTAAAAACTCAAAACCGTCCATTACTGGCATGTAAATATCGAGAAGTATTACCGCCGGAAAATCTTCCTCTGCGGTTTCTAACCTTTGCAATTCCTCTATACCCTCAGCCCCATCAGGGAAAAGCGAAACCTTCGCCCCAGAATAATTACGAGTAATGATATTTTTAAGAACAAAGCTGTTTACTTGATCATTATCAACGATCATTATATTCAATTCCGCATCTATCATATTTGCTTTGTTTTTGATGGCGAAATACCAAATTTATCTTTGTATGCCTTTCCAAAATAACTTAAGCTACGAAAGCCCAAAACATGCGACACTTCAAATATGCTAAGATCTTCGGTCTGCAACATATTCTTCGCTTTACTTAAACGGAAATCGTTAATGTACTGAATGGGAGTCATTCCAGTTAATCGCTTTACTTCACGCTCCAATTTAGGCGTAGAAAGATTCATCAGCTCAGCTATTTCGGGGATGCTAAATTTACGGAAGCGAAAGTGATTTACCAACAAAGCCTCCATGTGCGAAAGCACGGGGTCTTTCACGCCAAAGTCGTGATTAATAGGCGCCGAAATATCGTAGATGCGCTGCAATTGCTCGCGGGTTTTCAGCAAGTTATTTACGCGGGCTAAAAGGATATCGAATTTAAAGGGCTTCACAATATAATCGTCGGCTCCAAACTTATAGCCATCAATGCGACGCTCATCTTCCCCTAATGCGGTTAGCAAGATGATGGGGATATGCATGGTGCGATCGTTAGACTTTACACCCTCTGTTAGTTCATAACCATTCATCTTAGGCATCATAATGTCACTGATGATAATATCAGGTAAATTTAACCTACACTTCTCCAAACCTTCCAAGCCATTGGTGGCTTCATAAACCACAAAATAATCCTCAAAAAGAGCGGTCATAGAATTTAAGAGCTTCTCGTTATCTTCTACAATTAATAGTTTCTTTTGCATAATTTAAGATTTAGGGAGAGTTATAGTGAAGGTGCTTCCTTGCCCCTCTTCACTTTGAAGTTTTATTTTTCCTTTATGCAGGTTTACAAATTCTGAAACAATAGATAAGCCTACGCCGGTACCCGAAATGTTACCCACGTTAGATCCACGGTAAAAAGACTGAAAGATGCGGGTTTGATCTTCTTCAGGAATACCAATACCCTTATCCTCTACTAATATTTCCAACGCATCTGCCTGATAGCGTAAACGAACTTTCACATCAACAATTTCGTTGGAGAACTTAATGGAATTACCAATTAAATTGGTAAATACATAGCGCATTAACGAATAATCGGCCTGTATTTCAAAAGGCTCACCACCTTCGATAATTAATTCGAGCTTGTAATTATTTTCTTCGCCCTTATAGATATCCATGAGGTCGGTAATTAATTGCTTCACATCTACGGCAGTGGTATTAAAATTCCTCCTCCCCATAGTTAGGCGTTTCAGCTCTAGCATATCCATAATCATATCGTTTAAACGATCTACTTCTTCCTCCATCGTGGCTAAACCAACGGTAAGAAGTTTAGGACTTTGCTTTACTTTAAGCATTTCTATATTCGCCTGAATAATCGCCAAAGGGGTTTTAAACTCATGGCTAGCAATGGAGTAGAGATTCGTTTTAAACTTAGACAGCTCTTGCTCTTTCGACAAGGCCTGCATTAGATCATCGGTTAAATGAACACTTTCTGTAATATCTCTGGTGGTACTTAAGCTGCGGTAGTTCATACCAGGCTCTAGAATAGTATAAGTAGTTTCAAGCCAACGGAGTTTGCCTTTACCGTGCTTAATTTGATAGCGAATGCGTGTACCCGGCTGCTCAAAAAAGCGCATCAGCGTATTAAAGTCCATCTCGTTAATAAACTGCTCGCTTAAAAAGTCAGTTAATTTCTTGCCTAAAAGGTCCTCTGCCGGAAATCCTAAGATATCTTTTGAACTAGGCGTGGCAAAGCGAATGGAATTATCTCCATCATGCAAACACACCAAATCTGTGGTATGCATGGCAATGAGCTGAAACACGCTTATGGAAGAAAACATGACAGATTAATTAGATTAACAATAATACAGCAAAATTAGCTAAACAATGATAAACAAAGAGACCTAGACTAGCGAAAAATAAAAAAGCCTCCAAATATGGAGGCTTTCAAAATTAAACTGGAGCTAATTTCTACTAGTAGCGGTAGTATTCTGGCTTATATGGGCCTTCTACTTTCACACCAATATAAGAAGCTTGGTCTTCACTTAAAGTTTCTAATTCAACACCAATTTTCGCTAAGTGCAATTCAGCTACTTTTTCATCGAGGTGTTTGGGAAGCGTAAATACTTCGTTTGGATACTTCTCAGCATTTTTCCAAAGTTCGATTTGCGCTAAAACTTGATTGGTAAAGCTATTAGACATTACAAAACTTGGGTGGCCGGTTGCGCAACCTAAATTTACTAAACGCCCTTCTGCTAAAAGCAAGATATCGCTACCATTAATGGTATACTTATCTACCTGTGGCTTAATTTCCACGTGACTAGCGCCGTGATTAGATTTTAACCAAGCTACATCAATTTCATTATCAAAGTGGCCGATATTACAAACAATGGCCTTGTCCTTCATAATTTCGAAGTGACGACCTTTCACGATGTCTTTGTTTCCAGTAGCAGTAATAATGATATCTGCTTCAGGAATGGCGTTGTCCATTTTCTTAACTTCAAAACCATCCATTGCCGCTTGTAAAGCACAAATTGGATCAATTTCCGTAACGATTACTCTACAACCCGCTCCGCGTAAAGAGGCCGCAGTACCTTTACCTACATCACCATAACCAGCTACAACAGCCACTTTTCCTGCCATCATAATATCAGTCGCTCTGCGAATTGCATCAACAGCAGATTCGCGACAACCGTATTTATTATCAAACTTAGATTTCGTAACAGAATCGTTTACGTTAATGGCTGGCATGGGCAAAGTGCCGGCTTTCATGCGCTCGTATAAACGGTGCACACCAGTAGTAGTTTCTTCACTTAAACCTTTTACGCCGCCGGCTAATTCAGGATAAGTATCTAAAACCATATTGGTTAAATCGCCCCCATCATCTAAAATCATATTTAAAGGCTGACGATCTTCTCCGAAAAATAAAGTTTGTTCGATACACCAATCAAACTCTTCTTCGTTCATACCTTTCCAAGCATAAACAGGAATTCCTGCTGCTGCGATCGCCGCTGCCGCGTGATCTTGCGTAGAATATATATTACAAGACGACCAAGTTACGTCTGCTCCCAACTCTACTAGGGTTTCAATTAACACCGCTGTTTGAATGGTCATGTGTAAGCAGCCAGCAATACGCGAACCTTTTAAAGGCTTCTCCGCACCAAACTCCTCTCTCAAAGCCATTAAACCAGGCATTTCCGCCTCAGCTAATTCAATCTCTCTTCTACCCCAATCTGCTAAAGAAATATCTTTAACTTTGTATGGAGTGTAATTTCCTACCTTCGTACTCATATCTAAATTTAGGTGTTATAAATTTTCGGCAAAGATACCCTAAATCTCGGCAATAAAAAGCGTAACTCATTAAGATGGCTTTACATAGAATCTATAAATGGCAATATTTAGAAATAGCTCTATGGAAAATCGAGCTTAACGATCAGCTTGAAGTAGAAAATCTTCGGCTATCTCCCGCTGATAAAGAAAAGTGGCGAAAAATAAAACACCCTGGTAAGCAAGCTGAATTTCTATCTTCCCGCGCGGCCTTAAAATATCTCATAGAAGATATTGATGGCTTAAGCTTTACTAAAGAGGGAAAACCGAAAGTCGAAAACTTTCAAGGCGTTTCTTTAAGTCATTGCCACAATTACGCGGTAGCGGCCATTAGCCGAAATTTAGATATCGGAGCCGATGTAGAAAATTACCGCCCGCAATTCCCCAAAATCGCCCAACGCTTTTTAAGCGATCAAGAACTCAACTCACTAAGCAAGACAGAATCTTTACGACAATTAGCGGCTTTTTGGTGCGCCAAAGAAAGCCTAATAAAACTCACAGGCAATACTAAACTCGATCTGCGAAAAGACCTGCGCGTATCGCCCATCAACCTCAGCAATAGGCAAGTATGTCAAGGATTAATCCGAGAAAATCGGCAATTAATTGCCCATCCTGTTTTTATAAAATCAGAAGCCGATTTCTGCTTAGGATTTAGCTACAGAAAGCCGAATTTAAGCTAAATCCTAAAAGGATAATTTAGTAGGTTTGTAGCCCATGAATAGGAAGGCCATTTCACCTATAATTACCACTGCTAAAGCCCATTCAAAAAAGCTACTAGCCGTATTAATTGACCCTGACAAATTAGAGGAGCATGCTCTTATTAATTTAGTTCAGGAAGCCAATGCTGCAGCTGCTGATTTGATTTTTATCGGCGGCAGCCTTATCACTGGCACCAGCTTAGATACCTGTATCGAAACAGTAAAAAAGCACAGTGAAATTCCAGTAATCCTATTCCCAGGCAGTATTATGCAGGTTTCGCCCAAGGCAGATGCGATCTTATACATGAGTTTAATTTCTGGTCGCAACCCCGATCTTTTAATTGGTAATCAGGTTATTTCTGCGCCTTACATCAAACAAATTAATCTCGAAACACTTTCTACCGGCTATATGTTAGTTGACTGTGGGCAAAGTACCACCGCAATTTACATGAGTGGCAGCGCTCCTCTACCCTACAACAAACCTGAAATTGCAGCTTGCACAGCTTTGGCAGGCGATATGCTTGGCTTAAGTCAGTTTTATTTAGATGGAGGCAGCGGAGCAGACAAAACCGTAAATCCAGAAATAATTAAAGCGGTGCGTGCCGCAGTAGATAAACCGATTATTGTTGGCGGTGGAATTCGTAATGCCGCCCAAGCTAAATTAATCTGTGAGGCTGGAGCCGATGTAATTGTAATAGGTAATGTTACTGAAGAAAATCCGGCTATTATTAAAGAAATAGCCGCCACCATACATAGCTTTTAAATGAATATTAGTGTTGAAATCTCCATGCACCCTCTTTCCGAAAATTATCTAGAAAGAGTAGATGCTTTTATTAAGAGCTTGCAAAATTACCCTCAAATTAAAATGACGGTAAGTCCGCTCAGCACGCAAATATTCGGCGATTCCTCCCTGATTTTTTCGGCACTAGAAAAAGAAATTACCCACGCTTTCAGCGCAGGTCAGGCGCCTTTTGTTTTAAAGGTTTTGAAAGATGACCTTTCCGATATGGACTTATCCGCTTATTAATGCGGAACTACCTAAAGCAGATTGAATGGTTCGCCGTTATTAGCAGCATTGCTTATACGGTATTACTAACGTATCAGATCATTTGGTGTTGGCTTTTTGCAATTCTTGCGGCTATTGCCTTCATCTATCTCTGCTATGTAAAAAAAATATACGCCGAATTCGTCTTACAAATCTTTTACCTTCTAATGGCTCTTTATGGCTACTTCAACTGGGATATCAGCCTTTTTGACGATTTGCAAAGCCTTGGATGGGAACTAAACCTTGGCTTGGTATCCATCGGTTTTTTACTTAGTATCGCATCAGGCTATAGCCTAAAAAAATACAGCGATGCTGAAATACCTTGGCTGGATAGTTTCACTACGATTTTCAGCATAATAGCCACCGCTTTAATGGTTAGTTTATTACCCGAAAATTGGTTGTATTGGATCGTAATCGACACGGTTTCCATTTACCTTTACATGCAGCGAGGATTGAAGCTTACCGCTATTTTATTTGTTGTTTATACATTTTTAGCCATTAACGGCTATCTAACTTGGATTTAATGAAAATTGTAGTAACAGGCGCTGAATGCAGCGGAAAATCGCAGCTTTGCGCTGAACTAGCAGAAATTACCCACAGCCGTTGGGTACCCGAATATGCACGGCAATACTTAGAAAAAAACGGACCTGATTACAACTATCAAGATTTTATGAAGATCCTCGATGGCCATCGTCGTCGCCAAGCAGAAGCGCTTCATATTAACGCGGAATTGGTTTTTCTAGACACGGATCTCATTAACTTTCAAGTATGGGCCGAACGTAAATTCGATAAAATTCCACCTGCCCTTTTAAGTTTAAAAGAATCTACCGAAGGGAAAATCTACTTTGTTTGTTACCCCGATTTAGAATGGGAAGATGATCCTTTGCGTGAAAATCGCGATTTTCAAATGGAGATTTACCAAAGGCACCTAGACCTAATTAAAGAATTTAAAAGACCTTTCGCTATTATAAGAGGTCAAGGGAAAGATCGCCTGCGCAAAGCTTTGGATGCCCTGCAAGAATTTCAAGAGAAAGAAGAGGATTAGGGTGTGGTATTTAGTACTAAGTACTTAGTATTGAGTAGTTAGTAATTAGTAGTTAGTACCTTGCAGTAATAAAAAAGCGCTAAGTCTTAAATAAGACTAGCGCTTTTCTTTTCTCCACTCTTTTAAAAATCTATTGCTTTAAGGCAAGTACCTATTTGTATATAGCTGCTGTAGCTGCTTATCCGACAACTCCAACAAACCTTGCTCTCGCATCCAATTCGCGTAGTTCTGCCATTTAGCTTCCTGCATCACTCCCCAGGTTTTACCGCTCATAAAATGCGGATGAACATCACCCATGGCAGCCTGTACAAATAAGGAATCATGCCAGTTTTCATGATCCTGACTCGCTCGAATTTTAGCCAGCGATTCCATCGGGTTGCTAGACACTTCTGCATAAGCACGCGCGAAAACTTTTAGCAAACGGCGACAGCGATCGGCTGCAGTAGAATCCATGTTTGTAGGCGCCATTATTACCGACGAATATCCATAGGGAACGCCATAGTCATTGGGAATAAAACTCACTAAGTCTATGCCTTCTGCCTTAGCCATAGCCGCTTCCCAGTGCAAAAACACCCAAGCCACTTGCCCCGAATCTTGTTTAAAAGCATCCCAAACTTGCAATCTACCAGGCTGCTTTATCTGATAAGCAGGCTCGCCGCCATCATTGCGAATCATGCTATTAAGAATCTCATGCTCCAAGGGGGTGTGATAACCTAAGTAAATCGCATCTTTAATTTCCGCAGGACTTTTTACCTGCGCATCTGCCTTGAGCACAAAAGCGCTGCGGTCGGCTTGTAAGATTGTGGCAACCGCCTGCGCTCTAACCTGATTACTATCTGCTGCAAAAGCAAAAAGATGCTCGGATGGACCCACTGCGAAATCTACCTCTCCATCTAAAAGTCGAAAAATTGGCTTCTTCGTATAATTGTCAATTTCGGGGCTATCCCACTTTAGGTAAATACCTTCCTCCTCAAACCATTCGGCTTGCTCGGCTAATAAAATGCCCGCATGTAAAACATTGGGAGTCCAGTCTAAAGCTAGCCGTATCGTATCAAGGACGGTGCTTGGATTTAAGCTTTCTTCCACTACGGTAGATGCGTTCTTATTCTGCTGACAAGCAATTAATGCCATTAGCGCCAGTACAAATGCATACTTTTTCATAATCTTCTAAAAAACCAATCTTAAAGTAGCATAGGCGTGCAAGGGGGCCTGAACGAAATAAGCGGGACCACCATTAAAATCGGGCGCACCGTAAGTATAATAAAGTTCATTTGTTAGGTTATTCACCTGTACGCTTAAAGTATGTTTTTGGTGAAAATTCCAATTGGCATTTAGGTTCAGCACTAAAGAAGACGGCACCACTAAATCGTCATTATTAGTAAGTTCCATAAACTGTTCACCCAAATAACGCGCCCCAATACCGAAGCTAAAGCTTTTGATGGGTTTATAATTTAGGTCGAGTTGACCATTGACCTGAGGACTTAAAATTGGAGTAATGTTTTCGAATGTTTCATTCGAACCCGCTGGCTGATAGCTACTAATCTGCGCCTGAAGCAAACTAATTTGTCCAGTCAAATTAAGTCGATTAGGGCTTTGAGAAAAAGTATTACCCATATCCCAATTACCATTAAGCTCAATTCCTTGGCGGGTACTGGCTTGTTGATTGAGAAAAACTTGCACAAAACCCTCGGGAATATACTCGCCAATGGGCGCAATTTCGTTTTCAAACTGCATGTAAAAGAGGTTTAACTCTAAGGCTACACTTTCAGTATTCCAGCGCGTCCCTACTTCAATATCGTTTACATACTCCGCTTGAATGGAATTAACATCCCTTGCCAAAGCAATATTGGAGGCATTCACCGCCGTAGCACCTAATACGTCGAAACGGGTAGGCTCGCGACCGCTGCGCCCGAAAGAAGCATATAACTGCCAGTTCCTATTCACTTGGTAGCTAATTCCCAGTTTTGGATTTAAGAAAGTATAATTGCGCGTAGGAATAGCGGGAGTTTCGCCCAAAAAGTTTTGATCAGCTCCTAAATTTAAAGCCAACTGACGCAATTGTACGTCGGCATAGATTTTTAGGTTTTCGCTGCCGCTAGACCCGATACTAAAGGCCTTTTCCCATTTAGCAAAGAGGGCAATTTCATCTTTAGAACTTTCGTCTTCATAATAGGGAGCGTTGCGATTCGGAATTATGTATTCTAAATTACGACGGCTAAAAGTATAGGCGTGCAAACCAATACTAAAGTCACCCGCCACTTCTGTTTTGTTATTGTAATTAGACATAAAACCCGTGTGAGTATTGAAGAGCGGATAATTGATCTGCTCGAAGCCTCCCAAAGAATCGGTAGCATAACCAAAGGGAAAGTCACCGCCTGCTCCACCATAATACACGGTTGAAACGAGGCTGCTTTTTGCGCCGATGCGATAAGTATGCTGCAGTTGAAAAAGATACTGACCGAAATTATCGATGTCGTTTTCCGAAACCAAATTAGTGCGCGGATCTTGTTCAATCAAGGCTAAAGGAACAGGAGTGTAGCCCAAACCATTCTGGCTTTGACCCGCAAATCCCGTAAACTTAAAGGCATGCTTCTCCCCATAATAAGCACCGGAGAAAAACAATGAATTGGCGGCGGTACTGGTATTGTAGCGGTAGCCATCACTTTGAATTCTACTCATACGCGCATAAAATGCGGTGCGGTTTTCTTGCAAGCCCGTGCTTACTTCCGCACTCGCCCTTAAGGTATTAAAGGAGCCACCCGTAAATTGCACTTCTGCGGAAGGCTTGGCGTTGGCTAGTGAAATAGACTCAAAATTAATAGAGCCGGCATAGGAGGAAACGCCATTACTACTCGTGCCCACTCCGCGCTGAATTTGTACCGATTCGATGCTATTCCCAAAATCTATAAAATTGGAAAAAAACACCCCTTGATCGATCATATCATTAAGAGGCACCCCATTTAGGGTAATGTTAATGCGGGTTTGATCCATTCCGCGCAAGCGCATTTGCCCATAATTGCTAAGGCCCGTACCCGATTCAGAATAAGAGACCAGCGAAGGACTTAACTTTTCTAAAAGAAAGGCCCCATCCTGACCAAAAAATTGTTTTTCGATTTCTTTGCGATTAACTGTAACCTGCGCCACGGGGGCATTTTTGGCCGCACGTACGGCAGAGATGGTTACTTCCTCTAACTGTTCTACGCGCAAGCTATCCTCGGCGTTTTGAGCTTTAGTGACTTGGGAGCTCAATCCCAATACTGCTAGAACTAGTAGTCGTCTTTTCATAAAACTAAATTATGAAAGGAAAACCGGGGTATGTTCCTAAATTATTATTAATTAAATTTCTTGGATGCCTTTAACATCCTTTCCCTACGCCAGCATTATCTGGATCAGGTGCTTACCGCTAGAAGCGATAATGGGTATAATCTCAGCCCACAATTAAATGCGAGCACCCCGTGAGAAGCGGCAAAGGTATATTATTTCTTAATTCAGCCGCCATGCTTCAATTTTCACAACCTGAATTCGGTGTAAAATTAGGCTTCAGAACTCTTATAAATAGTAGGTTTTAAGCCGAAGCACTGAAACAATAGCGGGCTATTGCAAAGGGCTAAGGCGCCAAAAACTGCTTTTTAGAAGAGGCTTAAAAGTTTTTTCCAATAAAAGCGAAAATCCTGCATCTAGCTCATTTGCTGTAGCCCACTACAGCTGCACGATCCAGACTAGTCTTTTCCTTTTTTATTGAAAATCTGACGCTATAATTTTATGCCGAACTCAGGTTTATGTAGTTTTGGCCGCCGAAAATCGTTTTATGAAAAAGCTTTTTAGCCTTCTCCTCGCATTGGCGGCCCCAGCAATTTATGGCCAAGAACTCCTTGATACCGTGGTGGTATCGGCCGCAGCTTACAAGCAAAGTCTGCTTAACAGTAATCGCAATGTGCAAATTATTAATCGCGCTGAAATTAAAGAAGCACCGGTAAATTCAGTGGCAGAACTCCTAGATTTCATCACTGGTGTAGATGCGCAACAAAGAGGAATTTTCGGCACCCAAACGGATCTCAGCATTAGAGGCGGCACTTTCGAACAAGTTCTGGTTCTAGTAAATGGGGTACGTTTAAGCGACCCACAAACCGGTCATCATTTAATGAACCTTCCTTTTGCCCTTAACGATATTGAAAGAATTGAAGTCCTAATGGGCGGCGCTTCCTATATTTTTGGTGCCAATAGTTTTAGTGGCGCTATTAATATCATTACTAAGAAGAATGAAGGCGAAAAAACCAATGCGGAAATCCAAGTTGGCGGCGGTAGCTTCGATAGTTTCAACTCTCAGGCTAGTGTGGATTGGAGTGGCGAAAAGCATAATTCGCGCATTAGCGCTGGCCATAACCGCTCAGGCGGATTTAAAGAAAATACCGATTTCGACCTCAGCACTTTATGGACGGAAAGTAATTGGGATATTAACGGCAATAGCCTCAAATTTAATGGTGGTTTTAACCTGCAAAATTTCGGAGCGCAAAACTTCTACTCTACTCGTTTTCCCGAGCAATATGAAAAAACCCGTACTTTAAACAGCAGTTTAAGTTGGGAGCAAAATTTGGGTAAATCCACCTGGACTAGTCAGCTCTATGCCCGTAGTAATTGGGATGAATTTCAACTGTTTAGAGAAGGGGAAGGCTATTACCAATACCGCAACGGTCTATTTATTAGGGGAAACGATACCGTCCCCAGCTGGTATAGCGATCACAACTACCATCGTTCGGAAGTATACGGCCTTAGAAGTAGCGTCAACCTAGAAAGTAAATGGGGTAAGACCAACCTAAATGTTGACTATCGTTACGAGCAAATTCGCAGCACCAATCTTGGGAAACCATTAAACGAACCATTAAACGACGAAGGACGTGGCGGCTTTAGCTTAGGCGACCAAAGAAACAATATCTCGCTTGCCGCTGAACATTTGATAAGCTTCCAAAAAGTAAATATAAATGCCGCCCTCCAAGTAAATTACAACGACGTGTTCGGATTGGGTTTTTATCCCGCCTTAAATGCGGGCTATCGCTTTAATAAACAGCGTATTTACGCGAGCTTCAACCGTTCTTTCCGTTTACCCAGTTTTACCGAGTTGTATTATAATATCGGCGGCGCTAAAGGCAGTGAAAACTTAGCTCAAGAAGAATCCTTTAACTACGAAATTGGCTACCGCTTACTAAATAAAAACTGGCATTTCAATGCGACAGTATACCGCCGCATTGGCACTAATATTATTGATTGGACCCAAGATTGTGACACCTGCGATTTATTAGCCAGCAATGCCCAAAGCGCCAATTTTACCGGTGGAGAACTCAGTCTGGCTTATAATCTAAAACCTTCCTTGGAGTCGCTCTATCTCCATAATATCAATTTCGGCTTTAGCTACAACCAAAGCGATGCCATTGAAAATCCGCCTTATTATTCGGTTTATGTGCTCGACTATCTTAACTATAAGTTCAATTTGCGTTTAATGCAAAAATTAACCGAGCGTTTAAGCTTAATGTACACCATCAGCTACCAGCAGCGCGAGGGCAGTTTTATTAGAGTAGGTGGTGGCAGTCCCGAAAACTACGAGCCAGTTTTACTCATTAATGCCAGCGCACAATATCAATTAAAACAAGTACGGTTTTACCTGCGGGCCCAGAATATTGGCAATCAACGTTATTTCGATCATGCCAATGTAGAGTTACCCGGATTTTGGTTGAGTGGAGGATTGAGTTTTAAGTTCTAGGCCGTCGCTTCTGAAATTTACAATTCCTTGCGAATCTCCGCTAAGGCCTGTTTAATCATTTTCAGTTTGGTAATTACCTCTGCAACTTGAGCCGTATCTTCTTTATTGGCTTTAAGCTTAGCCTGTGCTCCTTTTAAGGTAAAGCCACGCTCTTTCACTAAATGGTGAATTAGCTTCAAGTTATGCACATCTTTCGGGGTAAAAAGACGATTGCCTTTTTTGTTTTTCTTAGGCTTGAGGATATCAAACTCCTTTTCCCAAAAACGAATTAAAGAGGCATTAACATCGAACATAGCCGAAACCTCTCCCATGCTGTAATAGCGTTTTTCGTCGTCGATTGCTTCTTCTTGCATTAGTCGAATGATTGGTTAGACTGACTGGCCATTTCAATAATGGTATTGAATTCTTCAGCTGATAATTCGCCGTAGTAGAAGTTTACCGGATTAAGTCTTTCGCCATTTAAATGCACTTCATAATGCAAATGCGGTCCGCGCGAACGACCAGAGTTACCCACGAAGCCAATAAGATCGCCCCGTTTCACCTTCTGCCCCACACTTACATTATAATCATTAAGGTGGGCGTAAATCGTAACATAACCATAACCGTGGTCAATGCGAATATGATTTCCAAAGCCGCTTGATTTTGAGTCGGCACGAATAACCTCACCGTTACCCGTCGCATAAACAGGGGTTCCTATTTCGGCTGAAAAATCCATCCCGAAGTGCATTTTGGGCGCTTTGGTGAATGGATCTAAACGCCAGCCATAACCGGAAGCCATGCGTCTTAAATTTTCGTTGGCCACGGGCTGAATAGCAGGAATACTGGCCAAAAGTTCCTTTTTATCCTTGGCCATTTCCACAATATCATCGAAGGATTTACTTTGCACATAAACCTCCTTTGTAAGTTTATCGAGACGCTTGGAAGTCGATTTTATTAAGTCACTATTCTCAAATCCTTCTAGCTTGGCATAACGATTTGCCCCACCAAATCCTGCTTCACGCACCGAAGCTGGCAAGGGTTCTGCTTCAAAAATTACCCGGTAAATATTGTCGTCTCTTTCTTGCAAATCGCTTATTACGGTGCTTACCTGATCCATTCTTTCGTTAAGAATAGAAAACTGAATTTCCATATTTTCCAGCTCTCTAAGTAGGCGCTTTTCCTTAGGAGAGTCAATAAAACTGTCGGCAAGGAGAATTAATACAAAAGCCGCTAGAATTACTGAAGCCATGTAAATCAAGCCATTACGCAAGCGATATACTGCGTTTTTCTCTATTTTTCGATAAGAAAGTGTTTTCGGGTCGTAATAGTACTTGACCTTCGCCATAATCCTTAATTTTGGCCTGCGTTAAAAAGACATTTAGGGCTTCGAAGATACAATAGCTCGCAGTCTTTATCAAGCGTAAGATTTTAGGTAATAAACAAGCCTTTGTTTAATTCATTATGAGTACAAATACTAAGTGGACCGCCCAAGCCATTCGTCAACAATTCTTAAACTTTTTTGCGGAAAAAGGTCACAGTATCGTTCCTTCAGCTCCGCTGGTAATAAAAGGCGACCCTAGCCTGATGTTTACCAATGCTGGTATGAATCAGTTTAAAGATGCTTTTCTAGGAAACGCTGAGGCTGAAGCGCCCCGTATAACAGATAGCCAAAAATGTTTACGCGTCTCGGGCAAGCACAACGATTTAGAAGAAGTAGGTCATGATACCTATCATCATACTATGTTCGAAATGTTAGGTAACTGGAGTTTCGGCGATTATTTTAAAACCGATGCCATCCGTTGGGCCTGGGAATTACTGACCGTGGTATATGGCATCGATCCTGATAAATTATATGTTACTGTTTTCGAAGGCGACAAAGAAGATCGCCTGGAGCGCGACAGCGATGCTGCTCAAGAATGGGAAAAGTGGATTGCTAAAGACCGTATCCTAAATGGCAACAAAAAGGATAACTTTTGGGAAATGGGCGCTACTGGCCCTTGCGGTCCCTGCTCTGAAATCCACATCGATTTGCGCGATGAGGCCGAAAAAGCTAAAATTAGCGGCGCCGATTTAGTAAACCAAGATCACCCCCAAGTGGTAGAAGTGTGGAACTTGGTATTTATGGAGTTCAACCGTATGGCCGATGGCAGCCTTAAAAAACTACCCGCGCAGCACGTAGATACTGGTATGGGCTTCGAGCGTTTATGCATGGCTCTACAAGGGGTGCAGTCTAATTATGATACCGACGTATTTCAGCCTATCATTAAAAAAATTAGCGCTATCACTGGCGTAGATTACGGAAAAAATGAAAAGAGTGATATCGCCTTACGCGTTATTGCCGATCACCTGCGTGCAGTGGCTTTCGCTATTGCAGATGGCCAGCTAACCTCCAATACCGGCGCTGGTTATGTAATCCGTCGCATTTTAAGAAGAGCGATTCGCTATGGCTTTTCCTATCTTAATACCAAAGAAGCCTTCATTTATAAGTTAATCGAAACCCTCGCCGATCAAATGGGTGAGGCATTCCCTGAACTCTTAAAACAAAAGGAATTAGTAAGTCGCGTTATTCAGGAAGAAGAAAATTCATTCTTACGCACTTTAGAAACGGGATTAAACCGTTTAGATCAAATCTGCCTAGAGCACAAAGAAGGCCCCATTGCTGGCGCTTTAGTTTTTGAACTGTACGACACCTTTGGCTTCCCACCCGATCTTACGGGCCTAATTTTAAAAGAAAGAGGCCTCAGCTTTGACGAGCGTGAATACGACGCCGAAATGATGCAGCAAAAAGAGCGCGCCAGAGCTTCTAGCAAAGTAGATACTGGTGACTGGGTAATTATTGAAGAAGACGATAAAGAAGAATTTGTTGGTTACGATCACACCGAAGCTAAAGTACGCATCACTCGCTACCGCGAAGTTTTAGCGAAAAAGAAAAAGCAATACCAGTTAGTTTTAAACCTTACCCCCTTCTACCCAGAAGGTGGTGGCCAAGTTGGTGATACAGGGAAATTAGTTTCCGAAAACGAAAGTCTGGAAATACTAGATACTAAAAAAGAACACGGGCTAATTATACACTTCAGCGATAAGCTTCCGCAAGATGTGTCCAAACCATTTCAAGCGATTGTAAATGCACATAAGCGTGAAAACACGAGTCTTAACCACTCGGCTACTCACCTTTTACACCAAGCCCTTCGCGAAGTATTAGGCACGCACGTAGAACAGAAAGGGTCGCTGGTAAATGATCAACATCTGCGCTTTGATTTTAGCCATTTTAGCAAATTGACCAAGGAAGAAATTGACTCCATCGAAAACTTAGTCAATGAGAGAATTCGCGCTAATTTCGATTTAGAAGAATTCCGTCAAATCCCAATCGACGAAGCTAAAAACATGGGCGCTATGGCCTTATTTGGCGAGAAATACGGCGATACAGTGCGCGCCATTAAATTTGGGGAAAGCATTGAGCTTTGTGGTGGGATTCACGCACCAGCTACCGGTAAAATTGGCGTTTTCACAATTGTGAGTGAAGGAGCTGTTGCCGCAGGCATTCGTCGTATTGAAGCTTATACTGGCGCGAAAGCTCAAGATTTTTATCGATCTAAAGTCGATCTACTGCACGAAATTCAACTGGAACTTAAAAACCCTAAAGACCTTGTGGCGGCTTTAGCCAATCTTAAAAGTGAGAACCAAGGACTGAAAAAGCAAGTAGAAGCTTTTCAAGCGGCGCAAGCCGCCCAAGAAAAAAAGAATTGGGCCATGGGATTGGAAAATGTTAATGGTTTTGATCGCCTAATTTTAGAAAGTAAATTAGATGCTAAATCAATTAAAGATGCTCTTTTTCAATTAAAAGCAGAACATCCACGTTTAATAGCGGTGGTGGGCAGCCGTGCCGATGAAAAAGCACAAATTGCAGTGGCCATTGGCGACGAACTTTTAGCGGAAAAAGACTGGAAGGCAGGCGATTTAGTAAAAGAATTTGCCTCCGAAATTCGCGGTGGCGGTGGCGGACAAGCTGCTTTTGCCATGGCAGGCGGCACTTACCCTGCAGGATTAGATAAAGCGCTTAACAAAGCCAAAGAATTATTAAATTAAGCACATGAAAAAACTTATTCTCCTTAGTTTACTTTTAAGCAGTCTTAGCGCTTGGGCGCAGCCCGACGATGAAATTGTTTATTACACCGACAGCAAGGTTAGTGAATCGAAGTTTCGCTTGCACTTAAACGCTAATCCCTATTATACCGACATGCGTCTTATTAACGACGATGCGGCCAATAGCCTAATTAACTCTTTTAATGAAGATAACGAAACGCGAGGTGGTTTTGCCTTTAATTTCGGACTAGACCTTTTCTATGAATTAGCCCCTTCTTTCCATGTGGGTTTGGGCGTAAATCGCGCATTTGGTCGTTATACGGTTGAAGGTGCTAGCTTAGACTTAGACGGCGATGGAATCTACTTCAGTGCCAATGACAAAGTAGAAGTTAGCATGATATCCGTGCC
The DNA here is from genome assembly GCA_963977415.1 of uncultured Schleiferiaceae bacterium. Taxonomy (GTDB): domain Bacteria; phylum Bacteroidota; class Bacteroidia; order Flavobacteriales; family Schleiferiaceae; genus Croceimicrobium. The sequence goes on along the minus strand of CAXBOS010000018.1, from coordinate 20,739 downwards.
CCTTAAGGTCAATTTCAACACCAGTATTTCTGACGTGTTTAGCCTAGAAGTAATTCCCATGGTGGAGATGAATTTTTTAGATAGCTATGTTGCTAATATCGATTACAGCGACCCCACTATTGACGATACCGTGTTAAACTTAAGCGACGATTTACGCGCTTTTAACTGGACGGTAGGCCTTTCTCTCGGCGGAACCTATTGGTTTAGCGATAATTGGGGAGTATTTATGCGTGCCTCTGCCAAGTACATGCTTAATGATATGATTGCTCAAGATTGGCCGCGTGAAACCCTGATCAATTTCGGAGGAAACCTAGGCTTACAAGTTAAGTTCTAATCTCTACAAAATATAAATTAACTAGCTATCAGTTAGTTAAGGAACTAAAACGGCCTCGATATTATCGGGGCCGCTTCCGTCATTAGCGGTAAAGCTTAAAGATATTTGTGAAAAGGAAGCATTGGCTTGACCTGAACCCTGAAAGGAAATTCCGGCACTGCTTTGATTGGGGATGGTCATGCTATTACCTGAAATAAGCGCAACGACATTTGTGCCTGTCTCATTATACAAACCGGCAATTACCACCTCATCATCTTGCGTTCCTGCACTGATATTTACCGAATAAAACTGGGGATGATTAATACCTGTATTTTCCGTAACCTGCCACACACCAAGGTATTTAGTACGATTAGCCAGCGGATCTTCCGCGGTGTCATCAGGCGCACAGCCTACTGCTAAACCCAGTAAAATCGCGACAATAGGAAACCAAAATTTTATTCGTAAACTTTTCAATTTTATTCTTTTTCACCTTTTTTAGTAGCGTAGGATTTATTTAAACCCTCTACTACTATATCGGTAATATCCCACGCAGGGTTGGCTGCTAAAACACTAGATGTTGGATCGAAGCTGAAAATAAAGTCATAACCCATCTCCACCTTCAAACTATCTAACAATAAATCCATATCGGCCTTAAGCAATAGGGTTAGCTCTTGTTCCTCCATGGCTAGGGCTTGGCTTTGCTCATCGCGATACAGCATAAGTTCTTGTTGCTTTTGCTGCAATTCGGCCTGTGCCTGCTGAATTTGCTGAGGACTTAGATTAGCCGCTTGCTGCTCTAAAATGCTTACGTTCTCTTGAAAAGCTCTCGATTTACTCTGCAAATCTGCTTCAATATTTTTCGCTCTACCCTCTAATTTTACTTTTAGATCTTGGTGGTAATTATACTTTGCAACCAAACTATCGGTATTAACATAGGCTAAGCGTAGTTCTCCCGCGCCTTTAGTTGGCATCTCTTTAATTTGGCTTTCGCTAGATGCGCTCGTAGAGCTATTATTCTGAACGAGAAGGTAGATAACTCCAATTAAAGCTAAGGCAGATAGAATAGTACTGAGATTTTTCATCAATTAATTTTTTACAAAATTAGCGATTGATTTAGTTTAAAACCTGCCTTCGCCTTTAAATTAAAGGATGATATTTTTAGCTGTAAGGCGAAGCAAGGGTACGCGAGAGCAATTTAAATAAATAAAGGCTGTGGTTTTTACAACAATAGCCTTTTATCACCTAGTAACTAGGGGCTTAAGCAGCCTAAAAAACAAAGTGATAACTAAATCGGAAGTCTAAAAACTCCGCCACCTGAGCATGGGCCTTTAAGGCCGGACCCATTCCAAAATTTGGCCAAGGATAATAAAGCAGATAGTAGCGTTGAAACCAATCTGCTTGAGCGCCATATTCCTTGTGTAAATAAAAACCCGCTTGCTGTCCGAAGCGGAACTTCCCCAAAATAAACTCGTGGCCTAGTAAAGCCGCAGCTTGCCAGCTATCTTCTGTGCCGGCAACTTTTTCGATTTGATTCTGATAAGCGTAATTTTGAACGATCGACAAGCCTGCAGTAAATCCCGATACCCGGGCCCATTGTTGATGATAATGCGCGCTTAATCCCAAAACTAAATAGGTAACATCCTGCTCATTAAAGGCATCACCAACCGTAGCACCTGCTTGGGCGGCCCAAAAAGAATTGACCGAAAAGGCACGCGTTTCTTGCTTCCGCCAATCCGAAATCCCCTTACTTAAATTAAAGCTCACTGGTGCTAAACTATAATCCAGCTGTAAGGCTAAGCTGGGATAATTTAATCCCTTATTGGGTTCGCGAATGCCACCATTAGAAACGTGATTATAACGGGCTCGTAATCCCAAAAACCACTGCGCATCTAGGGAAACCGAGAAACCCGCGCCTACCATTACGAAAGCCGAAACGGGAAGGCTGTAACTTAAATTAAGGGGATTGCTTTGGGCATCGAAAGGGCGAGTTAAGGCGCTTAAGCCAATACCTCCTCGGAAGTGAAAGAAGAGCCGATCTGATAATTTATACCAGGGCTCCAAATATCCATAAAGAGGAAAGCCGGAGCCTAAAACCCTTTGATTATTGTAATAGTGCCAACCCGCGCTTGCCCCTAAACGAGGATAACAATTGCAAGCTTGATAATTTGCATCGTTAATGCGCCATTGAGAATAATCGAAATTTATAGCGCGTGGATAGGACTGTCCAATAGGTGCCACATCTAAACTGTGCAAAAAAAGAAAGCCATAATCACCATGCAGGGAGAGTACCGTAGCTTTTTGAGCACAAATTTTCAAACTTAGGAGCAGCAAAAGTAGCAGTTTCACAGTCCTCATCTCTTATAATTTTAAGCTCTCAACTAGGTAAGGATAAAGCAACTCTAACCACTGCTGCTGCATTTTAGCCGAGAAGTGCAAACCATCACTGGCAATTAAACTAGGGTCGCTTAAGGCAGAGCGGCTAAGGGTGGTAATATCTACAAACTGCACCCCTTCTGCGAGAGCGATTTGCTTTTGAGCTGCATTAAAATTATCGATTTGTTCAGCAATTAGTGCCCTGTTGCCTGCTCCAGCGGGGCTAACACCCCAATCGGGTATACTTATCACTACAACCCGACTACGATCACCCTCTGCGAAAGCAATGGCATCTTGCAATAATTGGCTAAACTCGTTTTCGTATTCGGTAATCGAACGTCTCTGATATTGGTTATTTACACCAATTAAAATAGTTACCAAGTTAAAATTAGAATCTGGTTGAGTGGCAGTAATGCCATTTTTCAGATCGGCGGTAGTCCAACCATTTTGGGCAATTACTTGTACAAAAAGACTATCCATAAAAGCTTCTTGTCGCGCGCTATCGGCGAAAATTTGGGGATAAGCTTTTTCCGGGCCAATGGCAGTGCCGATGGTATATGAATCCCCTAAAGCCAAATAACGCAATTGCGAAGGATACAATTGCGTAGTATTATTGATAATCTGTGCCTCATTTTTAGAGCAGGCAAAAAGGGAGATTAATAAAACGAATAGTAAAGATCTGCGCATGAATTTCTTTTCTGCTAATTTACTAAGCGCAGCGCATACTTTAGTGCCACAGGATAATTTGGTTTGACTGCTTTTTATAAATGCAAAGACTCTAAACGCAAAGAGTATGAATTCTTAGGAATAGAAAGGCATATAAGATCGTTTTCATCATGAATGAAAAAATTGAGGCTATAATTTATTATCGCAACACGTTAATTACCTTCGCGCCATGGAAATCACATCGGCCGAATTTTTATTGAGTAATACGGATATCGCTAAATGTCCGCAAGATGGCAAAAACGAATACGCCTTTATTGGGCGTAGTAATGTGGGTAAGAGCAGTCTTATTAATAAACTTGTTGGCAAGAAAAACCTAGCACACACCTCCGGCAAACCGGGTAAAACCCAGTTAATCAATCACTTTACCATTAACGATTCTTGGTATTTAGTAGATTTACCGGGCTATGGATATGCTAAAGTTAGCAAGACGAGCCGCAGCAAGTTTCAGAAAATGATTGAGGATTACATTCTCGAGCGTCCTACTTTAATTAACCTTTTTGTTTTGATCGACTCAAGACATGAACCCCAAAAAATTGACTTGGAATTTATGGAGTGGTTAGGGGAAAGCGGTATTCCCTTTAGCATGGTTTTCACGAAGATTGATAAGTTAAAGAGTAATCAGCTCAACAAGAACTTGAAAGCATACAACACCAAGATGTTGGAAACCTGGGCCGAGCTACCTATGCAGTTCGCCACTTCAGCGGAAAGCGGTGCTGGAAAGGCTGAAATACTGAGTTATATTGGCCAGATCAACAATAAGCTTGAAACTAGATAAAGCTGTTTCGGCCATGGTCCAAAGCTTGACTTTTACTATTTTTTCCAAATATTAAACCTTGCCTCTTTTTAGGCTTTAGAAGCGAGAATTTTTTTAAAAATTTCTATCTTCCCGTCCTTAATTTGTCCCCATGAAATACCTCGTACCTTACGATTTCACCCCGATAACTAGAATAGCTTTAGAGCATGCTTTTACTATTTCTGAAGCTGACGCTGAAAGCGAAATTCAAGTCTTACATATTGTTAAAAGCGAGTCAGAACAAAGCAAAGCTGAAAGTCTTTTTACAGACTTGAAAAGTAGTTTAAAGCCTGAGCAGGCTGCCAAAATCAACACCAAAGTTAGTGTTGGAGATATTTTCAAGGACATTGGAAAAGAAGCGGAGAACGGTGGTTTTCAGCTGTTAATTATGGGTACACATGGGGCTAAGGGACTACAAAAACTCTTGGGTTCTCATGCTATAAAGGTGATCACTAGTTCCAATACACCTTTTATTATCACCCAGAAAAAAGGGCCTAGCGAAAGTATTAAACGCATTGTTTTACCAGTAGATTTATCCTACGAAAAAATCCAAATGGTTGGCTTCGCGAGCAAAATCGCCCAGAAATTTAATGCAGAAATACATATTGTAGCTAAAGCGCAGAGCGATGACTTTTTAATGAAGCGCTTAGCAAATAACCTCACAAAGGTTGGTCGTCAACTTAATAAAGATGGCGTAAAACACGTGGTAAATACTTTAGACGACAAACAGTCTTTCCATAAGGCTGTGATTAGTTATGGGTCCGAAATTGGCGCAGACTTATTTGCAATTGCTCATTACCCAGAAACTATTATCCCTCAATTTGAAAAGTTTTCACAGGAATTGATCACCAACGAATGGCAAATTCCCGTGTTAATTGTTAATGTGGAAGAAAGGATTGGAGTTAAGTCAAACTATTCTTTTGTAGGGATTTAAAAAACAAAAAAGGTTAGTAACCTAGTATTTAAAATTAATGCCCTTCCGTAGATTTCTAAAAAGATCTATCGAAGGGCATTATTTTTTTTGAGTCTGCTGCGATATTACACGGCAGGGATTGCAGTGAAATTAGGCTCCGCCGGCCGCTGCTTCTCTTTTCAACCTATCTAAAACCAATTGCTTGCGCGGCTTTAAGACCTTGAGGGCAAAGTCCGTCCAATAATGATGATTTTCTAAAAATTTGATTTGAATATTCAGCCATTCTTCAGCGCTAAGAACAATCCCATTGAGGCCTAATTCATCGCGCAGACTGTCGGAAATCTCCCCATAATTATCACCTCCTAAATAATCCAAATCGGCATCACACAACACCTTCTCCACCTTATTACTAGGACTTTGAGGTATTTTGGTTGCCATTATCAAACTTTGAATAACCTTAATTTGCTCGTCAGAATAACCAAATTGCGGCAAGGCCTCAGCGGCAATCTTGCAACCAATTTCTTCGTGACTTTTATAGGCAACAGTAAAGCCACTATCGTGGTAAGCAGCGGCAGTAAGCAATAGTACAACTTCGTCTTCCGTAAGACCTTCCTTACCCGCTAAATATTCGGCCGAGTGGAGCACCGCCAAGGTATGTTCCATAGAATGATAACGCAGGTTATCGGGTAATTCATTTTGCAGTTTACGTAAAACGTAGTCTATTGCTTTTGTATGTTCCATAACTTAAGGCGAGTAAATATTTTGTCTAAAAATTAAGGGGCGCTATTAGACTTCGAATTTATAGAGTTTTTATTTACCAAAAGCATTTCTTATAGCCCTTTTACTTATTTGCCCCGTCGGAATACCTTTGCACGAGTTGCGTTTTTTATTCAAATTCATGAAGCGCGCAGCGGTTTTATCAAATTTAAAAAACCCAATCACTGCGCGAATATTTCTGGCGGTAAGTTAAACGGCAGTTTTTCAAATATCGTATTGTGCTATCTCCTTGGCCCACAAAACAGGTCAATCCTATCGAACGGTTAGCCGCGTTTTAAAACGTTCATTTTCTCGCCCAACTCGAGACTGTACTCCCGCAGCTCTTTCGCTAGTTCCGCCTCACCACCTGCACGTTCGAGCGTATCGGCTAAAGCCATAATATTTTGGTGGATGTATTTTTTCATTTGGTCTAGAGGCATGTCTTTAGTCCAAAGGTCGATTCGCAAAGTCTCTTGCGTTTTATCGTCCCAAACGGATAACATTGTGGCCTTAGTTTTGGCATTTTCCACACCACTATCGGGAGCGTTCCAAGTTATGGTTTCGGGAACTTTATTCTCGTCTAAAGAAATTTCTAATGTTATGTTGGAAGTATGTGCAATAGCCATATTAAAATTTTTGGCAAAGGTACATTTTCACAAGAGTAAATCTATTTATATAGACTAATGCTTAAGGCTTATAGTTGGAGAGTTTTAAGATTTTAGCTGCATCTTGCTCTTGTAAAAGTTGCTTGAGACTTAAATCAGGATTCTCTTCCATATAGGCAGACACAATTTTATATCCAAACCAGCGCCCGACTCCACCGGGAGTTTGAGGATCAGTATCGGTGCGGAATTTACTAAAAGGAGCCACGTCAATAAAACGTCTTTGCAGCTCGGCATCACTTTTAAAAAGCACGCCATTTTCAATAAAATAAACCCACATATCGCGCTCATGCTCTTCGCAAAATTCCATTTTCTTAGGAGGGTAAACCATAAGCTCGTCTTCACGTAAAAAAGGACATAATTTCTCCGTCACGTATAATAGTTTACCATAATAAATCATTGCATTAAGCAGCTTATTTTCATCTACTTGCAAGCCAAAAGTATTTTCCGCTAAAGCGAAGGCAACATCTCTTAATAAAAATTGGGCTTGCCTTTCAAATTGCAGGTAATTAGGTAAAGAAGCGTAATAATCATTATTCTCACCCAAGTACATATCCAAACCAATAAAGCAATAGGGCGGCGCCACAATTATAGGATAATCGTAATCCAAGCGTGAGATGTAGCTATACACCTCAAATTGCTTTTCTTGTCCGAAATAATAATAAAATCGCTTAAAGATTTGGTTCAATTCTGCCTGCTCCTTTTCCATATCACCAAAGAGCTTTTCAGTTTGACTAAATAGCTTCAATTGCAATTCGTCTTTGCGTTGGTTCCGCCAAAAGACTTCTTCGGTTTTAGCACTAAAAAAGGGAGGATAATCTTGCTCCAAAGCGGCTAAGTTTTGCGTGAAGCTTAAGGTGTCCATCGTGAAAAAAGCACGATCAAAACGTTTTATATCAGTTTCTATCTTAATCGTGCTTAGGTCAATATCCTTCTCATTATCACACGATTGAAACAAGAATGACAACATTAATAGAGACATGAAAAATAAAAGCGACTTCGGATAGGCTTTCATTCTTTTAAGGGTCTTAATTTTGTTCGAATCTAAATTTTTTAACATGCGCTTAAGTATCACTGGTCTTTTTGTGTTTCTAATGGTTGGTCTAAGCTCGGGGCAAGATCGCAAATTTCAATTAGGAGTAACAGGCTCGAGCCAGATAAGTTACCTTAACACCAATCAAACAAATGCCAGTGGAGGCTCCGCACTCACCTTTGGTTTTGGCGCCCTAGCCGAATATAATTTTACTGAGCGCTACTCCTTCACTTCGGGTTTCGAATTTGTTCGCCGCGGTGGTTCATTAAATCTAAATGACACCACTGCGCGTTACCGCGCCAATTTTATTCAAATCCCCATTCAAATTAAAATGCGGACCCGACAGTTTGGCTACAATAGCTATTTTGCAGAAATGGGCTTTGCCCTAGGCTTTGAAACGGGCGAAGAAGTAAGCTGGGAACCCACACGTGTTTTCGAAAACTCGAGCTTAATTAGTCTTTTCGATGCCACTTTCCGCATTGGCCTTGGCTGGGAATACGATCTGGGTGGCGGCACCAGAGCTTTAGCACGTTTGCAATATCACCGCGCTTTAACTAATAATCTGCTAAGCGATGAAGATCCACGTTTAGATGAACAATCGCTCTATCGCTTCGATTATGTTTCTGTAACAATAGGCTTATTATTTTAAATTGGGTCGCTATGAAAAAGCAAGAAACCATCGAATACATTGTAAATTGGTTGAAATCGTACACCGAAAAATCGGGTACCAAAGGATATATAGTTGGGGTTTCTGGTGGTATTGACAGCGCCCTCACCTCCTACCTTGCGGCGCTTACTGGCTTTCCTACCACTTGCGTGGAGATGCCCATTTACCAAAGCCCTAACCAAGTTAGCAGAGCCCGCAAGCATATTGATCATTTGCAAAAAAAGTTCTCTAATGTTAGTCGTACGGAGGTAGATCTCAGCCCAGTTTTCGATCATTTTATTGGTAGTCTTCCCAATGTTCCTGGTTCGGAAGCGAAGGATATGAGCCTCGTAAATTCGCGCGCGCGTTTACGCATGACGACCCTCTACTACTTCGCCGCCTTAGAAGGAAAATTGGTAGTAGGCACCGGTAATAAAGTGGAAGATTTCGGCGTAGGCTTTTATACCAAATACGGCGATGGCGGCGTAGACCTAAGTCCCATTGCGGATCTTTACAAATCCGAAGTTTATGCCCTTGCCAAAGAACTAGGTGTAATTGAAGACATCTTAGTAGCTCCACCTACCGATGGACTTTGGGGCGACGATCGCACCGATGAAGACCAATTGGGAGCCACATATCCCGAATTGGAATGGGCCATGGAACAAGAAAAACTAAATAAAAGTCCCAAAGATTTTCAAGGACGTGAAGCAGAAGTGATGCGCATCTACGAAAAGTACAACCGCGCCAATAAGCACAAAATGCTGCCCATACCTATTTGTGAGATTCCCGAAGATTTGATGCAAGATTAATATTCTCCTTAACAATTAAAATAGGAATAGTATTTTAAGGGCTCCCACAAAAAGAATTGCTGCTCGCGTGAATAGTCTATCTTTGCAAAAAATTTAGAGTTTTGGGCAACATCATCGCCATTGTAGGAAGACCCAATGTGGGCAAATCCACCTTATTCAACCGACTTACCGAAAATCGCACGGCCATTGTAGATTCCGTATCTGGGGTAACCCGTGATCGTCTTTACGGCAAAGCAGAATGGGCAGGGCACCAATTTTCAGTTATCGACACCGGTGGTTATATCATGGGATCTGATGATGTATTTGAAGGGGAAATTCGCAAGCAAGTAAATATTGCTATCGAAGAGGCTAATCTTATCCTTTTCTTAGTAGATGCCGACGATGGTATTACGGGCATGGATGAGGAAGTAGCCGCTTTGTTACGTCCTTCCAAAAAGCCCATAATGGTGGTGGCCAATAAGGTAGATAATGCCATGCGCCAAACTCAATCAGCCGAATTTCACAGCTTAGGATTAGGAGAAGTTTTCAATATTTCTGCCAACAATGGTGGCGGCACAGGCGAAATGCTTGACGCGATGATTGAAAAACTTCCTGTAACAGAAGAAGAGGAAGAATTAGACATTCCTAAAATTGCCGTAATCGGCAGGCCCAATGCGGGAAAGTCTTCTTTTATAAATGCTATTACTGGTGTTAATCGCAATATCGTAACCGATGTAGCAGGTACCACCCGCGATGCGATTAATACGCGTTATAATTTATTTGGTAAAGACTTTATTTTAGTGGATACCGCTGGTATCCGTAAAAAATCTAAAGTACACGAAAACCTAGAGTTTTACTCGGTACTTCGTTCAGTGCGTGCCATTGAAGATTCAGACATTTGCTTGATTATTGTTGATGCTGAACGCGGTTTTGAAGGGCAAGATTTAGCCATTTTCTCATTAGCCGAGCGCAACCGCAAAGGCATCGTAGTGTTGGTGAACAAATGGGATTTGATTGAAGGAAAAGAGACCAATACCGCCAAGGAGTTTAAAGAAATGATTCAGTCACGCATTTCTCCTTTTACCGATGTTCCGGTAATTTTCATGAGTGTGCTATCCAAGCAAAGAATTTACAAAGCGGTAGAAGAAGCGGTAGCGGTTTACGAAAGACGCAGCCAGCGAATTCCTACCAGCAAGCTGAATGAATTGATGCTTCCTATAATTGAAGCTTATCCTCCTCCCTCTACTAAGGGCAAGGTTTTAAAGATTAAATTCTGTACGCAGCTACCCACACGGTCGCCTGCTTTTGCCTTTTTCGCCAATTTACCGCAGTACGTGAAGGATCCTTACAAGCGCTTCCTAGAAAACAAATTGCGTGAGCACTTTAATTTCAATGGCGTTCCTATAGAAATTTACATGCGTAAAAAATAAGAGCCGACTAATTCGTCAGCTCTTTAAAGATATCTTCTAAACTAAGCGACTGTTTTTGCATTTCTAAAACCGCCGCTTGGTTTTCTACGGCAAATTGAAAGATAGCCGCGCGCATATCTACGCTAGCTTTGGCTTCCAGTAACCAGCGATTATTGCCGTTTTCCTCGATTTTACTGATACCGGTAATTTTACGCAACTCACTTTTGGTAAAAGATTTGTCAAACTCCACCCGATACTGCGCTTCAGGTTTGAGGTTCTGCAAATCGGCAATGGGACGATCGGCGACAATTTTACCCTTATTGATAATAATAACGCGGTCGCATAAATACTCCACCTCTTGCATAATGTGGGTACTCAACATTACCGTTTTGTTCTTGCCCGCTTCTTTAATTAACTGACGGATTTCTACCAATTGATTTACATCTAAACCGGTCGTGGGCTCATCTAAAATTAAAACTTCGGGCTCATGGATAAGTGCTGCTGCCAAACCTGCTCTTTGGCGATAACCCTTCGAAAGCTGGCCTAATTTCTTATGCTTTTCGGGTTCCAAACCTACTTTTTCAATTATAATCGGCACTTGCGCTTTATCCGTTCCGTAAAGGCCCGCAATAAAAAACAAGTATTCCTTTACATACATTTCCAAATAAAGCGGATTGTGCTCAGGCAGATAGCCCACCTTTTTACGTACCTCAATTCCTTCCGACTGCACATCGAGTTCACCCACAAAAGCCTCACCCTCACTCGGCGGAATGTAACCCGTTAGAATTTTCATCATGGTAGATTTCCCCGCTCCATTAGGACCTAAGAAACCTACAATCTCTCCTTTCGCTAAAGAAAAGCTAACATTATCTAAGGCTTTTTGCTCTCCGTATAACTTCGTTAAATTCTTAACCTCTATCGACATGTAATTTTTTTAGAGCGACGAAGTTAAAGCTTTTGTTCAAGCCTCAGGAATGCGCACCTTTGCAAAATGCAAGGTGAAGGAATAGTAATTAAATCTACCGGTAGTTGGTATGCGGTAAGTACCGAAGATGGCATTTACCAATGTCGCATCCGCGGCAAGCTTAGGCTGAAAGGCATTAAAAGCACAAACCCAGTAGCAGTAGGCGATCGCGTATGGTTTGAATCGCAAGAGGGTGAAGTAAGACAGGGAAATATTACCAAGCTTTTGGAACGCAAAAACTACATTATTCGCAAATCGGTAAACCTAGCCAAGCAAACCCAAATTATTGCCGCTAATATCGATCAGGCCATTCTTATTGCCACGCTAGATTTTCCCAAAACGACTCTGCGCTTTATTGATCGCTTTGCCATTAGTGCGGAAGCTTATGATATTCCCTTCATTTTAGTCTTTAACAAGATTGACCTTTACGGAGAAGAGCAAGCGGATGAGTTAGAGTTTTTAAAGGTTGTTTACAATCAAGCGGGCTATACGGTTTTAGAAAGTTCAGCCACAAAAGGCATTGGTATAGATGCGCTTAAAGAATTAATGGCGGGCAAAACTACCCTATTAAGCGGTCACAGTGGCGTGGGTAAAAGCAGTTTGGTAAACGCTTTAGACCCTAGTCTCGATTTAAAAACCAAAGCCATATCGGTGGCTCATAACCAAGGACAACACACCACCACCTTTGCAGAGATGCATCCCTTGCCATTTGGCGGATATATAATAGACACCCCCGGCATCAGAGGTTTTGGCTTGGTAGATATGGAGCCCAGTGAAATTGGCGATTATTTCCCCGAAATATTTGCCTTGAAGGGCGGCTGTAAATTCCATAATTGTTTGCATCAACATGAACCCGGCTGCGTAGTAAAAAAAGCAGTAGAAGAAAACAAACTCGCTTTTACGCGCTATGAGAGTTATTTAAATTTTATAGAAGGAGACAACGATGAAGAACATTTTCGCAAAGACATTTACGCTAATTAGTGCCCTAGTTTTGGTCGCTTGCCAGAACAGTCCTAAGAACCCATCTGGCGAAAGCCGTAGTAGCGATGCTTTAATAATGAGTACCTTATGGCTACAGAAATCGCAAGAAGCACGCTGGCTTTTGGAGCAGAATTACGAGCAAGCCAAAGGGAAACTAATGGTAAACCGTCTTATTTACGCCTACGGACCAAAACAATCTGTCGTTTTAGATTTAGATGAAACCGTATTAGATAACAGTCCTTACGAAGCACGCGTGGTGAAAAATGGCGGTGCTTTTTCTAAAGACAGTTGGAGTGCTTGGGTGGGTGAAGCGCAAGCCGATTTGATTCCTGGTGCCAAAAGTTTTCTTCACTTTGCCGACTCCATGGGAGTGGAAGTATTTTACATTTCTAACCGTTCCATAGAAAATTTGGGAGCTACTATTGCCAATCTTGAGGCCCATAGTTTGCCCAATGCCGATTCGGCCCACGTTTTATTAAAAACCGACGATTCGGATAAAACTGCCCGTCGCGCTCAAGTAAACGAACAGGCACGCATAATCCTACTTATCGGCGATCAATTGGGCGATTTTAGCGAAGAAGTAACTTATGCTTTACGCGATTCGATGCTGCAGCATTTCATCCTTTTACCCAATCCTATGTACGGTAGTTTTTCGCGCTTGCCCGACACTTTAAAATCGGCCTCCGAAGGAGCTAAATTAACTTGGTATCGCTCCGTTCTAAATAGTAAAGATTGAAAGCCTTTATTCAACGCTGCAGCGAATCTTCCGTAAAGGTAGAAGACGAAATTGTAGGCGAAATAGGAAGAGGCATTTGCCTGCTCTTGGGCATTGGCAAAGACGATGATGAAAGCGACCTTGAGTGGCTAATACAGAAAATTATCAAACTGCGTATTTTCGATAATGAAGAAGGCCTAATTGACCTTTCCCTCCAAGATATTAGCGGTGAAATTTTAGTGATCAGCCAATTTACTTTACAAGCCCGCCTTAAAAAAGGCACCCGCCCCAGTTTTACCGACGCCGCTCCTCCCGCGGAAGCCGAAGCGATGTACGAAAAATGTATTAAACGCTTTAAAGAAATACTCGGTGAGGAGAAAATACAAAGCGGAAAGTTTGGCGCTCACATGGCGGTAAGCTTGGTAAACGACGGGCCATTTAGTTTATGGATAGACACGAAGAATCGGGTTTAAAGAAGTTTTTGTAGCCCCGAGCAGAATCGAATATAATTTTGTAAGTCTCTTTATTCTAGTATTTTATAATTGATTTCCCAGAAACTACTGAAACTATACTGAAACAAATGCTTCATTGGGGTGCATTGTGGTGGATGGGAAGACCAAATTTTAAAGCATAAGAGAAACTTGGAAATACACAACTAACAAGAGTACATTTAAATAAACTAAAACTTTACTTACATTTCTTATGATTTACATATAAATAGAATCTCTCACAACCTTCTGGAATTATTTCATTTAAAAGAATCTTAAGTTCCTCAAGCAAAAACCTGTCTTTATCGTAGCAATGATCATAACAATATTCATCGTCATACAATGTTTCCTGATAAACTCCATTGCTAATTCTATAAACTTCAAGCCGTCCACAAGGTTCTTCACCCCTATAAAGTTTAACTTTAGAAAAGTATTCATGAATATTCAAAAACATACTCAAACGATAGATTGCTATGGGGTTTAGCTCCTTGCGTGGAATTTTAATATGGTCATACAGCATTTGATATTTATCACAAAAAAAACAATCTTTATAAGTATACTTTGCGAGGTGAAGTGTGTCTTTCTCTAATCTCACACCTACCCAGTTAGAGCCAAAACCTTTGTACTCAAATTCTACATTTATGCGCTTGTGATCACTCGGAGTGTGCATAGTTGTAAAAAATAGCAGAAAGGGCAGTGCACTTTTAACAAATAAGTTCATGGTTACATATAGTTTCATCTAGGTAATATTATTGTTCATCACGAAGTTATATGGGGTAACGTGTGGGTATTTCTGAGCCCATGGATCCACACTCAACCACACACTTATCTGAGGATCGTAATACCTCGCTCCGTAATAGAAATGGCCCTTATTCACTCTTGTTGTGGTCATGGGTGTACATGTAATCATCGTTGGTAAGCGCATTAATGCATAGCGGTAAGACTTGATGTCTTAGGTGTGGGAATCCTCTTGTAAGATCTGTTTTATATTTCAGGTTTACGGTTGTTGAGAATCATTTTACACGCTTTTAAGCTGTAGGAATTTAATGGATTCCCAAGACCCAATCACCGCTCATTCAACTTACGGGGCTTTGACGTAGCCATGCCGTCAGTAACTATTGTTAAAGCGTCAAAATTTGACTTAGGCATTTTAACTCTTAGGTCATTCCTATTCCCTACTATTGAAACCGTAAAGTAAAAATTCAAATCATCTTCATACTCCATCACAACCTCTCCACTTCTGAATAAATTCAATTTATACTTCACAAATTGAATTAACTCCTTCTGACTTTCACTTTCTGAAACTAAAATACCAGCAGAGGCATGACAAAAGATTGCCCCTGAAATAAAGTACATATCCTCTCCTAAAATTCCAATTAAAAATCTAGAATCATCAATGATGTGACTATCAACTGAAAACCCTTTTGTCTGGTATATCTTGCCATTATCGCAAGAATACCGATATCCGTGATGATCTCCTTCTACAAGTATTAGCCCATTGAAATCTAACGTATCTAAAACTTTGTAATCTACATCTAAAGAACAGCCCGACGGTAACAACAAATTAATTCCGCTAAAATCATTTAAAATAAGACTGCCATTTTTATCCAACTGTTCGCTAAAATTAAAGCTATAAACACGATAATAAAGTAAGTTTCTTTCAATAGATTCTTTCATATCATTGGTCAAAAAGAATGCATTATTTTTAAAACTTAGAATTTGAAAAGCACTCAAGGAAAGCAATATTAGCAACATATAAACTGTTTTCAGTGCAGTTTTCGAAATCGATTTACTCACATTCATCTGCATAGCTACCACTTGGATTATAAGCATCATGGCCTTGGCCATTAACATGATTCGGGTTTCCTAAAAAAGTTGACCAAAGCCAATCAAGCAAAGGGAAGCGCATAGCGAAATCAGCATGACCGCTTTCATGTCTCGCACTCCTATAAAGCTCTTTATTCGAAAGACTTTGTTCAAGAAAAATATTAATTTCAGTTATTTCGTACTCCGATTTATTCAAAAACTCCACTTTAGCTGTTTCTCCTATTAAATTAATTTCCTCATCATTAAATAGATTATTATCTTTTCCGTTGACGATTAGGGTTGCGGCCGCAAATGGCTCTAGTGATTCGGAACCATCAGCGTTAATTACCGGTGCTTTCATAACCCGCATTAAAACTGCTCCTTCTTCGAAGCCATCATTTATTTTACTGCTAATCTTAGTAACACCATTTAGTTTTTTCGCACTCAAATCTGCCAACCGAAAATAGACATTTGGCCCGTTCGGATCGTCTAATCTACTATACATGGCAGGCCTAGTATTTTCAATATTTTTCTTTATTTTTTCCACCCGGGCATATTCAGCAGTACCCTTGTTATAAGGGTTTACAATTTTTCTCCCATCCGGATCCACCAGCATTATTGGATTGTTTGCTACAAAGTTGTAAGGAGAAAGACCCTGATACTCATGCGCCAACGGATCCACACTCAACCACACGCTAATCTTCGGGTCGTAATACCTCGCCCCGTAGTAGAAGTTTCCCGTCTCTTCATCCCATTGCCCACGCGGCAGGCTGGCTCCTTCGCTAAAATAAGCCACTGGCTTATTTCTTAACGCTCGGCCCTCATTAAACCTAAACCTACTACTAAAGCTGTTATAGCTTTTAGCATACTGGTTTTCTGGCCCACACGGCAGGCTGGCCCCGGCGCTAAAAAAGTCTACCAGACTTTTTTTAAACGCTTGGTCCCCCCAAGGCGTATTTAAGAAAAATTGATAGGGTTCGCCGCGCATGTCCGTTATAAATTCTACCGAGCCGAGGTAATCGGGGTGATAAAAGTAAATGATTTCTAATTCATCGCAATTAGCTCCATTTAAACCTGCGATTCAGGTCCTTTGCTCGCATTGGCAAAGTGGATCCTCCAGAACACCTTAAATTGTGTTAATGCCTTCGTCTACCTCTCCTGACTCTCCTAATTTTGGCACTGCAATTGGCAATTTCTATTTCCTTACCAATGATGCAGCTAAAAATTGAAAAGGCTATTGCATGAATTGCTGAATCAGGTAATATCTTCTTAGAAGTTTTGTTTGCCAAATAATTTTTTAAGATAAACAAGAGTGGGGCTTCTTAGCCGACCAAAAGTTCTAATTCACATTAAACACACTTAATTTAAACTCTTTATCTAAATATGGATGTAAATAGTGATCAAATGTATGCGGTTGCGATACGGTATCAGATAAGCTTTGAAGTTGAGCTGAAAAAATGATTCTATCTTGCGATATCTCGTATACAATTGACCTATGCGACCCATTGCCAAGTTTTGATAAAACCAAGTAAATCTCCAAGGAATTAGAGCTCATTGAGTCAATAACAAAATTACTAGCTATCTCAATCCTATCTGATTTGGTTCCAAAAAGAAATTGATTCTTCAAACCGACAGCTATTGAATCTTGATCAAAACCAATTGGCTCGATAACGAAGTTGCCATGTTCTTTATAAATGTTCAAATATTTACTATTTGGCTGAATAGAATCATCTATAACCTGAAGCATTTCAGGATTAAACTTCTTACCTTGATCCACACGAACCAAATCGACAAACCAATTCCCTCCGCTGATAACACCTGATTTCTTTTGGTAACCGTGCATATACTCGCAGTATCCTATAGCAGTATCGGCTTTGACTATTTCTAAAAATCGACCCTCTAGGGGAGCTTCGCGACTATCAGCGCAGCCAATAAGAAAAATATTGCCATCAATATTTTTCTTAATTACGAAAGCATTACAACCTTTTTCTCCATTCTCTAAATAATAAGTTTTTTCATTCTTTACTTGAAGATCACATGAAGTGAAATAGATTATAACTCCTAGTAGTTGCAAATGATGCTTTAGTTGACTATTCATTTCTCACTATTTTTTTTTGAACCGCTAAGGATCGTGGTGCTCAGTAAACACTACAAGAATGTGGCGTGGCTAGATAAGGTAGGTAATACTTTTTAAGGATATTCAAGACCGAAGGATAAGAAGAGTTTCCAAATGATGGCATAACTACGTGCTTTACAGGCTGTGTCATTATAATAACGGGTGAACTTACTCAAACTATTTATCTAGACAAAAAATTTCACCCGTATTTCTGAACAAAGAATCGCATACCAATGGAATGAAATTATAATTTTCTTCATTAATGCGCCAAGCTCTTGGTATAGCTCCCTTAAATGAATCTGCACTATATTCTAAAGTCAAGTAATGACCATACACACCATCATAATCATAGGCGCCTGAAATTATTTGCCCTTTTTTTGGTACTACTTTGAGGTAGTTTTCTATCTGAAATGTTATTTCTGTAAAATCATACTCATATTCCATATGGCCATATTCTATATGGGAATAATAGATAGTATCTGTAGGGTCTAATTTTGATGAATCTACAATAAATTTTTTGGTCTCAGAAGCACCTCCTCTGACATTGCTAGCTAAAATTAAATAATAATTTAATTTTATAGTATCTGTCATAACATAGACCTTATCGAGACTATCACCATCATTAATTGGAAAAGAAAATTTCTCAACTAGACTGAAATCTGATTTTATACCTTGAAGACTGTAACTTTTACCCAACTCTAATTTTGAGGCGCAAGATGGAAGAAACAATACTAAAAGTGATATGAAAACTCTATTTTGAACATTCATCCTATTTATGTTCTATTGGTTTTCGAGCTACCCCTACACCATTTTTATTATAATGTGATCTAACACCTCGCATAAAATCCTCCACCCTTGTATTGTGCGCCCCTTCATTATTAAAGCTTTCATTTCCATTTGTCATTGAAAATCTCACATGTGCTATTTCATGTATTGCGCTTAAGCCTTTCAATGGAGAGAACGGACTCCCAAGTGCGTTGCGAGGATTTCTTCTTAAAATAGTTGCTTGTTCCATAATATGATAATCATAACCTTGTAATATCTTACTCTTGCCAATTCTAACTGGACCATACCTTGGTGTACTTGTCGCTCTTGTAGGAACTGTGACTCCATCAGAAGGACCATTAGGTCGATTGTCGAGAGATCCGTTAATTTCTGGTAGAACTGTATTTCCATCCTCAACTCTTATGCTTGCATTTTTTGTAGAACTTCCGGCAGGTATTGCATACATTTCGATTGTCTCTAACTGCTCTGAATCATATGAACTTAAATCAGCCTTATCATCAAAAGAAATCATCCCAGTCGATGAATTATATGAAAATAAATTATCAATACCCTTGACTTTAATGCCCAATAAAGTATAATTCCATGCTTTTGCTTCAGGCGAGCTTAACAAAGTCATTTTCTAACTTTACGTTAAAATTAACCTCAGCCTTTAGTGCTTTAAAAACTTTTATTATAGTGTCTATCGTTGCGCTATTTGCGCTGCTTTCTAGCTTTGATATTTGAGCTTTCCTAACACCAATAAGCTTCCCTAAATCCTCTTGAGTTAAATGCCTTTCTTTTCGGGCTGCCCGAATCATTTTACCTAAAACTTCCATTCGAAGTTCATACTCATACGCGTCCCTTTCTTCAGTCCCTACTTTTCCGATGAATTCATCTTTCATCTCGGCAAGTGTTGAAGTTTGCACCTTCTTAGTTGTCATATCATTATATTTTACTTTCAAAATACTTGGACCTTAGCCTTATTGCTCTTTCCAACTCTTTTGCTGGAACCTTATCCACCTTTTTAATAAAACCTTGGGTAGCTATTACTAAAGTTTCCTTGTTATCACTCCTGTCCCAAAAAGCAAGCAGTCTGACTTGGAGTCCTGCGTGTTTTGTTCGAAACTCCCAAATATCATTTTGTAGTTTCTTTAAAAGTTTTGGGTCATTTGTCTGCTCAGCTAAGTCAATATTATAAAATACTTTTTTTACAGTTTTGGGCTGAAGAGTCTTTAAAAACTTCTTTGCTTCCTCCAAAAATTCTGTTTCAAAGTATCTCATAATTAGCCTCAGATAAATAACAAAGATATCGAAAGTTTCTAAATATAGAAACAAAAGCTTTCTGGCTTTTCGGATTTTCAGCTCACACAAAGCGCTTAGTTTAAATAGAGCGAGCTATTTATAGGCCAGCAAATCCACGTTCAGCCACACACCAATCTTAGGATCGTAACACCTGGCCCCGAAGCAGAAGTTACCCGTCTCTTCATCCCATTCTTTACCATAAAACTAAAGATACTTACCTATTGTGGTTTTTTATTTACTTTTTGACAGAGTAAACACTACCCCTCAGTGTACAACCAATGGAGGACTGTTTAAACCTCTGAATAGAAGAATCCTATTATCACCAATATATTTTCCAAAAACCAAAAGATTAAGGCCTGGTCTAATATAATATCCAGAATTCTTAACCTCTTGATAAAGTCTAAACTCTTCTGGTAGTAGTTGCCTAAACTTCTTTAAAGCATTAACGCTATCCCTATTAGAAAAACCTTGACCTTTCATGGAAATATAATATAATGGAGTGCCTCCTAATGAATCAGTTGTAAAAAGAATTTTATCCTTTAAGTAATCTTCGAAGTCAGGAACAATAGCCTTTCGTAAATAAAAAGCCCTAAAAAAAACTTTACCGATCGAATCATTTTCAAATACCAATATTCCGATATCATTAGAACCTGGGATGAAGTCTTCAAGATCATTTTGAGGTGCTTGCAGTAAAAATGATTTCGCTTCCACCTTAAAAATAGAAATACTATCTATTTGCCCAAAGGAATTAACTCCGAGAAAAAAAAACATTTGAAAAAATAAAAGTCTCTTCTGCATGATTAAAAGGATATAAAATTCCAGTTAAGCCCCTTTTTATTAACATTTAGAATTTGTGGTGCAAGTCCCATTGCCAACGCGGCAGGCTGGCCCGGGCGGTAAAAAAGTCTACCAGACTTTTTTCAAACGCTTGGTCCCTCCAAGGCGTATTTAAGAAAAATTGATAGGCTTCGCCGCGCATGTCCGAAATTCTACCGAGCCGATTAATATTATTTTACGGCTCAAATATAGAAGATAATTGAGCCGAATAGAGAGTTATCTCGGCTCACTACAACATCAAGTAACGAAAATTTGCATTTATGAAGGTGTGCAGAGAAGAGTGGTACTTATTGACAACCTGAGAGAAGAGTTTTAGGTTTTAAAACCAAGAAGATTTGATGACATTTAGCCAA
>CAXBOS010000017.1:0-72399 GCA_963977415.1 uncultured Schleiferiaceae bacterium | reverse complement strand
AGCTGTAAATAAGATTTTTCTTTTGTACATCTTCATTTGAATTAATGCCAACGGTCTCGTGTATGAGCAGTAGCTGATTTTACACAACTACTTTTCGTTAAACAATATACTTAATTAAACGCAAAAACGATTCAAGTTTGCACTTAAACCGCTATTGCTTATACACATTGTTCTCTGCTGGCTTTTTTTAATTCATAACTTCCGCTTTAAAACCTTTGCTTTGAACAATTTTTATTACTTCATCTTCGGTAATTCCTTTTGAACTTACCGTAAGGATTTTGTCGCTATTGTCAGTGTCA
This sequence comes from uncultured Schleiferiaceae bacterium, assembly GCA_963977415.1. GTDB lineage: Bacteria > Bacteroidota > Bacteroidia > Flavobacteriales > Schleiferiaceae > Croceimicrobium. The sequence continues at coordinate 72,100 of CAXBOS010000017.1, read as the reverse complement.
ACATTCCAATGACAAACCCCTGTGGCATTGTCAAATTCTGATTGTACTTTTGATACGCACCCTCCACAATTGAGGTTTGTTTTGAATTTCAGTTCTTTATTTTCCATTGTTTTAAAAATTTCATTTTATGATGTAAATTTCGTTACTATTCCATTCTTCATTGTTGTACAATTTTGGAATTGATTTGTAAGATTTACTATATTACTTTTTCCATTTCAATCGCAAACTATTACTTACTACACTCACACTACTCATTGCCATTGCTGCACCCGCAATCATTGGATTTAATAAGAAACCGTTGATTGGATATAGAATTCCTGCTGCTATAGGAATACCGATAAGGTTGTAAATAAATGCCCAAAATAGATTTTGTTTTATGGTAGCTACCGTTTGTTTAGACAATTTAATGGCTTGTGGTATTTTAGTCAGATCGGATGAAATAATAGTCATCTTGGCTACATCCATTGCTATATCGCTTCCTTTTCCCATTGCTATACTCACATCTGCAGTTGCTAATGCTGTACTATCATTGATGCCGTCACCCACCATCGCTACTGTTTTGCCTTGCGCTTGCAGTTCTTTTACAAAATCGGCTTTGTGCTGTGGCAATACTTCGGCTTTGTAATGCTTAACACCTGTTTGCTTGGCAATGGCTTTTGCTGTAGCTTCATTATCGCCTGTGAGCATATACAAATCAATGCCCATACCTTGTATTTCTTGAATAGCTTGTGCAGATGTTTCTTTTATTTTATCGGAAATAGCAATTACAGAAAGGGCTTGTTTGCTATCCGAAAACCAAATAACGGTTTTGGATAGTTTGCTCCATTCATCTGCCTGGTGTTGTAATTCTTCGGGAATACTGATATTGTTTTCAAATAATAACTTTTTGTTTCCTACAAAATAGCTTTCGTTATTATAGTCTGCTTTTGCTCCTTTACCTGTAATACTCTCGAAATTGGAAAGTAAAATTGACTCAACACCATTCAAATAATTTACAACCGCTTCTGCTAATGGGTGTTCAGATTGCTTTTCAATACTTAAAAGAATAGCTTCTGTGTTATCGTCATTATTCATCCATTGAATGCCTGTAACTTGCGGACGACCTTTGGTAATGGTTCCTGTCTTGTCTAAAATAATGGCATCTACCTTTTTGGCTAACTCCAAGCTTTCGGCATCTTTTATTAAAATACCTTGTTCGGCACCTTTGCCAACGCCTACCATTATGGCAGTAGGTGTGGCTAATCCCAAAGCACAAGGGCAAGCAATTACCAAGACTGTAATGGCAGCCAATAACCCTTGAACTAGGGCATTATCACCACCAAAAATCATCCAAACAGTAAAGGTAAGTAATGCAATGCCCATTACCACAGGTACAAAAATTCCTGCTATTTTATCCACCAATTTCTGTACAGGTGCTTTGCTTCCTTGGGCGTCCTGAACCATTTTGATGATTTGGGCAAGCATTGTTTCTTTACCGACTTTTACAGCTTTAAATTGGAAACTACCTTTTTGATTGATGGTTCCTGCAAATACTTTTTCGTTTTCTTTTTTCAAAACTGGCACAGGCTCTCCACTCAGCATACTCTCATCTACATAAGAATTGCCCGAAATGACCATTCCGTCCACTGCAATCTTTTCGCCCGGTTTTACTAAGATGACATCATTAACTTTTACATTTTCAATAGCGGTCTGTTTTTCTGTGCCATTTGCTTGCATAATAACAACCGTTTTTGGTTGCAAGCCCATCAGTTTTTTAATGGCAGATGAAGTATTCCCTTTGGCTTTTTCTTCCAATAACTTCCCCAATAAAATAAAAGCGATGATAACGGCTGCGGCTTCAAAATATACGTGTGCGTGTAATCCTCTTTGATGCCAAAAGTCAGCAAACAACATATTGAATACACTAAACACATAGGCAATTCCCGTACTTAATGTTACTAATGTATCCATATTTGCTTTGCGGTGTTTGGCTTGCTTCCACGCATTAATGAAGAAATCTCTGCCCAACCACAATACAACAGGTGTTGAAAATGCCCACATAATTTCATTGGCATAAGGCATATCCATAAAAAACATTCCGATAACTACCACTGGTAAAGAAAGAATGACAGCCCAAATTGTTTTGCTTTTTAGTTCTTTAAATTTCTTTTCGTGAATGGCTTCAAGGGATTCCTGTTGATTGGATTCGTCTTCAATTAATAAATCATATCCTACACCTTGGACCGCTTTTCGTAGATTTTCGGCATTGGTTACGTTAGATAGAAATTCAACGATAAGATTACCTGTAGCATAATTTACAGAAGCATTTACCACTCCCTCTTGATGTGTTACGATACTTTCTGCACTACTCGCACAAGAAGCACAGGTCATTCCCAAAACAGGGAAAGTTTGCGTAACTGTATTTTGATTTGTTGTTGCCATATTGCTATTGTTTTAAATTACAATACAAAGTTGGCAACAATGGGTAGGTTTTCTATTGTGGAATTTTGGAATTGATTTGTGAGATTTACTTATACTTCATCCAAAGGCTTTCTTCTATCTTCACGTATCTTTTTAAAATGGCTGGGCGAAAGTCCTGTTACTTTTTTGAACTGATTACTCAAATAAGCCACACTTGAATAATTTAAACGGAATGCGATTTCGCTCAAAGACCATTCATCATAAACCAATAGTTCCTTTACCTTTTCTACTTTTTGAGCAATAAAATATTTTTCAATCGTAGTGCCTTCTACTTGAGAGAATAGATTGGATAAGTAATTATAATCGTGAAAGAGTTTACTGCTTAACACATCTGAAAGATTGGTTTTTGTTTCATTATCCTGATGATGAACCAAGTCAATGATTATTGTTTTAATCCGTTCAATCAAGCGACTTCTTTTGTCATCAATCATTTCAAAGCCTAACGAAACTAGCGCTTCAATAAATTTTTCTTTTTCTTGTGTCGTGAGTTCTTTTTCAATTGTTACTTCTCCCAATTGTACATCAGTCGTTTCAATTCCCAATTTATCCAATTCGCTTTTTACCACCATTATGCAGCGGTTGCAAACCATATTTTTTATAAAAAGTGTTGTCATATTTTTTCCGAATATTTCAATTTTATCATGGGTGTTTTTTTAGCTTGCAGAGAACGTAAGGATATATGCAATCTTGCATATATCCCCGTTATAACGAAAATAGGTGATTACTGAATGACTTGAAAGTATTTTTGATAAAATACTCATAGTACATTAAATAACAATCAAACTATTTTGCGACAAGATGCAGAATACCAATGTTTTAAACCCTTCATTTAGCCGCATCACCTTTATTGATTAAGAGCATTCCCCTTAAAGACTAACTGGAAGTTTATCAAAGCTGTAAACACAGGTTTGTCAGAACCCACTCGACCTTAAATTTTAACTGCAGAAGTTAGCGTTTTGTGATCTTGAGTCCAGTAAAGGCCATTACTATTTTCTTGATTCCTTGGTTCTCCAAAAGAAGATTCACCAGAGAAGCAACATTACTCTAAAGAAGATATTAGTGAAAGCAAGTAAGAATTATCCTTTTACGATCAGAAGCATAAACATCCACGTTTATCCGTGTATGTTAAATTTGGGGATAAGCTGATTTTTGATTTTATGCCTTTTTAAGGGTTTGAGCCAATCGTCAAAGTCATCCCTGCCTTAAACCGCAACCGTTATCTCCATACTTTGTGTGCAAATTGTGTGCAAACTCAAAAACCTTAAAACAAAAAAAGATCGTTAACTTTCGCTAACGATCTCATTATCAGTGTGCCCCAGGCGGGACTTGAACCCGCACGACCGCAATGGTCACGGGATTTTAAGTCCCGCGTGTCTACCAATTCCACCACCAGGGCGAACCTAAATAAAAACCCCTCAAGAAGAGGGGTTTTTGAGCGGGAGACGGGATTCGAACCCGCGACCCCGACCTTGGCAAGGTCGTGCTCTACCAGCTGAGCTACTCTCGCATTTTGCTAATTTCGCAATTAGACTTTTTAAAAGAACTTCCCTCCTTGCGTTTGGGACGGCAAATATAATATGATTTTCAAAAACCACACAACATTATAGACCAATTTTTTTCTTTATTTCATTTAACTTCATCAAGGCCTCCACTGGCGTTAAAGTATTGATATCCAAATTTTGAATATCGACCCGTATATCTTCTAAAATCGGATCGTCTAACTTAAAGAAACTCAGCTGCATATCATCTTTAGCTTGCTTAATGGCTTGACCAGCGTCCTTGCCCTTTGCCCGACTACTTTCTAATTCCGCTAAAATTTTCTCAGCACGATTTAAAACTAAATTAGGCATACCGGCCATCTTTGCCACGTGAATTCCGAAACTATGCGCACTGCCACCCTGCCTTAATTTGCGCATAAAGATGATTTTATCGCCTACCTCCTTTACACTCACATTATAATTATGGATGCGCTCGAACAAATTCGCCATTTCATTTAGCTCGTGGTAATGGGTTGCGAATAAAGTTTTAGCGTGACTGGGATGTTCATGTAAAAACTCCGCGATGCTCCAAGCGATGCTAATACCATCGTAAGTGCTAGTACCGCGCCCTATTTCATCAAGAACCACTAAACTCCTTTCGGAAAGATTATTCAAAATACTAGCCGTCTCATTCATTTCAACCATAAAGGTAGATTCACCCTGAGAAATATTATCAGAAGCCCCTACGCGCACGAATATCTTATCGACCAAACCTAATTCGGCAGCCTTAGCGGGCACAAAAGAACCCATCTGCGCCAGCAAACAGATTAAAGCACTTTGCCTAAGTAATGCAGATTTACCCGACATGTTAGGGCCGGTAATCATTAATAGTTGTTGTTCTTCCCTATTTAGCTCTAAGCTATTGGAAATATACTCGGCTCCGCTAGGCAGACTTTGTTCTATAACTGGATGACGCCCTTCTGTAATGGAAAGACTAGTCCCTTCATTGATACTGGGTAAATGGTAATTGCGCTTCTTGGCCAATTCTGCGAAAGCGGAAAGACAGTCGATTTGAGCCAATAAGCGAGCATTGGCCTGAATTTGTGCTAATGATTTGCGACATTCATTTAAAAGATCCTCGTATAATCCTTGCTCTAGACTTACAATTTTCTCTTCGGCGCCTAAAATTTTCGCTTCATACTCTTTTAGCTCGGGGGTAATATAGCGCTCCGCGTTTACTAAGGTTTGCTTGCGTATCCACTCTTCTGGAACTTTATCTTTTTGGCTATTACGAACCTCTAAATAATAGCCAAAAACGTTGTTAAAGGCAATTTTAAGATTGGTAATGCCAGTTGCCTGACTTTCTCTATTCTGAATTCCCAAAAGTTTATCCTTCCCATGATAAACCAATTCGCGCAATTCGTCTAAATCGGTCGAAAAACCTTGACGCATTACTTCTCCTTTATTGAAATTATTGGATGGTTCTTCTTTTAGTCGATCGGTTATGGTAGCAATAAAATCTAGGCCCGTCCACAGTTTATCGCAAAACTCTTTTAAATCGCCATCTACGGCAGTGCCTAAACTCTTAATTTCATTCGAGAGCACAATGCCTTCTTTAAGCTGAAGCAGCTCCTTAGGCAAAATCTTACCCGTGCTAAGCTTTACCGCTAAGCGCTCCAAGTCATTGATTTCAGCTAAATGATCGCGCGTGCTTTCCAAAAGATCGATATTCTTATAATAGGTATCTACTACCGATTGACGCTTTTTTATCTGAGCTAAGTCCAGTAAAGGCATCGCCATCCATCGCTGCAATAAACGCGAACCCATGGGAGAAGCAGTGAAATTTATTACATCATATAGTGATTTACCATTAGGAGCATTAGAGTCGAAAATCTCTAAATTTCGAACCGTAAAACGGTCCATCCACACATAATCGCGGTGATCAATTCTACTAAGCGAACTGATATGTTGAAGGCGATTGTGCTTGGTTTCCTTCATATAGTGAAAAATTGCCCCACAGGCAATGATCGCTTCGCGCAGATCCTCAATACCATAGCCCTTCAAAGAACTTACTTGAAAATGACTCAATAAATTCTGCTGGGCAAAATCCTCTTGAAACACCCAATCATCCAAGGAATACGAATAATGTTTGCCCTGATACAATTCATTATAAACATCCCGCTTGGTACGCGAGTATATAATTTCCGCTGGTCTTAAACTTTGAATCAGCTTATCAATGTATTCATGACTTCCTTGCGCCACCATTAGCTCCCCGGTAGAAATATCACAAAACGCAATACCCTGCATGCCCCCCGTTATGTGAATCGCACATAGAAAATTATTGCTGCCACTTTGCAATACTTGGTCGTTGGTAGTTAAGCCAGGTGTTACCAATTCTGTTACGCCGCGTTTTACAATATTTTTGGTTTGTTTAGGATCTTCTAACTGGTCGCAAATTGCTACGCGTAATCCCGCTCTCACAAGTTTCGGCAGATAGGTATCCAAAGAATGATGCGGAAAGCCAGCCAATTCGGTTTTAGCCGCAGCGCCATTGGCTCGTTTGGTTAAAACAATCCCGAGAATTTTGCTGGCGCGGATAGCGTCCTCACCGAAGGTTTCGTAAAAATCACCCACCCGAAATAATAACAAGGCATCAGGATGCTTAGTCTTTATCTCGTTATACTGCCGCATTAAAGGCGTCTCTTGCTTACTTTTCGTAGTCAATTGAAGTACTTTTGATCTTTGGCTAAAATACTATAAGCTATGAGAAAGTTACGCATGAGCGAGCTAAATAGAATGACTGCGGAAGAATATAAAGAAAGTGAGAAGCATCCTTTTAGCATAGCTTTAGATGATATTCGCAGTATTTTAAATGTTGGTTCTGTTTTCCGCAGTGCTGACGCCTTCCGCTGCGAGAAAATTTACCTTGGCGGACTTAGCCCCGAACCCGTAAAAGAAATGCGTAAAACTGCTCTGGGCGCTACAGATTCGGTAGCCTGGGAGGCGATGCCCGATGGCTTAGCTAGCTTGGCTGCGCTTAAGGCAGATGGTTATCAAATATGGGCGGTAGAGCAAACCACCAATTCGATCATGCTTAATGATTGGCAACCTAATTTGGAGATGAAGCAAATCTTCGTTTTTGGCAATGAAGTTAGCGGCGTAAGTGATGAAGTCCTCCGCTTTTGCGATGGTGCTATTGAAATCCCTCAGTTTGGAACTAAGCATTCCTTAAATATTTCCGTTAGTGCTGGAATCGTTCTTTGGGATTATATGCGTAAGACATTATAAGGTGAGTTCGACTATAAATTAACGCTAAATCGACCTTATCCGGAAGGCACACAAAAACTAGTGCCTCGACTTCCCGACTTCTAGCCTTTACCCCTAAGAATAACCCGTTCATAATCTTTGTCTGTTTCAGGCTGAATTAGGTTCAAAATAAAAAAGGCCCCCAAAATGGGAGCCTTTTAAATTATCTAAATCTTAACTTATTTTACAGATACGTCAACTCTACGGTTGATGTTTTTGCGCTTATTAGCTAAAGGATCGGTCTCACCACTTGATTTAGTTTCGATACGAGAAGCATCTACGCCAAATTCTTGCGTTAATTCTTTAGCTACAGCATCAGCACGACGCTGACCTAAAGTTTTATTGTACTCTTCTGCACCCGTTGCATCACTGTGACCAGTTAATACAATTTTAACATTAGGGTTAGCTTTTAATGCACTTGCAATTGCGGCTAATCTTAGGTAGTTAGCATCTGTAACAGAAACGCTGTTAAAGTTAAAGAATACTGAAGGCATATAAGCACCTACACCACCGCCACCATTGGTAGCACTAGCAACAGAAATACCTTTAAAGTTTACTAAAGCACCTTTAGGTGTATTAGGCTCGGCATCCATGTGATCACCTACACCGTCACCGTCAGAATCGATAGTACGACCTTCAGAGTCAACTTTAGCACCTTTAGCAGTGAATGGATCAGCATCCATATAATCAGGAATACCATCACCATCGCTATCCATTGGAGCACCGTTAGCAGCAACATTAACACCTGCTGGTGTAGCATTGTCAACGTCGAATAGGTTACTTACACCGTCACCATCATCGTCATTGGTAAGTTTACCGTAATTGTCTTTAATTTCCTTAAGATCAGCAAACAAACCTTCGTAAGGGCTATAATAAACGATGTTCTTTTTTTCTTTGTTACCAAAGTTATAAGTAGCACCAACACCGAAATAACCATAGAAATCAGAATTTACTCCTCTTTGAAGACCATCAGCTCCATCAATAAGAGTAAAAGTATTACGGTAAAGAATATCTAAATCCCAAGTTTCATTCAATTGACGCTTATACCATAATTTCATTGGAAGTACTGTGGTAAAAGTTCTTGCATTGGTTAATTTATCTCCACCTGCTGAACTTACTTGTGTGCCAGCTTCATTAAAGCCAGTTGCCGCCAAATATGTTGCACCAAGACCAACCGTAAATATCATTGCATGCTTTCTTTGGTATTCTCTACCATATAAGAACATGTTTGTTAAGTTGAATGCTAGACTGATATCACCATCTAAGAAGTCACCTTCATAATAATAATTTGGAGCAGTTCCCGAAGTTTGGTGAAAACCACCCGTACCAGATACACCAATCATTGGTGAAAACCATTTGGTTAAGTGGCCACGTACTCCAATTTCAAAACCACCAACACCACTTGGCATTGCATCAGTTTTGTCACCGAAAAAATAGCTAGCCGCATCTCCTAAAGAGGCAGTAGCTCCAACATTTAAGCCTAATGACCAAGTACGAAAATTACTTTGGTGTGCTTCTGTAAGGACCACCTCTTCATTCTGAGCGGTTGCAGAGAGACTAAAAAGAGCAAGTCCGAAAAGTAAATTTATTCTTTTCATAAATATAAGTGGGTTATGTTTTGCATCAATTAATGCTTTGCAAAGGTACTAAAAGTGACCGAAATTCAAATTTTTTAAGTTAATTCTAAATTTGAAAAGGCAATATTTTTTTTCGGAGCTATAAGTATTTCTTCAATACTTCGTCAACTACCCGTTCTACATCACTTTCAGAGTGTAAAAAATCAAAAGAGTCTGCATTAAGGTCTATGATTTTTGAGGCCCAGTTTTGTTTAATAAAGCTCGCATAACTTTCATTTAACCTCAATAAATAATTATGACTCATATTTTTCTCATATGAGCGACCTCTTTTGTCAATATTCCTCAATAATGATTCCAGCGGGCGATGAAGAAAAATTAATAAATCAGGTTGCCGAACCATACCCAAAGCCATGTGCCAAAATTTACGGTAAAGCTGAAATTCAACCTCTGAAAGATTGTTCTGGGCAAAAATTAAGCTCTTAAAAGGCGCGTAATCAGCCACCAAATTGGGCAAAAACAAATCTTGGGTAGTGGGTAAATTACTCAGTTGATGATAACGATCCGCTAAAAATGACATTTCAACCGAAAAGGCAAATCGCTCTTTATCCTCATAGAAACGACCTAAAAAAGGGTTTTCTTCAAACTCTTCCAGAACCAAGCGTGCATTAAGCTTTTCTGACAGAAGCTTAGCTAAAGTAGTTTTACCCGACCCAATATTGCCTTCTATGGCAATGTATTTCCCTTCAATCAAGCTTGCGCGCTTTAACATGATCTGTGCAGTTTTCTAAAAGATAGCTAGTGGATTTCAGCAAAACTGGATGAATAAAATCTGGGTCTACCTCCACTAAAGCTTGCAAAGTAAAGGCACGTAAATGTAATCTAGGGTGAGGTACCACAAGTTTATCAGAATTTAAAACAAGGTCACCCACAAACAGAATGTCAATATCTAAAGTCCGATCAAAATAAGAACCCTCAACCTTAAGATTTAATCTTTCCCTACCCATCTGAAGCTCTGCTGCTAGTAGCTTTTCTAAAAGTAATTGCGGGTTTAATGCGGTCTCTATTTTCCAAACTTGGTTGAGAAATAGATTTTCACTTACCATTCCCCATGGCTCGCTTTGATATAAACTAGATTTACCGAGAATTGTAAAAGAGCCTAACAAAAATTCTTCAGCTTTTTCAAAAGTCCTCCGCACATCTCCTAAATTTCCGCCAAGCAGCAAATGTGCTTCTCTTTTTATTTCTCGCAAACTGAACAAATACTTAATATTGCTGTATAAACGCAAAACTAAATATATTCAAATGAAATCCTTCCTTAAAATGTTACTCGCCTCCATCATTGGTGGCGCAATACTCCTCTTCTTGATATTCTTACTTTTTGCTTCTATCGCTTCTATAAGTAGTCCCGAATTGGAAATCAAAGACAAAAGCATTCTCCGTATAGATATGAATGCCACTTTTGTAGATCGAGCCCAAGATAATCCCTTCGCGCAATTCGATCCACTTTCAGGTAGTCCAGAAAGAGCGAATGGCCTTACCAGCATAATCAGTGCTTTAAAGTCGGCCCAAGATGATCCGAAAATTATCGGTATCTATCTCGATGGCGGTGTTCCGCTTGCAGGAAATGCGACGCTAAAAGAAATCCGTAATGCCCTTATTGATTTCAAGTCTTCTGGAAAATTCATCTACGGTTACAGTGAAATACTAACGCAAAAAGGATTGTATCTAAGCTCCGTGGCCGACAGCTTTTTTTTAAATCCCGAAGGTATTTTAGAATTCTCAGGACTAAGTGCCTCAGTTACTTATTACCGCAAAGCACTGGAGAAATTAGGTGTAAAACCCGTTGTTCTTAGAGCTACTGGTAACAAATTTAAAAGTGCGGTAGAACCCTACCTTCTCGATGAAATGTCTAATTCGAACCGCATGCAATTAAGCGAATTGCTTAATTCCTTTTGGGGAACTTACCTTAGTGATTTAGCCGAATCAAAAGGGATTAGCATTGCCCAGCTGAACCTTACGGCTGATAGCTTACTAACGAACGTTCATGCAGCTAAAGAACTAGGTTTAATTGATGGATTAGCATATTATGATCAAATTCAAGATCTTTTAACCCAATCTAGCGAAAGCGAAAAATTTAGCGCAGTTAACTTTATTAGCCCTGCTAAGTATGCCAAACAACTAGATTTAAATGGCAATAGCGAATATAGCGATCAAAGAGTGGCCGTTATTATTGCTCAAGGTGAGATACGTGGCGGCGAAGGCAGCGAGTATGTAATTGGATCTGATCGCATTGCCGCAGCGGTGCGTCAGGCGCGTTTAAACGACAAAGTAAAAGCCATTGTTTTAAGAGTAAACAGCCCTGGTGGTAGCGCCCTTGCCTCAGAAGTAATTTGGCGTGAAGTAGACCTTGCCCGCGCCGAAAAACCTGTAATCGCCTCAATGGGAGATGTGGCCGCTAGTGGTGGGTATTATATCGCTTGTTTTGCGGATACCATTTTGGCGCAACCCAATACCGTAACAGGTAGTATTGGTGCCTTTGGCTTATTTTTTACCGCGCAAGACCTAATGAATGAAAAACTGGGAATTAATATCGAAACAGTAAAAACGAATACTCATTCCGATATCGGTACCATCGATCGCGACTTAAGTCCTTCGGAACGAAGAATCTTAATTCGTCAGGTTGATAATATCTATGGCACCTTTAAAAGTAGAGTTGCTACTGGTCGTGGTTTAGACCTTGCTTTTGTTGATAGCATTGGGCAAGGAAGGGTTTACTCTGGCCTCAGAGCGAAAGAATTAGGATTAGTGGATCTTATCGGTGGATTAAGCGACGCCATTAATATTGCCGCTGAAAAAGCAGGTTTAGAAGAAGGCTATTCTGTAGTAACTTATCCCGAATTAGAAGATCCATTGCAAGCATTTATTAAAGAATTCTCAGATCAAATGGGCGGCGCGAGCATCAAAGCTGAATTGGGAGAATTTGGGCATTACCTCGAACTATTAGAGCAAGCACAAAGCCGCAAAGGCATGCAAATGCGCATGGAATATGACTTTGTAATTGATTAAGTTGACGGAAACGCAAACCATTAAACGTAAAGAAGCCGGAATCATGTATTTGATTCTGGCTGCTTTATTTATTGCGGCCTTAATAACCTGTAATTTAATCGCCAATAAGTTCGTTAGCATTAACCTTGGCTTTAAGACTTTTATCGTTTCGGCCGGCGTTATTCCCTACCCGCTTACTTTTTTAATTACCGATATTCTTTCTGAAATTTACGGTCGGAAAAACACCAACCGCGTAGTTTTCGCGGGATTATTCGCTTCGCTTTTAGTTCTGCTGATTCTTTATTTAGGGCATGTTTTTCCCGCCATTAGCAATAGCCCCGTTAGTAACGAACAGTTTGATCAGGTTTTCCAAAGTTCAAGCCGAGTGATTCTGGCTTCCATGCTGGCTTATCTGGTAGCCCAATTTATTGATGTGCGTATTTTTCACGCCATCAAGAAGAAAACCAATGGCAAATATTTATGGCTGCGCAACAATGCTTCTACCATTTTTTCCCAGCTGGTAGATACCATATTAGTAACAACAGTATTATTTATTGGCGTAGAAAGCTTCGCTTTTATTGGGGGCTTGGTTAAAGATGGCTGGCTATTTAAAGCGCTTTTCGCTGCTGCGGATACGCTCTTAATTTACCCTTTGATTTACCTGATACGTCGCTACTTCAATTTACAAAAAAGTGAAGAAATCGATATCTGGTAAAAAATGGCTTTTCCGCATCCTAAAGATTGCACTAGTATGCCTGGCTAGTTATCTTTTGTGGCTAAAGCTAGAGAAGTCTCAAGTTAGAGAATTCGAACTAAGCCTCGATCTTAACCGTAGCCTAATTAGTCTTTTCCTATTTAGTCTGCTCTGGTTTTTAAATATCACTTTTGATGCCATCGCTTGGCAAAAAATTCAAGCGTTGATAAGCCCCATTAGTATTAAGAAAGCCCTTTGGCAAAATGTTAAATGCTACGGATTAGCCTTTATCACCCCTCTTAACAGCGGTGAAATTCTCGGTCGCTATATTGTGCAAGAAGATCAGGTTCATCGCTCGAAAGCACTTTTCCTTACTTTTTGGACCCATAGCCCTAAGCTTTTTGGCAAAACTATAGTTAGTTTATTAATTGCTTGCTTGTGGTTAATTAATGCGGGCCAAATTGCCTATTCTGTGCTAGCGCTTCTGGCTAGCCTTTTTAGCTTAGTTATCTACTTCAGTCTTGAGAAAATTATAAGCTCTCTGCATCAGCGCAAACTTTTTAAATACCCTTTAGCCAACTACCTCATTAAAGGCGAGCCAGGTTCAAAACTAAAAAGTGTCCTGATTGGAATCCATTCCTTTCGCTTCCTTATTTTCTCAGCACAATTGCTGGTTTCCTTATTTTTTCTTCAACCCAAGAGTATCAATTTGGAAATCCTTTACGCCATTCCTCTTTATTATTTTCTATCGGCTATAACGCCCACTTTTGCCGGCTTAGATTTCTTAATTAAAGGAGCGCTTTCGTTTTACTTCTTTAGTTTCTTTAGTGATGAGTCTTTAGTTTTCGTAATCGGCAGCACTTTAGTATGGTTCTTTAATATGGCCATTCCATCCTTAATCGGATTGGCGAGTTTAAACCGCAGTGAATTAGCACGTATCAAGCGAAAGCGAAAGAAACCCTAAAACCAGTATGGGCGCGGATATTAAAAACTAAGCCGCCTTGAAAGATCAAATATTGACCCCGTATCCCTTTTAATACCGCCTCTGCCTTAGGTTCTTTGTCTAAATTAAGCGTGCTAATCTTCGTAGGCCATTCCTCAACAGGATAATTAAACTGATATACTTCATCTTCGCCTTCTGCAAAAAATTGTTGCATTTCAGCTGAAAGACTTTCTTTTACCTTGAGCTTTTCCTTTACCAAATCAATGGTCGGGATTTCATTCTTCAGCATCTTCCGCCAAGGTGTTTTGTCGCCCATTAAGCCTTTCAGCGCTACTTCTATTTCACCCGCTTGAAAGCGATTCTCGGTACGCGCTAAAACTATCGCTTCCGATGCACCTTGATCTATCCAGCGGTTTTGCATTTGCTGGGCGCGGGTTACCCCTACTTTTAAATCGCCACCATTGGCCAAATACACAATATGCTCTTGTAGCTGGTAGGATTTTTCAAATTCTAAATCGCGATCTTCAATATCCAAATGCGCTTGGCTTAACTCTGGCCTTATGATACTTTCACCCGCCTGTGGAGAGGTAAAAAAACAATTCTTGCAAAAGCCCATTCGAAACAAGTCGGCAAACTTATTCCCACAATTAGAACAGTGTTTCTCATTAAGGAATTCTATTGTAATTTGGCGACCAATTAGTTGATTAAGCCTGATAAAATCATCATCTGCCTTGAGAAGATATTGTACCTTTTCATCATCTTGCCAAGCGGGCATTTTGCTCAGATTAAGTTCGAATCTCATATTCTAAAATTTGTATCGCTAAATTAGTCGTTCCTATGAAGCTTGCACTAGTAAATTCATTTTTAAGTTGGCGCATGAAAAAGCGCTTTCACCAGTTGGAACTTTTCATGAAGTATCCGCATGAAGTGCAAAGCGAGCTATTAATAGAATTAATAAGCATTGCCGCAAACACCGAGTTCGGAAAAAGATACAAGTTCGACGATATATCCTCTATTAATGACTTTAAAGAAAGAGTTCCTCTCCATTTTTACGAAGATATTGAAGCGGATGTAAATCGTCTCCGCCAAGGGGAACAAAATATTTTTTGGCCCGGGGAAGTGAAATGGTTTGCTAAATCTAGCGGCACCACCAACAGTAAAAGCAAATTTATTCCCGTTAGCGAGGAAGCGATAGAAGACTGCCATTTTAAAGGCGGTAAGGATCTACTAAGTATTTACTGTAATCTAAACCCCGAAACCATGGTTTTCGACGGGATGAACCTTCGCATGGGTGGCAGTACCTTTCTGGATAACCAGGAATTACAAAGCTACTACGGAGATGTTTCTGGGATTATTATCGAAAACCTCCCCTTTTGGGTGGAAATGCGCAGTACCCCCAACAATAAAATTAGTTTAATGACGGAGTGGGAGTCGAAAATTGTCGCCATGGCAACGACCTCCTTGCGCGAAGATGTAACCAGTCTCGCGGGTGTTCCTTCGTGGATGCTTGTACTCCTGCAGCGAGTTTTAGAACTAAGTGGCAAAAAAACCATTGCCGAAGTATGGCCTAATTTAGAGCTCTATATGCACGGCGGAGTAAACTTTGAACCCTACCGCGAGCAATACCGCGAAATTATTGGTAAAGACATTAACTACCTCGAAACCTATAATGCCTCGGAAGGCTTCTTTGGCATCCAAGACCAAAAAGACAGTAGCGAAATGCTTTTGATGCTCGATTATGGCATCTACTTCGAGTTTATCCCAATGGACCAATACCAAGGAACCCAGTCTAAAACTATTGGCTTAAGCGAGGTAGAAATCGGCCCGAGCTATGCCGTAGTGATTACTTCCAATGCCGGTTTGTGGCGCTATATTATCGGTGATACAATTCGCTTCACCAATACCTCGCCTTATCGTTTTAAAATTACCGGCCGCACCAAGCACTTCATTAATGTTTTTGGCGAAGAGCTCATCATTGAAAATGCCGAAAAAGCCCTCAAACAAAGTTGTGAAAAACATAACTGCCAAGTTCTAGATTTCACTGTTGCGCCTATTTTTATGGAAGGTAAAAATAAAGGGGCGCACCAATGGCTCATTGAATGGAGTAAAGCCCCAGCTAATCAAGCAGAATTCGCTGCCGATTTAGACAAAGCCATTTGTAACATAAATAGCGACTACGAAGCCAAACGCTACAAGGGTCTGGCCCTTACTGGCCTCGAACTTATTGAAGCGCGCCCAGGACTGTTTTACGACTGGCTTAGTACCAAAGGAAAATTAGGAGGCCAAAACAAAGTTCCGCGCCTAAGTAATAGCCGAGAGCATATGGATGAACTATTAAAATTAAACGACTAATGCGGATCGCACTAGTGCTTTTTCTATTTATTAACTCAGCCCTTTTTGGACAGGCCTTGCAGTTAAAATTAATTAGCAGCGAGATCATACCTACTGTGGATGATTTAAAAGTGGATCCCTTTGGAAACATCTACTATTTAAAAGGCAATGAGATTATTAAACATCCCGTAAATGGCCAGCAAAACTACAGCTACAGCGATCCACGCTTAGGCTCAATAAGTTTTTTCACCCTCATTAACCCTTTGCAGCCGCTCCTTTATTATACCGATTTTAATATCCTCCAAATTCTCGATAACCGCCTAAATTTTAGTCGCAGCATAAACCTTCTCGATGCAGGCTTTATCGACCCTAGTTTAGTAAGCTATACCACTCAAAATCAAATACTCATCTACGATCAGGTAAGCGATCGCCTTAGCATTTATGACCCCGAAGCGGAAAAACTTTTAAACTTTAGTCCTACCATAAACCAAATAAGCAGCAGCACCAATCGCCCGTCTCACTTATTAAGCAGCTTCAATCACCAAGTCCTCCATCTTCCTCAAAGCGGTTTTTTACTTTTCGATGCTGTAGCCGCTTTCCAAAAAAAAATTCCCTTTACCGAAACAATAATTGATGTCGATTTTAATAATGACTTACTCATCTGCCTCAGCGAAAGTGGAATATTAAGCCTCATTTCGGTTAAAACCGGTCAAAGACAAAACCTCATCTGCCCGCAAGCCGGTATCAAACGTATCATTTTACACAACCGCTCGCTTTATTTATGGAAAGCGGGCATGCTCTACCTTTATAAGCTCGAATAGCGGCTTACAATAGCCGATAATTTAGCCGAAAAACTTAGCTTTGTGAGCTTATTAAAAAACAACTATGCACATTGCAATTTCAGGGAACATCGGCTCAGGGAAAACTACCTTAACACGCTTACTGGCAAAGCACTACAAGTGGACACCCCACTTTGAAGATGTAGAAGACAATCCCTATCTCGACGATTTTTACCGTGAAATGCAGCGCTGGTCTTTTAACTTGCAAATCTTCTTTCTGAACAGCCGTTTTCGTCAGGTCAAAGAAATCCGCGAAACTGGAAAAAGCATCATTCAAGATCGAACGATTTACGAAGACGCCCACATTTTCGCCCCCAACTTGCACGCCATGGGCCTCATGCCAAGCCGTGATTTTGAAAACTACCTTTCGCTTTTCGAACTAATGGATTCCTTCGTGGAAGCCCCCGATTTATTGATCTACCTGCGTGCTTCCATCCCCACTTTGGTGGACCAAATTCAGAAGCGTGGCCGCGATTATGAAAATAATATTCGCATCGATTACCTCAGCCGCCTCAACGAACGCTATGAAGCGTGGATTTCAGGCTACGACAAAGGTAACTTGCTAATTATCAATGTAGACGAAAACAAATTCGCCAACAATCCCGAGGATTTAGGTAAAATCATCAATAATATCGACGCCGAGCTTAACGGCTTATTTTAAAAATCTGATTTTTTTTTATTTGGGCGGCAACCGGGCTTTTGCTCCAAGTCCTCGCCCTAACACGCCCAGCTGCATATTCTGCCGCTAGGCTTCCTTTGGTCGCCTGCCACAGAATTGCGCAGGGGCATTAGGGCTGCGGGCTTTTCACTCCAATCCCTGCCGCGGGCTATGCAGGTTCCTTACCCTAAAATTAGTCTTGAAATTCGGCTTTAGAGCTCTTAAAAATAATTGATTGAGAGTCGGAAGAAGCAACAGTTATGAGCAAGGATTTTTATCAGACCGCATCTACCGCAGTGAAAAAAATAGCCAAGCTTTGCTATAAACGAAGCTTGGCAGAACCATAAGCACAGGCTAAAAAAAAGAGGCCATCTAAATTAGACGGCCTCTTCATACTAATTGATTTTAAGCAATCTTAGTTCATACTAAGACTTGCTAAAATTCTCTTTTCGTTTATTATATTAATCCCAAGCGTAGAAGGAATTGCATTTCCATCAAGGATAATAAAAGCCTCACCTTTAAAGAGACCGTTTTCGCCTAAAGTCAATTGCTCCGCTCTAACTTCAACGCTATTAAATTGTGAGTTTAATAAAGCACTAGTTTGTTTACTGCTTAATTGCATGCGTAGGTTAACTACATTATCTTCTGAAGCGAAGTCATAGCTAAAAGCTTCTGCTGAAATAGACCCTGTCATTTCACTATTGGGGCTACTAAACTTTACTTGAGCCGCGTTAGTACCTTCGTAGGCGTAAACCTCTCCAGCGCTAATTTTCACTACCTCATCCATATAAGCGTTACCACTTGCATCACCCACGTGAATATGAGGAGCGATTACTAAAGAAACAATAGACATCAATTTAATTAAGATGTTCATCGAAGGACCAGAAGTATCTTTAAATGGATCACCAACGGTATCACCGGTTACTGACGCTTTATGCGCTTCAGAACCTTTGTATTCCATTTTACCATCAATCATAACACCTTGCTCAAAAGACTTTTTAGCGTTATCCCAAGCACCACCGGCATTGTTTTGGAAAATACCCATCAACACACCACTAACCGTTACACCGGCCAATAAACCTCCTAACATTTCTGCAGAAGAAGTTTCTTCAAAAACACCCAAAAATCCAAATCCTACCAAAAGAGGAGTTACCAAGGCAATGGCACCTGGAAGCATCATTTCACGGATGGAAGCTTTGGTAGAAATCTCTACACATTTTTCGTATTCGGGTTTAGCCTTATATTCCATAATACCTGGAATCTCTTTAAACTGGCGACGAACTTCGTGTACCATCGCCATTGCTGCGCGACCTACTGCCGAAATAGCTAGAGAAGAGAAAATAAATGGAATCATACCTCCAACGAATAGCATGGCTAACACAGGAGCTTTGTAAATATCAATTGAATCAATACCAGCAATTCCTACGAAAGCGGCGAAAAGTGCCAAAGCGGTTAAAGCTGCAGAAGCAATAGCGAAACCTTTACCCGTTGCAGCGGTGGTGTTACCTACAGCATCTAAATTGTCGGTACGTCCGCGTACTTCCTCTGGCAATCCGCTCATTTCGGCAATACCTCCCGCATTATCTGCAATCGGTCCGAAAGCGTCAATCGCCAATTGCATAGCAGTTGTAGCCATCATACCCGCAGCAGCAATTGCCACTCCGTATAAACCAGCAAAAGAGTAAGAGAAAATAATACCAGCTGCTAAGATTAAAATTGGAATAACAGTAGACTGCATACCCATAGCTAGACCACCAATAATATTAGTGGCGTGTCCCGTAGAACTTTGCTGCACAATAGAATTTACTGGCTTCTTACCCATGGAGGTATAGAACTCTGTTACTAAGCTCATTAAAGCACCTACAATAGATCCAACTAAAATGGCAAGGAAAACATCTAATGGACTAAACTCGTAACCTCTTAAATTCATTGATTCCGGCAACATCCACATAGAAAGCGGATAGGAAGCGATAACCACAAAAATAATAGAAGACCAGTTACCCATGTTTAGGGCTTTCTGAACCGAGCTATTTTCGTTGCTAATACGAACGAAAGCCATAGAAATAATAGAGAAAATAAGACCTAAACCAGCAATTACCATGGGTAATAAAATGGGGGCCATTCCGCCAAAATTGTCAGCACTGTCAATTTCTTGACCTAATACCATGGTAGCTAAAATTGTGGCCACGTAAGAACCAAAAAGGTCAGCACCCATACCGGCAACATCACCTACGTTATCACCTACGTTATCGGCAATTGTAGCTGGGTTACGAATATCATCTTCGGGAATTCCCGCTTCTACTTTACCTACTAAATCTGCACCTACGTCGGCTGCTTTGGTATAAATACCACCTCCTACACGAGCAAAAAGAGCGATAGACTCTGCACCAAGAGAGAAACCAGCCAATACTTCGATAGCTGTTTTCATTTCTGGGCCATTAATAGCAGCACCTTCTGGTACAAAGTAGTTGTAAAAAACTATAAATAAAGATCCTAAACCTAGAACAGCTAATCCCGCTACACCGAGACCCATTACAGACCCACCGGTAAAAGAAACTTTTAAAGCTTGCACTAAACTAGTACGAGCAGCTTCGGTAGTACGAACATTAGATTTTGTAGCAATGCGCATCCCGATATATCCTGCCAAAGCAGAAAGCACCGCACCAATAACAAAAGCAATGGCGATAATGGGACTAGAGTGCTCTACTAAAGTTCCTGAGTATCCTAATAAAATGGCAGCTATTACTACAAAGTAGCTCATTACTTTCCATTCGGCCTTTAAAAAAGACATCGCTCCGTCCGCAATATAACCTGCCAACTCCGTCATCTTTTTATCGCCTGCTGCTTGTTTGGTAACCCAGGCAGATTTCATTAGCATAACTAAGATTCCTACCAAACCTAGGGCAGGAACCAAATACATTAACCAATCGTTCATAGTTGTTTGTTGATTGAAAATTTAAATTCTTAACAAGGGGCGCAAAAGTAAATTAATTTAGCTTTTAGCCAAATGCCTAATTTGATGTATCTTAGACTAGCTCTAAAAAACTAAATCTACCCCACCTATTCTATTTGTACATTACTTTTTTTACCGCGGTAATTACTCGTGCTGCATTTGGTAAAAACTCATTTACCAAAGTTGGAGCATAAGCCATTGGCGTATCGGCAGTATTAATTCTTATAATTGGAGCATCTAAATAATCAAAAGCATGCTCTTGGCAATGGGTAATAATCTCAGTAGAGATATTACCTAAAGGCCAAGCTTCTTCTACGATTACCATGCGGTTTGTTTTCTTAAGCGACTGCAATACTGCCTCATAGTCGATAGGACGCACAGTACGTAAGTCAATAATTTCACAGCTGATACCTTCTTTAGCCAGTTCGTCGGCTGCTTTATCGGCTTCTTTAATAATTTTTCCAAAAGATACAATGGTAACATCGTCGCCCGCTCGACGAATATCCGCTACTCCTAAAGGAATAAGGTATTCTTCTTCTGGCACTTCCATTTTATCGCCATACATCTGCTCGCTCTCCATAAAAATTACGGGATCATTATCGCGAATTGCGCTTTTCAGAAGTCCTTTTGCGTCGTATGGATTAGAAGGAACAACCACTTTTAGACCGGGAGTATTGGCAAACCAACTTTCAAAGGCCTGACTATGCGTGGCACCAAGCTGTCCAGCAGAGGCGGTAGGGCCCCTAAAAACGATGGGGATATTAAGCTGCCCGCCGCTCATTTGATACATTTTGGCCGCATTGTTAATGATCTGATCAATGGCAACCATCGAAAAGTTAAAGGTCATAAACTCGATAATCGGTCTTAAACCATTCATGGCAGACCCTACACCGATTCCAGAAAATCCTAATTCTGCAATTGGAGTATCGATAACCCTCTTGGGGCCAAATTCATCAAGCATTCCCTTCGAAGCTTTGTAAGCGCCATTGTACTCGGCCACTTCCTCACCCATCAAATAAATGTTCTCGTCGCGACGCATTTCTTCACTCATCGCTTCAGCAATTGCCTCTCTAAACTGGATAATTCTACTCATTGATCATTCTTTTGAGGCGCCAAAAATACTAATTAGGAGCTAAAGACTTCATTTTTTAGTAAATCTAAATACGATTAAAAAATTAGTATGCATGCATAAGGTTTTGTCCGCGGGTTTTTTATGGTTATTTTCGCGCTTTATACACATCACTTCTCAAAGAATATATTATAAATTATGAAGGTATTAGTTTGCATTAGTCATGTGCCCGATACTACTTCTAAAATCAACTTCACTGCCGACAATAGTGCATTTGATAAGAATGGGGTACAGTTCGTAATTAACCCATACGACGAATTTGGTTTAACCAGAGCCGTATGGTTAAAAGAAAAGCAAGGCGCCCAAATTACGGTGCTAAATGTAGGAAGAGCAGAAACTGAGCCTACCCTAAGAAAGGCATTAGCCATTGGTGCTGATGCCGCCATTAGAGTTGACGCGGATCCAAGCGATTCGTTTTATGTAGCCCAACAAATTGCCGCAGTTGCGAAAGAAGGAGCTTACGATTTAATACTTGCCGGTCGCGAATCCATCGATTACAACGGCGGACAAGTACCAGGAATGGTAGCCAGTATTTTAAATCTTCCTTTTGTTAATGCTTGCGTTGGCATGGAAATTAGCGACAATGAAGCTTCTTTAATTCGTGAAATTGACGGAGGAAAAGAAAAAGTTAAAGCCAGTTTGCCTTTAGTGGTAGGTGGCCAAAAAGGATTGGTAGAAGAAAAAGATCTTCGCATACCTAATATGCGTGGAATCATGCAAGCACGTAGCAAAGCTCTGGATGTTCGTGCTCCGCAAGAGATTGCTGCTAAAACGAGCACCGGTGCTTTTACTAAACCTGCACCTAAAAGTGCAGTAAAAATGATCGATGCCGATAATGTAGCGGAGTTAGTGCGTTTACTGCACGAGGAAGCAAAAGTGATTTAATTAAAAAAGAAGAAACATGTCAGTATTAGTATACCTCGAAAATTGGGAAGGTCAATTTAAGAAAAACACTTGGGAAGCTGCTCTCTATGCTTCTAAAACTGCCACTATGCAAGGCACTGAAGCTATTGGTGTTGTAATCGGCGATATTAATGAATCAGCCGAAGATGCGGGCAAATACGGTTTATCTAAAGTTTTACATGTAAATGATGCTGCGCTTGCAAGCTTCGATGCCAATCGTTATGCCCAAGCTTTCGCTCATTTAGCTCAAGAAAATAATGCTTCAACCATTATTATTAGCGGCACCTTTAATGGTAAAGCCTTAGCGCCTGCCTTAAGTATCAAACACAATGCTGCCCTTCTTAGCAATGTAGTGGATTTACCCACTAATGTAAGTCCACTAACGGTTAAGCGCGGTGTCTTTTCAGGCAAAGGATTTAATGATTTAAGTAGTACAGAAGCCAATAACATTATCCTTTTCGTGCCCAATTCCATTCCCTTGGAAGAAGGAAGCGGCGCGGTAAGTGTCGAAAGTGCGTCTTTTGCTTCCGCAGATGAAAAAACTGTAGTTGTGGAATCGGTAGACCGTGTAAAAGGAAAAATCCCTTTACCCGAAGCAGAAAGAGTAGTGAGCGGTGGTCGTGGTTTAAAAGGCCCCGAAAACTGGACTATGGTAGAAGAATTAGCCGAAGTTTTAGAAGCGGGAACAGCCTGTAGCAAACCTGTTTCAGATATGGATTGGCGCCCTCATAGCGAACACGTTGGGCAAACTGGTATCGCTATTAAGCCAAACTTATATATCGCTATTGGTATTTCCGGTGCTATTCAGCATTTAGCGGGCGTAAGTGCATCTAAAACTATTGTAGCGATTAATTCCGATGCCGAAGCGCCTTTCTTTAAAGCCGCTGACTACGGAATTGTAGGAGACGCTTTTCAAGTAGTTCCTAAGTTAACGGAAGAATTAAAGAAATTTAAGGCCGCTAATTAATGGAGCATATTAGGCTCTTTGTTAAGGGATTATCTTACAGTCAAACCCAATCTGGGGCTTATGCTCTTGTTTTGGGAGAAGAAGGTGGTGAACGCAGATTACCTATTATTATCGGAGGTTTTGAAGCGCAAAGTATTGCCATTGCCATAGATAAGGATATGAACCCGCCCCGTCCTTTAACGCACGACCTTTTTAAAAATTTCTCCGACGCTTTTAAAATTCATTTAAAGCAAGTTGTTATTCACAAATTAGAAGATGGAGTATTTTACTCCATCTTAATTTGTGATCAAAACGGAGTAGAACAGGTTTTAGATGCGCGCACCTCTGACGCAGTTGCTCTAGCCATTCGCTTTAATGCCCCTATATTTACCTATTCGGAGATTTTAGACAATGCCGGAGTAATCTTAAATGAAAAAACTACGAGTTCTAAATCTAGCAGACTGGATACCAGAAGTGAGGACGAAATAAGCTCCGCAACTAGCGGCAAAAAAGGTTCCTTGCAAAGTCTAAGTTTAGAAGACTTAAATAAAAGTTTAGAAGAAGCTGTACTTAATGAAGATTATGAGCGTGCGGTAAGAATACGAGATGAAATTGATCGCCGCGAAGCGAAATAATTGAGCCTCTCGGCGTTCGCTAGTCCTTATTTTCTATTTTCGCCCATACTATGATGCGTATCAAAATTCTTCTTCTATTGCTTCTTAGCTTGGTACTTGGAAGTAATATTCGGTCTCAATCCTTGGAAGGAGATTGGCAGTTTCAAGCTATTTTAAATAGTAACGGAGATTCTCTTTTTAAAATCTCATCCACGGATATTTTAAGCTTTGCAGCAGATAGCTTTGATTACCAATTAGCTGCTAAAAACTTGCAGGCCTCGGGGAAATTTAGCCAGCTTAGTGATAGCTTAATCTTTAGTTATCTCGCGCCAAGCGACACCCAAAGAACTTACACCTTTCAAGTACAAGGTGATAGTTTATTAAACCTAGAGGAAAGCGGAATCAGCTACCTATTTAAGCGTACCAAAGTAAAAACTGGCATTGGCGCAAGCTTGCCTTTAAACTACGATTTCAGTGGAAAGTCTTTTGACCTAGCTTCGATGGGGCGCGGACTTTTAGGACTGAGCGTTTTATTGGCGCTTACCTTTTTTATGTCGGCCAAGCGCAAATCCATTGATTGGGCTTTAGTTTTTAAAGGCTTAGTCATTCAATTTATCTTCGCCCTAGCCATTCTCAAAGTTTCATTTATCCGTAATGGATTCGATTGGCTCAGTGAGCGCTTTGTAACGCTTCTTGGTTTTACCGAGGTGGGCGCGCAATTCCTTTTTGGTGAACTCATTAATGAGACCAGTTCTTTAGGCTACATTTTCGCCTTTAAGGTATTACCTACCGTAATTTTCTTTTCCGCTTTAACCAGCCTGTTATTTTACTACGGCATTATGCAAAAGGTTGTTTACGCTTTTGCTTGGGTAATGAAACGTACGATGAACCTTAGCGGTGCTGAAAGTTTAGCGGCAGCGGGAAATATATTTTTAGGTCAAACTGAATCGCCTTTGCTCATTAAGCCTTATCTCAATAAAATGACACGCAGTGAGCTACTTTGCATTATGAGTGGCGGCATGGCAACAATAGCCGGTGGGGTGCTAGCGGCTTATATTGGTTTTTTAGGTGGAGATGACATTGTACAAAGAACCTTTTTCGCTAAACATCTACTTGCCGCCTCGGTAATGAGTGCTCCAGCAGCTGTGGTCGCGGCCAAGATTTTAATGCCGGAAACTAAAGAAGTAAATAAAGACATGCGTATTGGCAGTCATAATATTGGGGATAATGCCCTCGAAGCGATTACCAATGGCACTACCGATGGTTTAAAGTTAGCCGTAAACGTAGGAGCGATGTTATTGGTGTTTATTGCCATTGTAGCGATGATCAACTCTTTTCTAAGCGATTTTATTGGCGATATCACCGGTTTAAATATTTGGGTACAAGAATTCACTAATGGCCAGTATACGGGCTTCTCTATGGAGTTTATTTTAGGTTACACTCTTGCCCCAATTACATGGCTTATGGGAGTTGCCAATGAAGATATATTTTTAGTAGGGCAACTACTTGGTGAGAAAACCATTCTTAATGAATTTGTAGCTTATGTATCCTTAGGCGATCTAATGGCTGAAGGTAAATTCAGCTCAGAAAAGTCCATCATTATCGCCACCTATATTCTGTGCGGTTTCTCAAACTTTGCAAGTATTGGTATCCAAATTGGCGGTATAGGCTCTTTGGCACCATCCCGTAGAGGTGATTTATCGCGCCTAGGTTTCCGCGCTTTAATTGGTGGAACCATGGCTTCTTTATTTACCGCTGTAATTGTGGGAATGCTTATTTAAAACAGATTGAACTTTATCTTTTAGCAAAAGGTTTTCAATAAAAAAACTAGCTCATTTGCTGTAGCGGGCTAAAGCCAAATAAGCTAGTTGCAAGTTCCCAATATTTACAAAGAGTTTGGGGCTTAATATTACCTCGAATTCACCTTATTTAAGGCTTTGCCAAAGCAATATCATAGGCTTTTTCATAGTGACTGCGTAATAGCTTCCAGTCAAACCTCTCCGAGAAATCTTCCGCCTTACTACGCTGTATTATTCTATAGCGTCTATTATGTTTCACGAAGTGCCACAAATAGGTTGTTAGATCATTAATCTCTTGCTCTCGACTACGTGCCTCACGCTTTAAAACAAAGATGCCATGATCTTCATCCGCGTCTTTCATGCCATTTACATAACGTCCAAAACCCGATAAGTTCGAAGTTACGGTAGGCACACCACGGGCAATACATTCTAGTGGAGTATAACCCCAAGGCTCGTAATAACTAGGGAAAATTCCCAAATTACAGCCACGTACAAAGTCGCCATAATCAATCCCGAATAATGGATTAGTACTTTTAATAAACTGAGGATGATAAACAACCTTCACTTTATCTAGTGGGCTATTAAACATTTGATTCTTACGCATGAAACCTAAGATTTCATCGCCACCGTCATCTTCTAAATTATGGGTAACAATGATCGGCCATTTATCGTTTTTCCAAGACTGAATCGTTCGTCTAAAACGTAACTTCCAATAATCATCTACCATATCGTTTAAGGGAGGCAAACGATGCTCCTTTTCCGAGCTTAAAGCTGCTTTGAAAAGACGCTCGCCAATTTGCTTTTCAATAGACTCTACATTATTCTGAATTTCACGCATTACCCCGCGCGATTGCAATACTTCTGGATTAATCGACCAAACATTTCTTTGCGTAACCACAAACATCACCACGGTTGTAGACATGCCGGCTTTCACCATTTTTTGGTTTAATCGACGCAAGGCTTCTAGGGTGATATCATAGCCCTTGTTACTAAATTCATATCTACCAGAAGTGAAGAAATATAGAGTATCGTCTAAGTCAAAGCTATAACTATGGAAGAAATGGCCCATGGTAAACTCATGCAGCTTTTCTTTAAATTTTTGGTGTAAGTTCTGCACCTCATGCATGGCAACAAAGCGCTTAATATTTAAACCATTGGGGGTTATTTCGTCAGGCTTCTTATCAAGTAAATGCTCGCATTCTAAGGCAGTTACCTCACTAACTGTAGTAAAGCTATCGGCCATTTTTGCTGATAGTCGTTCAATTTGCACGATTGGTAAAATCCCAAAGTGCCGGGCTTCTTGCTCCCAATTATAGCTAGGTAAGTCGTGGTAAAAATCGGGCTTAGTCATGGCCAAATAACGACCCAGCATAGTAGCATGAGTAGTAAATACCGTTTTACAAGCTATACCTTCCTTTCTTATTTTCAAGATCGGCAGAGAAGCCATCCATTCGTGGAAATTTACTAGTAATTGTTGCTCCCCCATCTCTTCACTGAGATAGCGTAAAAACTTAAAATTGACTTCCGCCCACAGAATCATTCGTCCGAGAAGCTCATTGTTCTCATCTTTCTCAATACCAAATTCTGTTTGTAAACGATCGCGATAACTATCTAAACTATTAAAGCCGAAATCTGGCTTAATCAAAACTACTTTAGGCCTACCGGTTACCAACCAACGACCGTAAACCACTTCACAACCTTCGTTTGCCAAGCGACTTACCGCTCTTCCCACTGGTGTAGATACGTCAGAAATGTGATCAATCTCCGCGGTAATATTTGGGCTTTCCAAAGGACCTAAAAGGCAATAGTTATCACCCCACTTTTCTATCATAGCAGGTACCTTAGAACGGATAACCGTATAAATACCGCCAATCTGATTACAAACCTCCCAAGAACATTCTAAAAGCAGTTCCGGCCTTGACTGATTGATCATAAAATAATTTTCCGTAAATATGGAGCAAATTCAATTAAAAGCAAAGGTCTAAAAGCATTTCTTCCAATTTAGCTTTTCGATCTTTTAAAGCGAGGTTTTCCCTAATATGGAATATCTTTGAACGAATTTTCTATTATGCAGCAATATCATCAACTAATGCAGCACATTCTGAACCAAGGAGTGCTAAAAAGTAATCGTACGGGCATCGGAACACTTTCGGTATTTGGCTACCAAATGCGTTATAACCTGCAGGAAGGCTTTCCCTTGGTTACGACTAAAAAAGTTCACCTAAAGTCAATCGTGCACGAGCTTATTTGGTTTATTAACGGTGATACCAACATTCGCTATTTAGTGGAAAATGGTGTTAACATCTGGAACGAATGGCCCTTTCAGAGTTATCTAAAAAAACAAGGAAAAGAAGAAGAGCTGCCCAAGTATTCTGCCGCATGGACAGAAGAGTTAAAAAACTTCAAAAGCCGCATAATAGAAGATTCTGATTTTGCTAAAGAGTGGGGTGAGCTTGGTCCTGTTTATGGAAGACAATGGCGAAACTTTGAAGGAGTAGATCAAATTACCCAAGTAATTGAAGATATTAAAAACTCTCCCGATAGCAGACGTTTATTGGTAAGCGCCTGGAACCCCAAAGATATTCCTGTTATGGCGAAGTCGGGACTCCCCCCCTGCCATACCCTTTTCCAATTTTACGTAGCCGATGGCAAATTGAGTTGCCAATTATACCAACGCAGTGCTGATGTGTTTCTTGGCGTACCATTTAATATTGCTTCTTACGCCCTACTTACGATGATGATTGCCCAAGTTTGTAATTTAGGCTTAGGGGATTTTGTGCATACTTTGGGTGATGCACATATCTATGAAAATCATTTAGATCAGGTAAAAGAGCAATTAAGTAGAGCCTTAAAACCGCTTCCGCAGATGAAAATAAATCCTGAGGTAAAGGATCTATTTGCTTTTAAATATGAAGACTTTAGTTTAGAAAACTACGACCCACATCCTGCAATTAAAGGTCAGGTAGCTGTTTAAATACTTTCAAATATTATGAATGTAACCCTTATCGCCGCCATGGCGGAAAACAGAGTAATTGGAAAGGATAACCAATTAATTTGGCATTTTCCAGAAGATTTAAAGCATTTCAAACAGTTAACATCTGGTCACCATGTAATTATGGGGCGCAAGACCTTCGAAAGTGTTGGTAGGCCACTACCCAATCGAACCAATATCATTATTACGCGCCAATCGGGCTACAAGGCAGAAGGCTGTTTAATTGCACATAGCATTGAAGAGGCTCTCGCGATGGTAAAGGATGATGAGATGCCTTTTATAGTAGGTGGGGCGGAGATATACAAACAAGCATTGGCTTTCGCCGATGGTATAGAACTGACTATTATTCACGGAGAATATGAAGGCGATAGTTATTTCCCCGAATTTGACCTTAACATTTGGAAGTTAGCCCGGGGCGAAAAAAAAGAGGCGGATGCTAAACACATCCACCCCTATGAGTTTTTAACTTATAAAAAAATTGTTTCTAACTAACCGCTTTGAGAGCGTTTAAAGACATTTTATCCATGCGAGTGCTCGCGTAGTCTTTGTCTACTACTAGTTTGTAACCTTCCTCTGCTTCGCCAGGAAGTTCGAACATGGCATCGGTTAAAATCGCTTCGATAATGGAGCGAAGACCACGCGCACCAAGTTTGAATTCCATTGCTTTTTCAACGACATAATCTATCGCTTCTTCGCGGAAATCGAGTTCTACCTTATCCATACCCAATAAGGCAACATATTGCTTAACAATAGCATTTTTAGGTTCTGTTAAGATTAGCTTTAAAACTTCTGGTGTAAGCGGATCTAAGTGCGTTAGCACAGGAATACGGCCGATTAGTTCGGGTATTAATCCAAAGCTTTTTAAATCTTGAGGCGCCACGTAACTTAGCATATTGGTAGTATCTAAAGAATCGCGGTCTTTAGAACCATGGAAACCAACCGCGCGAGTATTTAATCTGCGTGCAATATTGCGCTGGATACCATCAAAAGCACCACCAGCAATAAATAAAATATTGCGCGTATCTACTTCAATAAACTTTTGATCAGGATGCTTTCTTCCCCCTTGCGGTGGGACATTTACTTTAGTTCCTTCCAAAAGTTTCAGCATGGCCTGCTGAACCCCTTCACCACTTACATCGCGAGTAATAGAAGGGTTATCTCCTTTACGTGCTATTTTATCAATCTCATCTATGAAAATAATACCGCGCTCAGCGGCTTTTTGATCATAGTTTGCGGCCTGAAGAAGACGGGTCAAAATACTTTCAACATCCTCTCCCACATAACCCGCTTCCGTTAGTACTGTCGCATCTACAATAGTGAAAGGCACGTTAAGCATGCGGGCTATGGTTTGGGCTAGTAAAGTTTTACCTGTACCAGTTTCCCCCACCATCATGATATTAGACTTATCTATTTCAACCTCATCACTTTTAAGTTCGCCCTTATCCTTACTTAACCTTTTGTAATGGTTATATACGGCAACCGCTAATACTCTTTTAGCAGAATCTTGACCAATAACATATTGATCTAAAAATTGCTTTATTTCCTTCGGCTTAATGAGTCGCATTGAGCGAGAAAGCTCTTTCCGCTCTTGCGTGTCCAGCTCTTCTACTACGATGCCATAAGCTTGACGAATACAATGGTCACAAATATGACCGTCTATACCCGCAATAAGCACATTGGTATCTTTCTTTTCTCGTCCACAAAACGAACAAGATAAATTTTCTTTGTTACTGCCCATATTATAAAATTCAGTACAAAAATAGTGAATCCGTTCTAGAGCGCTCCAGAACGGATTCTAAATTAATCGATTATAGTCTAAACGAGCTTAATCCTTCTTACGTTTGGTATCCAAAACCTCATCGATCATACCGTAAGCTTTTGCCTCATCGGCGTTCATCCAGTAATCGCGATCAGAGTCGTCGGATACTTTTTTAAAGTCTTGACGAGAATGAGTGGCAATGATATTATACAATTCCTCTTTCATTTTCAGCACCTCGCGTACGGCAATTTCCATATCGCTAGCCTGACCTTGTGCACCGCTCATCGGCTGATGAATCATCACTCGGCTATGCTTTAATGCCGATCTTTTACCATCTGCACCAGCGCATAAAAGTACCGCGCCCATTGAGGCTGCCATACCAGTGCAAATAGTAGCCACATCTGGATTTACCAATTGCATGGTGTCGTATATACCTAAACCGGCATAAACAGAACCACCTGGGCTATTTAGGTAAATCTGAATGTCTTTAGTTGAGTCGGATGATTCCAAGAACAATAACTGCGCTTGCACAATATTAGCTACTTGATCATTAATCCCTGTTCCTAAGAAGATGATTCTATCCATCATTAAACGAGAGAAAACATCCATTTGCGCCACGTTCATTTGGCGTTCTTCAATGATGTAAGGGGTAAGCGAAGATTGAAGGTAATCGCCAACATGCATTGAGTTTAGTCCGCGATCCTTCACGGCATATTTCATAAATTCTTTTCCGAAATCCATATTTATTTTTTTTGAAGAGTAATAATAACAAAAAAGGCCCGACAATGATCGGGCCAGTTGAAAATTATGACAGTTGTGCAGTTTTATTTTGCGTAAAGCTCTTTTACAAACTCATCGTATGTCACTTCTTTCTCGTCTATCTTGAAACTAGATTTGAAATATTCCAACAATTTACGTTCGAAAAGCTGATCACCAATACGCTCTGCTTCCTCTCTGTTACCCAAAACATTATGAGCAATCTGATCTAAGTCAACGCCTTCTGGCATTTGACCATATTGTGCCATTTGTTGCAATACCAATTGCTTGGTAAACTCAACCAATTCTTGGTGGTTTACTTCAATTTTATTATCAGAAATAATGCGGTTTTGCATAATCTGCCAACGCATATCTTCCTTCATATTCGGGAATTGCTCCTCAACTTCTTCTTCCGTTAAGGGCTTTTCGCCAGAAGTGCGCATCCATTTCTTTAAGAAAGTCTCGGGTAAATCGAATTTGGTTTTATCCAAAAGATTTTCTTTAACATCCATCAAGAACTTACGATCTGAATCGCCTACAAAAACTTTTTCTGCGTCTTCTTTAATACGCGCTTTAAACTCCTCTTCACTTTTCACAAGGCCTTCGCCAAAAATTTTGTCAAAGAGTTCTTGATTAAGTTCAGCGGGAACAATTTTACTTAGCTCCGTTAAGGTAAAAGAGAATTTATAGCTCGATGCAGCTAATACTTCTTCGTCAACTTTAAGAACACCAGCTAAGCGGAAATCATCTTTAAAAGATTCCTTGGTAAACTCAGCGGTATCACCTATTGCTTTACCAGTAAGTAATTTTTGAGTTTCATCGGTAAAAGCATCAAGGGCTAGCGTGGTGTTTAAATTAATACCGCCTTCTTTAGCGCTACCGTCTTCAGCAAGCTCTACAAAATCACCTTTAAGAATAGCATCTTTTTCTATTGTTTCTGGGTAAGACATAGTGCCAAAACGTCGTGCGTAATCGGTAATATATCTGTCAACCATAGCATCATCGGCTACTACCTTAAGGAAAGGCATCTTGGTGCGTGCTGAAATATTTAGTTCAAAACTAGGTGAAAGACCTAATTCGTAGTTAAAATCAAAATCACCTTGAGAATCCCAATCTATATCATCTTGTTCAACTGGAAGGGGACTGCCCAAAATATTCAGCTCTTCTTTTTTGATGTGATCAAAAACCGACTGCTGTAATATTTTATTCACTTCTTCGATAAGAATGGCCTTACCAAATTGCTTTTTAACTAAACCCGCAGGTACCTTACCGGGGCGGAAGCCAGGGATATTTGCTTTTTTGCGATAGTCTGACAAAGTCTTATCCACTACTTCGCGGTAATCTTCTTCTTTTATGCTAACCGTTAAGATTGCATTTAAATCGTCTGTTTTCTTGGTAGTTACGTTCATAAAAACCCGCTTTCTGATGTCGTTTTTAAAAGGTTGGCAAAAGTACTAATAAAATGCTGTGATGCGACTAAATATGTATTAATTAGAAAAATAGGCTGCAGTTCTTACTAAATTTATCTGAAGAATTCGAATGATTGAGATATTATTCTATTTTTACATCATTGAAACTAACGCTAAATCAAGCAATTCCCTTAGAAATGAGAATAATTTACAATCTTCTTATTGGCTCCTTATTAGTAACAGGAGGATTATCCGCCCAAGACAAGCTATCTGGAAACTTTGCAATTGGATTAGGAATGCCGATGGTTGAACTAGACCAAAGTAATTACATCGGTTATAAAACTAACCTAGCGGTTAACGCAGGTATTGGTTACCAGTTTGATGCTTCCTCTCGCTTGCGCGCTGATGCCCTTGCCGCACAATTCAACGGTAACAACGCTGACTTCTTTTATCAAACACAAATGTTTGAAGGAAGCGTTTCTTACGAATACAATATTGTGCACCTATTTGATCCAAAATCGAATTTCAAACTAAATGGAAGAGCTGGATTAGGTGCAGGACTTATGAATGCCAACTTATATGACATTGTAACTCGCCAAAGAAGAGCTGAAGTACCAAATCCAACGGCAGATGGTCGCACCTACTCTCTTAACACTTTTATCCTTTTGGGACTTAATGCTGGTATTCCCTTAACCAACAAACTGGACCTTAATGTTGGTTATGCACACCGAGTACTATTATTCCAGCCTTGGTTAGACGCTTTCAATTCAGAATCTTTTGATATGTATGGCTTCGTAACCGCAGGTTTAACATATTATTTAAAATCGGACCGCGATAAAAGCAAAATTGAGGTTGACCCGAAAAAATATGCTGCCCTAAAACTAAGTGCCGACAGCGCTGAAGTGGTTACTACAAACCTAAAACGCCAAGCAGAAAAAGTAGCCACCCTAGAAATGAGCAATCAAGAGAAAGACATGCAAATTGATATGCTTAATCAGAAAATTGACAGCTTAAATACTATGCCGCGAGTTGCTGTCGCAAATGCCCCTGCAGGAAACGCAGCTGCTAACACAGCGACTGCTTCAACTACAAAGAAAGCAAGTACTGACCTAGGCACTGAAATGTATCGCATAGTAATTGTTTCTTCACCTTCTGAAGCAGGAGCGCAAAAATTCATCAATCGTAGCAAATTGAATAAGGACGATATGCAAATTGCTTATATCGCGAAACTCGATACTTACCGCGTAATTTATAAGTCAGCCAGCTCTATAGAAGACGCAAAAACTTACCGCGCAGAAGCACGAAAATATTATTCTGACGCTTGGATTGCCAAGTTTTAAACATAAAATGAAAGCCGCTTTTTAGCGGCTTTTTTTATTTCATACCTTTGCTACAATGCAATCGATAAAAGCAATCTTCAGCAGCATCTTAATTCCCATAATTTTATGGGCTGGTATGGGCTTTTCCTTAAACCGCCATTACTGCTTGGGGATGCTCGTAGACGAAGCTTGGTACTATGTTAGCGACGAATGCAATCCCGACCATAATGATCAGGAGGCCAGCTGCACGGAAAGCATTGATGAATTTGGCTCTTGTTGCTCTGATCAATGGCTCTCTATTGGCGGCCTTTCGATAAACTCTTTCGAACAGAAACATGAAACTTCGAAAAGGATTAATTTTAAACAAATTAGTCTTTCGGTTTTAAAATCCGAGACCGTTCGGTTTTTTAAAGAAGTTAACCATGCTAAAACTTGGAAGGATGAAGGTCCGCCCATACTCTCTCAAAATATTATAATTGCATATCAACGTTTCTTAATTTAGAATAGAGCCTTTTCACAGTGCCATTCTATTTTAATTAAACAATGATATTATTATGAAAAATTTTCTAGCTAGTCTAATTCTCCTTCTTTCTTTCAACTCTTTAAAAGCTCAATCAGAGCAAGTTAACCTATCCGACAGTGTTCTTGTGGTAAACGGAGTTTGCGGAATGTGCCAACAAGTTATTGAAAAGGCGGCGGCGCTACCTGGTGTTGAACAAGCGCAATGGAATAAAGAAACCAAAATTCTAAAATTCAAATACAACGCAGAACAAGTGTCCATTGAAAGCATCTACAAAGCAGTAGCTGCTTCAGGATATGACACCGAGTTTCTTGCCGCTCCTGAAGAAGCCTACCAAAACCTCCACGATTGCTGTAAATACCGCGACCCCGCTGTATTGAAAGATCACCAATAATGAGGAATACCTTAATTATTATTTGCCTCCTGCTAAGTTTCACAGCAGCTCGAGGCCAGATTAGTGGCACCATATATTTCCTTGAAGAAGGGAAGAAAATTGCTGCCATTGGCGCTAACGTGTATTGGGAAGGAACCGAAAAAGGAGTAAGTGCCGATGAAAATGGTTTCTACACCCTGGAAAGAGTCCCCGGTAAGAATACCTTAGTAGCCAGCTTCATTGGATTCGAAACCCAAAAGAAAGTGGTAATTTCCCGCATAGGCACTATAAATTTCACTCTAAAAAGTGATGCTGCGCTTCTTGCGGAAGCAGAAGTAAAAGGCCGGGCAAAAGCCACACAAATTGACTTGAAAGCGGCAGGCTTGAGTTACCGCATAGACGAAACTGAATTACGCAAAGCCGCTTGCTGTAACCTCAGCGAAAGCTTCGAAACCAATGCCTCAGTTGATGTTGCATTTAGCGACGCCATTTCGGGTACGAAGCAAATTGAGATGCTAGGTCTTGCCGGGAAATATGCTTTGATTCAAAGAGAGAACATTCCCTTCGTAAGAGGCTTAAATGGCATTAACGGCCTGAGTTACATACCGGGACCATTTATTGAAAGTATACAATTAACCAAGGGTTTAAGCTCGGTAATTAATGGCTATGAATCTATTACCGGCCAAATCAATACCGAGTATTATAAACCAGAAACGGCCCCGCGCCTTTTGCTAAATGTTTTTGCTAATCAAGGAGGACGTAGCGAATTAAACCTTTTAGGATCTTATACTACTGGCGAGCACATTCAGCACGCCACCATGCTCCACCTCAGCGCCATACCTTTTAGTCAGGATCGAAATGAAGATGGATTTGCCGACATCACTAATGGCTCGCAGGCAAACCTGCTTCATCGCATGCATTTTCATAGCCATAATGGCTGGGAAGGTCAACTGGGTGTTAATCTAGTGCAGGACAAAAAACAAGGTGGTCAAATAGAATATTTGGAGCAAAACGGAGCGGATCAGAATCTTTTTTGGGGATTTGAATCGACCGATGAAAGAGCCGAACTTTTCGGGAAACTTGGCTACGCTTTTCAGGATGAAGTTTACCGCAGCGTAGGCTTTATTTACAGCGCGAGTTATCAAAACCGCAATAGTCAGTTCGGTCGAAGAGGCACTCAGTCAGAGCTCGGCAATTTTTATTTGAATGCTATTTTTCAAGATATAATTGGCACTAGCGCCCATAAATATCACACAGGTTTATCACTTTTAGTAGATGATTATTCTGAAGCTTTAGACAGCGTTGGCACTCAGCTTTACAGCCATCAGAGGCAGGAAATTGTACCCGGCGCTTTCGCCGAATATAGCTTCGAACCGAATGATGACTTTACCTTAATTGCGGGAGTGCGAGTGGACTACAATTCCTACTTTAAAAAGGCCTATTTCACTCCGCGCTTAAATTTAAGGTACGCGGCAGGCAGACTTACGACTTTTCGCTTAGGCGGAGGGAGAGGTCAACGTACGGCCAATAAATTAGCGGAAAATAATTCTGAATTAGCCTCATCTAGGCAACTGAGCTTTGTAAATCAAGAGTTTAGACCCGAAGTAGCTTGGAACGCAGGATTCAGTTTCGATCAGTTTATTCCCCTTGGCGAAAAGCAATTGCGTTATACGGCTGATATTTTTTACACTTGGTTTGAAACGAAGTTAGTAACAGACCTCGATTACAATCCCAATGCAGCCTACATATTTTATCAGCAGGGTAGCCGTTCAATTAGCTTCATGAATCAATTGGATTATGAACTAATAAAAGGTTTGAATTTACGCTTGGCCTATAAATACCTTCGTTCGGAAGAGCAATTTTTGGAAGGCTTGAACCTCGCTTATCAAATTCCGGAGCACCGTGCCTTTTTAAACGCATCTTACGAAAGTGTGAAAAAATGGAAATTTGACATGAGTGTTAACTGGTTTGGCGCCAAAAGGTTACCCAATAGCAGCGACAGTCCAGCAGAGTTTCAACAAAGAGACTTCTCGCCTTCTTACCTTACGGTAGATGGGCAGATTAATAAAGAGTGGAAAAACTTTGAATTTTTTACGGGCGTAAATAACCTTTTCAATTTCCGTCAGAGCAATCCCATTGTAAATTCGGCCCAAGCCTTTAGTCCCTATTTTGATAGCAACTTTGTTTGGGGGCCAATTTTTGGCAGAAATATTTATGTTGGGATGTACTACAAAATCCCTAAAAAATAAGCGGAGTTCGATTTCAAATCTGATTTGAGAATAATAAACCAAAAACGGCGGCTTAAAAGGCCGCCGTTTTTTTTTTTGAATTAGTTTTCTTCTTCGTAATATACTTTGTAGAATTTTCGGCCGTCATCATCTTGACCTTTCTCAATCCACTCGCGCTTACCGTGAATATAAATATGGAAGTTTTTATCGAGTTTTAGGATGCTTTTAAAAACCGACTGTTTTTTTTTCAAGGCCTCGGGACTTACTTCAAACTCTTCTTCAAAATTTAGCGACTTTGGTTCCCTTTGCGCTACATACTCTCTAAACCTATCTGCAACAGCGGGGTCTTCGAAAACCTTTTCTGTATAGTCATCAGGCGCAAGCCTTTCATTTTCCTCAAAATATCCTTTGGAACGCTCTAAATATTCGCTTGCACCGTATTTATCCAATACTTCACTTCCCTGTAAATCTTGATCTACAAAACTTTTGGTTAGACCAATTAGCTCCGTCGTTTTCGAAAATTCGGAGGATCTAATTTCCAATTTCAGAAAGCTTTCGAACCAAAATTTAGCTTCTTCGCCACGATTAATATTGTCTACTGATAACACATGAAAGCCATCTTCGCGATCGTTGTTAAAGATCAGCGCGGCCTTATCAACTTTAGACGGGCTAATACCTTTGTAGCTGAAAAGCTCAATAATATCGCCTTGATTTTCGGTAAATAAGAAGGGGCGTTTTTTCTCAGACTTAAAGATAGCAATGGCCGGTGCTTCTTGCCCGAAAGCTCGTGCGTTTTCGAGATACATAAGCAGTAGCTCTCCACTTTTTACCTTAGGGTGATCGGACACATCGTAAAGTAACTTGGCCAATTGTGCTGACTTCGCCACAAAACTCGTTGGGCTATCGAAAATATCGCAAATGACTGAGTAAACGCTATTCAGTTTTAGATCAGCGGGATGCGTAAAGCGATAAAATTCTGGATGAAGAAAGGCCGACGCTAGGTAGTCTTGTACAATCTTTAAGGTAGGCAAATCGAGACCACTTTCCGACTTACTTAAAACCAAACCCTCTTCCTTAAGCTTATTCCCAACTTGGTGCACCACCAAGCTGCTGAGTGAATTATCGATCTTTTCGAACATGGCTAAATTATATGGCGCAAAGATAGTTTATGCAGCTATTGCAGGAGCTACTAAAGAAGAGTGAAGCCATGAAACCTAAAAAAGAGGGGCTCTCTGCTTAATGCAAAAAGCCCCTCTCTAAACATAAACCAAAAAAACTACAATTTTCTTGATAGACTGCTCCAGCCACCGCCGTTCATGCATTCAATACCTGCTTGTTTGGAGATTGCGGTAGCTTGACCACTTCTCATTCCGGAAGCACAGCAAAAAATGATTGGCTTTTCGTAGCCTTTTAACTCTTTCAATTTAGTGTTTATTCCGGGCAAAGGAATGTTCTTAGCGCCTTTAATATGACCACTGCGAAACTCTTCTTTGCTTCGAACATCCACAATTATGGCGCCCTTAGCGTTCCATTCTTTAATCTTATCGCTCTTTGAATTTAAAAAGGAGAAAAATCCCATATACTTTATTTTTCAGCAAATTTGCTCTAAATGCTTGGCTTGGGTAGTGATGTGTATCACCTTTAGACTTTAGTCATCGAAACTATTATCAACGGCGGCCTCCATTATCTTTACCTCGGCATTTACAGGATCATAAACACCCCGATGCATTAACTTTTCTGCATAAAAGTGAAGGACTACCGCCTCATTTAAGCCCTTACTTCTGAAGCGGTGAAAGCCAAGATCATCATCTAGAAAACCCATCTCACCCTCAGTAAAACTTTGGCTATACGTCGGCTCAAGGGCATCTAGACTTAAATCGAAGTTTTCTAAAACCACTGTCCCCCGCAAAACCTTAAACCAACCTACCGAATTGTTGAAATTATGAATATTCCCTTCCTGCTTTGGTTGCCAACAGCTTAAAACGGCTTCAATCAAATTGCTATCATATAATCGAACCCTTTGGTAGCGTTGGTCGGAAAACTGACAATATTTATTTAATTCTTCGGATGAGAAATCAATTGCCTTTAACAGTTCGCTATAACCTCCATAACCTGGACCAAGACTCAGATTATATTTTAGCTGAGCCAAATCTTTTATCGTTTCCATGGCCTTAATTTTAATACAAGGTCATAAAAATCTGTTTGAAAAAGTATGACAAAAGTCACCTGATCAAAGTTTTAGGCCTAGCCTAGGTTCACCGTAATTTTATTTCTACTTAGTTGCACTTTGCCCATTTTTTCCAACTGTTTGAGCAAGCGTGAAATCACTTCGCGAGAGGAATGTAACTCTTCTGCTAAGCTTTTGTGGGTGACCTCAATTTCGTTCGTTCCTTTAGCTATGCTTTTATCCTTAAGCAAGTTGAGCAAGCGTTCATCCAGTTTTTGAAAAGCAATAGCATCAATTGTGGCCAGAAGATTTTCGTAGCGTTCGTTGTAGGTCTCTAAGGTAAACTGACGCCATTCGTCAAATTCAAGCATCCATTGTGGCAAAGATTTTCTGGGAAGCCCCAAATACTCCGTGCCCTCTTCTGCAATAGCTTTTACCTCGCTAGGTTTATCGACCATGCAGCAATTTAAGGTCATGGCGCAAGTTTGACCAGGATAGAGATAATATAAAAAGATCTCTCCTCCTTCTTCATCGGCGCGGCTAATTTTTATCGCGCCATTTGTAACTAGTGGGATCCACTTTGGGTATTCTCCAAAACCAACAATAGTTTCTTCCTTTTCATGCTTAAACCAGCGCGCTTCCTTAGCCATTTTAGCTATAAGATCCTGATTATGAAAAACTGGAAAGTTTTGTTTTAAGATAGAAATTACATCAAGGTTCTCTTCTTTTGTGTCCATATTTTGTCTTCCCGCACTGGGACTCTTGCATTAGGTGTTTTCTAATTGTGTAAATTTACAATCAATACAGGGATTTCTTGAATAACTTGAAAAGACAAACACTAATTTTTCTTCTTGGCCTTTTTGTTTTAGGCCCGACAATGTCCATATTTGCCTCTTCGCAGTGGCATCAAGATTCCGTCTTTTACTATGTTGATGTAGACAACACCTCCTCACTTGAAAGTATTAAAGATGCTAGCTTTATTCCGGTTAAAGATAAGGAGCTGAATTTTGCCGATCTCGATCAAAATATTTGGATTAAGATTTACTTAGACCCTAATGAACAAGAGCAACGTTTTTTATTAATCGACTATCCACTAATTGATAGTCTTAGCTTTTGGAGTTTCTCTGGGGATAGTCTCAGTGCTCGCTTTTTAACTGGCAGCTATTTAGCCTTTGACACTAGACCAATTAAGGATAATCTTTTCCGGTTCAGCATTCCGCCCAATACTAATCTCATTTACCTCAAGGCTAGATCGAAATTAAACCTTCAGTTACCCCTAAAAATAATTAACCAGGAATATGTTGACACCGTTTTAGGCAAACGTGATTTTCTGCAGGCTACTTATCTCGGCTTGATGATATTGGCCATTCTTGGTGCCATTATTATTGGCCTTATTAGTCGCGGTTCACGAGTGTTTTTTGCTTACGTGGGCCATTTAATAGGCACTAGTTTTATTGTACTACATCTTAGCGGTTATGCCTTCCAATACCTCTGGCCTGAATATCCTTCATTTAACATATACGAGCCCTGGATTTTTGGTTTAGGCATTTTTTCGACCCTCTTTAGCATGGAGTTCTTGAATACCAGAAAGCAAGCACCAAAGCTTAATAAATTATTGTGGGTTTCGCTCATTTTCAATTTTTCCGTTTTCCCAATTTTGCTTTTTGGTAATATCAGCCTCGCAAATCAGATTGTTCAAATTGTGGGACTTCTCGGTTGTTTACTAATGCTTGTAGCTGGTATTATTTTATACCTCCAAGGTTACAAACCTGCGCGTTTCTTTATTCTCGCTTGGAGTGTTTTTTTAGTGGGTGTGATAATTACGATTTTACAACGCCTTTCAATTATCCCTCTTTCCGAGTTCAGCCTTCATGCTAGCCAAATTGGTTCTGCTATTGATGTAATTCTATTATTTGCTGCTTTAGCAGATCGCATAAATACACTGCAGATAGAAAGGGATGTAGCCCGCAAAGAGGCCTTTTCTGCCTTAGAAAAAAATAAAATTAACGTTGAAGCTCTAAACCAGCTACTTGAGTCTAAAATAGTGGAAAAAACTGAACAGCTAGAAATTAAAAATCAAGCTTTAGAAAGACTAAATAATCAACAAAGTAGAGTACTCAACATAATTGGTCATGACTTAAAAGGGCCAATCGCAAGCCTAGGTCAAGCCTTAAATCTGATGCGAAATGATAAAAATTTAATTACCACTGAATTTTTAGACATGTTGCAAACCAGCACTATAAGTAGCTTCAGCTTATTAGAAAACCTTTTAAGCTGGTCCTATTCTAGCGAGTCCAACATGCTCGTGAAAAAGCAAAAAATTGACATTAAGGCTTTGTGTCAGAATATAATCGCTCTTAATCAGCCGACCTTGCATCAAAAAAGTATTGGATTAGATTTTCAATCGGATGAAAATTGTTTTGCCCTTGCTGATGAAAGAATGTTAATGACGGTGATTCGAAATTTGATAAGCAACGCAATCAAATTTTCGCCTAAGGGAAAAACCATTACGATTAAAATTTTGAAGCGAGAAAATCTCATTGAGATAGAAATCTGCGACCAAGGACATGGCATGGAGGCTAAAATGGTAGAGAAAATATTAAGCGGTGATTCTTTTACTAGCCAAAATGGAACGTCGGGAGAAACAGGAACTGGCTTTGGCCTCAAAATAAGTTTAGACTTCTTACAGAAAATGTCTGGAAATATGGAAATTAGCTCAACAATTAGCCTTGGAACTTGCTTTAAAGTGATGCTACCCGCCGTTGCCTAATTAGGTTGTTGCTTAAACCAACCAATTTACTCAATTCGCGTTATGTTTAAGTAGCATAATTTTTAAAAATTAGGATAAAATATGAGTGCCATTCGTCTCTGCCGCCTTAACCTGGTACTTTTTGCCTTTTTTGCTTTTTTTAGTCAAATCAATACCGCTAGCGCCTGCAATACTCCAACAAATTTGCGGGCCATTTCATATGGACCAAACAGCATTACTATTACCTGGTCAGGAACTAGCACCACTTCTTTCCAGTTGCGATATGTTACTCAGGGTGGCAATATAAATTTCGCACCAGTTAGTACTATAAATAGTAACCCCTACACAATTAATGGACTTAACACCAGCACAACTTACGCCATTCAAGTGCGCGAAGTTTGTACTTCTGGATCGAATCCCTGGCCTGCATTTGTATTAGCTACTACTTCATGTGCCGTGCAAACTGCTCCTTTTACGGCTAACTTTGATGGAGGCGCTTGGGTTGTAGGTAACTTTAACACCCAAGGTTCCATAAACTCTTGTTGGCAAAGAACACCTAGCAGCATTGGCATGCTTTGGAAGCCCGGGCCACCGGCTTTCCCAAATGGAGTAACTGGCCCAAGCAGCAGCAGGTCGGGTAGCGGTAAATATATGCAAATAGACCGCGCTGGCTTCACCAACACCTTTCCAGATACTGCAATTTTCGAATCTCCTTTGGTAGACTTGGGCCCACTTACGAATCCGCAGTTAAAATTTTGGTATCATATGTTTGGCGGCAGCATAGATGAATTAAAAGTTTACGTTTCAAGCGATTTAGGTCAAACTTATTCCTTAGTACAAACATTAAGCGGCCAACAACAAACGGCTGGCACCGATAGTTGGCTAGAGAGCCCGATAAACCTGAGTGCTTACGCCAATGATACCATAAGGGTGAAATTCAGCTATTCTCAAGCAAGCATCGGCTTTCAGAATGCGGCCAGCATCGATGATTTTTCTATTGAGGAAGCCCCGAGCTGTGCTAGACCAACACAGTTTTCGAGCACCTACACTACCAGCACTGAAGCTTT
Organism: uncultured Schleiferiaceae bacterium; assembly: GCA_963977415.1. Taxonomy (GTDB): domain Bacteria; phylum Bacteroidota; class Bacteroidia; order Flavobacteriales; family Schleiferiaceae; genus Croceimicrobium. The sequence continues at coordinate 29,086 of CAXBOS010000017.1, read as the reverse complement.
TTTCAACTGGACTACCGGTGGAGCCAATAACTGGCAAATAAGCTATGGTTCACCTGGGTTCGGTGCAAATTCAGGCACTATCGTAAATCTTAATTCAAACCCATCAAGCATTTCAGGATTAAGCCCAAACACCACCTACGAAGCCTACATAAGAGACAGTTGTGGAGCCAGTGATGTATCAATTTGGACTGGGCCAGTTAGTTTTAAAACCAAGTGTAATCCTGTTAGCACGCCTTATGTTGAGAACTTTGACGGGTCTAGTTTCACGCCTGGTGTAGGCTTTAATACTATTGGATCCATTAATTCTTGTTGGTCTCGCAGCCCTTTAACGCCATTTGCATGGGCCACTGGTCCGCCTCAATTTACGGCGACCACAACTGGTCCGCAAGGAGACCATACGACAGGATCGGCTAATTATATGTTTACTGAGACCATTGGCTTTTCAAGCAATAGTCCTGAAGCTCAGCTAGAGTCTCCTTTAATAAGCTTAGTAGGCCTCACCAACCCCCAGCTTACTTTTTATTTACATTCTTACGGTAGTGGCATTGATAACCTTAAAACTTACATCAATAATGGCAGTGGATGGATTTTAAAGGATACTCAAACGGGGCAGCAACAGAATAGTAAAACTGATAGTTGGAAGGAAATTATTATCAGCTTGTCATCTAATGTAAATGACACTATTAGTATTCGCTTTGTTGGATCTAAAATTGGTAATTCTACTTTGTCAGACATTGCTATAGACGATGTAAATATTGATGAAGCACCTTCATGCCCGCGCCCTCAAAATATTACTTTGCTTGGTGTCACCAGTACTAGCGCAGACTTACAATGGCTGAGCGGGGGCGCTAATAACTGGAATATTAGTTATGGAAGCCCAGGTTTTAATGCTAATAACGGAACACTAATAAATAGTAACACCAATCTAGGAGCAATAACAGGCTTAAGTCCGAATACTAATTACGAAGCCTATGTGCGCGACAGCTGTGCTGTGGGCGATGTTTCTATTTGGACCGGGCCTATAAGTTTCCGAACGGCTTGTAATGCAGTTACAGCTCCCTACTTCGAAAATTTTGACGGCACGGCTTGGATTCCCTCCAATTTCACTAGTCCAGGAAGTATTGATGCCTGTTGGAATAGAAGTGAAACAGGCGGCTACTTTGTAGCACCTAACCAAGGAGCTAGTCCCATTCCAAACACTGGTCCTTCCGGCGATAATACTTCAGGATCGGGCAAGTACATTTTTAGCCAAAGGCAAGGTTTTGGGGCTACAAATCTCTTTACCGATATTATTAGCCCACAAATTGATTTATCGAATTTAACTACACCTGAACTGCGTTTTTGGTATCACATGTTCGGCAATGACATAGATAAATTAGAAGTTGCGGTATCAACTGGTGGGGCTTACACAACTTTAAGTACTATTACTGGCCAACAACAAAGCACCGCAACTGCCGCTTGGCTAGAAAGGATAGTTAACCTTAATAGTTACCTCAATGATACTATAAGTGTGCGTTTCCGGTTTTTCCGAACAAATGCCAATGCCTTTTTTGGAGAAAGTGCTATCGATGATGTTCGTATAGACAATTCCCCGACCTGCCCCAGTCCAACTAATTTTAATGTAAACATTACAACCACTAACTCAATTAATGTTAGCTGGACGAGCGGCGGTGCTACGAATTGGCAAATTCGCTATCGTGCTGTTGGAAGTACTAGTCCTTTCACAATAATAAGTGCCCCTAGTAATCCATTTACTATTAACGGCTTGAACCCCAATACGAATTACGAAATTTTTGTTCAAGACTCATGTGCCGCCGGTGATGTTAGCTTTTGGACAGGCCCTGTCTTTGGGCAAACTGCCTGCGGAGTAAGCACTTTGCCTTTTTCAGAAAATTTTGATAACAATACTTGGGTAGAAGGGTTCGGAGGAATAAACTTTGGCGATCAAATAAACGCTTGCTGGAGTAGACCGAGTAACACGATCAACAATCGCTGGGGCCCTCGCACAAACAACCCCTCGTTTAATAATGGCCCTAGCGCAGATGCCAGTGGTAGCGGAAAATTTATCAACTTCGAGTCTTCCAGTGTGTCTGCCACCAATGGTACTATTTCCAGTCCTCAAATAGCCATCATTAATGCCAGTAATCCTTTCCTCTACTTTAAATATCACATGTATGGAAATGGCATCAACAATTTACAGGTAAGATTAAACACTCAGAATAACGGAAATAACCTAACAGTTAAAACTATTAGTGGCCAACAACAAACCAGTAAAACTAGTGCTTGGCTAGAAGATTCCGTTGACTTAAGCCCCTATATTGGTGATACGATTGTAGTGATATTCCGTGCCCAAGCCTTAAACCTCAGAGGCGACATTGCAGTAGATGAAATGCGCATCGAAAACCTCGGTCCAAGTTGCGGAGCGCCAATAAATTTAAACCTCACAAATGCCACCTACAACAGTATTGACTTTAGTTGGCAAAGCACAAATACTGGTTCTATTACAAATTTAAGATGGTATCCAGCAGTCGCAGGACCCGCAGCAGCTACGGTAGTTCCTAATGTTACAAGTCCTTACAGTATTGGTGGTTTAACTGCCAGTACCGATTACGTAATTGAGCTCTTCGACAGCTGTTTCGCCTTAGCCAGCAACAGCCTAATTGATACCCTATCTACATTAGTGTGCGATACGGTAACAGCCAACTTCACCTTTAATGGAAGGTTTTTAAGACGTAGTTTCCAATCGACTTCAAACAATGCCGACTCCCTATTCTGGCAATTTGGAGGCCTAGACAGCAGCTTTGTTCAGAATCCGAATTATAATTTCCCGGGGTCTGGAGTTTATACTATCACCTTAATTGCCTTTAACGATTGTGGTAATTCTGATACTATTGTAAGCAATATAACGGTTTGCGATACTTTGCGGGCGAATTTCACCAATAGCTTTAGTAACGATTCTACCCGCTTTTTTGCGAACCCGGGTAATAATGCCACGGGATATCGCTGGGATTTAGATGATGGTTTTACTGCAACTGGTGATAGCGTAGCCGTAAAATATGCTGATGCCAATACCAAAGTTGTGACTCTAACTAGTTGGAATGCTTGTGGAGATACGGTTAGAAACACGCGAAATATTCCTGGCTGTTTACCACCTAAAGCCGATTGGACCTACTCTGTACTTAGCCCCATCAACGCTGGGCTAAGAATACAATTTGATGCAAGTTTAAGTACTGGCGGCAGTAATTATGCTTGGGATTTTGGCGACGGAAATACGGGTACAGGTATTAATCCCATCCATATTTACACCACCCCTAGTCTCATTTACAAAGTGAAACTAACCGTTACCAATAACTGTGGCGGTCAAGATATTAAAGAATTTCGCCTGAATCAAATTGGTTTGGAGGAGTATGAAGCACATGCCAGTATTCAGATATATCCCAACCCGGCTGACGATTATTTAAATATTGATCACGACAGCCCTAATTTAGAGCTGAAAGAGCTTAAGATTTTTGACGCACAAGGAAAGCTAGTATTACACCAAAAATTTGAATCGCAGCAAGAGCATATTATTAATATTGGCAAACTAGGCTCCGGTATCTATCAAGTAATGCTAGAAAGTAATTACGGGTATCTAATGAAAAAACTGCTGGTAAAGTAAATTTGAAAAGGCCAGCTTAGGCTTCAAGCATCCTCTTTATTTAGCGCAAGACATAGTACAGCTCAAAGTAACCGATACTCGGTTGCTTTGAGCTAATTTTTTGGATTCTTTCAGTTTTTTATTAGAACTTTACCCAAGCTTATGAGTGATCTCAATTGGCAAAGCACCATCACTTTAAAACCTTAACTCCTCCTCAAAATGATCAATAAAAAGAACCCTAAAATCGACTTAGAAAAATACCGGGTACACTTTTTCCTCTTAGGTCTAGTATTGTCGCTTTTAGCCGTTATTTACGTCTTTAACATCCGCTTCTACGACGAGGAGATTGAGCCGCCTAAAACCATTATTATAGATGGTGATGAAATTGTAATTCCGATTACCAAACGAGAACCGCCTAAAACGAGTAGTGCTCCGATTAAGGATTTACCTAGTCAATTAGATATAATCGATGATAATGCTAAAGTTGCCGAGGAGCTAGACATGAGCACCACTGAAACTGATGAAAATGAATTTGTAAGCGATAAAGATATTCGCTACGTAGAGGGCGACGGCCCCATAGAAATTATTGGTGAAGAGGCCGAAGTATTGGAAGAACTTGAAGAACCGATTCCCTTTGCCTTGGTAGAGTCTGTGCCTGTATTCCCAGGCTGTGAAAATCTAAAAAACAATGAAGCGCGAAAAGATTGTTTTCAGAAAAAGCTTTTGGAATTTGTGGGAGCAAACTTCATCTATTCTGAGACGGCAAGGCAGTTAAAAATTCAGGGAAGAGTGATTGTACAATTTGTAATTGAAAAAAACGGCCGTATAAGCAATGCACAGGTACTAAGAGGAGTGGATCCATGGCTGGACGATGAAGCTATACGAGTAATTAAAGCCTTACCCTATATAAAACCCGCAAGTCAAAGAGGGAAAGATGTAAGAATGAGTTTCGTAGTACCAATCACCTTGAAATTAGCGGAATAAATATGATTCAAAAAAAAAGGCTGCCTAATTAAAGACAGCCTTTTTTGCTTGGTACAGGCGGAGAGACTCGAACTCTCACACCTCGCGGCACTAGATCCTAAGTCTAGCGTGTCTACCAATTCCACCACGCCTGCATCAGGGCGGCAAATATACATCTTTTACTAAATCGTATACAAGATTTTTACATTTTTTTACCTCTAATAATTGGAAGAGATTTCTAATTACTTAAAAGTCTCTAAAGCACTACTAATTCCTTAGTTTTGCCACTCATAATTTAAGCATGAAATCATTCGATTTAAACGATCTTCCTGGCAAAGAAGCTCATGGCCATTTGCTGGCTGCGGTAGGTCCGCGACCCATAGCATTTGCCAGCACCATAGATAATGAAGGTAATCCTAACTTAAGTCCCTTCAGTTACTTTAATGTATTTAGCACCAAACCACCCGTGCTTATTTTCTCTCCTGCAAGGAGAGTTAGAGATAATACCACCAAAGACACTTTACATAATGCAGATGCCAATCGTGAAGTAGTTATCAATGTAGTAAATTACAACATCGTTCAACAGATGTCACTAGCATCTACCGAATATGAAACTGGAGTTAATGAATTTGTTAAAGCAGGGCTTACCCCTATTAAATCGGATCTAGTGGCTCCTTTTCGGGTAAAAGAATCGCCGGTACAATTTGAATGCAAGGTGATGGATATTATTGCCCTTGGCAATGAAGGTGGCGCTGGCAATCTTATTATGTGTGAAGTAGTAAGAATGCATGTAGACGAGGACATGTTTAACGAACAGGGCATTACTGATAGCACCAAACTAGACTTAGTGGCCCGTATGGGTGGCGATTGGTATTGCCGCGCCTCTGGAGATGCTCTTTTTGAAGTAGAGAAGCCAATTCTTACCAAAGGTATTGGTGTAGATCAAATCCCGCCAAGGATACGAACCAGCATGTTTTTAGATGGCAATGACCTTGGGAAACTGGGTAATATCGAAAGATTACCCAATCAACAAGAATTAGAAGAATTTGCTGAAAACTACAGAATTAAGGAAATCTTCGAAAGCTCGAGTGATGGCATGGAAGCACGTGAAGCCCTGCACCAGTATGCCAAAGAGCTGCTAGACAAGAATAAAGTAATTAAGGCTTGGAAAGCTTTATTGTGTGATAAATTAAATAGAATATAAGATGGAAGTATCCGGAATCGTAAAGCGGATTGGAGGCACTCAAGAAGTGAGCGCAAAATTTAGAAAGAGAGAAATTGTTGTTACTACCGAAGAACAGTATCCACAACATATCAGTATTGAATTCATTCAAGACAAAACGAGCTTACTTGATGGTTTTCGCGAAGGTGAAAAAGTAAACATTGGTATAAACCTCCGTGGTAGAGAGTGGACTTCTCCTCAAGGTGAAGTGAAGTATTTCAACACAATTAATGGTTGGAAAATAGACAAAATGAATGGCGCACCAGCCCCCTCTAATCCGGCGGATAATATGGGAAGTGCACCAACTAGCAACAGCTTTGGAAACGCGCCCACGATGGCTCCCTTAAACGATGATGCCGAAGACGATTTACCTTTTTAAGTGAATTATTAGTAGAATGATTAAAGGGCTTGCAAAAAGTTTTGAGGGGGCTTTTCGGTATTTTTTACCAAGTCCGCTAACTATTGCGATCTTTTTAAGCCTTTTTGCTTTCTTATTAGTTTGGTTTCTAGGGCCTGACAGCCTAAGCCAAAATTTCACAAAATCTATTGACTATTGGATAGAGGGGCTCTGGCAAGCCCCTCTTCTTGTTTTCATGGTCCAAATGATGTTGGTCTTAGTATTAGGCCACACCTTGGCTCTTGCGTCCCCGGTAAAAAAGTTAATCTCCCTTCTTTTAAGCTTTGCAAACAGCCCCGCTGCGATAAGTGCCATGGTCTGCTTTTTCAGCCTTTTAGTCTCTTTTTTCAATTGGGGATTAGGTCTTGTTTTTGGCGCCATCTTCGCTCATCAAGCGGCTTTGAAACTTAAAAGTTTAAAGCTAAAATTTAATTATGGCCTTTTAGGAGCGGCAGGCTATTCGGGGCTTATGGTTTGGCATGGTGGCTTGAGTGGCAGTGCACCCCTTAAAGTGGCCGAAGAAAATCATCTACAGAAACTTATGCAAGGCATTGACTTAGGGGCTTATGCCGATAAATTACCCCAAAGCATCAGTCTTTCCGAAACGCTATTCAGTAGCATGAACCTCTTTAGCACGCTTTTACTCTTGCTGGTTTTACCGAGCTTAATTTTTATCCTCGCAAAAGTGAGTAAAGGTTCTGCTGGCGATGTTCCGATGGAGTTGGTAAATTCTGTGAAACCTAAAGCACAAGTCCTTGGAGGAGCAGAAAAACTAGATCACTCCAAATACCTGGGAATTTCCATTGGCTTAGCTATTTTGGCAATAAACCTGAAAATCGCTTTCTCTGCCGATGATTTGTCCTTTATGACGCTTAATTTTATAAATCTAAGCTTATTGGCCCTTAGCTTGATGCTGCACGGCAGCCTACACTCATTTTTAAAAGCACTAGACCAAGCTATTGGAGGCGCAGCGGGAATACTTATCCAGTTTCCTTTGTACTTTGGAATTATGGGATTAATGAGTAGTAGCGGCCTAATCTCCCAACTCAGTCAATTCTTTAGCAGCATTGCCAGTCCGCTAAGTTTCCCTATTCTCAGCTTTTTTTCCGCCGGCCTGGTAAATCTTTTTATCCCCAGCGGTGGTGGGCAGTGGGCCATTCAAGGAACGGTATTAATAGAAACCGCTCTTCGCCTAGACGTACCTTTAGGAAAGGCCGTAATGGCTCTTGCTTATGGCGATCAGCTAACTAATATGCTGCAACCCTTTTGGGCCTTACCCCTATTAGCCATAACCGGATTAAAGGCAAGAGAAATAATCCCTTATACCCTTATCATAATGCTAATGGGAATTCTTATTTTTACGACAAGCCTATTCCTTTTTTAATGCCTATTCACGAATTAGATAAAGATTTCTTCTGGTTTCCAGATGCCACCCAGTGGGACAAAGAAGATAGTATTATTGCTGTGGGTGGCGATTTAGATTATCGAAGATTACAACAGGCCTATCAAAGAGGAATCTTTCCTTGGAATGACCCCAATAGTGAAATACTTTGGTGGCACCCTCTGGAAAGAATGGTATTAAGACCTCGCGAGGTCAATATCACCAAAAGTTCTCGCAACCTCTTAAACCAAAAGAAGTTTGAAATTCGATTTAACACCGCTTTCGAAGAAGTTTTATTGAATTGCCAGAGGATTAGACGCAAAAACCAACATGGCACCTGGATTACAGATGAACACGTTGAAGCCTTCCTAAAATTACATCAAATAGGTGACGCAGTAAGTGTAGAAGCTTGGCGCGATAATAAATTAGTAGGCGGTTTATATGGTATAGTGGTAGGCTCTTGTTTTATGGGGGAATCCATGTTTTCTAAAGAAAGTAATGCTGGAAAAATAGCCTTTATCACACTTTGCCAAAGACTTGAGCATTGGGGATTTCGTTTAATCGATTGCCAAGTATATAATAAATACCTAGCTAGCTTAGGGGCTTACCCAATGCCACGTATGCGGTTTATTCAAGAGTTAGAACTTGCTCGACATGAAAACCTTGACTTGGATGAAGTGTTTACTAACACAAAGGCTTCGAATGAAAACTAAATGGTTCCTCTTAATTTGTCTATTATTTATTGGCATCTACGCCAGTGCCCAAAGTCCCAGCGAACTTTTAAACTTTAATGAGCAGCGCTTAGACTACAACCAAAAGGGCATGTTAATTTTAGGCTCTTGGGCCATTGGAAATATGGCCTTATCTACTTTTCGCTTGCAGGCCAATAATCCCGAAACGCAAGCTTATCACCAGATGAATCTTGCCTGGAATGCCGTTAACTTGGCGATAGCTGGCTTCGGTTATTACAGTGCTGCCAATGCTTCCGCAGATTTGTCTTTAACCGAAAGCCTATTAGAGCAAAATAAGATTTCCAAAATTTTGCTTTTCAATGCTGCTTTAGATTTAGGCTATATGGTAGGTGGCGTATATTTAATGGAACGTTCAAAGAATAGTGAGCAAAGTGACCGATTAAAGGGTTTTGGTCAAGCCGTTATTGTTAATGGTGGCTTTTTATTAATATTTGATAGTATTATGTACTATATGCATGCTAACCACGAAAGCAGCATCTTAATTCCTTTGCTTGAAAACATTCAGATTAGTTCCAACAATGTGAGTTTCCGCTGGCAATTTTAAGCTAAACCTTACGGACATCTAGAGCATCGCGCAAAGCATTACCGATGAGCATAAAAGAGAGAACCAAAAGCATTATCGCTAAACCGGGGATAATAGCTAAATGTGCCTTTCCCATTATTAAATACGAATAATGATCTTTTATCATGGTGCCCCAAGTAGGTGTTGGTGGCTGGGCGCCGATTCCCAAAAAGCTTAGCCCGCTTTCAATTAAAATGGCCGAAGCAAAGTTGGCCGCTGAAATGACAATTAAAGGAGCCATAATATTGGGTAATATATGCTTAATGATTATGTATAGATCACTAAAGCCAAGCACTTTAGCGGCTTGAATATATTCCTTCTCCTTGATACTCAACACTTGTCCACGCACCACTCTAGCTACTTCCACCCACATGGTAAAACCAATTGCAATAAAAACCTGCCAAAAACCTTTTCCTAAAGCCAAAGTAATAGCGATAACCATTAATAATCCTGGAATAGACCAAATTACATTTATGAGCCACATGATTAGTTTATCTGGCCACGAGCCATAATAAGCCGCAAAGGCTCCCAGAGGAATTCCAATCAAAAGCGAAATGAAAACGGCTAGAAAACCTACCATTAAGGAAATTCTCGCGCCCACCACTAAACGGCTTAACATGTCTCTTCCAAAACGATCGCTACCAAACCAAAAGGTTCTTTCAGTCAAATATTCTTTTGATTTTATCTCCTCGGACGAATAATAATCGGTTAAATCTAAGCTCTTTTCGAGGCCGTCGACCATAGGAAAAGGGCGATAGAAAAAGGTGGATTTTTCTTTGCGGTAGTTGCTAATCGGTATTAGTTCACCTGACTTTTCCTTACCAAAAAACCACCTATCCCAGTAAGATTGCTTGCTTTGTGTTTTTAAAGGGAGATATAGAAATTCTGCTTTAAAACCTGGATCTTTATTGGCAATGCTAAGGTTCATAGCATTGGCATTATTAGTTTTATCAGGTATTATTAAATAAGCAAATACTGCCAAAAAAGAAGCTATCAGAATAATTGATATTCCGATAGCTCCTAATGGGTCATTAATTATTTTCTTTAGTGTTTTCAAGAACCGTACACCGCGGTTAAGTCATTTAAAACTTGCACTGCTTCAAATAAATACAAATCTTTTCGTAAGCCCTTATGCCAATTTTCGTTTTTCACTTTAGATTCATCATTGGCTTCGACCGCCTCAATATCAGCCTTGTTTGTACCGATAGTTAAAAGTTGGTAGCTTTCACGCATACCTTTGTACTTCTTCGCTTCATTGCGATATGCCTCCTGCTCTTTTCTAAAGTTTTCTAAATTTAAACTTACCTGCGATTTCTCGCGCTCATCTTTAATCCAACGAGCATACTTTTCAATTAATGCAAAGTTGGCCGTTGTGTCTACTCTTAATTTACTTCTATGTACCAAGTTTGGATATTGACTTACGCCCGGTCCCCATAATTCGTATTCCGCTTTTTCAATTTCATCATAAGGCAAAGCGTAATTCTGTTCTTTCTCTCCGGAAGGGATATACATGTAGTTATCCGGTAAAACGATATCTGGAGTTACCCCTTTAAGTTGTGGAGTACCGCCATTAATACGGTAGTACTTTTGAATAGTCAACTTTAATGCCCCTAAGGGTTTCAAGTTATTATAGGTCATGCTCACCGCGCGATCCATATCTACCACATTTTGCACTGTGCCCTTTCCAAACGTAGACTGGCTACCGATAATCAAACCTCTTTTGTAATCTTGAATTGCAGCGGCAAAAATTTCAGAAGCCGATGCACTAAATTGGTTTACCATTACCACCAAAGGGCCGTCGTAAGTAACACCGCGGTCTTTATCACTTAATACTTGGGGTCTGCGCCCAGATGCCTTTACTTGCACCACCGGACCTTGATCAATAAAAAGACCCACTATATCTATCACGCTTTGTAAGCTTCCTCCGCCATTATTACGAAGATCGAGAATTACACCCTTTACATTTTCCGCTTTCAGTTTTTCCAACTCTTTAGCTACGTCTTCGGCACAGTCGTGATTAGAATCGCCATAAAAGTCGACATAGAATTTTGGTAAGCGGATATAACCCACTTTATTTTCACCTTCACCAATTACTGAAGATTTAGCAAAAGTTGACTCTAATTCTACAATGTCGCGAACAATAGGGATTTCCATTTTAGTACCATCCATTTTCCGCACGGTTAATATCACTTCGGTGCCTTTTGGACCGCGGATATGGGTAACCGCCTTGCGCACACCTAAACCTACTAGATCTACAATTTCACCGTCTTCCTGCTGTACTTTTAAAATTTTATCGCCTACCTCTAGGTCCCCTTGTTTCCAGCAAGGACTGCCAACTATTACTTTCGAAATAGTTACGTAATCGCCTTTCTGCGAAAGCTGTGCCCCGATACCTTGAAGTTGACCGGTCATATTTATTTCAAAATCCTCTTTTTTCTCGGGTGCAAAATATTGAGTGTGTGGATCATAAACCAAGGTAATGGCATTTAGGTAAGCCGATAACCAATCCATGCGCTCCATATCATCGAGGCTTTTAAACCAATCTTCGTGCAGTTCCAGTTCCTTTTCTCTAGCCTTAAGCTCCATCTCTGCAAGACTTAAAGTATCTGCTTTGCTAGTACCGGTGCTATCGTTACTATCGTCCAGCATTTCATCAATACGATTTAATACTCGGTATTTGAAATATTTACGCCACCGGTCTTTTAACTCCTCTGTATCATCAGCAAAGTCAAGTTTTTCGTCGTCTGTTTCAAAATTTTCTTTGAGATCTAAATCGAAAGGTTTGGCTAAGATTTCTTTATAAAATCCCTTTACTTCTTTGTAACGTGTTTGATACACCTGATAAGAGCTTTCGAAAAAGCCCAATTGCGCTACTCTAATTTGATCGTCAATATCCATGCGATGACTCTCCATCGACTTGACATCTTCTGCCAATAAAAATCTTTTATTGTAGTCTAAGCTTTCTAAAAAATTAGCGAAGACTTTTTGAGAAAACTCATCATTTAAATCTTGCGGAGAAAAATGATTTGAATTTAAGACTTGGTAAATAAGATTCAGAATGACCTTATCCTTTTTTTCTTCTTGTCCAATTGGATTGTAAAACCCTAATCCTAAGCCAACTACCAACAACAAGAATAGATACCTATACTTGTTCACCATCTTAATATATTGCATATAAAACCTTCTACTTAAAAGTTTGTTAAAAAGGACTTTAAGGTAATTCCTCTCCGAAGAGGTAACATTACTTTTGCCCCGATTTATAAAAAGAACCAGAAAGGTAAAAGTAAGTTCTTTTTAAGGATCACTTAATCCACAAAGCGCTAATTCTTAGTTAAAATGCGATTCTTACTAAACCTCCTGTTCTTAGGACTAAGCTTTCAAGCTTTTTCCCAAAATCTACTCCATACTTATAGCGGTTATGTTCGAGATTCCAAAACCGGTGAAGAGCTGATTGGTGTAAATGTAGTTATTCCCAGTTTAGGGGAAGGCACCAGCACCAACCTTTATGGCTACTATTCATTGAGCCTAAAACCAGGTATTTATGAAGTATCGATTCAGTATATTGGTTATCAGACCAAAACCATGAAAATAGATCTTAACAAAGATCTTAAAATGAATATCGAGCTTAGCGAAAATACGACCGAGTTAGATGAAGTGATTGTTACGGCCGAGAAGCTGGACCAAAATGTGAGTAGTGTAGAAATGAGTGTTGCGCAGCTCGATATTAAGGATGTAAAAAAAATGCCCGCCCTTTTAGGAGAGGTTGATATTATTCGCAGCTTAACTCTACTACCAGGTATTAGCACCATAGGTGAAGCTTCTAATGGTTTTAATGTAAGAGGTGGTAATACGGACCAAAACCTAATTTTATTAGACGAGGCACCCGTTTATAACTCATCTCACCTTTTTGGCTTCTTTTCTATTTTCAATGCTGATGCGGTTAAAGACGTAAAACTTTACAAGGGCGGAATACCTTCACGCTATGGTGGTCGCCTCAGTTCCGTGGTAGATGTGCGGCAGAAAGATGGAAACAATAAAGAGTTTAGCGGAACTGGGGGAATTGGTCTTTTATCGAGCCGATTACTTTTAGAAGGACCGATACAAAAAGACAAATCAGCTTTTATGGTTGCCGCACGCCGCTCTTATGCTGATATTTTCTTGGCCTTAAGTTCAGACCCAGCGATTAGTGAGAATACGCTTTACTTCTACGACTTAAACACCAAGTTAAACTACATCATAAGCGATAAAGATCGGCTATACCTCAGCGGATATTTCGGCCGTGATGTATTCGAAATAAATGACTTATTTGGCTTCGACTGGGGAAACACAAGCGCGTCCTTACGCTGGAATCACCTCTTTAGTGACAAACTATTTTCTAACTTCACCTTGGTTTTTACTGATTATACTTATTCCCTGGGAACGGCCGATGACACGGAGTTTAATTTTCGATTACAATCTACCATTCAGGATTATCATTTTAAGAATCAATACAACTATTATATAAATAGTAAAAATGAGATTGAATTTGGAGTTGAAGGTATCTACTATCGAATGAAACCTGGCCAAATTACTGGCAGTGTTGAATTAGAACTCCAAAGAGAGTATGCCTTTGAACCTTCAATTTATTTTAGTCAAGAACTAGAACTTGGTACCCGATGGACTTTACAATACGGCTTGCGATACTCTTCCTTTTATAATTTAGGAGCACAAACTGTAAGAAGCTACAGCAATCCCGATTTACCAAATAGTGAAGAACTTATTGGTAGCCAAGAATATAAAGCAGGTGAAATAATTGAGGCCTACAATGGCTTAGAAGGTTTAGAACCGCGATTTTCTGCTAATTATCGCATTGATGATGAACGCAGTTTAAAAGCAAGTTATAACCGAACTAGGCAGTATATTCATTTAATTAGTAATACCTCTACGCCCACTCCAGTAGATTTGTATCGACCGGCCGGCCGTTATATCGAACCCGCAACTGTTAATCAAATTGCCGCAGGCTACTTTCAGAACTTTGCAGACAACCGCTATGAAGTTTCCGTAGAAGGCTATTACAAGGACTTTCAAAATATCGTCGACTACCGCAATGGGGCCGATTTAATATTCAATGAAACCATTGAAACCGAAATCCTTTCAGGAATTGGACGTTCTTATGGTTTAGAATTTTATCTGCGTAAGCGTAAAGGACGTTTAAGTGGTTGGTTAAGCTACACCCTTTCTAAAACCGAATTAAAGGTAGAAAACGATGACCCGCTATTGGCTATAAATGCAGGTGAGTGGTATGCTGCCAATTACGATAAGCGCCACGACATTTCCTTTGTTCTAAGCTACCAGCTTACTAAAAAATGGGACTTAGGAATGAATTTTACCTACCAAACGGGACGAGCGATAACACCCCCAGAAGGACGCTTTACCTTTGAAGAATATAGCGTACCTGTCTATCGCAGTCGTAACAGCTTAAGGATTCCTGATTACCACCGCTTGGACTTATCCGCTAACTACACTCCTCAGAAAGACCCCAATAAGAAATTTTACAGTGCTTGGTCCATTGGTATTTATAATGTTTACGGTCGCCGCAATGCATATTCAATTTTCTTTGAACAAGCTGATGCGCCGCCTGGTGCCACTGCGCCGAGCTTTAATACCCAAGCCGTACAGCTCTCTATTTTCGGGACAATTATACCATCAGTAACCTGGAATTTCAACTTTTAAGTATGAAAACAATTATAAAAACTAGCCTCTTCATTTTTACCTTAGCTTTTACTTCTTGTCAAGATGTAGTAGAAATTGATGTTCCTGCCGGCGATACCGAATTAGTTGTTAGTGGACAAATCTCTGATAAAGACAGTACTTATGTGCTATTAAGCACCACTGCACCTTACTTTTCGGAAGGGGAGACAAATGTAATAAGTGGAGCGCGAGTGAGTCTTTGGGAAGGCAGTTCCGAATTAACCCTTTTAAGTGAGAGCAGCTCTAAACCAGGTTACTACAGTAGTGATTTCAAAGGAAGCATTGGTAAAATTTATCATATCCAAGTGGATATTACGGGCGATTACCCCAGTAAAACTTTGGGAACTTGGGTTTCTCAAGCAGATACTTTACGCGCTTGCCCCCCCATAGACAGCCTTAGGCAAGCAACACTTAACCGCACTACTACCCCACGGGCTTTTGAAGAAGGCGAGTTTGCCCTAATGTTTTTTGGGGATATTCCAAACACCAAAAATTACTACCGCGTAAAGAGAACTTTAAACGATTCTGCCTTTGCCAGAGAAATAATAATTTTTGACGACTTTGGCGTGGATGGCGCTTATTTTGGAGGCGGAATTTTCCCACCTATTTCTATTTTCGGCCCCTTTGATGAAGAAAAAATGGGGGAAGAAAAGGACACTTTGATTGTTAGAGTAGAAAGTGTTTCCAATGATTTTCAAAGTTTCTTAACTCTCGTAAGTAGTCAGTCGCAAGTGGGTTCGCCCTTTGATGCTCCTCCTGCTTTAGTGGTAGGAAACATTCACCGCAAGGATAATGAGAGTGACTACGCTTTTGGGTATTTTAGTGTGGTTGGCACTAATAGCAATGGATTAAGGTATAAGCCCTAGTACTAAAATTGTAGCTTTGATAAAAATTAAACCTTGAAAGAAAATAACATCACTCATTGGGCCATTAACTGGCTATTAGATCAGGGCTTAAGCCAAGAAAGTGCCGATACTTTAACCATGGCTATAGATGTTGTAATTGTTATTAGCATCAGTCTTTTGGCAGATTTTATAGCCCGAAAAATTATTCTTAGAGTAGTTACTCGCTATGTAAAACACTCCAAAAATAATTATGATGATATTTTACTGGAGAAGCGAGTCTTTAAATCACTCGCCCATCTGCTGCCCGCAATAGTTATTTACTATAGTCTTCCGTGGCTCTTCGACGATTTAAGCACCACTGTTCTTTTATTACAAAAACTAGTGGTAGTGTACGGCTTAATTGTCGTAATAGGGGTAATTCACAAATTCCTTAAAGCTTTGGAGCACATGGCTCTCACCAGCAAAAGCTTTGAAGGAAAACCTATTAGCAGCTACATTCAAGTAATACTAATCGTGGTGTACATCGCTGGCGGAGTGTTTATCATTTCTACCATATTGGATAAAAGTGCGGTGGCTATATTAACCACCTTTGGCGCTGCCACTGCCGTAATACTTTTGATTTTCCGAGATACCCTTTTGGGTCTTGTTGCCAGTATTCAAATTGCCGGCAATGACATGGTTCGCATTGGTGACTGGGTTAGTATGCCCAAATACGGTGCAGATGGAGATGTTTTAGAAATCAATCTCACTACCGTTAAAGTTCGCAACTGGGACAAAACTATTTCTACGGTGCCCACCTATGCCTTTATCAGCGATAGTTTTGTTAACTGGCGCGGCATGACCAATTTAGGGGTGCGCCGCATTAAACGCAGCATTAATATAGATTTGCAAACAGTAAAGTTTATTAGCCCCGAAATGCGCGAGCACTTTTTAAAATTTGAAAGGGTAAGTGGCTTTATCAAGGAAAGACAAAAAGAAATAGATCAGTATAATGCCGATACCAATAGCGATAAAAGCATTTATCTAAATGGTCGCCAAATGACTAACTTGGGACTATTTCGTCGCTATGCAGAGGCTTACTTGAACGAGCACCCAAAAATAGCCAAGGGAGAAACCTTAATGGTGCGGCAATTACAGCCCACCGAAATGGGGGTTCCCTTAGAAATATATTGCTTCAGCGCTGATATTGAATGGCTCAAGTATGAGGGGATCCAAAGTGATATTATGGACCACTTACTTTCAGCTGTGAGTTATTTTGATTTAGCGGTATTTCAGCGTCCCTCGGGAAATAACTTTAGCACAATTAGCAAAGACTAGCGGTATTCCCTACCCTTCCACTTCTTTTGTCTAGGAATTATCATCAAGCACAAGCTCATGCTTATGTAAAAAGGATAAAAAATTGCTGCTACCGCATATCCTTTAAGCAAATTAGTCTGGTTTGACAGCCTTGCGAAATTTCTCAAAAGAGGATAATCAACCACTCCTTTTAAGAAGAAAAACAATAACACCAGCCATATATTAGACCAACTAAAAAACAATGTCCACAGTAAACTGCCTACTAAGCTTATGTTTAAGAAGGCCACGCTTAAAGCCACACTTTTAGCAAAAAAACTAGGGTAAGCTACTGATTTCGCTCCCCAACGGACCCTCTGACCTATAAAGGATTGATAAGTTAAGGGAGCATCCGTACCTACAGTCGCTTGGGGCACAGCGACAATTTTCAAATCTTTGGCCCGTCTTGCGGCCTGCACTAAAAAACTGTCGTCACCACTATCCCATTCCCTTCCCACTTCTTTAAAACGCAACCAGGTAGAGGATTGATAAGCCATGGCAGCACCATTTGCCATTATCGGTCTTTCTAAGGCTGCTAAGGCCATGCCACTCATCTGTAAACTTAGAAATTCGAAGGCAGCGAAGCGACTAATGAAAGAATTTGCCGCGTTCATTTTCACGAGGGCTAATAGAATATCTGCCTTCGTGTTTACTTTCGTAGAAATTAGAACACTTAAAAAATCAGCCTCCAAAACCACATCAGCATCTAACTGTACAATAAAAGCATCTTTTAGCCGACTTATTGCATATTCTAAAGCATTCTTCTTCCCTGGTCTTAGCTCATTTTGCATAAGATGCGTTTGTAAGCTACTCCCCTTTAAACTTGCTTCTAGGGCGTTTAAATGTGCTGGCGCAGAATGGTCATCAACCACATATATATTAAATGAACCAGTATAATCTTGTTTTGATAAGGATTGTAAAAGATTAGGTATTTTCTCACTGTCATTATAATGAGTAATAAGTACAATAAAGTTTTCTAAAATAGAATCTGACGCATCTAGCCGCGACTGAGATGTATTACTAAGTCGCTTTAAGCCCCTTCTTAAAACTAGGATTAAATTGAAATAAGCCAAGAAGGCTGTTAATAGAAGAGTAGATAATCCCATAATGACTATAAAGGCCAAAAGTATTACATTAATTTTGGCCTAAGAGATGGAAAAAATAATATTAGGCATTGACCCTGGTACTCAGATAATGGGTTATGGTGTATTGCAAATCAAAAATAAAGAAGCCGAATTAATTCACTTGGACAGTATTAAGTTTAAGGTGAAAGATTCGGCTATACTTAGACTAAAAGAAATCTTTGAAAGCACCTTAGCCCTAATCGACCAATACTTACCCGATGAGATGGCGGTAGAAGCGCCATTTTTTGGTAAAAATGTTCAAAGTATGCTTAAGCTTGGTCGAGCCCAAGGGGTTATTATGGCAGCGGGATTGTATCGTAATATTCCTATTGAAGAATATTCCCCGAGAAAAATAAAACAAAGTATTACGGGTAAAGGAGCTGCTAGCAAAGAACAGGTTTATGCCATGCTAGAAAAGACTTTAAAACGCAAACTAGACACAAAGTACTTAGATGCCTCCGATGGCTTGGCAGTAGCTCTTTGCCATCATTATCAATCGTCTAATCCTTTGGCGGGATTAAAGGGAAAAGATTCTTGGGATAAATTTCTCCGCAATAATCCCGATCGGATTGCTTAATTAAATTTAGAACGGATTTTAGTGGCAAATTCCTCCATTTGAGCGGGAGTGAATTGCAACTTCTCGCGGCTAAAATCGATATCACTTACAGCATTGATGGGGATAAGGTGAATATGTGCATGTGGAACTTCAAGTCCGATTACCGCTACCCCAACCTTTTTACAAGGAATTGCTTTACCTATGGCATGTGCCACCTTTTTAGAAAAAAGCATTAACTCTTGATACTCATTATCTGGTAAATCGAAGAGATAATCTACTTCCTTTTTAGGAATAACCAAAGCATGCCCGCCGTGCAAAGGCATAATATCTAAGAAGGCCAAACAGTTCTCGGTCTCAGCTATTTTATAACTTGGGATTTCTCCCGCGATAATTTTGGTAAAAATAGATGCCATATTAGTCCATGCTTACTTGCACAATTTCAAAATTCATCAAACCCGCTGGCGTAGTAATTTCAGCCGTTTCGCCAACTTTCTTACCTACTAAACCCTTTCCAATTGGACTATTAATAGAAATCTTACCTGCTTTAAGATCAGCTTCATTCTCGCTTACTAAACGATAGGTCATTTGCGCACCATTCTTGGTGTTTTTAATAACCACCTTAGACAAGACCATTACTTTAGAAGTATCTACCTTAGAACTATCCAATAAGCGAGCATTAGACAAACTGTCTTCGAGTTTAGCAATTTTCATTTCCAAAAGGCCTTGGGCTTCTTTCGCCGCATCATACTCAGCGTTTTCTGAAAGATCGCCTTTGTCGCGTGCCTCTGCAATTTGATTCGAAATGCGGGGACGTTCCACCGACTTCATATGTTCTAGCTCCTTTTTAAGTTTTTCAAGACCTTCAGGACTGTAATAATTTATTGCCATTTTGTTTAAATTTTAGCGAACAAAAAAAAGACCTCCGAGAGGTCTTTTCCTTTTGCGAATATATAAAATATTGACTTCGAAATAAGAGACTATAACGATATTGAAACCCCAATACTATGCACTCCATCAAAGAAGGAAGTACTACGATAAGAGTAGTCTAGGCCAAATTTATTGTCATTGTTTTTGCTCATCGCTAAATCCAAAGACACGCCGGCACTAAAACCAGTAAATACTGTAGTAGTAACCTCGTAATCACGATTATCCCAGAAGCTATAACCTGCTCTCAGGCTTAGCAATTCTTTGAAGGAATACTCTACTCCGGCGGTATAAAGATCTTTTTCAAAAGAGTTAGACTGGAAAGCACCAGCAACTGTTAATCTTTGCTCCTCGAATTCGAAATCATAACTACCACCGATAGATAAAGTTGTAGGTAACTCAAAGGTCTCGCTTCTTTCGCTGTATTCTTGGGCGTATCCGCCATTAGGTACCACTAAAGTAACCGATTGTCCTTCCCCATCGTAACTAGCAGCTGGGCCAATGTTCCGAAGAGTAATCCCAAATTTCACCTGCTCTCTTTTACCAGTAACATACTGTACACCAGCATCTACACTTGCAGAGGTAACGGTCATATCTACCATACTCGTGGTGTAAATCTTTAAATTAACACCACCACGAATAGATTTAATGAAACGTTGCGCATATCCTAAACCGATTATAGCAGTAGATGGGCTGATTTCACCAATACCCCCATCAGGGTTATTAATTGTAGTTCTTTCCCAACTTCCGTAATCGAAAGAAACAAAGTTTGCCGAAAGAACACCATTTGAACCAACTGCCTGATTAAAACCTGCAGCGTTTACATTAATGTTCCCACCTACTAACCACTGGGTATTGCTAAATGTCACCTCAGTACCCTCAGTTGAGGCAATACCAGCGATATTGATAAAAGTGGCTTCTACACCAGTAACACCAGCTATGTTTACCCCACCCCAGCCAGAAGCTCTAGCCCATGGGTTTATCAATAGCTCAGGGGCACCGGCTGAACCAGCACGTTGCGGGTTGCCTGCTTCTACGCTCAAGCCAGCGGCTAATAAGCAAGCAGTAATTGCAATTTTATTAAGGTATCTCATGTGTTTGATCACGTTAATTCGTTCTTAAAATGCGTTAAGGTCAACAGGTCGTAAGCTTCCCATCCATTTAATTACCTTTTGCCCTGCAGCACCTGCATCGATATGTAACAAGTAAATTCCACTTGCGATAGGTACATTAAACTCGTTCTTTAGATCCCACTCCGTGAAAGTTAAGGAGTTATCTTTATTAATGGTTCTTACTAAAGTACCATTTGGCATAAAGATGTTGATCTCACAACGAGGAGGAAGATTAGTAATCTTAACGATATTATCTAACTGACCATCTTCGTAACCTGAAGAACCATAATAAGGGTTAGGAACCACTCTAATTTGATCCAAAGCTGAATTTGCAACTGACAGATCATTAGTGATAGATTGAAATCCATCCATAGAGAACTCATATAAAGGATTACCGTCATTCTCAGAATCCGCAGACTGAGCGAAAGGACTTTGTACTCTCACTTCAACCTTAACTTCAGTAGGTATCTGATCGTAAGTATCGAAGGCATACTCATTACTAGAAAGTAAACCAATCGTACACCAAGTCATGGCTCCCCAAACACTTGAACGAATAATAGCACGGTTCATGTTTTCCATAGCACTCTTAAGTGGGTGATCCTCAATTGCATCACCTTGATAAGAAAGGTCAAGCATTTGATTGTCTATAACCGCTGAATCCGCTAAAACATATAATACATGCATTCCACCAGCTGCATAAGATCCTAACTTCTGAGTTAAGTTGGCGGTAGGGTTCCAAAGCATATCATCACCATTCTCGCTCTTTAACCAAGAGTTTTCGGCAATAACTAGGTTTAATCGAGTGCCTGTCTCTACGTTATATGCATAACCTGGAAAGAAACTCCAACCTGTACTGCTAGCGTCTTCTACCAATTGATTTCCAACTTTATTCAAACTGGCATCCGAGCGAAGACGGAAAGGCGCTACGCCACCTTCGTTAGCTTCTGGGTAATTTCCCATTTCTAAAACAGGAACACGAGACCATTTAGAAGGATCAGGCGAAATAACCACATCGATATTGGGTAAATCTTCTATTGGATACATTACGCTAAAGTTATTACCATCACGTAAAGGGTAACCTGGACTAGGCGTACTTGCATTAGCAGGAGTTCCAGCGAAAGGTACATTACTAGCTAAGGAAACAGGCGCCCAAGTACCACCTAAAACTTTCTCAAATTCACCAAAAGGATCAACATTATTATCACCAGCTGTATAATCATTATAGTAGAAAGCTGGTAGGTTTTCATCATCTTGAATATCATTAGCTCCCGCTAGAATCCAGTTTGTTGGATTATTCGCGTCAGAATCGGGTATGCCAGATAACCAAGGTTTGGTTGGATCTTCATATACGATTGCCCCACCAATAACACCATTGTTAGTTGAACCTTCACGCTCTAAGCCTGGCGCTATCGCATCATTAATTGCGATACTAAAACCAAGCGATTGGTTGGTTTCACTACTTACGATAATTTGCTCCGCCGTATAATCAATACCCTGCTCGCTCACTGCAACTATCACTCCTGATTCTACATTAACAAGTTCCCAAGAACGAGTCGTATTTAGATCAGTAAAGCGTAATTGATACGTACCATCACCTATTAAATAAGGGTCAACCACTTTAATTTCAACTGGAGCAGAGCCAGCATTATAGGTCACTCTTTGTGATGAGCCAGCTGCCAAAATTGCTTCTTCTGTTTCGCTGCTTACCCGTAAGTAGGAACTTCCATTTCCTTTTCCAGCCACTCGAGTAATTTGCACTAAATCACCCCAAGAAGAATTCAAGGTAGTACCATTATTACGGCTTTCCACTTTACTAGGAATCCCTAAGTAAGGTTTCGAATTCTGTCCGATATTTCTGCGACCTGCTAAGTAGGGCGTTTTTTGAGCGTTAGAGTTGTCACCGCTTACCCCTGGAACAAAGGTCTTGTAATCATTTTGCGCATAAGCCAAAACATAGAAATAGTATTCTTTATGATTCACTAGTCCACGGTCTCCTTCTGCAAATGCATCTTCAAGAACACGGTAGCTCAATTTAATTCCATTGTCTTCTGCCACTAAGGTCATATCCTGTGGTAATAAAGGATTACCCAATAGATCTGGAGATTCAAAGTAGTTTACTAGCTGCGCAACGCCATTTTTCAAATCAGACTGAGCAATTAAACGTGACTGGGATACATCATATAATTCATCTACACCAACATCAGCGTTAGCGACTTGAAAAACTTGGAATCCTTCAAACAAGTAATTGAAATAATCTGCTCTTTCCGCACTATCAATTTGAGTTGCAGTCCAGTTAGGATCACCAGGAATTCTTGGATCTTTTTGAACATAACCAATGGTCGCATCATTAAATGGATCGATGAAATTAATGATCAACTCGCGATCTAATTCTACGATTTCAACATTCGGTGCATTAGGACCATCAAGTACCTGAAAACAGTTATCAAATAATTGCTGCGCTTTATCGTCAGCCACAATTACATCATTTACTGAGGCAAATAAATCTTGGCTAGAAAAGTTTCTTGCCCAAACCGCACCAGTAGTAATAAAGTTCAGTGCACCTGGAGCAAGAGAGAAAGGACCAGCACAGTGAAGCCCACGCTTATCTGCTTGATTATTGGGTGACTCAAACCAGTTTTGATCCCCAGTTGGCTCATATGCAAAAGTGGTATCAAAAGAGTTTCCTGGATATGCAAAACGAGTTTGCACTAGAGACGGATCATTAGTATTGTAGCCATCACCGTTCGCGGTGTTACCCTTACCAGATGGATTTTCAATAACTAGGGGACGACCATCCTTCCAAATACTATTCAAAAGATTATAAAACTCTTGTGCTGTATTTGGATCAGTGGTTCCTGCTGGGCCATTAAAGTTTGAACTGTTATTGTAATACATGAAACCAGACATAATGATACGCTCATTAATACCTAAAGTTTCATCTTCTCCAACACAAATACCATCGATACGAACTCCATCCACACAACCGTCACGATCATTGTCGATACCATCAAAATAATCGGCAAAAGGACCCTGGAAAAAGTCAAAACCAACGGCAGGAGGATTTGCGCCATAACCTAAAGCACCTTCATCGTCACTATCACCATTATAAACATATCCTAAACCACGAGCAATATCCGAACCGATAATGTCATCATAAGGGTTTCCTAAATCCGCATCAAACCAAGTACCGAAGTAAGTATCTCTTAAACGGAAAGTAGAACGGTTAATAATACGATAGTTATTGAAGGTCATGTTATTAACCTCATCATTTGCTGTAAAAGCAAAAGCTTGTGCGCGAATTTCGAATCCTAAGGCCGCGGCATTAGTTTCCGTGTGAATATTTCCTTTATCATTATAAACCCACCAAATGGTTTGATCACCATATAGTAAATCTACATCTTTGTCTTGGCAATCAGCCTCGCGAGTGAAATCATAGCCTGGGTAATCCCATTCGTACTCATAGAAACCCGGAATACCATTGGTATCAGACTCTCCGTAAGGAGCTAATTTATAAGGTAAGCTACCATTGATACCATTACCTGGCCATTCTATAATACTCTGTGGAATATTACCCGCGTATCCTGGGAAACGATCTTCTGGATCACAAGTTGGATCTTCTTTACAGTCAATCCACGCTTTATGAGTTTCAACTTCAGAACGGTATACCGTCCAATGTTGGTCATATTCTTGACAAGTTTCTTCTGAAATAGAAGCATTATTATCTAGTGGTCCAGGCCAGTAATCAACCCCATCTTGACGGTAAGTCATCGCGGCAAGCTTAAGTTGGTCTGCATCGTCATAGCCACCAAGCCATAAAGCCCCAGCAAACATTGAATGCTTATTACTTCCTTTAGGCACTTCGTACTGGGCATCATTTAAATCCCACCACATATCACCACCACCGAGAATACGAGCTCTGACATTATTTATATTTAAGTCAGTTTGGGCCGTAGCAGGAGCGCAACCTTCCGAAAGCGCCTGGAGTGCTGATTTCTTATTATTATTCGCGTTAGGCTTATCTTTAGCACTTAAGCCTCCAAGGCCCAAGCTTAACACTAAAGAGTATGCTAAAAAGTTTCTGAATTTCATGCAGTTACTTCTTTAAGTTTAAAAATTATACGCAACTCCCAAACGGAAGCGACGCGGCAGAGATACATTAAATGGACTAACCATTGCACGATTATATAGATCTATATAAGCTTGCTCGCTTACTTGACCTTGTGTTTGGGCTTGACCTGCTTGAGAGGCTAAGAAACCATCGTCATCAGGACTTCCAGTGTAAGGATAAACGTTAACAACGTTCAAAGTGTTCAGAGCATTTAAAACCTGAATGTAAACGTCGATGCTCTTACGACCACGAGCGTCTAACATAAAGCTTTTGTTCATTCTAACATCAAATGTTACTTGCCAAGGCAGGCGAGCACCATTAATCTGTCCTTCCGTTTGTGCACTTGAAGAGGCAGCAGCAGTAACGGCATAGGCACGATCGCGGCGAGTATAAGGGCGACCCGATAATGCACTAGTAGTTACGTTAACACCAAAGTTTTCAAGAATATTTTTTCCATTAATCTTCGGACCATTGTATTGAGTTCCTCTACCATACCTCCAATCCAAGCGAACTAAGATTTGGTGACGGTTATCGTAATCAAATGGCAATAAAGTTCTTAATGAAGCCGCACCCGCTCTGGCTAAGTTAGCTCCAGTAGTTGCACTAGAACCAGTACCATTAGCAAACTGTAAGGTATAGTTTGCATCAATTTTAATATTATTAGTACGACGCATTTCGTATTCCAACTGAAAACCTTTTACCGTACCAAAATCACGGTTACCATAGGCTATATAAGTAATAGGATAAGCTTCTGGATAGTTCACCGCTTGTAATAAATCTCTTAGCTCACGGTAGAAGGCTGCAATTTTAAGAGCCGATTTTCTAGAAAGAGCTTGCTTAAATGCTAATTCGTATTCCGTAGTCTTCTGTGGTAAAAGATTTGGATTATTTAAAATACCACCATTTCTAAGGTTAGTAAGGTTCAAATAATCAAATGGATCTAAGCGCGAGAATCCAGTAGTAGGACGCTGTGCCAATACATCGTAATGCGCAATAAAGATTGCCTCATCCGTAATTGGGAAGTTGAAAGCTACACGAGGCATAATTACAGTTTGTGGCTCGTAATCAACAAACGATTCAGCTGGAATGTCACTACCTACAGTAGACTCTTCTCCCGGAGGGGTTACTAAGAATGGCTTAATACCACCACCCGCTGCATCCGAAAGAATACCTGGGTCGGTAATAGGCTCACCACCTGCGTTATAAAATT
Organism: uncultured Schleiferiaceae bacterium; assembly: GCA_963977415.1. GTDB lineage: Bacteria > Bacteroidota > Bacteroidia > Flavobacteriales > Schleiferiaceae > Croceimicrobium. Next base: position 3,231 of record CAXBOS010000017.1, on the reverse strand, counting down.
GATCACCATTACGGTAACCTACGATTGACGCAGTACCATAATCGAAGCCACTTACATAAACCGCGTAATCTTGTCCAATACCTGCTGGAATATTAGCAACCGCATCTTCCGAAAGGGGAGATCCAGAAAGATCACCAACAGTATAATAAGGATATAAGATATACGGATCTCTTAGTACGCTTTGGTTAAGATCAAAACGGTCAACCCTAACACCTACGTTAAAAGTAAGGTCACGGAAGGCAAATTGATCTTGCACATAACCTGCAATATAAATTGGCTGAAACGCAGCTACAGGGCGTAAGTATCTACCTTGATCATCACGGGCTTGGAAAAAGTCAGCAATAGAAGAATTATCAGTACTAATTTCTCCAGTATAATCATAACCAAAGTAACTAACACTAGAGGCACCATTCGGGTTAACCAACTCATCGGCTGAGAACATATCTAAAGAGAACATAGAAGGATCTAAGTTATCAATATTGATTTGCTCTACTCCGTAAGGATCTAAACCTAAGGCAGTTCTAACTCTTTCTGAGAATTGACTAGCATCTTGAGCGTTATAAGCATAATTATAATTGATGGTATCTTGGAAGTTACCAAAGCCATCATAAACAGGAATTGGATTAGCCAAATCTAACTGAGAATTAGGTTGGTTTTGCAGTAAACGCATTCTAGTCCAAAGACCTTGTGCTGCTAAACCGTAAGCACGGTCGATACGTTGCTCGTATTCGAAACCAGCAATAAGGGAGTGATCGCCAATATCAAAGTTAGTAGAAGCGGTTACCCTGAACTGGCTGTTACGACTAACGTTGTAACCACCTTGCTGAGTACCGGTATTGGTCCATAAACCAAATACACTACGAGGATTGAAACCATTAATTGGCATACCATATCCTAAAATTTCATCTAGAGTACGAGCGTTAATACCTGGGTTTGAAGCTGCTATATTGAAGAATTCTTTAATATAGTTATCACGATTAGGATTCACATTACCAGGAGTGTACACTACGCGAGTATCAAAATCACCAACAAATAAAGCGCCTCCGAAACCTAAGGTAGTATCTATTCCTTGCACATAAGCTGGACGAGTAAGTACGTCGTATTTACCAGTATAACCGTAGTTAAAAAAGTTCTTACCGTGAACTGCATCTGAGGTCTCATTAAAATCACGAGTGTAATCTATCTGAATATTATAGTATGCATTTTTGATAAGAGCGTTAGCAGAAGTATCGTTATCAAAGGTTTGTTGGAAACGAACGTAAGCTTGCCAGTCGGAGTTTATGGTATTCATATTATTTTCATAATTGAAAATATGACTGCCGTAGCTTGCTGCACGATCATTAGAGTAAACTAAACGTCCACCAACAGTTACATTAGTATTACGAGAAGTTTTGATTTGCACGTTACCTGTCAAACGAACATCGTTTGAAAACGAATTTGGTCTCTGCCAGATATTACTTAAGTCATCCTCAGTAACATATTCAGAAGCAAGGTTGATAGCAGCTCCATTAGGATCCACTAAAATTGGTCTTTGCTGAATAGAGCTTAAAACATCGTCATCTAGCTTAATGTAAGGAATACCAGCGGGCACAGGTCTTGGCTCTTCGGTATATAAAAACTCGGAACTAAATAAGAAACCAACAATAGATTGTCCTTTACTATTTTTATAGATGGGACCACCTAAAGTAAAGGCAGCAAGGTTAGAGTTTTGGCCATCCAAAATTGGACTACCATCACTGCGAGTTAAATATTTGAAGGGCAATGAAGTTAAAACTTCCGCACTTCCAAACCATTCGCCTGAAGGCCCACGAGTAGTGGTGTTAATTACACCACCTATCGCATCACCATATTGGGCGGGTAAACCACCAGTAATAACCTCAGTTTGAGCGATGGCCGCCTGCGGAATGTTTACACTACCACGCATTTTAACCCCATCAATAAAATAAACGGTTCCTTCTCCACGCGAACCACGAATGTTAACGTTACCGTTCGCATCCTGGGTTACACCCGCCGCCTGACCAGCAACGGAGGTAATATCACGCACAGCCATATTAGCAATATCTTCTTGGGTAGTTACCTTAGAAGTTTTGTTAGGATCAATAAGCAAAGGTTCGTAGGTAATAACTACCTCTCCAAGCATCTCACTCTCCTCACTCAATTTAACATCCTGCTTAGTAATGGAGCTTGGTGAAATTTCAACTCCGTTGATCTTATAGGTTGCGTAACCCGTAAAGGATATTTCTACCAAGTAAGACCCAGGGGTGATTGGATTAATGTTGTACTGACCGTCGAAATCGGTAGTACCACCAGTTAACACAGCGCCAGAGGCGTCTTTAATTACAACGTTTGCAAAAGGTACTGTTTCGCCTGTCTTCTTATCCGTAACGGTCCCGCGGAGTGATCCGGGGCGTTGTTGCGCTATCGCAACTGAAGCTAAAGTGGTGAAAAGCAGTAAGAGTAGTTTCTTTCCCATACTAATTATTCGGTTATTAAGATCTCTCCTGAATTTTAAAAGGCCGTAAATATAACATAAAATAGCCCTAGGCAGCAATGCCTAAATTGCTAGAAATCTTAGGTTTATTAATAAATTATTGATAATGAACCTCTAAGTGTTAACATAAATTTAAGATTTGCTTTATTCTGCCTAAAATTTTTCCCAAAAAGCGCAGTTTTAAGTCTAATTAAGCAATTTTGCACTATGAAAAGACACTTATTACTCTTATGGACTCTCACCTTATTTTTGGTTGCCTCAGGATGCACAAAAAATAATGACCGTGATTTCCCTATCGTGTCTTTCGATGAATACATATATCTCAATAACCCTTCTAGTCTCGACCTTTTAAATATTGGTGGCGCCATAACCCATAGTGGCGGTTACCGCGGTTTATTAATCTACCGCCGCTTTAATAATAATGATTTAAACGATTTTGGCGCTTTTGACCGCGCTTGCCCCACACATTATGCGCAAGATTGTTCGGTTTTAGAAATTAGTGACGATAATACTTTCGCCGAATGTGCCTGCGGCGGCGAAAAATACCTTCTCTTCGATGGATCTCCTTCAACAGATGCCGTTACCAGCTTAATGGAATATCGGTGCACTTTTGATGGTGCTGTAATTAGGATTCGTAATTGATTGGTATTTAGTACTTAGTATTAAGTAGTTAGTAGTTAGTATTTTGTGCGTCCCTGATATAGGTTGACCTCTAAAAGAGGAAAACAATGAAAGCAAAT
>CAXBOS010000016.1:0-77550 GCA_963977415.1 uncultured Schleiferiaceae bacterium | reverse complement strand
AGAACATAGATTTAGTGATGCTTTCGCGTTCCTTCTCATCCGCGCTAAGTTTGCGCTCGCTAAGGCTAGCGCGCATTTCGGCAATTTTCTTTTCGAGTTCAATCGTTTCTTCGCCCAGAGTTTTACGTGCGTCGAGCATGCGCTCTAAATGAGCGATCTCGGCATTGTAAAGCCTTTCGTTAAGGGCTTCTTGACTGAGCTCTTCGATGGCAGCCTGCTCTAAAATTTGGGATTGCTCATACTCCCACATTTGCTGTAGCGAACTTTCGGCAAGTGATTTTAGGCGGTTTTGTTCCTCTTCATAATCTTGTTGAGCCTTTTCTAAATTCAATTGCTTCAGCTCTTCATTAAGAGCAGCTTCTAATGCGCGACGATCTAAGCCATGTTTTTCGGCTAAAGCTAGCATTTGTTCAAACTTGGCTTTTACCTGAGCAACTTCATCTTGATTGTATTGCGCTAAGAACTGGTTAATTCGCTCCTGGGCTTTTTGCTGTTCATCGGTTTGGTTGACTATCTCGTCATCAAGCAGCTTGTTTTTTTCATCTACATAAAGACCAGCAGCTTTCAGCTTTTCGGTTTCGAAGCTTTTAAAGTTTTCGTAATCGGAGCGGTAGTACTCTAAAAGCAAAGCATTGGCATCGGCTCCCAAGCGCTGCGCCAAAGCTGCTCCCTTTTGTTCGAGTTCGGTTTTTCCTCCAGTGGCTAATTTCTTCTCGGTTTCTTCTAACGTAACTCCTAATATTTTCATGCGGCGTTCGCGCTCGGCTAAAGCTTCATTTAATTGCTGCTCCCAGGCATAGATCACCTTTTGATGCGAAGAGTATTCGCCTGCCAATTGTCCGAGTTTATGAGCGCCAGACCACAGCTCGTCAATCTCATCACCGTATTGCGCAAAGAGGATCCGCGCTTGGTGAATCACCTGCCGCGGGTCGCTCAAATTCATTTTAGAAGTATCTACCCCTTTTTCATCGGCCACCTTGGCCAGCTGCAGGCGGACACGATCCAAAAGCTCTTCACTTTTAAGTTTAGCACGGTCTTTTCCTTCCTGAGCGGCGTCTACTTCTTCCTGCTGTTCTTGTAAAACACGACGATTATTAAGCTGCTCGTTTACCTTTTTTAAGGCTTCATTTAATTTTTCATTGCTGATGGTCTCTGAATCGATAAAGCCTAAATAACCAGGATAGCGTTCTTTAAGGGTATCGATGATCTTGATTCTTTCGCTGTGCTCCAGGCGAACATCTTGCAGTTTTAACTGAAGCTTACGCATCTCCAAGCGCTCTTCCGCAATTTGCTTACTCAGAGGAACACGCACATATTTAGCCGCTGCTTCGGCCATGTCCTCCATAAACTTGAGCGCACTGCTATTTATAAACTTGGCTCTTAAATAGCGACCGATCTTTAAAAGATTGGCCTGCAGGGTTTCATTCTTACGATTGTATTCATCCGTAATACTATTTCCCGTAGCAATTTCCTCATTCGCCAAAGATTGCCTTTCGCGTACTTTTTCGAGGTTCTGACTTAAAGCTAAAAATACCTGCGAACCGCGGTCGCCCGTAATGCCGACGGCTTCCAACTTGCGCATGAAGTCTTGACTGCTGCTGCTACCTTCTTTAAGTCTTTCTAGGAAAGTGAGAAAACCTTCATTGGTGCCCTTTTCACCAATGAGCTTACTTAGTTCGCCATTGGCAAAGCCTGCAGCACGGCCAAAGCTTTCGGTGTTTTTAAGGAAATCAGCAAAGAACCCGTTTAGGGCGGTGGAGCTCATTTCTACCTTAAGGCCCAATTCGTCCAGCGTCGCGCCATAACCTAAAACATCGCCGGCGCTAATTTCCGTGGCCTTGGCAATACCGCCTAGGCGACTGAGCCATTCGGTTAAATAAGGAGCACTGGCTTTAGAGCTGTCTGCTACTTTGTTAATACCCGAACCAATACGTTCCATATCTATTTGAAAGATATCGGCCATTTTACCAATCTTCAGAACGGCATCGGCTCCCAGATCTTCACCGAGGGCCACATTAATTTTATTGGCTTGCTCTACAAAACTGGCCAGATCTGCAACGCCTCGCACGCCTAGTTTACCCGCTTGGGCAGAAAGTTCCAATAGCTCCTTGCGAGAGGTGCGGGTATTCATAGAATCGAACTGCTTTTGCAGATCGTTCATTTGATCGGTGGTAAGCTCGGTAGTTTTCTGAACGTCGGCACGGAGATCTGAGAGCTCGCCTGAATTAGAAATGTAATTTTTAATGGTAAAGATTACCCCAGTGAGAGCGGCAACGCCTGCCGTGGCTAAGGTGAAATACTTGTTTACGCCATCAGCCAGACGGCTCAGGCCACTGTCTACCGCATAAAGTTCTTTATTGGTCTTGTTGAGTTCGGACCTAACCTTTCTGAATTCTCGCGAAGCATCGGCAAAGCGTTTACTGTCGCGCGGTAGGTGCTGCAGCTGATTACGGAGCTTGCGACTTTCGCTGTTTAACTGCCTGAGGGTTTTGCCGGCTGTCTTATCGTTGAGATAGACATTCGCACGAATGTTCTTAACGCTATCACTCATGCTTGGCTGTTTTTAATTTCCAGTTGGGAATTAGTTTCTACCATATCGCTAAACTGATCCTGCAGTTTGCTCAATAGCTTGGGCAGATCTTCGCGCATAATGGGATTAAACCAAGGCTGAGGCTTAAGCTTGCCTTTAGCGATGGCTTCCCTTTTAGTGAGTCGGTTAAATACTCCCATTTCGTAAAAGACACCATAGCGGCGAAAACGAAAGCCTGCGGCTTCAATCATGCCAAAGCTGTAGCGATTGCTATTAGTAAGATGCTGGCCAAGCTTACCCGGCGCACGGTTTTTTAAACGGCGCGTAGTGTTGCGTGCCCAATTGGTAACGACCTTATTTAAAGCCTTTATTTCAGATTCCGTGAAAGTCTTCATGGCTGATAAATGGGGTTGTTATTCCAGCGGCTCGCATCAAATTGTCCCAGGCCTTCATTATAGCTAAAGCTGACCAGTACACCACAAAGGGGAACATAGCGTTCGGGGACCAGCTCCATTTTAAAGGCACTAATATCTAGTCCTGGTAAAGTGAAATTGCGGCGGTCGTTGATGTTCTTTTGAATGATGTCTTTGGCGATGGCCACCAGGGCAGCTTCTTTGCTATTGCGTTCGGCGAAGTCACCTTTGTCTTTTACGCGGTCTAGTAAAAGAAAGGATCCACGCCAAGTAATACGGGTGTTGCTTAAAGCCTGTGCATCGCCATCAATAAAGGGATTCATGGCCGCAATGGCGGGGAAATGAATTTTACTGCGTAGGGCATTGTCGAGTTCCTCAATATCGGTTCTAAAGAAATGCTCTTCGGTTTCTTGGTGAAGTATGGACTTATGATCGCGGGCAATGTTTTCCAAGTATTGGAAGTAGGCATTAAGATTTTGCATAGCGAGATTTTAAGCGGTCCGACTCTTCTATTAATTGGTTGAGCTCATAAAGCAGATAGCTTAATTTGAGCGAACCAATCTTTTCGGTTTGTAAGGGGTTTTTAGCCAACTGACGGAAGACGGGCAGCCAGCCGTAGCGGTTAGCTTGGCTTTCGGCTTTTTTGGTAAAGATGAGCGGGTGACTGGCTTGTATGCGCAGCAGTAACTGACTGTACCACCAAACGATGAGCTCCTTTTTCCAAGGGGCCACATCTTGAAAAATGCGGGCTTTAATTTCCCAGTTGTGGCGATTAAAGCGAATGCGTTCATCGCCGCTAAACTCTTCTTGGTCTTTGCGCTGCGCGGGCTGCTTGCCTTTCGGGCGATAGAGCGCATAGGCAATTTCGTTTTGCAAGGCTACTCGCTCTAAGATCTTTTGCTTTTGGCTGGCGGTACTGTTCTTTAATTCGCTCAGCTTTTTTAGGTGTTCACCTAAAAAGTGAAACTCCTCCGCCGAAAGATATTGCAAAGCATCCCCAGGAGGAATTAAGCGCAGCCGACCGACTTTAATCTCCGCAAAAGGCGGCATATTGCGCTGGGGCTGTTCTAGCAGAAAATCACAAGAATCTAAAATATCGCTCAGCTCATCAGCGAATAAAGACAAGAAAGCTCGCTTTTTAAAAAAGGCATACCAAGGCAAATCTAAAAGCAACCATACTATTTTAATACGCAGTTCCTGCAGTCTTAAATCGGCAGCTTCCTTATAGTTGTCTTCTTGGTAAATACGGAAAACTGCTTGCGCTTCTGCGATTAAGGGTAGCAGTTTATGCAAGGTTTTGGGCTTTAGCTCATCCCAAGTAGAAGCAAACTGAAAATGGTAAACCTTGCCACGGTAGGGGATACGGAGTGTATTCATCGGGGCAAGATAGGAGGGGAAGCGAGGGGCTTATAGGACAGGATATTCTTTATATTGCGCTTGGCATAAAAGCCAAATATTTAATGCTATTATTTTTAAACTATAAATACAACCGATGAAAAAGCTTATTTATATTCTCATACTAATTTCCGCTTTGGGCTGTTCTTCTGATCATTTTACAGCAGCCAATGGGGAGGATTACGATGTTTCAACCCTTATCGGAATGGATGTTTTTGATGTTGCGTATAATTATAGTCGTAAATCGCCTGAGACTTTAGAAGGAACTAACAATAAAAAATGGGTGGTTTACTATTCGGATATCAATGTAACAATGGTTACTGATAAACAAACCAACATAGTTCAAAAGGCAACTAGTGGCCGGAACCCTCAATGAAGTAAACAGGTATCAAGGGAAGTCCTGCTTAATCCTCCCTCCACCCACAACTCAAACAACTATAAAAAACAGGTCCCCCAATGGCGCATTTACCAATGCATTCCTTTGGGGGATTTCCGTTCCAGCGGTCTAGAGCTTGAGGGCTTGTTACTTTAGGCTTTTTCTTATTCGGCATTGGGCCTCTTTTATCAATTAGTTGCTCACCATTTTTATTTTGGAACGCCCCCCATTTGGGGGGCGTTCAGCCACCTGAATAAATGCTTTTGCGTGTTTAGAATTAAAAATACACGGGTTTCCTTTCCAAACATCGTTGCCATCTTGGTGGTATCTCAGTTGAAGCTAGAAACTAAATAAAATCGATTTGCAGCTGGCTTCGATCAGATTTTATAAGGTTAATCATTTCTATAGTTTTGTCTTCAATGGTTTTTCTCAAGTCATTGGCTTTTCGTTGGTGTTCTTCTTTTTCACTTTTAAGTGAATTTATTTTGGTGGCTAAAACTTGCAATGCCACGTCATATTTTAGCTCTTGCTCGGTTGTGTATTTTCCAGCTTTTCTTATCGAAGGCAGTACTTCGTGTGTAATCCATCTTTTAAAGGCTTTAGCTTCTGGTTTTGTGCTACTTAGAATAAGTGAGTACAAACCAAACTCATTTATAATCCAGGTCTTTCTTTTCTGACCTGACCTAGCTGTGAGATAGGTCAGCTTTTTCTCGTCATCTTCTAAATTCTTCTTAATTACATCAACCGGATTTTGGTATTCAAGAATAGTACAGATGTCAATACCCGCAAACCAAGTCTCTTCATTTTCGTCGGTTAGCGTTCTAACAGGTAACTGGTTATAATCAAATTGTTTTTCCATGTTTTTAGGCATAAAAAAAGCCCCTTCTAGTGCCAGACGCCAGTGAGACTTTAAGAAGGGGCTTTTCAGAAATATTGTGCTTGGACGCCTTAGCTGTGCAAATATGGCACAAATATGCTATTTATAAGATTAAAACGCACAATAAATTTGCTAAACAAGATTTTAGCGCTTAACAACTTATAGGGTCTCTATTGTAGTTTTGTATGGTTAGGCGAGCCCGCGAAGACTCCAAAAAAATTTCGCACTTACAATAAATCCAGGGTGGGATAGAAATATCCAATACTATCCGCGAAATCTCGGTTCGCCGGGCTCGTCTAACACACCCTGGACCATTATTAATTTTATTCTATTCGATCAATGTTAGACGAGAAGAAAAAAACAAGAAAAGGTGCATCCGCTCTAAGCGCCACAGAATTAGAGCAGCAAATTCGAAAGGTGGTAAAGCAGGCCGAAGCCAATTACAAACCGCCTAGCGATTATGCTTTAGAGTGCTTCATGCGCTATTACACCCAAAGCCAACAACCCGATGGCGATAAGGCGGAAATTTTAGCCAATCTTTTAGATTTAGACCCTTCTAGCAACACGCTCAATCATTTGGCCGCTTTGCAAGATAGAGAGGCTTTACAGCAGTGCACTACTTTATTGGTAGACTATGCGCTCTCTTCCCCAGATTTGGAAGCCGAAGAGGGGGAAGTGCCCCGTACTATGGCAACTATCATTAATCTAATGGTCTCCCTTACGGTAGATGCTAGGAGATAATAAAAGAAAAGCCCGGTCAAATGATCGGGCTTTTTCGTTTTATATAGTTCTAGATGTTGCTTTTAGTAGTCAAGCTGAGCAGCGCTATAATCCGGGATGATAGATTTCATAATATTTTTTGGCGCAAGTGCTAGTTCGTCAATTTTAACCTTACTGAGGAACCAATTCTTTACATTAAGAGCATAAGAGGTTATACGAACAACAATTTTATAGAGTAGAAAGAAAGGTAAAATCACAATCAGCCACCCGCCAGAATTTATACCTAAGGCAACAAGCGTTAATGCTCCAGCTTTTGCGTCAATACTCTTTACAAAGTCACTTTGACTATTCTCAATTAAGGACTTTCTTGTATCAACAACTTTTTTGAAATTTTCATCTGAGTCATAAGCCGTATGGACTTTAAACAAGGTGGATGGCACGATGTATCCCATATTACTGATGGTTCCATTAATTTTATCACTAAGTACTTTATATTCTTCTGCTGATATGGAACCAGGTTCATTTATAGCCTTCCATCTTAATTCATCCCTCAACTCAAATAAGCTATATCGAAGCTTTAGTCTTTCGCTAGGTAGGATTGCACTTTCCAATAAAAGATGGACTAGGCTTAAAAAAGTTGCTATGAAAAATAATATTGATACCATACTAATTGGATGAAGGTAAGTTCTTGTTTAACAATTTCTCCTGCAGTTTGGTTCGCTCGTTTGAAAGTCGTCGAATTTCCAAGGTGTGACGTCTTCTCATTGACTTTGCCGAAAATATCCAACCAAATATACTAATTCCAAAGAATATCCAACCACCTACCTTATAAACGGTTGCAAGGTTAAATAATTGTTTGACCAAGTCATACACTTTTTCTTCTGGGAGCCTCAGTATAATAAACATGATTATTAGGATAAGTCCTGCTAGAGGCAATTGACCTTTATTGATTGACTGAATCAAAACGTTTTCCACCATGCCCCAAAAGTTTGACTCATGGACTATTTTTCGATTTTGTTGTTTTGGTCTATTGTTTGCCATTGTTGCAAAACTAACAATAAAATTTTCTTCAAATAGCACTCATATCACCCCGATCTTTTTTAATTCCTGGGCGTACTTCTGGCGGGCGCGTTTTTTTACTTGCCTTTGGCTCCAGTGGGGCTTGCGCTTTTGGAGGTAGATTTCCTCCAGGCGAATATCCTTTTCTATAGCTATACGGAAGCGATATTGAATATAGCGCCGCAGGGGAAAGCTAAGGAAAAGGATCAGCCGTTTTAAAAGAGATTTCTTAGGCGTGGCGCGCTTGGTCATAAGCCATTAAATAAATTGCTGTTAAAGTCTTGTTGGTAGGATTGCCCTTGCAAAGCAGGATCTTCGTACTGATCGCTAGAGAAATACAAGGGGTATTTCTCGGCGCTGGCATTGGCGTTTAAATGCGCGCGTAAATCTTGAAGCCAGCTGCGGCCACGCTCCTGGTACCTTAACGCGGAGCGGGCCAATTCGCTGCTTGCTGGTGCGTGCTGTTCTTGTATATTACCCACATTCGTGCGTAAGCTATACAGAAGGGCACCGTCGCCAGTTAGTTCAATATGTATCACTTCAATGGCTTCGGCCATGCTTAAAAAAGCAAGGGCGGGCCTGAGGTATTTTAATAGGTCTTTGTATTTCTCGTCCTCAATTTTAGCGAGAACATCCGCTAAAAAAGCATCTCCCAAAAGGGAAGCAATTTGCCTTTCCTGCACTTGGCGTAGATGGGGTATTAAAGCCACAAAAGTGCGGTAGCTGCTGCGGATATTGATATGCTCATTAAATAGGGCCGGGCTGGGGATCAGTAAACTTCCCTGACTGAAATGGTAGGCCGTATCGGTCCAAGTCGGGTAATCACCTTTATTAGCAAGTAAAAAAGTAATAAGCCGATCTAAAGCGCGGTAGGCATTTTCTAGATAATGCTTTTCTGCTTTAACCTGTTGCCACTGAAAGGCGCTGCGATCGCGGTCGGCGGTAATGCCCTGGTCGCTGATCATTACCCCACCCTCTTGCATAAAAGAGTAAACCGCTAAAGCGGCCAAAGGCTTTTGTGCATAAGGAAGTAGCACTTTTAATTTCGCATTGGCAACTTGCTCTAAAGTGGCATCTGCGTAAGCATTAAGTAGGCTTTCATAAAGTTCTGGGCCCAGAATAGCAATTAGCTGATCTTCGGCCCAAGAGAAAGCCAAATGCGGGGTGAGGCTATCAATGCTTAAAGCCATACTTACACCCGTAAATTGCTTTAGCTCTTCTTCGGTATTAATTAGGATCTTCATGAGCTCGCTTCGTTTTTAGGGCTGCTTTTTTCCGTTTCCGAACCACTGTCTAAGCGAGCAATTTGATAGTTCTTCATCCAAAAGACCAGGCGTTTGCTTGTGCCGCCCAATCTTTTCTGCCAACCGTTCCAGCGGCTCACGAGCTGTAAGGGTTTTAGAATAATATCTTGGTGAGGCTTGGTCATCATTATGTAATTATTCCAAGCCACGCGCTTATCGCTTCCGCTGCCTGCACCCGAACGATCTTTGCCGGTTCCATTGCCAAAGAGGGTAGAATCGACCCCCATGTTTTTAAAGATATGAGCATCGGCTTCCTGTGAATCTTCAATGTACATTCCCGTTTTCATCTTATCGTCAACCACCACCACCTCCCACTCGCTGTAGGTTTTCGCGTGGGTGCTGTCGCGTTGGGTGTACATCATCGAATTGCCTTGACGATCGCCCTTAAAGAATTTCTCAAATTCTTGTTTCTCGAGAGTAATCAGCTTTAAGCGATCGGCTTCCGACTTGGCCAACCAATCTTTATACTTCCATTCCCACCACCATTCGGGGACCTTAATTATGTACTTAATGGTGAGCTGATTTTTAAGCAGGGCTTTCTTAAAAGCGGGCACGGCGCGGGCTATAGGAAGCCAAGTGCTGAGGATTACATGCCAGGGCGCTTTTTGGTAATAGGCCCTTCCGGGAGAGGGGCTATTAAGATCGTAAACGAACTGGTGATTGGCCATCTTTTTCCACTCCTCCATATTGGTGCGAATGGCATCGAAGCGATCGAGCTTCAGGGTCTCCTTGTCCTTGTCATTGTACTTTTCCCAGTCGGGGGAGATGTATACTTTTTTAATAAAGCCTTTCTTATCCTTGCGCTGATAGCGGCAATCTACCGCATCCAAGGGGGTGAGGTAAGTAATGTATTCGCCCGTGCGACTTTGGGTTAATTGCGCAAAAGCATTGTAAAAAGTATAGAACTGAATACTGGCCGCGCGGATATAAGTATCGAGGTCGGTGGCTTCCATCCAGTCCTCAATTTCAGAATCAATAATACGTTGAAATTGCTCTTCGCCTTTTTCGTCTACCGAAATAAGACCATAAGCCAAACCACCACTGTAAAGGGCGCGGGCTTTCCAATCGAGGATGGGTTCTACTAGAGTAACATCACCAATTTGCTCCAATACCCATTGCGGGTAATTATTATCGTCGCCCCAATTTTTGATCTCCTTATTGTCCTTGATTTCGGGATCAATAAGTTGACGCGGTTTAGGATCGAGCGCGGAAGCGAGCAACATAACCGCATCGTTAAAGAGCATGGCATATTGCTGTTCGCCCATGGGTACCAATTCACTCATGGGATTACTGGGGTTTCGTTAAACTCGGTAATAAGGCGAATAGGCACCGAGTAGATGTGTTGGTCGGCTACCAGCGGACGCACACCTACAAGGGTTTTAGAATGTTGGTGCTGGCGGGGTAAACCGCAGCGCACCGCCTTGGGTAATCGGATGCGCTTAAAATGCTTGAAATCCCGCGAAGCAGGATAGAAGGAAATTTGAAAGGCCTTTGGCTGCCCATAATCATCACGGGCATCCATTGCTTTAAGCGCTTCTTTAAGTTTTATGGGTTGTACACCTTGCATGGCAGCAAGATGGGAGGAGAGGGAGGAAGTTTATAGGACAGGCTTATTCTATCTTTATTTGAATGTCTGCCGCTTCGGCCATACCGCAAAACATCGTTAAAGTAGTTTGCGTGTAAGGTGCCAACGCTCGGGAGATATTACCTTGAGTAAGCCCCATAAGCTCGGCGAGCTTTTTTTGTGTAATTCCTTTTTCCTTGAGCTTTTTCTTAAGCTCTTCTTTTAAAACTTGATCGTAAGTAATGACGGTCATATCCTTTGAATGTAAATGTTAGATCGCTGCCCGGCTAGGGCAGCGATGCGCGCGCGGTGTCAACTTGTTGCGCCGCGCGCGCGAAAATTTTTGCACCCCACACAAATTTCTTTGCGTGTGGTGCAAATTAGTTTAGATAATTTTAAAAATCGCCTTGGCTTAGTTCGGCGGCCATTTCTCGCGCTTTGGGGCGGTCTTGTGGTCGCTGGGCTTTAGCCTCTTTGCGTTCTACCTGGGCATTACTAAAGAGATAGGCCAAAGGAAAAAATTTATATTCCTGGTCTTCTCCGCCTTCCTGCTCTGCGGCCTTGGTTCCTTTGCGCTTCTTGCCCCAAACGGTAAAAGCGCGCGCGCCTTTTTTCACCTGAAAACCTTCTTTGTTCCAATCGCGTAAAAGCTTGAAATCAAAATTTTCTTCATCGGTGTAAAAGTGGCTGATGATAATATCATTTAAAGTACTGTCTGCTAATTCTTCGACTTCGTCGCGCATTTCGCGGGCTTTAACACTTAAAGTAATTAATGCTTTTCTGCGGGCATCTCTCCGGCTATTGTTCTTATCTTTGCTTTCCATAATTAATTGATTTAATTCGATTAGATTTTTAAGCCCTACCGGTGGCAGCCAGTAGGGCTTTATTTTTTACTAGGCTAAAATTTCGGCATCTAAGGCGGCAATGCGTGCCGCTACTTTTACCTTTAAATACTCTTTAATGTCGTTCACGGTGGCAGGGTCGCTAATGGATAAAAAGACATTGCGCCCCGTCTGAAAAGTGAATTTTAAATCGTTCGCGTACTCGGTCGCGAAAAAGTCGCTTTCTTCGTCCGTTTCTACCTTGTCCAGTCTTTCGGCCACGGTTTTAAACTTGGCGCGCATTTGAACCTTAGCGTGTAGCTTGTGGTAGAAATCAATCTGCGCTTCTAGGCTTTTCTTTCCTTTGGGAGCAGTGGCAGCCGCTCCGCTTTTCTTTACGTTTTCCATAATTAGTATATTGATTATCAATTCTTTGATACTCAAATATAAGTAAAATATACCAATATTGGTATATTTATAAAACATATTTTGTCATTTTTTTTTGGGTATTGTTCTCTAAATCAATCAAATGGCCGTCAATCTCGCAGAGTTGACTGCCATTCTTGGACACCGTCCCTCGACTGCGCCCTGAGCCGTTTTGGCAATTGCCTCTTTTTGATCTGCGGATATATGAGCGCGCGCCATGGCCGCGCCGCGCTCCCCCCCTATTCTATGGCTCGCCCAGAATAGGGAGCAGCCCCCTTCCTATGGGCTGTCAAGCGTAAGCTTGACCATAAAAAAAGCGCCGCAGCGCTTTGAGTGGGTGATCTACAGATCGCCCTCGTCACGAAAGCTATAGTAGGAGTTTTCAGTTAAGATGATGTGATCTAAGAGAGCAATGTCTAGCACCTTGCCAGCCTCTTCAATTTTCTTAGTAAGATTAAGGTCGGCTGCGCTGGGTCTTAATGATCCACTGGGGTGGTTATGCGCTACAATGATGCTGGTAGCAAGGCATTTCAAAGCAGTAGCGAATACCATCCGAAGATCAACCACGGTTCCCGTGAGTCCGCCCATACTAATCATGCTAACGGACTGTACCTTGTTGGCATTATCGAGATATAACACATAAAAGCGCTCGATCATATCTAAGTCGTCATCCCAGATGGTCCTAAAGGTTTCCGCGGATGTTAGGCTCGATTTTATAGCCTGGTTGTTTATGGGAGTTAGCTGGTGCTCTTTGATGTAGGAGAGCTTTACTTCACGAATGGTGTACATAATTTGAGATTTAATTTCGGCAAGGGATAAAGCGCAGCCATCGCCAGAGTAGGCGAGGAACGAGTCGGAACGCCGAGAGGCGTAGCTACCTTCGCCGAGAATTATCTCAAATGGACATCAAACGTGAGGCTCTAATACCAAAGAGTATTAGCTACCTAAACAAGCAATTATCGAGCTTATCCGCTTAAAGCATGGGCAAGAATGGGGACGACTCATCGAGGCTTTGGTGGAATTTCCCGAAAATTAAGGTATCACCGGCATCGCTTAAATGGGTGGATTCTTCGGGTTTAACCTTGGGATCGCGTTCGGATGATTTGTCTTTGCGAAAGCCGCGCTCCGAAGCTTTGAGCGGAGCACCCAGGGCAGACATTTCCCAAGCAGCGCAATTAGTCTTGGAATAGCGAAATTTAGGCAGGCGGGGTTCAGACTCTCGTAAGAACAGATTAATAAACTCGTACTTGGTTTCGTGTCGGGGAGCCTGACCGATATACTTTTCAATAACCTGCCAGCCATTTTTACGGAATGTACTTAAAACGCGCATGTAATAATTGAAATCCGTAACGCCACTGCTAGGCAGGGCGGTATGATCGTAATAGTAGTACACCACTTTGGTGGGGTAATATTTAAAGTATTCGCAGAACTTCTCCACTACCGCATCAATCAGCTGCGGGTGTAAAACATAAAAGCTATTGAGGAAGCGATATTCGTCGCCTACTTCTTGGCCTACCACCACACAGTTAATCTTATCACCGTAATCGAAAGCAATATCCAAGGGCTTAGCGCCGATAAATCCATTGTCGTGCCGTGAGTCTTGCGAGCGCAGTTTCTCATTTTTAAGATCACCAATAAAGCTATCGAGGTACTGATAATTAAACCAGTCTTGGCCGTGATGCGTGGTATCTAAATTGCCATAAAAGCCTTCTTCTACACCGAGCAGCTTTTCATTAAGAATAGAAGTGCGGTATTTCACGCCCGAAAGAATACGGCGCATATCAGAAAGATATTCCGGGCCGAGCACATCTAAATTATCCAGGGCATTCGCTTCTGAATAAAAGATCGAATATTTATATTCATTACCAACCTTACGGGGCGAACGCAGCTTGCTTAATTCCTGCTGCAGGCGGTTAATTTTAATTAAGGTCGCCTTATGCTGCGCGCCTTTCTGCCGAAGTAGGTTTTTTCGATGCAAGTTTTGCTGCAGCTGCAGCTGAAGGATCAATTCTATTTGCTGCTCATCCATTTGCTGGGCCATGTCTAAAATCCACTTGGAAGCAGGATTAGTAGGCATATCGGTGGTATAGCACTCACTCCGGTAACAGGCTAAATGGCCAAAGTAATTGCGATCGCCCCGCAAGGCTGGAATCGTTTCATCGTCTAGTCTTTCTTTGTTTAAGAGCTTGGCTTCATCGCCGCCCAGAGAAGCAAGAGAAAGACCGTTAGAGCTGCCTGCTCTATCTTGACTTATCAGCACATTGCAAGCACCATTAAACCAGTAAATAGCATATTTACTGTCTAGCGGTTTAGTTCGTGGCGCTTGCCATTTCCACATGCGTTTAAACTTCTCGCTGGGCTCGCGGCCGAAAACAAAGTGCTGGCCTTCGTGGTAGCCCATTCTATTCCACATTTGGATAATAGGCGGCAGGGTACGCACCAACAATTGCTGAAAGGTAGAGCCTACAATACCATGTTGCCCCCTGGGCATTTGGCGGGCGTTTTCAATATACCAGGGCGCCAGCACACCAGTCGTTTTTCCTGTACCACGCGCCCATACATTATAGCTTTTACTAGCACTTACTAAATGGTGGGTAAGCTGGGGCACATTAAAGTGGAGGGCTTTAGGTTTACTCATCGTCTTCAATTTGGGCTTCCTCGGCTTGGCTATCCCACCAATCACTCACTTTCTCTAAAAGCTCATCTTCGCTGGGTGGATCTTGGCCAACCTGCTCGGGCAATACCGCCATGATAATAGGGTGGAAATCGAAATTAGAGAGATCGGGCAGCTCTGGGTCTTCTTTGTCTAGTTGATGCAAGAGAATGTAATTACGGGTAGAAGCGCCCAGGGCTTTGGTATCTTTTTTAGCGATGGCCAGCTCTCTATCTTGGCGAATCATTTCATCGGCTAAGGCGCGTTTTAAATCTTTACTCATCCGCAGCAGCGGACCAAATACGCGCTCCATTAAACGCAAATCACGGTAAGCGGTAACTTCTGAATATTGGTAATGATTCATTAGCATTTCTACTACCTTGGTCTGAAACTTATATTCTAAAAGCCATGCTTTGGCCTGCACAATGCGGTCTATCTTTTCTACCAGTTTGGCTTTAAGCGAAGCTTTGGGAAGGCTACCATCTAGGTAGCCAATGATTTTTTCGGCATCGGTATTAAAGCCCAGGTGATCTACCTTATGTTTGGTCAACTGTCTTTTGGAACTCATAATCTTGTAATAGTTTTTCTACGAAGCTTTGGGCGGGGCTACTGCCGTTTCTAGCCATGGCGAAAGCATTTTTACGCACTTCGTAAATGGCTTTTAAGCGTCCCTTATGGTAGGCTTTATAGATTGGGCTAATTGCACTGGTGGCGGCAGCTACAAAAGCTTTTTCCTCTTGCTCTAGCACAATGGCACATTGCTTTTCGGTAAAGAAAACCGCGGCCAAGTCTTCCAGCATCTGTAGCTCTTCCTCACTTAGCTTTGGCCAATTCATCTTGCATCCATTTATAGTGAAACTGAAAGCTTTGGGGGTGGGTATCAATTATACCCACCTCGGTTTTAGGGTTGCGGGTAAGGTTGGCCGAGCCGAGCACTACCACTTGCCACTGGTTATTATACAGCAGGCAAACTTTAGCATGAAGCTTGGCCAGCTTAAGCGGCTGAAATACATTTTGCGCCAATTGGAAAACCGTGGGCGTGCGCTCACTAATGCGTTCGCTAAGAATGCAGGAGGCGCTTAGCAATTGCCCTTTTAGTTTTAGGTTGAGTAAAGCCCGGCAAGGATCTTCTGTCATGCTCCAAGTGCTAAGGATTAAATGCGCGGGACCAATATGCTGCAGTAGATGGCTAATTAATTGGTGACTGCTCCAGCTGCCGCGGGTTACGAAGTGGATCAGCTGCTCTTGTTCCAGTTGAGGGATTTTAGCCGCTAATACTTTCGGTCCCCCTATAATATCGAGCTGCTTTTTGGGCTTTAGGCTTAGGGCTTGGCTTTCGCTAGATGCGGGGGCGGGAGCAATTTCGCTATCAAAGAGCATGTGCGAGAATTTTATCGAGTTTAGACAGCTCTTGCCGCCACTCTTGGCAAGCGAGGTTTTTTTTAGGATTGTCTTGATGTTTAGAAAGGTAGGTGCGCAGGTTGTTTCGGCGTTTTAGCATTTGGGCTTTATCGAGCTCTGGTTCCAAACCTTGGGCTTGGTATCTATTAGGCAAGACCACTTGGTTTTCTTGCCAATAATTAAGAAGGCGCCAGATCTCCTCAATTTCTTGCCAGGCATTCTGCAGGGCGAGTTTAATATCGAAAGCTTTTTTACGGTCTAGGTTATAAGTGGTATCTAAAAGTGGGTGCAGGTGGTTTACCTGGGCATACAATTTACGCTGTTGCTGATAAGCAGGAAATAGGGCCTTTGGGTAATTAAAACTAGTTTGATCTTCACTTTTTACAGGAATTACAGATAGGGCATTTGCCCTATTTTTAGGCTTTTGGGGAATTATTAAAGCAGAAATTTCTTTTTCCAGTCTTTGGCAATTGTAAAAACTTTTACCTTTCGCGAGCAAACGCCAGATTAAGGGACTAACCTTCGCATTCTTAAGAATTTCTAAGCCTATTTCATAATCCTTGGCGGATTGCAGCCATTCCTGTGCTTCCATTTGGCGAAGTAGGGAAACGGCAATTGTTGAATAAAGGACAGGGAGTTAATTAAAAACCATTTTATTATGCTTAATCGTTATTTTGGAATTCTATTTTTAGTAGTGACCATTGCTTGTTTCACAAGCTGCAAGAAAGAAGAAGACAATACAGAGCCTGTTATTACCGACTTTACCGATGTACGAGATGGGATGGTTTATAAAACGGTGAAAATTGGAGATCAAATTTGGATGGCCGAAAATTTGAAATATTTACCAGACGTTTTTCCTCGGCAAATTGTTTCAGAAACTGAGCCACTTTATTATGTATACGACTTTGACGGTACGAGTGTTGAAGAGGCAAAGCAATCTGATCTTTATTTTATTTATGGAGCCTTATATAACTGGGAGGCAGCTCAGCTAGCATCTCCAGCTGGGTGGCATCTTCCTTCAGAAGATGAGTGGACAATCTTAATCAATCATTTGGGGGGTATTAACTTAGCGCATGGAAGTTTAAAAGAACAAGGTACTGCTCATTGGAGGAGCCCCAATTCTGATGCGACAAATGAATCTGGCTTCAATGGAAGACCTGGCGGTTCAGTATTACTTGGAGGCTTTTATTATGGTATCGGTAATTACGGTAATTGGTGGGAAGGAACAGAGTCAGAAAACGGGGCTGTCTACCATAGAACATTAGGATATGACTATAATTCCGTTGCTCGAGGTAGTATGGGGAAGAAAGAGGCTTATTCTATTAGATGTATTAAAGACTAACGTTCTAGTTAATAATGAGACCTAAGCTGTACTGATTTAGGTCGATTACTTAAGGTCTTGTTTTTAAAATAAATGAGTTTACCTAGAATTTTGTAATTTACCGGAACTTCACTTTATAAAACTGTAAGACTAGTCTTCTTTATGGTTAAATAGTGGCTGCACACCTTTTTTCTGGATATAATCTTCTACTTTATCAGTTTCATTTGAGTCAATAAATTCAACCATCGAACTATTGTAGATCTGCTGCCATAAATTGTGATTTGCCCCATCTTCTTTTTTTACGGGCTCTTTACCAAGAACAAAATACTTTCCATAATCAGATCTTGATACATCAACCGCCTTTGAGAAGGCTATAAAGTTCATTATGTCATGCTCAAGATAGAATGTTTTCTTTGTGAAATCGATTGCTTGTCCTGCAACAATTCTCCCATTCACCCCTATGAAGTCTACAACCTGAGGTTTAATCAATTCTTTAAAGTCATTGCTTGTAAGCTTCTTATTCAAGTTCACTTTGGACTCAATTTTAGTGTAAAGGTTTTTCTTGATATATGAAATCAAGTCTGGCTTGTCTTTTTGAAGTATTTTGACTTTAGTTGAATCGTAAATGAATTGATTGAAAAGTCTTGTAAAGTTAGATTCTGAAACTTCTAGATTTATCACTTGAGGTGCTGAAAATCGGATAAGGTTATTAGAGTATCGGCTCAAATAATTTAAGTATTGAAAAGATATCCAATTATTTTCGCCCTCTAAGTACCGCGATGGTTCATTGATTGCATCTGGCAATTCAGTTTCAATGCTCTTCAAGTATTTTTTTGCATGTGTTGCCTTTTGGTTAGTAAGTAATGACCTAACAGCAACTAATTTTTCATTGGAGAATCGGAAAATAGCCTTCTCTGCATCAAGCAATAGTAAACCAATACTAACCCTCTCTTCAAAGTTAGTACCTAGATTAATATCTACTATGCTAAAATAATTTTCCATATTCAAGACAGAAATTTCTGGATCAAAAATCTAAACTGCGCTTCGCATTGTTTGAGCCATTCACTAGTAAAAATTGATTTGTTCAGTAGAACAGCTAGCTGTTCTTTGTTAACGCTCCACTCACTAGGTATATTATCAAAAATCTGCTCTAGATTGTTTTGACATTGTGAGACGCAAAAATAGAAATCTTTGACAACTTCTGACGTTATTTCTGGCATCTTGTGTTTTGAACGAAATAAAGCTGAGGCAAAATCGCTTGAGATAAGCGAGTCCTCTTCAGTTATGAGGGCAATTTCCCTGCTTAAGTTCGATGTATTAAATAGAGCTCCATGGTCAAAGACGGTGAATCGAAACTTTCCTTTTATAGTTTGGTCTAAAATTAGATTCGTATTATTATGACATCTGTCCTCGTTGCATAACCAAATGTCGAAAAGACAAATCTTTAGAAAGTCGTTTTTTCTTTCAATTTGGCTTCTAAACCCCGCATCATTTAACTGCGGAATGATTGTTTCATCAATCACTAAATAATCACTATTATGCAAAGAAGCGAAACAAGGGTATTGGAAGAAAATAGGCTGTATTGGGGGGATTATTTTTTTTGGAACTAAATTTGGATCTACAGTAATGATGCATGGCTCAGGCGTTTTTAGGTTCCATTCTGAAGCAAATGAAGAACCTAGCAGTTCATTCAATTGAGTCTTAATATTTCCTTTACAATGTTTGCAAACCCAGGTTAATAGGTCAGTGCATTGCACTATAACTGGAATTTCACCCGTAGGGTAATAATTGTCTCTTACTAAAATGCTTTCACGGCGATTAATCATCTCACTGATAAATAGTCGCTAAAGGTAATATTAATTAAAAGGAAAATACATCTAATTTAACCCTTAATAAATGGCAATTGGTCTGTTTAGAGCCTGACATTATGCAAACATTTTCGAGTCTAAATGTGGTCCCTAAAAACTACTTATTCGCTTAGAAGGTCTCTCTCAAACCATCGCCTCCATAATCACCCTAGTAACTTCCACATCACTCAAACAAAAGCGAGTATTTGCCTCAAGGTAATCACCTTCTATTTTGTTTAGTGGCATCCAGCCGCTTTGAAAAAAGCTGATAAAGACATCTGAAGTTTTCTCAATAAAACAGTATTCGTTTTCTAATTCTCGTTTTAATAGAACCCCATTTTTAAAGGCATCTACATCTGTAGCTTCATTTTCAATTACAATAGGATAAAGTTTCTGAATGTGGACTAAATGATCTTGCATAAGAATAGTGCATAAAAAAAGCCCCCCTTCGTGTCAAACGCCAGTGAGATGGAAGGGGGGCTTTCGGTAAAGATTGTGCTACGGGCGTTTAGACTGTGCAAATATTGCACAAATATTCTATTTACAAGATTAATTAGCACAATAAATTTACTAAACAAGATTTTAGCGCTTAACAACTTATATCCTATCCTTTGTAATTTAGCTTCGCTTAACGAGTCCGCGAAAACTCCACAAGAATTTCGTATTTAAAATAAACCCAGGGTGGGATAGGAATACCCAATACTGTCCGCGAAATCTCGGTTCGCCGGGCTCGTTAAGCACACCCTGGGCTCTTATTAACTTTTTAATTTTTTATCTCATGCTTAACGAGACCAAAGAAAAAGAAGGGGCGAAATCTATTAGTCCTAAAGAACTGCGCCAGCAAATGCGCGCGGTAGTAAAAGAGGCCACGGCCAATTTTAAAGCGCCTAGCGATAATGCCCTCGAGGCTTTTATGCGCTATTACACCCAAAGCCAGCAAGGCGATTATCACAAAGCCCAAATACTGGAGCAACTCCATGATCTGGACCCTTCAGTCAACACCATGCGGCATTTAGCCAGCTTACAAGATGGCGAGGCGCTACAGAACTGTGCTACCCTTTTAATAGACTATGCTGTGCGCTGTCCTGATTTAGATTTAGACGAAAGCGAAACACCCCGCACCATGGCCAGCATTATTAACCTGGTAGTCTCCCTTGCGGTAGATGCTAGAAGGAAGTAGAAATGAAAAACCCCGGTCAATTGATCGGGGTTTTTTGGTTAATTATTATTCAAGCACTTATGAATTATTCGACCAACTGGGTTAACCCAAATTCTAATAGTGACCTTTTGAGGCTTATCCAATTCCGACAAGATTGCTCCTTCCATTTTCACACTGGAAATAGTATTATGCATCAAACCTGCATTGAACCAAGGAAATGCTTCATCATAAGGCTGGTCTTCAGCTGAAAACTCGCCTTCTAAGTATTCTAAGTCAGAGTTAAGAAATCTAGCAAGATCATTTAGAAAGCATCTTTCTAAAATCGCGCAAGCCTCTAAGAATTCATTGTAATTGATATCTTTAGACAAAAAGGCCACAAATAGTTTAGCGACATAAAAGGCTTTAGTTTGGTCTTCACAACGATCTAAGATAAAAAGTAACTTTTCTCCTACTTGTTGCTGATAATTAAGGTTCGAATTTATTTGATTTAATTCGATAGCTCTTTTATTAGGGTCCATATTTTCTAAGCCACTTAAGAAGCTTACAAGCTTTTTTGCAAATAAGTAATCGCGGATATTATTAAAAGTTTTTCCTATTCCAATAAGCGTAGAAAGCACGGGTATATCTTTTATAATGCCGTCATCAAGATTTCCGTCTAGCATTTTTTCTGCAAGACTGAGTGTAGAGCTTTTTAAATCAGTTTTTGCAGCAGACTTTAGGAGCTCTTTTCCGGTATTATTGTAACTCATTTCTTCTTGCCTTTTTTTCCATCGTTAAATAATGGTGCGGTATACTCTGCGTAAAGCTCAAATAAATAGGCAATACGCGCAGCCTCATTGGTGAATGCCTGCGGACGGTAACAAAGGTCTACTGCTTTATCGAGTTCCTGATGGGCCTTAACAAGTTTTGGCGGCATGGTTAAAGGATCGTACAGATCCGCTAAACTATTGTCTGGAAACTCAGCACGAATATCTAATACTTTTTGAGCCTTGGCTTCAACTGCTTTTTTGTTTTTTTCGCTTGGTTTTTTTGGCCAGGGGTAGTTGTTGTAAACAACTTGAATAGAGTAAATCAAATCACTCTTCATTCTGCCACAGGTATATTTTAGCCATGTCATATGCATTTGACTTGTTATGATTCCGAAGTACCAGAGACTCGCATTAGTTAAAGCAGAAACAGTGTTGTTGATTATTACCGATGAATTTAAATATGCAATTGGCACGTATTTGCGTCTTTCGGAAGAAACTTTTGGAATAACTAAATAGTCACTATTTGGTTGTCTATCTTCTGAAAACAAAGTTGGGAAATCAGCCCATTTACGAGTTCTTTCTTTTTTGCTGTTCGCACGAAAATCTTTTACTGCTTTAATTCGATTCATTACAAACGGAATATTTCGATAATCACTAGCAGAGACGTCTTTTAACCATAAACAATACCGAAATTTATTATTTATGATATCTCCTCCTCCTTGAAATGTTCGGATGAACTTCTCGGAATTCGGGTATTGTGCTATAAGTGATTCTTTTTCTTCAAGTGTGAGCATAAAGTGTCCGTTATCCGTAGTTTCGCTTCCTCTGATAACTTCTTCCACATCACATAGAGGTTTACTTCTCGAAGTAGCAACTGAATTTGGTGCGTCTACTAAATAAGGGTTGATATTTTTTGCCAGAACTTCGTGGGGCTCTCCTTTGACATCGGAGTACTCGAAAAGTCTTTTATTTCTAGAATCAAAACTGGCAAAACCAACTATCACAACATGCACGGCTGCGTTACCCTTAGCTTCATTGTGCCAATTAAAAGTTCTATGGGCAAAATGAATTTTAGTTTTATGGGCATTTATTAATTCGTTCCAAAGTATAGAAACCTGTTCACCTTGAGTTATTGAATTAGTTGAAACAAAAGCGCACTTAATTTCAGTCTTAGCTATAATTTTTGATGCTTTTAGATACCAAGCACTTACATAATCTAAAGTTCCAGCTCCTTTCAGGTTGCCAAAGACATTTTTCATGTCTTTTTTTTGTTCAACAGTTTGATTTTTGGAACCATAAAAGGGCGGGTTGCCAAGTATATACGAAAGTTTATCTTTTGAAATCACTTCCTGCCAGTCGATTTGTAGTGCATTGCCATGAACGATTTTTGCGGATTTTCTGAGTGGTAAGCGAGCATAATAAAGTCCAAATGCTTCCGATACCAGAAGATTCATTTGATGATCCATTAACCACAAAGCCACTTCAGCTATTCTCGCTGGAAACTCATCGTATTCAATGCCGTAAAATTGATCTACATCCACCAATAAGATGTGATCGATGCCTAGAGCTCCTTGGACACCATCATCCATTTTGTAAAGCATTTTCAGAACCTCTAGTTCTAGCAGTCTTAGTTCACGGTATGTGATAATGAGGAAGTTTCCACAGCCACAGGCGGGATCTAAAAACTTGAGTTGCCCAAGTTTCTTATGAAAATCTTTAAGCTTACTCTTGTTGGTCTTTACTTTCTGAAACTCTTCCTGCAGTTCATCAAGAAAAAGAGGCTTAATCAGTTTAAGGATATTCTTTTCGGAAGTATAATGCGCGCCTAAGTTTCTGCGCTCTTGCGGATCCATAACACTTTGAAACATACTGCCGAAAATAGCGGGAGATATTTTCCCCCAATCCAGGGCGCAACATTTTATCAGGATATCGCGCATGCTGCTATTAAAGGCTGATATAGGCAAAGGCTCTTCAAATAGCTTTCCGTTTACATAAGGAAAGGCTTTGAGGTGCTCGTCTAAGCTACGCATCCGCTTATCGTGCGGGGTGTTTAATACCTGAAAGAACTGGGCTAACCAAGATCCTAAGTCACTACCATCTTCATTGGTTTTAATCTCAACAGCATCTTTAAAAGTGTCTTTTTCGAAGATGCCCGTGTCATCCGCAAAAAGGCAAAAAAGTAATCGTACCAGCATTACCTCTAAAGGGTGCCCTTCGTAACCAGTGTCTTCTAGTTCATCGTGCAGCTTCCCCATTAGTTCCGCTGCCTTTATGTTTACGGGGTCTTCTTCTTTAAAGCTTCGTTTTTGGTAGCCGGCAATAAAACCGAAGAGCTTAATATTTTTATGAAAATCTTTAAGCTCAAACTCATGCTCTTCACGGCTGTCTAAATCGTAAAGCTTAAATTTTTCAAAGTCAGAAACGAGAACATACTGTGGTAATTCATGCTCTTTAATCCCGTGGAAATAATCAGTGGCTTGGGTAAAGGCGGCATCTAAGTCACGACCTTTAGATTTATGCTCTACTAGCAAAGTTCCCTTCCAAAAAAGATCGATAAAACCTTGGTTTCCGCTTAGCTTTTTTACCGGTTCTTCAAAAGTGGCAAGTCTTCTGCGCGAAATTCCAAATACATTGAAGAAATCATTCCAAAAGGAATCTTTTTCGGCTCTTTCGCGTGATTCACCTTCCCATTCGTTACTAAATTTAAGCGCGCGATCCTTTATTTCATTCCAGCTTAAGGCCATAATAATCGTTAATTGGTTTAGCCTCGGAAATTAGATAAAAGATTCTATAAAGCCCTTATCCGAAATATCTCATCTCGCACAAACATTTTAAAGTGGTTCACGAATTCCTGGTAATAGTAGTTGCTTCTTGTCTCCTCCCCTGCGGTCACGTATTGCAGATATCTATTGGCTTGCTTTTTTAAGACATTAGCCAGATTCTCGTTGTATTCGCCTTCACCTTCAATTCCACCTTCAGCAGCATACTCTTCTTCGAGAAGCTTTAGTACTGGGTAGAATTCCTTTTCATCGTCTTTATATTTTTCTAATCGTTCGGCAAGGGCTTTAAGTCGTTCCAGTTTTTTATCACACATTGCATGGGATTTTAAAGATTTAAGACCAAGCTAAAACAAAAAAGCCCGACCAATGAGTCAGGCTAAGTGTTTAAACGTTTAATTCTCTTTCGGTTTTCGCTTCTTACGCAAGTAGGAGCAGCCAGCTTCATAAGCACGATCTGCTCGTTCTTTGCTAATACTGCGGAAGTCGAGCTTTTCCCCCTTAAAAATAAGCACACCAGGCTTAATTCCAATTAAGCGGTAATACTTGCTAATATGGGGGCTAAGCTTATCCAAATTATACGGCTGCTACTAAAGGAATATTTCCGGTGTACAGCTTTTTATAATGGATAGCAGAGATCGTAACCGTGTTACCGCGTTCGCCACCTTCTTGGCTGCCAGTGGCAAAAGCGCTGGTAATCATGGCGCCATTATCTTCTTCCCCTAATTGCACTACTTGGCCATCAGGCAGCGGAATTAAAACAATATGTTTTTCCGCGCGGGCTTTGCGCAAAAGTCCTTCTTGAGCAGGCGAAAGGTTGGGGATAAGACCGGTAAAAGTAAATTTATCGGCATTGCCACGCACGGCGCCCTGGTACTCGCTGTTCAATTCGTTTTTGTTCAGCTCCAGCTCCACTTTGTAAAAGCGGCCACCTGCTTTAAACGTGTGATCGGTAGCAATAACCGCCACATCTTCCAAGTTAGCGGCAGCAATGCCTCCTTCCTTTTGGATAATGTCGAAAGTGCTTAAGGGCGCAAAGAAAAAGGCCAATTTAGTGCCTCCAGGATTGTCTTTGGCAGGTGCCAAAACATCGGTATAATCTGCCATGCTATTGCTTTTCGAGTTTCAAAATGTTTTGCCCATCCAATTGCAAGATGGCTTCTACCAGAGCTTCATCACGCTTCAAATCACCAAAGCCCAGCTTTTGGTTCTTAAAACGGAAAGAAGGCGTAACTACCACATAGCGTTTCTTCTTGTGGTCTATGGCTAAAATGCCTTTCTTCTCATCGTTCTTTTGCTGGTTCAGCTGATCGATGGTAGCGTTCATATCATCTAGGGTAGCCAGAAGTTCTTCTGACTCTTTACCCTTGGCCAAAACGAGGTCCACGAGCTCGTCTTTGGTCATTTTTTGTAATTCTGTTTTTGTCATGCCTTTAATTTTTAGAAAAGCCCCGCCAAAAGAGGCGGGGACATTTCGGGCTATTCTCCGGTGTCAAATTAATTAGGGTTGGTCGTTTAGGTAAAGCGGTTCCAAATCAGCGATTTCAAAACCGAGTAACCATTTGGCCGAAGTAAGGTAACCGTGCACGGTAGGCACAATTTTACCAATGGTAGGGCCGCCTTTACCTACAATGGTAGTACCTACGCGTAAGTTGGCACGCTGCACATCTACAATTACCCGGCTGCTGTTGTCAAGCCAAGTGGTCGGTACAATTTCCCATTTCTTATTAGAGCCATAAATGTATTTACGGCCATCGCCACTGCTGGAGGTATTGGTGGCACCAAAAACGTCCTGCTCATGCTTTACATAATTCCAAAAAGTGTCTTCACTTACCAAAAAGGCCCCGCCTTTTTTACGGTGGGCGGAAGTCATGTTTTGGTACATCAGCTCCATTTTGTCCAGGGCATTGGCATTGGTAATGGCACCTGTAGCAATTGGGCTGATATTCCCTGCCATAATTTCATCGGCGATGATTTTCGCAGGACCATCAAAACAGACAAAGCCATTGGCTTCTTCCCATTTAGCTACATGCGAAGTTGGGGACTCCCCTGCATTGGTATTGCTAAGGCATTTGTAAAAGTTGCTGTCGGTAAACTTCACATAGTCGCCTGCAGAGTAAGTGCTACCGGCATTAAAGTCGGGAGCGTCCGCGTGGAATTCGCTATGGTAAAAATTATCGTTAATCTCGCTGCTCAGCTTTTCCATTTCACGCGCCCAGAACCATTGTGCAAAAGGAATTTGCACCGCACCAGGAGCGACCATGTCGGCCAAGAAAGATTCAATTAATTCTTCTGGAACAATTTTAAAGAGCTTCATGCAATCGTAAACATAAAGCTTACGTCCGCTTAGGGTGCGCTCTTTGCGACCATTGGTTTCTACGTCTAAATCAAGAGGACGCATACCTGCCTTCGCGGTGAATTTTGGTAGTAATTTACCGTGACGGCTTACATTACGATCTACCGTAAGGTCGCTAAAGATGTCGAGGCCGTTAAGCATCTGCATCATAAACTTACGGTCGTATTGCCCTGCCCATTTTGCAATGGCCTCAACATCGGTAACAGGGGTGGCCATCGCTACCATTAGCCCTTCCGAGCTGTGGTTAGCGGCGAAGCCAATAAGCGCTGAACTAAGCGCTAAGACTAATAGAAAAATCTTTTTCATTTCTAGTATTTGGGGTTTAAGATTCAATACCTAATTCCTCGCGCATCGCCTTAAGCTGGGCATCTGCTTCCGAGGTCACAACTTCGCTTTCGCCGCCATCGCTGGTGGTGTCGTCCGAGGCTCCCGATTTAGGATCGGCGCCACTACCTTTTTCAAGGGTGGTAATTTTGGCTTCCAGATCCGTAATCGACTTATCACGGTCGCTAAGCTGATTCTTAAGATTAGTCAGTTCCTCTTTCTGGTCGGCCGCGGCCTGCAGCTGATCATTAAGAGCCTGCAACTGCTCGGTAGTAGGTTGGTGGTCTTGGTCCGCATCTGCGGAAGCACTAAGACCGAAAACCGCTAAAAGGGCGGTTAATTTGTTTGAGATTTTCATAGGCTCTTCCTGATTTTGGGTTGGGGTAGATTTAGGAGGTTTAGGTTTAAAAGATTCGAAACTATTTTTAAGGGTGTTTTGCAGTTGCTTCAGGAAGCTCGCTTGCGCATCGGGCTTTTTTTGGAAAAGCGCCATTACCTCCTGGTAGGAAAGACCTTCGTATTGAGCGGCCACTTCGGAGCGTTCGGCAATAACTTCATCGATAAGGCCAAGATCTTTGGCTTCGTCAGAAGTATAAAAGTGATCATCGTAATTCATGATGTCGCTTTTCACGGCCTCGAGGGTTTTACCCGTTTTGGCCGCAATGCTTTTGGAAAGGCCTTTATCTACGGCGCGCATCATATTAAGGCTACCCTCAATTTCCTTTACATTTCCCCAAGCACCGCCGCTGCAGCAGTGCAACATAGTGGTGGTGTTTTCGTGGGCCGATACTTTTTTACCAGCCATAAGCACAATGGCGCCCATACTATAGGCAATACCATCGTTGCGGGTGTTAATCGGCTTAGCCTCGGCATCCGCATTTTGGCTGAGGATGGCATTGTAAATAGCAACACCCTCGCTGATGCTTCCACCAGGAGAGTTAATAGCTAATAAAATGCTAGTGCATTCGGGGTCGTCATTGGCTTCTTTCAGATCTTGGCGAAAGCCTTTAGCGGTTATGCCAGAATCGTCCCACCAGTTTTGGCCGAACCTATCGTAAAGTAAAATTGTGCGTTCCATTAGCGAAGGGTAAAATTTCCCTACGCAATAATGGCGCTACTATAAAGGCAATTATAGGACTAGGAGAAGACTATTCGTCCTCTAGAATCTAAGGAGTAGCGGGCATTTTGGCCGTTTGCTGCCTCTAATTGGCCATCTGTATTAAGCGAAAAACTCTCGGTTAAATCACCTGCGTAGATGAGTTGACCGAGCGCATTGAGGCTAAACTGGGGCAAGTTGGGTAAACTTAAAAATTGGCTAGGCTGGGTATGTTGGCCACGGAAATTTAGAGTGAAGCCTAATTGGCCTCCGTAACTTTCTGTTTTAAAAGAAACCGACAGGCGCAGCGGTTCACTGGCTGTGTTGAGCAATTTATGATTACCCAAGTGATCGCGGTATTTAACCAGGAGATCTAAATGCCGAAGCTTAAGCAAGGCTTGCCGGTTAGCGAGTAGATCGGCAGGCAGTAGGCCGTTTAAATCTTTTTGGTAAAGTGCGCCATGGTCGGTTTCCGATTCGGTCTCTTCATATAAAGCACTGTCTTCGATAATGGGAAGATCTAGCCAGGCATAATTGGGCTGAAAGGAAATTTCCATTTCGGCCACCTGCAGGTTAGATGTTTCGGGGAAGGAAGCGATGCCAATAATAGGAATACATTGAATGGAGTCAATGCCTCCCACAAGGGCTTCGGTTGGGTTTTGAAAAGTGCTCATATAATCGGACAAGGGTTCACAAAGTTTTTAAATCATGCGCCGCAACTGGGATTGGCCGCTTTTACGGTAGCGGTAATAGGCTTTTCGCAGGGCATCGAGCGACAGAACCGCGCGATCGTCGCTGTATTTTGCAATAAAGCGCTCAATTTCGGTGGTCATTTTACCCCCTTTGCGTTGGGCTTCTCCGCGTGCGCAGATCAAATCTAAGCGCGAGAAGAGTTCCCGATACATGAGGGTTTCGATAAGCTGGTGAAAGCGCTTGATGTTGGTGGGCGAAACAATAAGCCATTTGTTTCGGCCATCGTAGCTTTTGCCGAGGCGATCTTGCGCCGGTACGGCAATTTCAAAAAAGCTGTTGTCTGCAGGTTTGGGCATCGGTTTATTCGATGCTTCAATTACGCCCATTAGAAAAACGCCCAGTGTGCTGTTGGCTTGAACTTTAATTTCGCTGCTTTGGGCTTTTAACTCCTGTTGCATAAAGTTCATGAGATGCGCAGGAATAGGTATTTTGAGAATTATTCTTTGACTCATAGTTAAAGTTTAAAAAGTTAGCGAACAGCTTAAACGCAAGATAATTAAATCGGTTGCTTACCTATCGCTTACTTATTCACTTTTAACTCAATTTATGGGTTAATTTTCAACAATTATAAAAGTCGTATTCGCAAGATAATGCCGATAATGAAACCACTAATTAAGTAAGCATACCAGGGTATAAGATCCATTAGCTTTTGCCACCAGTTACGGGGGTCTACAGCAATTATAGTTTCGCTTTCGCGGTATTGGATATCCTTAATTGTTTCCTGCAGCTTGGTAATGGTTTGGTCTTGGCTGTTGCATTCGGCCACCAGTTCCCCGTATTTATTTTTCCAAAGCCGGAGTTCTCCTTTGGTACGCGGGTCTATGATCTTGAGGGTGTCGTAAATTCTGCGCTCGAGGAACTCGGGCAATGAAAGTTCGGTTTGCACGGTAAAGCCGGGCAGGGTAGTGTCGCGGATTTCGCGCTCTAGAAAGCGAAAGGTTTCATTGGAAGTGGTAATGCTTTCGGGCGTTTTACAGCTAGTGAAAGCCAGACAGATCAGTAAGCAGGAAAGGTATTTCATGGCTAATTCTTTTTAGAGATTTCCTGCACGTTTTGCCGCTTGATTGCTGCCCGGATATAATCCCAGGCATCAATACCAAAAATGTCTTTAAAGTTCTCCAGTATGGAGCGTAATTCGGTTAGGGCCAAGAATCCCGCCACTAAGCGCATAAAGGGAATGGAAGGAATGATTTTGCTTTCTATTACCCAAGCCGCTAAAAGGATGAGGCAATAGATAATAAGCTTATTCAAGGTGTTGAAAATTTTGGACCACTGGAAGGGGGAACTCTTTTTAATACTGGCGATAATTCCCGTAATAAGATCGATGATGATAAGGATAATTAGTGCCCCCGCTACATCGTAAAGGGGCACCAGAATAGCGAAGAACCAAAGCACAAATTTCATGAAGAAATCTACATTGTCGTCGGCATTTAAGATGTTAAGGATTTGTTTGGGCATTTTTGGTTCTATCTAAAATTTCGACGATAATTTTCTCTTCCACGAAAGCCAGAATTTGTTCCATCATCAAGCGGCTTTTGTTTACATCGAGGCTGCCATCGTTATCAATATGCAGATGATCTTCACCAGGGGCGATGCAGCCGAGTAAGTCGTGCCAATAATTAGCCGGGTGAATTAATATCTCACTGCGCCCTGGTACATTTTTAATCCATAAGCATGGCCCGAACTTAGGCGAGTTATGCTTAATTGCGGTGTAGGTGCCAGGAGGAATGCAACTAACGTATTTCTCATTGTCCTTCCAAGGCAATTCCACGGTTTTAAACTCGAGGAGATTGTCGAGCTGAGCGCTGAGCATTACGGCCGCGCCAAGGGTTTGTTTGGGTTCGGCTGCGAAGCGGATTATGGTTAAGGATTCGGCTTTCATGGCTTAGACTTTGGTAGCGAAATGACTGGTGTCGTAACCTGCAGGGAGTACCAGTTTAGAAATGAAATCACCTAATACGGCAGGGGTGACTTCTTCGCCTGCTCCGTTGTAGGTAGCTGGGTTAAGTACTTCTTGACGGGGTGGGGTTACCACATAGCGGTCAAATGCTGAGGATCCGGTCACCTCATATCCCTCCGGATAATTAGGATAAGCGGCCTCTCCATCTTTTTGGATGGATCGGATGTCGGCTAATACGGCGGCTTTTGATCCTTTTAAAGTTACTTTTGTGTAGATCATTGTTATAGTTTGTTTAATTCGACTATCGTTTGCGCTTCCGTTAATGCTATTGGTGAAAAGGCCATTGCGCTAATTTCGACCAAAGACGGCACGACGGGGATAGAGGGTCCTTGTGTCCCATATTGGGTAATGTCAATATCATCAGCTTGTGCGCTTTCATTGACCATTGTATCGGTGGCGAAAAGCTTGACATTTTTGCCATTCCAAACAAATGCAAATTTTCTAGTTGAGACCGGTACCGTTTGAGTGATGGTCGTGCCATATCCCACCACTTGAATTGATATGCTAGAGCTGTTTCCTCTTAGTCTAATATATTTGGATGAGTCAGCACTATTTGATAGATAAACAAAATCGTCTATTGTGGTACCTAATTCTTTAAAAATCTGATTATTAAGCTTTATAATAAAAGACCCTTGGTTTACCCCTAAAACTCCCTGAGTCACTAAATCGGTAAACTGAAATGAGTTTGCGGAGCGGGTTAATACAGCCCCATTGCTTGGGATGTCTCCTTGATAGGTCGTCACTCCGCTAACTAGCGTAAATCCACTAACTACAAAGCCTTTACTGCTTTGCCCTGTGTATTTTATTACTCCAGAGTTATTCTGATTGCTAAAAGTGCCAGTTGCGCTTGATACTACTCTATATTTTGTTCCACTAATAAGAGTTAATGAATTAATATTAACGCTTATAGCTCCCCCAATAACCACGGAGAAATCCCCGCTATTATTATTTTGCGCTAAAACTGGCTCGCTTCCGTCATTCATTTCAACGTAAAACGATAAACAAGCGCTTCCACTTGCTGGTAAACTTCCCCCGTATCTAAATCTAACTAAAGAATTATCCCCATAAGAAACAGCGTTTTGAAGCGAAGACCCAAAGCCCCAATCTTTAAGCACATAGCTAATATTTGAAGCTGCGCTTTCATTTACTGTTGGGTCGAAATTTAAAATTAAATTTCCCGCTTGCGTCCTTATTTTAATAACAGGGCATCCGTCTTTATCATCCCAATCAGGCTCATTTTCGGCGAGCTCAATCAATTGATCATTCCGCCAAACACTTGATCCGCTTGTCGCCCCTATATTAGGCCTACTAAAATCAGCTTCAATGATTTCTTTGGTAATATCATTCCAAAACTGGAGCTTTCCATTTTTGGTGAAAGGAATTAAATGGGTAGTAAATGGTCCTAAACTCATTGCCAATTATTTTTTACAAGGGTGTATAAACAAGAAGTGCTAAGGGAGGTGCCGCCTGCAGCTTCAGCAGCTGCTTTAATAATGAAGGTCTTAGCTATTTGCCCTTCATCGCTATTGTCTTTAACCAATTTAGTAAGACATTGCGTAGATAAAACAGTACCACCAGCAGCAGTTGCGGCAGCAAGTATTTGGCGGGTTAAGGCATCCAAACCTTGCACGCCAATACAAGGTGATCCTATGGCAAAGAATAAGCTCATTCGGTATTATTTAAAACAAGGGTGTTTAAGCAATCCCAACTTAATAGCGTTCCGCCCGCGCGCATCCCTGCCGCAGCTATTACGCGTGTTAAATCCTCATAAGGAGAATTAGTGGCCGAATTTGTGGGGGCTGCTATATTTTGGATTAAGCTCATTAATCGCTAAAACTGGTACCTACAATTACATTCGCTAAATCAAGCGTGGTATCGGCATGCTCTCTAATTTCAATAATACGGTCGGGTAAGTCCCAAGTGTTTGTTCCTGGTACAGAAAGTACGCGGAAGATTTCTTTGGGGTCACTGGCATAACGCACGCTTAAGTTACCAGCCGCAGTGGCCTTAACTTTAAATCCATGCTTCCATTTACTCAGGTACTTCCCTGCAGTGAAACTGGGGATATCCGTCTGGGCAATTTCAAATATTACTTGATTGATATTCATAGCTAAATATTTCCTTCTACTAAAAATTCGTTTTCTGCCAGCTTGCGGATCATCACGCTTCGCCATTGCGTAACTATGGTTAAGGCGCCATTAATTCCATTCAGTAAAACTCCATCGGCAGGAATGAGGGTTACGGCCCCTTCTCCCAGACGACTAACTGTACATGCGAATTCATCTAGGGCAGGATCCTCAATTGTGATATTGATGTCATTGCTAGAATTGACATTCACGAAAGCATTGTTTTCGTTTGCGCTTAGGGTAAAGTCACTAACTTTAGGAGAACTACGCAGCTTATTGATCTCAAGCCACGAAGCCCCATTGTAAGTTTTGATAATAGGCGGATTAAAGTTGGTGTCAAGCCAAACTTTAGAACTGTCTACAGGGGCGTTATTGCCGTAATGTGTAGTAGTTATTAAAGACCAGTTGCCAGCTAGGTATTGGTAAAAACCGACAATAGCCCAAGTATTAGGGTCATTGGTACTTGTCTTAGCCCAAATCACATTTGTGTTGCCAGGGGCAGAAGTACCATATAGAATTGCGGCTGCTTGTCCAAGGTTTACCATGCAACGAATGTGCAGTGAGAAAACAGGTATTTATAGGACAGTAATTATCAAATTAATAGGCTTTCACCCATACCATTTCTGCTTCCAGCCATTCCTTCATGTTGTTTAGATGATCATCATCTAAGGCATAAGGGCCTTCAAAGTCCCCAGTTCGAGCGGAACGGATATAAAAGATAGTGCCCCAAATAATGGAATTACCATTAAGGAAATATTCTCGATCGGCTTGCTTTAGCTTTAGTTTGAAGTCAATTTCTAGGCTTTCCATGTCTTCTTGTTTAGGTGAAAAAATATTAAAGGGCTTGTTTTGGTCTCTGACATCTCTGACACTTCTGACAAGACTGAAAACCAATTACTTAAGTTCTTAAAAGAGCTAAAAACCCTGTAAAAGGTGTCAGAAAGTGTCAGAAACTCAAACCTCTTTCTGACACTCTCTGACACTTTCTGACAACTATTTTGCAGCATTATTAACATTATATCATTCATTATCAACATTTTAATAAGTTGTCAGAGATGTCAGAAAGTGAAATCGCTGTTTTGAAAATTTTCCTCCCTTTTCGAGACAAAAAAAAAATTGGGGTGGCAGGGGATTTCTAGAATGGGAGATCATCTTGCTTTGGGTCATTTTTTGAGAATGGGGTGGCAGGGGAATTGGGTAGTTCGGGCTTATCTAGGTTTTGTGATCGCTGCCAGTCCATGGTTTCTATTAATTCGTCCATGATCCCAGTAGCTTTAAGGTCGATGCTCCAGGCGCTGGTACGGTGGCCATTTTTACCACCATCAAAGCGGTGAGCATTATGCTTCTCTAAAGCAAGGTCGCGATCTTCATTTATCATATCGCTGATCTTTCCTTTACTTGGAGCGGTCTCATAGTATTGCTTATACCATTGAGGAGCTACACGGTTATAAGTGTTGGTCCAGTTGAAGTATAAGCGATTATCTACAATATTGAAATCGAGGCCCAAGCGAAGCGGCTGCTGGTTGGTGCGACATACGGCCAAGAAGCAATCCCACCATTTATTATGAATACTGGCAGAGTTGAGTTTGCGAACCTGCTTATCCACTATAGATCTGAAATGATTCACAATTTGGGCCCAACCAAAGGGAAACATCAAATGATCTTTCATTAATTCATAAGTAGCACCAAGCACCGCGAGGTTGCTAATAATACGGCTATGAGTGGCCGCCATGGCCAGCTCGTTTTTCAATTCCTTACTTACTCGGCTATAGGTGCTTTTAAAGGAATCTTCGAAATGCGATCGGTGCTTCATGATGTCAACCGTGAGGTGACTCACGCCTGCTTTATACATATCCTTAAGGTCTTCATAGTCCTTCATTTCTTTTACATCGAAATCCGTCTTGCTCATTT
This sequence comes from uncultured Schleiferiaceae bacterium, assembly GCA_963977415.1. Taxonomy (GTDB): domain Bacteria; phylum Bacteroidota; class Bacteroidia; order Flavobacteriales; family Schleiferiaceae; genus Croceimicrobium. The sequence goes on along the minus strand of CAXBOS010000016.1, from coordinate 43,632 downwards.
CTTCCCAAATAAGTCGGGTAATTAGGGCGTCTTGATCGGGGTAATCGTTTCCGGTAAGGAAAACAGAACTCAGCACGGGAATACTTTCGCTTCCTACATGACTGTCAATCGTTCCGCGCTTGTAGCCTCGTCTATCCCACATTCCTTTTAGCATACCATCAAGCTTGGTGTCGCCTCGTTTGTATTCGGATAGATGGGTAATAAGATTGCAGAATTGAGCCAATTCACGCAATTGAGCTTTGGCTGTACTGGCCCCTCCTTCGAGGTTAATAGCCGTTTGCGGTAAACCATAAAAGGATTGACAACATTCTATCAGCTGATCTTTCCCAGTACTGGGCGGCCCATAAAGGAAGACCATGGGAAAATTGCCAAGCTGATTAACCACAATATCCTGAAACATGCTGGCCACCGTGAATAGCAATCCTGTAATGGCATGTTCTCGATGCACTAACATCAATTTTGAAGCGTAGCAGGTGAAAGTCAGTGACGAATCACCGATAACGCGCACCTTCTTTTGAGCTTCGTATTTATAAGGGTTGTTTTTATAAACGCGGTTGGCACTGGGTACATAGTAGGAGATTTCGCGATTATCTTCCTGCACTTTAAAAACGCCATTTTCGTCAATATCCTTGGCGGGTTTATCTGGAAAAACCACTCTATTGTTAAAGACAAAGAAGCCAGCTTTTTGCCATCCGAGTACATCGATTTTCTCACCATCGCCCATTTTATCAAAAAGCATCTGCAGCAACTGAAGATGTTCTTGGCGTCCTCCTTTCCAAAAGAAGTTACCATGGCCTGCCACCACATTGGAAAAGCTCATGGGGCTCATGAGGTTTTCGCTTTGAGTGTCGAATATTTTTTCTTTGTTAAAGACATTAGTGATCCGCAGTAGTTTCATTGGGAATTTTTCATCATTCATGTGCTGAATGATTTCAATGCTAAAATTGCTTACCCATTGAAAGGTATAAGGCGTATCTGATCCGCGTTTTACCCAAATACGATTGCCTGCTTGGAAGATCCCGTATTTCTCAATGTCTTTAGTAATATCTTTTAAATGTACTTTGCCTTCCAATTCTTTTGGCAGCTCATAAACATCATTATTAGCACTGCTTACATTTTCGGCAATTTGGGTTTCAGTTTCAATCTCCTTAATTAACCGAGTAATGGTTGGGAGCTTACGACCGCTTTCTTTAGCAAGCCATTCAGTGTAGATCTCCTTCATTATGTTGTCCTGCTCAGAGCTAATCACTTCACAAAGGCGGTGTATTGCTTTTGCTCTTGCAGAAAGGTCAGAGCTATTACTTAGCTCGTGTTCCATTAAAAACTGGAAGCCATTCTTTTTTACTTGAGGCTCATTAAACATGACGGCTAAGGTGCAGATGCCAATTAAGGGAGCGTATTCGCGCACGAAATCATCAGGATCGCATTCAGGTAAAAGAATTACTGTAGTGCTAAACCCTGCCTTAATAAAAGCGGGTATATGCTTTAAGGCAGATTTTTGGCCAGCGGCATCACCGTCCATAGTAAAACAAACCCTGGTGGTTAGCTTTTTCAGCAGAGTGATTTGTGAATCTGTAATGGCGGTGCCACATGGGGCAACGGTATTGTCAAGGCCGAAGCGATGCCAAGCGATAACATCATTATAACCTTCTACTAGATAGACTTCATTTCGCTTTTGGATTTCGGCCGCTGCTCTATTAAGACCAAATAGGGTTTTATCTTTATGATAGACTATGCTTTCTGCAGGATTAATCCATTTGGCGCTGTTAGCTTTATTACTTAGGTCTCGACCTGCAAAGCCAATTAGTAAATCGTTTTTGTCATGAATGGGGTAGACCAAGCGGTTCCAGTATTTATCCTGAGTTTCACCGATCAATCCAATTTCTCGCGCCTCTTTAGTTTTCCCAATTTCAGCTACCTTGGAATAGATAAAATCTTTCCCTGGTGCGAAACCCAAGCCCCAGTCTTTAGCGATTTCCAAATTATAACCGCGTTTCTGAAGCTCTAGCTGAGCATGGTGATCTTTCGGTAATTCCCACAGAGCAGTTTGATACTTGCTTAAAGATGCTTTTAAAAGAGGCCGTAGATCCTCCTTTTTATTCTTGGTTTCCAGCGCCTTTTTCGCCCACTCGGCATTTTCATATTCTACCTGCAGGTTTTTAAATTCAGCTAGCCAGTGGATCGCTTCCGGGAAGGTTTTCCCTTTGGTTTCCATAATAAAGGTAACTGCGTTGCCACCTTTGCCAGAGCTGAAACATTTGAAACGTTGCTTTACGGAGTCAACCGCGAAACTGGGTGTCTTTTCGTTGGTAAAGGGCGAATTGCAGAACCAAGTTTTTCCCCTCTTTTTTAGATCGGAGCATTGATTTGCGACTACTTCCACAATGTCTACTTGTTCGTAGATATTCTCAATAAATGATTGTTTGATCAGTCCCATGATTGCTTGGTGCTTGGTTTATCACCAGATTCGCTGGGTTTAATGGAGCTGCTTTTCGATTTAATCATCGCTTGTAGTACAGTGATTTTTTCAGCTTCTTCGTCAATTCGAAGTTGCTTAAATTTTTGCTTAGTCATATTAGGTTTAGGCCTGTATTAAAAAAGCCTGCCGCACCAGGCTTTATAACCAATCAACTATTTATGAAAGAAGCCTTGTGCGGAAGGCTTTAAGCTTTCCTAAGCTCCCCAGCTTAGGAAAGCCACACTAAAAACCAGTGGATAGATTATCCAAGGCTGAGAAAAGAGTTTGCGCTTCTTTTAAACCAGCGATTAGAGCTAAAAGAAGAAGAAAGCCACTCAGGGCACCAATTAAGGCGATGAGTTGAATGTCATACTTATTAATAAAGTCTTTCATGGTACCATATTTTTAAATTCAAAATTTCGCAGGGTTTGCGTTTTGACTTGCTGCTCCTGTAGATACTTTTTGATAGTGCGCTTTTCATCATCCGTCCAGGACTGATCAAATACCAAGGAATTTAATTCTGCTGCTAAGCGCATGTATTCCCGCGAGGCTAGGTCTTGAATGAGTTTATCCTTAATCTGCGCCATGATGAACTTTTAATTCGTGATTTGCCCAGGCTAAAAGATCCAGTAAGAATTGAGTATTGGATTTATAAAACTTGCTGTTTACACCGGGCGCAATTGTCAGGAGATCACTTTCCCAATTTTTAATTATTCTCGGCAAGTCTCGGTAGGACCATCGGTTGACGCTCCCCATGAAAGCATATTCTAAATGATTTAAGGCAATAAGTGCTTTCTGATCTTTACGGTCCGTATATCTATTGATAATGTGCTTCCGCTGCTTTATGTAGCGACGAATTGCATCAATAATGAGCCTTTTACATACTTGAGGTGCCTGCTTAATTGGTAATCGCACAAGCTTGTTTTTAGTACCTAAGTTTAAATAAAGAAAACAGTACTGGTCGTTTTCTTGCTTTAACTGAACCCACGGAGAATTAATCATAACAAGTCCATTTTAGTAGCCCAAACAGCTAGTTCTTGAATTGATTGAATGCCAGTTTTAATGAAAACCGACTTCTTGTGTTTGTTGAGTGTGGAAACGGTAATGTTTAGATGGAAAGCTGCAGCTTCGTTAATTGGGTAAGGCTTGGAGCAGATTATTCTAGTTACATCAATTTCACGCTCGGAAAGCCAGCCATACCTTACTTTTAAAACTTGCTTGGTAATGGGTTTTAATATGCAATGACCATTGCACTTACAGTCCCAGCATTCCTTTTTCGTGATACCATCTTTGAAATCAGGTTCCCAGCTAAAACCGCCAAACTTACATTTGACATAGATAAACAAACGATCCATAGTTTGTTTTGGACCTTCTTTTTCGAAGATCTCCATGGCCGGTGCATCATTTTCCATGTAGAAAATAAGGCGAGAGAGAACAGATTGGGGTAGCTCATGAAATCCCATTTTCTGGCCACCGATTAAAGCAATAAGGCTTTTAGTTTCAAAATCCCAATAAATTTCCAGCTCATTGGCAGACAAGCCTGGTGGGATTTTACGGTCTAGTACTTCCATAATTATTGATTTTAGATTAGACTCTTTTACTGGGAAACTGTCAGTAGTGACTGCTTCTCTTCTTTTTTTAGCTCTGTTAAAAGCTTTATCGCAGCGTCTTTAATTTCATCATTGTGCTTAAAGCTCTTAAACCAGCTGCGTATATATCGGTCAGAGTAATCGCAGTTTTCGGCCACTTTAGGTATCGCCTTACGGCCTAATCTTGACTTTAGCTCTGAAAGGAGTTCCTCCTTATAAAAAGGTGTAGATTTATGCACTTGAAAGGTGTCTTTTTTGTTCCGTTATTGTTCCGCTAAATAAGAGTAATAATCACAAATAAACAAGAATAATATTCTTGTTATAAGATTTTAGCGCTTAACAACTTATCAATCAATAAGATAAATTTGCAATACCAACCAGAACTAGTTTTTTATGAAAGTGGATATCAGTAAGCTCTTAGAGTACCGTAAAAAATTTGGCTATACCCAGCAGCAAATAGCTGAAATGATGGGAGTTCACTATAGCACTTATGGTAAAATGGAGAGTGGTGAGATAAAGGTTGATATTGAAAAGGGCCTAAAACTGGCCAAGATTTATGGAGTTACACTCGATGTTCTTTTTGGAGGACAAGCGGAAGACTCACAAAACGAAGTGGCGGTTAAGCGTCCAGGGAATAAAGAAAAACGTAAGCCCTTTAGGTTAATGTTGGAAATTGATACGGATGCTAATGAAAAGCAGCTTCCGGATTTTATAATGAAGCTTCAGAAACTTATTGAGGAACAGAATAATTCACAAGATTAAACTACGCAAGAATAAAAATGAACTTTGTAAGTAACTGTAAAATAGTTAGTTGTTTAATCCTTCCAAGGTCACCAGAGTAAATTCAAAACCCTTGTTAATCAATAGATTAGCAAGGGTTTTTTGGTTTCTGTGATGGGTAGATTGTTTAAGTTCTTCTCGCTTTAACTGGCGTGACCTTGGAAGGTTTAAGTAATAATTTGATTTTCAATTTGATACAAGGTTCTTTTTTATTTTTGTGACGTAAGGTCGTCCATATTATTCTGCTCCTCGATAAGCTTCTGAAGCTTCATTATAAAGTCTGGTAGCTTTTCTTCATTTGCATCTGTATCGATCTCCAGCATTAGTCTAAAAGGCTTTCGCTTTTCTTTATTCAAAGGGCGCTTAACTATTACTTCACTTTGTGAGTCTTCCGCTTGTCCTCCAAAAAGGACATCGAGTGTTACGCCGTAAATCTTGGCTAGTTTAAGGCCCTTCTCTATATCAACCTTGATCTCCCCGCTCTCCATTTTACCGTAGGTACTGTAATGAATGCCCATCATTTCAGCGATCTGCTGTTGGGTGTAGCCAAATTTCTTTCGGTACTCTAGGAGTTTACTGATATCCACTTTCATAAGAATCTTGTACTGGTTGCTCTTGCAAATTTATCTTATTGATTGATAAGTTGTTAAGCGTAATAATCTTAGATTATGATTAATAATCTTGTTTAATTGTGAATATTACTCTTATTTAGCGGAACAATAACGGAACAAAAAAGACACCTTTCAAGTGCATAAATCTACACCTTTTTACAAGGAGGAACTCCTTTCAGAGCTAAAATCAAGACTGGGCCGCAAGGCTATCCCCAAAGTGGCTGAGAATTGCCGCTATTCAAACCGATATGTGCGCGCTTGGTTCAAGAGTCTTAAGCACAATGATGTGGTTAAGTCTGCAGCCTTGGAGCTCCTTTCGGAACTTAAAAAAGAGGAACAGCTGTCCTTAGAGGCAGTCTCCGAATAACTAAGTCTAATCAAAAATCAATAATTATGGAAGTACTAGAACGTAAAATCCCACCAGGCTTATCTGCCAATGAGCTGGAAATTTATTGGGATTTCGAACAGGAAAACCTTTTGGCCATTGTTGGCGGTCAAAAAATGCAATTTTCAGAATTGCCTCAATTCATACTCCAAAGGCTAACCCATTACATGGAAGATGATGAGCCCGCAATGGACATCTTCGAGAAACTCGGCCCGAAGCAAACCATGGATCGGCTTTTCATCTATGTGAAATGCAAATTTGGCGGTTTCAGTTGGGAGCCTGATTTTAAAGACGGTATTACAAAAAAAGAATGCTGGGACTGCAAATGTAATGGCCAATGTATTTTAAAACCAATTACTAAACAAGTTCTAGAAGTTCGCCACGGATGGCTTTCTGAGAGAGAGATCGATGTGATACGAACAATTTGTTCGAGCCCCTACCCTATCAGCGAAGCAGCGGCCTACCAGTTAAACATAACAATTTCTACGCTCAACAAACATAAGAAGTCGGTCTTCTCCAAAACTGGTATTCAATCGATTCAAGAACTGGCTGTCTGGGCTACTAAAATGGACTTATTATGAATAATTCTCCGTGGGTTCAACTAAAGAAGGAAAACGAACAATACTGTTTTCTCTATTTAAACTTTGGCACCAAAAATAAACTGGTCCGTTTGCCAATTAAGCAGGCTCCTCAAGTATGTAAAAGGCTCATTATTGATGCGATTCGTCGCTATATAAAGCAGCGAAAGCACATTATCAATAGATATACGGACCGCAAAAATCAGAAAGCACTTATTGCATTAAATCGTTTAGAATATGCTTTCATGGGAAGTATAAACCGGTGGTCCTATCAAGACCTGCCGCGAATTATAAAAAATTGGGAAAGTGATCTCCTGACCATTGCGCCAGGAATAAACAGCAAGTTTTATAAATCCAATACTCAATTCTTACTGGATCTTTTAGCCTGGGCAAATCACGAATTAAAAGTACATCATGGCGCAAGTTAAAGATAAACTCATTCAAGACCTGGCCTCAAGGGAATACATGCGCTTGGCCGCTGAATTAAATTCCTTGGTCTTTGATCATTCCTGGACGGATGATGAAAAAAGCACTATTAGAAAGTATCTGCAGTCGCAGCAAATCAAAACGCAAAGCCTGCGAAATTTTGAATTTAAAAATATGGTACCATGAAAAATTTCTTTCACAAATACGACCTGCAATTATTAGCAATAATCGGCGCCATGACCGGTATCCTTCTCCTATTAGCCCTTATAACAAGCTATGAAGAAGGTCAAAGATTTTTCTCAGCCCTGGACAATTTGTCCGCTGGATTTTAGCGTGTTTTCCTAAGCTGGGGAGCTTAGGAAACTCATAGCCTTCCGCACGAGGCTTCTTTCATAAATGTTGATTGGTTATAAAGCCTGGTGCGGCAGGCTTTTTTAATACAGGCCTAAATCTAATATGACTAAGCAAAAATTTAAGCAACTTCGAATTGACGAAGAAGCTGAAAAAATCACTGCACGACAAGCGATGATTAAATCCAACAGCAACCCCATTAAACCCAGCGAATCTGGTGATAAACAAAGCACCAAGCAATCATGGGACTGATCAAACAATCATTTATTGAAAGTATCTACGAACAAGTAGATATTGTGGAGGTAGTCGCTAGTCAATGTTCCGACCTAAAAAAGAGGGGGAAAACTTGGTTCTGCAATTCGCCTTTTACCAATGAAAAGACGCCGAGCTTCGCGGTTGACTCTGTTAAGCAACGATTCAAATGTTTCAGCTCTGGCAAAGGTGGCAACGCAGTTACGTTTATTATGGAAACCAAAGGGAAAACCTTCCCGGAAGCGATCCACTGGCTAGCCGAATTTAAGAACCTGCAGGTAGAGTATGAGAATGCCGAGTGGGCAAAAAAGGCACTAGAAACAAAAAATAAGAAGGAGCAGCTGCGCCCTCTTTTAAAAGCATCCTTAAGCAAGTATCAAGCAGCGCTGTGGGAATTACCCCAAAATCATCCTGCCCAGCTAGAGCTGGAGAAACGCGGTTATAATTTGGAGATAGCTAAAGATTGGGGACTAGGCTTCGCACCAGGGAAAGATTTCATTTATTCCAAAATTGCTGAGATAGGCCAAACCAAGGAAGCGAGAGAAATAGGTCTAATTGGAGATAGTCAAGACAAATATTGGAATCGCTTGATTTATCCAATTCGCGATAAAAATGAGCTTCTGGTAGGTTTCGCTGGACGCGACCTAAGTGGTCGTTCAAAATCTGCTAAATGGATTAATCCCGTTGATAGCATTCTTTACAATAAAGAAAAGCTACTCTACGGATTAGACCAGGCTGCTAAATCGATAAACGCAAAAAATGAGGCCTACCTAGTGGAAGGCTACAATGATGTTATTGCTTGGCATCGTCATGGGGTTGATAATACGGTGGCTTCTTCAGGTACCGCAATTTCAGATTTTCAAATTAATCTATTGCGAAAGCTCACTACGAGAGTTTGCTTTACCATGGACGGTGATTCAGCTGGACAGAAATCAGCTCTAGAACATATTCCCGCTTTTATTAAAGCAGGGTTTACTACCTCGGTTATTTTACTACCCTTTTGCGACCCTGATGAATTTGTGAGAGAGTATGCCCGATCCATTGAAAAATATGGCTTGCCAGAGATGTTTGCCGAACCAGGGGTTAAAAAGAACGGCTTCCAGTTTTTGATGGAATATGAGCTAAGTAATAGCTCTGACCTTGCTGCGAAAGCGAAAGCTATTCATCGCCTTTGCCAAGTGATAAGCACCGAGCAGGACAATATAATGAAGGAAATCTACACCGAATGGCTTGCCAAAGAAAGCGGTCGTAAACTACCTACTATTACTCGACTGCTGAAGGAGATTGAATCCGAGGCGCAGATTGCTGAAAATGTAAGCAGTGCTAATAATGATGTTTACGAGCTTCCTAAGGAGCTTGAAGGTAAGGTCCATTTAAAAGACATTACTAAAGACATCGAAAAATATGGACTATTTCAAGCTGGCAATCGTATTTGGGTTAAACGTGGTTCTGACACGCCGTACACCTTTCAATGGGTGAGCAATTTTAGCATTGAAATCATTCAGCACATGAATGATGAAAAATTCCCAATGAAGCTGCTGCGCATCACCAACGTATTTAATAAAGAGAAGATCTTCGACACCCAAAGCGAAAACCTCATGAGCCCTATGAGTTTTTCAAATGTAGTGGCGGGCCATGGTAACTTCTTTTGGAAAGGAGGACGTCAGGAACATCTTCAGCTTCTGCAGATGCTATTTGATAAAATGGGCGATGGTGAGAAAATCGATGTACTCGGATGGCAAAAGGCGGGCTTCTTTGTCTTCAATAATAGAGTGGTCTTCCCTGATAAACCCACCAAGGATATTGACGAAAATGGCGTTTTTAAAGTGCAGGAAGATAATCGCGAAATCTCCTACTATGTACCCAGTGCCAACCGCGTTTATAAAAACAACCCTTATAAATACGAAGCTCAAAAGAAGGTGCGAGTTATCGGTGATTCGTCACTGACTTTCACCAGCTACGCTTCAAAATTGATGTTAGTACATCGAGAGCATGCCATTACAGGATTGCTTTTCACCGTGGCCAGCATGTTTCAAGATATAGTAGTCAATCAGCTCGGGAACTTTCCCATGGTCTTCCTTTATGGGCCGCCCAGTACCGGTAAAGATCAACTGATAGAATGCTGCCAATCCTTTTACGGTTTGCCGCAAACGGCAATAAACCTAGAGGGAGGGGCCAGCACGGCCAAAGCCCAATTGCGCGAATTGGCTCAATTCTGCAATCTTATTACGCATTTATCCGAATACAAGCGAGGCGACGCCAAGCTTGATGGTATGCTAAAAGGAATGTGGGATAGACGAGGCTACAAGCGTGGAACGATTGATAGCCATGTAGGGAGCGAAAGTATTCCCGTGCTCAGTTCTGTTTTCCTAACGGGAAACGATTACCCCGATCAAGACGCCCTAATTACCCGACTTATTTGGGAAGAAATGAGCAAGACGGATTTCGATGTAAAAGAAATGAAGGACTATGAAGACCTTAAGGATATGTATAAAGCAGGCGTGAGTCACCTCACGGTTGACATCATGAAGCACCGATCGCATTTCGAAGATTCCTTTAAAAGCACCTATAGCCGAGTAAGTAAGGAATTGAAAAACGAGCTGGCCATGGCGGCCACCCATAGCCGTATTATTAGCAACCTCGCGGTGCTTGGTGCTACTTATGAATTGATGAAAGACCATTTGATGTTTCCCTTTGGCTGGACCCAAATTGTGAATCATTTTAGATCTGTAGTAGATAAACAGGTTCGTAAACTTAACTCGGCCAGTATTCATAACAAATGGTGGGATTGCTTCTTGGCCGTATGTCGTACCAACCAGCAGCCGCTTCGCTTAGGCCTAGATTTTAATATTGTAGATAATCGCTTGTACTTCAACTGGACCAACACTTATAACCGTGTGGCTCCACAATGGTATAAGCAATACTATGAAACCGCTCCCAGCAAAGGAAAGATCAGCGACATGATAAACGAAGACCGCGATCTTGCTTTAGAGAAGCATAATGCTCACCGCTTTGATGGTGGTAAAAATGGCCACCGTACCAGCGCCTGGAGCATCGACCTTAAAGCTACTGGGATCATGGACGAATTAATAGAAACCATGGACTGGCAGCGATCACAAAACCTAGATAAGCCCGAACTACCCAATTCCCCTGCCACCCCATTCTCAAAAAATGACCCAAAGCAAGATGATCTCCCATTCTAGAAATCCCCTGCCACCCCAATTTTTTTTTTGTCTCGAAAAGGGAGGAAAATTTTCAAAACAGCGATTTCACTTTCTGACATCTCTGACAACTTATTAAAATGTTGATAATGAATGATATAATGTTAATAATGCTGCAAAATAGTTGTCAGAAAGTGTCAGAGAGTGTCAGAAAGAGGTTTGAGTTTCTGACACCTTCTGACACCTTTTACAGGGTTTTTAGCTGTTTCAAGAACTTAAGTATTTGGTTTTCAGTCTTGTCAGAAGTGTCAGAGATGTCAGAAACCAAAACAAGCTCCTCAAACTTTTTTCACCTAAACAAGAAGACATGGAAAGCCTAGTAATTGACTTCAAACTAAAGCTAAAGCAAGCCGATCGAGAATATTTCCTTAATGGAAATGCGATTATTTGGGGCACTATCTTTTATATCCGGTCAGCGCGCACTGGCGCCTTTGAAGGGCCTTATGCCTTAGACCAGGATCACCTAGATTGCATGAAGGAATGGCTGGAAGCGAAGATGGTTTGGGTGAAGTCCGATTAATTTGATAATTACTGTCCTATAAATACCTGTTTTCTCCCCGCATATTCGTTGCATGGTAAACCTTGGACAAGCAGCCGCAATTCTTTATGGTACTTCTGCCCCTGGCAACACAAATGTGATTTGGGCAAAAACGAGTACCAATGATCCGAATACTTGGGCTATTATAGGTTTTTATCAATACCTAGCTGGCAACTGGTCTTTAATTACTACTACCCATTACGGCAATAGCGCCCCTGCAGACAGTTCTAAAGTTTGGTTGGATACCAACTTTAATCCGCCTATTATCAAAACCTATAATGGGGCTTCGTGGCTTGAGATCAATAAGCTGCGTAGCTCTAATAAGACAGCTGACTTTACCCTAAGTGCCAACGAAAACAATGCTTTCGTAAATGTCAATTCTAGCAATGACATCAATATTACAATTGAGGATCCTGCCCTAGATGAATTCGCTTGTACATTCAGTCGCCTGGGAGAAGGGGCTGTAACCCTCATTCCTGCCGCTGGAGTTTTACTGAATGGAATTAATGGTGCTTTAACCATAGTTACGCAATGGCGTAGTGTGATGATCCGCAAGCTGGCAGAAAACGAATTTTTAGTAGAAGGAAATATTTAGCTATGAATATCAATCAAGTAATATTTGAAATTGCCCAGACGGATATCCCCAGTTTCACTGCAGGGAAATACCTGAGCAAATGGAAGCATGGATTTAAAGTTAAGGCCACGGCAGCTGGTAACTTAAGCGTTCGTTATGCCGGTGATTCCAAAGAAATCTACCGCGTACTTTCTGTACCAGGAACCAATACTTGGGATCTACCCGACCGAATCATTGAAATCAGAGAGCATGCCGACACCACGCTTGATTTAGCCAATGTATTGGTAGGAACTGGATTTAGCGATTAATGAGTTTAGTAGTTAACATAGCAGCTCCAGGAATTTCAGGTACCACCAATACCCACGAACCTTTAACGCGAATAATTGCTGCGGCTGGTATGCGTGAAGGTGGAGAGCTGTTAAGCTGGTCTTGCCTAAATAACTTGGTTTTAAATAATACCCCATGAGCTTATTCTTCGCCATAGGATCACCCTGTATTGGTGTACAAGGGTTTGATGCCATAACGCGCCAAATAGCCGCCGCTGCCATTGCCGCTGGCGGTACTGCTCTTTCTATGCAATGCTTAGCTAAGTTGGTTAAAGAGAATAGCGACGAAGGACAAACCGCTAAGACCTTCACTATTAAAGCCGCTGCCGAAGATTTGGGCGGCACATCGCTTAGCACTTCCTGTTTATACACCCTTGTAAAAAATAATTGGCTATGAGTTTAGGACCATTTACAACGCATTTAATTCCATTTACCAAAAACGGGAAGCTCCAATTTTGGAATGATATCACTAAAGAAATCATTGAAGCTGATTTTAGTCGCCCTAATGTGGGCGGAACGAGTGGGTCAAGTGTTTGGCGCAATAATCAGTTGATTGAGCTCGCTGAAAATGAGCCTGATTGGGATGATAGGGACGGATGTGCAAGGATATTAATGAGGCCGCAAGTAGAGAATTTAATTTTAAGGTCAACACCTTCAAGTCAACCGCTAAGTGGCGTAACTAACGCCACTTATGCCGCAAACGATTGGGAAATTGGATTTACCGGTAAGATAATACTAGATAATACGTCAGGCGGGGCATTGTGGTATCCTGAAGAAGCTAGTTTATTAGTATCAGGTAATGATTATACGGCAGGAATATTTTTTAAACCGTTGGATGGAAACCCTCCATTATTGGGGAACACTGAGCAATGTTACCTTAATTTAGGAGGAACGGGGGCTACTCCTGCGTCATATAAAGTGCAGGACTTAGGCAACGGTATTTACTTTGGGCAAGGTCAAGCTGAAAACGTACTAGGAGGGACAAATACGGGTGTATTAAGATGGACAGGTAGTGCTTTGGGGCAAGTTGAAGTTTATGGCTTAGTCGTTTTTGACGGCCTCATTGATTTAAGCCCAACTGATTTAATATTTTCAAATGGAACGGCTGTAACCCGCTCCGCAAATTCATTCGCATTTACCGATTTAGTGAGTAAAGGTGTTTTAGGAGCAACCGAAGGAAGTATTTATTTAGACTCTTTTGCGGAGTCATTGGCAAGAGTTGTAGCGGCCTCCATCTTGACCATTGGAAACACTGTCGGCAATCGAATAATTGTTAGTAATGCGGGACCTTCTGTAACTAGACCTTATATCATTATAGAAACTCCACAAGGTAATATAGTAAGGGTCTTACCATCCGACTTAAGCAAGAGCATTATTTCCTTTAAATCGGGAAATATAATAATAGTAATTAACGGCACTAAAACGGACGATTTTGCTTACAACTTAAATTTAACAGCTAACAGCAATTTAAACATGCAAGGCTTATCAAGGCCAATAGATATTAATGAATTATCCTTTTCCCCAATAGCATTAACCGAAGCCCAAGCCATAGCCGAATTAAATAAATTATAAACCTGCCGCCATGACCTATACAAAAATAACGCTCAAAGGCTCCTTCGAAGCTATTCTAATCGATATTAAAAACATCGAGTACAAAGGGGAAAAGGTATACCCTAACTTCCCTGAAGATTATGAATTTATAGGTGATACTGTTCACGATCGCTTCATCGTAACCCCTCCCCGCCAAGAAGTACTCTCCCCCGCAACCTTCAACGAAGCAGGCGAAGAAACTACCTCTGCCGTAATGGGTGATTTCATTTCTCAATTAGTCCTTCCTGCAGGCTACGACACCAGTCATTTCGCTACCAAAGTCTAAGCCATGAAAGCCGAAACCCTAACCATAATCCGCTTCGCAGCTGAAACCAAACAAACCCTTGGCGCGGCCGTAATGCTCAGCGCTCAGCTCGACAATCTTCTCGAGTTTAAAACCGTGGAATTGCCTTGGAAGAATAATCAGCGCCGAATTAGTTGTATTCCTCCTGGTACCTATACCGCCATTAAGCACAACTCGCCCAAGTTCGGGCCTTGTTTGTGGATTCAAGATGTACCAGGGCGCAGTGAGATACTAATACACCCAGCTAACTTCTGGCACGACTTGCTTGGCTGCATCGCCCCTGGTGAAGATCATAAGCATATTGATGCTGATGGTAGTCTCGATGTGAACAAAAGCCGCTTGATCATGCAACAAATTCTCGCTTTTGTGGAGGAGAAAATTATCGTCGAAATTTTAGATAGAACTAGCCATGCCCAAACAAATCCTTAACATCTTAAATGCCGATGACAATGTAGATTTCTTCATGAAATTCGTGCTTTGGTTCTTCGCTATTCTGGTACCCCTTTACGATGTAGCGGGGGCACTGATTATTCTCATTATTATCGATCTTATTACAGGGATCATTGCCAGCATTAAAAAGAGCGCACCCTTCCAGTGGTCCAAAATTTTCAACACCTTCAATAAACTCATCATCTATTGCCTAATCCTTTTGGCGGCTTGGGTAATAGAAAGCAAAATCATTCCTTCCATTCCCTTTATGCGCTTGGTGGCGGGCTTCTTGGCCCTGACCGAATTACGCTCTATACTGGAGAACTTTAAAGACATTTTTGGCATCGATGCCTGGGACTATATACGGGCGGCCATTAAACGCCAAAATGTGCAGGAAATCTCTAAAAAGAATTAGCTATGAAATACCTTTCCTGTTTACTGATTTATCTGGCTTTTATTAGCTGTAAAACAACGGAAAGCGTTAGCACCTCCAACGAAACTTTTCGCTTTCTCGAGCGCGAAATCCGCGACACTACCCTGCCTGGCTTCACTGTGCAAACTGAACTTTCTTTGCCTGAATTTCTCGAGCGCAGAATCTACGACACCCTAAAGATCACAGACCCGCGCACCAAGGGAGAACTGCTCCTATGGAAGAATAAATACGGGGAGCTAGTGGCCGAATGCAACAGCCAAGACCAAACTATTACCAAGCTACAGGAAAGGATAAAGGATATCCAATCCCGCGAAAGCGAAACTACAATTGCTATTGATAGTCGTAACTGGTGGGAAAAACTTATCGACCTTATTCCTTGGTACGGCTATCTAATTAGTGGACTTGTAATTGGTCTAATCTTGCGGATTCGATTCTTTTAAATTGTTGAAAATGTGAGGATAAAAGACTCTGATAGTGAATAATTAAACGTTTATAAAGCATGTGAATTAATTAACTTGCGTTTAAGCTGTTCGCTAACTTTTTAAACATTACCTATGAGTGAAAGAATAATTCTGCAAATCCCTATTCCAGCGCACCTGATGAATTTTATGCAACAGGAGTTAAAAGCCGAAAGCAGCGAAATTAAAATTCAAGCGAACAGCACTTTAGGGGTTTTTCTAATGGGCGTAATTGAGGAGTCGAATAAACCTATGCCCAAGCCTGCAGACAAAAGTTTTTTTGAAATTGCTGTGCCAGCGCAAGATCGCCTGGGCAAAAGCTACGATGGCCGAAACAAGTGGCTCACTGTTTCACCCACTAACATCAAACGATTTCACCAGTTGATTGAAACGCTAATGTACCGCGAGCTCTTCTCACGCTTAGATCTTATTTACTCGCGTGGTGAAGCCCAGCGTAAAGGCGGAAAAATGACCGTGGAAATTGAACGCTTTATTGCAAAATACAGCGACGATCGCGCGGTTCTGTCGCTCGATGCCCTGCGAAAAGCCTATTACCGCTACCGTAAAAGTGGCCAATCCCAGTTGCGGCGCATGATTTAAAAACTTTGTGAACTTCAGTCCGATTATATGAGCACTTTTCAAAACCCTAGCGAAGCCCTTGTGGGAGGCATTGACTCTATTCAATGTATTCCCATAATTGGCATCGCCTCCTTCCCCGAAACATCTAAGCTGCAGGTGGCCGAAATGGAAATTTCCTTTCAGCCCAATTATGCCTGGTTAGATCTTCCCATTATTGAAGACAGTGCTTTATATGAAGAAACCGAATCGGAAACCGAACATGGCGCACTTTACCAAAAAGATTTAAACGCCCTCTTGCCTGCCGACCTGCTCGCTAACCGGCAAGCCTTATTAAAGCTTAGGCATTTAGATCTCCTAGTTAAATACCGCGATCACTTGGGAAATCATAAATTGCTCAACAGCCCCAGTGAACCGCTGCGCCTTTCGGTTTCTTTTAAAACAGAAAGTTATGGTGGACAATTAGGCTTCACCCTCAATTTCCGTGGCCAACATACCCAGCCCAGCCACTTTTTAACTTTACCCAGCTTGCCCCAGTTTAGCATCAATGCGCTTGGCCAACTCATCTACGCAGGTGACTTAAGCGAAAGTTTTGCGCTTAATGCAGATGGTCAATTAGTAGCATCGAACGGCCAAAGTGCCCGCTATTCCTTAGATTCTAAAGGGCGGATAGTCTTCTCCTAGTCCTATAATTGCCTTTTTAGTAGCGCCATTATTGCGTAGGGAAATTTTACCCTTCGCTAATGGAACGCACAATTTTACTTTACGATAGGTTCGGCCAAAACTGGTGGGACGATTCTGGCATAACCGCTAAAGGCTTTCGCCAAGATCTGAAAGACGCCAATGACGACCCCGAATGCACCAGCATTTTATTAGCTATTAACTCTCCTGGTGGAAGCATCATGGAGGGTATTGCTATTTATAATGCCATCCTTACTCAAAATGCGGATGCCGAAGCCAAACCCATTAACACCCGCAACGATGGTATTGCCTACAGCATGGGCGCCATTGTTCTAATGGCTGGCAAAAAGGTATCGGCCCACGAAAACACCACCACCATGTTGCACTGCTGCAGCGGCGGCGCCTGGGGAAATGTAAAGGAAATTGAGGGCAGCCTTAATATGATGCGTGCCGTAGACAAAGGCCTTTCCAAAAGCATTGCGGCCAAAACGGGTAAAACCCTCGAGGCCGTGCAAAGCGAGATCATGAATTACGATGATCACTTCTATACTTCCGATGAAGCCAAGGATCTTGGTCTTATCGATGAAGTTATTGCCGAACGTTCTGAAGTAGCCGCTCAATATGAAGGCCTTTCTTACCAGGAAGTAATGGCGCTTTTCCAAAAAAAGCCCGATGCGCAAGCGAGCTTCCTCAAGCAATTGCAAAACACCCTTAAAAATAGTTTCGAATCTTTTAAACCTAAACCTGCTAAATCTACCCCAACCCAAAATCAGGAAGAGCCTATGAAAATCTCAAACAAATTAACCGCCCTATTAGCGGTTTTTGGTCTTAGTGCTTCCGCAGATGCGGACCAAGACCACCAACCTACTACCGAGCAGCTGCAGGCTCTAAACGATCAGCTGCAGGCCGCATCCGACCAAAAAGAGGAGCTGACTAATCTTAAGAATGAGCTTAGCGCCCGCGATAAATCGATTAGCGATTTGGAAGCCAAAATTACGAGCCTCGAAAAAGGCAGCGGCGCCAATCCTAAATCGGGAGCCTCGGACGATACCACCAGCGATGGAGGTGAAAGCGAAGTAGTAACCTCGGAAGCTGATGCCCAGCTTAAGGCGATGCGCGAGGAATTAGGTATTGAATCTTAACCCCCAAATACTAGAAATGAAAAAGATTTTTCTATTAGTCTTAGCGCTCAGTTCGGCGCTTATTGGCTTCGCCTCTAGCCATAGCTCGGAAGGGCTACTAGTAGCGATGGCCACCCCTGTTACCGATGTTGAGGCCATTGCGAAATGGGCAGGGCAATACGACCGTAAGTTTATGATGCAGATGCTTAACGGCCTCGACATCTTTAGCGACCTTACGGTAGATCGTAATGTAAGCCGTCACGGTAAATTACTACCAAAATTCACCGCGAAGGCAGGTATGCGTCCTCTTGATTTAGACGTAGAAACCAATGGTCGCAAAGAGCGCACCCTAAGCGGACGTAAGCTTTATGTTTACGATTGCATGAAGCTCTTTAAAATTGTTCCAGAAGAATTAATTGAATCTTTCTTGGCCGACATGGTCGCTCCTGGTGCGGTGCAAATTCCTTTTGCACAATGGTTCTGGGCGCGTGAAATGGAAAAGCTGAGCAGCGAGATTAACGATAATTTTTACCATAGCGAATTCCACGCGGACGCTCCCGACTTTAATGCCGGTAGCACTTACTCTGCAGGCGACTATGTGAAGTTTACCGACAGCAACTTTTACAAATGCCTTAGCAATACCAATGCAGGGGAATCCCCTACTTCGCATGTAGCTAAATGGGAAGAAGCCAATGGCTTTGTTTGTTTTGATGGTCCTGCGAAAATCATCGCCGATGAAATTACGGCAGGAAATATCAGCCCCATTGCTACGGGTGCCATTACCAATGCCAACGCCCTGGACAAAATGGAGCTGATGTATCAAAACATGACTTCCGCCCATCGTAAAAAAGGCGGTGCCTTCTTGGTAAGCGAAGACACTTTTTGGAACTATGTAAAACACGAGCAGGACGTTTTTGGTGCCACCAATACTTCCAGCAGTGGCGATGGCCGTAAATACATTTATGGCTCTAATAAGAAATGGGAAATTGTACCGACCACTTGGCTTGACAACAGCAGCCGGGTAATTGTTGATGTGCAGCGTGCTAACTTACGAGTAGGTACTACCATTGTTGGCAAAGGCGGACCTACCATTGGTAAAATTGTGCCTACCGTGCACGGTTACCTCTCTTCGGCCAAATGGTTACTCGGTTTTGAAATCGCTGATTTAGAACCGCTTTACCTAAACGACCAACCCTAATTAATTTGACACTGGAGAATAGCCCGAAATGTCCCTGCCTCTTCTGGCGGGGCTTTTCTAAAAACTAAAGGCATGACAAAAACAGAATTACAAAAACTGACCAAAGACGAGCTCGTAGATCTCGTTTTAAAAGGCAATAAGGAATCGGAGGAGCTTTTAGCCACTCTCGATGATATGAACGCAACCATCGATCAGCTGAACCAGCAAAAGAACGATGAGAAGAAAGGCATTTTAGCCATAGACCACAAGAAGAAACGCTATGTGGTAGTTACGCCTTCTTTCCGTTTTAAGAACCAAAAGCTGGGCTTTGGTGATTTGAAGCGTGATGAAGCTCTGGTAGAAGCCATCTTGCAATTGGATGGGCAAAACATTTTGAAACTCGAAAAGCAATAGCATGGCAGATTATACCGATGTTTTGGCACCTGCCAAAGACAATCCTGGAGGCACTAAATTGGCCTTTTTCTTTGCGCCCTTAAGCACTTTCGACATTATCCAAAAGGAAGGAGGCATTGCTGCCGCTAACTTGGAAGATGTGGCGGTTATTGCTACCGATCACACGTTTAAAGCAGGTGGCCGCTTTTACAAAGTGGAGCTGGAGCTGAACAAAAACGAATTGAACAGCGAGTACCAAGGCGCCGTGCGCGGCAATGCCGATAAATTTACTTTTACTGGTCTTATCCCTAACCTATCGCCTGCGCAAGAAGGACTTTTACGCATAGCCCGCGCGGAAAAACATATTGTATTAATTCCGCTGCCTGATGGCCAAGTAGTGCAATTAGGGGAGGAAGATAATGGCGCCATGATTACCAGTGCCTTTGGCACGGGTAGCCAAGAAGGTGGCGAACGTGGTAACACCGTTACTATTTCCGCTATCCATTACAAAAAGCTATACACAGGAAATATTCCTTTAGTAGCGGCCGTTTAATTTGGATAAGCCGAGCCCCCATATTAGCAAGCATTACAGCTTAATTGGTATTAAGCCTGGTGTGGTAATTTTTAAGGGAGAAAAGCTCGACTTCCGCACTATTAGCAAAGAACGAGCAGATCGTGCTTATGCAGCAGGCTGCCACTACTTGCGTAAGAAGCAAAAACCGAAAGAGAATTAAACGTTTAAACACTTAGCCTGACCCATTGGTCGGGCTTTTTTGTTTTAGCTTGGTCTTAAATCTTTAAAATCCCATGTAATGTGTGATAAAAAACTGGAACGACTTAAATCCCTTGCCGAACGATTAGAAAACTATAAAGACGATGAAAAGGAATTCTACCCAGTACTAAAGCTTCTCGAAGAAGAGTATGCTGCAGAAGGAGGAATTGAAGGGGAAGGCGAATACAATCAACATTTAGCCAAAGTCCTGAAGATCCAAGCAAATGACTACTTGCAATATGTAACCTCGGGCCAAGAAAAAAGAAGCGGCTACTATTACCAGGAATTCGTAAACCACTTTAAAATGTTTGTGCGAGATGAGATATTTCGGATAAGGGCTTGATAATTTTTTTTTACTAAAATTCACAGCTAAGCCAATTAAGAATAGTAATTTGTCTATCTTGAAAGAGTAGAAAAAGCAAAAATCTAATAACGAGGGGAGTTTAATTTGAGAGCCCGGCCAATTGGTCGGGCTTTTTTGCTTTATAAAATTTAGCTTTGGCCATCTAGAAACCAAATTTGATAAATGGCTGTATTCTTAACTACCTCGGCAAACTCTTATTATATTGAACAGATCATCTTAGAAGCGCAAGAAAAACTAATATTAGTGACTCCTTATCTAAGCCTCTCTAAAACTCTAACAGAAAGACTTATCGACGCGGACAATGACAACATCCCTATCACCATCATTTACGGTAAGAGTGAGTTAAATAAAAAGGAACAAGCTAAACTTGATAACCTGAATAATCTAGAGCTTTATTTCTGTGAGAATCTTCATGCTAAATGCTATCTTAATGAGCACTCTATGGTAATTACTTCGATGAACCTATATGAGTTCTCAGAAAAGCACAACCGTGAAATGGGGATCTTTGTCACTCATGCAGATGATAAAGAAATCTATCAAAAAAGCTTACGCGAGATTGATTCGATACTAAGTATCTCGGAATTAAAGAAAGAGCGTATTTGTACTATAAAGCCACAAGAAAAAGACCTTAGTGACATTTTCCAACTAGATATGGCTGATAAGAATGGCCGGTTTTGGATGTCTAGCTTAAAACGATACTTTATTAAACATTACCCTGAAGCAGTCATCACCAAAGAAGAAGACGGTGCATTTGAAGTTAGGGATTTTCCAATTCCAACTATTCATTTAAACGTAAATTCTCGAATTGAGTTTCTATTTGATAATATTGATATTTGTGAAAGGCTAAAATCTACTGCCATTAAAGAAATAATGCAATACGTTACACCTACCGGGACCCACATATATTGGAAAAAATATGGAGTATTAATCAATTCCACCAAAACCCTAAATCCTGTCGAAACTATTGAGGGACTTAAAGAAAAGGTACTCAGTGATTTTGAAGTAATAAAACATTTCCAGATATTAATAAGACGATATAGCCCGTCAATGAGGGGTATATAGGAAAATATATTGGACCATTTAATCTTATAGCCTAGGCAATTGGTCGGGCTTTTTTTTCTACTTTCCCAAGCTAAACCAATTAACGATTATTATGGCTTTAAGTTGGAATGAAATAAAAGATCGCGCACTAAAATTTAGTAACGAATGGGAAGGCGAATCACGCGAAAGAGCAGAAAAAGATTCCTTTTGGAATGATTTCTTCAATGTATTTGGAATTTCGCGAAGAAGGCTTGCTACTTTCGAGGAACCGGTAAAAAAGCTAAGTGGAAACCAAGGTTTTATCGATCTTTTTTGGAAGGGAACTCTGCTAGTAGAGCATAAATCTAAAGGTCGTGACTTAGATGCCGCCTTTACCCAAGCCACTGATTATTTCCACGGGATTAAAGAGCATGAATTACCACAGTATGTTCTCGTTTCTGACTTTGAAAAATTTAAGCTTTACGATTTAGACAGCCGTGAAGAGCATGAGTTTGAGCTTAAAGATTTTCATAAAAATATTAAGCTCTTCGGTTTTATTGCCGGCTACCAAAAACGAAGCTTTAAAGAAGAAGACCCCGTAAACATAAAGGCAGCGGAACTAATGGGGAAGCTGCACGATGAACTAGAAGACACCGGTTACGAGGGGCATCCTCTAGAAGTGATGCTGGTACGCTTGCTTTTTTGTCTTTTTGCCGACGACACTGGCATCTTCGAAAAAGACACCTTTAAAGATGCAATTGAGATTAAAACTAATGAAGACGGCAGTGATTTAGGTTCTTGGTTAGCCCAGTTCTTTCAGGTACTAAATACCCCGCATGATAAGCGGATGCGTAGTCTAGATGAACACCTAAATGCCTTTCCTTATGTAAACGGAAAGCTCTTTGAAGAGCCCCTACCCATTTCTGCCTATAACAGCAGCATGCGCGATATCTTAATAAAATGTTGCGCCCTAGACTGGGGGAAAATATCTCCCGCTATTTTCGGCAGTATGTTCCAAAGTGTAATGGATCCGCAAGAGCGCAGAAACTTAGGAGCCCACTATACCTCAGAAAAGAATATCCTAAAACTGATCAAACCCCTTTTTCTTGATGAACTGCAGGAAGAGTTTCAAAAAGTAAAAACCAATAAGAATAAGCTTAGGGAATTTCATACTAAACTTGGGCAGCTTAAGTTTTTAGACCCCGCTTGTGGTTGTGGAAACTTTCTCATTATTACGTATCGCGAACTGAGACTTTTAGAGCTGGAGGTTTTAAAAGTCCTTTACGGCAATCAGCAAGTAATTGGCATTGACCAGATTATGTTGGTAGATGTTGATCAATTCTATGGAATTGAATACGATGAATTCCCAGCTCGAATTGCAGAAGTAGCTTTGTGGTTAATGGATCATCAAATGAACCTAATGATCTCTGAAGCCTTCGGTCTTTATTATGCACGGTTGCCATTAAATAAGTCTGCTAAAATAAAACATGGTAATGCATTAAGAACGGACTGGGAAGATCTTATAAAGCCTAACGAGTTAAGTTATATTTTAGGAAACCCACCTTTCTATGGAAAGCAATTCCAAAGCAATGAACAAAGGGAGGACATGAAATCCGTATTTTCTGGAGTTGCAGGCAATGGAGTACTGGATTATGTATCTGCCTGGTATTTAAAAGCTGCTAAGTTTGCCAACAATACTGAGATTAGAATTGGCTTTGTGTCTACAAATTCAATTTCCCAGGGAGAACAAACAGGAATATTATGGGGCGAAATATTAAAGTTAGGTTTCACGATTGACTTTGCTCACAAAACCTTTAATTGGAAAAATGAAGCTAGAGGCAATGCTGCAGTACATGTAGTAATCATTGGGTTCTCACTTTTAGATAGTTCGAAAAAGCCACTTTGGTCTTATGACGATATTAATGCAGAACCTATTCAGCAGATAGTTAAAAACATAAACCCTTACTTAGTAGAAGGGCCAAATGTAGTTATTAAGAAGAGGCGTGAGCCTATTTGTAGGGTTCCAAAAATTTCATTCGGAAACATGCCAAATGACGGTGGTAATTTTTTACTCTCTTCGGCGGAAAGAAATGAAATCCTAAAAAGTGAGCCTGAACTATCACACGTAATTAAGCCCTTTCTTGGAGCACAAGAATTCATTAATGGAAAGACAAAATACTGCATTTGGTTAAAAGATGCTAACCCATCAATTGTTAAGCAATCTAAAATTCTTAGTGAGAGAGTTGAAAAAGTCAAGACATTAAGAAGCAACAGCTCCAGAAAAGCTACTCAAGACCTTGCAAAATTTCCCACTCTATTTGGTGAAATAAGGCAACCCAAAGACAATTTTATTTTAATCCCAAGAGTCTCCTCCGAAAGAAGGCAATATATTCCAATGGGGCTTTTTAATCAAGACTTTATCGCTGGTGATACCTGTCTTGTCGTATCCGGTGGTAGTTCATTTGAATTTGGAGTTCTCAATTCAAAGATGCACTTAACATGGGTTAATTATACCTGCGGCAGATTAAAAAGTGACTATCGTTACAGCAACGAAATAGTCTATAATAACTATCCCTGGCCAAAAGATCCAAGTGACAAAAACAAAAAGACTGTAGAAACGAAAGCACAAAAAGTACTAGATATTCGTGCTGAATTTCCAGACAACAGTTTAGCGGATCTATACGATCCTCTAACCATGCCGCCAAAACTTGTTAAAGCTCATCAAGAATTAGATAAAGCAGTAGACCTTTGTTACCGTCCGCAGGCTTTCATCAATGAGGCCGCGCGTATTGCTTACTTATTTGAGCTATATGAAGAATACACCGCACCATTATTTAATGATGGTAAAAAGGGTAAAAAGAAATAACACAAAAAACCCCGATCAATTGACCGGGGTTTTTCATTTCTACTTCCTTCTAGCATCTACCGCAAGGGAGACTACCAGGTTAATAATGCTGGCCATGGTGCGGGGTGTTTCGCTTTCGTCTAAATCTAAATCAGGACAGCGCACAGCATAGTCTATTAAAAGGGTAGCACAGTTCTGTAGCGCCTCGCCATCTTGTAAGCTGGCTAAATGCCGCATGGTGTTGACTGAAGGGTCCAGATCATGGAGTTGCTCCAGTATTTGGGCTTTGTGATAATCGCCTTGCTGGCTTTGGGTGTAATAGCGCATAAAAGCCTCGAGGGCATTATCGCTAGGCGCTTTAAAATTGGCCGTCGCCTCTTTTACTGCTGCGCGCATCTGCCGGCGCAGTTCTTTGGGACTAATAGATTTCGTCCCTTCTTTTCCTTTGGTCTCGTGTAACATTTGAGAATTTTAAGAAAGGTTAATAATGGGCTAGGGCGTGTTACACGAGTCCGGCGAACCAGAAAACGCGGATAGTATTGGATATTCCTATCCCACCCTAGCTTTATTTTAAATGCGAAATTCTTGTTGAGTTCTCGCAGACTCGTGTAACGGAACAAATTTAAGGCGGAAAGGATATAAGTTGTTAAGCGCTAAAATCTTGTTTAGCAAATATATTGTGCTAATTAATCTTGTAATTAGGATATTTGTGCAATATTTGCACAGTTGAAACGCCCGAAGCACAATCTTTATAGAAAGCCCCCCTTCCATCTCACTGGCGTTTGACACGAAGAGGGGCTTTTTTTTGCTTAATACTTTCAATTATGGACAAGCACCAAAAGTTTTTAGAGTTCAACGGTAAGAACATCGTGTTCTTAAAGGTAGATGGCACCTATTGGATTGCCTTAAGACCGATTTGTGAAGCCTTAAATATAGATGTCCGCAGAGCTCGAGAAAAGGCAAAAAACGACCCAATTTTAGGGTCTGTGGTGTCTAAGCAGACACTGCAGATACCCGTTTTTAGAAAAGACATTGGATCTGTGATCCAACCGAAATCAATGACCTGTTTACCCGAAAAATACATTTACGGGTGGATATTCTCCCTGAATTCTGATAGCCCTGAATTAATCCAATACAAGCGCTCATGCTATGAGCTACTTTACAATCATTTCCACGGGACTATAACTAACCGCAAGGAACTGTTGCTGGAGAAAAACGAAATAAGGAAAGAAATTAACGGCACCAAAAAGGAACTGGAGGAAAACCAGGAACAATTTGTTCGCCTAAAAACTCTCGAGAAAAAGCTTAAGCTAGTAAACACCAAGCTTGGTAAATTGGATGTGGAGCTGGTAAAACAGCCAGAGTTGTTTGAAAACCTAAGGATCCAAAACTAATGGAAGAACATATTGCTAACATCCAAACACGTTTTCCTGCAGTAGTTGAACTGGAGGAAACTAGTAACAACTTTTTTAGAGGGGGCCGCCTCTTTAAGACTAGCCTTAATAATGACTACTGCTATATATTCAAGCGGTCGGACGTCTTTATTAGTTTCTTTAAAAGCGATTGGCTTCCAATTGAAAAAATAGAAAACGATTGGCTAGATTCTGGAATTAGCTTTTTAGTGACATCCGCCCAAGAGACCAAGCTTTTGGTTGAAAGGCTTGTGTAAGAGAAAAACCCTAATTTTATCCTGTTAGTGCAGCGGTCTTGTAAATAAGTGATGTAGTAAAAGGGGAGCATCATGGAATAAGAATCCTCATGGAATTGAGACCGCTGCACACCCTTTTTCTAAATATTCTGCTAATAGCTAGACACTTTGTTGGAGCTCAATTTCTGGCATTTCATCGTAAGTCCTGCCATTAAGCTCTCTTCCATTTTTCTTTTTGTTCTTACCTCCCCATTGCTTAAAGAAAAATGCAACATCTGCATCAGAACACTGATTTTGTATATCAATCACCCACTCTGGATCCATAGGTCTAGGAGTATGGCCGCTCTCTCCTCCAACAATTACCCAGTCAATATTCGTCAGATTTAAATTAGGCAAAGGGCCCAACAAGGGCTCTAGTGAAAGGAACTTCACGCGTGCTCCAATGTTTCGTAAATCGTCAATCCTCGGTTCAACTTTTTGATTTTCCACAGAAACGCCCATCCATATATTGTGAGTCCATTTTAGTTCCTCGTGCAGCTCTAATAATCGCTCTGCTCGTTTGGTCAAAACTTGGAAAACATGCTGAGGATTGTCATTCATGACCTTAAAAACTCTTTGGATAAATTCAAGAGGAACGTCCTTATGAAATAGATCACTCATGGAATTCACAAAAACAACCTTAGACTTTTTCCAGGTGTAAGGAACTGATAAAGCAGACTCATGAGTTCTGACTTGGAAATTATCCTTGTACTTCTCGACTCCCATTGCTTGGAGTCGCTTGGACATTATTTCTGCATAACAAAACTTACAACCTTGCGAAACCTTATCGCATCCTGTTGTCGGGTTCCAAGTCATTTCTGTCCACTCTATGCTAGATTGTGCCATTTTGATAAAGTTCAATTTGAGTTAATTTTGCGTCATTTGCGCAAATTTTACTGGTCAAATTTACCTTGGTTTTTTTGATTTTCTTTTCCTCTCGGAGTTTATCTAGCACACTTTTTACATGTTTTGGCAAAAAACCATTAGTTAAGGCAAATAAATAGAGGTCTTTATCCGTCTTTAAATTTCTGGCTAAAATATTAGTTTCCAGTTCGCTCTCAAACAATTCAACTTTTTTAGGCTTTCTAACATCACCAGAAAAAAGGTCTATTTGCCCTACTATTATATTATCTTCATCGATGTCAAAATTAGCATCACCTCTTTCTGGGTCTAAATTCCAACTAGTGGTTAAAAATTTCTGCATTCCTAAGACATGACCACTGCCAAATATCAACCCATATAGTCCCGCATTTTTCCTAATTGAAAAAGGCGCCAGATAGTACTCTTGACCAGCAGGTATCAAACCTTTATAATAACTTAGAACGACTCGATGAATTTTATGGTAAGGTGTGTTGCCTACTTCGCTTGAGTCAATATTAATATGTTGCGAAATATTAGGATGATCACGAAACCTTTTAATTGTAGATGAGGATATGAAAAATAGAAAGTCAGTTCTTTTTAGTCTTATTATCTTACTGAAAACCTCTTCACTAATATGTTTGACACCATTTTGATCTAAAAAAAGGAGATTCGCACAGTCCTTCATTCCCATTTTAGGATATTGTCCATCAAAGGCTTCTTTAAAGTCTAAGCTCTCTATTGTAATTGAGAAAGGCAAAGCACTGTAATCCGCAATATGTCTTTCTAACTCTTCCTTTTTCTCTTTTTTAAATTCATTTAGGTATATATTGACTTTTAGGTTTTTATCCTGAATTTTGTCCAAATAAAAAAGAAGCTCCTCAAGAATTATAATTGGTGTTCCCCTCTCCCCATTTTCATCAAAACCAGGACCTGCAAAAAAATCATAGATATTTATTGTTGGCCAAATTATATCTTTCCTAGCAAGAAAAACAGGAAGCCATTCCTTTAAGTAATCTTGAAAGATTGACAACTTTGCCTTAGTCCCTTCGTCAAACGGTTTCTTATGAATATCTATTCCCATTTTCTACTTATTTAAATAACTCATTCTAAAAAACATTTTGTCTGTCCTTTATTAAACAATTGCCATTTCCCTTATTCGCTAAATGGAAGCACAGCAATGGCTACAATCCGCCAAGGATTATGAAATTGGCTTAGAAATTCTAAAGAATGCGAAGGTTAGTCCCTTAATCTGGCGTTTGCTCGCTAAAGGTAAAAGTTTTTACAATTGCCAAAGACTAGAAAAAGAAATTTCAGCTTTAATAATTCCCCAAAAGCCTAAAAATAGGGCAAATGCCCTATCTGTAATTCCTATAAAAAGTGCAGAGCAAAACAATATTAATTACCCAGAAGCGCTGTTTCCTGCTTATCAGCAACAGCGTAAATTGTATGCCCAGATAAACCACCTGCACCCCCTTTTAGATGCAACCTATAATCTAGACCGTAAAAAGGCTTTCGATATAAAACTCGCCCTGCAGAATGCCTGGCAAGAAATTGAGGAGATCTGGCGCCTGCTTAATTATTGGCAAGAAAACCAAGTAGTATTACCTAATAAATACCAAGCCCAAGGTTTAGAACCGGAGCTCGATAAAGCGCAAATGCTGAAGCGACGTAATAACCTGCGCACCTACCTGTCCAAACATCAAGACAATCCTAAAAAAAACCTCGCTTGCCAAGAGTGGCGGCAAGAACTGTCTAAACTCGATAAAATTCTCGCGCATGCTCTTTGATAGCGAAATTGCTCCCGCCCCCGCATCTAGCGAAAGCCAAGCCCTAAGCTTAAAGCCTCGCAAGCAGCTCGATATTATAGGGGGACCGAAAGTATTAGCCGCCAAAATTCCCCAACTGGAGCAAGAGCAACTTATTCACTTTGTAACCCGCGGTAGCTGGAGCAGTCACCAATTAATCAGCCACCTCCTGCAGCATATGGGTCCCGCACATTTAATCCTTAGCACCTGGAGCATGACGGAAGATCCTTGCCGGGCTTTGCTTAACCTAAAACTAAAAGGGCAATTGCTAAGCGCCGCCTGCATTCTTAGCGAACGCATTAGCGAGCGCACGCCCACGGTTTTCCAATTGGCGCAAAATGTATTTCAGCCCCTAAAGCTGGCTAAGCTGCATGCTAAAGTTTGCCTGCTGTATAACGACCAGTGGCAAGTGGTAGTGCTCGGCTCGGCCAACCTTACCCGCAACCCTAAAACCGAGGTGGGCATAATTGATACCCATCCCCAAAGCTTTCAATTTCACTATAAATGGATGCAAGATGAATTGGCCAAAGCTAAGTGAAGAAGAGCTGCAAATGCTGGAAGACTTGGCCGCGGTTTTCTTTACCGAAAAGCAATGCGCTATTGTGCTAGAGCAAGAGGAAAAAGCTTTTGTAGCTGCCGCCACCAGTCCGATTAGCCCCATATACAAAGCCTACCACAAGGGACGCTTAAAAGCTATTTACGAAGTACGTAAAAATGCTTTCGCTATGGCTAGAAACGGCAGTAGCCCCGCCCAAAGCTTCGTAGAAAAACTATTACAAGATTATGAGTTCCAAAAGACAGTTGACCAAACATAAGGTAGATCACCTGGGCTTTAATACCGATGCCGAAAAAATCATTGGCTACCTAGATGGTAGCCTTCCCAAAGCTTCGCTTAAAGCCAAACTGGTAGAAAAGATAGACCGCATTGTGCAGGCCAAAGCATGGCTTTTAGAATATAAGTTTCAGACCAAGGTAGTAGAAATGCTAATGAATCATTACCAATATTCAGAAGTTACCGCTTACCGTGATTTGCGTTTAATGGAGCGCGTATTTGGTCCGCTGCTGCGGATGAGTAAAGATTTAAAACGCGCCTTAGCCGATGAAATGATTCGCCAAGATAGAGAGCTGGCCATCGCTAAAAAAGATACCAAAGCCCTGGGCGCTTCTACCCGTAATTACATTCTCTTGCATCAACTAGACAAAGAAGACCCAGAGCTGCCCGATCTCTCTAATTTCGATTTCCACCCTATTATCATGGCGGTATTGCCCGAGCAGGTTGGCCAAGATCCACCCAGCGAAGATGAGCTTTTAGAGAAAGTGAGTGATTGGTGGGATAGCCAAGCCGAGGAAGCCCAAATTGAAGACGATGAGTAAACCTAAAGCCCTCCACTTTAATGTGCCCCAGCTTACCCACCATTTAGTAAGTGCTAGTAAAAGCTATAATGTATGGGCGCGTGGTACAGGAAAAACGACTGGTGTGCTGGCGCCCTGGTATATTGAAAACGCCCGCCAAATGCCCAGGGGGCAACATGGTATTGTAGGCTCTACCTTTCAGCAATTGTTGGTGCGTACCCTGCCGCCTATTATCCAAATGTGGAATAGAATGGGCTACCACGAAGGCCAGCACTTTGTTTTCGGCCGCGAGCCCAGCGAGAAGTTTAAACGCATGTGGAAATGGCAAGCGCCACGAACTAAACCGCTAGACAGTAAATATGCTATTTACTGGTTTAATGGTGCTTGCAATGTGCTGATAAGTCAAGATAGAGCAGGCAGCTCTAACGGTCTTTCTCTTGCTTCTCTGGGCGGCGATGAAGCCAAGCTCTTAAACAAAGAAAGACTAGACGATGAAACGATTCCAGCCTTGCGGGGCGATCGCAATTACTTTGGCCATTTAGCCTGTTACCGGAGTGAGTGCTATACTACTGATATGCCTACTAATCCTGCATCCAAATGGATTTTAGACATGGCCCTACAAATGGATGAGCAGCAAATAGAACTAATCCTTCAGCTGCAGCTGCAGCAAAACTTGCATCGTAAAAACCTACTGCGGCAAAAAGGCGCGCAGCATAAGGCGACCTTAATTAAAATCAACCGCCTGCAGCAGGAACTTAGCAAGTTGCGTTCGCCCCGTAAAGTGGGTAATGAGTACAAATATTCAATCTTCTATTCTGAAGCGAATGCCCTGGACAATTTAGATGTGCTTGGTCCTGAATATCTCTCCGATATGCGCCGTATTCTTTCGGGTGTAAAATACCGCACTTCCATTCTTAATGAAAAGCTGCTGGGTGTAGAAGAAGGCTTTTATGGCAATTTAGATACGACCCATCACGGGCAAGACTGGTTTAATTATCAGTACCTCGATAGCTTTATTGGTGATCTTAAAAACGAGAAACTGCGCTCGCAAGACTCACGGCACGACAATGGTTTTATTGGTGCTAAGCCCTTAGATATTGCCTTCGATTACGGTGATAAGATTAACTGTATGGTTGTAGGGCAAGAAGTTGGCGAGGAGTATCGCTTCCTCAATAGCTTTTATGTTTTACACCCGCAGCTGATTGATGCGGTGGTGGAGAAGTTCTGCGAATACTTTAAATACTACCCCACCAAAGTGGTGTATTACTATTACGATCATACCGCCCTGCCTAGCAGTGGCGTTACGGATTTCAATTATTACATGCGCGTTCTAAGTACTTTCCGCAAAAATGGCTGGCAGGTTATTGAGAAGTATATCGGTCAGGCTCCCCGACACGAAACTAAGTACGAGTTTATTAACCTGTTCTTACGAGAGTCTGAACCCCGCCTGCCTAAATTTCGCTATTCCAAGACCAATTGCGCCGCTTGGGAAATGTCTGCCTTGGGTGCTCCGCTCAAAGCTTCGGAACGCGGCTTTCGCAAAGACAAATCATCCGAACGCGATCCCAAGGTGAAACCCGAAGAATCCACCCACTTAAGCGATGCCGGTGATACCTTGATTTTCGGGAAATTCCACCAAAGCCTCGATGAGTCGTCCCCATTCTTGCCCATGCTTTAAGCGGATAAGCTCGATAATTGCTTGTTTAGGTAGCTAATACTCTTTGGTATTAGAGCCTCACGTTTGATGTCCATTTGAGATAATTCTCGGCGAAGGTAGCTACGCCTCTCGGCGTTCCGACTCGTTCCTCGCCTACTCTGGCGATGGCTGCGCTTTATCCCTTGCCGAAATTAAATCTCAAATTATGTACACCATTCGTGAAGTAAAGCTCTCCTACATCAAAGAGCACCAGCTAACTCCCATAAACAACCAGGCTATAAAATCGAGCCTAACATCCGCGGAAACCTTTAGGACCATCTGGGATGACGACTTAGATATGATCGAGCGCTTTTATGTGTTATATCTCGATAATGCCAACAAGGTACAGTCCGTTAGCATGATTAGTATGGGCGGACTCACGGGAACCGTGGTTGATCTTCGGATGGTATTCGCTACTGCTTTGAAATGCCTTGCTACCAGCATCATTGTAGCGCATAACCACCCCAGTGGATCATTAAGACCCAGCGCAGCCGACCTTAATCTTACTAAGAAAATTGAAGAGGCTGGCAAGGTGCTAGACATTGCTCTCTTAGATCACATCATCTTAACTGAAAACTCCTACTATAGCTTTCGTGACGAGGGCGATCTGTAGATCACCCACTCAAAGCGCTGCGGCGCTTTTTTTATGGTCAAGCTTACGCTTGACAGCCCATAGGAAGGGGGCTGCTCCCTATTCTGGGCGAGCCATAGAATAGGGGGGGAGCGCGGCGCGGCCATGGCGCGCGCTCATATATCCGCAGATCAAAAAGAGGCAATTGCCAAAACGGCTCAGGGCGCAGTCGAGGGACGGTGTCCAAGAATGGCAGTCAACTCTGCGAGATTGACGGCCATTTGATTGATTTAGAGAACAATACCCAAAAAAAAATGACAAAATATGTTTTATAAATATACCAATATTGGTATATTTTACTTATATTTGAGTATCAAAGAATTGATAATCAATATACTAATTATGGAAAACGTAAAGAAAAGCGGAGCGGCTGCTACTGCTCCCAAAGCAAAGAAAAGCCTTGAGGCACAAATTGAATTTTACCACAAGCTACACGCAAAGGTTCAAATGCGCGCCAAGTTTAAAAGCGTGGCGGATAAACTGGAGAAGGTAGAAACCGACGAAGAAAGCGACTTTTTCGCCACCGAGTACGCGAACGATTTAAAATTCACTTTTCAAACGGGGCGAAATGTCTTTTTATCCATTAGCGACCCTGCCACCGTGGATGACATTAAAGAGTATTTAAAGGTAAAAATAGCGGCCCGCATTGCCGCCTTAGATGCCGAAATTTTAGCCTAATCACAAAAAAAGCCCTACTGGCTGCCACCGGTAGGGCTCTAAATTCTAATCGAATTAAATCAATTAATTATGGAAAGCAAAGATAAGAACAATAGCCGGAGAGATGCCCGCAGAAAAGCATTAATTACTTTAAGTGTTAAAGCCCGCGAAATGCGCGACGAAGTCGAAGAATTAGCAGACAGTACTTTAAATGATATTATCATCAGCCACTTTTACACCGATGAAGAAAATTTTGATTTCAAGCTTTTACGCGATTGGAACAAAGAAGGTTTTCAGGTGAAAAAAGGCGCGCGCGCTTTTACCGTTTGGGGCAAGAAGCGCAAAGGAACCAAGGCCGCAGAGCAGGAAGGCGGAGAAGACCAGGAATATAAATTTTTTCCTTTGGCCTATCTCTTTAGTAATGCCCAGGTAGAACGCAAAGAGGCTAAAGCCCAGCGACCACAAGACCGCCCCAAAGCGCGAGAAATGGCCGCCGAACTAAGCCAAGGCGATTTTTAAAATTATCTAAACTAATTTGCACCACACGCAAAGAAATTTGTGTGGGGTGCAAAAATTTTCGCGCGCGCGGCGCAACAAGTTGACACCGCGCGCGCATCGCTGCCCTAGCCGGGCAGCGATCTAACATTTACATTCAAAGGATATGACCGTCATTACTTACGATCAAGTTTTAAAAGAAGAGCTTAAGAAAAAGCTCAAGGAAAAAGGAATTACACAAAAAAAGCTCGCCGAGCTTATGGGGCTTACTCAAGGTAATATCTCCCGAGCGTTGGCACCTTACACGCAAACTACTTTAACGATGTTTTGCGGTATGGCCGAAGCGGCAGACATTCAAATAAAGATAGAATAAGCCTGTCCTATAAACTTCCTCCCTCTCCTCCCATCTTGCTGCCATGCAAGGTGTACAACCCATAAAACTTAAAGAAGCGCTTAAAGCAATGGATGCCCATGATGATTATGGGCAGCCAAAGGCCTTTCAAATTTCTTTCTATCCTGCTTCGCGAGATTTCAAGCATTTTAAGCGCATCAGACTACCCAAGGCGGTGCGCTGCGGTTTACCCCGTCAGCACCAACATTCTAAAACCTTAGTTGGTGTTCGTCCGCTCGTGGCCGACCAACACATCTACTCGGTGCCCATTCGCCTTATTACCGAGTTTAACGAAACCCCCGTAATACCATGAGTGAATTGCTACCCATGGGCGAACAGCAATATGCTATGCTCTTTAACGATGCGGTTATGTTGCTCGCTTCTGCGCTCGACCCTAAACCGCGTCAGCTTATTGATCCCGAAATCAAGGACAATAAAGAGATTAAAAATTGGGGCGACGATAATAATTACCCGCAATGGGTCCTGGAGCAAATTGGTGATGTCACCCTTGTAGAGCCCATTCTCGATTGGAAAGCCCGCGCACTTTACAGTGGCGGTTTGGCTTATGGTCTTATTTCGGTAGACGAAAAAGGCGAAGAGCAATTTCAACGTATTATTGATTCTGAAATTGAGGACTGGATGGAAGCCACCGACCTCGATACTTATATCCGCGCGGCCAGTATTCAGTTCTATACTTTTTACAATGCTTTTGCGCAATTAACCCAAAGTCGCACGGGCGAATACATTACTTACCTCACCCCCTTGGATGCGGTAGATTGCCGCTATCAGCGCAAGGATAAGAAAGGCTTTATTAAAAAAGTATACATCTCCCCCGACTGGGAAAAGTACAATGACAAGGACAAGGAGACCCTGAAGCTCGATCGCTTCGATGCCATTCGTACCAATGTGGAGGAATGGAAAACGATGGCCAATCACCAGTTCGTTTATGATCTTAATAGCCCATCTCCCGGAAGGGCCTATTACCAAAAAGCTCCCTGGCATGTAATCCTCAGCACTTGGCTTCCTATTGCCCGCGCCGTGCCCGCATTTAAGAAAGCCTTGCTTAAAAATCAGCTCACCATTAAGTACATTATTAAGGTACCTGAATGGTGGTGGGAATGGAAGTATAAAGATTGGTTGGCCAAATCGGAAGCCGATCGCTTAAAGCTGATTACTCTCGAAAAACAAGAATTTGAGAAATTCTTTAAAGGCGATCGTCAAGGCAATTCGATGATGTACACCCAACGCGACAGCACCCACGCGAAAACCTACAGCGAGTGGGAAGTGGTGGTGGTTGA
This sequence comes from uncultured Schleiferiaceae bacterium, assembly GCA_963977415.1. Classification (GTDB taxonomy): domain Bacteria; phylum Bacteroidota; class Bacteroidia; order Flavobacteriales; family Schleiferiaceae; genus Croceimicrobium. Next base: position 8,506 of record CAXBOS010000016.1, on the reverse strand, counting down.
TGACAAGATGAAAACGGGCATGTACATTGAAGATTCGCAGGAAGCAGACGCTCACATCTTTAAAAACATGGGCGTAGATTCTACCCTTTTTGGCAATGGTACCGGCAAAGATCGTTCGGGTGCAGGAAGCGGAAGCGATAAGCGAGTGGCTTGGAATAATTACATAATGATGACCAAGCCCCACCAAGATATCATTCTTAAACCCCTACAGCTTGTTAGTCGCTGGAACGGTTGGCAGAAAAGATTAGGCGGCGCAAACAAACGCCTGGTCTTTTGGATGAAGAACTATCAAATTGCCCGCTTAGACAGTGGTTCGGAAACGGAAAAAAGCAGCCCTAATAATGAAGCGAGCTCATGAAAATCTTAATTAATACTGAAGACGAACTAAAGCAACTTACGGGGGTAAGTATGGCTTTAAGCATTGAGAGCCTTACTCCGCATTTGGCTTTCTCTTGGGCCGAAGATCAGCTGATTGCTATTCTCGGCCAAGAACTGTACGAAAGCCTGCTTAATGCTTATGCAGATGCCACTTTAGAACAAGATGCCAATGCTAAACTAAAAGCATTGCTTCATTATGCGCAGAAGCCCCTAGCTGCTTTGGCGGTTTACTCTTTTATGCAAGAAGGCGGGGTAATGATCAGCGACCAGGGCATTACTGCCGACCGCGACCGCAGCGCCTTTCAGTGGCAACAGGTTAAAGCAGAGAAGCATTATCTAGAAAATGCCTACCGCGCTTTAGATCGGCTCATTACTTTCTTATTGGCTAATAAAGGGGATTACCCTACCTGGGCCGATACAGCTTACCATTTCAGTCAGGGTAGTTTACTGATCCCCAGCCCTGCCTTATTTAATGAGCACATTAATATCCGCAGCAGCTACCGCACCTTTGTAGCTTTAATACCCCATCTACGCCAAGTGCAGGAAAGGCAAATTGCTTCCCTTTTGGGAGATGCTTTTTTAGCGGATGTTCTCGCTAAAATTGAGGACGAGAAATACAAAGACCTATTAAAATACCTCAGGCCCGCCCTTGCTTTTTTAAGCATGGCCGAAGCCATTGAAGTGATACATATTGAACTAACTGGCGACGGTGCCCTTCTGTATAGCTTACGCACGAATGTGGGTAATATACAAGAACAGCACGCACCAGCAAGCAGCGAATTGGCCCGCTCCGCGTTAAGGTACCAGGAGCGTGGCCGCAGCTGGCTTCAAGATTTACGCGCGCATTTAAACGCCAATGCCAGCGCCGAGAAATACCCCTTGTATTTCTCTAGCGATCAGTACGAAGATCCTGCTTTGCAAGGGCAATCCTACCAACAAGACTTTAACAGCAATTTATTTAATGGCTTATGACCAAGCGCGCCACGCCTAAGAAATCTCTTTTAAAACGGCTGATCCTTTTCCTTAGCTTTCCCCTGCGGCGCTATATTCAATATCGCTTCCGTATAGCTATAGAAAAGGATATTCGCCTAGAAGAAATCCACCTCCAAAAGCGCAAGCCCCACTGGAGCCCAAGGCAAGTGAAAAAACGCGCCCGCCAGAAATACGCCCAGGAATTGAAGAAGATTGGGGTGATATAAAACCAAAAAGCCCGATCATTTGACCGGGCTTTTCCTTTATTATCTCCTAGCATCTACCGTAAGGGAGACCATAAGATTGATGATTGTTGCCATAGTACGGGGCACTTCGCCCTCTTCGGCTTCCAAATCTTGGGAAGAGAGCGCATAGTCTACCAATAAAGTAGTGCACTGCTTTAAAGCCTCTCTATCTTGCAAAGCCGCTAAATGATTGAGCGTATTGCTAGAAGGGTCTAAATCTAAAAGGTTGGCCAAAATTTCCGCCTTATCACCATCGGGTTGTTGGCTTTGGGTGTAATAACGCATGAAGCACTCTAAAGCATAATCGCTAGGCGGTTTGTAATTGGCTTCGGCCTGCTTTACCACCTTGCGAATTTGTTGCTCTAATTCTTTGACGCTTAGAGCGGATGCGCTTTTTCTTGTTTTTGTTTCACTGTTTGACATGAGTGATTTTTTAAAAATTAAAAAATACCAGGGCTTGTCAAACAGTGGCCAGCGAACTGACTATTGTAGATAGTATTGGGTATTCCTATCCCACCCTGGATTTATTGTAAGTACGAAATAATCATGTGGATCTCGCAACCACTGTTTGACAATGCTAAATTACAATAGAGACCCTATAAGTTGTTAAGCGCCAAAATCTTGTTTAGCAAATTTATTGTGCGTTTTAATCTTATAAATAGCATATTTGTGCCATATTTGCACAGCTAAGGCGTCCAAGCACAATATTTCTGAAAAGCCCCTTCTTAAAGTCTCACTGGCGTCTGGCACTAGAAGGGGCTTTTTTTATGCCTAAAAACATGGAAAAACAATTTGATTATAACCAGTTACCTGTTAGAACGCTAACCGACGAAAATGAAGAGACTTGGTTTGCGGGTATTGACATCTGTACTATTCTTGAATACCAAAATCCGGTTGATGTAATTAAGAAGAATTTAGAAGATGACGAGAAAAAGCTGACCTATCTCACAGCTAGGTCAGGTCAGAAAAGAAAGACCTGGATTATAAATGAGTTTGGTTTGTACTCACTTATTCTAAGTAGCACAAAACCAGAAGCTAAAGCCTTTAAAAGATGGATTACACACGAAGTACTGCCTTCGATAAGAAAAGCTGGAAAATACACAACCGAGCAAGAGCTAAAATATGACGTGGCATTGCAAGTTTTAGCCACCAAAATAAATTCACTTAAAAGTGAAAAAGAAGAACACCAACGAAAAGCCAATGACTTGAGAAAAACCATTGAAGACAAAACTATAGAAATGATTAACCTTATAAAATCTGATCGAAGCCAGCTGCAAATCGATTTTATTTAGTTTCTAGCTTCAACTGAGATACCACCAAGATGGCAACGATGTTTGGAAAGGAAACCCGTGTATTTTTAATTCTAAACACGCAAAAGCATTTATTCAGGTGGCTGAACGCCCCCCAAATGGGGGGCGTTCCAAAATAAAAATGGTGAGCAACTAATTGATAAAAGAGGCCCAATGCCGAATAAGAAAAAGCCTAAAGTAACAAGCCCTCAAGCTCTAGACCGCTGGAACGGAAATCCCCCAAAGGAATGCATTGGTAAATGCGCCATTGGGGGACCGGTGTTTTATAGTTGTATGAGTTGTGGGTGGCGGGAGTGATGTAACTTTGTTTAATTAAGTCTAAGAGTGCATAAAAGTTATAGGCCAATACACTTTTATTCTTTACTTTTGCACACGTTTTAATAACTTTTTAAAACACCACTCTAAATCATGCTAGAAAAGGAATTTAAATACTATTTAGATAACCAAGATGATTTTGTTTCCAAATACGAAGGTAAATACTTGGTCATTGTCGATGAAGAAGTTGTCGGAGTTTATGACTCAGACGAAGAAGCTTTTTTTGAATCTGAAAAAAGCTATGAGTCTGGAAGCTTCTTAATCCAATATTGTGAATCAGGTGACAATTCTTACACCCAGACCTTCCATTCTAGAGTAAGCTTTTCTTAATTCATGGAGAGTCCTTCAAAGTCATTCACCTTAAGCGCAGATGGAACTCTAAACGTTCTTAAAACTTCCTGTGGGGTATGTCAAGCATTTGACCCCTTAAGTGGCAAGACCCATCCTAAAGTTGAACAATTTATAGGTTTATGGGATACAGGAGCGACAGGGACGGTTATAAGTAAGCAGTGCGCAGAAACTTTAGGACTTAAGCCAATTGGCAAAGCAAAGGTTTACCATGCCAATGGAGAGGCAACCGTAAATGTCTATGCAATAAATATTTTCTTACCCAATCAGGTTGCTTTTCAATTTATCAAAGTTACTGAAGGTGTCCTAACTGGTATCGACTTACTAATTGGAATGGATATTATTTCCCGTGGTGATTTTGCAATTACTAATCTAGGAGGTAAAAGTGTATTTTCATTTCGAGTTCCTTCAATTTCCAAAATAGATTTTGTTGAGGATTCAAAACCCAAGCCCGCTGTGAATAAATTCAAGGGTATTGGTCGGAACGATAAGTGTTATTGCGGAAGTAATAAGAAATATAAGCAATGTCATGGTCGTTAAGCTTTACGGACCTTTTAAATAAAGGCTCGGAGAAAATCTGTCCTATAAGTCTTTCATTTCGGGATTTACCTTGCCCCAATGAATACACTTCGTGTCCCCTACCGCGGCAAGGTTTACCATTTTCAGTTTGCTTCTACTTGGGATGAGCTAAAGCCCAAAACTCTGCAAAAGCTGCTGCCATTAACTACAGAGGCGCAAGCGGTTTTCCATATTTACAAGGATAGTGACGATAAAGAACCTGCCGATTTAAGACTGCAAGAACTGCGCATTAAAATAGTTTGGCTGCTTTTAGACTTGCCTTGGTATGCCTTTCTTAAAAAGCGAGCTTTCCTGTCTTTATTCGCTGATGAGCTCAGCGATATTTTAGATGCTTGCGATTTTCTATTAGAGCAGCCCCAACGCAATAGCCCACCTTTTGCGGAGATTAAAGTCGGTCGGCTGCACCTAATTCCTCCAGGGGATGCTTTGCAAAATCTTTCGGCTGAGGAGTTTCACTTTTTAGGCAATCACCTTAAAAAGCTCAGCGAATTAAAGAACAGTACCGCCAGCCAAAAGCAAAAGATTTTAGAGAGAGCGGCCTTGCAAAACGAAATCGCTTATGCGCTCTATCGCCCCAAAGGGAAACAGCCCGCGCAGCTCAAAGACCAAGAAGAGTTTAGCGGTGATGAACGTATTCGCTTTAACCGCCACAACTGGGAAATTAAAGCTCGTATTTTTCAGGATGTGGCCCCTTGGAAAAAGGAGCTCATCATTTGGTGGTACAGTCAATTACTGCTGCGCATCCAAGCCAGTCACCCGCTCATCTTTACCAAAAAAGCCGAAAGCAAAGCCAATCGCTATGGCTGGCTGCCTGTCTTCCGCCAGTTGGCCAAAAACCCTTTGCAAACCGAAAAGATTGGTTCGCTCAAATTAAGCTATCTGCTTTATGAGCTTAACCAATTGATCGAAGAATCAGACCGCTTAAAATCTCGCTATGCAAAATCTTAATGCCTACTTCCAGTACTTGGAAGACATAGCCCGCGATCATAAATCTATTTTGCACCAAGAAAGCGAAGAGCATTTCTTTAGAACCGATATTGAGGAACTCGACAATGCCCTGCGCAGTAAAATTCATTTCCCTGCCCTTGCGGCCATGAATCCCTTTATTGATGGTGATGCACAAGCTTTAAGCAATACCCGGATTACTTGGCGCGGATCCTTTCTTTTACTAGACCGCGTAAAAGACAAAGGCGACTTTGTTGAGCGCAATAACAAAGAAGCTGCCCTGATGGCTATTGCTAAAGACATCATTCAAAAGAACATCAACGACCGCCGCAATTTTACTTTACCAGGACTAGATATTAGTGCTTTTAGAATGGAGCTGGTCCCCGAGCGCTATGTTCCCCTTTGTGGCGTGCTAGTCAGCTTCAGCTATAATGAAGGCCTCGGCCAATTTGATGCGAGCCGTTGGAATAACAACCCCATTTATCAGCCATGAAGACTTTCACCGAAACTGAAATAAAGGCTTTAAATAAGGTCGTTACCAATTGGGCGCGCAACACTACACGCCGCTTAAAAAACCGCGCTCCTGGTAAACTTGGCCAGCACCTTACTAATAGCAATCGCTACAACTTCGGGATGATCGAAGCCGCGGGTTTTCGCTTTCGCCGCTATGGTGTCTTTTACGAAATGGGAGTATTTAATCGCCTCACTAAAAGGGAAGCTATCGCTAAAGGCAAGCTTAAGCCTCAGCCTTGGTTTAACCCCATTATGCGCGAAGATGTGCCCAAGCTTTTGAGCAAACTGCAGGATCAGTTTAGCGATATGGTAGAAACTAATTCCCAACTGGAAATTAAAAACAGCCAAGCATGAGCGATAGCGTTAAGAACATTCGCGCGAATGTCTATCTCAACGATAAGACAGCGGGCAAAACCCTAAGGCAGTTAAACAGCGAAAGTCGCAAGCTTCGCAATCAGCTGCAGCATTTACCGCGCGACAGTAAACGCTTTGCCGATGCTTCGCGAGAATTCAGAAAAGTTAGGGCCGAATTAAATAAGACCAATAAAGAACTTTATGCGGTAGACAGTGGCCTGAGCCGTTTGGCCAATGGCGTAAACAAGTATTTTACTTTAGCCACAGCAGGCGTTGCCGCTCTCACTGGGGTAATCTTTACCATTAAAAATTACATTTCTAATTCAGGCGAGCTCTCAGATCTCCGTGCCGACGTTCAGAAAACTACCGAGCTTACCACCGATCAAATGAACGATCTGCAGAAGCAGTTCGATTCTATGAATACCCGCACCTCTCGCAAAGAGCTATTGGAGCTTTCTGCCCAAGCGGGTAAACTAGGCGTGCGAGGCGTTGCCGATTTGGCCAGTTTTGTAGAACAGGCCAATAAAATTAATGTAGCCTTGGGCGAAGACCTGGGAGCTGATGCTGTTCTGAAGATTGGTAAAATGGCCGATATCTTTCAAATAGATATGGAACGCATTGGATCGGGCATTAACAAAGTAGCCGACAGCTCCAAAGCCAGTGCTCCCTATTTAACCGAATGGCTCAGTCGCCTAGGCGGAATTGCCAAGGCCACCGAGATCAGCGCCGGTGATGTTTTAGGTTATGGCGCCACGCTCGACGAACTAGGTCTTAAAGTAGAAATGAGCTCTACTGCCTTAAACGGTTTCTTTGCTGATTTCCTTAAAAATACGGAAAGCTTTGGCCGCGCGGCTGGTTTTGCTAATGGCGAACTCAGCAAGCTTATTGGTGAAAAGGGCACCAATGAAGGCTTTCTCACTTTCTTAGAAAGATTAAAAGAAAGCAGTACCAGCAGTCAAGACTTTATGCGCAAGTTGGAAGCTGTCGGCATTACGGGCGACCGCGGTTCGCAGGTATTTTTGGCTTTAAGTCAAAACCTCGAAAAAGTACGCGAAAGGCAATCACTGGCCAATGAGGAAATTGCCACCGGCACAAGTATTACGGACGAATACAACCGTAAGAATGAAACCCTGCAAGCCAATCTTTTAAAGATCGGTCGCTATTTAAGAGCCAAGTTTATAAATAGTAGTGCCCTCAAATTTATGGAGGACATGGCCGAAGCGGCCGCTAAATATGTGCGGGTTCCTCTGAGTAAGCAGATTGAAGAAGAGCGATTAGAAATGCGAAAGCTGCAGCTTAAACTGAAAGATGTTCGCCTGGAGCACGGCGAAAGAATAAAGATCATCGATACACTTAAAGAACGCTATCCTGGCTATTTAGGCTTTATCGATTCAGAGACCATTAGCAATGAGAAATTAAATGAAGCTTTAAAAAAAGTAAATGAGCAGCTGAATAATCGTCGTGTACTGCAAGAACAGCAGGAAGAAGTGGACGCCGCTCAAGAAGGAAAGGACCGAGCCATTCTTAAGAGTGAAGAGCTATTGGATCGGGTTCGACTGCAGCTAGCCAAAGTAGCGGATGAAAAAAGGATTGATACTTCTAAAATGAATTTGAGCGACCCGCGGCAGGTGATTCACCAAGCGCGAATTCTCTTTGCGCAATACGGTGATGAAATTGACGAGCTTTGGTCTGACGCCCATAAACTTGGACAATTGGCTGGCGAATACTCTTCGCACCAAAAGGTGATCTATACTTGGGAACAGCAATTAAACGAAGCCTTGACCGAGCGCGAACGCCGAATGAAAGTATTAGGAGTTACGCTAGAGGAAACCGAAAAGAAATTAGCCACTGGAGGTAAAACCGAACTAGAGCAAAAAGGAGCCGCCTTAGCGCAGCGCTTGGGAGCAGATGCCAATGCTTTGCTTTTGGAATACTACCGCTCCGATTACGAAAACTTTAAAAGTTTCGAAACCGCAAAGCTGAAAGCTGCTGGTCTTTTTATTGAGGAAAAAAGCAAGCTGCTTGATGACGAGATAGTCAACCAAACCGATGATCAGCAAAAAGCCCAAGAACAGATCAATCAGTTCTTAGCGCAATACAATGAGGATGAAATTGCCCAGGTAAAAGCCAAGTTCGAACAAATGCTAGCTTTAGCCGAAAAACATGGCTTAGATCGTCGCGCTTTAGAAGCTGCTCTTAATGAAGAGCTGAAGCAATTGAATTTAGAAAAGGCTCAAAAAGACTATGAAGAGGAACAAAACCGCTTAAAATCGCTTGCCGAAAGTTCGTTGCAACAAATGTGGGAGTATGAACAATCCCAAATTTTAGAGCAAGCGGCCACGGAAGAGCTTACCCAAGAAGCCCTAAACGAAAGGCTTTACAATGCCGAGATTGCCCATCTCGAGCGCATGCTCGACGCGCGCAAAACTTTGGGCGAAGAAACGATTGAACTGGAAAAGAAAATTGCCGAAATGCGCGCTGGCCTTACCGAACGCAAACTTAGCGCGGATGAGAAGGAACGCGAAAGCATCACTAAATCTATGTTCT
>CAXBOS010000015.1:0-104999 GCA_963977415.1 uncultured Schleiferiaceae bacterium | reverse complement strand
TATTTGTCGAGAACCTAGAGTCATAAGTGACAACCAAAATCAGGCAGGTTCAATTCATCTCACTACTCACATCCCAAATCCATAATCCCACAGCGCCAGCGGTCTAACTACAAAAAAAAAACGACCCGAGCAATAACCCGAGTCGTTCTTTAAATTCTAAAACCTAATAGAGATTAGATAAAAATCAATTCTCTGTATTTTGGTAAAGGCCACAATTCATCGTCGATTAACATCTCCAATTTATCGGCTGCGTAACGAATCTTGCCGAAATAAGGAATCACATTATCGCAATACGCAATCGCACGATCGCGGGCACTTTCGATAGAGTTGCACTTCTTACGCTCTTCTACCATCGCTTCTCTTTCTGAAATAATGGTGCTAATGTGGGTACTGATTTCCTCGATCATCTGTAATTGATCTTTGGCTAACTTTTGAAACACATCTGCGCTAAGCACTTCCTTTAATCCTTTTACGTTTTGGATTAACTTGTTTTGGTAATTAATAGCAGTGGGCACAATGTGGTTACCTGCCATATCACCTAGTACTCTCGATTCGATCTGAATCTTAAGCATATACTCCTCAAGCATGATTTCGTGACGGGCTTCCACCTCGATACGGTTCATTACCCCAATCTCTTCAAAAAGACTTACCGCCTTTTCACTTACGTAGAAATCTAAGGCCAAGGGTGAAGTTTTCACATTACTTAAACCACGCTTTTCTGCCTCATCAGCCCAAGCTTGGCTATAACCATCGCCTTCAAAACGAATGGCTTGACTGCTTTTAATATAGTCACGTAATACGTTGAAAATAGCGTCATCCTTTTTCATACCGCCTTCTATAAGCGCATCAACCGTAGCTTTGAACTCGATTAATTGCTTCGTCATGATGGTATTTAAAATCGTCATCGGTTGTGCACAGTTGGCCTGTGAACCTACCGCTCTAAATTCAAATTTATTACCAGTAAAGGCGAAAGGTGAAGTACGGTTACGATCCGTATTATCCAATAGAATTTCTGGAATCTTACCAACTACGTTTAACTTCAGTTCCGTTTTTTGCTCTGGACTTAATTTACCCTTCTCTAACTTTTCGAGCGCATCTAGGGTAGCCGTTAACTGCGAACCAATAAATACCGAGATAATGGCTGGTGGAGCCTCGTTAGCACCTAAACGGTGATCGTTTCCAGCGGAAGCGATAGAAGCACGCATCAAGTCTGCGTTTTCATTAACCGCCTTTATAGTATTAATAAAGAAAGTTAAAAACTGTAAATTACTCTTTGGCGTTTTTCCAGGACTTAATAAGTTAACTCCTGTATCGGTTGCTAATGACCAGTTGTTATGCTTACCACTTCCGTTTACACCGGCGTAAGGCTTTTCGTGTAATAACACTTTAAAGTGGTGACGACGAGCTACCTTATCCATAAGATCCATCATCAGGGAGTTATGATCCACTGAAATATTGGCTTCTTCGAAAACCGGTGCTAATTCGAACTGGCTTGGTGCTACCTCGTTATGACGTGTTTTTACGGGAATTCCCAAACGGTACGATTCGTATTCTAATTCGCGCATGAAATGACGAGCGCGCTCTGGGATTGACCCAAAATAGTGATCGTCTAATTGCTGACCTTTAGCCGGGGCATGACCTAATAAAGTTCTACCGGTTAAACGTAAGTCTGGACGAGCATGGTAAAGAGCTGTATCTACTAAGAAATATTCCTGCTCCCAACCTAAAGTGGCGTGTACCTTACGCACATTACGATCGAAGTATTGACAAACCTGAGTAGCCGCATTATCAACCGCTTGTAAAGCGCGTAATAGTGGAGTTTTATTATCTAAAGCCTCACCGGTATAGCTTACAAAAACAGTAGGAATACACAAGGTACGGCCCATTATAAAGGCGGGGCTAGTAGGATCCCAAGCGGTATACCCACGTGCTTCGAAAGTATTGCGGATACCACCATTAGGGAAACTAGATGCATCAGGTTCTTGTTGAACCAACATACCACCACTAAATTTCTCCATTGCTTCTCCATTACCCGTAGGTTCGAAGAATGAATCATGTTTTTCGGCGGTAGAACCGGTTAAAGGCTGAAACCAGTGCGTGTAATGGGTTGCTCCTAAATTAATAGCCCAAGCTTTCATACCTGAAGCTACCTGATCGGCAATATTGCGATCAATTTTAGTTCCTTTATTCACCGCAGAAATCACACTGCTATAGGCTTCTGGAGTCATATAATCCTTCATGGCCTTATTGCCGAAGGTGTGCTCTCCGTAAATTTCCGATACTCTTTGGTAAGGGAATTCTTTTTCTATGGCTTGTCTTTTCTCGGCTTCTTTTACAGCCGCAAAACGCATTGTTGGCATCTGAATTAATTTTGTGCAAATTAACTACAAAGCAAGGCTTTCTTCCAAAGAATTCTCGAAAATATTTAAACACCCCTGTCAATATAGGGGGTTATCAGTAAAAATGCAGGTTTAAAGAAAGAATACCCCTAGAATATAGAGAACATACAAGCTAAACATTATAAATCCTTGTCCGCGTGTGATCGTTCCGCGACTAAAAAATCGCATAAAAGGGAATAATAGCAGGCTAATAAAAATCAACCAGGGGAAATCGTAAGTGAGTAAAGCAGCACTATCTAAGGGTAGTTCTACCAATAAACCGGTAAAACCTAGAACCGCTAAAATGTTAAAAATATTGGAACCGATAAGATTACCGAGCGATAAATCCTGCTTCCCCTTAAAGGAAGCGACCAAAGAAGCAGCTAATTCGGGTAAGCTCGTTCCTACCGAAACAATACTTAAGGCGATTACTCTTTCGCTTACTCCCCAAAGGGTTGCTAAGTTCACGGCACCCTTAACTAAAAACTCGCTCCCGAATTTCAGGGAGGCAATACCAATTACCAAATAACCCAGCATTTGCCAGAGTTTCAAAAGCTTTTGATCATCTTCGAGCTGTACCTCTCTTTGCTGACGGCGAGAAGAGCGGATTTGATACACATTATAAACAACAAGGATAATCACTAAGGCTAAAGATTCCCAAAATATTAATTTACCGTCAAGCAGAAAAGCTAATAAGAGCAGAGTAATTAGCATCATTACCGACCAATCGAATTTCATGGTGCGTTCGCTAACACTCATCGGAAAAACCATCGCGGTTAAACCCAAGATTAGAGCAATATTGGCAATATTACTACCAATAACATTTCCAAAGGAAATATCCATATGTCCATGCATGGCGGCATTGAGACTCACCAAAAGCTCGGGGGCAGAGGTAGCCATACTAACCACCGTTAACCCTACTACTAATAAGGAGATTTTGGCTCGTAAGGCAATATCGATCGCAGCCTTCACCAGCCAATCACCGCCAAATAACAAAAGGAGTATCCCCCCTATAATCAGTAGATAGTCGAGCATATATTTACTTACAGACCAATATTACGTTTCACTGAACCACCCAAGTCTTCGAGTTCCTTTTTTTCGGCTTCAATCTTTTCTTTAAACTTACGTAAGCTATCGCCTTCGTCGGTTTTATTGATTTCTTGCTTTAATTCATCGGTGGCATTTCGCACCTGACGAATACCTTTTCCTAGTCCTCTTGCGATTTCAGGAATCTTATTCGCCCCGAAGAACATAATAACCAGGAGAAGGACTACCACCAACTCACCGCCACTAATATTTAAAAACAGAAAATGGAATTGCAAAATGATATTTTTTTCAAAATTAATGGAAAATTAGGCGCAGGACGATGCTTTAGCTACAAACCTTAATAAATAATGTTTATGATGAAGGGATACCAAAAAAAACGCTCGGTAAAATTTCTTCTACCGAGCGCTTCGTTTATAAATCTAAGACTTAGTCTTTAATTTCTTCCTTCTTTAAGGTATCCACCATAATTGGTGTGGCGATAAATAAAGATGAATAAGTACCTACAACTACCCCAATCAATAGGGCAAACATAAATCCGCGGATTACCTCACCTCCGAAAAGGAAGATCACTAATAACACGAAGAATGTTGTTAAAGAGGTGTTTACGGTACGACTTAATGTTTTATTAAGAGCTTCGTTTACAATATCATGCATTGGCATCTTCTTGTGATGTGTACTAACATACTCTCTAATACGGTCGAATACCACCACAGTATCATTCAGCGAGTAACCGATTACGGTTAGAATCGCGGCGATAAAGGCTTGGTCAATCTCTAATGAGAAAGGCAAGAATCCGTAAAGTAATGAGAAGAGCGATAATACGATTAATACATCATGGAAAGCCGCTACCACCGCACCAGCACTGTACTGCCATTTGCTGAAACGAATTAAGATGTAAAGGAAAATCACCACTAAGGAGAATAGTACCGCTAGTAATGCGGATGACTTAATATCATCTGCAATAGTAGGTCCTACTTGACGCTCAGCTACAACACCAATCTGTCCATCGCCCGTAGCTTCCGAAAAGAAGGCATCTTTGCTTGGCGCTTCTTTGTAGAAAGAGGCTAAACCATCGTATAAACGAGTTTTAATATCTTCTTCTACCTCATTACCAGTTTCGTTAATCTTAAACTTGGTGGTAATAATTACCTGAGAGTTTTCACCAATTGTTTTTACTTCTGGAAAAACCTTGGTTCCATCCCCATTTACGAAGAAGTCACCTAAAGCCGTTTGGATATCTACAGAATTCACATCTTGATCAAAACGTACTTGGTAAGAACGACCACCTACGAAATCAACACCGTAATTTAAGCTTCTGGTAGAAAGAGAAATAAGACCCGTTAAAATTACTAAACCACTAATGGTATAAGCAATTTTACGTTTCGCTAAGAAATCGAAAGAGAACTTAGAAAAGGCGTTTTTGGTGATTGAAGTAAAGAAACTTACGCTTTGCTTTTTCGCTAACCTCGCCTCAAATACTAAGCGAGTAATGAAAATCGCACAGAATAAAGAAGTAAGAATACCAATAATTAAAGTAGTCGCAAAACCTCTAATTGGACCTGTTCCGAAAGCGTAAAGTATAACCCCAGTTAAGAAGGTCGTTACGTTGGCATCAATAATAGAGCTGTAAGCATTATTGTAACCATCTTGAATGGCTAAACGCAAACCTTTTCCATTACCTAATTCCTCTCTAATACGCTCATAGATTAGCACGTTTGCATCTACCGCCATACCAATGGTAAGTACGATACCCGCGATTCCAGGTAAGGTTAATACTGCTCCTAAGGAGGCCAGTACACCAAAAATAAAGAACATGTTAATGATCAGAGCCAAATCAGAGGCTGCACCTGCACCGCTGTAATAGAAAATCATGTAAAGCATTACAATGATTAAGGCTACCACGAATGACCAAAGACCTGAGGAAATAGCCTCGGCACCTAAACTTGGTCCTACAATATCGGCTTGGATAATTCTTGCTGGCGCTGGTAAAGCACCTGCTTTTAAAATATTTGCTAAATCCTGAGCTTCGTTTACACTGAAGTTTCCGGTAATTTGAGTGTTTCCGTTAGGAATCTCACCGTTTACACGAGGATAAGAATAAGCTAGGTTATCAAGTACTACGGCCACTGAACGGTTATCGTCTGGATTGCCTGGATCACCTGTTGCTTCACGGGTAATTTTAGCCCAACGGCTTGCTCCATTCGCATTCATCGTCATGCTAACTACTGGCTGATTACGCTCATCAAAATCTTGTTTGGCATCAACTACAACATCACCACTTAAAGCAGCCTTACCCTCACGCGTAGTTTTTGCAGCTAACAAATACATGATTCCACCATCGGTTGGCTTAGCCGTCCAGATGAATTTTAAATCACGCATATTACCCGGCAATAAAGCCATAATACGTGGCTTCGAAAGGTACTCATTCACTTTATCGGTATCACCTACAGTGGTATAACCTACAATAGGACCAAGACCAGGTTGACCTGTTTCAAAATCATAGTTTGGCGCCATCACCTCGAAAAGAGGATTAAACTGATCGATAGGGTTTACACTATCAGTATCTGAAGTAAGTAAAGAATCAATACCGGCATCGCTCTGGGCAGATGAATCACCATCAGCCATTGCGTCACCTTCTTCAACTCCTTCAATATTTAGAATATCATCGCCACCATCCTCATCTGCAGAAGCGCTGAGCTTATTTGCCTTAGGATTTTCAACTAAACCACGTAAACGTTGGTTCGCTTGGTCTAAGAAGTTTAATAACTCTACCCCTTCGTAAAGCTCGTAGAATTCTAGTTGTGCGGTTGATTGTAATAATTTTTTTACGCGATCTGGATCTTTCACACCTGGTAATTCTACCAAAATACGACCACCATCGTCCAAACGCTGTAGGTTAGGTTGAACTACACCAAATTGGTCAATTCTCGCACGTAATACGGTGTATACGTTTTCAACCGAGGCGTTTACTTGATCCCTTAACTCCGCTTTTACGGCATCATTACTAGCACTAAAGCCAAGCTTATCATTCATTTCCTTGGTTCCGAATACGGAAGGATCAGAATAATTAAGGTTTGCACCACTTTCGGTGTTCACTTGATCAAAGGCACTAAAGAAGTTATCTAGATAATTTTCTTGACTGTTGGCCGCATTAGCATCTGCTAACTTAAGCGCCTCATTGAAAGTTACATTCGTTGTATTGTTGGCAATTTCTTTCAAGATATCCTTCACAGACACCTCTAAAATTACGTTCATACCACCACGTAAATCGAGACCGAGATTTATCTCCTTCTCTTTCACCTCTGAATAGGTAAATTCGTCGATAAGAACGTTAAAAACTACCTCATTCCTCATAGAGTCGAGATAGTCCTCGCGTAACTGGGAATCGCCTTGAGCAAAGGCATCGGCATCACCTTCTACTGAACGAGTTACGTAGGTAAAAGCTAATTGGTAAAGACAAGCCAAAGCGAATACTATGGCAAACAATCGGATAACTCCTTTATTCTGCATTACTTATGAGTCAACTGGGTTTAAATAAAGGCGGCAAATATAGTTTTTCACAGAATAAATAGCAATGAACGGAGACTATATGATTACAGATTAGATCTTTTTATTTCGTTATTTTTACAAAAAATAAAAATCCACGATGAGAAAGACCTACTCTGCTGCCCTGTTTTTACTTCTCTCTTTTTCGGCTCTATCCCAGAACCGCTATAGCTTTGAGCAAATTGTAAACACCAAAGTTTTTCATGGTATCGATAGCCTAAGTAACCCCTGGGCAGGAGGACTAAATTATCCTGTAATTAATTCGATGGACCTCAATTTCGATGGAAAGGAAGACCTTTTGGCCTACGATCGCAATGGTTTTCGCCTTCTTCCCTTCCTTAATGAGACCATTAATGGCGACACTCTCTACCGATATCACCCAGAATACGTTCCCTATTTCCCTTTCAGCAAAACCGAAGGGAGCTTTTTCTTGCTACGCGATTTTAATTGCGACGGAAAAAAAGATATTTTCTACAGTGATGGGCTCTTTATTACGGTTTATGAAAACACGAGTAGTAATGGAGTATTAAGCTTTAGCGTTGCCAATAACGGTCTGCAGCTAGAAACACTCTATCAATCCACTTCCACCCCTTCTAAATTATACGTTTCTCGCGCCGACTTGCCCGATATTAATGATGTTGATGGTGATGGTGATATTGATATCTTAACTTTCGGGAATGGCGGCACCAGACTGGAATTTCATGAAAATATAAGTAGTAATTGCGGTTTGGAATTTGTTCAAAGCGATGCCTGCTGGGGTTATTTTGAAGAATCAGGTTTTTATCGTTCTGTAACTAAAGGGGCTTGCCTTGGCGGCAATAAAACCACGGCAAGCATGCACGCTGGAAGCGGACTTTTAACTTGGGATTTAAACAATAATCAACTTCCTGATCTCCTGCTCTCAAACGTAAGCTACAACAACCTGTCTGCCCTTACTAACACCGGAGATCTCGACTCAGCCTACTTTAGTGCCCAAGACACTATGTACCCACCCCAAAACCCAGTTGATCTTTACATTTTCCCTGTGCCTTATCGTGCCGATGCTACTTTAGACGGGGTTCCCGATCTTCTTCTTTCTAGCTATAGTAACGCAACTAGCGGCAGTCCCGATATGGCCTCCAACCACCGAGGTATTTGGCGCTATGAAAACACCGGCACCGCCAATCAACCCAATTTTATTTTTAAAGAAGATAATTTCCTACAAAAGGATATGATCGACCCCGGCTCATCAGCTGTACCCCGTTTAGAAGATATTAATAACGATGGGCTAATTGACCTAGTTGTGGCCGTTGGAAATCGCTTTATAGCCCCAGGCATGTCTAACTCCTTATTGTATTATTATCAAAATACTGGATCAGCGGCGCAAGCCGAATTCACCCTCCAAGACACCAATTTTGCCGACCTCTTTCAGTATAATCTCGGAGAGGAAGTGGCCCCTGCCTTTGGCGATTTAGACGGTGATAATGATTTAGATTTAATTATCGGCACCATTAGTGGCTACTTCCACTATTTCGAAAACATTGGCAGCGCAAGTAATCCAAATTACACCTTAAGCATTCCTATTATTACCAACACCGATGTCGGTGCAAATGCCTCCCCCGAATTATTCGATATTGACGATGACGGCGATCTTGATTTATTCGTAGGAAATGAAAAAGGTCGCATCTATTGGTTTGAAAACAGCTCTAGCACTGCGCCTACTTTCAATATCAAAACTTCCTTTTTTGGCGCCACCGATGTTTCATTATTGGGTAATGTGGGAAATGCAAAACCTGTTTTCATTAAAGATAGTTTAGGAATTAGCTTATTTGTAGGCTCTTATAATCAAGGAGTAATTCAATTTGATGATGTAGATACGGTGAGTAAACTTCCTACTTCCGTTAGCGACACTTTTGGAAACGCCAGCTTTGAAAGCCAAAATAGCGACGAAACACCATTTGGCATCGCCCGAAGAAGCGGACGAAATCAATTTCTCATCCGCGCAAGCGAATTGCAAGCCAAAGGCTATATGTACGGCTACATAGAAAGCTTAGGCTTTAATATTTCTGATAAAGGGGGCTCCATTCTAACCAATGGTTTTACCTTGAAAATTAAAGCGACTAATCAAACGGAGTTAAACAGTTTTGAAACCAATTTCCCTACACCCTTTGCCCTCGAAAACTTCATTGTAAGCTTTGGAAATGGCTGGAACACCGTTGCTTTGCAATATCCATTTTTATGGGACGGGCAATCCAATCTTATTATTGAAGTTTGCTTTAGAGCCAATTTCCCCGGAGACAATATTCGCTTAATGATGAGCAACACTAGTTTTAACTCACATGCTTTTGGCGATATTACTGGGTTTAATTCCCTTTCGGCAGATGGTTGCTCAATGCCTTATTTACAAAGCAGCAAAAGAAGGCCCGATTTACAAATAAATCTCAGCCCTGCCTTACTTCCTTTACCGCAAAACGAAAACCCTAATTTTTTCAGTGGCTTCCGCACTGCTGCCGATTTCGCCGATTTAAATGCTGATGGTTATTTAGATGCGGTTGTTGGCAATATGAGTGGTGGCTTATCTCTTTACCGAGGTCGCGAATACGATGTGAGTCAAGAGGAAATAAATATCAAAACTGAGGAAGATTGGGTGCAAGTTTATCCAAATCCGTCCAGCGGTAGCCTACAATTAAACTGGAATAAAGAAAGCGTAGGACCCCTGCGTGGACTGGACATCTATAATTTCTCAGGACAAAAAGTAGGCAGCTTCTCTGGTAAAGAGCTAGAAAACAGCATAAATCTAAATCCTAACCTAAAGGATGGTGTTTATTTATTGGTTATCCAAGATCAGAGCCGCCAAACAGTCAAGAAGTTAATCTTGAATCGACAGCGTTAACAAAAATATAAGGCTGAAAATTTGAAATATTAACAATTTACCTCTGATGAACTCATAAATTTCTAAAAAAAACGGAGTTAGATTATCTGAAAAGGAATATTATTGCATTTCAATTAAATTTCCTTTATGAAAAGATTACTACTAACTATGACAATGGTTGGTGTTTGGCTTACTGGCTTTGCGCAGTGCCCACCAACCGCCCCCTTGTCGACTCCCTACACGGAGAATTTTGATGGCATGGCCATCGGGCAATCGGGCAGTTTTTCCAACTGTTATGTTGGAAATACGATTACCCCGCGATGGGAAACTGAAGCTCTTACTTCAGGTAACTCGGCATCAACAGGTCCTTTAGGCGATGTTTGTGACAATGCCACTGGTAATTACATCTACTTAGAAACTTCAGGAGGAGGCTTAGGTGATACTGGAACATTCATTATTCCAGCCCTATCCACTGTTGGACTAACAAACCCAGAATTAAGCTTCAGCTACCACATGTACGGTGCCACTATAGGTACATTAGATGTTTTGGTTAACACTGGTACTACTTGGAACTTGGTTTTCACGCTAAGTGGACAGCAACAAACGGCAGAAACCGATCCATGGGCAGATACTGCGGTAAGTCTTTCTGCTTATGCAAATGATACCATTCAAATTAAATTTAGAGGTTCTCGCGGCTCAAGTTTTACCGGTGACATATCTATCGATGAGATTTCGGTAGACAATCCTCCTACCTGTATTGCCCCAACTAACTTAGCTTGGACTACAGTTACCAGCTCTAGCGCTGATTTATCTTGGATCGCTGCTGCAGGTGCTACCAATGGTTACAAAATTATCTACGGTCCAGCTGGATTTTCTCCGGCTACAGGAGGTACGGTTCAAACGGCTACTGGTACTACTGTTACTTTAACTGGTTTAACGGCTGCTACTAGCTATGATGCTTACATCTTATCAGATTGTGGTGCCATTAATGGCGAATCAGATACTAGCACTTGCTCAGTTACTTTCATTACTGGCTGTTTACCCTTCACCGCTCCTTATTCAAGAAATTTTGACCTTGATGTGGACAATGCTCCTGCTGTTTGTTGGGTTCAATACAATAACTACAGCACATCAGCGTATGCGCGTGTAGAAACACCTTCTACATTTAATGCTACTCTTCCTTTTAGCGGATTAAACTTCCTAGAAATGTTTAGTAGTTCAGGCGGTACAACGGCCGATACCTTAATGGCGGTTAGCCCTGAGTTCTCTGATTTAACAGCAAGCAACAAGCAAATTAAGTTTCAAGCGGCTGCGCAAAACATCAACGATGTATTGTATATAGCTACTACTAATTCTCAAACTCCAGGTAGTGCTTACACTATTATCGACACCATCACATTTGCCACCGCAAATACTTGGCAGTTTGTAATAGTACCATTTAATGCTTCTACTGGTTATAATGGCACCGATGATCATATCGTATTCTTACATAGTTTAAATACCACTTTCAGCGATATCTATATTGATAACTTCGAGTATGAGTTAATTCCTGCTTGTGGGCAGTTAACTTCCGTAACTTTAAATAGTGCTGGTGTAACTAATGCTGCTTTCAGTTATACTGGCGGAGGTACAACCGTTCAGTACGAATGGGGTGCTGTTGGTTTTACTCAAGGTACAGGTACTACCGGTACTGTAAGTGGTAATCCATTTACCATTAATGGCCTTTTACCGGGTACTTGCGTAGATGTGTATTTTAGAAACGATTGCTCTGCGAGTGGAAATGGTTCTTCAATTTGGACTGGTCCGGTTACCGTATGCACGCAGTGTTTAACACAAACCTTGCCTTACAGCGAAAACTGGGATGCTAACTTGGGTTGTTTCACAGTTATTGATGGTGGTTCTACTACCGACACTTGGGTACAAGCCGCCAATGGTAGTGGTACTTCTGGAGCAGGAACCGGTTTAGATGGTTCCCCAGGATTCGTGGAAGTAGATAGTGATGGTGCTGGATCAGGTGCTGGTCTTTTATTTGAAACTTTGCTTTCACCTATGGTAGATGCAAGTGGTGTTACCGGAACTCTCTATTTAGAATTCGACCAATTTTATCAGCACCTAGGTGCAGGTAAATCGGAAGTTGACGTTTGGGATGGTACTACGTGGGTTAATCTCCTAAGCCAAAATGCTAACGTTGGATCTTTCGCTGCGCCAGATCATCAAAAAATTGACATTAGCGCTTATGCTAATGATAGCTTACAAGTACGCTTCGTTTATGACGATGGTAGTTCTTGGGCTTGGTGGTGGGTTTTGGATAACTTCTTATTACAAGAAGAATTCTGTAATCGTTCTACTAATTTCACCACAAACTTTGTTACCGCTGACTCAGTTGGCTTAGGATGGACAGCTGGTGGTGGTGTAAACTTCTTAATCGAATACGGTCCTGCTGGTTTCACACCGGGCACTGGTACTTCGGTTTCCACAACCAATTCTTCTATTACTATTGCTGGCTTAACGGGTGAAACTCTTTATGATTTCTACCTTATCGATAGCTGCGCCGATGGTGCCACTAGTATCGCTGTTCCTTTAACTGTAAAAACTGCTTGTGCCCTTAGTGCCGCGGCTATTTTACCATTAGTGGATGGCTTTGAAAATTATACTGCTGGTCCTACTTTCACAAGTGGTGACTACTTATGTAACCCTGGTCATTACTGGGAATTACAGCCTGCTTCAGGTAGTGGACGTATCCGCTTACAAGCTGGTACCGCATGGTATAATGGCGGAGCTCAGGCAATCACTATGGACCACGATCCATTTGCCAGTACTATTGAAACGAATTTCTTAACCATGACGGTAAACCTTAGTAACTATACTAGCGCAAGCGGTATCGAACTAGGATTTAGTATCATGGATCACGGTGCCCCTAGTCATCCGAACAATAAAGTTTGGGCTCGCGGTACTGCCGGTGCAACATGGATTGAAATCGCTGATTTAAATATTCTTACCACTGGTATTGGTTTCTACGACTCCATTACTAATATTGATATTGTAGCGCCATTAGCAGCTGCTGGTCAGACTGTTTCTGCTACCACGCAAATTCGTTTCGGTGAAGCAGGACAAAGTGCTACTTCTTTCGGTATCACTTGTTGTGATGGTTTCTCTTTTGATGATGTAAGCTTAAATGCAGTGAGCTGTCCACAACCAGGTACATTAGCGGCAAACGGTATTTCCGATTCTTCCGCTACCCTAGCTTGGAATGGCTCTAGCAGCACCAGCAATTATCAATACTGGTTCGGTCCAGCAGGTTTCTTCCAAGGTACAACCACCATGGGCGGTGCCAAAGGTTTCACAACCAACTCTAGCATTCTTGTTGACACCTTAAGTGCACAGTCTTGCTACGAATTCCTAGTTCGTTCTAGCTGTTCGCCGGGAGACACAAGCTTATGGGCAGGTCCATTTGTATTCTGTACGCCATGTTCGCCTGTTAGCGCGCCTTATTTCGAAAATTGGGATGCTTTGGCATCAAGCTCAAAAGACGTAGGTTGCTTCAGTAGTATCGAAGACCCTAGCTTAAATGCTTCGACCTTCCAAGGAGTAACCATTCAAGCGGCTACTTTTACCAATCTAATTTCTAGTCCTAATGTGGTAGAATTGGATAATGGTTCAAGCTTATCGCCTTTAGCATTAGTATCACCTCCTACAACAGATATGACTGCTGGAGACAAGCGCATTGTATTTTTTACAAGAGCAAGCTTTGTTGCAACTCCTCCTGGAAACCTAATTGTAGGAACTATGAGTGATCCGTTTAATGCGGCTACCTTTAATGCGATTGATACTATTCCATTAAGCGGAACTGCTTATACGCAACAAATCGTTAACCTAACTACTAATAATGGTTATAATGGCACCGATAATCACTTTGCCTTCGTTCACGATCAAATTGCAACTTTTAGAACCTATTACATCGACGATGTAACTTATGAGCAAATACCAACTTGTCCAGAAGTTGCTAATTTAGCGGTACTGAATGTGGATACTATGAATGCTCAAATCACCTTTGATCCTTTCAGCGGAAGCACAGGGACATTCGAAATTGAGTATGGTGATAACCCATTAGGTTCAGCGGCCAACAATTCGGTAATTGTAAGCAATGACACAGTTACTCTTAGCAGCTTAATGTCAGGAACAGACTACTGTTTCTGGGTTAGGGAAATCTGTACCCCTGGAGACACAAGCAACTGGACTGGTCCTGTTTGCTTCAGAACAAACTGTACCAGTATTACCGCTCTATTCATAGAAAATTGGGATTCACGTGTTCCTAACTTCGATATTGGCTGTTTCTCTAAAATTGAAGATGCAGGATTAGCTACAAGTGCTTTCCAAGGTATTACTATCCAAAATAGTACTTTCAATGCTCCACTCTCTGCTCCTAACTATGTAGAAATGGACAATGGTTCCTTCTCTTCTTCACCCTTAATCTTGGTTTCTCCTGAAACATCTGATTTACCAGTAGGTGATAAGCGAATTGAATTTTGGGCTAGAGAAAGTTTTGCAAACACTCCAGCAGGTACCATTATCGTTGGAACCATGAGTAGTAATACTGATGCTGCAACATTTAACCCAATCGATACCATCGTTTTAACCGGTGCAAGTCCCTTCCCTAGTTATACTGTTGAATTCACCACTGCTACAGGCTATAATGGCACCGACCGCTATTTTGCTTTCCGTCACGATCAGGCTTCTACTTTCAGAACCTATTATATTGACGATATCGTTTATGAAGTAATTCCTACTTGCCCTCGACCAAGCGGTATAGCGCAAGATTCAGCGGATTTAACTTCAATTACAGCGTCTTGGACGGCGAACGGAACAGGTACATCTTGGGCTATCGAATACGGTCCTGTAGGATTTACTCCAGGTTCTGGAACAACTGCTATTGCAACTACAAATCCATATACCATTACTGGCTTAACTGCTGCTACAGCATATGATGTTTATGTAAGTGAAATTTGCGGCCCTGGTGACACAAGCCGTTTGGTTGGTCCAGAGCAAATGTCTACTACCGTATGTGCAGCTTCAAGTCAGTGCTGGTTCTACTTCGATCTTACCGATTCATTTGGTGATGGTTGGAATGGTGCTGAAGTGGAAATCAGACAAAACGGAGTAGCAGTAGCTACTTTAGGGTCAAACTTTACTACCGGAACTCTTTACCAAGATTCCGTACTACTTTGTGATGGTTTTCCAACCACGGTAGTTGTCTCTGATTTAGGTTCTTGGGGTAGTGAAATAGGTATCGTGGTTACCACTCCTTATGGCACCAATGCGGGTACCTATACCAATAGCCCAACTACAGCTCTTGGAACTGTTATGGTTAGCTTTAGTTCTAATTGTAACCCTCCAACTTGTAATGCTCCATCTGCTTTAGCTCTAGTTTCATCTTCACTTACCAGTATGGATGTTTCTTGGACTTCTAACGGAACGGGTAGTTCTTGGGAAGTAGAATATGGCCCTGCCGGTTACACCCCTGGAAACGGTACAGCTGCGATTGCCACTGCAAGCCCATACTCAATTACTGGTTTAGCAACTGCTACGGCTTATGATGTTTATGTACGCGAAATATGCGGTCCTGGTGATACTAGCTCCTTTGCTGGTCCACTAAACGCTGGTACAAGTATTTGTAACGCTAGCTCTCAGTGTGCTTACGTTCTTGACCTTACCGACTCATTCGGTGATGGATGGAATGGTGCCATTGTAACAGTTTACCAAAATGGCGTAGAAGTAGGTCAATTCGGATCAAACTTTACTACGGGTAACATATTCACTGATACAGTATTTCTATGCGATAGCCTGCCGACAAGCATTGTTCTTACCAATGCAGGAAGCTTTCCATCAGAAGTAGGTATTAACGTATTTGATCCAAGTGGCGCAAGTGCTGGTACTTATGCAAACAGTCCTAGTACTGCGGTAAATGATACTTTAGTTTCATTTACTTCAAATTGTGCTGGTGCTCCTGCTCCATGTGCCGACCCTACCGGTCTTACAGTAACTAACAATGTTGGTTGTGCAAATATCGAAGTGGATTGGGTATCTAATTCTGGCGGATCACTTATCGAGTACGGTCCTGCAGGATTTAGCCTAGGAACTGGAAGTATTACAGGTGTAGTTACTGCTCCTTATAATATTACTGGACTTAGCCCCGCTACTAGTTATGATGTTTACATCGCTGATACTTGTAGTTCTGATACTAGCGGTTTTGTATTACTCAATGCAAGCACTGCCAGCGGTCCCTTACCAACAGCTAGCTTCACTATAGATAGTGCCATTGTGGGTTCTACTTATGAAGTTTACTTAAATGCATCGGCTTCTACTAACGCTACTAGCTACGCTTGGAGCTTCGGTAACGGTGGAAGTAGTAATGCGGTAATTGATACAGCTATCTTCCTTGGAAATGGCTCGTACACCATTACCCTGATCGTAACAAATGCTTGTGGTTCTGATACCATGACCTTTAATACCAATGTAAATATTGGCATCAGCGAAAACGCACTTGCGAATTCGTTAAATGTATATCCTAACCCAGCTAGCTATCAAGTAAACATTAGCTTTAACGCTATCAGTAGTGGCGATGCTACGATTCGTTTACTAGATGTTCAAGGACGAGAAATTATCCGCGACAATGCGAATGCAGCGGCTGGCAAGTTTATGCACGAAATTGATGTTACTGGTTTAGCATCTGGAATTTATATGATTGAAGTTCAATCAGGTGATTTAATGGCTCGTCGCAGAGTAAGCATTAAATAGACCCTAGTGGTTTAAAAAGCCAAAAAATTAAGCCCCGCACTCATTAAGAATGCGGGGCTTTTTATTTCTACTAAATTCTCTAGCCTACCCCTTACGGTAGATGCGTATTTAATCTAAAATCAGTATTAGATTAAAGCAGCAGACTTTTAAAAAATCAAAATGACAGAGATCTACTTCACCTATAAAAGTTTCCCCAAGCAATCGAACTTCCTGATAGTTCTTGCGCTACAAACTCTTTATTTTCTTATGAAACCAAAAAGGTCCGAAGGGAATTAAGGAAGCGATGGCACCTTGTGCTAAAACCAGCAAAGACCACTTCATTTTTAGATAGGCTGCAAATAATGCAATGAAGTATAAAATAAAAAGAAGACCATGCAACCAACCCACATATTTAACTAAAATTTCTTCTCCTAAAAGGTATTTCACCGGCATTGCTACCAACAATAAAGTCAAAAAGGAATAGGCCTCTAATCTTCCTATTAAAATAAAACGCGATAAAGTTTTCGATTCAATCATGCTGTTTTTTCTTCTTGGCTGCGAAAGTAATGCATAGCCACACGCCATTCTGCGACGGAAATACTTTTATCCGCATAATGTAGATTCATTAAATCTGGGGATTTCTGACTACTCCAAATAGAAGCTAGTTTTTGTAATTGACTCTTATCAAAAACCTGATCGATCTTCAGCTTACCATCTTTTAAACCATTTAGTAGATGGCCATATATGGTAGATGCTTTCAATTTCCTTTTATCGGCAATCTCTGCCACCCCCATTCCCTTGCTTACCAATTCGTACGTCTCCTCGTAAGTCTGACCAGTTACCTTTTTAACCTTTCCCGATTTAGACTTTAAATTAAGTTTCATCTCTCGCACCGCTTCGCTTGCCTTCACTTTGCGTTGGCCTAAAAAGTCTTCCTTTGCCCCATCTTTTGCTTTGGGCAAACTTCCCTCCCCCTGTAAAAATTTATAAAAACCTTGTATGTCCTTAATCTCAAAATAGCGCTTCACTAAAATGCTTAGGATTTCCTGATAAAGGTCGCGCAGAGCATTGGTGCCTGTATGCATATCTAAAATGCGCAAATTGACAAGACATAAATCGATTAAACTTAAAAGGTCTTTGCAGAAATAATCGGCCCCTTTGCTAAGTCTATCTTCAAGTTGAGTATAATTCGAATCTTGCAATAGCGTATAAATCTGCCTTTGAAAGGTGCCTCCCGTTTTTGCTAATAAAGAAAGTTTACCTTGAATGGTGCGAGGACTTTCATTGAGTAAATCTATTTGGAAGCTAAACTTCTCGTGATGCTTTTGAAAGTGATAGGTAGCGGTACTGAGAATCGTGGTTAAGTTAAAAGTTTCGAGCATGGTATCTTGCAAATAACTCTTTTTGGCCGTGCTTAAGTCTTCCTTTAGATCGGAATCAGCCTTACTACTCACAAAGCTTTGCACTTGAGCATCCGTCATAATAGCGCTCGCTTGAACCTTTGTTTTTAAAATCAAACCTTTCAAGCTGGTTAATCGTGACAAAGCCACGTAAACCTGACCAGGTGCAAAAGCACTACCAACATCAACTGCCGCCTTCTCAAAGGTTAAGCCCTGACTTTTATGGATAGTTACCGCCCAAGCCAGTCTCAGTGGAAAATGTTCAAAGGAGCCGAGGATCTTCTCTTCTATTTCTTGTTTCCTCGTATCCAACTCAAAGCGCCTATTCTCCCACTTTAGACGAGGAACTTCAAAATCTTCGCCGTCTAAATCCACATGAATGGAATCTTTATCCAAATCGGTAATTATGGCAATTTTACCATTGTAAAAGCGATTTCCCTCGCTATCATTTTTAATAAACATAACCTGCGCTCCCTTCTTTAATTCTAAAGAATCTGGCATAGGAAAGAGACTCTCATTAAAATCGCCTTCTACCGCAGAGTGGTAAATAAAGCTTTCAGATTTTAAGGCCTTCAGCCTATTATTATTAATGGTATTGGCTTGATGATTATGCGTTACCAAAGTAATTAAGCCCTCCTCTGCTTCATAATCAGCTTGGTAACATTGATTCAGTTTGTCTAAGTCTTCTACCCCACAATTATTATTGCGAAGCTTGTTTAGCAGATCGATAAACTCGGGGTCGTTTTGACGGTAAATTTTATCGAGCTCGAGATAAGTAAAGCGGCTATTCTTAAGGGCCAAGGCCTCAAAAAAATGTGCACTAGGGTAAATTTTAGACAATATGCCCCATTCATGATCCTTTACAATAGGCGGCAGTTGGAATAAATCCCCAATCATTAAAAGCTGTACTCCCCCAAAAGGACGATTATTTCTTCGTACGCTGCGAAGGCGATAGTCGATGGCATCAATAATATCGGCGCGGCACATACTTACCTCATCAATAACCAAGAGATCGATACTCTGCAATACTTTTCTACGCCGAGCATCGAGTGGATTACGGCGAGCTATGGTTTTCCCGTAATAAAAATTGGACTCCATAGAGGGAGGAATGGTCAAGGTATCCTGTGCAATGAAAGTCCCAAAAGGCAATAAAAATTGAGAATGAATAGTAACGCCGCCCGCATTTAATGCCGCTACTCCAGTAGGAGCAATTACCAAAAAAGATTTATGACTTATTTCCGTGAGCTTTCGCAAGAAGGTTGTTTTCCCAGTGCCCGCTTTTCCCGTTAAAAAAAGATGGTTGGCGGTACTGTTAATGAATTGTTCGGCGAGCTCAATTTTCAGATTCATATCAATTGCAATTTGGAGTGGCCTAAATTACGCTTTGAGTTGGTGAAGCCCAAAGAATTAAGGCAATAGTCATTTTCTAAATATTTATCTTTCACTATTTATTGAAAGTTTAAAATATTGTCTATATTTGTCTAATGAAATTAGAAGAAGCCAAAGAAGAGTTTATTCAAGCTTGGGGTGCTTTAGGAAGCAGTTGGGGCATTAATAGAACGATGTCTTCTATTCACGCCCTACTGATGGCCAATAATGAACCACTGAGCACGGAAGATATTATGGCGGCTTTGCAAATTTCACGCGGTAATGCCAATATGAATACCCGTGCCCTCATAGAATGGGGTTTGGTGAAAAAGCATCGGATTGCTGGTGATCGTAAAGAGTTTTTTGTAGCTGGCAAAGATGTGTGGGAGATGGCGCGACAAATTGCCAAGGAAAGACGAAAAAGAGAACTAAACCCAGTAATTGAGAGCTTAGAGAACCTCAAGGATATTGAGGAAAATAGCGAAGAAGCCGAAAGCTTCAAAAAGCGCATTAATGATTTACATGATTTCACTGTTGAGATTAGTGGTTTGGTAGATAAGTTTACCCGTAACGACCGTAACTGGTTTTACCGTAGCTTATTGAAGTTACTAGGATAATATTTTTTTGACTTTATACTTTCATTTATTTCTGAAAATAATATAATTATGAGCATCATATTAATCACCTACGGTCTCTATCTAATTTTCACGGCTATTATCATTCTTAAAGTAGGATGGTTCATTTACCGCGAAGGCGCAGTTTACCTTTATGAGCTTTTCCCCGCTGAACAGGATTTAGCGCAATACCTCAACCGCCTTTTGCTAATTGGCTACTGCCTCCTAAACCTTGGTTATGCATCGGTTTCCCTAATTGCTTGGCAATGGCCTTCAGAAAACGATTGGCAATATGCCTTAGTCAGCTTAGCTGAGAATATCGGCTTAATTGCGCTTCTGCTTGGCCTCATTCACTTCTTCAACCTTATCGGTTTACAAGTACTCAAACATTTTAAATCAAATATCTAAATTCATCAACATCATGGAAAACAGTAATTATTTCCCCCTTATCGCCTATGCGATTTACATTCCGCTTACCCTTACCTTAACGCTATTCGTAGCTCGAAATCTCTTTAAAAATGGACTCGTTTTTATGCGTGACATTTTCTATCAAAGAGAAGACATCGCCCTTAGCACCAACCGTTTATTTGAGATTGGCTTTTACCTTCTCAACTTCGGGTTTGCCCTCTGGACCATTAACATGCGCTACGTCGACAATCAGCAGGAGCTCGTGGAGGAGCTAAGTGAGAAAGTGGGAGCCTTTAGCATTTACCTGGGTTTCGTGCTTTTCTTTAATCTCTTCCTCTTCTTTAGAGGCAAGAAAGCGGCCAAAGCCCAAAGAGTCGCCTAAAAAAGTATACTGGATACTTTAAACGGAGTCTAATAAAAAAATAAGCCCCAAATTTTGGGGCTTATTCATGCTTAAAAACTTAGTTCGACGTAAAATCAGGTCTCAAACCCTTTGTGAAAAGTGGAACTCACCTTGTTAAAGAGCCTTCACATTATCTTTGATATCTCTTTCTATGTAAATGCGTTGCGGATCTATCGCTACTTTTAAAGGCTTTTGCTTCAGTTCGAAGCGATAGCTTTTCTCCGCCTCATCTATATAAATGCGCTTTTTGTAAAACAGCTCTTTTTCATCTTCATCACTGTAAAAACCAACATCCACCCATTCATTGAGCAAAACTGGGTTTTCTGTCCCTAGGGTATCTGCCCGATATTTGAAGGATTCCAAATCGATATTTACGGTATATAAATCTCCCACTTCTGTTAATTCCGCTTCTTTTAAACGGAAATCGTAAAGGGTGATATTCTCAATCCAATCTTCCAATAAATAATGTAAGGAATCGGCTACGCGAGGTCTTAAATAAGCCATGAAATCGTGGGCATTAGGATAAGGCGGAGCTTTATAACGATAGGCAGCTAAGAACTCGCTAAGCGCAGCATTAACCGAGTCAGAGCCAATCATTTCTTGCAAAGCGTACAAAATAATGGAACCCTTTCCATAATGGATATAGCCTTGATTTTCCACCTTAAGTAAGGGTAATTCCTTTTCCGACTCGCCACTTCTACCGCGTAAATAACGGTCCATATCGTACTTCAAAAATTCACGCATCTTAATGGCATCGCTACTTTGCTTCATTACCATTAAGGAACTGTATTCACTAAAACTTTCTGTTAAGAAAGTCGCTCCTTGCATGAGGGCAGGAATTTCTTGATGCGCCCACCACTGATGCGCCATTTCATGGGCAATAACCGCATCCACTACATTGTTTCCTTCTTCATCTTCGAGATTGGTTATAAAACCAAAGCCCTCGGAATAAGGCATGGTGCCTGGAAAAGCTTGGGCAAAGGTAGCATAGCGTGGAAACTCAATGATGCGCGCTTCATTATGAAAATAAGGACCAAAGTTCGCCGTATAATATTCTAATGATTTCTGAATCGCATCTAACATGCGTTCCACATTATAAGGGTGTTTTTCATCATAATACACCTCTAAATCAATACCCTTCCATTTACGACTCGCCTTCTGATAATCGGCGGAAATAAAGGCATAGAAATTTTGGGAGGGTTGTTTTACCCAGTATTCATAATAGTTGCGATCGCCTTCTTGCCATTCTTTTATTAAACTTCCCGGCGCAATAGCTATTTGGTCACTCGAGGTAGATATCGTCGTTTTCACAGATACCCAATCCGATAAACCATCGCTTAAATAATTAATCATGCACTTCTCATCACAAGAATCGGATTGTAATTTTGGCATCCTCTCCTTGGGCTTTAAATCGTATTTCTTACGATCATTACGGTCACTAAGCTCAAAGTTGCCTGCATATCCCATCTGCGGAAGCACACTACCATTGTTTAAAAAAGTACCATTGCGAATTATGGAGGTACTGCCTCTAAAGTTTCCGAAGCCTTTGGTACGGTAAGTATTGGTGACTTTTAAAGGAAGGCTGTCGCCGGGATGTAGCGGTTTAGCCAAGGCAAAGGCTTTAAAGCCAAATTTCTCATCAAACCAAGCTTCGCTTACACCAGGTCCGGATATTTCTGTTTTCCAATCCTCGTCAAGTGTGAAAAATAATGAATCTATAATTTCAGTTCCGAGATTTTTAAGCGTCATTTCTGCCAGCACATCCACATCTCTCGTTTCCGGAAAAATATCAATTCCATACTCTATGGCCGTAATTTTCGGCATAGGATAATTTTGATAGGATTTGTATTTCTTTTCGTAATCTGCCTGCAGCAGCTCAGTTTCGTCAGACGTTTTATAGCTATTTAAAACCTGAGTGTTATAATAAACCCATCCAGCGATAGCTGAAAAGGCCACTAAGAAACTAGTAATTATAAGAGCATAAGAACCTTTGAAAGAAATTTTAGCTTGCTTTAAACGGCTAATAAAATTCCCCGATTTATGTCTTTGCATTAACAAACCTGCCACAAGCAGCAAAATACTAGCGAAAAGCAGCCAGTAAAGGGTAAACCAAAAATGTCCGACTAGGCCAGGACCAAAATCGTTCATATCGCTGTAACTAATGGAGGGCGTACCATTAAGCGACAACATATTGGTGCTTACATCCAAAATACTCCAGAGAATATCTAAAACAAATAGACTCAAAACCGACACGAAATAGCCCAAATACTTGTTGTTCACTAGCACTTGAATGAAGAGATGTAAACAGGCATAAAAAATATACGTGGGCAGCTGACTGTAGATATACTGCCTTAAATAAAGACTGAGCTCTATATTGGTAAAGCCTTGTCCTAATTGGGCCAAAATAGCGGCTATGGCATAAATTAGGTATAAAAATGAAGCGACGTAAACTAAAGCAAAGGCCTGCGCTAGAAGCTGATTAAAAGCACGGTGTGGCGTAGCACCAATCACTTCATCAATATGGGAGGAGCGGTCGCGCCACACTAATTCGCCGCTAAAAAACACCATAATTATAATCATGAAAATCCCCGACGAATCCGCTATGGTATCGAGCATTTTATAGGTTAAAGGGTAGCTCTTTAAACCAAAGTACTCGAAGCCATTTATAAGATCGGTGCTAAGAAGAATTAAGGCAAAAGCCGCCAGAATCTTGAATACGGTATTCTTTAAAATACTGCGACTAGCATCTTTAAAGAAACTCACAAAATGTTGCCATCCCATGCCTTTATAATACAAACTAACTTTAGGTAAAGCGCCAAGAGGCTTAGTGGCATTACTTGCCAATTCCTTGGCTTTTTTTCTCAATTTAAAACGAGAAGCGCTTGGATTTTTCTGAGGTTTAAAACTAAAGTAAGAAACCAGTAATATTAAGAAACCTAAGTTCATCCAAATGAGGCGGTTGTATAACAGTATCCCGCTAAAGCTAGGGGCTAAGGTGTTTTTTTCTACCGTGGTGAAATAACGGCTATCTACTGAATAGGCTCTGATGCCAAAAGGATCACTTAGTCCCGCTATTTGCACATTCTCTAAATCACTTTGTAAATTACCCGAAACGATATAGCCAATAATGATGATCAAGGCGCCTACGAAGGAGATAATGGTGCTGCGCCATTTTTGCGCCATTGCATAAATTAAAGCCCCACTCAAAAACATATTAGGAACTATAAACAAGAGGTAATTTGTAAGGAAAGCGGCCCACGGTGTTGGCCCCAAGCGCTCAGCGGGAATCCAATCGAAAACTGGCCCCAGTAAAGTTCCTAAATAAACGCCAAGAAAAACACCAATGAGAGGAATCGTACTTAAAACCAAAGCGCCTAAAAAGCGGCCAAAGAAATAGGCAGCTTTGTTAAGTGGAGTGGTAAAGAGGATTTCGTCGAAATTGTTATTGAAATCACGTAAAGCGGCATTATTGAAAAAAGCTACGGCGAAGAGCAAGCCGAAGATGGATAAAACGGTTACGAAAGTGGTTACAATATGAGGTGCGTTTTTATACACCGCTCCTATGGCGCCTCCAATCATTACGCTATCACTTACTACGGCCATAAAGGCCATTAAGGCGAATACGAAGGTGAAAATATAAACCATGGGCACGCGTAAGGCGGCTCCGAGTTCTCGCGAGAAAATTTCTTTAAACATGGATGAACGATTAAAGGGTTATACTTTCAGAACTACTCATAATGGACGAAAAGAATACATCCTCCAAATTAGGAGCAACCGCTGTAAAACCTTCTGCTGGCATAACTTCCGACTGAATATGAATAAGGGGTTTCCCGGCAATCATCTTTTCTGAGATCACCTGGTACTGATTTTTATAGTCATTGAGCTCTTCGCGCTCGATGCGTTTTTCCCAAACCTGACCTTCCAAGGTGGCGATGGCATCTTCTGGGCCACCATTATAAATTATTCTACCTAAGTTCATGATAGCCATTTCAGTACAGAGCTCGCGCACATCATCCACAATATGGGTACTTAAAATAACGATCACCTCACTACCCACATCGGCCAAGAGGTTATGAAAACGGTTACGCTCTCCCGGGTCCAAGCCCGCAGTGGGTTCATCAACAATTATAAGTTGGGGATTACCAATTAGGGCCTGCGCAATACCAATTCTTTGCTTCATTCCACCCGAAAAGCCTTTTACCACTTTATGACGCTTGTCGAACAAGTTGACCTTTTGCAGGAGATGTTCAACCAGATCTTTGCGCTCGCCTTTATTTTTTACACCCTTTAAAATAGCTAGGTGATTTAATAATTGATAGGCGGTGATTTTAGGATACACCCCAAACTCTTGGGGTAAATAGCCCAAGTTCTTACGAAGCTCTTGAGGAGATTTCAAAATATCAATATCATTCAACATCAAGGTGCCTTGATCTGCATCTTGCAAGCCCGCCAAGGTTCGCATTAAAGATGACTTACCGGCGCCATTCGGGCCCAATAAGCCAAACATCCCTTTGCCAATTTCCAGTGAAACGTTGTCCAAAGCCTTTACGCCATTAGCATAAGTCTTTGTTAATCCCTTAATAGTTAACTTCATTGCCTTGATTATTTGATAGTTATTGTAGCGAAGTAAGTTAAAATTATTAATGGCGTGAATTACCTTGTCCGAATTCGGACAGGAAAAAATCAAAAAAAAGAGGCGCCCTGAATTTTCAGAACGCCTCTTTATTGAAATATATATCTTCTAAAAACTTACATATTGCGGCGATACTGCCCACCCACTTCAAATAAAGAGCTGGTAATTTGCCCTAAGCTGCAAAACTTAGTGGCTTCCATTAGTACCTCAAACATGTTTTCGTTGGCAATAGCAGTAGCTTGTAATTTCTCTAGCCAAGCATTGGCGGTATCCTGATTGCGCTCTTGTAAGGCACGAAGATTGGTAATTTGCGCTTCCTTCTCTTCGGTAGTTGCACGAATAATTTCACCTGGTCTTGTGGTGGGAGAACCTTCCGAACTTAAAAAGGTATTTACCCCAATAATTGGCAAATCGCCATTGTGTTTTAGGGTTTCATAATACAAACTTTCTTCCTGAATTTTACCACGCTGGTACATAGTTTCCATGGCCCCCAATACGCCGCCCCTTTCGGTGATCCGATCAAATTCGGCAAGCACCGCTTCTTCTACTAAGTCAGTTAATTCTTCAATAATAAAGCTCCCTTGAATAGGGTTTTCATTTTGGGTAAGCCCCAATTCCTTGTTGATAATCAACTGGATAGCCATCGCTCTACGCACACTTTCTTCCGTTGGCGTAGTAATCGCCTCATCGTAAGCATTGGTATGCAGAGAGTTACAATTATCATAAATCGCATACAAGGCCTGCAAAGTGGTACGAATATCATTAAACTGGATTTCCTGCGCATGCAGCGAACGTCCCGATGTTTGGATATGATATTTTAACATCTGCGCACGCGGATTTGCACCGTACTTTCTGTCCATCGCTTTGGACCAAATTCTGCGGGCAGCTCTGCCAATTACTGCATATTCTGGGTCTACCCCATTACTAAAGAAAAAGCTCAAGTTCGGACCAAAATCGTTAATGTCCATGCCACGGCTTAAGTAGTATTCTACATAAGTAAAACCATTGGCCAAGGTGAAGGCTAATTGCGTAAGTGGATTTGCCCCTGCTTCCGCAATATGGTAACCCGAAATCGATACCGAATAGAAGTTTCTCACCTGATTATTGATGAAGCTTTCTTGCACGTCACCCATTAAACGCAGGGCAAATTCGGTAGAGAAAATACAGGTGTTTTGCGCCTGATCTTCTTTCAAAATATCGGCTTGTACGGTTCCACGCACTACCGCTAAAGTCTTTTTACGGATTTCAGCATATACGGCTGGCTCTAAAACCTGGTCGCCGGTTAAACCCAATAGCATTAAGCCTAAGCCCTTATTCCCTTTCGGTAGATGCCCTTTTACTGAGATATTGCTCAAAGGCTCAAGTTCTACGCGGTCCTTAGCTTCACCCTCGTCTAAACCTTGGTAATAAGGACGCTCTAAATTACGATCATCGTATAGCTCTTTAAATTTAGCTTCCACCAAAGATTCTAAACCGTTTTCACGAATGTAAATTTCACATTGCTGATCAACAGCAGCATTCATAAAGAAAGCCAAAATCATCGGAGCAGGACCATTAATAGTCATACTCACCGAAGTCGTAGGCTCGGATAAATTAAAACCTGAGTATAATTTCTTCGCGTCACTTAAGGTGCAAATACTTACACCAGAATTACCAATCTTACCGTAAATATCAGGACGATAATCAGGATCATTTCCATAAAGAGTTACTGAATCGAAGGCCGTACTTAAACGCGCCGCCGGCATATCCTGACTTACATAGTGGAAACGACGGTTGGTTCTTTCAGGGCCACCTTCACCCGCAAACATACGGGTAGGGTCTTCACCTGTGCGCTTGAATGGATAAATCCCCGCCGTGAAAGGAAATTCACCCGGTACATTTTCCTTCAAGTTCCATAATAACAAATCGCCCCAAGCTTGGTAACGTGGTAAGGAAACCTTGGGAACCATGGTATGGGAAAGCGACTCGGTATGGGTTTTAATATTGATTTCTTTGCCCCTTACGGAGAAAGTATACAGTTCATCGCGGTACTTTTTCACCTTGCCTTCCCACTCGGTAATAATATCCCAATAGTGAGGGTCAAGGTCTTTGCGTAAGGCTACGAATTTACTAATCAGTTCACCGATTGTACCTTCTTCCTTCAGGGTCGCTGCTTCTTCTCTTAACAAATCTGGACCACCGAAAGATAGCGTAGCTTGGTACAAACCATAAAGCTTTTGAGCTACCTCAGCCTGTTCTTTCGCTCGCTTATCATAAGCGCGATTCGATTCTGAAATTTCGGACAAGTAACGGGTGCGATTGGGAGGGATAATGTAAATCTTCTCGCTCATTTCACCCGTGCTGCGGAAGTCACTTTTCAGATGAACTGCACCTGCTTTATTAACTAAAGTGTCAATTAAAGCGCGGTATAAAGCATTGGTTCCGGGATCGTTAAACTGACTGGCGATACTGCCGTAAACGGGCATAGTATCCGTGTCGGCATCCCATAAATTATGGTTGCGTTGGTATTGTTTTTTCACATCACGCAAAGCATCAAGAGCACCGCGTTTATCGAATTTATTTAGGGCAATAATGTCTGCGAAATCCAGCATGTCAATTTTCTCCAACTGGGTAGCGGCGCCATATTCGGGCGTCATCACATACATGGAAGCATCACTATGCTCAATAATTTCGGTATCGCTCTGCCCAATTCCAGAAGTCTCTAAAATGATTAAATCGTATTGGGCTGCTTTTAAAATATTAACCGCCTCTTGCACGTGTTTGCTTAGGGCAAGATTGGATTGGCGCGTAGCCAAGGAACGCATATAAACCCGATCGTTTTTAATCGCGTTCATGCGTATTCTATCTCCCAAAAGGGCACCACCTGTTTTACGTTTGGAAGGATCTACCGAAATAATTCCTAATGTTTTTTCGGGGTGATCGATTAAAAAGCGACGTACTAACTCATCTACTAGTGAGCTTTTCCCCGCTCCACCGGTTCCAGTTATACCTAATACAGGAGTTTTAGATTGCGCCGCCATAGCGTCGATTTTATCTAAAGCCTCCTTATTGGCCTCCATGTTATTTTCAGCTGCCGAAATTATTTTGGCAATGTCAGGTTTAGACTTTTCACTTATCCGATCTAGCTCACCATTAATGCTTAATCCCGTAGGGAAATCGCAACGTTGAATCATAT
This sequence comes from uncultured Schleiferiaceae bacterium, assembly GCA_963977415.1. GTDB lineage: Bacteria > Bacteroidota > Bacteroidia > Flavobacteriales > Schleiferiaceae > Croceimicrobium. Next base: position 76,402 of record CAXBOS010000015.1, on the reverse strand, counting down.
CATTTATCATCCCTTGCAAGCCCATCGAGCGACCATCATCCGGTGAATAAATACGATCGATACCGTATTCGTGTAGTTCTTGAATTTCTTCAGGGAGGATTACGCCGCCACCGCCGCCAAAGATTTTAATTTGAGGCGCACCCTTTTCCTTCAAAAGGTCGTGCATATACTTGAAGTATTCTATGTGCCCACCTTGGTAAGATGTCATAGCTATGGCCTGCGCATCTTCTTGGATTGCTGTGTTTACCACCTCTTCTACAGAGCGGTCGTGGCCAAGATGAATCACCTCACAACCAGTTGCTTGAATGATTCGTCGCATGATATTGATCGCCGCATCGTGACCATCAAAGAGGGAGGCTGCGGTAACTATTCTTACCTTATTGGTGGGAGTATAGGGAACTTGCTGTTGCATTGCGCATTTTTTGAGTTGCGCAAATTTAAGAATTAAGAACAGGTATTAAACCCGAGTTTGACCTTAAATTAAAGCCTCAGATTTTCATTAGAAGGAAAAGACTAATCTAAATCGTCCAGCTGTAGCAGGCTACAGCCAATGAGCTAGATACAGGATATTCACTTTTATTGAAAAAAACGTATTAGTCTCTTCTTAAAGGGGGTTTTACGCGCCTTGGCCCTTTGCGATAGCCCGCTATTGCTTCATCGCTTTGGCTTAAAACCCACAATTTATAAGAGTTCTGAAGCCAAATTAAAAATCGATCTCAGGTATTACCGTAGCTAAATAATTTAAAAGAGCCGAATACTAGAAAAGTATGGTTCAAAAAAAATCAAGACTTATCTTCGCGTCAAATCTATATCTATGCACAAATTGCTTTTTAGCCTGCTTCTATTCACACCCATCCTATGCTTTAGTCAAGAAGCCCGCTATGAGCAACTGAAAACTTTCCCGATCAATTTAAAGGTTTTAAACCCTTTAATGGGCACCAATAATATGGCCATTATGAAAGTGGAAAAGGTTGAACCAAATACGGTAAATCTCTCGATTGGTGATACGATCCTATGCAAATTTTACTTTACCTTAAAGCCTGTGCAAGGTGAAGTTCACATGTCTGGCATTAACCGCGGCGACTATATTAGCACTCACATGCACGCTCAACTTAATCCGTATAGTGGTGCTTATCAGTACGAGGCTTTTCACTACAAGAAGTATCCTGCAAAAAATTAAAGTAGTAAACCGGGTAATTCACTCAGAGCTTTAATCTCAAAACTCACCTTTTCTTGATGTTGATGGGAGTGGGGATTAAAAAAAACTTGGTCCATCCCTACATTGCGTGCGCCTATAATATCCGCAAGCAAACTGTCACCAATCATTAAGGAGCTTTTTCGATCCGCTCCCGCTTGACGCATGGCTTCAACAAAAATTTTAGCCTCCGGTTTGTTCACCCCAATCTTATCACTGGTTATAATTTTATCGAAAAAGGGAGAGAGTCCGCTTTTTGCTAATTTAATATGCTGAGTTTCTTCAAATCCATTGGTTATGATGTGCATCTCGAATTGACCTTGCAAAGATTGAAGCGTGGCTATGCAACCGGGAAAAAGAGCTGTTTTTTGAGGCGCTAGGTAAATATAGTCTTTTTCAAAATTGGCTACTTTATCATCATGTTGATAATGATAAATCGCAAAGGTTTCTGCGAAGCGGCGGTGGCGTAAAGTGGCCTTATCTATTTTATTAGCGCGATACAAGGCCCACATCTCATCATTTTTTTGATAATAGCTCTGTAAAAACTCATCTACCGGAAGGTTTAAAATGGACTCCCAAGCATAAGAATGGTAGAGTTCAATTAAGGCTTGTTTAGAATTCTTTTCGAAATCCCAAAGGGTATGATCGAGGTCGAAAAAGAGATGCTGGTATTCTTTTGCCATTATTTTAAAAGCGAAATCGGCCAAGGCAGATCATTATATTTCAAGTAATTATAGTGTCGCGCTTCTGCACCAAATGAAGCATAAAAACGCGCTAAACCCGGCTGCTGAGATCCTTCAAAATCCAGTTCTTCTAAGCGTTCGGAATTATAAATGAGGTATTCATTGATGAGATAGGTCATAGCGTCTAAGTCTTTACCCATAGGCGACAGAGCGGAAAACAAGAATATCGAGCGCCCTTGATATTCGATAAAAAATACTCCTGCCAATAATTGATTGGGGCCGCCGTAAATGGTAAATACCTTAGCTAAACCACGATGCAAGAGTTGAAACATCGCTTTTTCTAAAGAGCGATAATACTCAGAAGATAGTTTTAATTCTTGCCCTTTATTCTCGTTAAACAAATCGATTAAAACCTTCGGTCCGTCACTTTCAAAAAGATCAAAATTGGTCTGTTGATGCTTCTTCAGCTTACGCTTTAGGTTGCTGTTAAAACCTTTATAAACGTCTTGATAAGATCGCTTTAACTTTAAAACCAAATTGGTCTGTTCTTTCACCTCCCATTTATAAGAAAGGGGATTAACTACCTGATTTTCATTTAAATAAATATCTGCAAAACGACAATTCTCGCTAATTTTCTGCTGAAAAGCCATTATTTGCTCTTCACTTAAAGCTTGCTTACTAAAAACTCCTAGTTGCTGAATCGCAAAGGGTCTATAAAAATACTTAATCCCTAATTTTCGGCGAAAAGGTAAGGGCCAAACTGCATCATAATCGTTAAGCACCAAGCAATCCCATTGCTCGCATACCGAGTCTAAATACCACGATAAGGCATAAGGTATTTTTTGGGCATTGCGCTGAACGCAATTATTATACTTTTCAATATCTATAGAATGATGCTCACGATAATTGATCATACAGCTGCTTTCACCATTTCTTCAAAAACTTTATTCCAGCCTTTCCACTCCTCCTCTTTCTCACTGTAGATACGATTGTGCCAGATTGGAATAAACTCACCACCATAGTGGCGATAGATTTCAATATATTCTAAAATATGCTTTAAGGCTTCATCTGGCGAAAGCTTCAAATAGTAAATAAAGGTGCCATCCATAAAGGGAAAGGGATGCATTATTAATGGCGTTTCTACTTCTTGCTCAATATCGTAAAAGCGAAATGGGGTGCATATTCCGGCACGAAAACCATGCTCAGAGGCGTAGCCAATGGAGTAGTCATCACTAATTTCCAGCTGCAAAAGATTGCGAAAAGTAGAAGGAAAATGAATCTTTAAAAAGTGTTGCCGGCTTTTCTTAATATCCTTTTTGAGTACTCTTTGTAAGCTGGTAATCTCTTCCTCTAACCATTCGAAATTTTCATTAGAACGATAGGAAGGATGAATTCCCATTTCACAAAAATCTGCGATCCCTTTTACATAGCGCTGTAAACGTGTTGAGTAACGGGTCAAACTTCGATCATACTGCCCCATCCTCGCGAAAAGTGCAAAATAAATTGTAGAGAATTTGTACTTCTTCTGCATGGCAAGTACATAATCGAAAGTATCAAATGGATCTTTTTTTCCAAAAACCAAACTACGGCTGCGTTCCCCTATTTGCTTAAAATTTAAAGATAAAATATCTTGCATATAGCCGCCGATTATGCGGAAAATCCCTTTTCCTAAAAAAGCAGCCGCATTATCAATATCCACCGAATTATAAAAACGGTAGCTCGGTCTACTAAAAACTATATTAGGATTATGTTCCTCTAATAAAGTAGCAAGAATTTCTGCGTAAGCATTAACCAAAGGTTTATTTAAAGTACCTAAACGATACATAACACTTTCTTTGGCAGGAAAGCGACCATGGGCATCGGCAATAAATGGCATATACTCCTCATAGCGGCTTACTAGAAAGAAACTAGCCGCAAGGGGATCGAAAGGCAAAAGTGACTGTCGTCCCGTGGAAAAAATTGTTACTACACCTTTATATGTTCCCGATTTAACATCTTGCTCAGAGATATCAGATTCAAACAAAAGGTTGACCGATTGCAAGAAAATCCCACTTTGTAAAGGGTCGCGAGAGTAATTTATCTTCGGCAAAGTAGATTGGAGATACTCTTCCTTATCCTGTGTATAACGAATACTGAGCCCTAATAAATCTTGAAAGATTAAGCGGCTTATATATTTAATTCGAGGACTAAGGGTGCTAGTGTAGAATAAGAGCATTTTGCAAAGATAGAGGCTAATTCGGAAATCAAATACTTTATAACTGGAGGCACGAGACTAAATATCCCCTTCATCGCGAAAACTATAGTAGGCCTTTTCGGTAACAATAATATGGTCTAAAACGGAAATATCGAGAATCTTGCCCGACTCTCCTATTTTTCGGGTTAAGTTAAGGTCCGCTTGACTAGGCTTAGTATTACCACTGGGGTGATTATGTCCTAGAATTATAGAAGTGGCTTGCTCCCGTAAAGCAATATTGAAAATTTGTCGCAGGTCAACGACTGTTCCTGTTATGCCCCCTTTACTGATGCAAACGGGGCGAATTAATTTGTTGTGATTATTTAGGTACAATACCCAAAATTCTTCGTGGGCTAGATCACCAATTAGCGGCTGTAAGATGCTATATGCCGCTCCACTACTTTTTATACTTTTCCGCTCCAAAGCATCCGATAGACTTCTGCGTTTCCCAATTTCTAAGGCAGTAGCAATAGATATAGCTTTGGCTTCTCCGATCCCTTTAAAGGCCATTAAGTCTTGTAAAGTTAAACGTGCTAATTGATTAAGGTTTCCTTCTACTGAATTTAAAATACGCTTAGAAAGGTCTACCGCCGACTCTTGTCGGTTACCACTACCAATTAGTATGGCAATTAATTCCGCATCACTAAGAGCAGAGCGCCCCTTGCTGCTAAACTTTTCACGAGGACGATCGTCCTCTGCCCAACTCTTAATGGCCAAGCGTTCTTTATATTCAGACATAATTAAGGTTTCGCCCGAAAATAAAAAAAGCCGCTGGATGTTCCAGCGGCTTTTAAAACCAAACCTAAAGATTAAATGATTAAGCTTTAGTTGCAGAAAGCTTTACAGAAAGCTTTATGTTATTATCGATAATATTGTCTTTAGCGATATCAGCAAATTCTGAAAAAGAAGTTGAACGGAATTTAACATTCCACTGGCTGCGATCAATTACAAACTCTGGAGTAGCGAAGTTAATACCAGCATCGGTCATTTCTACCATTGCAGGAATAGTAACGTTTTTGGTAATACCACGTAAAGTTAGGTTACCACTAATGTTATGAGTAGCACCGCTAGTATCCCCAGCAGCTACAGCCTCGGCTGCGGTAATCTCAAATTTAGCCGTCGGGAAAGAATCTACTGCGAAGAAATCACCACTCTTTAAGTGACCTTCTAATTTCGCTTTGTACTCTGGGCTTTCAGCTAGGTCAAGATTGTTGATAGATGTCATATCAATAATGAATGAACCTCCTACCAATTGATCTCCTTCTACCATAAAGCTCCCTTCACTTACCTCAATGGTTCCATTGTGAGCATCGCCCAAGGCAAATGTTTTGTAACCTTCCCAAACTACTTCTTCAGTGCTTGTATTTAAAGTGTAGGTTGCTGCTTCCGCAGTTTCTGCATTAACTTCTTGTGCATCTGTAGCATCTACTGCAGTTTCAGGTGCATTGTTACAAGCTACTAAGGCGCTTGAAAAGACTAAGGCGATAATCTTGTTGTTGATCTTCATTTTTAAAAATAATTTTAATGTTTAAACACTGAACAAAAGTACATCATCTCGTTTGATGTTGCAACAACAAAACACAAAAAGTAGAAGAATGTTTAGTATAAATTGTAATTATTCATCGTCCTTGGCTAAGCTTCTCTGATAGAAGTAAGCTGGGATGAGCAACATCATGAGTACTGGGTTTAAAACTATGCGGTGTAGGTGGCTGATGAGGGAGCTAAAACCTTCAGGTTTTGCTAGATATATAAAAAGATAAGTAGGCAGTAAGAATACCAATCCAAATAGCAAGACCATAAAAGCAAAACGCAAATACTTCTTTTCGTAGAATAAACCATAAATGATGGCTATGGTAAAAAGGTCATTTAATAAGTAACGCCCCACCTTGTTTACCACAAAAGGAAACGTTTCAACGTCCATAAAGTCGGTAGAATAATTTAATTCTTGTGGCCACTCGCCTTTAAAAAGTACCGAATGAAAATCGAGGTAATGCTGAAAAAAATAAACGAAGAAGAGCCCCACGGCACCCAAAAGAATAAAAAGGACTCGCGCGTATCCAAAACCTTTAAGCATTTTGATCTAGCGATTTACTCTTAACAGCGGTCTTCCCATTGAGATGCATTACCCAAAGATACCAAAGCACTAATATGGCGAGATATAAAACCGCAGTAAAGCCGTATTTATGAAAAAAGTGAAAGCCTCTACCGCCCCACTCTACATTAAGCAAGCTTAAAAGTAATAGTCTGCCAATATTGGCGAGATGAATAAAAAGTAAACCGAGAGGAATAAACCAAAGCATATTTTTTATGCGCCCACCAAAGCCTACCACAAAAGCAGCAAAGAGAATCATAATATTAACACCATTACATCCTTCCTCCACCGAAACTGCATAAACCTTATCGAGCCAAATACTATCAAAAGTTTGTTCTTCTTCGGTTTGCATGCGCAGATGATCGTCTTGCACCACTTCCGTTTCATAACCAATTGCTGAAGCGGTAGAAACACAATTATTGGCTACCACTCTTGTGATAGGATCTAGCACATTCTCCTTATCGAAACCGGAAATATAAATTCCATAAAGAGTACTGAAAACCAAGTAAATGGCGAAGAACTTTACCAAAAACAAAATGGTTGGTTTAAACTCTTTCAACATATTGCTACAAATCGTAATAGCGATTAAACATTTCTGTTCTAAGACCAAAGATAAGCATGGAACTTTCTTGGTTAAGCATAGCGGTAGTTTTTACATTTTCCGCTACGTCGGGTGAAAAGTTTCGATAACGAAAGCCCAGCTCCAGCTTCAAATTACTACTCGGGTTAAGAACGTAAGCCGCTCTCGCTTGTAGGTAAAAATAATTAGCACTTATTCCTTGCGCAATTTCATTGCCTAAATCTTGCTCTCTACTGTTGTAAGATAAGTATATATCTGACCCCCAGTTAGAGCCAGCCGCATCCGCTCCCATTCTACCAAAATTAAATTGCACATCGCCTTCCCAGCGGTTTTTCTGATAAATAGCTTGATAGATTAACTCATGAAAATTAGCACCCCAAGGATGCGCTAAAGGTGATCCGTAATGGGCGTAATTAGTTAAAACTTCTCTATGTTGGTAGGTGTGTGGGCGCGCGGTATTATACTCCAACCGTTGAAATAAACCTTTCACCTTAAACGCATCGTACATTTTGTAGCCTAATTGAAAGCCATATTTATTTACCCAACTGCCTTCTTGTGCTAAAATCGATGACAATTGAAATTCATCTAAAACAAACTGCCCGTAAAGCATTTGTTTTGTAAAGGTTTTATAGGAAAATGCTGCTCCTAACAAGGCATTACCATTGCGAGAGCCAACTGCGAATTCAACGGGACGATAAAAAATGATGGGGTTTAAAAAGCTAACATCTAAACCTTCTTGTTGGGTACTATCGCCAAACATAATAGCTTCAAAAACACTAAAATTAAGGCGAGGGGTAATATTAATACTTAAATAGTGAGAGCTTAGATATTTGCGCGCAAAATTTTCAGGAGTAATCATGGCTTCACGCCGCAAATCGTACATCTGCGTCCATAAATTCACGTATTTAAACTTCCAAAAAGTAGTCTCAATTCGAAAAAAAGGGTAGCTAAAACTTCCATCTGAAAGGAGCATCGAGCGATATCCTTCGCCTAAAAAATTTCGTCCCTGACCAGCAGTAAAGGCAAAAAATTCATTGGGATTATAACTTACTTCTCCTGCTACAAAACCATAGTCAAAACCTCCATCACCAAATCCTCTTATCGGGCTACTTTGACCTGGAATTACCCTTCTGCGATTAGCGTATTGAGTAATATAATTGGCAAAACGTCCCTGATTCTCTAGAAAGGTAGAATAGAAAGTTAAGTTTTTGCCGATACGGCCTTCTAATAAGTAACCGCGCGTATTGATATAGCGATACTGCTCTTCCCCTGCTTCTAGTCCCAACTGAAAATTGACTAAAGGATCAATGGTAATGGCATATTTCGCCTCTTCAACTTTAACCAAATGCTCGTTCCAAGCTTTGCGGTTAAACCAAGATGTGTTTGTATTATATTGGTGTTCTTCCGACTGTTGCACTTCCTCCATCTGAGTCTGATTAAGGGGCCGAACCGAACTGTGAAAATCTACATCTAAGTCATAAAGACTAGATTCTGACCTTAGATTATTAAGGACATTTAGATGTTGATAGAGATACTGAGCTTGAATTCTAGCCGGGCTTACACCGAAAACCAAAAAACAGATTAAGAGCTTCTTCATTTAGCTTGCGCGTGTAGGTCTAAAGTCTCGTAAATTGAATTATTGCTAATAAACTCAGGCACCATGCTTTTTAAAGAAGCAACTAACTCTAGATTATCATTTGAAAGTAATGCCATACGTACTCTTTCTAAGGCTAGTTGGATGGCGTTTGCATCCATTTTGGTTGTTTGTGCAATCATAATTTTTGGATGATGCGTTTCCAAAGTATTCTCTTTACCCGTCAGTAATTCTTCGTAAAGCTTTTCGCCCGGACGTAAACCTACCTCCACAATCTCCATATCCTTGCCCAATTCAAAGCCCGATAACTTAATCATTTTCTTAGCGAGATCATAAATTTTAACGGAGTCGCCCATGTCAAAAACAAAAATTTCCCCACCATGCCCCATTGAGCCTGCTTCCAAAACCAAATTACAGGCTTCGGGAATTGTCATAAAATAACGGGTGATATCTTTATGGGTTAAGGTGATTGGCCCACCTTTTTCCAACTGTCTTCTGAATACCGGAATAACCGAACCATTTGATCCCAAAACATTGCCAAAACGCGTGGTTATAAACTGAGTACCAACACTATCTTTTGAACCCAAGCTCTGTGTATAAAGTTCGGCGGTCCGCTTGGTAGCGCCCATAACATTAGTTGGATTAACAGCTTTATCCGTACTAACCATTACAAATTTTGCAACACCAAATTCCACTGCGAGATCTGCCATGTTCTTGGTGCCTAGAACATTTACCCCAACAGCCTCATAAGGATTATCCTCCATTAGGGGAACGTGCTTATAAGCGGCAGCATGAAAAATAATATCGGGACCAAAGGCCTTGAAAACTTTTTCCAAACGCAAACGATCGCGTACATCAGCAATTACACATTCGGCGATATCGTCGAAGCTTTTAAATCTATTTTTCAGCTCTAGGCTTAGCTCATACATCGGCGATTCGGCCTGATCTAGCAAAATCACTTGTTTGGGCTTGTAGTGTAATACCTGCCTTACAATTTCACTACCGATAGAACCTGCTGCCCCAGTAATTAATACCTTTTTGCCCTCAATTTCGCGTTGTACATTTTGACTATCGAGCTTAATTTCTTCGCGTTCTAACAAATCTTCGATGCGTACAGATTTAATTTGCTTGGTACTCAGTTCTCCTTGAATCCAGCTATCAACTGGCGGAATCACTTTTACCTTTAGATCAAGATTTAAACATTGATCTACAATTTCATTTTTCCTTTTTATTGATATCCCAGTTTGAATAGAAAGGATTACTTGATCCACCTTATTCTTTGATAAGAAGAGGTCACTTAAAGCTTTTTCGTTTGGCAAGATTGGGATACCTTCAATAGACTTGCCTATTTTTTTAGGATTATCATCAATAAAACAAACTATGTCATATTCACGACTAGTATCATGTTCTAAGGTATTTTTAGTAATTACTCCCGAGGCACCAGCCCCGTAAATCATTACGCTAGTCGCTTTAATTTTAGTTTGAGTTTGGAAGCGGAAGAAGAGAATTTTAACAGCAAAACGGGAACCAATAAGTACAACAATACCTAATAAAAAATGGATAACCAATACAGAGTTAGGAATTACGAGGTAATCCATAAACTGCGGCTCATAATAGAAAGCTAAGTTGCTACCGAAAGATAATATGAGGAGAGAAATTAAGCCCCCTCTAAAAATAGCGTAAGCGTCAGTTATACCAGTATGGCGGATAACACCAACGTGGGATTTACTAATGGTAAAGCCTATCAGATAAGAAATTAATAGAAAAGGGAGTTTCGTTAAAATTAACCCTGGAGGCACCGCCGAAATCTCAAAATTGTATCGCAAAACTGCCGAAGCTTGGTAAGTTGCTGATATTACCAATAAATCAAAAACCAGTACGATCCAGCGGGATAAAAATCGATCAGAATTACGAAGGATAATTTTCCTTAGCATAAACCTTTAATATTTTAGTTACCATTACTACTCCCCCCAGCTTTCGCAAATATAGGATTTTTAAAGGCAAGCCTAATTTATTGCTGAAAATTAATCTGCCTATAGCATTTCGTTTACACCTTAAAGAGACTAAGGTAACTGACGATATTGTAAAGACTCTAAGTCAACCGATTGGAAATAGAAACATAAAATTTCCTTGTAAGTAAATCCTTGTTTACTCATGGCAATGGCCCCGTCTTGTGATAGTCCTACTCCATGACCGAAGCCGAAACCATTCAGCAGAACCTGATCTCCTTTTATTTCGGCCTTGAAATAGGTGGACTTCAGCTTAAAGTCATTGCGAACCTTGGTAAGCTTAAGACTTTTTCCTTGGTAGTGAAAATGACTTTGCCGCCCATCTAAATGTAAATTAAGGACCGCCTTTTGGAACTCGAGGGTGTTTTTCACGCCCATCATTTTAGAAAAATAAGTAAAGTACCTTTCTTTCGGAATTTCCTTAGTCCATTGGTAGGAACCAACCCCAACGCTATAGCTATCTTCTGCCGCTTTCAAATAGTCGATGGAGCGCAACCAAACATCTTCTGAATTAACCGTAAAGCCTCCGCTATTAGCATGAAAAACGCTAAGAATCGGCTCGCAGTCGCTGCTTACCAATATCGTATCTCTTGTTAACGAAACTGCCTTCTCGATAAGATCCTTATGAGTGTAATGAGCACGAGAATGATAAACCTGCGAGCTTACGTCGTCTTTAAGATTGTAACCTTCCTTGGTATGTTTACCCAAGTTCTTTAAAGCAAAAGTGCGTGCTAAAACTGCCTGCGCCTTAAAGAATTCTAGCTCAGGCACATGTCCCGCCTCGCTCTCAACCACCCCTGCTACGTAAAGCTCTAAATTAACGCGGTTGATTAAATGCAGGTGATTGCTACGATTCGAAATTTCTATGTCACCGTAATAGGCTCGTTCCTTTTTATTGGCACGGATACGAAACTGCTGCAAGGAATCTAAACCTTTGAATAAAACAGTTTTATAAAAACCTAGAGCGCTCTGCCCACGCTTAACCGAAAGCCCTTGTGCAGTGCTGCTTAAATAAAAGGTGCGCAGACTATCATCGGCGAAAACATCGTAAATAGTATCAATGATCTTTCCTTGCTCATCTAAAGCTAAAAGGCAAAAATCAATACTATCGGTCGTAATTATAGTTTCACTTACGTCAGATGCGGAAAAAAGACGCACCCGCAATTCCATCGCCTGAATCGCTGAAACAGAAAGGAGTAAAACAAAAATTAGTCTAAGACGAAATATCTTCATAAATCAATTGCGCTGCTTTTTCCGAGGCCCCAGCCCCCCCTAACTTTTCCCTTAACTGTTGATAGGACTCAAGTAACTGTTTACGCTTAAGATCGTCCCCCAACTTTCTTAATTCCGCCTGAATTTTACCTAAAGTAAAGTTTTCTTGAATTAGTTCGGTTACTAATTCTCGATCCATAATGAGATTAACCAATGAGATGTATTTAATCTTAACTAAAACCCGAGCAATTAAATAGCTGAGCCAATTGCCTTTATAACAAACCACTTCTGGCGTACCGATTAAAGCGGTTTCCAAAGTAGCGGTTCCTGAAGCAACCAATGCTAAATCGGCGATTTCCAAAATTTCATAAGTACGACCAAAAACGAGTTTCAAGTTTTTACCCGGTAATATCTTTTGGTAGAAGGCTAAATCTTGCGAGGGAGCGCCTGCAATAATCCATTCCAGACCCTCTGCTTCTGCCGCTTCCACCATTAAAGGCAGCATTTTTCCTATTTCTTGACTTCTACTTCCTGGCAAAAGTGCTAATACCTGCGCATCTCCCGTAAGGGAAAACTCCTCTAAACGTTCATTTCGATCAAAAGCAGGCCGTTCAGAAATCGCATCCAATAAGGGGTGCCCTACAAAATCGACTTCCATATCATATTGCTTATAAAAGTCTTTTTCGAAAGGTAAAATGGTAAGCATACGATCTACATCGCGTTTTAATTTAAAAACGCGATTCTTCTTCCAAGCCCATATTTGTGGGGAAATATAGTAGATTACCCGGATGCCTTGTTTCTTGGCAAATTCTGCAATACGCATATTAAAACCGGGGTAGTCTATTAGAATAAGTACATCTGGCTGGAAAGCCAAGATATCTTGCTTACAAAATTTAATATTACTTAAAATGGTGCGCAAATTGAGAAGAACTTCTGCAAAGCCCATAAAAGCCAGTTCTCGGTAATGCTTCACCAAGGAAGCTCCTTGCGTAGCCATTAAATCGCCTCCCCAAGCTTTAAATTGCGGAGCGCTGTCGTATTTTTTTAACGCTTTTAACAGATTGGCTCCGTGTAAGTCGCCACTCGCTTCACCAGCAATTAAGTAATATTTCAATTTTAAATCTTTGAGCCAAAATTAAGTGTTGCCCTGCTGCCTTTAAGACTGCCCTAGAAAACTTTACAACAAAAATTTGTAAATAACCATAAGGAATAACAGCAGTACGGTTGACTGTAATATACCGTTTCCCATCCGCTCTTTATTGAATCGTAAAACCAGAAAAAAGCAGGCGGCATTAAGAAGCATCCCAAAGGTTAGTAAACCTACATTCAGCTGTTTAACAACCTCATAATTAAATCTTTGTACACCTAAAAGCTCAGGCCTTACTAAAAAAATAAGATAGAGACTCAAAAAAGGAAGGAGCAAGCCTAAAACAAAGCCAATGATTTGTTCTTGGCGAGGATTAAGTTTATTCATAAAATATAAACGCTCGATATCGATCGAAAATTTGATTAGAGTTCCCAGTTTTTCATGGTCCCAATTAAATGATGCGCGGTAAGATCACTCGTCATGGGCACCATAGAAATAAAGTTATTGGCTAAAGCCCATTCATCCGTATCGTCACCTTTATCATAATCCACGAACTTTCCTGTTAACCAGAAATAATTGCGCGAACGTGGGTCTTCACGGCGATCAAATTCTTCCTCCCAATTCCCGTTCGCTTGGCGGCAAACCTTAATACCTTTATAGGCCTCACCATTAAACTGAGGGATATTAACATTTAAAACTGTTTTAGCGCTTAAGCCTTTTTCCAGCACGCTTTCGCAGATGCGTTTGATGAAGGGCAAAGCCTCTTCGAAGTTAGCTTGCCAACTAAAATCGCACAGTGAAAACCCAATAGAAGGAATCCCTTCCAAACAACCTTCCATAGCAGCTGACATAGTGCCGGAATACAAAACGTTTACGGAAGAGTTACTGCCGTGATTAATACCACTAACCACTAGATCTGGCTTTCGGTCTAGTATTTCATTCACTGCCAACTTGACGCAGTCAACTGGAGTACCTGAGCAACTATATTCTTTCTGTGGACCGTCATCTATTTTTATCGGATCACAACGTAAAATGCCATTAATAGTAATCGCATGGCCCATAGCCGACTGAGGACTATCCGGTGCAACTACCACAACATCACCTAGTTGATTCACCACGCTTATTAAATTTCGAATTCCCGGAGCGGTAATTCCATCATCATTACAAACTAGTATAAGTGGTCTATTTGCCATAAAGAAATTTTAAAGGGCTAAAACTATTATTTTATACTTAGGTAGAGGCATGTAATTTGGTATTATTGCTGAAGTTTAAAATCTATAACAAATGACAATTTTCATTATCCTAATTGGCTTCATGATCTTGGGCTTTATTGCCCAAGGAAGACTAAAAAGCAAGTTTCGTAAATACGAAAAAATCGGGCTACAAAATGGACTTAGTGGTAGAGAGATAGCCGAAAAAATGCTAGCTGACAATGGCATTTATGATGTACAAGTTATTTCTACACCAGGCAGACTAACAGATCATTACAATCCCAAAGACAAAACGGTAAACCTAAGCGAATCCGTTTACGAAAGTCGTTCAGTGGCAGCTGCTGCTGTAGCTGCTCACGAAGTTGGACACGCCGTACAGCATGCGACAGCCTATCGCTGGTTAGAATTTCGTTCTGCTATGGTTCCAGTGGTTAGCTTTAGCAGTAAGGCCATCAATATTATCTTTATGGTAATGATTTTCGGTAGCTTCCTACTGCAACTATTCCCGATTAATTTAGTGTTCTTGGTCGTTATCTTTCTACAAGCAGCGATTACAATATTCTCTTTAGTTACCCTTCCGGTAGAATACGATGCGAGTAATCGAGCCTTAGCTTGGTTGAAAACAACCAATACTGCTAACCCTTCCGAGCATGCTATTGCCAAAGATGCACTGGGTGCCGCGGCCAATACTTATTTAATTGCAGCGCTTGCTTCGCTAACTACTTTAGCTTACTATGTCCTATCTTTTTTGGGCAACGATTAATACGATTTAACAAGATTTTAGAATCGGCATTCACGGATGCCGATTTTTTTTATCTCAAAATTATTCAACTAATATTTTAGTTTAACTAAATAATTAGTTAATATTGCAAGACTATGATAGCAAAAGAACTAACCAAAGCAGAAGAAGATCTAATGCAGCATCTCTGGACGAAGAACCAGTCTAGTGTAAAGGAACTTCTAGCCTTATATGATGACCCTAAACCAGCAATTAATACGGTTTCCACCATTATTCGCATCTTAGAACAAAAGGGCTTTGTTTCGCACGAGACCAAAGGAAGAGGTTTTATTTACTTTCCTTTAATCAGTAAAGAAGATTATAAAAAATTTTCTTTGGGTAAAATTATGGGGGCTTACTTTGAAGGAAGCCTTAGTAAAATGGTTAGCTTTTTTGTAGAAAAAGAGAAAGTCGATACCCAGGAGCTTCAGGACATTTTGAACATTATTCAAAAAAACAAAGAAAAATGATGCTTACTAGTTTATTCTATTACTTGCTTTTTAGTAGTCTCTTTTACTTATTCTTTAAGTTTCTCTATGCAAGATCAAGCTTTCACCGGATTAATAGAATCCTACTATTGGCGAGTACTCCCCTGGCTCTACTAATTGCCATCACAGCGCCTCAGTTTAGCTTGCCTTGGTTAAGTTCTGCTGCCTTCAGCTTTCAGCTTCCTGAGATTATAATTGAAGGAAAAAAACTAGACGAACAGTTACTTTTAACTAGCCCATCGTTCTCCCTTTGGCAGCCTATTTACTACCTCGGTTTAACCATTTCAAGCTTATACTTCTTAAGTGGTCTTTACTTTATTTTACGCCTAGCCAAAAACTCGAGCCGAAGCGAGGTACTAAATCACCAAGTCCTTATTAGTGATAAAATTCAAAGTCCCTTTTGTATTGGTAAATGGATATTCATTCCAGAAAATCAAATTAAATCTAAAGATCTTGAGCTTATTGTTCAGCATGAACTCTATCATTCTCGCTTAAACCATCATTGGGATAGAATTTATTACAAGATCCTGACTACCCTATTTTGGTTTGATCCAGCTATTCACCTTTTAGCTAAGGAGCTGCGACAGTTGCATGAGTTTGAAGTAGACGCCTTATTAATAAAACAAGCAAATATTGAAAACTATGCGTATCTGCTACTAAGTAGCGCCCTTGGCGGGGATTTAGCCTATCCAGAAAAGGCCATTGCTCCCAGCCCATTTTTTAACTCTTCATTCATTAAAACAAGAATTACCATGTTGTATCAAAAAGAAAGTCCCGTTTGGAAGAAAAGTCTATATCTAGCGGTAGTACCCCTATTAGCGGCTATGACACTATTCGCCTGCAACAAAAGTCAGGAAGAAGACCTTAACCTAAAAAATGAAACTAAAAACGAGACTATTGTAAGTCTACAGGAAATCGACCATTTCCCTATTGCTCAGGGATGTGATTTATCCGCTTCCGCAGATGAGAAACAAAAATGCGCCATGCAATCGATAATGCATCACATTTCGCAAAATTTCCAATATCCTGTTTTAGCGGAAGAGCTCGGTCTAGAAGGTAGAATTTTTGTTCAGTTTGTGATAAGTAAGAGTGGTAAAGTTGAATCGGCAGTAGTACTTAGATCTATTGACACAAAGAATGAACAGCAAGCAGCTGCCGTATTGGAGGCCGAAAAAGAGGCGCTAGCTGTTGTAGGCAGTCTACCAGATTTTGTGCAACCAGCTCAGCAAAATGGTAAAGCGGTTGCCATTCAACTGGTCTTGCCCATTTCCCTTAAATTATCTTAAATCTAAGAACCTTTTTCTGTCTGACTAAAAAAGAAAGGCTCGCCAATTGGCGAGCCTTTTCAATTATCATCGGTTAATATTAAGCTTGCCCTTGCGGACCACCGAAATTCAGTGGCATATTAGCTTGCTCGATATCAGATATTTCACCGTGTTGTTGCTCATAGCGATAAACATTTTCCCCTAAAGCTTTTAAGAAGCGCTTCGCATGCTGAGGGGTTAAAACGATTCTCGATTTAACTTTAGCCTTTGGCACACCCGGCATCACTCTAATAAAGTCAACTACAAACTCACTCGGCGAGTGGTTAATAATTGCCAAGTTTGAGTATTCTCCTTCTGCTACTTCTTCTGAAAGTTCAACGTTAAGCTGACCCTCTTTCGGCATAGCAGTAGCTCTTTTCTCTTCTTCAGTCATCGCTTTATAATTAAGCTTTTTCCTCAACTTTTACTTCGTGAAGTTCCTTTAGCTTTTCGTATTCTTCTTTCGAGCCTACAATAATTTTCTCGTAAGATTTCATACCTGTTCCTGCTGGAATCTTATGGCCAACAATAACATTTTCTTTTAGACCTTCTAAGAAATCGCGTTTACCATTAACCGCTGCCTCGTTAAGTACTTTGGTGGTCTCTTGGAAGGAAGCCGCCGAAATAAAGCTCTTAGTTTGAAGCGATGCTCTGGTAATACCTTGCAATACAGGCTTGGCTGTAGCAGGATTTGCATCTCTAGCTGTAACCAAATTCTTATCCGCTCTACGTAACAAAGAGTTTTCATCTCTTAAACGACGTGCGGTAACAATCTGTCCTGCTTTTAAGGTATCAGAATCACCTGGATCAACTACAATCTTCTTATCGAAAATCCAGTCATTTTGCTCAATAAAGTCATTCTTATGAACTAAGCTCTTCTCTAGGAATAGAGTATCACCTGGATCTTGAATATCAACTTTACGCATCATCTGACGAACAAGCGTTTCGAAGTGCTTATCATTAATTTTCACACCTTGTAAACGATAAACCTCTTGGATTTCATTTACTAAGTATTCTTGTACTCGATTAGGTCCTTGGATTGCAAGAATATCCGCTGGAGTAATTGCTCCTTCAGATAATGGCATTCCTGCTCTAATAAAGTCATTCTCTTGAACAAGTATTTGCTTACTTAAATTAATAAGGTATTTCTTAACCTCTCCAGTGCGGCTTTCCACCACAATTTCACGGTTACCACGCTTAATTTTTCCGTAAGAAACTACACCGTCAATCTCAGACACAACCGCTGGGTTTGATGGATTTCTTGCTTCGAATAATTCAGTTACCCTTGGTAAACCACCTGTAATATCACCCGCTTTCGCAGACTTACGAGGAATTTTCACTAAGATCTTACCTGTTATAATGT
Organism: uncultured Schleiferiaceae bacterium; assembly: GCA_963977415.1. Taxonomy (GTDB): domain Bacteria; phylum Bacteroidota; class Bacteroidia; order Flavobacteriales; family Schleiferiaceae; genus Croceimicrobium. The sequence goes on along the minus strand of CAXBOS010000015.1, from coordinate 58,573 downwards.
CCTCACCGTCTTCAACGATAATATGAGATCCTACTGGTAGGGTATAATGCTTAAGTTCTTCACCTTTAGAGCTAACAATGGCAATAGTAGGAATAAGCTTCTTATTTCTAGTTTCAGAAATAACTTTTTCCATAAAGCCTGTTTGCTCATCAATCTCTACGCGATAAGTAAAACCCTGCTCAATATCAGAGAACTGAATCTTACCTGCACTTTCAGAGATAATAACCGCGTTATAAGGATCCCATTGGCAAATTACTTCACCCTTTACTACTTTATCACCTGATTTTTTATAAATATAAGAACCGTAAGGAATGTTGTTAGTAGCTAAGTTAATACCCGTCTTTTGGTCAACCAAACGCATCTCACCGGTACGACCGATTACAATCTCTACTGGATTACCTTCATTATCCTCGCCCATAACGGTACGTAGCTCGTCGAACTCAATGGTACCATCGAATTTGGCAGTGATAGAACTTTCTTCAGATACGTTACCTGCAGTTCCCCCAACGTGGAAGGTTCTTAGGGTAAGCTGTGTTCCTGGTTCTCCAATAGATTGCGCGGCAATTACACCTACAGCTTCACCATTTTGTACCATTTTACCGGTCGCTAGGTTACGACCATAGCATTTGGAGCAGATACCTTTCTTACTTTCACAAGTTAAGGAAGATCGCACTTCCACCATTTGGATAGGTGAATCTTCAATAGCTAAAGCTTCATCCTCGTTGATCAGGCCACCAGATTTGACATATATCACACTAGTTAATGGATCTACCACATCATGCAAAGAAACACGACCTAAAATTCTTTCGTATAAAGGTTCTACAACCTCTTCGTTCTTCTTCAGGGCGGAAACCTCCAATCCTCTTAAAGTACCGCAATCTACCTCAGTGATAATAACATCTTGAGCCACATCAACAAGACGACGAGTTAAATAACCTGCATCGGCTGTTTTTAATGCGGTATCCGCAAGACCTTTACGAGCACCGTGAGTAGAAATAAAGTATTCTAGAATTGACAAACCTTCTTTAAAGTTCGCAATAATCGGGTTTTCGATAATCTCACCACCTGATGATCCAGACTTTTGAGGTTTAGCCATCAAACCACGCATACCGGATAACTGACGAATTTGTTCTTTCGAACCCCTTGCACCAGAATCAAGCATCATATAGATAGGGTTGAAACCTTGTCTATCCGTAATTAAATGGTGCATTGCACGCTCCGTAAGGCGAGCATTGGTAGTTGTCCAAACGTCAATAACTTGGTTATAACGCTCATTATTGGTAATTAGACCCATGTTGTAGCTACCTAAAATAGCTTCAACTTGTTCTTGTGCATCTTTAACTAGAGCTACTTTTTCCTCGGGAATAATAATATCACCTAAGGAGAATGAAAGACCACCTCGGAAAGCCGTCATAAATCCTAATTGCTTAATCTCATCTAAGAAATTAGCGGTAGTAGGAACATCAGTTGCTTTGAGGATATCAGAGATAATTTCTCTAAGCGCCTTTTTCGTAAGAACTTGGTTAATATAACCTACTGTTGGAGGAACCGCTTTGTTGAAAAGGATTCTACCAAAAGAAGTTTCAATTACTCTTTGTACTAACTTTCCATCTTCTTCAACACGGGCACGAACTCTAACTTTGGCGTTAAGGTTCACTTTACCTTCATTAAATGCGATTTCTGCTTCTTCAGCTGAATAGAAAGTTAATCCTTCACCTAATACGGGCTCTTCTGGCGTGCTAAGCTTTTGCTTAGTCATGTAGTAAAGACCCAATACCATGTCCTGAGAAGGTACAGTAATCGGAGAACCGTTTGCTGGATTTAAGATGTTGTGAGATCCCAACATTAAAAGCTGAGCTTCTAATATAGCAGCCGAACCTAAAGGTAAGTGAACTGCCATTTGATCACCATCAAAATCTGCATTAAAAGCCGTACAAGCTAAGGGGTGCAATTGGATTGCTTTTCCCTCAATCATTTTAGGTTGGAAAGCTTGAATACCTAAACGGTGAAGTGTTGGAGCACGGTTTAATAATACCGGGTGCCCTTTCATTACGTTTTCGAGAATATCCCATACTACTGGTTCTCTCTTGTCGATAATTTTCTTCGCCGATTTTACCGTTTTTACAATACCTCTTTCAATAAGCTTTCGTACGATAAATGGCTTGTATAATTCTGCGGCCATTCCCTTAGGAATACCACATTCATGTAATTTCAATTCTGGTCCAACTACAATTACCGAACGAGCAGAGTAGTCAACCCTTTTTCCTAAAAGGTTTTGACGGAAACGTCCTTGCTTACCTTTTAAAGAATCTGAAAGTGATTTTAAAGCACGGTTATTATCCGTTTTAACAGCACTAGCTTTTCTGGTATTATCGAAAAGTGAATCTACAGATTCCTGTAGCATACGCTTCTCATTACGAAGAATAACTTCTGGTGCTTTTATTTCCATTAATCGCTTTAAACGATTATTACGGATAATTACACGACGATATAAATCGTTAAGATCGGAAGTCGCAAAACGACCACCATCTAGTGGTACAAGCGGACGTAATTCTGGTGGAATTACAGGAACCACTTTTACTACCATCCATTCCGGACGGTTTTCAATACGAGTATTAGCATCGCGGAACGCTTCCACAACTACAAGTCTCTTTAAAGCTTCTTGCTTACGTTGTTGTGAAGTTTCAGTATTTGCTTTATTTCTTAATTCATAAGAAAGCGAATCTAAATCAAGACGAGCTAAAAGATCAATTAAAGCTTCACCCCCCATTTTGGCGATGAATTTATTAGGATCTGAATCGTCTAAATACTGATTTTCGATTGGTAAACGCTCAAGTGCATCTAAATACTCTTCTTCCGTAAGGTACTCCATGTAAGTTAGAGCACTTCCATCTTCTTTAGTAGCGTTACCTGCCTGAATTACTACATAACGTTCGTAGTAAATAATCATTTCTAATTTTTTCGTTGGCAACCCAAGTAGGTAACCAATTTTATTAGGTAATGATTTAAAATACCAAATGTGAGCTACCGGCACAACTAAGTTGATGTGCCCTACTCTTTCGCGACGAACTTTCTTTTCAGTTACTTCAACCCCACAACGATCGCAAACGATTCCTTTGTAGCGTATTCTTTTGTACTTACCACAAGCACATTCGTAATCCTTTACAGGACCGAAAATACGCTCGCAGAACAAACCATCACGTTCTGGTTTATGAGTACGGTAATTAATAGTTTCGGGTTTTAACACCTCACCATGCGAGCGCTCCAATAGAAACTCTGGAGAAGCCAAGCTAATGGTGATACTCTTAAAGTTGCTGTTATAACCGCCTTTATCGTTTTTCCTTAATGACATCTGCTAGGAAATTAAATTTTTAATCAATTAATCTAGGGTCACTTTTAAACCAAGACCGTTTAATTCGTGAAGTAATACGTTGAAAGATTCTGGAATTCCAGGTTCTGGCATCGCGTCACCACGTACAATGGTTTCATAGGTTTTAGCCCTTCCGATAACGTCATCTGATTTAACAGTTAAGATTTCGCGAAGAATATTTGATGCTCCGAATGCTTCAAGAGCCCAAACTTCCATTTCACCAAATCTCTGACCTCCAAATTGCGCTTTTCCACCTAATGGCTGTTGCGTAATTAAAGAGTATGGTCCGATGCTACGTGCGTGCATCTTATCATCAATCATGTGACCTAGCTTAATCATGTAAATGATACCTACTGTTGCCGCCTGGTGGAATCTCTCTCCCGTACCTCCATCATATAAGAAAGTATGTCCGAAACGAGGAACACCAGCTTCATCAGTAAATGCATTGATTTGATCTAAGCTTGCACCATCAAAAATTGGTGTTGCAAACTTGCGCCCTAAGCGCTTACCAGCCCAACCTAAAACGGTCTCATAAATTTGACCAATATTCATCCTTGAAGGTACACCCAGTGGGTTAAGAACAATATCAACCGGAGTTCCATCTTCTAAGAATGGCATATCCTCTTCGCGCACGATTCGAGCAACAATACCCTTGTTACCGTGGCGACCCGCCATTTTATCACCCACTTTAAGCTTACGCTTCTTAGCGATATAAACCTTCGCCATTTTCACGATTCCAGAAGGTAATTCATCACCCACAGAAATTGTAAACTTGCGACGTTTGTAGGCGCCTAGATAATCGTTATACTTAATTTTGAAGTTATGCAACAAAGTTGCGATAGCTTCATTTTTATCGGTATCAGTAGTCCAAACTCCTCCGGTAATTCTAGTAAAGTCATCTATTCCGTTTAGGATTTTCTGAGTAAACTTGGTTCCTTTCGGAATAACTACTTCTTTAAGATCATTCTCTACACCTTGGCTGGTTTTACCCGCCACTAGAATGCTTAATTTCTCAAGGAAAGTTTGACGTAAAGTTTCCACCTCCATATTGAATTCTTGATCCAATTTGGCAATTTCTTCTTTATCTTGTAATCTCGTCTTCTTATCCTTTCTTGCTAAAGCAAATAGCTTTTTATTAATAACAACACCCTGTAAAGATGGAGAAGCTTTTAAGGAAGCATCTTTAACATCACCTGCCTTATCACCGAATATCGCTCTTAAGAGTTTTTCTTCAGGAGTTGGGTCTGATTCACCTTTAGGAGTAATTTTACCAATTAAAATATCGCCTGGCTTAACCTCTGCACCAATGCGGATTAAACCATTTTCGTCAAGATCTTTAGTTGCTTCTTCACTAACGTTAGGAATATCAGCAGTAAGTTCTTCTGCTCCTAATTTAGTATCTCTTACATCTAAAGTATACTCATCAATATGTAAAGATGTGAAGATATCCTCACGGGCCACTCTTTCTGAAATTACGATTGCATCCTCAAAGTTATACCCTTTCCAAGGCATAAAGGCTACCATCATGTTTCTTCCAAGAGCTAGCTCACCATTTTCGGTAGCATAGCCTTCACATAAAACTTGCCCTTGCTCTACGCGGTCACCCTTGCGCACAATAGGCTTAATATTAATACACGTACTTTGGTTTGTTTTACGGAACTTAACCAAATTGTAGGTTTTGTAGTCGTCCTCAAAACTTACTAAGCGCTCATCGTCGGTACGATCGTACTTAATAGTAATTTTTTGAGCGTCTACATAATCAACAACGCCATTACCTTCTGCATTTACAAGAACACGACTATCACGTGCTACTCTTTTTTCAAGACCTGTTCCCACAATTGGAGCTTCAGGTCGTAAAAGAGGAACCGCTTGACGCATCATGTTAGATCCCATCAAAGCACGGTTCGCATCATCATGCTCTAAGAATGGAATCATCGAAGCCGAAATAGAAGCAATCTGATTTGGCGCCACATCCATGTAATCGACCTTTTCAGGTTCAACCATCGGATAATCGGCCTCATCTCTAACCTTCACACGTTCGTTTTCGAAGTTTCCGGAGTCGCTTACTGGCGCATTTGCCTGTGCGATAACTTTTTGTTCCTCTTCTTCCGCACTTAGGTATACTGGATCTGCACTGAAATCCACTTTACCTTCAACTACCTTGCGATAAGGGGTTTCCAAGAAGCCCATTTTATTCACCTTAGCGTAAACACACATCGAAGAAATCAAACCAATGTTTGGTCCTTCAGGTGTTTCAATAGGACAAAGTCTGCCGTAATGAGTATAGTGAACGTCACGAACTTCAAAACCTGCTCTTTCACGAGAAAGTCCACCTGGCCCTAAAGCTGATAAACGACGTTTATGGGTAACTTCCGCAAGTGGGTTAGTCTGATCCATAAACTGAGATAACTGGTTGGTCCCAAAAAATGAGTTGATTACCGAAGATAAAGTCTTCGCATTAATCAAATCAATTGGGGTAAATACCTCGTTATCACGAACGTTCATGCGCTCTTTAATGGTACGAGCCATACGAGCAAGACCAACACCAAATTGGTTAGACATTTGCTCTCCAACAGTACGTACACGACGGTTAGATAAGTGATCAATATCATCAATCTCCGCCTTGGCATTGATTAACTCAATTAGGTACTTTACAATGCTAAGAATATCTTGCTTAGTAAGCACCTGAACACTTGAGTCTATTTCTAGACCTAGTTTTTTGTTGATACGATAACGTCCTACTTCCCCGAGGCTATAACGTTGCTCTGAGAAGAATAATTTATCAATTATACCGCGCGCTGTTTCCTCATCTGGTGGCTCGGCATTTCTTAATTGTCTGTAAATATGTTCTACTGCCTCTTTCTCTGAGTTAGTAGGATCCTTTTGTAAGGTATTATGAATAATAGCGTATTCAGAAGCCTCTATATCCTCTTTATGAAGAAGGATGGTTTGAACGTCAGCATCAAGAATTTCTTCGATCTGATCTTTTTCCAAAATAGTATCCCGGTCTAATACTACTTCGTTACGTTCGATAGAAACCACCTCGCCTGTATCTTCATCCACAAAATCCTCTACCCATGTTTTTAATACACGAGCAGCTAATTTGCGACCTAATACTTTTTTAAGACCTGTTTTGGTAACTTTAACCTCTTCCGCTAGGTCGAAGATTTCCAATATATCCTTGTCGCGCTCATAACCTATGGCTCTTAACAAGGTAGTTAAAGGTAATTTCTTCTTACGATCGATGTAAGCGTACATTACCGAGTTAATATCTGTAGCAAATTCTATCCAGCTACCTTTAAAAGGAATTACACGGGCAGAATATAATTTGGTACCATTTGCATGGTAACTTTGACCAAAGAAAACACCAGGAGAACGGTGTAACTGAGATACGATTACTCTTTCAGCGCCATTCACTACGAAAGTACCTCTTGGGGTCATGTAGGGAATAGTACCTAAATAAACATCTTGTACGATTGTTTCAAAATCCTCATGTTCTGGATCCGTACAGTAAAGTTTCAAACGTGCCTTTAGCGGAACGCTGAAGGTTAATCCCCTTTCTATACATTCTTCCTCGCTATAACGAGGGGGATCTACGAAGTAATCAATAAACTCTAGAACGAATTGATTTCTGGAATCCGTAATAGGGAAATTTTCACTAAAGGTTTTAAATAGACCTTCATCCTCTCGATCAGCCGCCTTAGTTTCTAGTTGGAAAAAATCTTGAAAAGATTTAATCTGAATAGCCAGAAAATCTGGATAATCGAATTGATTTTTGATGGATGCAAAATTGACTCTTTCCATGTCCTTTGCTTGTACCGGGTTATTCAACATGCGGAGAAAATAAATTATACTAAACACAAAAGGGTTTAGGTCTTTTGGGACATTCCCAAAGACCTAAACCTTAATAAATTAGCCTAAACGGCTATGTAATGCTTACTTGATTTCTACCTCAGCACCAGCTTCTTCAAGCTGTGACTTAAGCGCTTCAGCTTCGTCTTTAGCTACACCTTCTTTCAAAGGCTTTGGAGCTTCGTCAACAAGAGCTTTTGCTTCTTTAAGACCTAAACCAGTTAGTTCTTTTACAAGTTTCACAACCGCTAGTTTAGAACCACCAGCTGCTTTTAGAATTACGTCGAATTCTGTTTGCTCCTCAGCGGCATCGTCACCACCTGCGGCGGCTGGACCAGCTACTGCTACAGCTGCTGCTGCAGGCTCAATTCCGTATTCTGCTTTTAAGTAATCAGCTAATTCGCTTACTTCTTTAACGGTAAGATTTACCAACTGATCTCCTAATTCTTTAATGTCTGCCATTTTTCGAATCTTTAATAAAAATTTAATTACAACACTTAATATATGGAAGCTGAGTGCGTACGTATTACGCTGCTCTCTCCTCTAAGGTCTTTAAAAGACCTGCCAATGTAGCACCACCGCTCTTTAAGCCGCTGATAACATTTTTGGCTGGAGATTGCAATAAAGCAATAATATCGGCCACCAATTCTTCCTTGCTTTTTAGGGCACTTAAGGCCTCAAGGTTATGGTCACCTACAAATACTGCTTCTTGAATATAAGCTCCTTTTAGTACCGGCTTGGTCTGCTTTTTCTTACGAAAATCTTGAATTAGCTTCGCTGGTGCATTACCAGTTTCGCTTAGCATGATACTAGTGGAACCTTTCAAAGTCGGATACAAATCTTCGAAGTTTTTAGAACTCTTTTCCATTGCCTTTCTAAGCAAGGTGTTCTTAACTACATTTAATTTGATATCTGCTTTAAAACAAAGACGTCTTAGGTTAGTGGTTTGAGCCGCATCTAATCCTGCGATGTCTGTAATATACATTACATCAGAACCCTCTAAGGCCTCTGTAAGTAATTCTATTTCTCTACTTTTTTCTTCGCGAGTCATTCTAAATAATTTTGGAATTAAGAAACCGATTTTGAGTCGATGCTAATACCAGGACTCATAGTGCTACTAAGGGTAATACTTTTAACATAAGTACCTTTAGACGCGCTAGGCTTCATACGGATTAACGTCTTAATCAACTCTTCGGCATTCTCTTTAATCTTATTTGGCTCGAAAGATACTTTACCAATGCCGGCGTGGATAATGCCGTAACGATCTACTTTGAAGTCAATCTTACCAGCTTTCACCTCTTTTACTGCTTTAGCTACATCCATAGTAACTGTCCCAGTTTTTGGGTTAGGCATTAAACCACGTGGACCTAAAACTCGTCCTAAAGGACCAATTTTACCCATCACACTTGGCATTGTAATAATTACATCAATATCGGTCCAACCATTTTTGATTTTCTCAATATACTCGTCAAGACCTGCATAATCAGCACCGGCCTCTTTAGCTTCTGCCTCTTTATCAGGAGTAACCAAAGCCAGTACTTTAATATCTTTACCAGTACCATGTGGAAGAGAAACTACACCTCTTACCATTTGGTTTGCCTTTCTAGGGTCTACCCCTAAACGAACTGCTAAATCAACTGATGCGTCAAACTTCGTAGTAGTAACTTCTTTTACCAATGAACTCGCCTCTGTTAGAGAATAAGACTTGGTAGTATCCAATTTTTCTAAGGCGGATTTACGCTTTTTGCTAATTGTTGCCATTTTATACTACTTTAGAAAGGTTTAGGACCAGTTATGGTTAAGCCCATACTTCTTGCAGTACCAGCAATCATGCTCATCGCAGATTCCATAGTAAAAGCATTAAGATCGGACATTTTATCTTCAGCGATAAGTCGTACTTGTTCCCAAGTTACTTTACCAACCTTCTGAAGGTTTGACTGCGGTGATCCTTTTTTTAATTTTGATGCCTCCATTAATTGCACTGCTGCAGGTGGAGTTTTGATAATAAAATCAAAAGATTTATCGCCATATACCGTAATAACTACTGGAAGTACTTTTCCTGCTTTATCTTGGGTACGCGCGTTAAACTGCTTACAAAACTCCATAATGTTAACGCCCTTCGCACCAAGTGCAGGACCAACGGGAGGAGAAGGGTTAGCAGCGCCTCCTTTAACCTGGAGTTTAATTAGTGCACTTACTTCTTTTGCCATTTTTAATTTTTCTTTAACTAATCAAAACTTTTTGTGGGGTGGAAGCTCCCCACTGGGTACAATACCCTATCTTGAGCTCACAATAACTTACGATTCTTTCTCTACCTGCATATAAGAAAGTTCTAGTGGTGTTTTTCTTCCGAAAATCTTAACCATAACCTCTAACTTTCTCTTCTCTTCAAATACTTTTTCAATAGTACCATTAAAACCATTGAAAGGTCCGTCAACAACCTTAACCGTTTCACCTACTATGTAAGGAATGTTAATTTTTTCTTCGGTTTCCGATAACTCATCCACCTTACCTAACATTCTATTAACCTCACTTAAACGCAAAGGAACGGGATCTCCGCCTTTGGTTTCTCCTAAAAAGCCGATAACTCCCTGTACGCCTTTGATGGTATGAACCATTTCACCGCCTAGGTTAGCCTCGATCATGATATAGCCAGGAAAGTAATTACGCTCCTTGCTTATTTTCTTACCATTCCTAATTTGAAATACTCTTTCGGTTGGCACCAAGATTTGCCCTAAGTGATCCTGCAGATTAGCGTATTCGATTTCGTTTTCGATATACGACTTCACCTTATTTTCCTGACCTGAAATAGCGCGCACAACATACCACTTCTTACTGCTCTCGCTCATTGTAGGTTTATTAAAATAAGTTGTAAAATAACTCTAGAGCAGTACTTATTAGCTTATCCATCCCCGCAATAACCAAAGCAATTATCACAGAAGAGACAGCTACAAGAACCGATGTCTTTTGCAATTCTGCCCAACTAGGCCAGCTAGTTTTTGTAACCAGCTCTTCGTAAGAGTCTTGGAAATAGCTTTTTACTTTACTCATTGTTTTAAAACTTTGCACGGGTGGTAAGAATCGAACTCACGACCTTCGGTTTTGGAGACCACTGCTCTACCAGCTGAGCTACACCCGTATTTAGGAAGAAAGGTATCCCGATGAATCATCAGAACACCTTCTTCCATAAATTATATCTAATACTGAGTATTAATCAGTAATTTCAGTTACCTGTCCAGCTCCAACTGTACGACCACCTTCGCGGATAGCGAAACGTAAACCTTTGTTGATTGCTACTGGAGCGATAAGTTTAACGTTGATAGTTAAGTTATCACCAGGCATTACCATCTCAGTTCCTTCTGGTAATAAGATCTCGCCAGTAATATCAGTTGTACGTAAGTAAAACTGTGGACGATAGTTATTGTGGAAAGGAGTATGACGACCACCTTCTTCTTTCTTAAGGATATAAACCTCAGCTTTGAAAGTTGCATGAGGAGTAATAGAACCTGGCTTGCAGATTACCATTCCTCTTCTAATCATAGATTTCTCAATACCACGTAATAAGATACCTACGTTATCACCAGCTTCACCGCGGTTAAGAATCTTACGGAACATTTCAACACCAGTAACGGTAGAAGTAAGTTTCTCATCACCAAAACCAATAATCTCTACAGGATCGCCAGTGTTAGCAACACCAGTTTCGATACGACCAGTGGCAACAGTACCACGACCTGTAATAGAGAATACGTCTTCAATAGGAAGTAAGAATGGCTTAGCTACATCGCGCTCTGGCTCTTCGATCCAAGTATCGCAAGCTTCCATTAATGCTAATACAGTATCAACCCACTTAGGCTCATCGTTAAGTGCACCTAAAGCTGATCCAGAAATAACTGGAGTTTCGTCACCATCGTAGTCGTAGAAAGAAAGAAGCTCACGCACTTCCATTTCAACTAATTCTAGTAATTCTTCGTCATCAACCATATCCACTTTGTTAAGGAATACAACGATGCGAGGAATACCTACTTGGCGACCTAATAAGATGTGCTCACGAGTTTGTGGCATAGGACCATCAGTAGCAGCAACTACTAGGATAGCTCCGTCCATTTGAGCAGCACCAGTAACCATGTTCTTTACGTAATCCGCGTGACCTGGACAGTCTACGTGTGCGTAATGACGGTTTCCTGTTTCGTACTCAACGTGTGCTGAGTTAATAGTAATACCACGCTCTTTTTCTTCAGGAGCGTTGTCAATTGAATCGAAATCACGTTTTTCGGAAAAACCTGCATTAGCCATTACAGAAGTAATAGCGGCAGTCAGAGTGGTCTTACCGTGGTCTACGTGTCCGATAGTACCGATATTTAAATGCGGTTTGTTACGAACAAAAGTTTCTTTTGCCATGGTTTTGTGTCTTAGAATTAAAACTTTATAACATAATAAGCGAGACCACCGTGGTCTTTCACTTAGAGCCAATGAGGGGAATTGAACCCCTGACCTCTTCCTTACCAAGGAAACGCTCTACCCCTGAGCTACATCGGCATATTTTTGGGACTTTCCCAATTATGCCTTTTTAAACAACATCAATTTCCTCCCACAAATGGTAGGAGGAAATTGATAAATAATTTTGAGCGGGAAACGGGATTCGAACCCGCGACCCTCAGCTTGGAAGGCTGATGCTCTAGCCAGCTGAGCTACTCCCGCTAAAATACATCAAAAAGTGGGGAGAGCAGGATTCGAACCTGCGAAGGTGAAACCAACAGATTTACAGTCTGTCCTCGTTGGCCGCTTGAGTATCTCCCCGAAACAATAAAATTAAAGAACCGCGAAACTATAAATAGCCTCCCTTTTCTTGAGCCTGTGGAGGGATTCGAACCCCCGACCAGCTGATTACAAATCAGCTGCTCTGGCCAACTGAGCTACACAGGCTAATATTAGTTATTCTAAAAAAGAACAGCCCGTTTTCAAACGGACTGCAAATGTAAAAAGAATTCTGATTGCCACAATAGGCAAGCAAAAAAAATTATGACGCAACTGCTCGAGGATTATCTTTATGCTTTAAAAGCTGTCTGCGTAAGGCCTCAGTGGCCATATCTGCTGCTGCTTCGAAAGACTTATTTATCTTCTTCACCACTAATTCGTGGTTAGGAATATGCAATTTGACCTCTACAATCTTATTTTCCTTGGCTGATGTGTTCTCAACTTTCAAAAAAACCTCCGAATTAATAACTTGATCATTAAAGAGTTCTAACTTATCAAGTTTTTGCTGAATGAAATTAAGCAATTTCACGTCGGCGCTAAAGTTTACTGACTGAAAGGTAACTTTCATAATTCATCTGAATTTGCTGCTCGAGGATGAGCATGGTTATACATCTGTTTAAGTCGGTCAATGGAGTTGTGCGTATAAACTTGCGTCGCCGCCAAAGACGCATGCCCCAATAATTCCTTTACCGAATTGATGTCAGCACCTCTATTTAAAAGATGCGTCGCAAAAGAATGCCTTAGTACATGCGGACTTTTTTTCTCGACTCCACTAACTATACTAAGGTAAGCATTAACGCTATTGTAAACAAGCTTTGGATAGAGCTTTTTGCCCTTCTTGCTTAAAAAAAACCAGGGCTCCGAATGCACATCTAGCGCAAGACGCTGATTATCTAAATGATCCTTCATTTTAGCATTAAGCACCAAAGCGATAGGAATTTCCCTTTCCTTATTACGCTTTCCTAAAACCTTTATGTAAGAGGCTGCATAATTATAATCAGAGACGCGCAGATTTATTAGCTCCGATAGTCGAATACCAGTTTGATAGAACAGATCTAATATTAATGACTGACTACAGGACCATGGGTCATCTGCGAAAGCGAAATCCTCCAGTAAAAAGCGCATATCATCTTCACTTACCACTCGCAAGAGCTTTTTCTCTGGCTTAGGCACGATTACTTGTGAGGCGGGATTTGAACTTACCGCACCTTCTCTTTGCAAAAAGCGGTAAAAGGATCTTAAAGCGCTTAGCTTGCGCTTGATACTTGTTCGAGCATAATCCTTCTCCACCATCTCCACTATCCAAGACCTAATCATGGAATGATGTACCTCGTCCAACTCTTCTAAGTCGAAAGTCTCGGCAATGAATTCGGAATACAAACTAAGGTCCTTAGCATAGGACTTAATAGTGTGTGCAGAAAAACGTTTCTGATGCTCTAAATAGGAAAGAAAACTCTGAATTTTGGACATAAAAAAACAAGGGAATGTAAAGATACAAACCCTTGTTGAGAATATCGATGTAATAGACTAATCTATTCTTCGTCCTGACGCTTCTGCTGTAGGTAAGCCGCCTTGATTACTTCCTTACGACGGTTTACCGAAGGCTTGATAAATTGTTTGCGTGCGCGCACCTGCTTCATCACACCGGTACGATCGTATTTACGCTTGTAGCGCTTTAATGCACGATCAATAGATTCTCCTTCTTTTACTGAAATTACTAACATCCTTGAATATTAAAATTTTGGGGCTGCAAATATATATAAATTTATAAGCGAAACACCCTATTTCATTAATTCTCTTGAAATAACTAATTTTTGGATTTCGGTAGTGCCTTCTCCAATGGTGCAAAGCTTTACATCGCGGTAAAACTTTTCAACGGGAAAGTCTTTGGTAAAGCCATATCCGCCAAAAATCTGTACTGCTTCATTACAAGCTTTTACCGCCATTTCTGAGGAGTACATTTTTGCTTTGGCGCCAGCAACTGTTACCTTTTCTCCCCTACTTTTTAAATCGCAAGCGTGATATGTTAAAAGTTCGGCCGCTTCCATTTCAGTAGCTACCTCGGCGATTTTAAAAGACACGCCTTGGAAAGCAGAAATTGGCTTTCCAAACTGCTCGCGCTCCTTGGAGTATTTTACGGCAGCTTCTAAAGCACCAAAGCCACAGCCTAAAGATAAGGCTGCGATAGATATCCTACCGCCGTCTAAGACCTTCATCGCCTGAATAAAACCATCACCTTCCTTTCCCAACATGCTGCTATTCGGAACCCGACAATTGTCAAAAATCAATTCTGCCGTTTCCGAAGCACGCATTCCTAATTTATTTTCCTTGCGACCACCTTTAAAGCCAGGGGTTCCTTTTTCAATCACAAAAGCAGACATTCCATGGGAATCGCCTTTTTCACCTGTTCTTACTATTACCACCGCAACATCACCGCTAATAGCATGCGTAATAAAGTTTTTAGAGCCATTGATAATCCAATCGTCGCCGTCTCTTACTGCCGTTGTATTCATGCCACCAGCATCACTACCCGTTCCAACTTCGGTTAATCCCCAAGCGCCAATAAACTCCGCTCTAGCTAACTTGGGTAAATATTTTTGCTTCTGCTCTTCATTACCAAACATTAAAATATGATTGGTGCACAATGAATTATGCGCCGCCATACTTAAGCCAATGGATGGATCAACTTTCGATAATTCCTTAATGGCCGTTACATATTCAAAATAGCTTAGGCCAGAACCGCCGTACTCTTCGGGAACCAACACCCCCATAAGACCCATTTCACCTAGTTGTTTAAATATTTCAACTGGAAATTCCTGACTTTCGTCCCACTTCATGATATTCGGACGAATATGCTGCTCTGCAAAATCTCTTACCGATTCTGCAATCATCTTTTGAGTTTCCGTTAATTTAAAGTCTAATCCCATAGCCTTTTTTCGCGTGTTTATTAATGTATTTTTGAGAGGTGTATTAAAAATCAAGCACTTACTTAATTTCTAAATATGGTGCAAGTTTACTGAATAAAACGCCATCGACCAATTCAATGTTCGCCAGCTCTTCCACCTTTTCAAAAAGCCGCATGCGCTCTCTGAATTCTACAATATTTCGGGCTAGCTTATAGGAAATGTAAGGATGATTATAAAGCTCTTCCTCAGTAGCCTTATTTATATTCAACTTGCGAAAATCATCATCGCAATATAAATGCTTACTAATAGTTTGAAAGCGACTAGAATCTACGACAAACAAATCCCGTAATTGTTCCAAACTATAATAGCCTCCCAACTTCTGGCGATAATCTACTATGCTTTTAGCAAGATAGGAACCAATTCCCTTTATCCCTTTTAGTAAATTGGTGTCTGCTTGGTTAAGGGAGACAGAAACGATTAAACTATCCAAAGAGTTAAGTTCGGCTAGTTCCTTTATTTTCAAAAAAGGAATGATTTGCTCCGCTAAAGAAGAATCTATATTATAAACAGCATAAAGGTCAGTTGCTCTTTCAAAAGGGCGAAACTTTTCTCTAAACGACAGTATACCTTTTACGGCGCTCTCCGGCAGATGCATAGCAAACAATGCTTCCTTGCTAATAGTATTGGGATCAAATGGAGTAAGCTTTAGGCTGCGGTTTTGGTTACTAACCCGATACGAATCATCGACTTCTCCTTTGCGGGGATGAAAAACAAAATTCAAATCTTTTCTATTTAACCAACTGGTATCCATACCATAAACTTTCTCTAGGTCGGAACGAGAATTATAATAAGCCCCCTTCTCGCGAAAGCGAATTAATCTTTCTGCAATGTCTTTGCGCAAACCGCTTCGCAGCAACTCTTCTTGCCCCACTTCATTGGGATCTAAAAGACCTTTAAAGGTATTCCTTGCTGTAGCATTTAAACTATCCCTTAATTTATGTTCTAATACAAGGGCCTTGAAGGCCTCTCTTTGTTTACTAGAAGGTTTATTCTTAAACTGTAAATGACTTAAATACGCATCTACCGAAAGGTATAAGAGCATACAAATGATTAAAAACACGATGATTCCTCGCCTTTCTGCTGGCGAAAAGAGGATATTGGCCATAAATAGCGATTATTGTAGTGTGCCCCGAAATTATTAGTTAGCCTCTACACCTGCCTATAATCAAGCAATTAGTAAACACTTATCGTCTCTTATTTTTTAATTATCAATTGCTTAGCTCGATAATTTTAGCAAGTGGCAATTTTTTGCGATTATTGTGCTTCCAAAAAATCAATTCATTTATGCGTAAGCTTTTTGCACTAGCCGTATGTCTTCTAAGTTTCAATGCCTTTTCGGTAGGAAAATTGGAAATCATCAATTTCGAGTTTGAGAACCCTAACAGCGAAATTAACAACGGAAATGCCAGCATTGAGATTATGGGAGGGATAAAACCCTACACCTATAAATGGAGCAACAGAGGCACGGATACCATTGCTAGAAAGGCAAACGGACTAACCGAGGGTATACCTTATTCGGTTACGGTTTTTGATGCAGGTGGAGATAGTATTACGCAAAGTTTTGAGATTCCGGCCAGTTCAGTAGCCGAAACTTTCAACGGTATTTTCACTCCAATTGTAGGGGGATTTGCTACCATTATTTTCTGGGACCCTTTCCACGCTTTTAATTTATACGATAATAGAGTTAGAACCGATAGCGGCGCGTTAGCCCGCTTCCCCAATGGCGATATCCGAACCAACAGTATTCCTTTCATTGTAATTTGGTTAATGTTTGGAGCCATATTCTTCACCTTTAGAATGGGCCTTGTTAACTTTTGGGGATGGAAACATTCTATCAACTTGATACGTGGAAAGTATGATGAAGAAGATGCACCAGGTGAAGTAACTCACTTCCAGGCTCTTGCTACTGCCGTAAGTGCAACCGTTGGTTTAGGAAATATTGCTGGTGTAGCTGTAGCAATATCACTCGGGGGCCCGGGGGCAACTTTTTGGTTAGTGGTAGCTGGTCTTTTTGGAATGGCTTCAAAATTTACCGAATGTACGCTAGGTGTTAAGTATCGCGACATTGGAGAAGATGGCGTGGTTGAAGGCGGCCCCATGCGTTACCTACGTAAAGGTTTGGCCAACAGAGGCATGGGTGGCTTAGGCAAAGTCTTAGCGGTAGTTTTTGCCGTATTAGCCATCGGTGCAAGTTTTGGTGGTGGGAACATGTTTCAAGCAAACCAAGCCTTTGAGCAACTTTCGGGTGAATTCTCCTTCTTAGTTGGTTATGGCCCACTTTTCGGCTTAATTCTCGCTATTTTAGTAGGGTCGGTAATTCTTGGTGGTATAAAGAGTATTGCTAAGGTAACCGAGAAGATCGTTCCGATTATGGCTGGAATCTATATCCTAGCCGCTTTGGTTATCATTTTTATGAATATTTCTAAAATTGGCGAAGCTTTCACTTTGATTATTGATGGCGCTTTTAACCCTTCTGCCATGCTAGGTGGATTTGTGGGAGTAATGATTCAAGGGGTACGTCGTGCTGCCTTCTCTAACGAAGCTGGCGTTGGATCGGCCGCTATTGCTCACTCCGCTGCGAAAACCAAACATGCCGTAAGCGAAGGTTTCGTAGCCTTACTAGAACCCTTTATTGATACGGTAGTGGTTTGTACGCTTACTGCCTTGGTATTGATTTTTACAGGCTATTATAATGACGGTGGTATTGGTGGTGCTCAGCTAACCTCGCAGGCCTTTGGCAGTGTAATTAGCTGGTTCCCTTATGTTTTAGTAGTAGCTATCTTCTTATTTGCCTTCTCTACTATGATTAGCTGGAGCTATTATGGTTTACGTGCATGGACCTTCCTTTTTGGAAGAAGCAAAATCACCGAAATCACCTACAAATTACTTTTCCTACTTTTCATCATCATTGGATCCTCGGTAAGTTTAGGGGCTGTTTTAGATTTTTCCGATATGATGATTCTCGCTATGGCATTCCCAAATATCATTGGCCTATTGCTTCTTAGCGGTGAAGTAAGATCGGAATTGAAGGATTATTGGTCTAAAGTAAAAAGTGGCAAAATTTTAAAAGCTAAATAAGCGGCTAGCAGTTCTAAATTTTACCTTTGCGCCCTGTCAAAAAATCCTCCATGTCGGAAGCCAAGAAAGAGAAGCGCAAGCTTAGTAAGGGATCCTTAAAAAAATCGCTTAAACTATATAAATACGTAAAACCCTATCAGGCAGAGTTTGCCTTGGGTTTAGTTTTTTTAGTTTTAAGCTCTGTAGCCAACCTTGCGCTACCCAAATTTATGGGCGACTTGGTCGATGCCTCCAATTCAGAAGCGATTTTTGATAATATTGAAAGTACCGCCTTAATACTTCTTGTGATTTTAGTGATTCAGGCGGTAGTCTCATTTTTTAGAGTGGTGCTTTTTGTAAACGTTACGGAAAAAACCCTCGCCTCTTTAAGGCAAGCAACCTACAGTCATCTTATTAAACTACCCATCAACTTTTTTAACAGCAAAAGAGTGGGTGAATTAAATAGTCGCATTTCAGCCGACATTTCTTTACTACAAGAAACCTTCACTACTACTCTAGCGGAGTTTATTCGCCAAATCATTATCATTTTTGGCGGTATCGGCATCCTTCTCTTCACCTCAACCAAGCTTACCCTTTTCATGCTGGGTATAGTTCCAGTGGTGGTTATTATTGCCGTGTTTTTTGGACGATTCATTCGCAACTACGCCAAAGAAATGCAAAGCGAGGTGGCCGATTCAAATACAATTGTAGAAGAGACTTTACAGGGTATTTTTAATGTAAAAGCCTTCGCTAACGAATTTTTCGAAATTGCGCGTTACAAAGAAAAAACAGATGCCGTTGCTAAAATTGGTATGAAGGGTGGCAAGTACCGTGGTGCCTTTAGTTCCTTTATAATTTTAGGAATGTTCGGAGCCATTGTGGCCGTAATTTGGCGCGGTGTTAACCTTGTTGCCGTCAATGAATTAGCCATGGGTGAACTCTTCAGCTTTATTATTTACTCGGCCTTTATTGGTGGCTCTATTGGTGGTCTAGCCAATGTATATGCCAATCTGCAAAAAGCGATAGGAGCCACGGAAGAGTTAATGGATATTTTTGATGAGGGAACTGAAGTCCTTCAAGAAAGCTCAAAGCACGAAGACCTCAGCCAATTTAAAGGGGAAATTGAGTTTAAAAATTTAAGCTTTGCCTATACTACTCGTCCTGATCAACAGGTAATCAATAATTTAAGTTTAAAAGTTCAAGCAGGAGAGCAAGTAGCATTAGTAGGACCTAGTGGTGCAGGAAAATCCACCATAGTATCTTTAATTCTGCAGTTTTATAGCAATACAGAAGGTTCTTTACTTTTCGACAATAAGCTTGCGCAAGATTACTCACTCAGTGCCTTACGTAACCAAATGGCGGTGGTTCCCCAAGATGTGTTTTTATTCGGCGGAACGATTAGAGAAAACATTGCTTATGGGAAAACTAATGCCAGCGAAGCGGAAATTATTGAAGCGGCTAAACAAGCCAATGCTTGGGATTTTATTAGTGAGTTCCCCGAAAAGCTAGATACAATAGTGGGCGACCGTGGGGTACAATTATCGGGCGGACAAAGGCAGCGCGTAGCTATTGCTAGGGCTGTTCTAAAAGATCCTAAAATATTAATTTTAGATGAGGCCACCTCTGCCCTGGATTCGGAGTCTGAACGTTTGGTACAAGAGGCTTTAGATAAGCTAATGCTAGGACGTACCTCCATTGTTATTGCCCATAGATTAGCCACTATTCGCAAGGCCGATAAAATTGCTGTAATTGAAAAAGGCAAATTGGTAGAACTAGGCAGTCACGCCGAGCTAATAGATAATAGCGAAGGTCTGTACTACAATCTTAGTACATTGCAATTCAACTCTTAACATCCAACTGTTTAAAATTGCTGGAGACTTTTGGCCTTAGCATGTTTAAAGAAATTACTTTTGAATTATGCGGGAAATCTGGAAAAAGATAAAAGCTAATTTCTGGTTTAAGGTATTACTTAACAAGTATGTCCTAACGCTTATCATCTTTACAGTTTGGATGACCTTCCTAGACGTTAATTCTTGGTTAATTCACCATGAGCTTAATGAGGAAATTAGTGATTTAGAAGCCAGTATTTCTCATTATCAAAGTGAAATTGCCGAAGACCAAAAGCAATTAAAGGAACTAAATTCCGCTCCCGAAAATTTAGAGAAATTCGCCCGTGAACAGTTCCACTTACTTAAACCTGGCGAGGAAATCTTTCTATTAGAGTACAGTCGAGAAGAAGATTAAGTAAGTCATTTAAGCAGCTAATTCGGCTAGCTTAGCGAACTGAATTCTAAACTTATTTTTCGTTTATTAAATCGAAGCCATTAAAATTATATATTTGAAATTAACCTATTCGCAATGCGATTTAGTCGAAATTCAAATCTTAAAAATTCGCTTCCATGAAAATTATTTTTAGTCTCCTCGCCTGTTTTTCCATCAACCTTTGCATCGCTCAGATAGATTACCGAGAAATCACAGATTATTTTGAATTAGAAAAACTTAAAAGCCAAATTGATGAGTTTTCCTACGAAATAAGTTGTGATAGCTGTCATATGATGGCCACAGCCAGTCCGGAAAATACTGATTTCAACTTCACTTGTATGGAGGAGACTGAAGGCGGAATGTTGGTCTTTGGAAAAGAATCCAAAAAGATTTTTGATGCAGATAACAAAGCCTTTATTCAAAAGGTAATGTTTAGTGAGTTTGAGGGCAAATTAGAACTACAAAGCTTTAGTGTTAGCTCTACAGCAGAGCTAACCCTTCTTTATATAAACTACTATGCTCAGCCAAACACTTTACCTCAACCGAAAGCCTTTCTTTATCAACGCAAAGCTAAAGCCGCTGAATAAACCATTTTCAGGCTTTATTACTATTCAAAAAATCAATAGGTAGAAATATTTAGTCATTTTATGTAATTGTAAATTGAAGGCCTAAAAAAGTTAATTTAGGAGGCTACTAAAATCAATTACATGAAAAGAACTTTACACCTTTGCCTTACGCTAAGCCTTAGCCTTTCGGCTTTTAGTCAAAACAAACCAGCTGCTTTAGACCCAAGTCCCGAATTTCAAGAAGCAAAACCCATTCGCCTTAGCGTTGCTGCCCCCATTGAGAGTTCCAGCCAAAGTCTTATTTGGTCGGAAGATTTCGCCAATGGTATCCCAGCCGCTTGGAGTCAAAATGGAACGCCTGCACTTGCTCTGTGGGAATATCGCGGCCCCAACACCAATCCAAATGACACAGTGGGATCACGCGGTTGCTGGGCCGGACCTTTGCAATCGGGCAATTTAGGCGACCCTATTCTATCCCCCACCGCCTCCAATGGTTTCATTATTTTCGACTCCGACTTTCTCCATTCCAATGGCGATCGCGCCACTAATGGCCAAGGAACTGTTCCTGCGCCGCATGTGGGCCGTTTACGCACAGATACGATTGACCTTAGTGGCGAAGCTGGCGCAGAATTAACTTTCCACACCTATGCCCGTCGCTTTCAATCGGCTTGGTTGGTAGCCATTAGCACCAATGGTGGTGTTACTTTCCCTGATACGTTAGAAGTGTTTCCCGCTTCTGAAGTCGCTGTAAATGCCTCTACCGCACAAAATGCTGTGTATAGAAGCAATATTTCACACATCGTAGCCAATGAAGCCGCAGTAGTTTTAGAATTTATTTTCGATGGCAACCTAAGTAATAGCAATGGTTCAGGTCGCTATTATTGGATGATTGACGATATTGAATTAAATCGCCCGCCCGCCAATCAATTAGTATTTACGCGTGCCACCGCGCCGGGCACAAGTTCTGAAGCACCTGCACACGATATTATTTACAATGGTGGTACAAATGGTTATCCTAAATATTTAAACCTCGCCTTAAAGCAAGCGGTGCCCATTGAATTTGATAGCAATATTTATAATTACGGATCACAAAGCCAAACGAATGTGCGTTTAGAAGTAGAAGTTTGGGATGCCAATAATAGTCTGGTAAGCACCTTGGTTTCTCCAGCTGTTAGCAGCTTAAACCCCTTAGACACTGCCTACTACACAAGCCTAACCACCACTAGCTGGATCCCATCTGTAGCGGGTGATTATCGCATAGTTTACAAAGCTACATCCGATAGCATCAGCTCTGCCACTACCACCGCGACCGATACTTTCAATTTATTTGTGGGCGATGGATACAGTTTAGATGATGCCGTAGCGTCTAATTATTTTGGAACAAACACCGGTACTAATGGCATGATAGCTTTTGGAGTAATGTGTTCTTTAGAACAAGAGGATACGGCTGGCGACCCAGGCTTTGTTTATTTACAAGGCGTGGACATATTGCTGAGCTGTTTAACCGACTCTACTGCTGATATTGAAATTGCAATCTGGGATACTTTGGGCTTTGCATTTAATGCTGGCTATCCTCAAAGTGCTGTCCCGATATTTAGAAAGGCCTTTACACTGGACGGTTCCGCTCCCTGTAATTTGACCAATTTTTCCTTTGAAAACGCTCAGGGTGAGCCTTTAAAAATACCTACTAGTACCTATCACATCGTGGCCAACTTTTTCCCCAATGATCCCGCGGGCGTTATTCGTGTAGCCAACAGCGCTACCTGGAATCAACCTAGTTTAGCCTCTGTTTTTCAAAATCAGAATGGCGATTGGTTTAGTCAATTTACTAATAGCACCACTTTTGTTTCACCCATAATGCGCTTAATAACGAGCGACCCTGCTAATATTTCCATTGTGGAAGAAAGCTTAGCCGATTTCTCAGTTTACCCAAACCCAAGTACCGGTAATGGTTTCGTAGAATTTGCCGAAGCTGGTTCCTACGAGCTTAGTGTTTATACCATGTTAGGCCAAGAAGTTCACAAAAAGAGCCTCAACCTAAATGCCAATGAAAAATACGAGCTTAATCTTGGGCACCTTAGCAATGGTATTTACCTTTTAAATATTAGTACCAACAATGGCAAAAGCAAAACCGTGCAGCTAACCATTCAGAACTAATCTCTTAAATTCATTCAATTTATAAAGGTCATCTCGCTTAGGCAGATGGCCTTTTTTTATGTTTTGTAATTCCATATAAATTCACCTTAGGATCAAATTAAACCTACGTTTGTCGATGCAAGAAAAAGCTTTGTATTTTTAGGCACAGAAATTCTTTTATGAAAAAAAATTATACCCTTCTCTTCCTCCTTATCCTTTGTCTCACTTTCCCTTGGAGTGATATTTATGCTCAAAGCATCGACAGCACCTATTTAGGTTCTTTGCAGTGGCGCAATATTGGTCCCTTTCGGGGAGGACGATCTTGCGCGGTTACGGGTGTTGAAGGCAAAGCCAATCTATTTTACTTTGGCAGTACCGGCGGTGGTGTATGGCGCAGTAATGATGCCGGCAATAGCTGGGAAAATATTTCCGACGGCTATTTCGGCGGTAGTATTGGTGCCGTTACCGTTAGCCCTTCTGATCCAAATATTATTTATGTGGGCCAAGGGGAAGAAACCGTGCGTGGCAACGTAAGCTCAGGCTCAGGCATTTGGAAAACGAGTGATGCCGGAAAAACTTGGCAACACATCGGCCTTAAAGCTAGTAAACACATTAGCCGCATTCGTATTCATCCCAAAAATCCCGACCTAGTTTATGTGGCGGCATTAGGAAATCTATATAAAGACAGCGAAGAACGCGGTGTTTACAAAAGCATTGATGGCGGTAAAACCTGGACGCGCTCCCTATTTAGTGATGCCGGAAGCGGTGCAGTCGATTTAGTTCTCGACCCCAACAATCCCCGCACTATATACGCGTCTACTTGGACCGTAAGACGCACGCCGTATTCGCTTTCCAGCGGAGGCGCAGGATCGAAACTTTGGAAAAGTACCGACGAAGGTGCTACTTGGGAAGAACTAAGCAGCAAAGAGGGTTTCCCTAGTGGTTTATTAGGAATAATTGGCGTAGCGGTTTCACCAGTAAACTCCGAACGGGTTTGGGCTATGGTAGAAAATGAATCAGCGGGCGGCTTATACCGCAGTGATGATGGGGGCGCATCTTGGCGCAAGCTAAACGATGAAAGGGACCTTCGCCAAAGGGCTTGGTATTACACCCGTATTTACGCCCACCCTACTGATATTGACCAGCTTTATGTAATGAATGTGCGCTACCATCATTCCAAAGACGGTGGTAAAACATTCTCTAAATACAATGCTCCTCACGGCGATCACCACGATTTATGGATCGATCCATCTGCTCCTGAGCGCATGATTATTGGCGACGATGGTGGTGCCCAAGTTAGTTTCGATGCTGGTGAAAACTGGACCAGCTATTACAATCAGCCTACCGCACAATTTTACCGTGTGAGTACCGACGATAGTTTCCCTTTTCGCATTTACGGGGCACAGCAAGACAATAGCTCAATCCGCATAAAACATCGCAGCGATGAAGGCTTTATTACCCAAAGAGACTGGGAAGAAACGGCCGGTGGTGAAGCAGGGCATCATGCAATTTACCCGAAGGATAACGACATTGTTTTTGGCGGCGAATACGGTGGTTTCATGGCACGATTTGATCACAAAACCAATCAGCGCCAAGCGACCAATGTTTGGCCGAATAACCCGCTAGGGCACGGGGTGGAAAATATGAAATATCGTTTTCAGTGGAATTATCCCCTTTTCTTTTCTAAGCACAATTCAGAGGTACTTTATACCTTTAGTAACCACGTGCATCGCAGTACCGATCTAGGGAAAAGCTGGGAAACGATTAGTCCCGATTTAACCACCAACGACAGTAGCAAACAAGGTCCTAGCGGCGGTCCAATTACCAAAGATAATACCGCAGTAGAATATTATTGCACCATTTTCGCTGCCGCAGAATCGCTTTTAGATGCGCAGGTTTTATGGACGGGCAGTGACGATGGCAAAGTACACATCTCGCGCGACGGTGCCAAAACTTGGCAAGATGTAACACCCAAAGGACTGAAAGAATTTAGTCAAATTAACAGTATGGAAGCCGATCCTTTTAATGCTGGCGGACTATATTTGGCGGCCACGCGCTACAAATGGGGCGACTTTGAACCCTACCTTTTCTACAGTAAAAACTACGGGAAAACTTGGCAAAGAATTGACCAAGGAATTCATAGAGAACACTTTACTCGTGTAATTCGTTGCGACCCTAATCACGCTGGTTTACTTTTCGCCGGCACCGAAAATGGTTTATACCTTTCGGTAGATGCGGGGGGAAAATGGCAGCGTTTTCAAATGAACCTCCCGCTTACGCCTATCACCGACTTAGCGATTAAAGATCGTCACCTTATTGCCGCCACTCAAGGCAGAGGCTTCTGGATGCTCGACGACCTTTCCCCCCTTTACGAAATGGAGCCTAATTTCAGTACCGAGGCGCATCTTTTCCAACCCAAACCCAGCTATTTAATGCAAGCAGGTTATGGCGGAGAATCAAAAACCGATGGCGAAAATCATCCCGATGGCGTGATCATTAACTATTACCTAAAAAGTGTGGATACCGCCAACGAAAACTACAGTCTTAGCTTTTACGATGCCGCTGGAAAGTTAGTTCGTAGTTTTAGCTCTGATGCCAAAATCAAAGCCAATCGTTGGATTCCGAAAGAAGGGGCGCAGCGCTTTATTTGGAATATGCGCGAAGCGGGTTATGAGCCCATTAAAGACATGATTCTTTGGTACGTATTGCGGGAAGGTCCTTATGTTTTACCTGGAAAGTATAAAGTAGAATTGAAAGTAGGCGATAAATCCTTTGCGCAAGAATTCGACATTATCCTCGACCCACGCGTAAGCACCGACGAAAACGGCTTAGCCAAGCAGCATCAATACCTACACGAAATTAAAGAAGGGATGGCCCAAATGAACGAATTGATTTTAGAAATAAGAAAAGTACGTTCAGATCTAAATTCGCTCGTGGGCAGATGCGCAGACACAAGTCTAATAGCCAGTATAAAAGAGCAGATTAAAAAGGGAGAAGAAATTGAAAAAGCCCTTTATCAAACGCAAAATCGCAGTCCGCAAGACCCCTTGAATTACCCCATTCGCCTTAATAATAAATACGGTCACTTAGGCGCTTTAGCTTCGATTGGCTTTAATGAACCAACCGCTAGCATGTATAGCGTAAAAGCAGAACTAGAGGCTGAAATCCAAAGTCAGGTGAAACTTTGGGAAATACAAAAAGAAGAATTGAAGATCTTAAACAAAGAAATCTTAAACAGCGACATCGAATTAATCCAATGGGAAAAATAATTTAAGAAGTTGAATTATTAGATTAAAAGCTGCCCCACAAGGCAGCTTTTTTTTGGTCAAATATATTAGTCCTTTCTGCATTAAGTAGCTATCCCAATTTAGCACGATTCAAGCACCAAATCTCCCGAAAATAGCCGTATTTTTAAGACCTTTGTGTTAAATCTCTCAAATATGGCTCACAGCGATCTTTTCTCAGAATTTCCTCCTCACAGCGAAAGCGACTGGCAGGTGAAAATTGAAAAAGACTTAAAGGGCAAGGCCTTTACCGACCTCCTTAAAACCGATGCGAATGGTAATACCATTCGCCCTCTATATACTAGCGAAGGGCTAGACTTAAAAAATCAGCCTTTAAAGGAACACCCCAAATGGGATATTGTCCACGAAATTGTGGTGCACGACGAAAAGAGCGCCAATGCTGAAGCCTTAAACTTTTTAAATCGCGGAGCCACTTCGTTAATCTTTTACCTGAAAGGGACAGAAAACCTAAAGGCCTTATTAGAAAATATTGAAATTCAGTACATCTGTTTAAACTTGGTTCTTGCTGCTGGGCTAAAAGAAATTAGTCAGCAATTAAAAGACTTAGTAAAAGATCGCGGCCTAGAAGAGGCTGAATTAGAAGGCAGTATAAATTTCGACCCCTTGGAAAACTTAGCCCGAACCGGCAATTGGTTTCAGTCGGAAACGGAAGACATGGCCCAGTTGAAAACGCTCCAAGAGCATAATTTCGCGGGTATGCGCAGTGTTTGCATAAATGTAAACCACGCTGAAAATGCCGGTGCCAATCACAGTCAGCAGTTAGGCATTGCCTTAGCCATGGCCTATGAATACATCTACAAATTAGACTTGAAATCCACCCGTGGCTTTTGGGTAAATTTTGCCATTGGCTCCGATTATTTCGCCGAGATTTCAAAAATTCGCGCCTTTCGGCGGATATGGCAACAGATGCAAAAAGAACTTGGTCTAAAACCAGAAGAAGTGCGCATTTACGCCGAAACCAGCATGCGTAATAAAACCAAATTCGACCGCTACAATAATTTAATTCGCAGTACTGCCGAAGCCATGGCGGCCATTATTGGTGGAGCAACGGAAGTTAATGTAAAGGAATTTGATCTCACTTACCAAGAACCGGGCTTTTTCAGTAAAAGACTTTCTTTAAATCAATTGTCCATTTTACAGCACGAAAGTCATTTTCATCAAGTGCGCGACATGGCCAGAGGTGCCTATTTTATTGAGAACTTAACTGAAGATATCGCTCAAAAAGCTTGGCAGTTTTTTAAAGAAATCGAAGCGCAAGGCGGCTATTTATCGGCCTTAGAAAACGGTTTTATTCAAAAGAGCGTGTCTGCGCAAGCGGATAAACAACAAGCCTTATTTGACAGTGGTGACTTGATTTTAGTAGGCGCCAATAAATATTTCAATGCTAATGAAAAGGGCGAATTTTCAATAGAGAACCCATCTAGCGAAAGCGATAAAAAGCCAAACACTTTTGTAGAAGCACTAGTGGCTAAGCGATTAAGTGCCGCTTTAGAAAGCCAACAAATTAGCCAAATTCAAAATTAAGACTATGCCACGCTTTAACTTTTCAGAAGACTACCAAGGACCCGAGGCCAAAGCTGTTGCAGAAAACAATAGACATTTCTGGCAATCGCCAGAAGGATTAGAGATTCCTAGCTTATTCAATGCCAAGGACTTATCAAAAGTAAAACACTTACAATATATCGCAGGCTTACCGCCCTATTTGCGTGGACCTTACAGCAGCATGTATACCATCCGCCCATGGACCATTCGTCAATATGCGGGTTTTAGTACCGCCGAAGAATCCAATGCCTTTTACCGACGCAATTTGGCCGCGGGGCAAAAAGGACTATCCGTAGCTTTCGATTTAGCTACGCATCGTGGTTACGATTCGGACCATGAACGCGTGGTAGGCGATGTAGGAAAGGCGGGCGTTGCCATCGATACGGTGGAAGACATGAAGGTGCTCTTCGACCAGATTCCACTGGATAAAATGTCGGTTTCCATGACTATGAATGGCGCCGTAATTCCCATTATGGCCTTTTTTATTGTGGCCGCGGAAGAACAAGGTGTTAGCGCCGATTTACTTTCGGGAACCATTCAAAACGATATCCTGAAGGAGTTTATGGTGCGTAATACTTATATCTACCCGCCTCTACCTTCGATGCGAATTATCGCTGATATTTTTGAATACACTTCGCACAAGATGCCACGTTTCAATAGCATTTCCATTAGTGGCTATCACATGCACGAAGCGGGAGCTACTGCCGATATTGAATTGGCTTACACTTTGGCCGATGGTCTTGAATATATTCGTACAGGATTAAAAGCCGGTCTGGCCATTGACGATTTCGCACCGCGACTTTCCTTTTTCTGGGGAATTGGCATGAACCATTTTATGGAGATTGCTAAAATGCGTGCGGCACGAATGTTATGGTCTAAAATTGTAAAGCAGTTTAATCCTAGCAACCCGAAATCCATGGCTTTGCGCACGCACAGTCAAACCTCGGGTTATAGTTTAACCGAGCAAGATCCTTTTAATAATGTGGCGCGCACCACTATTGAAGCCATGGCCGCAGCTTTTGGCGGAACCCAAAGTTTGCATACCAACTCTCTCGATGAAGCGATCGCTTTACCAACCGATTTTTCGGCCCGTATTGCCCGTAATACGCAATTAATTTTGCAAGATGAATTAGGCATTAATCGCAGTGCTGATCCTTGGGGAGGCGCGTGGTATGTAGAATACCTAACCAATCAAATTGCCCATAAAGCTTGGGAATTAATTGAAGAAGTGGAAGAACTAGGCGGAATGGCCAAAGCCATTGAAACCGGTATTCCTAAGATGCGTATCGAAGAAGCAGCAGCTAAAAAGCAAGCACGTATTGACTCGGGTAAGGAGATTATTGTGGGGGTTAACGCCTACCGCAACGAGAAGGATGAAGAAATGGAACTACTAGAAGTCGATAATGCCGAAGTGCGTCGTCAACAATTAGAAAGTATTGCCAAGATTAAGAAAGAGCGCAATTCCGAACGCGTGGCCGAAAAATTAGCCGCCCTAGAGAAAGCCGCTGCCGGGGAAGGAAATCTTCTAGCCTTAGCGATTGAAGCGACCCGTGAACGCGCTACTTTAGGTGAAATTAGCATGGCCCTGGAAAATGTATTTGGTCGCTACAAGGCCACTATTCGCTCTATTTCGGGGGTTTACAGTAAAGAAATGAAACAAGACGAAAAATTTGGTAAAGCGCAGGCTTTAGCGGATAAGTTTGAAGAATTGGAAGGTCGCCGTCCGCGTATTATGATTGCCAAAATGGGGCAAGATGGTCACGATCGCGGGGCAAAAGTGGTAGCAACTTCTTTTGCCGACTTAGGCTTTGATGTCGATATCGGACCGCTTTTCCAAACTCCTGCGGAAGCGGCTAAACAAGCAGTAGAAAACGATGTTCATATTTTAGGGGTTTCCTCCTTAGCAGCGGGACATAAAACTTTGGTACCGCAGGTAATCGCGGAATTAAAAGCCCTAGGCAGAGAAGATATTATGGTAATTGCGGGGGGAGTAATTCCGCCTAATGATTATAAATTTCTCTTTGATGCGGGAGTAATTGGCGTGTTCGGTCCTGGTACCGTGATTGCCGATGCGGCTGCAAAGATTTTGGAAGCAATGATTGACGATAAATAGAAAATTATGTTCGGGAAACTAGGAGATATGAAAGAGATGATGGGCAAACTACAGGAAGCCCAGAAAGAATCGAAAGCGATGAAGCAGCGCTTAGCGCAGATCGAATTGAAGGAAGAAAGTAAAGGTTTATCGGTAATTGTGAATGGCAACAAGGAAATTAAAGACATCCTTATTGCAGAAGACTTATTAAAAGACGGCGAAGAGCTGGGCGATAAACTGGTGCTTCTTTTAAATCGTGCTTTAGAAAAAGCCCAAGCAGTAAACGATCGAGAAATGCAATCGATGGCAACATCCATGTTTAAATAATTGCCTTGGACTCGATTAATCCTAATTTAAGCTTACGCAAAAAGCGCCAAGTTAAGAGCATTGCCGAATTAGAGCAAGGCATTCTCGCGGGCGATCGTGCTAGTTTAAGTCAGGCTTTAACCCTCGCCGAAAGCCGTTTAACTGCCCATCGCGCGCAAGCGGAAAAGCTAGTACAAAACTGTTTACCTAAAAGCGGACAGTCGCTTCGTATCGGCATAACGGGAGTACCTGGAGTAGGGAAGTCTACTTTTATTGAAGCCTTTGGCGAGTATTTAATTAAAGAAGGAAAAAAGCTAGCAGTCTTAGCCATCGACCCCAGCAGCTCCAAAACTAGAGGCAGCATTTTGGGCGACAAAACCCGGATGGAGCAGCTCTCACAAAACCAAAATGCCTTTATTCGTCCTTCCCCATCGGCAGGCTCTTTGGGCGGAGTAGCGCGTAAAACGAGGGAAGCGATAATTTTGTGCGAAGCTGCGGGTTACGACATCATTTTAGTAGAAACCGTAGGCGTGGGCCAAAGTGAGACGGCGGTAAAAAACATGGTCGACTTCTTTATGCTGTTAATGCTCCCTGGGGCGGGAGATGAGTTACAAGGCATAAAACGCGGTATAATGGAAATGGCTGATTTACTCCTTATAAACAAGGCCGACGACCCCAAAGACCCCAAAGTGCGTCTGGCCATGGGCGAGTATAAACGCGCCCTCCACCTCTTCCCTCCTAATCAAAACGAGTGGATACCAGTAGTGGATAGCTGTTCGGCCCTTAAAGGAGATGGACTCGAAAAAATATGGGAGCATATTTTAAAATTTGAAAGACAACAAAAACTGAAAGGCCACTTTCTTAAAAACCGCAGTGAACAGGCGGTCAGTTGGTTTGATCAACAAATAAGCGATCACCTCTTCGAATACTTAGAAGGCCTCCCCGATTTCAAAAGCTATTACCAAAACTATTTAGCGGAGATCAGAGCCCAAAATTTAGACCCCGGCTTAGCGGCACGTGAATTATTAAACGTTTGTTTGGGCGGTATAAAGTAGGGTTATTTTAAAGTTTGCATAAGTTTGAAAAAAAATAAAACCATGCAAGCAATCAGCCTACAAAACAACTTGGTAAAACTCTTCTTAAGCGTTTTGATTCTTCCCTCATTTTTTAGTTTAAAAGCGCAAGAAAAAAGGAGATTCGAGATGGATACGGCCATAAGTCCCGTTATGATTAGTGTCAATGCACTGACGAGTATAATTGGGGAATATGGCGGCAATGTAATCTTCAGTGTTACAGACAAATCACAAGCACTTCTCACTTTTAACTTCATCAACTCCGAGATAAAGCGCATAGATGCAAGTCTCGGTTCTGGAAAATTAATCGAAACTACCTTCAACCAAGGCTTTTCCATTAGTCCAGAATACCGCTATATTCTCGGCCGTTCGAAAAGGAAAAATTGGATTTCCTCCTACTTTATTGGCGCTTATTTCATGTACCAGCAAGTTTATGAAGCTGCAGAAACAGATCTTCATTTCGATAACAAGCAAAGCCCTCCCTTTTCCGAATACAAAATGAAACATATTGCCGACTACACAGGCAGTAGTTTGGGATTAACCTTTGGCGTTAATTTATATAGCAATTCCAACTTTTTTATAAGCCTTTGGACGGGAAGAGGGTTTACAATTAATGAAAAGCTAAGTACTCTGTTCCAAAGTGATGGTGAGAGTATAGAAGAACTTGACGGCTTACGAGACTTGGGTTTTCGCTCGGGATTGTCGATAGGTATTTATTTTTAAAGTGAGTTCGACTACCAATTATAGCTTTAGATTTTCAATTTCACCTTTCAGCCTTTCTGAATACTTTTCTGACCATGACTTTAAAAAGTCATCAGGGATATTTAGTGGAGATAAGAGCCCAGAATTTAGATCCAGGCTTGGCTGCGCGGAATTTGCTAGAAGTTTGTTTGGGTGGAGCTAAATAAAGTAAGTTCGATATGAAATTGGGACTCCGACCCCTTCTAAATAATGGATTTCAAGCCGAGGCATCGATGCAATAGCGGGCTATTGTGATATACCGAGGTATGGAAAGCCGCTTTTTAAGAAGGGGCTAAAAGGAGTTTCCAACAAAAGTAAAAACACTGCACCTAGTTCATTTACCACAGCCACCTACAGCTAAACGATCTAGACTTGACTTTTCTAATTATTAAAAATCTTAGGCTTTAATTTATAGTTGAACTCACGTTAAATAGCTTATTAAGCCACATTCACTAATTGAATTCAAAGTCGTGTAAGGCTATAAATGAACCACAGCTTAGCGACTTTTAGAAATTACTTCTAATTTCTCCTTTTAAGTATCTAACCGCTTTCTTAGTAGGAAAGGAATCCATTTCCATTACTTTTTCAAGAATCAATCGACTGAATTCCGCAGCAGGCGCTTTGGGATCGATTTCCTGCGCCCAATTATTAATCATTCCTACTGTGGCACTTTTGGCATTTACTACCAAACCCCATGCTTCATCACTTAGGTAGATTTGTTGCGACAAATTATGCTCGAATTCCATGCGAATATTTTCGACCAATAAACTTCTATACTGATGAACATTGATTCCTTTGGAAGGCACTCTAATTAAAAGACGATCAGGGTGAATTCTTTCTAAAAAAAGAGCGACCCTTTCGTAGGCCGACATCCGAATTGGCAAAGCACTCTTTTGCGTTTCCTTTTTAAGGAAATACATCCGGCGCTTTTCTTCATTGTCCATAAAGTTAGACAACATCATATAGGTTAGTACCAATAAGAATATAGAAGGTAGAGCATACTTTAAGATCTCTATAAATACTTCCATCTGCAGATTTTAGAATTGAGAAGGCCAAATATCGTAAACTTTAAGAAGGTGCAGAAGCTAAATTTGTAGATTTGCCCTTCAATCAATAAAATAGAATGAAAGAGCTGTCGCAAAGAATCGAAAACCTCTCAGAATCAGCTACTATAGCTATGAGTCGCAAAAGTCGCGAACTGAAAGATCAGGGCCTCGACGTTATAAGTCTTTCCTTAGGTGAGCCCGATTTTGGCACTCCCGACTTTATAAGAGAGGCCGCTAAGGCAGCGATTGATGAAGGTTTTTCGCATTATCCACCCATACCTGGTTATGCCGATTTACGCGAAGCCATTGCCGCCAAATTAAAACGCGATAATAATCTCAACTATACCGCCAATCAAATTGTGGTAAGCACGGGTGCAAAACAGTCAATTGCCAACGTAATTCTTTGCCTTATTAATGAAGGTGACGAAGTTTTACTTCCCGCCCCCTACTGGGTTTCCTATTATGAAATCGTAAAATTAGCCGGCGGTATCCCCGTGGTAATACCAACTAGCATTGAGAACGATTTTAAAGTTACCTTAGAAGAGTTGGAAGAATACCATAGCGACAAAACCAAAATGGTCATCTTTAGCTCGCCCTGTAATCCTTCAGGAAGCGTTTTTAATGAAGAAGATTTGGGCGCTATTGCCTCTTATTTAAAAAAGCATTCCCGCGTAATTGCGCTGAGTGACGAAATTTATGAACTCATCAATTTTGGTGGAAAGCATTTCAGCTTAGCCGCCGATAAAGAAATATACGACCAAGTAGTAACGGTAAATGGTTTTAGTAAAGGTTTCGCCATGACGGGCTGGCGCTGTGGCTATATTGCTGCACCTCAATATATTGCCGATGCTTGCACCAAAATGCAAGGTCAATTCACATCTGCAACAGCGAGCATTACCCAAAGAGCAGCCTTAGCAGCTATAAAAGCCGACCCGAGCGTGGTTAGCCACATGGTTGACGCTTTCGCAGAAAGGCGCGCTGTAGTGGGAGAAGGCCTTCGTAAAATCAAAGGCTTTAAGGTGAACGAGCCTAAAGGAGCCTTTTATTTCTTCCCAGACGTAAGCGCAATATATGGTTCGAAAAATGGCCAGGAAACCATTAAAGACAGCAACGACTTATGCCTTTACCTTTTAGGCGAAGCCCAAGTTGCTTTAGTTCCAGGAGACGCTTTCGGCAGCCCCAATTGTATTCGACTAAGTTATGCCTCTTCTATGGAGGATTTAAAAAAAGCGATTAGCCGTATTACGGCCGCAATAAACAAATTAACCCATGCTTAAAGCAGAAGAAATGATGGCTCTCTTCAATTTATCTATTGAAGATTACCATATTAAAGATGATGTCGATAGCCCCGAGGTAAACCCTTTCCCTATCGGCAGCATGCAAGAGCTTTTATACACCAAGAACTGGATAGACACCGTACAATGGCATTTAGAAGACATCATTCGCGACCCTAATATTCAACCCGAAAAGGCATTGGAAATTAAACGTCGCATTGATGCGAGCAATCAAAAACGTACCGATTTAGTTGAGCAAATTGACGATGCCATGCTTTCCCTCTTCGAAGGCGTAAAATTGCAGTCTTATGCCCGACTCAATACCGAAAGTCCCGCTTGGGCCATTGATCGATTATCCATCCTTGCCTTAAAATTATATCACATGCAAATTGAAGCCAGCCGTGAAAACAGCTCGCCTGAATTGCAAGCGAAAAACCAATTAAAACTCTCTGTTTTAAAGGAACAGGAGCAAGATTTGAGCACCGCCATCGATCACTTATTAGAAGACTTAGCCATGGGTCGTCGCATCTCTAAGGTTTACCGCCAAATGAAAATGTACAACGACCCAGAGCTCAACCCCGTACTTTACAAAAGCGAAGATTAATGCGCATTTTAGTGCAACGCTATTCAGCTTTGGGCGACATTGCTCTGCTCCTGCCTGTTTTAGCGGCACTAAAACGCGATCAACCTGCCGTGGAAATCCACTTGGTGTCGCGACCATTTATAAAATCGCTGCTGGGTGATTTAGACATTCACTTTCATGCAGCAGATTTAAACGATCGTCACAAAGGCTTTATAGGACTGTGGAAATTAGCACAAACGCTTAAGCGGGAGATAAAACCCGACTTGGTTATTGATGCACATAACGTTCTACGCAGTCGTATCCTTAATAGCTTTTTTCGCCTGATGGGCTTGACTGTTTTTCGCATTAACAAAGAAAGAGCAGCGCGGAAAGCCTTGGTGCGAAGAGAAAATAAAATCGTCCAGCCCCTTAAACACAGCAGTATTAAGTATGCTGAAACCTTGCACAGAGCGGGACTCCAATTTAATTTTTCAGAAAAAGACACGGCGCTCTATCCTTTAAAGGAAGATAATTCTGTAAGCGAAGTTCCGAGTCCAACTGCCAAGTTTCACCTCGGCATCGCCCCCTTGGCCAAACATAAAGCCAAACGCTATCCGCTTGCGCAGATGGAAAAAGTTCTGGCACATTTCGGTGCTAATAAAGATTATCACTTCTACATTTTTGGAGGCCCAGAAGAAGTCGCCGATTTAGAAGAACTAGCCCAAGCCGCTCAGATCAATTACAGCATGATCGCCGGCAAATTCCGCTTCCCGCAAGAAATCGCGATAATGCGAAAGCTGCATTTAATGCTTGCTATGGATTCGAGTAATATGCACTTGGCCGCTTTGGCGGGTATAAAAATCATTTCCATTTGGGGAGCGACGCATCCTTTAGCCGGCTTTGGCCCCTTGGGAGAACACGAAGAATTAATGGTGCAAATTCCCCGCGAAGATCTAAACTGCAGGCCTTGCAGCATTTTTGGTAATAAAGAATGTTTCCGTGGGGACCATGCTTGCCTAACGAATTTGGCACCCGAAAAAATTATTGCTAAAATTGAGCAAGCATTAAATCCGTGAAAGCAGCCCTTCCCTATTTCGCCTTTTTCGTAATCACTTTAAGCTGTGCCACTTTATCGGCCCAATGGCATCCTGTGGCGCCACAAAAATTGCACGGAAAGGAAGCCTATCTTTTTTTCTACGATTATTTTTTTGAAGCAGAGAAAGCAGAAGAAGTGAGTATCTTCAATGACAGCGTACTCTTCGAAAAACTTGAAAAATACCGTCTTAATCGGCCCACCTACCTATTGGAAGTTTATCTCCCTCAAAAAAATAAGTATCGCTATTATTGTTTACGCTCGCAGGCAGATGGGCAAGAAATAGCTGTCATCGAATCGAATTACAAGCAGCTACTAAAAGATTTAATCGCAGAAGAGAGCTACCAAAAATTTCTAAAAAGAAGTCTTAACGCACCCGAAATCCCTGATGGACATTTTCACCAAGATCAGTTCTACTTCAGTACCCAAAACCAAATAATCGTCGAAGAACAACGCGACGAAAGTTGGCGGGCCAAAATGATTGAGCGTGATAGTATTCTTAGACCTTTCCTAAAGGTGGTGGAAGATGATTTAAAGCAGCCGTAGCACAATAATTTCGATTTTCGCGGAACATACTATTTAGGCCCACTTATACATTACAAAATGAGATTGGTGCAAGATCTAACTCGCGCTACCCCTGCTCCTTGTGAAAGCATATTTAAAAAACATCAGCCCCGACACAAGCATGCTTCCCATGAAAATGGTCAAGCCCACGAAAAGTAATTTCTTAGCCTCGTAATTAAACGTTGGGAACTCATTAAATTCAGAGATAAGCGCTAAGAGCATATAGAAACTCAATAGCATCAGCACGCTAGGCAATACAATTCCTAGTATTCGAAATTTAAAAACGATCTGCAGAATTAGACCAATCACTAAAGTAATCGCGACATAATTAATCACAACACCAGCTGAAAACCAATAAAATACCACTGCAGCGAGGAGAATATATTCCGGTAAATCTAAGGTAATTTTCTTGAGGTCTTTCATTTTGAATCGATTTATAAATCGTTGGCTTGGACTAAAATAGTGCATCTAACTGACCAAAAAAACGCAGTCTTCCTTAAAATAGTGTTGCCCATTTCTGGTAAAAAGATTTATAAAAGCTAAAATTCTTCGCGAGATTTTAAAAGCTTATGCGCATCTGCTCATATCCATTCTCTTACCAATACATAAATCGCCTCATCTTAATTACCTTCGCTGCACAAAATTAAAAGGCATGCTCTGTATTCTCAATAAAAGTCTCGACCCCTATTTTAATCAAGCTACTGAGGAGTACTTCCTGAAGAATTTTGATGAAAATATTTTTATGCTTTGGCAAAACGATGCTACCATCGTAGTGGGTAAACATCAAAATACTTTGGCAGAAATAAATGCCGAATATGTTAAAGAAAAGGGCATTCGCGTAGTGCGCAGACTAACCGGCGGCGGGGCCGTTTACCACGACTTAGGCAATCTTAATTATACTTTTATAATGGGTTATGGCGCCGAAGGAGCGAAGGTGGATTTCAAAAAATACAATCAGCCTATTATCGATGTTTTAGCGCAATTAGGCGTAGAAGCGCATTTCTCGGGCCGTAATGATATCTTGATCCAGGATCAAAAATTCTCAGGCAATGCCGAGCATATTTATCATCAAAAACAGCGCGTTTTACACCACGGCACTTTATTATATGCCTCTGAAATACAAGACATTTCGGATGCGCTTAATGTTAATCCTTTAAAATTTGAGGGAAAAGCAAGAAAATCCGTGCGAAGCCGTGTCACCAATATCTCTACGCATCTTAAAGAAGATATTGGCGTAACTAAGTTCGGCGAGCGCGTAATGCAGCACATCACCCATTTGTATCCCGACGCCCTTCCTTATGAATTAAGCGAAGTGGACAAAATTGCTATTCAAAATCTAGCCGATGATAAATACAGTCAATGGCATTGGAACTATGGCTACTCGCCCAGATACGGCTTAAAGAATGGGGTAAAAACTACCGGAGGTTTTGTAGAGGCACATCTTAATGTAGAAAAAGGACTGATTGCAGAATTAGAGATTTTCGGCGACTTCTTCGTTAACCAAGACCTAGAACCGCTTATTAAAGGTCTAATTGGCAAGGAACATCAAGAGGAAAAGCTTTTAGCCGCTCTGCGTGAATTAAAGAGTTCGGAATACTTTAATAATATTTCTGAGGAAGAATTAGTGCAAGTGTTTTTTTAAAGTCCTAATGTCGCTGCATAGGCAGGTTTGCCATTTTAATCGTAGGAGCTCAGATCTAAATGTAACAAAGCCTTATTTTACTAAATTGGCTGAAGAGTAATACAATTTTTGATTTTTAAGCTCACCCTTATGGAAGTCAGAAAAAGCCGGCCCTTCGTCCTGATTTTGCTTTTCAGCATTTTCCAATTCCAAGTTTTTGGCCAAGTCTATCTTGATAAAAAATCAAGGCATCGTTTTGCCCAGCTAAGTTTAGGATTGGATTATGAATTGGGTTTAGGAGCAAATACCCAAATTTCAAATTCGGCCATTAGCAATCCCAACACATCGAGAGTTAGCCTCAATGCGAGTCATACGCCGCGAATATTAATTGGCGGCACCCACTTTTGGGGACATGCCGATTTTTATATTGCGATTCCTCTTTTCCAAACCCAAAGCACTATGGAGGCTAATACCATACGCTATCAAAGAGGTGTGGAAACCGCCTTTAAATATTACCCTTGGCGTATTAAGAAAAACGCGGTTCGGCCCTTTGTTGGTGTTTCTCTCACCTCCTATCAGTGGCAACAAAACACAGGGATTGATGCAGAAAATGCCGTTATCACCTACCATGGCTTGCCGCTACTTGGTGGATTAAGTTACCAAAGCGGTAACTATTTATGGGATTTAGGAGTTAGTTGGAATAGCAGTTCGCCGCAAGACTACTATCTAAAACCGGAAGAAATTATTCAAATAGAAAATCATCAGCTCTATTTCACCGCTTCTTTCCGCATTCTGCTAGAAACGACTCTTAGTGCGGAAAAAGACTGGGAGTCTGGCAGAACCCAAAAAGTAACAGAGGTACTTGCCGAACAAGGTAAACTCGATGGCTTTTATATCGGTGCCGGCTTTTCTTCCGCTTTTTGGCTGAATCAATCGAAGTCTACTGCTTTTAGCGAAGGTTATGGAAATTATGCCAATTCAGTAATGCCCGAATTTTCCGCGGGCTATTATTTTCACAAGCCCGACCTATCTATAGAGCTTGCCTATCGCTCTTACAAACAGAATAATGGCGCTTTCGGTTGGAACCGTGAAGCGGGCCGAAGATCTTTAGCTTTAGAAGGAACACGCACCCTTTTTGACTACCATGGCTTTGTACCCTTTATTGGTCCCTTTGTAAGCTGGGAAAGACTTTCGTTGGAAAGCACAAACAAGGGACAGATCATTGACGATGTACTACAAGATCAAGTGGGATATGGCCTTTGCTTTGGCTGGGATATTAGGCCCAATCGCTTGCAGGGTTTCCTTCTTCGCACCAATCTGCGCTATACCCCTAATTTAAATTTAGCCTTAAGCAATAATCGTAGTGAGATCTTTAATTCGTTGGAATTCAATTTTATACAACTGATAATTTTCCCCGAAAGAATGTTTTAAGTTTTGCTTAAGCGAGGCTATACTGATCTCAAAACCCGTTCATCGAGGAAAATTTACCGTTTATCGAATAGATTATCGTTTTGTGGTTTATACCCAGATATGCGGCAATGCAAGGAAAAGACCGCAATTAGTTCATTTATTGTAATCCCTTACAGTTACACGATCTAGATTGGTCTTTTCCTTTTCTTGAAAATCTTAAACTATAATTTTACGATTATCTCAGGTTTTAGGGCTGCAGTAAAAGGGGCTGTTGCATATTTTGCCCAATAATTAATTTGGTATTGGGGGAATTGGATAAAGAGCGATACGCTTCAATACCTTTATACTGAATGATAGCGGGAGTTAAACCTTCACTGATAATTTTATTGGCATCACGAATACCAGCGGCTTCAATTGTTTTGCGCTCTGCCTCTTGTCTTTCTTTTTGCAATACAAATTGCATTCTTTGCGCGTCTTGCTCCGCTTCTAGCTTTTCTTCAATGGCACGATACAAGCCAGGAGGTAATTGCACACTCTTTAAAAGCACGGCTTCGATTTCAAAACCACGATTTCCTAAAATCTCCATCATTTTTACTTTAATAGCTTTTTCAATGTCGAGACGGAAGCCCGTGTGCATGTCTTTGGCCATAAAGTTAGCGGTAACGTCTGCAGCGGCAGCGCGAAAGACTGGTAAGATCATGGTTTCTTCATAATCTACCCCAATGCTACCCACTACATCGGTTACATGATCTTCCTTTACATGGTAAAGAATAGAAATTTCCGCATTTACATTTAAACCTTCTTTGGAGGGTAAAGCCAAATTTACTTCCAAGTTTTGAGTGTTGACGGGAACAATTATAATGCGACTAATAAAGGGATTGTACCAACGCGGTCCTGCTTCTAATCCTTTTTCACTGATCTTACCCAGACTGCGCTTTACACCAATATTACCTTGTTTCACAGAAACACAACTGGGAAGAAACACAATTGATAGTAATGCTATCAATATCAAACCTTTTACTTTTTTCATGGTGATTTATGCTTTTGATTATGTGAGTACTCATAACAAAACTTATTCCATTCGGTTCTTTTAAGCTGAAATATTTACCACTGAGACTAAAATTTTACGCGAAAACAGGTTAAGAGCGAAAAACATGGTCGCTATCCTCTAGCCCAGCAACAGGGATTGCAGTGAAAAGCCCGCAGCTGAGCCGAGTATAAAAAGCAGACATAGCCCAGCGACCAAAGGAAGCTCGGGCTAGGACGGACTTTTTAGCGAGTGGCAGCGAGGACTTGGAGCGTAAAGCCCGGCCGTTGCCCTAAAAATAAAGCAGAAAAAGCTATTGTAATTCCAAAACAATAGGCCGCTTTTATGACTTACCTTTGCAAGCGATTTAATTGACTATGACTAAGGAAGTAAAGCCTTATAACGAGGCGGGCAGTAAGAAAGAGCAGGTAGCGGAAATGTTTGATAATATTTCGGAACGCTATGATTTGTTAAACCATTTACTGTCGCTCAGTATTGATAAAGGTTGGCGGAAAAAGGTGGTGAAAATGGCCAGTGAAGGGGAACCCAAATTGATTTTGGATGTAGCTACAGGCACCGCCGATTTAGCGATTGCTCTTGCCAAGGCGCATCCAGATAAAATTACCGGTATTGATATTTCGGCGGGAATGCTTTCGGTGGGCCGAGATAAAGTAGCAAAGAAAAATTTGAGTTCCTTGATTACTTTGGAGCAGGCAGATTCGGAAGATTTACCTTTTCCTGATGCAACTTTCGATGCCATTACCGTGGCTTTTGGCGTGCGGAATTTCGAGAATTTAGAGAAGGGCTTAGCAGAGATGCTTCGGGTTTTAAAACCAGGTGGACGCTTGTTGGTGTTGGAATTTTCTCAACCGCAATCTTTTCCTTTTAAGCAGATTTACAATTTCTACTTTAAATTTATGCTGCCTACCATTGGTAAATTGGTGAGCAAAGACAGCCGTGCTTATACCTATTTGCCGGAATCGGTACAAGCCTTCCCTTACGGAGATGCGTTTAGTAAAATTATGACCAAGGTTGGCTATGAAAATGGTCGAAGAATTCCCGTTACTTTTGGCATCGCCACCATTTATGAAGGCAAAAAATAAATGCTGCTAAACAACGTTCCTACACTGTGAGAAACAAGCTTTTCCCCTTACTGATATTATTAAGTCTTTCCTTGGCGGCCACAGCGCAGCGCAAGGCTTTAAAGAACAACCCAAAATACGATCGCAAACCTTTGCACTTCGGCTTTTCTATCGGGGTAAATTATTATGATTTTAAACTGCAAAACATTGCCGATTTAAGCGCTGCTTTGCCTGGCTATTACAATGTAAGGTCGAGCACTGCACCGGGTTACTCCATCCACATTATTAGTAATTTACGCTTAGGTGATCACTGGGATTTCCGCTTCAATCCGGGATTCACCTCCACGGTGCGCAGCCTAGAATTTGATGTCGTTAATCCTTTTACAGAGCGGCGTGGAACAGTAAGCAGGGATATTGAATCCTCTTTTCTGGAATTTCCTTTCCATTTTAAATTTAAATCGGATCGCGTTGGCAATTACCGCCTACACCTTTTAGCCGGACCAAAATATTCGATAGACCTGGCAAGTGATCAGGATGTGGTTGATGACCGTGTTTTTAAAATTAAACAAAACGATATAAGTTACGAAATTGGCTTTGGCACCGATATTTATTTCGAGTATTTTAAGTTTTCGCCGCAAATTATTGCCACCTTCGGTATTAATAATACGCGAGTAGAAGATGATACTTTTTTAGCAGCAGGCATTGAATCGATACAGACCCGCGCGATTCTTATTAATTTCACTTTCGAATAATTCCCCTTACGGGAGATGAGCCACGAATTAAGCATTAGTATATCCCCAGAAATTGCCTACACCGATGGTGCATTGGAGGATTTCTTGCGCAAAGAATTAAAGCTAACTGCCAGCGACTTTTTAGACTGGCGCTTGGTGAAGCGTAATATTGATGCGCGCAAGAAAGCGATTAAGGTAAATCTGGAAATTCAGTATTCGCTGCAAGAAAAACTTGCACCCCGCGCCTTAACCATTTTTAACTTTAAAGATGTTAGTGCCGCTCCTGAAGTGCACATTATTGGTTTTGGCCCAGCGGGTATGTGGGCTGCTTTGCGTTTAATTGAGTTAGGTTTTAAACCGGTGGTGCTCGAACGCGGCAAGGATGTGCGTAGCCGTCGCCGCGATTTAAAAGCGATTAACCGCGACAATATTGTGGATAGCGATTCTAACTATTGCTTTGGCGAAGGTGGGGCCGGCACTTATTCGGATGGGAAATTGTACACCCGCAGCAAAAAGCGCGGCAGTGTACAACGCATTCTGGACTCTTTAGTAGAACATGGAGCGGCTGAAGATATTTTGTATGAAGCGCATCCTCATATTGGCACCAACAAACTACCCAAAGTTGTGGCGGCCATGCGCGAAACGGTTTTAAAATACGGGGGCGAAATTCATTTTGAAACCCGATTAGAAGATTTCAAGCTGGAAGGGAATCGTATTAGCTCCCTCACCACCTCCGATGGAAAAGTTTGGCCCATCCATTCTTTAATTCTAGCTACCGGTCATAGTGCCCGCGATATTTATTACCTATTGCACCGCAAAAATATTCGCATTGAGGCTAAGCCTTTTGCCATGGGTGTGCGGGTAGAGCATCCGCAAAAGCTTATTAACAAGATACAGTACCACGGCAACGACTACGATGAGCTATTACCCGCCGCCTCCTATAAACTGGTACAGCAGGTGGACCAAAGGGGTGTTTATAGTTTTTGTATGTGCCCTGGTGGCTTTATCGTTCCAGCTGCTACCGAGCAAAACGAATTGGTAGTTAATGGCATGAGCCCAAGTAAACGCGACAATAGCTTCGCGAACAGTGGTATTGTGGTCGGAATTGAAATGGAAGACTTAGCACCTTACAAGCAGCATGGACCTTTAGCAGGCTTAGTTTTTCAGCAGGAAGTAGAACGTTTAGTTTGGGAAGCGGGTGGCGAAACGCAAGTAGCGGCCGCCCAAAGATTAGTGGATTTTGTAAAAGGAAAAGTTTCCGAAAAACTCAACCCTAGCTCCTATATACCGGGATTAAAATCGGTGGCTATGCACAAGGTTTTACCTCCTTTTTTCGCCAAGCGCTTGCAAAAAGCCTTTGTGGAATTCGGTCGCAAAATGCCTGGCTATTTAAGCAATGAAGCCAATATTATTGGCAGCGAAAGTCGCACCAGCAGCCCGGTGCGCATTCCTCGTACTAAAGAAACCTTGCAGCATCCTGAAATCAGCAATCTCTTTCCAAGTGGCGAAGGCGCTGGCTTTGCGGGCGGTATTGTTTCGGCGGGTATGGATGGCGAAAGATGCGCGGAAGCAGCAGTGGAGTTTTATTCTTAATAGGGTTTTTCCAGAACCCATTTTACCATCGTTCGGCTTTAGATATTGAGTTTAGCTATTAAATGAATTCTCCATTGACATGGCGAAAATTCCCTTTTTAAAAAAGCGCACCTTTGCCGCTTCAATTTCATTCTATGAATAAGGCAGTGGGCTATATGCTTATTTCGGTTGTTGGCTTTGCGCTGATGAATTTAACCGTGAAATTCTTAGATCGTTTGCCCGCCACGGAACTGGTTTTATTCCGATCCATAATTTCCTTAGTACTGTCATTTTATTTTTTGCGAAAACGTAATATTAGTCCTTGGGGCGTACAGAAGAAATTCTTGATATTACGGGGTATTTGTGGTGTAGCAGCGCTTAGTATGTTCTTTTACACTCTACAAAAATTACCCCTCGGATCTGCCATTACCTTGCAATAC
Source organism: uncultured Schleiferiaceae bacterium (assembly GCA_963977415.1). Lineage (GTDB taxonomy): Bacteria > Bacteroidota > Bacteroidia > Flavobacteriales > Schleiferiaceae > Croceimicrobium. The sequence goes on along the minus strand of CAXBOS010000015.1, from coordinate 14,128 downwards.
CTCTCCCCTATTTTTACCGCGCTTTTTGGCATTGTGCTGCTGAAAGAAAAGGTAAAATGGTGGCAGTGGTTTTTCTTTATTTTCAGCTTTGCGGGTATTGCCCTGATTAAAGGATTTGATGCCAGCATTAGCCCCAAACTCTTTATTATGGGTATTGCATCAGCCATGTTTGCGGGACTGGCTTATAATTTTATTCGCAAGGTAAAAGACAGTGATCATCCTTTGGTGGTAGTACTTTATTTCCCCTTAATCGCCACCCCTGTAATGGCCGTAATCTCCCTATTTAATTGGGTACCGCCGCTAGGCTGGGAATGGCTACTTCTATTAATAATGGGTTTGCTTACGCAGATGGCCCAGATTTACATGACCCGTGCCATGCAATCGGCCGAGCTCAATGAAATAGCAGGCTTGAAGTATTTGGGGGTAATATTCGCCCTTAGTTTTGACCTACTTATTTTTGGGGTAGAATACAATTATATGGTACTGCTAGGCATGCTAATGGTTGTAGGCGGTGTGGTTCTCAATCTACTTTTTAAAGGCTATTTGAAACGAAGAGCTAGGAGGCTCACTAAGCTTTAGTGAGGATAAGTAGTGAAATAATGATACCTCAAGCTTTAGAGAGGAAAGGATAGTCTGTGAAGCGAGGGTAATTCAATAGGAATTTGATGGAAAAAATTGCATTGAGAATGAGAGAAATGCCATTAGAACGAAAGCTTTGGAAACATTAAGCCATCCATTTAAAAATCACTTCTGCGCTAAGTGTTCCATTAAAATTGCGCCCGCTACCGCTACGTTTAAGCTATCAATGGCAGACTCAGTATTTGCTTTATTGATGGTTATCGCTTGGGTATTTTCTTGCCAAAATTTACTTGGACCATGGCTTTCGCTGCCCATTACTAAGGCGATATTCTGATCAGAGTTTCCCTTCAATTCTGTAAGCGATAGTCCCTGCATATCTGCGCTAAGCAAACGATAATTATCCTTTAGCGAATCGTATAATTCCTGCGCATCTGCGTAAGCGATTTTAATGCGCGCAATACTACCCATGGTACTTTGTACGGTTTTAGGATTGTAAACATCGGCGGTACCGCTAGTGCAATAAATTTCTTTAAAACCAAACCAATCGGCGGTGCGAATAAGCGTTCCCAAGTTACCGGGGTCATTAATGCCATCTAAAATTAAAATACGCGGGGAATTTGAAAAACCAAGTTCGGGAAAGGGAAAAATAGCTAACGATTGATTGGCGGTGCTAAAATTGGTAAGGGCGGCTAAATCCTTTTCAGAGATGACTTGATAAGGAGAGTTTAGCTCTGTAGACCAAGCCTTTATGGGCTCTAAGCCTTCCGACACTAAATCGGCGATAACCTTGGGGCCTTCGGCAATAAATAGCTTTTCTTGCCAACGAATTTTCCGTTGTCTCAGCTTCCTTATTAACTTTTGTTCAGTTCCGCTTGGCATAATGTATTTTTGTCAAAATTAAAACGCTCAGATGGCAAGGCGCCTATTTTCTATTTTATTTTTAAGCATCAGCATGTTCGCCTGTAAATATACACGGCATGTGCCTGAAGATAAGTATCTCTTATGGGATTATAAAATAGATCTTGAAGATGGCGGCAAGGTGAATTTTGAGGCCGAAAGTGTTATCAAACAAAAACCAAATAACCATCTAATTTTCAAAAGCTTAAGACCAGGTTTAGGCATTCATAGCTGGGGTAGCGGCAAAGATTCTACCTTCTTTTCACGCTATGGTAAAAAGCCCATTATTTTTGATGAAAATGCGGTGAAACCTGGTGCTCGACAATTAGAGAATTACTATTTCAACACGGGGTATTTTCAAGTAAAAGTCGAAACTGACATCATTACCCATCCCGAAAAAAAGAAAGCAGAAGTAGTTTATCGCGTAAAACGCGGTCCTCGCTATAAAATAGACAGCCTTAGTTATGCCATAAGTCCAAATTTAGAAAGTCTGGTTTTTAAAAACCGCAAAGAGAGTCTACTCAACGAAGGGCAGTTTTACAACTCTAGCCGCTTAGATAATGAAAGAAGCCGACTTGCCGAAATCTTTCAAAATAACGGCTATTATAATTTCACGGAGGCCTACATTAGCTTTGAAGCCGATACCATTCACGTTAAAAAGTCGGGCTTAGTTGCCCTACGCATATTGATCAAAGGAATTCCTATCCGTGCCGGTGATTCGATAGTTTACCAAAAGCCCAAACAATATTTCTACCGAAAAGTAACCATCATTCCCGATTTCGATTTCAATCAAAAAAAGGGAAAAAGTGATAGTTCGGTTTACAAAGAATATGAATTAAGATTTGATACTCTGCAATATAATGGCCGTTATTTAGTAGATGCTATTCATTTTAAGAAAGGTGATTTATATAAGAAATCGGCTGTTTTAGAAAGCTATAATCACCTTTCGTCCTACAATGCTTTTGACGTGAAAGAAATTTCATTTATCACCGTTAAAGGTGAAAATGGAGAAATGTATTTGGATGCGCAGGTACGTTTAGTACCGCGTGATAAGCGCACTTTTACGGCGAGCACTGAAGCTACTAACACTTCTGGAAACTACGGCGTATTAGGCTCCGTAGGCATTATTAATCGCAACCTTTTTGGGGGTGGTGAAGCGCTAAGCTTTAATGTAAATAGTGGATTAGAATACCAACCTTCTGTTAGTAACAGCGAAGTACTATCCCGTACTTTTGAAATTGGAGCGGAACTAAAAATTGAACTTCCCCGTTTGCTTCTGCCTTTTAACACCGAAGGACTCGCTCCAAAAAGAATGTTACCTAAGTCAAGTTTTAATGTTTACGCGAATCGGACCGCTAGAGTAGAATTTGATCGTGAGACTTTTGGGGGACGATTAAATTACGAATGGCAAGAAAGCCCGCAGAAAACGCATCGTATTAGCCTGCTAAATGTTAGCTTTTCCAATCTTTTTTCCATCGACAACAGTTTTATTTCGCAGTTAGACCCCATTCAGGTTTTAGCCTTTAGCTCAGAGTTCATTAGCAGTACCTCATGGATTTTCACCTACTCTGGTCAGAAGTCTTTACGGCAAAAAAATTATAATTTTTTTACAAGTAATTTAGAGATCGCTGGAAACGCACAATCTTTATTAACCCGCGGAACTGGCGATGTCAATAATGACGATTTTAGCACCCTATTTTCAGTTCCTGTTTATCAATTTGGCCGCCTCGAAATTGATTACCGTCAATATTACAGACAGAGTAAAGAGCACTTATGGATAGCCCGATTAAATGCGGGCTTCATTTTACCCTATGGCTTAAGCACCTTCAGCAGCGATGGAAGCGAATTGCGCGTACCACCCTTTTCGCGCTTTTTCTTTTTGGGGGGTACTAATGACTTGAGGGCTTGGCCTGCTTATCGCGCGGGTGGTGGAACTGAGCAAGTTTCTACTTATACCGGAACTGGAAATAACAACTTTGCCATCGGAACCTTTAAGTTACTTAGCAATTTAGAGTACCGCTTCCCCATCTACAGCAGTTTAAAAGGGGCCATTTTTGTGGATGCGGGAAACATCTGGTTAAGTGGCGGTTTAGAATCGGAGGAAAGTAGCTTTGACTTGCGAAATTTAGGGCGCGATTTATACATCGGTAGTGGTTTAGGCTTACGTTTAGACTTAGATTTCTTCGTAATTCGATTGGATACAGGTATTAAACTAAGAGACCCTGGATATTGGGCGCAGCAAGAAGAATGGGTGATTTCTACCAAGCCTGTTTTTAATAATTTAACTTATAATATCGCCTTAGGTTATCCTTTCTGAGGATGGCATGGAAAAAACTCTATTTTTGTACCGAGTTCAAAAAATCTTATCAATAGCAATATGAATATCAATCAAATTTCAGATTTATTGGGTAAGGAAGGAGAAAGCCTTCTAAGCCACCAAAGTAAAACGATTGACAAAAGTCTACTCCACCTACCTGGGCCAAACTTTGTGAACGACCTTTTTGGTCCATCCAACCGTAATCCACAAGTATTAAGAAGCTTAAGCGCTTTATACGATCATGGTAGATTAGCTAATACTGGTTACCTTTCCATTTTACCAGTAGACCAAGGCATCGAGCATTCAGCGGGTGCTTCTTTTGCAAAAAACCCTATCTATTTTGATGGAGAAAATATTGTGAAGCTAGCTATTGAAGGTGGATGTAATGCCGTAGCGAGTACCTATGGTGTATTGGCAAGCGTTTCTCGCAAATACGCTCATAAAATTCCTTTCATTGTGAAAATCAACCACAATGAATTAATGACCTATCCAGATACTTACGACCAAATTATGTTTGGTTCGATTAAAAATGCTTGGGATATGGGTGCAGTTGCCGTTGGTGCTACTATTTATTTCGGTTCTGAAGAAAGTAACCGTCAGATCGTAGAAGTAGCAGAAGCTTTCGAATACGCACATGAATTAGGAATGGCGACCATCCTTTGGTGCTACATCCGAAACTCAGCCTTCAAATCAGACAAAGATTACCACGTTTCTGCTGACCTTACCGCACAGGCGAATCACTTAGGAGTAACTATCCAAGCCGATATTATCAAGCAAAAATTACCAGAAAACAATGGTGGCTATTTAGCCTTAAACAGTGGCGATAGTAGCTATGGTAAATTAGACAAGCGTATTTACACCGAGCTAACCTCCGACAACCCTATTGACCTTACCCGTTACCAAGTAGCAAATTGCTATATGGGTCGTAACGGATTAATTAACAGTGGTGGTGCATCTAGTGGCAACGCAGCTGACGATTTAAGCGAGGCTTTACGCACCGCTGTAATTAACAAACGTGCTGGTGGACAGGGGCTTATCTCAGGAAGAAAAGCTTTCCAAAAGCCAATGAATGAAGGTGTTCAATTATTAAATGCCATTCAAGACGTATATTTAGAGAAAGAAATCACCATCGCCTAAGGGTTTGTAGATTTCATTCGATTTAAACATATTTGAAAACAAAGTCTGCATACTCTTTTAGGGGTGCAGGCTTTTTCACTTTATTAAAAATAGCTTATGGGTTGGTTTGTACGAAACAAAGAAGGAATTACCACAAAAACGGAAGATAAGAAAGAGACGCCGGAAGGACTGTGGTATAAGTGTAAAAAGTGCAAAGTGATAAGCAGTGTAGAAGACCATGCTGCTAACCATTGGGTTTGTGGCAACTGCGGTTTTCACGAAAGAGTTAATGCCAAAGAGTACTTTTCCATTTTATTTGATGAAGGGAGATTTACGGAACTCGATGCTAAAATGAGCAGCGGTGACCCTCTTAAATTTGAAGACACTAAAAAATACGCCGAACGCTACCAAGCTGCAGTTAAAAAAACGGGTTTAAAAGATGCGGTTAGCTCGGGCTACGGCAAGCTTAACGACATTGACGTGGTTATTGCAGCCATGAACTTCAACTTTATCGGCGGTTCGATGGGATCGGTGGTAGGCGAAAAAATTTCCAAGGCCATTGATCACGCCATAAAATATCAAAAGCCCTTCATTATGATTTCCAAAAGTGGCGGGGCGCGTATGATGGAGGCAGCCTTCTCGCTTATGCAGATGGCAAAAACTAGTGCAAAATTGGCACAGCTAGGAAAGCACGGTCTTCCTTATGTTTCGGTTTTAACCGATCCTACTACGGGTGGTGTTACTGCATCCTTCGCTATGCTTGGTGACATAAACATAGCAGAACCAGGCGCTTTAATTGGCTTTGCTGGACCAAGAGTCGTAAAAGAAACCATTGGAAAAGACTTACCCGAAGGTTTCCAAACCTCAGAATTCCTTTTAGAGCACGGCTTTTTAGACTTTATAGTTGAAAGGAAAAATCTAAAATCCAAGTTGGCGTCTTTTTTAAAAATGACCCATACACAAGTTAACCCTAAGGCTAGCAAATAATTAAGAAAGATTGCCTACTTTTGCAGGCTCAAATTTTATATTACATAACATTCATCTAAACGATTTTGACATGTATTTGACATCAGAAAAGAAAACTGAAATTTTCCAAAAACACGGAAAATCTGAATCCGACACAGGTTCACCAGAAGGGCAAGTTGCTCTTTTTACCTTTCGTATCAATCACCTTACTGGGCACTTGAAAAAGAACCGTAAAGATTTCGCTACTGAAAAAGCTCTAGTAGATTTAGTAGGAAAGCGTCGTCGTATATTGGCTTACCTCAAGAAGAAAGATATTGAAAGATACCGTGCGATTATCGCCGAACTCGGAATTAGAAAGTAATTTCTACTAAAAAGAAGGCAATTTTACGATTGCCTTCTTTTGTCTTTTAAGCATTTTACAATAGATACAATTTTACATGATTCCAAACGCAATTAAGCAGGAGATAACACTCGAAGACGGACGCACTATTACACTAGAAACTGGCAAATTAGCTAAACAAGCTGATGGCGCAGTAGTAGTTCGCATGGGCGATACAATGGTGATGGCCGCTGTAGTTTCTAACAAAGAAGCTAAAGAGGGAATCGACTTTTTGCCTTTAACCGTTGATTACCGCGAAAAATTTTCCGCTGGCGGACGTATGCCTGGCGGTTTTATCAAAAGAGAAGCCCGTCCTAGTGACGACGAAATATTAGTAATGCGCTTAGTTGACCGCGTATTACGTCCCCTTTTCCCTACTGATTACCACGCTGAAACTCAGGTGATGATTAGTCTTATTTCTTGGGAACCTTCCGTTAGTCCCGATGCATTAGCTGGTTTAGCCGCTTCTGCTGCTATCGCAGTTTCTGACATTCCGTTTAACGGCCCCATGTCTGAAGTGCGCGTAGGTCGTATTAACGGTAAGTTAATGATCAATCCTTCGGTGGAGCAGATGACAGAATCTGATCTTGACATGATGATTGGTGCTACTGCCGATAGCGTAGTAATGGTAGAAGGCGAAATGCATGAAATCTCTGAAAAAGAGATGTTAGACGCTATTGCCTTTGCTCACGAAGCAATAAAAGTACAAGTACAAGCCCAGTTAGATTTAGCAAGTCAGGTGGCTAAAGCCAGCGTAAAACGCGAGTACAGCCACGAAACACACGACGAAGCTTTACGCGAAAAAATTATGGCCGACCTTTATGATACCGTTTACGGCATCGCTAAAGGTGGTCACTCTAAAGAAGATCGCAGTGCTGCTTTTAAAGAAGCGCGCGATACTTATATGGCCGAAAACTTCAGCGAAGAAGAATTGGCTGAAAAGTCCGATCTTATTAAAACGTATTACCACGAGGTTGAATACCACGCCATGCGCGATATGATCTTAAAAGATCGTCAACGTTTAGATGGTCGTAAAACCGACGAAATTCGTCCTATCTGGTCAGAAGTAGATTATTTACCTAGTACTCACGGCTCGGCTATTTTTACTAGAGGAGAAACTCAGTCTTTGACTACGGTAACCTTAGGATCTAAATTAGATGAAAACCGCATCGACAATGTAACCTTCCGTGGTTCCGAGCGTTTTTACTTACATTATAACTTCCCTCCATTTTCAACTGGTGAAGCTCGTCCAATTAGAGGAACAAGCCGTCGTGAAATTGGTCACGGTAACCTAGCGCAGCGTGCCCTTAAAGGCATGATTCCTGACGATAATTACCATACCATCCGTGTAGTTTCTGACATATTAGAATCTAACGGCTCTTCATCTATGGCCACAGTTTGTGCAGGTACGCTTGCGCTTATGGATGCCGGTATTAAAATGAAGGCGCCAGTTTCTGGGATTGCTATGGGTTTAATTACCGATACGAAAACGGGCGAGTTTGCTGTGCTTTCTGATATCTTAGGTGATGAAGATCATCTAGGCGATATGGACTTTAAAGTTACCGGTACTGAGAAAGGTATCACTGCTTGTCAGATGGACATTAAAGTTACAGGCCTTAGTTACGAAATTCTTGAGCAAGCTTTAAATCAAGCGAAAGATGGTCGTATGCATATCTTAGGTGAGATGATGAAAACTCTAGACGCTCCACGTAGCGAAATGAAACCTCATGCGCCTAAGTTAAGTGTTGTGAAAATTCCAAAAGAATTTATTGGAATGATAATCGGACCTGGAGGCAAGAATATTCAGAAACTTCAGTTAGATACTGAGACTACCATTACTATTGAAGAAGAAGGCGAATTTGGTATCGTAGAAATTAGCGGTACTGATGCGGGTAAAATGGAAAGAGCCATTGGTCGTATCAAAGAAATTGCTTTCATGCCCGAAGTTGGTGATGTATTTACTGGTACAGTGCGTTCTATCCAGCCTTATGGAGCTTTCGTAGAAATCGCTCCCGGCACCGATGGACTGCTTCACATCAGTGAAATTGCCCACCGTCGTTTAGAGAAAGTTGAGGAAGAATTGACTGAAGGAGATAAAATTGAAGTTAAATTGATCGGAAAAGACGATCGTGGTAAACTAAAACTATCTCGCAAGGCTTTATTAGATAAGCCAAGTAAAGACTAGGTCCTTTTCTTTTTTCAATTCAATAATTTTTTAATTATATAAAAAGTCAATGAGACAGTTAAAGATCACAAAACAGGTTACCAACCGTGAAACCGCTTCTCTCGACAAATATCTTCAGGAAATTGGCAAGGTAGACCTTATCACCGCTGAAGAAGAAGTTGAGTTAGCACAGCGAATCAAGGCCGGTGACCAAGTAGCTTTAGAAAAGTTAACTAAGGCTAACCTGCGCTTTGTGGTTTCTGTGGCTAAGCAATATCAAAACCAGGGTTTAACCCTACCCGATTTAATTAACGAAGGTAACTTAGGATTAATTAAAGCGGCCCAACGTTTTGATGAAACCAGAGGTTTTAAGTTTATCTCTTATGCCGTTTGGTGGATTCGCCAGAGCATCTTACAAGCACTTGCCGAGCAATCGCGTATTGTTCGTTTGCCGCTTAATAAAATTGGATCAATCAATAAGATTAATAAATCTTATGCCCAATTAGAACAAGAAAACGAAAGAGCTCCTTCTCCTGAAGAAATCGCAGAAAACCTAGAAATGGGGGAAAACGATGTAAAGGAAAGCATGCGTAATAGTGGTCGCCACATTTCCATGGATGCGCCTTTAGTAGAAGGAGAAGATAGCAACCTTTATGACGTATTAAATACAGGAGACAGCCCTAACCCTGACGATGACCTTATGCAAGATTCCTTGCGTACCGAAATCGAAAGATCTTTGGCTACTCTTACCCCTCGTGAAGGTGATGTAGTCCGTTTGTACTTTGGTTTAGGTGGTCAACACCCCATGACCTTAGAAGAGATCGGCGAAAAATTCGATCTTACGCGTGAACGTGTTCGTCAAATTAAGGAAAAAGCGATTCGTCGTTTGAAACATACTTCTAGAAGTAAAATTCTTAAAACTTATCTAGGTTAAACCTTTTTAAAGCCTCCCTTTTTGGGGGGCTTTATTTTTACAAAAATTTCTAATATGGCTCTAATTGCACCCAGCCTTCTGGCCTCCGATTTTTTAAACCTCGGCCGCGATTGTGAAATGATTAACAGTAGTGAAGCCGACTGGTTTCACCTCGATGTGATGGACGGCATGTTCGTACCCAATATCTCTTTTGGAATGCCTGTAATTCAAGCGATCAGCCGAATTGCTACCAAAACTTTAGACGTTCACTTGATGGTGGAAAAACCCGAGCGTTACATTAAAGACTTTAGAGCGGTAGGTGCCGATATCTTAACCGTGCATTACGAAGCTTCTACTCACCTGCACCGCAGCCTGCAAGCTATTAAGGCGGCTGGAATGAAGGCAGGCGTAGCCTTGAATCCACATACTCCAGTAAGTCTATTAAAAGACACCCTAGCCGATATTGACTTGGTTTGCTTGATGAGCGTAAATCCAGGTTTTGGCGGACAAAAATTTATTGAGAACACCTATGCCAAGGTGCGTGAGCTAAAGCAGATGATTCAAGCTACTGGTAGTGCTACACAAATAGAAATCGACGGTGGTGTTACTAGCGCAAATGCTAAAGCCCTTGTATCCGCTGGCGCAGATGTGCTTGTAGCCGGTAGCTTCGTTTTTAATTCAGAAGATCCGATCACAACCATTGCCGATTTAAAGAAACTTACCTCTTAGAAGATGTGAGATGTGAGATGTGAGATGTGAGATGTGAGATGTGAGATATGAGATGTGAAAAAAGGCCTTGCTTCGATTTAAACAAGGCCTTTTTTATTTTGGTTATTGATGAGTTAAGAATCTTGCAACCCTCTTTTTAAATTTACAATGAAGGTTGTTCGCTAGAAGGTACGTGAAAGGGGCCCTTAAAATGTTTATTAGCTTCGAAAGATTTTATATAACGCTCCTTGCGGGCGGGCTCTATATCGTCGAAAGTAATAAGGATACCGGTTTCTTCTACCGTACCAAAATTACCGTTCTCGGCTGTACCGAAAGAACGCATGGTAGAGGAAAGCGACATATAACTATTGATAAGGGGGGGAATATTCTCGCCTCGTTTCTTTACTTCTGCATTGAGAATTTTATGCGCCTCCTTATAAGCTAAACCTTTAAAAAGAGGATAGTAGGGACTCAATTCTTCTTCCTGCACTAAAGGCACACGGGGACGAACTAATTCGTCGGGATCGGGAAAGAAGTGACGCATAAAAGCCAGAATGATATTTCTCGCTTCTCGCTGATACTTAGGGTACATGGTAACTTTACCAAAAAGATATTTTAACTGGGGATCCTGCAACATTACAGTTGCCAATCCATCCCAAAGATTGTCTAGAGCAAAAATCCCTTTTCGGGGTGCGGTACGCTGATATTTCGGCTGAACAAAAGATCTACCCAACTCTAAAGTTAGCGGTAAAAACTCATCGATCATACGCGGCGATAAGTTAAATAATTTTGAAGTTGCCGATTTTAAATTGCCATCGGCATCACGTTCGCCAAATCTGCATTTTAATAATCGATAGCCAGCCATTATTTCTTGATCTTCTGGATCCCAAACAATCAATTGATCGTAAGCGTGTTCTGAAAGATCATAGTCATCTAGATCAATTTTCTTCCCGGTTCCACCTCCTGCTGCTCTGAAGGCCACTTCGCGCAGGCGGCCTACTTCCCGGGTAATATTTGGAGCACTATGGTAGTTAACCAAATAGAGTTGATTACCACCTTTGGTCGTATTTCTTAAAAAATGCTCTTCCGTTAGCTCCGAGATAATTGCTTTACGCTCTACCTCTCCTATAATCTCTTCCATTTAAAATCTATTAATTGGCTAAAGCATATACCCTTTTACGCATTTCTGCCGCCCACTCTACCAAGCTTCTACTTTTATCGAAGCTTTCATGCTCAACCTTTTTTCCAAAAGTTATCTTAATCGTCTTATTACGCTGCTTAAACATCTCGTCAGCAAGGTAAAACATTTCTAGGTTAGCTTTAACACCAAGTTTGGTGCGCCAGCGTGATAAGTTATAAAACCAAGCTGAATTATTACCACCAATATGCACGGGAATAACATCCTTTTTATACTTCTTCGCTTTAGCGATAAAACTCTTCTGCCAAACCAAATCACCCACACCGTTATCCAATTTACGCGAAACCATACCTGCAGGAAAAACCAAAATAGGGATTTCGCGTGCATAAGTTTCTTCAATTAACTGCAAAGCTTGGCGAGGGTTTACCCCTACTTTGTTGACGGGCACAAATAAAGACTCTAAATTTTTAATATTCAGCAGAATATCATTTACTAAGAATTTAAAATCGCCTCTCACTTCGCCCACTGCCTTCATAAAAGCGATACCATCTAGGCCTCCCAGTGGGTGATTAGCCGCTAAGATACATCCACCCGTTTTAGGAATATTTTCTATTCCGTAAACCTCAACCCTTGTATTTAGGGCATCTAGGCCGGACCGAACAAAGTCTAAGCCTTGTTTTTCGCCGTGAAGTCCCATAATTTCATTGATCTCGTCTTGATGAACGATACGTTTGATGTAGTTCACCACAAAGGCGGGAAGCCATTTTGCCAAAGCGGGGTTTTTCTCGCGCAAAATTGCTTTTATATCTATATACTTAGTGGGTGTATTTGTCAAATCCCTCTGTTTTTCCCTGTTAATAAAGCTGTGCGAAGATAATTGATTACCCTAAAAAGACTAGGCAATATAATCCGCTAAATAGGAATAATGCGAATTTAAGTTTCCTGCCAAAGTAGTTTCCGTAGCCTTATCTAAAATCCCTAATTGATCTTCGTTGAAGAAATGAGGAATCACATTCTTAAGCAACTCATTCCCAAAATCTTCGGAGGCATCACGCGGTAATTCACCCGGTAAATTATCTACCGCCGAAACGGCAATGCTACCCTCGGTACCTAAGGCTACTTCCTTTTCAGAGATGGGGTCGTAGGCGTAAAAGGGATCAGCAATAGTAGAAGGACGAATAGTACTGGCCACCGGGCCATCAATATCGCAACTAATGTCGGCTACTAATTTGATGTTGAAGTTCCGATCGCGCGCCATTTCCCGATCAAAAATAAAGGGAGATTCCTCACTCCAGTAATGACAAGCGACATACATATCGGCATGCGCAGCATAGGTTAAAAAATTTGACTCATAACCTTTACTGTCTTGGTAAAAGTCTTTACGCTTAAAGTCCTTACCATCGCATCTACGGAAGTAATCTTGTACGTTCAGCTGGGTATAAACTGCTTCTTGGTTGAAATCTTCGCGTATAAACTCATCTGGGTAAACCTGCGTAATTTTAAGCGCCGAAAGAATTTCCATCGCCCCTCCTGCTACTCTGCCTGCGCCAGAAATGGCAATTCTAAAGTTTTTAGGCAATACTACTTTTACCAGTTCCGATTCTAATTCCAATCTATCGTGACAAAGGTGTGCAGGTTTTAAATCGTATTGTCCGCTTAGCTTTCCATAAGCGCGAAAACCGTTGTAACAGCCAACAATACCGGCATATCTACCAAAACCAAGCAGGCGCTTTCCGCCCGGATCTTTCAGCATTTCATAATCGATAAGGCTCACTTTTTTAGCCAAAATAGCTTTGAGGAGATCGCGATTGTATTCTTGTTTCTTGTAGGTGTGTGAGAAAAACATGTAGCGTTTATGAGGAAGAAGCATGGCAATGGGTACTTCTTTAACGCCTAGGAGAAGGTCACAATCAGATAAGTCTTCTTGCAGAGGAATGTTCAAGTTTTGGTATTCGGAGTCTTTAAAAGCTCTAATATCGCTCGGTTGAACGGCAATTTCTAAATTGGGGTAACGCTGGAGCAGAATTTCACAATGCTTAGGACTCAGTGGAACCCGTCGGTCAGGTGGAGTTTTGCCCTCTTTAATAATGCCTATCTTCATTTCGCTAATATTTGCTGTAAAGGTATTAGCTTTGCAGTCTAGAAAAAAGTTCTTTCACAAATTTGGGGCTGAATGGTATCGACAGCAAGTTGATTCGATTGTAAGCATGCCGGGCTATGAGGGTGTCGCCCGTAAAACAGATACTTCAAAACAACAAGAGGCGAAAATAACTTCGCGCTTGCCGCTTAAGTCACAGTATGTGATTTCTGCTAATCCACGCGTTAGACGCGGGAGCAAGTCATCTCTCGTACCCTATGTTTGGTTGGGTAGGAATTAGAGGTGTCATCAAATCCGAACTAGCGAGTAAAGTGTTGTGTTGTACTCGTGACACTGTAATTCACAAATAAGCCTGCGGTGGGGTGTTTGTTCCCAGCCAATGGACGAAAACCTCAAGAACAAAATAAGCATGTAGAAAGCTCTTGGTTCCCTTGTTTGCACGCGGGTTCGAACCCCGCCAGCTCCACAAAAACAGTATTGAGCAAGAGTAATGAGCATAGAGCGAATTAGTCTTGAGCAATACTGTTTTCCCCTCTATACCCCTGCTCAAACTCTTGCTGAAGCTCAGTATTGAGCAAGAGTGATGAGCATAGAGCGAATTAGTCTTGAACAATACTGTTTTCCCCCTCTATACTCCTGCTCAAACTCTTGCTGAAGCTCAGTATTGAGCAAGAGTAATGAGCATAGAGCGAATTAGTCTTGAGCAATACTGTTTTCCCCCTCTATACTCCTGCTCAAACTCTTGCTGAAGCTCAGTATTGAGCAAGAGTAATGAGCATAGAGCGAATTAGTCTTGAGCAATACTGTTTTCCCCCTCTATACTCCTGCTCAAACTCTTGCTGAAGCTCAGTAT
>CAXBOS010000014.1:0-111075 GCA_963977415.1 uncultured Schleiferiaceae bacterium | reverse complement strand
TTAAAAAGAATCTTCACTAAAATCAATCGGATAGAACCAAATTTATACCGTATATAATTTTCAATCTAATTCCAATGGACATTTTAAGAATCGCCGAAATTCTAACTGCCCTTGTGGCTATAGAACATATCTACATCTTGTGGATGGAAATGTTCGCTTGGGAAACAGTAGGCAAAAGAACCTTTAGAAGTCTGCCCAAAGATTTATTTAAACCCACTAAAGGACTAGCGGCTAATCAAGGACTATATAATGGTTTTTTAGCAGCGGGTTTAATCTGGACTTTCTTTATTAATGAGGCTAATTGGGCCGCCAATATCCGCATCTTCTTTCTGGGCTGTGTTATTGTGGCGGGAGTTTTCGGTGCGCTAACGGCTGCCAAGAAAATATTTGTGGTTCAAGCGGCGCCTGCCATTTTAGCTTTAATATTTGTGATTTTATCTTGCTAAGGTAAGCCCAAGTAAAAAGGGAAGAAGGATGGGAATTTTGCTTGCTCTTCATTTTGTTGGTTCAAGTTCTAAGTAAAGTCGCGTAGCATACTTTTAAATCTAATTTTAGGTGGAACTCAGGTTTAAAAATTATGGTCTTGTTTTTCAGTGATATATGCCCTTCTTAAACCCATCCTTTTTTTAGAAGCCAACTTATTTTCCAATCCAAACTTTGCTAATTTAGCTAGCCTTTAGCCTATCTGACCAATTACCAAAACAGCCTTCAAAAAGCGGCTGAGAGTAAGAATAAGTTTAGCGAGAGGTTATACCTAATCTCTTAAAAATGATACATCCAAAAACTGAATTAAAATTTATCAGCAATGAAATTGGCTACGGAGTTGTGGCCACTGAATTTATTCCTGCGGGAACAATTACTTGGGTATTAGATAAACTAGACCGTGAATTCAGTCCTACTGATTTCCAGGCCATGGAGCCCATTTATCAGAATATCCTCGATACCTATACCTTTCGCAATAACAATGGCAACTTCGTACTTTGCTGGGATAATGGACGTTATGTAAATCACAGTTTTAATTCCAATTGCCTCACTACCGCCTACGATTTTGAAATCGCCATTCGCGATATACAAGTGGGCGAGCAATTAACAGACGATTATGGTTACCTAAATATTCCCGCACCTTTTAGAGGGATCAATGAAGGAACGCGCAGAAAAGTCGTTTACCCAGACGATCTCGTTAAGTATTACAAAGTTTGGGATAAGAAAATCCAAAAAGTCTTTGCTAAGATTAATAGTCACGAGCAACCGCTTAAAGAGTTGATAAACGCTAATTTATGGACTAAAATCCAAAATATAATTAGTGGCGAAGAAGCCATGGAATCTATTCTTAATAATTACTACGACGATAGAAGCAGTAAGTCGAAACTTCAAGATTAAAAAAGTAATTGATATTATTTTAATGCTTCACTTTTTGGTTTAATAAAATTGGCATTTGACCTTTCATAAATCTAAAGGGCACTAATTTCATACCTGACTCTTTCAAAGGCTTATTTTTAATTACTTTGGTTTAGGCTTTTAGCTAATCGATTACAGAATGAACTCGAAAGCCAAGGCTGGGTGTTGACCGGCCAAACGGTTCTAGAAACCTTAAATAAGATTAATGGAAAAAAGCAAGGGAATACTATACTTCTTGAGGGAAGTATCAATTGTTGTTATCGGGGTATTAATCGCAGTATCGATAGGTAATTATAAAGAGAGTCAAGACAATGCGCAATATCTCGAAAAGACCTTAATCGCCATTGAAAATGAAATTGAAATCAGTCAAATTGAATTGGATACGGTACTCAAGAGACATATAAGGTTATATGAAATACTTGAAAACGAAATAGGCGAGAATGATCAGAGTCTGGGCGAACTAGTATCAGGCTCTGGCGGATTTCAAGTGGCCTCTATTAAAAATGTGAGCCTCAGATTTTTTGTTTCGAACAAGGCGGAGTTATTGGAATTCGAGCTAATATCGCAATTATTGGAAATTGAATTAATGACTGGAATGCTCTCCGATAAAATAAAACTAATGTCGGATTTTGTTTATGACCATGTTAATGAGGGAAATGATGAAGTAAAAATAAAATTTGCCTATTTGTTAGCGAATATAATTGATGGGGAGCAAACTCTATTAGAGTCGTATTCCAGTTTCTTGGACAATAATAATAGTTATTTAAAAAAGCTCAAGTAAATATTGCCACCTAAGAGTGATGGTGCAATGGCTGTTCGAGCATAGCGAAGACCATACTACAAAAAACTAAAGCATGCGTACTCTAATTTATTCCCTTCTATTCTTAACTTTAATTTCATGCAATTTCGCGGAGCCTCAGAACTCCCAAACTAAAATGATTGAGCAAAAAGATTTAACTAACGCTCAAGTTAAAGACTATCAATTTTTAGATTGTATGTATCAAGACTCTTACTTCCCCAAGTTTTTAGTGGATAAGTGCAAGTTCATTCTTTTAAATCTCTGTCAGCAAATAGAAAACCAAAAGCCTAGCCATCTCAAAGATCTATATCAATTAAGTCACGTTGCGACGAATAGTATTAATCATTTAGAAGACGAGTTTTTCGAAAATGACAGTGAAATAGAGACAGCGGCGCGGGAATGTTTGGCAATGGACTTTGAATTTATTGCGAAGGCCTATGGTTTTGAAGCTGATGTGGAAGAGCTGATAGCTACGCGAGAATGGTAGGTTTGAAAGCTGGATTCTTCCTAGAACTTATCTGCAGAATAGCAAAAAAAAGCCCACAAAGCCAGCTCTAGACTTGCTACAAGAGGGTTACGGGAAGCTGATCATTTAATTCCAACTCATGTTAAATAACTTTCAAATGAAAGGTCCAATATTCTTAATAATCCCTTTTCTTTCTTTATTTGGATGCCATCAAAATGAAATACCCGATTCAGAAGTCGAAAAGGAATTTTGGACCTTAGAAAAAGAAACACAATTTTTAAAAGACCGCAATGATTCAGTAAAATGGGATTGGGATATGTTTAAGGGGGATTTAGAAGCAAGGTCTCTATTTCAAACAGATGTCCCCGTGGAAGTAGGTGTTTTTCCATGTCCAAACTATGATTTAATCGGCAAAGGAAGCTTTGGAGGTATCGGCATGTTTGGTACAAATGGCGATGGCGACGAACATAAGATAGGGGAGAAAACGATTTTATATAATTCCTTCTATGTAAAAGCTAGTGATGCCGCAAGGGGCTTCGTGGGCATCAAAGAGGATCGTGTTTTTTTTCAAATAATTGTCCTTACGGATTTCGTGGACACGCTTAATTATTCGCATCTGCAGAAGCAACTCGTTTCCCGAAACCATCCCGACTATATTGGAGAAGGCTTTTTTAAAACTCAAAATAATAAGATTGATTATGTTGCTTTTATTACGGCCAGTCAAAATTCTTATGCAATAGTTAACATGCGTATGTTTGATCTCACTAAGGGTCGGACAATTTTAATTGCCCCACAAAAGGATGGTTCTTTGCGATCCATGCAAATTGATTCGCCTGCCCTTTCAAGCGAAGAAATACAAGGGTATACCGATAAGCTATTAAAAAAAGTGGAAATTGAAAACTTCTTTTCACAGCGCGGAAACATCTAAATGCGTGGTGTTTACTGCTGTTAAATTGTAGACAAAAAATCTCCTTACCTGGGTTGGGATTTAAAGTAAATATTATGAGAATCTGCTTAGCGCAAACGAAGTCTGAGAAAGGAAAGGTGCAAGTCAATATTGAAAACCATTTGGCCTTAATTCGTCGCGCCATCATTTTAAATTCCGACTTAATAATCTTTCCAGAACTATCAATTACCAATTACGAGCCGCAATTAGCGTCGGAACTTGCAGCAGATCTCGATGATCCAGTTTTCAAGCCCTTTCAAGCTATTTCGGATAAACACCAAATTGCCATTGGAGTTGGGATGCCCACTAAAGCTGAAAAGGGAATAAATATTAGCATGCTCATTTTTCAGCCATTTAAAAAACGCATAGTTTATGGCAAGCATCTACTACATTCTGATGAAATTCCTTATTTCACGAGCAGCGATAAACAGCCTTTTTTAGAGATTAGAGAGAAGAAAGTAGCTCTTGGAATTTGTTATGAAACCCTACAACGAGAGCATTTTATTCAAGCAGTAGAAAATAATGCAGACATTTTTATTGCCAGTGTTTCAAAACCAAATAGGGGCCTAGCCATAGCATTTTCTCATTTCCCTTCCATGGCCAAAGAGTTTCAGATTCCCGTTCTTATGTCAAATGCGGTGGGACCTAGCGATGATTTTATCAGTAATGGCCTTAATTCTGTTTGGAATGAAAAAGGAGAATTACTGGCACAACTTACTAAAGAAGATCAAGGGCTGCTAGTCTATAGTTCCGACACGAACTTAACTGAAGTAGATCAGCCCTTAATTGTAAAAGCGCAATTATCTGATTTGGAGGAACTGTTTCAAATTTACCTGAACGCAAAGAAGGAATTGGAAAGAAATGGGATTTTTCAATGGGTGGATACTTATCCTACTAGGGCAATCTTAGAAAGTGATTTAAAGAAGGGAGTATTATTTAAATTGCAGAATGGGACAGAAATTATTGGTGCCATAAATATTAGTGAAGAACAAGAAAAGGCCTATGGCAGTATTGACTGGAAATTTGACGACAGCAAAGTTTTAGTTATTCATAGACTGGTAATTAACCCGAAACATCAAAGAAAGGGCTATGCACAAGAACTCATGCTCTTTGCGGAGAATTTGGCAGAAAACAATAATTACCGCTCCATTAGGTTAGATGCTTATAGTGTGAATAGGAGAGTAATTGAATTCTATAAAAAAAGAAATTATCATGTGCGTGGTGAGGTGACATTTCCAAAGCGAGAATTTGTATTTTTCTGCATGGAAAAGGAAGTATAGCTCCTGCCTAGCCTGTCTATAAAACTATAATGGCCAACGGGAGGAATGCCAGTCAATTCGAGGGAGTTTTAGAATTACTCTCAGTTTTGAAGCCATTTAAAAATGTTAATATCATTAAGAAGAGTAAAATGCTCGATTTCACGAAAGACTATATACTAGAAAACGATAGAGTGAGACTCAGTCCGCTCCAATCTAGCGATCTCGCCAACTTGGTACATTTTGCCATTACCGAACCTGAATTGTGGACCTACTCCTTAATTCAGGCAAATTCGGCGGAAAGAATGAAAATTTATATTGATAAGGCCATAGACGGAAGAAAAAACAAGCATAGCTATGCTTTTACGGTATTTGACAAGCAAAGCAATCAGTATGCAGGCAGCACCCGTTTTTATGATATCAATATCGAGAATGCTGCTCTTCAACTCGGTTTCACCTGGTATGGAAAAGACTTCCAGGGAACAGGCTTAAATAAGAATTGTAAATATTTACTATTAGAATTTGCTTTTGAAGTGCTCAATATGGAGCGGGTGGAATTTAGAGCCGATAATGAAAATCAGAAAAGCATTTACGCCATGAAGAGTATTGGTTGCAAGGTAGAGGGTGTTTTAAGAAGTAATAGCTACCGACCCAATGGTGAGCGCAGAGACAGTATCGTCTTGAGCATTCTTAAAGATGAATGGATGAAGACTGTGAAGGAAAGATTGTTGAAGACGCAAGGTTTTAGGTCTAAAGGACTTGAAATTTAAAAACACCAACACTCAAACAAACTATTCCTAAACTGTTCTCACAGCTTTCGATTAATTAGTTTTGGGTCAACTCCTAAATCTCCTCATGCACGAAAATTTCCAGTCCCTTATCCTGCAGAGCACCGGTGCAACTTCTTACACCGAAACTGGCGTAATTCAAGACTTATGGAGCGGATATGGGAAAATTATACGGGTGCATTTAGAGAACGCATCTGCGCAAAGCGCCGTCATAAAGCACGTACATTGGCCTACCATTAAAAATCACCCTCGTGGTTGGAATAGTGATTTAGGGCATCAGCGGAAGCTAAAATCCTATCAAGTGGAAACGACTTGGTATCAAGAATACAGTAAATATAGCCAGGCTCGATTGCCGCATTGTTATGCTTTCGAAAGACAAGATGATGAGGTGCTAATGGTGCTAGAAGATCTGGATGCGTCGGGTTTTCCCCTGCGCAAATCATCGCTGCAATGGCACGAAATAGAGGCCGTATTAGCATGGCTAGCGAAATTTCACGCGAGTTATCTCGGACAAGAACCCACAGGCCTTTGGAAAGTGGGAACTTATTGGCATTTAGAAACTCGTCCTCAGGAACTAGCGGCTTTGTCCGATCAAAGACTCAAAGAAGCCGCTCTGGCCATTGATGAAAAACTGAATTCTTGCCAATTTAAAACCTTCGTCCATGGTGATGCTAAGTTGGCTAATTTTTGCTTTGCGCAAGATGGGGCAGTCTCGGGCTTAGATTTCCAATACGTAGGCGGCGGTTGTGGTATGAAGGATGTCGCGTATTTTATTGGTAGCTGTCTAAACGAAAAGGAATGCGAACGATTGGAAGGCAAAATTTTAGACAGCTATTTCGAAAAACTACAAAGGGCGCTGCCTGCAAATAATCAAGATTTGGAAAAAGAATGGCGTTCTTTATATCGCCTGGCTTGGGCCGACTTTCACCGCTTTTTAAAAGGCTGGAGTCCGGGCCACTGGAAGATTAACAGTTACAGCGAGCGCCTTACAGCTGAAGTGATTAAAAACCTCTAAAGATGGATTTCGAGAAACTAGGTCAGCTCGCCAGGGAAGCCGCATTAACCGCTGGGAAAATCATTGAAGATTATCTTAATGAAGAGGTTACGGTAGAGCGAAAAGCAGTAGGCAACAGTCAAGCTTCTCAGGTAGTGACTGTGGTAGATAGAGCTTGCGAAGCAGCCATTATTGCGCATCTTGCGCCAAGCTGCAGCGAATACGATCTCGCCCTTCTCTCGGAAGAGCGCCCCGATGATGGCAGTCGTTTTATAAAAGACTTTTTCTGGTGCATAGATCCCATGGATGGCACCCTCGCTTTCATCCAAAAAAGACCAGGTTTTTCGGTCTCGATAGCGCTCGTTTCCCGCGATGGCACTCCCTATATTGGCGTAGTTTACGATCCCAGTACAGCTACGCTTTACCATGCCATAAAAGGAAAGGGCGCCTTTAAAAACCAAGTTCCTTGGGAATTAAAATCTCCGCAAGGCTATTTTACTTTAGTAGGCGATAAGCCTTTAAATGAAACAAGGCAAGCCGAACGAATCGAGACACTAATTAGCGCCAAACAAAAGGAACTAGGACTACTGGAGCGCCGCGAAATAACTGGTGCGGGAGCCGTTTTAAATGCAATCTCTGTGGTTGACAATGGTCCCGCTTGTTATCTTAAGCTCCCCAAAAAAGAAGAAGGGGGAGGCAGTATTTGGGATTTTGCCGCCACCGTCTGTATTTATCAAGAACTGGGACTGACCGCCAGCAACTTTAGGGGCGAAAGATTAGATTTAAATCGCGAGGATAGTAGCTTCATGAATCATGAAGGAATTTATTTTGCTAATTTGTAGCTTGTAGAGTAGAACTCTCGTTATTAGAGTGTTATATAAATATCAATGCAAGTTTTCATAATCATAATTTCATTTTGTCTATGCTAATAATGCCGTTTCACAAAGAGCCACTTTCGACATCGCATGGCGCTATATACCTAAAGTAAAAACTTCGCACAGTAACAACGGATAATAAACACCGGATAGCGTATATTCATACTTCAGAGAAATAATTAAGACTATTTAACGAGACATAAGCCTCCCTCAATGATCTTCTTTGAAACCCAGAGATTAACCATTAGGCGTTTGGAGCCAATGGATAAGACCTACTTTGCGGAACTATTTACCGATCCTAAAGTATTAGCAGATATTCCACAAAAACCATTTACTGAAAATCAAATAACGGATAGATTTAAGCACAGTCTTTATTTAGACCTAAAGGATTTAAAAACGGTAAAATGTGATGCTGCTGTCTTTGAAAAAGGAAAGCCAGAAATGATTGGCTTGGCTATGTTTATAAGGGAGGAAAACGGCACGCCAGAATTGGGTTATCGCTTTCGAACGGATTATTGGGGCAAAGGTTACGGAACAGAGTTAAGCAGAGGAATGCTGGACTTTTATTTCAATGTACTCAAGGTAGATGAACTAAGCGCTCATGTTAATATCGCTAATCTTGCCTCAGTAAAAATCTTAAATAAGTTTATGAAGCCAGTCAAAGAGTTCTTTAATGAACAAGACAACTGCATCGATAGGAGATATGAATTAGAAAAAGGTGATTGGTTAAAGCAAGACTTAAGAACCTGAGGATATATGGAGTGTGGTTCAGAAACAAAAAGTTTGCGGCAGTATTTTGCATCAAATTGTTATCTTGAGCCCTATATTTAGAACACATCATTAAGAATGAGGTATAAGCTTGGGTCGTTAATATTAATATGCTTTTTCAGCCTCTCTTTAGGGGCGCAATGGTGTGGAACGACCACCAGTAGCTATGCTCATCAACCCTTCATTCAATCCAAGAATTTGGTTGAAGATATCGTCATTCCGGTGGTATTTTACATTTTTGACAATGATCCCGATCCTAAAATTCAAATCGACTATTCGGTAGAAGATTTGCAGTATCAGCTCAAATGGTTAAACCGTGAGTTTGAACAAGTGCAGGCCAATAATGCTAAGCAAAGTATCCGCTTTTGTATTGCTTCCGCAGATGCGAATTTACCCTTGCCTATTCCTCAAGCCACAGATATAGCCACTGTAGAACAAGTAGTGCTTTCACAAGAGCGTGATGCATTAGGACAAACAAAGAAGATGGGCATCTTTTATATCGATCGCGATCCTACCGCTAATCTCTTTCTAAACGATCAGTACATTCAACAGATGACGGGTCTTGATCATCAGAAATATTTAATTGTAGTAATAGCGGAAGCAGCGCAACACGGCAATGCCGCCAGCTATGCAACAGATATTCACGGTTGGCAAAACTATAGTAGTCGCTATCAGCACCTTGTTTTAATCCATCAGCACCTGCACACAGAACCAGGTATGCTCAATGACGGTGATGTATTGGTGCACGAAGTCGGTCATTATCTGGGTTTAGCTCATGTCTTCGAAGCTTATTGTCAAGGCCAAGGCGATAGAATTCAAGACACACCGCCCTATGCCACTTCGGCCATGAGTACGAATTGCGCTCATAGCACGAGCGATGAATGCCTTGGGCTTAAAAATAATTACCCTACCACCCGCGACAATCACATGGATTACAAGGGCGATTATTGTCGGCAAAGCTTCAGTCCGCAGCAAACAGCAAGAATGGTAGCAACCTGTAATCAGTATTTAAGTCCCCTAATTTCTGCTCAAAATCTAAAAGCAGCGGAAATAATCTGCGACCCTAATTTTGGGCCTTTCCGCAGAGAAAAGGTTTGGCCTAGGAATTACAATAAAATGGCTTTGAATGAGCAGGAGAGTGCGATAGCCGATTTCTTTCCTAACCCAGCCAATGAGGCAGTACAAATCAAATTAAAAGAGGCAAATGTTGCAGAAGAGTTGCGCTTAGAAGTCTTGGAAGCCAATGGGCGTTCTCTCAAATTTATAAGGCTCTATCCTGCAGAGCGAAGTTTTAATTTAGACCTTTCTTATCTGCCGCAAGGAAGCTATTGGATTAGGCTTAGTTCACAAAATCACTACGAAACTTTTCGTTTGACGAAGCTTTGAAAGGTGCATAAAGCGGGAACTATTAGGCTCAATTAAAACGGGGTTAAACCTTTTGTGTAATTCTATGCCATAGTTTTGGAATGCTGGGCAGATAGGTTTCTGCTGAGGGCGAGATAATTGGGTTTATTCGCGGTGATAGAAGGGGTAAACGTATAAAAATGACGGGTAAAAGATGTTATCGCTCAGTGTAAAAAGACAACGAAAGTGAACAAAATGAACGACAGAAATAGAAAGCCAACCGCACATTCAGGCACATTTGCTTGCCCCAACGCACAGTCGACCGCTTCGCAAGCAAAAGAGCCTGAATTTTCCCAACACAAAAAGCCGTAAATTCGAAAATGGAACAATTGGACTTATTTAACTCATCAAAGACTAACGCTGTAAGGAAACAAATCCAAAACGGTGAGTATCTTCATATCAGTAATTTTTTTGACAAATCTACGAGTGATAACTATTTTCAAACGCTTCTAAATACAATTGATTGGAAACAAGAAAAAATGAATATGTATGGGAAGGAACTACTTTTTCCAAGATTAACAGCTTGGTATGGAGATAATGATAAACCATACTCGTTTTCGGGAATTACTTTGAAACCAAAACAATGGAATAAAGAATTACTCGAAATTAAAAGTAAGGTTGAAACCAAAGCGGATGTTTCATTTAATAGCGTTTTACTAAATCGTTATCGAAACGGAAATGATTCAATTTCTTGGCACACAGATGCAGAAAAGGAACTTGGGAAAAACCCAATTATAGCATCGGTGAATTTTGGAGCTACACGAGAATTTCAACTGAGACATATTCACACTAAAGAAAAACTATCTATTCAATTATCCCACGGCAGCCTTCTTATAATGTTGGGTGAGCTTCAACACTTTTGGCAACATCAAATACCAAAAACAAAAAAGCCTGTAAGCGAAAGGATTAACTTAACTTTTAGAGTAATAAAATAATATGCCATACTACTTTAATCTACCGTTAATCACTGAATTAACAATTGACCAACAAAGAGCGGTTGACGAAACTAGCCCTTTAGCATTAGCAGGTGGTCCAGGAACAGGAAAAAGCGTAGTTTGTTTGTGGAGACACATTAGAAACCACTCAACAGGTGTTAGTAACAGCTTATTATTAACGTACACAAAAACACTAGAACATTATTTAAGAGCTTCCGCTAGAAGTCAAGATGAAGATGCGGCCGAAAATATTGATAGAGTATTTTGGTGGTTAACACATAATGCAACTAACTATGATGAAATAATAATTGATGAAGGCCAAGACATAGAACAGGCAAAATTTCAACGATTTTTCAATTATACCAGCAAACTAAGTTATGGTGCGGACGAGAGACAAAGTATGTACCTATCTAACGAGAGTCTTAGAGAATTACTAAATTGGTTTTCAACTGACAACAGGTTTAGCGTTAATGAAGAAATTACCTTAAACAGAAATTTCAGAAACTCAAGAGAAATTTTAGAATTTACAAGGTCAGTATTTCCGAATTTCCTAATTCCACAAAACACAATTATAGGTGCAAGACAAACAGGCTTAAGACCAATTATGAAAGTGAATTTAGGTTGGGGAGCAGACAATCAAATAGACGATATAATAAGTATAATAGATGACTTTAATAGTGATACTCATAACATTGCTATTCTTGTACCTTTTGCGGCACAAGTTGAGACTTTTTATAGTTTAATCAGAGAGAATTTAGATTCGGATATAGAAATTTCAAAGTATCAGAATGAAAATGAAGATTTTGAAGGACTTTCAGGCGTTCACGTAACAACTTTTAAGTCTTCAAAAGGAACAGAATTTGACACAGTTATTATTCCAGAGTTTGACAGCTATTCGTGGAATATTGCAAACAGGCCGAACGTTGTAACGGAAAATGACTATTATGTAGCGTTTACAAGAGCTAAGACAAATTTGTTCTTACTTTGCAGAAACGGTTATCCAAATATTGGTAATCGACAAACAATAACAATTGAGTAAAATGAAAATAACATACTTCCTACCGATAAAGTCAATGAACCTTGCTCATTATTTGAGTAGCGGAATCATTGCACCAGCCAACTACATTGAAAATAGAAATCAAGACCTTCAAAATAAGTTTAACAACATCCTTCTACTATCATCAAGTAAATTCACAACTGAATCAAATTGCTCAATAGAAATTGCTTTTGATGAAAAGGAAGAAATGCCAAAGAAAATCTCAGATAATTTTTTCCTTTTTGATATGCCAATACCAATTTCACGCATCAAGGGAATTTATTTCGCAGAAAAGGAGCAAAAAACAAATACTGTATTTAATATAACAAGTGGTGCGGCATTTATCCCTGACACAATATTAAAACTATCTGAAGACAAGCCTATAGCTACAGATGAATTAGAGAATTTAGTTACCAAACCTACTCAGGTTGATTGGAAACACTATTTAAAGAAATTTGATCAAATAATGGGTGGCTTTGCATTAATGAAAATTGGAAAGGAAGATTTTCAAAATTATCCAACCCACTACTTTAAAACTCTAGGAAATATCAATAAGCATTTTCATCAAATACTAAATGACCAAGGAGTTGAAATAGAAAATGCATTTGAATTTGCATTTACAGACAATGGTAAATTCAAAAATTTTCACGACACAATCTATTCAGACATCACAAGTGAAATTGTTGCAAAATATGCTAGCAAGGATAATGTTAAAATTGAAACTAAAAATGGACTTATTCAGATTGACAAAATACCTGAAACTACACAAACCTATTTAGTTTCAATTCTAGACACTTATGGACCCGGTAAAAGAAAACAAGCTGATTCTTTTATTTCTGATTTAGTATCAGGCAATTTTAATGAAAAAAGAAAAGAAGGTCTCTCCTTAATTTTTGGTATCAATAAGGGATATTCTTCATTTAGGAATAAATACAAGACTGAGAATTTTGAAGCATTGATAAAGTTCAAACTGGATTCGAAAATTGACTATTATACAATTGAAAGCATTTATCAATTTGTGTTCAATAATAAATCGCAATCAAGCTCTTATTCATATATAGATAATTGGTGTCATAAAGCAGAAGATCAAGGAATTAATAGGTCAAAATTTGTAACATACCAAGTTTTAGACAAAACAATCATTCTTAAAAAAAAAGAAGACTTCTTTATCGAATTATTTCGTATATCATTGGAAAAAAGGAATAGACTATTTGAAATCATTTCAAAAAATCTTTCAAAATCACTTCCGAAATTTTTACCCTTAGACACTAACTTATTTAAAGGGCAACTACAAAGTGAATATGATGAATTTTTTAAAGAGTACTCTCAATTCATTTTCTCTGAAACATCAAAAAAATCGGCATCAGAGTATGAAAGTGAAACCAAAATATATAAGGATAAAATCGCGGAACTTTCAAGTAAGCTAGAAGATAATCAAAACACTATTGAACAGCTTCAGAAAAAATTAGATGATTTTAATTCACATAGTACAAACAAGAAAGAAACGGAAGAGTTTCATATTGAGAGCAAGTCATCAGAACAGAATACAGAAAATAATATCAAAGCAGTAAAAGAAAGCATCTCAAAGACAGAGAATGATGAAAACACTGTAAGCACAATTGAAAATAAAGATTTGAATGATTCAAATACAATCGAATCAAACAGCGAAAGTGTAGTAAGTGAGCCTAAGGATTCATATAACCAAAGCTTTTCAGGTTCATTATTCTCTGATGAAAATATTGAAATCAAGAGAAAGATAAGGGAAAAGGAATTAAAGGCATTGAAAGTATCTGATCTAAAATCTATTATTTCAGATTATAAATTGAAGCCCGCGTCAAAATTAAAAGACGATTTAATCAGAGATATTTTGAAAAAAGAGTTTTAAATATGGCAGTAATTGATGATGTAATTAACTCTTCAAATAGTTCTGACCAACTGTCAAATTTCATAGGCAATAATTCAACATTGATTTATGATTTTTTCATAAGTCAGAGTTATGATAGCTTATTAAAGCATAGGGAAAAGATTGCAAGTTACATATTGCCATATTACAAAATTTATAGGAATTTGGATTTTACAAATAATAAAAACAGATTATTTGTTTTATCCCTGTTGGATTTTTCAGAAAGATTTGGATATCACGGAGAATTTCAAGATTTATATAACCTATGTAAAAGAAAAAACATATCAATAGGAAGTCGATTGGAAGCATCTTCTAAGTTCCTTGTTGGCATTAGAAGAATTTCAGACTATTCTAATAGAATGCCTGAAATTATCGATCTATTAACATTTAGTTTCCTTCACGAAGAAGATAGTGAAGAAAAGGTAATTGCAACATTGGTTCACTTTTATACTGAAGTTCTTCAAAATTTTGGCAATCAAAACCTAAATGGAGTTAAAGAATTCAGAGCTTTACTTTTAGAAAATTTATCAGTAGATGATAAGAAATTTTTGGTTCATTCAACCATCATTGAATTGCTAAATGAAAATATAGATGACATACATCAAGTTTATAACTCTATCCATCGAAAATTAGATTTATTATTAGAAAGGTCTCGTGAATTTCTACCATTCGATGTTAGCTCACATCTAATAGAACTAGATACAGAATACTCCCAAATGCTTGATTCTATACAAGATAGGTTTTTAGAAATAAGAAATCTATGTGCAAACTTATACGCAAATGTGGCAAGTGATGATATTTTTTATTCTCTACAAAGGGGAGTTAAGGTTCTTACAGAACAAAATCAACTGCTTGCATATATAAACAGTTATGGGAAGATGCATTATGCTAAAGTAATGTCTGCATTTTCTGCATTATCAAGTGAAAACTTAACTTCAAAAATTGAAATATATGATTGGGGATGTGGTCAAGGGTTGGCTTCTGTTTGCTTTCTAGAATACCTAAACGATAGAGCTGAAACAACTGAAATTGAAGCAATAACGCTAATTGAACCTTCAGAAATAGCCTTAAAAAGAGCATCCCTTCATATAAGAAAATTCAATAAATCCTCAGGTATCTATACAATAAATAAAGACTTAGACTCTTTGAATAAAGACGATTTTTCGCCCATTTCAACGAATACTAAAATCCAACTATTTTCAAATATTTTGGATATAGATTTCTTCTCAATGACTGATTTGATATTGAAGATAAAGGAAAATTTCTCAGGCTTAAATTATTTCATTTGTGTTAGTCCTTTCGTTTCCGATTATAAAACACAAAGACTTGACGACTTTGTTGAAGCCTTTGAGAACTATGACAGTTTTGATTTGATACAATCGGTAACAGAGCGAAAAGGAGAATGGAATGGAACTAATTGGACAAGAGTCATTAGGGTTTTTAAAGTAAAAATCTAGCCTATGCACAGCCACACACATTGCCAAGCCGCACCAGCAAACGCTCAAACCAAAGCTTGGCAAAGAGTGTGTCTGCCCCACCGCACGACAAAAACGACCGACAAACCATCGGACGAAAAAGAACACCGAAGCGATAACATCACCTATACGCAAGCAGGGGTTTCGTGCTTCGTTGGACAGGAAAGTGGTAAATTTGATGTTCAGTTCTTCGTAGGAAGTTCAGTGGTTAAAATCCCTGCCTGCGTATAGCTGAGAACCGTTAGCGGTTATTAAAAAAGAAAAACCTGAGTTCAAATGTCAAGTGCTAAAATGACAAATAAACAATATTCAATTATTGGACTTTTAACACCAGTTGTATTTTGGATGACCTATTTTATAATGGCTAATCAAAGACCAGAATATAGTTTTTTGACAAAAGCAATAAGCGAACTCGGTTCCATAGATGCTCCTAATAAATGGTTTTGGAATGTTTTGGGATACATAATTCCGGGAATTTTAATTGCAATCTTTGGATACGGACTTTATAAGAATTTGGCACCTGAAAATTCGAGCAAGATCCCATTATATGGAATTTTGTTAAGTGGATTATTTATGTCATTTTCTGGAGTTTTCCCTGGCGATTTTGAGAATAAACAATCAACAACAATGCTGCTTCATATGATAGGAAGTTTTGGCAGTTATATATTCTTTCTACTTGGGGCATTTACTTATCCCAAATTGATGAAAAAAACAGAATATTGGACAAAAACGATTAAACCAACATTAATATTCACCTGGCTAACTATACTATTCGGAGGGTGGGGATTTATATTCCCTAATACACCTGCAGTCGGACAGCGAATAGTTTTTGCACTTTATTTCTTGTGGATAATATTTACTTCTTACAAATTGTATAACCGACCAAAACAAATAATAAAAACGAACCGCTAACAATGTATATGAAATCATAGCAGCTAATCGCCACTACGCTTCATACACAAAGCGTTGTAATTCATTAAAAAGAACCGAACAATGAAAAAGAAAATACTTTTAATCTTGATACCCATTGTTCTATTATTAACAGGAGTAGTTATGGATAATACAAGAGATGAAATTTGGTTTCAAAAATCAACTACGATTGATTGCAACCTAGAAGATGTAAATAGATCATTCGAAAATTTGGGTGAGCACTATAAACGACTGATAAGTGTGTATCCTGGTGTGACAGCTGTTGAACTAATTGAACAAGGAAACGACTTTGTGACAATTACGACAAACGAAGGAACTATGAAAAGGACCAACATTTCAGTAAACAGATTGGAAAGTAAAATAATAATCGAATTAGACGAAGAATATATAACCAGGGCGTTAACGACCAACTCCCACATAGTCGAAAAGTTTGAGATAAAAGATGACAAAGTTGAACTTCAGATAGAAATTAGCAACCATAAAGCTTCAGGGTTCCTTGGATTCTTTCTGCGCAACTTCGGGAGTAAAAATATTGGAAATGGATTTCTTGATTCTTATAAGAAAATACTTGAAAAATAACGAATTACAACAACACCTTTAGGCAATAGCGCCCTTCGGGACGCTACTGCTTACAGCCAAACCGCAGTGCACCACATGAATATGAGGCTTTCATAAATATTGATTATCATTTTCTAGTCAAACCAAAATTCATTCTGTCAATGATACCAATAAGAGAGAAATCAGGTTTCCTCTTTGGACCTTTCAGGAAAATAATGTTGCAGTAAATGGCATTTTCTTAGAGTGAATCGATTCATAGCTTATAACCTGAGTTCGACTTAAGATTATAACCTCAGATTTTCAATAAAAAGAAAAGGCTAGCCTAGATCGTGCAACTGTAGCTGGCTACAGCAAATGAGCTAGATGCAGGATTTTCGCTTTTATTGGAAAAAACTTGTAAGCCTCTTCTAAAAAGCAGTTTTTGGCGCCTTAGCCCTTCGCAATAGCCCGCTATTGCTTCAGCGCTTCGGCTTAAAACCCACTATTTATAAGAGTTCTGAGGCTTAATTTTACGCCGAACTCAGGTTTATACTCTCTTCGAGAAATAATGGACTCAGGTTTTAGTTTCTTCATTATTCTAACTCTCAGAATCCTCGCTTTTTAAACTCCCATTTTTTCGTAATTTAGAGCGCTAATCTGTATTTTAAAATGCGCAAATTATTGCGAATATTTGGCCTTTTATTATTTTCCTTCTCAATATGGGCTCAGGGATTTGTGCGCCCTGTTATACTGCCTCAGCTCCTTCCTGGTCAGTATAAGTCTTATAGTCCTCAGAAATTGCAATACGGGGCGGACTCTAGTCAAATACAGATTTGGCTTGGAGTTGGCGGATTTACTTTTGAGCAAGCCGTTACCCTTTACAGACCAAGAGACGATCAAAGTTTAGCATTTCGAAATGCTTTTGGCAATCCCACGCCTGTGAAGGCTTATCAATTCAAGAAAAATAAAATTCTCATTCGGAATGGTCCGGGTGGCGGATCTAGTTCTTACCCAACATGGACCTTATGGAATTTAAATGGAGGACTTGAAGGGAGTGTTTATCCCAATCGCATCGCTTCCAGTTTTTTACACTTTAAGCAAGATTCCATATTTATTCTCCATTCAAAACCTTTAGTTCAAGAGAATGACAGTTCTAGCTCATTTAACTTTGTGGCGCATGATACTAATACGGTCTATTATTTAACGGTTTTAGAGCCCGAGAAAGGGCAATTTCATATTTTGGATTCAATTCGTTTAGAGCCTAAGTTTTATGATGCTGGTTTGCATTATTTGGAATCTGAGAAACAATGGGAGCTACTTAAAGATGATCGCCGTATTCGCTTTAGTCGAGGCAAATTTACTATCGACAGTAGCTTTGTTGATCCTAGTTTAAGCTTAGGCAATTTTAGCGATTTTGGTTCCAGCATTAATCTGGAGGATTTGCGCAGAAGCTTTTATGATGGAGGAATTGACCAGTTTTTTTACAACGAAGAGAAATCTAAGGTATATCAGCTCTCGATCTCCCTCAATGATTCCACTTATTTTGATTGTTCTCCAATTTTTAAATATTTCCAAAAAAGGGGATTAGCTGGTAATGACTACACACAGTTTGATGGAAATGTAAGCAGTTTACCCGCTACAAAAGAATCTGAGAAGCTTATCGATTGGCAGTTTTATAGCGCAGATACCCTATTTTTATTTCGCTCGAGAAGCGGGATTATTGAGAAAAGGAACTACCTTCTAATGACTAAGATGCCAGGTTTTATTTTTCGGGATTGTCTAAGCGACACCAAAGGGGGGTTCTACCTCTTAGGAAGTCAAAAACGAAACGCTCCCTCCTATTATCAGCCAGTGTTAGTTTATTTAGACAAAAATGGAAGAACTAAAACTTTAGTCGGAAATGAGCCTTTTAATGTGCATTATAATGCAGATGCAAATCAGATTAAACTCTTTCTGGAAAATCCTAACATCGAATTAGATTACCGCATTGTAGATGCCTTAGGTCGGCCGCTTCAAGAAGGAAGCATTAAAGCGCATGAAGGTATTTCAATCGGATATTGGGCAGCGGCTATTTATTATTTACAACTTTGGGAAAATAATGGGAACTACTATGGCCAACAGCCGTTTTTAAAAGCCAGGTATTGAGTAAATGATCTTTTCAGAATCCTGAAGGAAAATTCATCATGGAAAAAATCTCATTTATACTTTATTTTGGATTAAGCGTCTATCTCTGGAATCGTTATATAGTGCCTTTTGCAGTAAAGAAAGTCGTTTTAATGAACCCATCAAATAATTGCTTGAAGAGACAGCAGGATTTGATTGTAAGAGGTTTTAAGGTATTCTACTGGTCGCTCTTTATTTTGATGTCCGTCAGAGCACTAATCATTTTGTTGCATTCCTCCCCTGAAATCACGCTACATTAAACATTTCCTCCCATCTTAGCCTTTCAATTAGTAGCTATGAAAAAAATCAAAAACATTATACCACTGGGCTTTCCCTGGAAAACCCAAGATCCCTTTCTATTTTGCGCCTATCATCGCGACGAATATCCAGCGGGCAATGCGCAAATGGGCCCCGATGAAAAACTTTTGCGCGGCAGAAATATTGGTCAAGATTTTAGTCCTAGCCAAGACTGGCGAATGTACCATGGTAGTTCGATACCCGGTTTTCCATTTCATCCCCACCGTGGTTTTGAGACCATCACCATTAATAAAGAAGGGGTAGTAGATCATTCTGACTCTCTTGGGGCTGCTGGTCGTTTTATGGCGGGGGATGTGCAATGGATGACCGCTGGTAAAGGGGTGCAGCATTCCGAAATGTTTCCCTTGGTAAATGAAAATAGTGATAATCCTTTAGAAATATTTCAAATTTGGCTCAATCTGCCCAGAGCATCGAAAATGGTAGAACCCCATTTTAAAATGCTTTGGAACGAAGACATACCCGTTCTAAGACATAATGATTCTTCGGGCGCATCTACCGAAGTGCAAATAATTGCTGGGCAAATAGGAGCGCTGAAAGCCTTAGACTCCACCCCCGATTCTTGGGCCGCTAATCCTGCAAACGCCGTAGCAGTTTACACCGTTAAAATGGAAGTAGGGGCCGAGTGGACTTTACCCAAAACCAATCCGCAAGCCACGCGCTCCTTGTTTTTTTACAAGGGTGAATCACTGCAAGTAGAAGATACTCAGGTCACAGTACAAAGTATAATTGAAGCGGAAGCAGGCGCAGACATTCAGCTTAAAAATGGCGCGGCTGATACGTATCTCTTAATTTTAGAAGGCAAGCCCATTGGCGAACCCGTGGTTCAATACGGACCCTTTGTAATGAATACCGATCAAGAAATTCGTGAGGCTTTTGAGGAGTATCAAAGAACGCAATTTGGCGGCTGGCCTTGGGGTGAGAAAGAGGTGGCGCATGCCCGCGAGAAAGGACGTTTTGCCTTGCATGCCAATGGAGTGGAAGAGCTTCGATAGGTAGGCGCGGCATCTAAATAAAACTGAATTACCTAGAAATTAAAACTAAGAGTTTAGCCTCAATACTTTAAGAATCAAATGATCGCCAAAACCCCATCGCCGCCCTATTATGCCGTTATTTTCACATCGACTATCACCAGTGAAAATCAAGACTATGCGGCTATGGCCGATGCCATGGTAAAACTGGCCCAGCGGCAAGATGGCTTTTTAGGAATTGAAAGCGCTAGAAATGAACTCGGTATCACGGTATCCTATTGGCGCGATTTAGAGTCGATTAAAAATTGGCGCGAAAATGCCCAACATTCTATTGCTCAAGAGAAGGGTAGAAGTGAGTGGTATCAAACTTTTAAAACAAGAATTGCTAAGGTAGAACGCGATTATAACTTTGAAAAGGAGTAAAAACTTAAACCATTTTTTTACGAAAGTGGTTTTTTTTTGGGCCTTCCCCTGCGGGTCGCGCTTTCCGCTGCAAGTCCTCGCTCGTCCCTCGCTGTGGGCTTTTCGCTGCAATCGCTAAGGCGGGGCTCACGTTTGAAATGGTTTGATGTGCGAAGAAAAAAAGAAAAGCAGTAAATTACCCATTCACCCTCTGTTTCATATCAAGCAAACAAGATCTAACAATGGCCGACATTCAAAGTCGAAAAAGATTAAAAAAAGACTTAAGGTTATTTCTTGCGAGTTTACTCTTATGCATCTTAGTTTATATCAGGGACTATACCTGGACAGGCTTTGGGAATACCATATTTTGGATTATTAGCCTCTCCTTGTTGTTGTATTGCGCTTTATTGATAGGATGGTTGCTCGTAAATATCTATCACTGGGCCAAAGATGGCTTTAAAGGGTTTTATTCGTTTTGGATATTTCTGCTCACTCTTGGAGTATTATCTTTATCCATTTATGGAATGCGATAAAATAATTTAGACTTTAAACGATGCCATATCCACAATTGTCAAATCACCATGGAATTCTTTTTAAGCTTCGAACTTGCTGCATAGGCCTTCATATATATTAGAAAGCACCAAACTCAAAACTACCTTAAACTCATTTTAATCCCCTGTCTTTTTCTTAACTTCCCCTGCTAAATTTCGCGCATGATTTCCCACTTTAAAAACACCTTTTTTATATTCCTTCTCTCTCTTGGTTCCCTGCATCTAAGCGCTCAAAAAGAGCAACTTAGCAGTGATGAATCGGCCCAGCCTTTTTTTGAAAATGGGGAGGCTCAAATTGTAGCGGCCTTTTCGAAAGCGAAAGACTGGATTCGTCACGACCTATGGGTAGAAACCGAATTCGATAGCGATGCCGATGGAAAATTAGACCGTATGCATGTTTCGGTTACCCGACCAGCCCAAACGGAAAACGGTGATTTAAAACTGCCGGTAATCTATAATACCAGCCCATATTTCTGTGGCGTGGCGGACGACGTAGATGGTCTATTTTGGCAAGTAAATCACGAGTTAGGCGAAATCGGCCCTGAGCGCGTTCATCCCGAAGTTAAAGCCCGCATTAATAGACCTGTTATTTCCAACGCTCATGTGGCGAAGTGGGTGCCACGTGGTTTTATCGTCGTACACTCGGCTTCGCCCGGAACAGGTCTGTCGGAAGGCGCGCCCACAGTAGGTGGTGAAAATGAATCACTAGCGCCCAAAGCGGTGATAGAATGGTTAGCGGGTAAAGACAATGGTTACACCAGCCTTACAAGTCAGGAAAAGGTACAAGCTTTCTGGTCTACTGGTAAGGTAGGAATGATTGGCACATCCTACAATGGTACTTTAGCCTTAGCGGCGGCCTGCACTGGTGTAGATGGGCTAGAAGCTATTATTCCCGTTGCTCCCAATACTTCTCCTTATCACTATTATCGTTCGCATGGCTTAGTGCGATCACCAGGTGGTTATTTAGGGGAAGATATAGATGTATTGTACGACTTCATTCATAGCGGAGATCCCGCCAAAAGAGCAGCTAATAATGAAAGAGTACGAGAGGGCATCTTGCGAGCCGGTATGGACCGTGAGTCGGGTGACTTCAACGATTTTTGGGAATTACGCGACTTGCTCCTGCAAATGGATAATATGAAAGCGGCTTTACTTATGTCGCATGGTTTTAACGACTGGAATGTAATGCCAGAACATAGCTATCGCATTTATCAAAAGGCCAAGGAAATGGGCCTGCCAGCCATGTTTTACGCCCACCAATTTGGTCACGGCGGCGAGCCTCCTATGCAACTATGCAATCGCTGGTTTACTCGTTATTTATTTGGCATTGAAAATGGAGTAGAAGAGGAGCCACGTGCTTGGATCGTACGTGAAAGCGATAGTCCACAAGAGCCAACCGCTTATGCAGATTTTCCCAATCCGCAAGCCAAGGATGTGGTTTTAAAATTGAGTCAGGAAGAGGATCAGAATGGTAATCTTGGCTTGAAAGGCGGTAGCGGAAAAATGACTTGGATTGATGATTTCAATATCACACTGCAAGAATTGGCCGAAAATGCCTCCTCAAAAAACCGCCTAGTCTTTCGCACTTTCACTCTACAAGAAGACTTACATATTTCGGGTTTAATGGAGGTGGATTTACGAATCGCTATTTTAAACAAAACGGCGGCAAACCTTTCCGTGGCCTTGGTTTCTTTGCCTTGGCAAAATGAAGAAGATTTGCCCATTACTGCCAATATAATTAGCCGCGGCTGGGCCGACCCGCAAAACTATCGAAGCATCTCCCATACTTCGGAGCTTAAAGAAGGTGAATTTCACACCCTGCATTTTTACCTCAATCCCGATGATCAAATAATACCTAAGGGGCAACAATTAGCCTTAGTGGTTTTTTCCAGTGATCAAGAATTTACCCTACACCCTAAACCGGGTACTGAACTTAGCTTGGATTTAGAGCATTCTCAAATCAGTATTCCCATAGTTGGGGGAGAGGAACAATTTTTAAAAAGTGTGCCTAGTAATGAATGAGTATCGCAGTGATGAGCAGTTTAATGCTGTAAATTTCAAAGACTACCTGGATTTACCAGGAGATTTTGAAGAATGCGACTTTAGTAATTGCGATTTCAGTGAGGTTAATCTTAGCGCTTGCCGTTTTACCGACTGCCATTTCGAAGCTTGCAATTTCAGTGGAGCTAAGCTTTTAAAAACAGCGATTCAGAATTGTCATTTTAAGGATTGTAAACTATTGGGCTTGGCCTTTGAAACTTGCAGTGACTTTGCTTTCAGCCCCCATTTTGAAGGCTGTAACTTGCAGCATTCATCCTTTTATGCTTGCCTTATAAAAGGGGTGGTGTTTAGAAATTGTAATTTAGCTGAAGTCGACTTTAGCGATGCTAAATTAAACGAAGCCAACTTTGAGTCGAGCGATTTAAGAGGCGCCATTTTTTCGCAAACTCTGTTGGAAAAAGCAAATTTTAGTCAGGCCTTCAATTTTAATATCGATCCCAATCAGAACCGCATTAAAGGTGCTATTTTCGACCGAGATAGTTTAGAGGGATTGCTTTACAATTATGCACTACAAATAAAAGCTTAGTACCGAGATGAAGAAGGGGGAGATTATAAAAATGTATCAAGAACTTAATGCCGAAATCAGCGAATTTCTGGCCCCTTTATCAAAGGAGGAAAAAAGTGCTGATCTCAATGGTAAATGGTCGGTTAATCAAAATATCGATCATCTTAATAAAGTCTTGATCCCGCTTAACAAAGCCTTGTCAAAGCCTAAATTTTTATTGCGTTATGGCTTTGGGAAACCTAATCGGCCTGGTCGAAGTTATGACGCGCTAGTGCAGCGTTATCATGAAAAGGCACAAGGTCCCGCTGTGGCGCCAGAGATTTATAAAGCTAATGAGAATCTTGTTTTAGGAACGCAAGATTTAGAAGGAACTTATCAAGCTTTAAGCTTAAAATTTTTAAAGATTGTAGAGCGGAAATGGTCGGAAGCGCAGTTAGACAATTACCTTTTGGCTCATCCTTTATTAGGGAAGCTCACTATCCGTGAAATTCTCTATTTCGTGCATTGGCATACCAATCATCACTTTGAAGCAATCAAGAAGATTAGAGGGAATTAAGCACTTTGCTCGGCCCGCACTTTTAAGACCATCTTGCGCAATCGCTTGCGAGACCAATTTTGCCCACCTTCGAAGTAATTACCTTTATTTGAAAATACTTTCAAAAAGAAATTGGCTGCTCTTTCTCCAGCTTGCGACCAAAAATCGTAGTATTTACGGCCAAAACTGGCCTCCTCAAATTGGTAGGATTTCTCGCGGTAATGTTGAGCAAACTTAAAAAACCTATCTGCGAAAGCACGTTTACGATATTTCTTGTTTTTACTAATGTGACCTTTGGCCCGATCGCCATCCAACCAAAGTATAGGTTCCGTGCAGAGGCTGGTACTAATAATCGGCTTTTTGACTTCCGAAAATTTATCTGAAATTCTTTCCGCAAATACGCTCAGGTCGAGGCTGATAAGATAATGCTCATTTTGCGTTGCATCGGGAAGAAAACCCAAACAATTGGCACCATTTCCTTCTAAAAGGTACAGGGTGTCTAATAAATTAATTTTGGCGTAAAGGTTTGTGTTTGCGGCATCTTCAGGCTGCCACCAAAGGTCAATTAAGACTAACTTCTTAACCGCAGATTTATATTTATCACCGAGATGATTTTCCCGGGTTAAGCTGTCGATACCAATAAATTTTAGTTCTAAGCCATGACTAGTAACTGATTTTAAAAAAGTAGTTGGTCCTATGCAGGAGCAAGCTTGGCTGGGTAAACTAATGCTTAGCAGCAGAAGGAGTGAAACTAGGATTTTACTTAGCATGACTATTTTTAAAGTAAAATGGTAAATTAAAATAACCCTTTCGCACTCTATTTTGCTGAATAAGAGGCTGCCAAGGTCCACTCTGCTTAGCCCAGTTTAAAGCGTAATTATCATAATCGCTGCGATAGCCTCGTAGCAGTTCCGTTTTATAAACTCGCCCTTCTTTGTCTATAAAAATTTTAATTATTACCCGTACTCTTGTGTCGCTATCACTCTCATCTTCAGGTATAAAGTCGTTGATGTGTATGATATCTTGCAAAGTGAGGCTACTATCTAGCAACTGAGGTTCCAATACAATCTGCGGATTAGTATCTAATGCAACTGCTTGGGCGGCATAAATTTGCTCCTTCAGAACTTCTTCGGGAATATCAGGTTCGTTGAGAAATTTTCGCTCTTGCTTTTCGAAAAGAGCAATAATTGGATTCGTTTTTTCTAAACGTTCTAAGTCCTTTGCGCTAATTTTTAATTGGGCTGGAATCCCTTCGGAGAAGCTTGTTTTATAGGTGCTTAAAAATTCTTGTAGGATTTGCGCACTTGCTCTAGGCTTGGCGGGCAAGGTGATAACCTGATCAAGCATGTCAATGTTTTGGCCCAGTTTCAATGGCTCTAAGCTATAAACGGTCCCCGATGTTAATTGCCAATGTTTAGTCCCTAGCTTTAAGGAAATCCTGCTAATTTGATAGTCGGGTTTTTCTAATAAAACTCTTTGTAAAGCAGCGTCATCTATAAAAATATTAACCGTGTCGCCCTTTGCGAACCAAAGGCCATCTTGCTTAATAAGCTCTATAATTTTAAATTGCGTAAAGGGGCCATGGTTTAAAACGACTTGGCCGTAAATAACCAGATCAGAATGAAACATGGTATAGAGCTCACTAAGACTAGGGCCATAGCATTCAATTGTGACCACCTCATTTTGCGCTTTTAAGGGCGCTAAAAATAGACTTAGGCCAAAAAATAAGAAAGTATAAATATGCTTCATAGAGAGAATGAGCATTCCTTTAGGGTTAGGGCTAAAGTAGCAATTCTCCCGCCAAAGTTCTTAGCCCTTGCTAAGCAGCAAGAATTAACAATTCCTTATTCTCCCAGTAAGCTGAAAGTACCGTTGAGCAAGAATTGCTTGTCTATCAATTCGGCTGGCAAAGAAAAGCCTAGGTAATCTTCATTACTAGCGGTAATTTTCAATTTTACAATCTTAAAAATATATTGATTGCCTTCTTTTTTATCCAATACTAGGGCTTCGTAGTATGTACCTTTTTGCACCAATGCTTCTCGGCCGAGCGAGTATAAACTTGTGCTATCGTTAATAATGGATACTTCCAAATAGCTACCCGGACTAAGGTCTTGTGCCTGACTTTCTTTAGTTAAGGAGGCGTGCACCAAAACACTTCTTTTGTCTAAATCAATTACGGGGCTAATTAGATCAATATTGGCTTTGAAGACTTTGTTTGGATATTTTGCCATTTTGAAACTCATTTCTTGGCCTAAAGCAATTTTAGGAAGATCTTTTTCATAAATCGTGAGCGCTAATTTTAAATCATGCGTATTCACAATTTCTACGGCACTTTCATTAGGACTAATAAATTGACCTCGGCTAATGGCTACATTGCTGATAAAACCGTCAATAGGAGCAGTCACTTTAATAGTACTACTTAAGTTTTCTGGGCTTAAGTTTTCGGCATTAATATGCATCAATTTCAGCTTTTGCTTTAAGGAAGCATAGCGCGCGGCGGTAACTTCATAGTCGGCTTTTGCCTGAAGGAATTTCTTTTCCGAACTAACATTCTCAGCAAGCAATGACTTCTGACGATCGTAATCGTTTTTATAAAAGCTCAGCATACTTTGTGCTTCTAAAAAGTCTTGCTGCACCAATAGGTAATCAGGATTTTCTAAGGTGAATAACAACTGACCGGCTCGAACCTTTTGTCCCGCTAAAAGAGAGGTTTCTTTTACATAACCACTAAAATAGCTACTAATGCTTACCATGTTTTCGGGCGAAGCTTCTAAAACGCCACGTGCCTTAATATGCTCTTTAAAAACTTGGGTTCTGGCGGGGCCAATGCGCAAATTGGCCGTTTTAAATTGTAATTCAGAAAGCACTAATTCCTTGGTAGAACTAGCTACTTCAATAGCGTCTTCTTCGGGCGTGTTTTCGCTGCAAGCAAAGCTGCCGATGAGAATGAAGGCTAAAAGAGAACACTTGATAGTATGAGTGGAAATTTTCATTCTTTTTATTTTAACTGGTAATTGAGCTTAAGGACACTAAGATTATAGGCCATTAAATTATCGAGGTAATTTGTTTTTATTTCTTGGGCATTTTCTAAGAGAAGGGAATATTCAATAAAGTTGATTTCCCCTTTCTGATAGGCAATTTCGGCGTGCCTAATAATATTGGCACTGATATCTTTACCTTCATTTTCGTAGTGATCAATCCCCATTTTCCATTTATAAATTTCTTTAAAAAGCTGAGCTCTTTCACTGCGCATTTCGATCATTAAGTTTTCGTTTTGGGTTGCAATTTTTTGCAAAGCAATTTTCTGAGATCGTATCTGGGCACTTTGGGCACCAAACCACAGTGGAATACTAATACCCGCCTGAAAGCCTTGGTAAATGTCAGTTGGAGCGAGTGCATTATTTCCTTGGAAGTACTCTACTTGCAAATCGGGTAAAAGCTGATTGCGCGAAAGGGAAATTTGCTTTTGCTGAATTTTTTCCCTTTGCATACCCAGGGCAATACTCGGGTTGTTTGCTAAGCTATCACTCAGATTTATATTCAACATAGGCATATCTTGTTGGGGCACCTTTAATACCGAGTCGGCCTGTAACAGTTTTTGCAAATCCATGCTAGCTTTTTCGAGGTCGGCTAAAGCTTGCACTTTCCGTAGATTTGTAAGGTGGGCCTTACTTTCTGCCGTAATCTTTGTGAGGTAATCACTTTCACCCGCCTTGAAACTAAGAGCAGCAGACTGGGCGGTTTTCTGATAAAGGCTATCGATAAATACGGCGATATCCCTTTGTTTCTGCCAGTAAATTACTTTAACATAAGCCGCCGAAACCGCCGCTTCAAGTGCCGTTTCTTGCCAAGTAAACTCCAGTTGGGCTTCTCTCCATTCCTCTTTTTTAAGTCCACGTTGGGCTCCATAAGTACTAGGAAAGCTGAAGTTTTGTTGCACCCCCCAAACCGAGAGGGCGGCATTGTTGGGCGCAATATTGTTCTCGTCGAAATTGTAGTAAACATTGGTCTTCTCAAAGTTGAAAGCGGTGGCAATCAACTTTTGTTTTTCCATACTACTTAACTCAGAGGCTTTAAGTTTTAGGTTGTTTTTTAACGCAATGGCAACCGCTTCCTCTAAGCTCGGGCCATTATTTTGGGCAAAGCCGCTCAAAGGCAGAAGCGCAATTAATAGCGCCAAGAGGCCCGTTTGATAATGTTTTTTCTTTCTTTTTTTCAAAACAATTTTTTTGGAATCGAAAATGGCATACAGAATAGGTAATACGATCAGCGTAAGCGCCGTAGCCGATATTAGCCCACCAACTACTACCGTGGCCAATGGTCGTTGTACTTCTGCCCCAGCTGAAGTAGAAATAGCCATCGGCAAAAAGCCTAATGCTGCTGCAGATGCGGTTAAAAGAACAGGACGTAATCTAGCCTGAGTTCCTTTAATAATGCGCTCTTTCATATCAATAATCCCATCTGCTTTAAGCTCCTTAAACTCCTCGATAAGCACAATGCCATTAAGCACCGCAATACCGAATAAGGCGATAAAACCAACCCCAGCAGAAATACTAAAAGGTAGATCTCTAAGATATAACAGCCAGATACCACCCACTGCTGATAAAGGAATGGCACTGTAAATAATGAGTGCCTCTTTTACCGAATTGAAGGCAAAATAGAGTAAGAAGAATATTAGCAATAGGGCGATAGGAACGGCAATCATCAGACGTTTGCTGGCTGCTCTGAGGTTTTCAAATTGACCACCATAGTCAACCGTGTAACCCGTTGGTAATTCTACTTTCGCGGCAATGGTTTTTTGAACATCAATTACCACCGATTCTAAGTCACGACCACGTACGTTCACCCCAATTACAATGCGGCGTTTGGTGTCGTCGCGTGAAATTTTAGCGGGTCCTAAGGCGTATTTGATTTCAGCAAACTCACTTAAAGGATAATGTTCGCCATTGGCCGCCATAATTGAAGCATTTCTAATATCGCTAATCTCATTGCGGTGTTCTTCATCGAAACGCAATACAAGGTCGAAGGAGCGTTCACCTTCGAATACTTTTCCCGCATTACTACCTGCAAAACCCGTAGAGATAATTTGGTTGAGGTCGGCAATATTTATCCCGAACTCCGCTAGCTTGGCACGGTCGTATTTCACCGACATCTGCGGCAGCCCTGCGGTTTTTTCTACACTAATATCAGCCGCTCCGGGAATGTTTTGAATCGCTTTTTCTACTTCAAGTGCTTTCTGATAAAGGATATCGAGATCTTCTCCGAAAATTTTAATAGCAAGATCAGAGCGCGTTCCGGTGATGAGTTCGTTAAAACGCATTTCAATCGGTTGGGTAAACTCGTATTCTACGCCGGGAATTTTAGCCAAAAGCGCTTCCTTAAAAACATTGGCCAATTCATCTTTACTTTCGGCGCTCGTCCATTCACTGCGCGGATTGAGTTTTATAATTACGTCGCTTTCTTCCATGGACATGGGATCGGTGGGAACTTCAGCGGCACCAATGCGACTAGCAATTTGCTCCACCTCTGGGAAGGCCATCAAAACTTCTTCAATTTGCGTGGTAATTTTAACCGTTTCGCCTAAGGATGTTCCCGTTTTTAAAACGGGCTGAATTACAAAGTCACCTTCATCCAAGGTAGGTACAAACTCCCCACCCATACTATTGAAAAGTAATGCAGAGCCAATTAACAAGGCAGCTGATAAACTTAATACCAAGGCTTTTTTATCCATCGCCCAAACGATAGTAGGACGGTAAAACCTTTTTAAGAAATCAATTAAGCGACTAGAAACGGTGCTTTTCTCTAAATTACTCGGCTTAATAAATAAGGAGGCCATTACGGGCACATAAGTAAAGCAGAGGAGCATCGCTCCCGTTAAGGCAAAGCTGAAAACGAGGGCCATAGGCCGAAACATTTTGCCTTCCACGCCAACGAGGGAGAGAATGGGTATAAAAACAATAATGATAATCAACTGCCCGAAAACCGCCGAGTGCATCATTTTACTGGCGCCCTTAAAGGTAATTTGATCTTTAAAAGCCTGACGTTTTTCTTTGCTTAAGCTAAGAATGTTCTCCCTTTCCGAGCTAATCTTAAAAGCGATATACTCAATTATAATAACGGCTCCATCTATAATAATCCCAAAGTCAATGGCTCCTAAGCTCATTAAGTTTGCATCTACGCCAAAAATGTACATCATGCTAATGGCGAAAAGCAGAGTAAGTGGGATAACGGAGGCAACTACTAAACCCGAGCGCCAGTTTCCTAGTAAAAGCACCACCACGAAAATCACAATTAAACAACCGAGAATAAGGTTTTCGGCAATGGTGAAAGTAGTTTTACCAATGAGCTCACTACGCTCTAAAATAGGGTTTATGCTTATTCCTTTAGGTAGGGTTTTCTGTACTTCCGCAACTCTGGCTTTTACCGCGTCAATAACCGCTTTCGAGTCAGCGTCTTTAAGCATCATAACTTGACCGAGAACTTTTTCACCTTCTGCATTGCCCGTAATGGCACCGAATCGCGTCGCGTGACCAAAGTCAACTGTGGCCAAATCTTTTATTAAAATGGGAATATTATTACGGCGTTCTACCACAATATTTTCGATG
Organism: uncultured Schleiferiaceae bacterium; assembly: GCA_963977415.1. Lineage (GTDB taxonomy): Bacteria > Bacteroidota > Bacteroidia > Flavobacteriales > Schleiferiaceae > Croceimicrobium. The sequence continues at coordinate 80,457 of CAXBOS010000014.1, read as the reverse complement.
TCGCTCAGGCTTTCCAACAAGCCCTCAGCTCTTACAAAATAGCTTTGTTGCTGCTTTTCTATATAGGCCCCGCCGGCAATGCCATTATTGTTTTCTAAGGCCTGAAATACTTTGCCGATAGGAATGTTTAGGCTGCGTAATTGCGCGGGATTAATGGCTACTTCATATTGTTTCAGGTAACCGCCCCAAGTGTTTATTTCCACTACTCCGGGGATACCAGACAATTGGCGTTTCACCACCCAGTCTTGTATGGTGCGAATGTCGCTTAGGCTATACCAATCTTTATAATTCGAATCTACATCAATAACGTATTGGTATATCTCCCCTAAACCAGTTGTAACTGGGCCCATAAAGGGTTTACCAAAGTTGGAGGGGATTTGCTCTTCGGCCGATTTAATTTTTTCGGCAATTAACTGACGCGGTAAATAGCTTCCCATTTTATCTTCGAACACCACTGTCACTACCGAAAGTCCGAACTTAGAGATAGACCTAATTTCTTTTACACCTGGTAAATTGGCCATTTCGAGCTCAACGGGATAGGTGATGAATTTCTCCACATCTTCAGTCGCCAAATTGCGAGAAGTAGTAATTACTTGAACTTGATTATTGGTGATGTCGGGAACAGCGCCAATCGGTAAGTTTAGTAAAGAATAAATTCCACCACCTATTAAAACTGCAGTAAAAAGAAAAACAATTAATTTATTCTTTAGACTAAAATGTATTATGTGGTCTATCATGGATAGTTTAATTTTTTACAAAGGTAATTGGGTGAAAGGCTGTGCGGCTTTTTTTAAGCTTAAGAATGGCTTAAGATATTGAAGGGTAGGAAAGGGTAAAACAAGAACCTTCGTTAATAACACTTTTAACTGTTAAGCTGGTGCCAATACTATCTGCCGCCTTGCGAGCAATAGCCAAGCCAAGGCCATTTCCCTTTATGGTATTGTGATTCACGGCATCTGAGCGATAGAAACTATCGAATATTTTTTCCAACTCATTTGTATGAATGCCTATTCCTTCATCGCAAACCTCGCAGAAAAGTCCCTTTTGATTCTTAAAAATCGAAATCCTTACTTCACCGCTTATGCGAGAATATTTTATAGCGTTAGAAATTAAGTTTTCTAAAATGAGGTCGCTATAGTAAGCGTCTACTTTGCAGGTTTTGTCTAACAAATAGTTGACATTAAGCTTTAATTTTTGAGTATTAATAGGATCCTTAAAGCGATCTAGTATCGCCTTTACAATGTTGTTAATGTCTTCTAGTTCAACTTTGCTATTAATTTGGTAATTATCAATTCTTGCAATGGTCAGTAATTGTTCCGCACTTTTACTCATGCGATCGATTTCGTTAATGCAAAAGCTAATTTTTTCTTCGTATTCTTTTTGATCGCGTCCGCGGCGAATTAATACTTCTAAAGTTCCTTTTAATACGGCGAGCGGTGTTCGCAATTGATGGGAAGCATCAGCCGTAAACTGCCGTTCTCTAATAAGTGCTTTTTCGATGCGGTCTAGCAATCGGTTAAAGTTTAAAGAGAGACTATAGATTTCATCCTTTTTACTGGGTAAATCTACTCGTTCCCCTAAATTATTGCGATTGATGTGATCCATGCTTTCACTCAAATGCTTGATAGGACGAATAAGCCGACCAGCTAAAATGCGCGAAAAGAAAAAGAGTACCATTAGCACCACAGCAAAGGAGAGCACCAAAATATTTTGTAGCTTTTGCAGCACCGTGATGGATGACTCAAGCGACATGGCAGCTAAGATATAGCCACTTATTTTACCTCGGTTTTTTAAGGCAATACGAGCAGTACGTACCCTTTGATCACCAATTAACTGATTGTAAAACTCGCTCGTATGAGCATCGGAAAAGCGTAAAGAATCGTTTTTCAAATTGGGTGAACGCCCCATTATCTCGCCCTTGACGTTTACAATTTGAATAAAAACGGGATTCACCTGCACCTCGCGATGCTCACGTTCTTCCCATTCTTCAATATTTACAAAGCTGAGCTTGTTATCAACCACTTCAACTTCTTTGGTATGCTTATTTAACTCGTATCTTAAATCACGGTCTATATTAAACATTACCACTTCTTTAACCACAAAGTATATGCTACTAAAAACCGCCGCCATTAAGATAGAGGTTGCTACTAGGTAGTTCAGGGCTAAGCGATCTTTAATTTTTAAGTTCATTATTTCTGAATCATATAGCCTATACCACGCACGGTTTTTAAGAGGCCCGCCGCCTCACCAAGCTTTTTGCGTAAAGCATTTACATAAACATCAATCACACCCGTTTCATAGTCGAAATGAATGTCCCATACGTCTTCAATAATTTTGGTGCGCGAACAAACCTCCCCTTTTCGTTCCAGTAAATAACTTAGTAATTCAAACTCCTTTTGAGTGAGATGAATTTCCTCACCATTCACAAAGGCTTGTCTGCTGCCCGGTAAAATGTTGAGGGCTCCCAGCACTAATCTTTTCGGTGCTTCTTTACCTCTTAGTTGCACCTTCATGCGCTCTAGGAGCTCATTAAAATTGAAGGGCTTTTTAATATAATCATTGGCACCCGCTTGCAATCCCTTAATGATATCCTCGCTAGTATCACGCGCGGTTAAAAATATCACTGGACTGCTAATTCCCTTTTCTCGTATGCTTTCGCAGATTTGTAATCCACTGAATTCTGGTAGGTTCCAATCAAGCAGTAGGATGGCAAACTCTTCCTCCAAGGCTAGCTTTAATCCTTCCCTTCCATTATTACAAACACTAACTCGGTAGCCTTCTTCTTCCAGTCCTTGCTGAAGAAAGTTGGCAATTCCTATTTCATCTTTTACTACTAATACTCGCATGCGGCAAATTTGCGGATTAATACTTAAGCCCTTTCTTATCAATTCTTAAGATTCGTTTAAAATAAGAATCTGAACTAAATAGACCCTATATTCTGCCTATGTTTGTATAAGGAATTATACAATTTCTAACCAAGCTAATTTTTAACCATCCAACCATGTCACGCATTTGGCATCAGATTTACATCTGGTCGATGGTATTAGTGACCCTTTTGGTTACTATTTACCTATCAATAAAGGGTTATGAGTATTATCAGACTCCGCTCGAAGAGCGATTTTACCAAGACTCGCATGCCTATTTAAAAGCAAGCGGAATTTTTGGCCAAGGCCTTGGCGTTCTTGGAACGCTCTTAATATTAGTGGGCGTAGTACTTTACATAACGGCGAAGAAATATGGCTATTTAGAGCGTTTCATTCGTTTGCGCTACTTATTAGAATTTCACATTTTCCTTTGCACGGTCGGGCCTATTATGATTCTCTTTCATACCACCTTTAAATTTGGTGGAATCGTTTCTATTGCTTTCTGGTCTATGGTAATTGTAGTGGCTAGTGGGGTAGTGGGGCGTTATATTTACAATCAAATTCCCCGCAGCATTAGTGGTAAAGAATTGAGTTTAGTCGAAATTAGAAAACAGCAAGAAGCGGGCTTATCTATTCTCGATGATCTCATTGGCTCGGATACTAAATTAAAAACCGACATCCTCAATTTTAAAAATCCCTATGCTTGGGGTCCCCGTAATTTTTTGTTTGAAAGAAACTACTTCAGTGAAATAAGCAAACGTGTTTCTTCCTTAAACCTAGATAAGGAGCAGCAGTCTCTAGTGCTAAATTCAGCGAAATTAGAATGGAAAATGGAAAGGAGAATTGCGCGTTTGGCGAGCATGCAAAAACTCTTTAAACTTTGGCATGTGGCGCATCGCCCCTTCGCTCTTATCATGTTAATAATTGTGGTGGTGCATATTGGCGCCACTTTAACCATGGGCTATACCTGGATATTTTAATGAGCACAGAAGAATTAATCATATACGGTTTCACCTTCTTAGTTTGCCTAGGGATAGTTTTCTATTACGTTTATCGTGGTTCCAAACGTTTTAAAGTGGTGCAGCAAAAAGTTGCACAAGCCAAAGAAGATGGGCGTTTTGAGCCGGTTTCATTGCATCCTTATATTGACTTAAACACCTGTATTGGCAGTGGGGCTTGCATTACGGCTTGTCCCGAACAAGATATTTTAGGCTTAATCGATGGTCAAGCCACGGTAATTAATGCCTCCAGTTGCATTGGCCATGGTGCTTGTTTTCATGCTTGCCCGGTAGATGCCATTTCTTTACGTATTGGCACCGAGAAGCGCGGCGTAGATTTACCACACGTAAAACCTACCTACGAAACCAATATTAACGGGATTTACATTGCCGGCGAGCTCGGCGGTATGGGTTTAATTAAAAACTCAGCGGAGCAAGGGGTGCAGGCGGTGGAAAATATTGCCCGTTTAAGACCGGAAAGAAGTACCGATGAATACGACTTACTTATTATCGGGGCGGGTCCGGCAGGAATTGCGGGTGCCTTAACGGCCAAAAGTAAGGGCCTGAAGTTTAAAATTGTAGATCAAGATAGCCTTGGTGGAACCGTTTTTACTTTTCCGCGGAGCAAGGTGGTTATGACCAAACCGATGAATTTACCGCTCTATGGTAAATTGAAATTAGTGAATACGAGCAAAGAAGAATTGCTCAGTATTTGGAATGAGGCTCTGGGCCGAAACGAAATTGAAGTAGAAGAGCATTGTGAAATAGATCAAATTATACCCGAGGGCGCCTATAATTTTAAGGTAATGGCCAAAAACGATAAAGTATTTAGAGCCAAACAAGTTTTAATTGCCATCGGAAGAAGAGGTACCCCGCGCAAACTGAATATTCCGGGAGAGCAATCTACTAAAGTGGCCTATCGCCTCTTAGAGCCTGAAACCATAGAAGGTGAGAAAATTGTAATTGTGGGGGGTGGCGACTCCGCGGTAGAGTCGGCCATGCTATTAATGGATCATAATGAGGTTCATTTATCTTATCGGAAAGAGAAATTTGGGAGAATTAAGACCCAAAATAGGACGAACTTAGATGCGGCCGTAGATGCTGGTAAAATTAAGCTTCTGTTAGGAAGCAATCTTAAGGAAATTAGAAAAGAAGATATCGTTTACACAGATGCGCAAGGTGAAGAGATCAGCTTGCCAAATGATCGCGTGTACATTTTTGCAGGGGGTGAATTACCCATTTCCTTCTTACAAAAAGCCAGTATTGAGGTAGATAAGAAATTTGGTAAAATCGTTAAGAAGCATTGAAAAAGCTATTTAAAATAACGACCCTCCTTATCCTGCTTTTTGCCGGGATAAATCTTTCAGCTCAGTTTTCACCGGGAAAACTCTCTAAGGCGCACTCCGATTTAGAGGGATTGGCTAATTGCACCAAGTGCCACGAATTAGGAGCGAAGGTTTCAGAAAAGCTTTGTCTCGATTGTCATAAAACGCTTGACTTTCTAATTAACAATAATCGCGGTTATCACGCATCTACCGAAGTGAAAACAAAATCGTGTATTTCTTGCCACAGCGAGCATCACGGAGTTAATTTTAATTCCGTTCGCTTGGATGAAGAAAAATTCGACCACAACTTAACCGGTTATAAATTAAAAGGAGAACATGGTAAAATCGACTGCCGCGATTGTCACAAACCTGACTTTATTGCTTCCGCAGATATTAAAAAACGAGAGGGTACTTTTTTAGGCATGGAGCAGGAGTGCTTAAACTGCCACGTAGATTATCACCAAACAACGTTAGGGAATTCTTGTACCGATTGTCATGGCTTTGATAATTTCAACACCTTATTGGGCTTTGATCATAATAAAACTGATTATCCCCTTAAAGGCGCGCATGTAGAGGTTGATTGTATAAAATGCCATAAGAAAACTACCCGCAATGGCAAGGATTTTCAACAGTTTAGCGATATCGCATTTGCTAAGTGTACCGATTGCCACGAAGATCAGCATGAGGGTAAATTTGGGAATTCTTGCACCGATTGCCACAGTATTAATTCTTGGCAGAAGATTAAGGTTTCTAATAAATTCAATCATAATTTAACCGATTATCCCTTAGAAGGACAGCACTTAACGGTTTCTTGTGCCGAATGCCATATTGGGGGAGATTATAAGCGTGATCTTGCCTTTGCCCAGTGCTTAGATTGCCACGACGATTACCATGAGGGGGAGTTCATCAAACCCGATTTAAGTAAACCCGATTGTAAAGAGTGCCATAGTTTAGAGGAAAAGTTTAGTTACACAAGCTATGGCTTAGATGATCATGATTCGAGCGACTATCCGCTAGAAGGAGCGCATCTGGCTACGCCATGTTTTGCTTGTCACAAGCCTAATGAAGATAAAAGGTGGACTTTTAAATTTAATAGTACGAATTGTATAGAATGCCACGTTGATATTCATGAAGGCTTTATAGATAGCACTTTTTATCCGAGTCAAGATTGTAAATCTTGCCATCAAGTAGAAAATTGGACTACCATCGATTTTGATCATAATCAAACCGACTTTGCCCTTCAATTGGCACATCAAGAAACGGATTGCCGCTCTTGTCACTTTAAAGAAGATGCCAATTTAGAACTGGGCTTTATTCAGGAATTTAATGATTTAGCAAGCGATTGTTACAGCTGTCATACAGAGGATAATATTCACGGTAATCAGTTTGAAAAAGAAGGCATTACTGATTGTAAAGCCTGTCATAGCGATAATATTAAAGAGTGGGAAGCGAGTTTCTTCGATCACAACAAAACCGAATTTCCTTTAGAAGGGAAACATGCCGAAGTGGATTGTAAAGAGTGCCATAAGAGTCAGCTTAAAAATAGTTTCGGGGATTTTACCACCGATTATAACATAGAAAAATTCCAATGTATAGATTGTCATTCTTCTTAGCACTAATCGTTCACCTAGGACTGAGTGCTCAGAACCCACACGGGGAGACTTTTAAGATAGACTGCAAGGAATGTCATAATAACGATGGCTGGTCTTTAATATTAAGTGAAATTAGTTGGGATCACGCCCAAACAGGTTTTGCTTTAGAGGGGCAGCATAAAATGACAGACTGCATGGATTGTCACAAAACTTTAGAGTTTTCGGATGCCGATCCTAATTGCGTTTCTTGCCACAGCGATGTGCACCAGATGACGGTGGGAAACGATTGTGTGCGTTGCCACGATGAAAATTCTTGGTTGGTTAATGAAATACCGCAACTACACGAACAAAACGGTTTTCCTTTAGAAGGCAGTCACGCTGTTATTTCTTGTAGCGATTGTCACCGCTCATCCAATAATTTAGCTTGGGAGCGCCTAGGCAGTGAATGCATCGACTGTCACCGCGAAGAATATCTCAATACCCAAACTCCTAATCATATTGCTTCTGGTTTTGGTACCGACTGTGTACAGTGCCATGAGCCCATTTCACAAGACTGGGGTGGTGAAAATTTCCACTATTTCTTCCCTTTAATTGGCGGTCATAATGGGGTAGATTGCAAAGAGTGCCATCTCTCCACCAATTATGCCGATGTTTCCTCGGATTGTAGTTCTTGTCATTTAGATGACTTTAATAGTGCCACTAATCCCGATCATCGTGCTTCTGGCTTTACCACCGATTGTACCCTTTGTCATAGTCTAAACCCGGGTTGGGCACCAGCGGGCTATCGTCAGCACGATGACGATCATTTCCCTATTTACTCGGGTAGACATGAAGGAGTTTGGAACTCTTGCACAGAATGTCATACCAATAGTTCTAACTACAACCTCTTTAGTTGTATCGATTGTCACGAACATAGTAATGAGTCAGAAATGCGCAATGAGCATGACGATGTAGGCGGCTATCGCTTTGAAAGTAATGCTTGCTATAATTGCCATCCGCGCGGAACTGAATAATTATGAAAAAGCTCCTAATCCTTTTCTTAGTTTTTTTGGCGGCTACATTAGTGGCACAGGAAAATATTAAAGGGGAAATAAGTTTTATTTCAGGTGAGAATATTTACATAAGATTTGCAGATACCAGAGCGATCGAAAAAGGCGATACTCTTTTTTACCAAGATGAAAAATTAGGCGCCCAAGCTTGTTTGATGGTGGTAAACAAGTCTTCGGTATCTTGTATTGCTAAGCAAATTGGTGATTGTACTTTAAGTAAAGGGCAGCAATTTTTTCTTAAAAAATTACTTCCCATTGAATTGGAAGAAGAAGTAGCCGAGGTAGTTCAAACGGCAGAGCAGCAAAGGGATACCAGTGCGACGATTTTAGCGGAAACCAAAACCGAAGAGAAGCCGAAACTTGAAAAGAAGGAAAGAATAAATGCGCGCGTAAGTGCGGCATCCTATACCATTTTTGCACCTGACAATAAGAACCAAGGAAATAGCCGTTTCGTAGGTCGGGTAAATTTCAATATTGACAATATCTCTGAAAGCAACTTTTCGGTGGAAAGTTATTTTAACTACCAAGAAAACCTCCGGTTGTATGACGATTATCGTGGCTATAACCGCCGCTTTAATGTATACGACTTAGCGCTTAGCTATAAAAAAGAAGATTTTGAGCTTAGCATAGGCCGTAAAATAAATCGCAAAGCTTCTTCCTTGGGTGCTATCGATGGGCTGCAAGGGGAATATAACAAAAACGGATATTTTGCTGGGGCTTTAGCGGGCTTCCGTCCTGATTACCAAAACTTTGGCCTTAATACCAGTCTTTTTCAATATGGTGCCTATATAGGCATCGATAAAGGGGGTAAAAACTTTCGCAGTCAAGTTACCGCAGGATTTTTAGAGCAACGTAATCAAGGAGCGATAGATCGTCGCTTTATCTATCTCCAAACATCTAATCAGATGGGCTCAAGGCTCAATGTATTCGCATCTACGGAAGTAGACTTGTACGAGAACTACGATACCGCCGCGGCCCAATCGGCATTACAATTAAGCTCCTTATTTATTTCTTCCAGCTTAAAAGTAACTGACTGGTGGCGAGTTTTTGGATCCTACGATACCCGCCGACAAATTATATTTTTCGAGACCTACGATACTGAGGTTGAGCGCCTTTTAGCAGATCAAGAAGCAAGACAAGGCTTAAGGTTTCGCTCCAATTTTAAAATTGGTAAACGAACCAATCTAGGCCTTAGCTATAATTCTCGTTTTCAGCAAAATGCTGGTAAGCAAGGGGAAAACATTCAAGCCTATATCAGTTATAATCGCGTGCCTTGGATTGGCGGAACTTTTAGTTATCGCTTTAATTTAAATAGTACGCTTTACTTGCGCAGTGAAGTAAATTCAGCGCGATATTCGCATTACTTTGGCAATGGGAAAGTTTATACCGCGGTCTATTACCGCTACCTAAGCTATCTTTATACTGGCCGGGAAATCGTGGTGCCGGCCCAAGCATATTACGGTGCCGAAATGAGCTTTAGACTGAAGAGTGGCTGGGATTTAGGAACTTTGGGAGAGATGTCGAAATCGGGCCAACAAACCAGCTATCGATTAAATGTAAGATTGACAAAAAGATTTAATTTTTAAGATGAAGAAGGAAAAATTACTAAGCCTTTTACTAGTAAGTGGAATGATGGCCTGTTCGAATGGCCCAGTGAAGATTGAAGAGCAGAATTCACCTGAAGCGGAACAAGCGGCTCAGTCGATATTTGAAAAGCCTGGATCAAACAAAGCGAACAGTAACAAAGCGGAACATCAGGTAAAAGCATTAGAGATTTTAGAGAGCGATCGTTATTCCTATTTGCGCGTTTCAGAAGGTGAGGATGAATATTGGATAGCCACTATTAAGGGAAGCTTTACTGAAGGTGAAACGTACATCTACGGTGATGGTTTGTACAAAACCGACTACTTCAGCACGGAGTTTAATCGCAGCTTCGATCGTATTTACTTGGTATCGGATTTAAGAGCGAAAAATGCCCCAGCAGCTGGCGCCAGTAGTATCGATAAATTAGTTGGAATACAGCAATCAAATCCCGTTTCGGAAGCCGACTACAACCGTGAGGGTTCGATAAAGATTAAAGATTTACTGGCAAATTCGGAAAAATATGCCAATATGGAAGTGCAAATTACCGCCAAAGTGGTGAAGGTAAATCCTGCTATTATGGATCGCAACTGGCTACATTTAAAGGATGGTAGTTTTGATGATTTCGATTTAGTGGCCACTTCAATGGAAGGTGTGCCAGCAGGTCATATAGTTACCATTAAAGGCACATTGGTTTTAGATCGCGATTTTGGTGCTGGTTATCATTATGATTTGATCATTGAAAATGCGACTTTGGTTCCATGATGAATAAACCTTCTCAGTCTCCTCTGCTAAAACTTTGGTCGAGTTTTTTTAATGAAAAAGCGGCCTTGGTTTATCTACTACTTTTCGCCATCGCCATTGGCGTGGCCACTTTTATAGAAAATGATTTTGGTACCGATGCGGCCCAAAAAGTGGTTTATCAGGCTACTTGGTTCGAGGTGCTTTTAGTTCTCTTTTCAGGAACTTTAATTCAGAATATCCTTCGTTATAAATTCATTCAGCGGAAGCGCTGGTCTCTCCTGTTATTCCATGCTTCAATGGTAATTATCATTATTGGTGCGGCCCTAACGCGCTATGTGGGTTTCGAAGGAATGATGGGCATTCGCCAAGGGGAACAGTCCAATACATTTCTAAGTGCGAAAACCTACTTGGGCATAAAGTTCTTTAAAAATGGACAGGAATATCAAGTGAATGAACCAGTTCTATTGGCTTCTCTCGGGAACAACCATTTTGAGAAGGAATATCAAATTGGTAATGATCTGATAAAAATTAAATTAGAAGACTTTCTGCCCAATCCCAGCAGCGAATTAGTAGAAGATTCCAACGGCGAAAATCTCCTGAAAATTGTCATGGCAGGTGAAGCGGGTCGAAAAGATTATTTTTTAGCCTTTGGCGAAACGAAATTTATTGGCGGACAGGCTTTTAACTTCACCAATACTTTTAAAGCAAATCAGGTAAACATATTTTATACAGAAGGCGAGCTGCGCATTGCCAGTGATTTGTTAATGACGCAGATGACAATGGCTACTCAGGCTTTAGATACCTTAATACCCGAGGAAGGCAAAGCTTTTCCCTTGGTAATGCGATCTCTTTATACACGTGGTGGCAGCCGTTTCGTTTTTGCAGATTTTAATAAATCGGTTAAAGAAGTTATGGTGGCCGGTGATCCGAAAATTTCTAACTCGAGCCAGGTTGCCCTTAAAATGCAGGTGGATATCAACGGCCAGAAGGAAGAAGCTTTTATTATCGGTCAAAAAGGGGTGTATAGCAGAGGTGAGAACTTCGGCAATGCTAACTTAGCTGTGTCCGTGGCTTACGGTGCGAAAGTGATGACCTTACCCTTCAGCTTAAAGCTGGATAAGTTTGAAATGGAGCGCTACCCAGGTACGAACAGTCCGGCATCTTTTGCCAGCGATGTGAAAATTATGGATCAAGAGCTGGGCTACTTTAGTGATTATCGCATTTTCATGAATCATATTTTGGATTATCGCGGCTACCGCTTTTTTCAATCCTCCTACGATCGCGATGAATTAGGAACCTACTTAAGCGTAAACCATGATTTTTGGGGAACTTGGGTATCTTATTTGGGCTACGCTTTGCTTACCTTAGGTATGATTATGACGCTTTTCAGTAAGAACACACGTTTTTATGAGCTTTCGCAGAAAATTAAAAAATTGCGCTCTGCCAGAACCGTTCTTATTATCGCTTTAGGCATTAGCACCTTTATGAACCCATCTGCGCAAGCACAAGAAAAAGTAAGCCCTGCGATACCAACGGTTAGTGAAAGCCACAGCAGTCTTTTTAGTAAGCTGGTGGTGCAAGATGTGCGCGGTAGAATGAAGCCCATGCATACCTTAAGTCGCGAGGTAATGCGCAAGGTTTACGGGAGCGAAAGCTATAATGGGCTTAACGCCGATCAGGTAATCTTATCTATTTTCTCTCATAACGAAAACTGGTATGGCCTGCCTTTTATCAAGTTAGATAAGGAAGGTCAATTAGCCGAATATTTAGGTATTGATGCCAAGCACGCGGCTTATCGCGATTTCTTTAATAAAGATGGTTCCTATAAATTATCAGAGGAAATTCAAACAGCGAATACCAAAGCGGCCGCAGAACGTAGCACTTTTGACAAGGCTTTGATTAATGCTGATGAACGCGTGAATATTGTGAATATGCTGCTGTCGGGCTATTTGCTGCGTCTGGTGCCTTTAATCGATGACCCCAATAATACCTGGGTTGCAACCCATGGTTCGGAAAGTCCCGTCGCAGAAAAATTTTTTAGTGCCTATCGTTCCGCTTTACGCACGAATAATTTGGCCGAAGCCAATGCTTTAGTTCATGCTTTAAGCGATTTTCAAAAGGATCAGGGTAAGGCGGTAATTCCCAGTGAAAATCAGCAATCAGCCGAAATTTGGCTGAATAATGCCAAGATATTTAATCGCTTGGCGCTGGTTTATACTTTATTAGGTTTGGCCTTTTTAATACTGCTGTTTACGGGTGTTTTTAAAGCCGATTGGAAACTTAATAAAATACAAACGGGCTTAGTGGTCCTGCTAATTTTAGCCTTTGCCTTTCACACGCTAGGACTGGGTTTACGTTGGTATGTTAGCGAGCGAGCCCCGTGGAGTAATGGTTATGAATCGATGATTTACATTGCTTGGACGAGCACCTTAGCGGGCATACTTTTCAGCAGGAAGTCGCCCGGAGCCATGGCCGCTACCAATATTTTGGCGGGGGTAGTTTTATTGATCGCCATGCTTAGTTATCTCAATCCAGAAATCACCCCGCTGGTACCGGTTTTAAAATCCTATTGGCTTACCATTCACGTTTCTTTGGAAGCGGGTAGCTATGGGTTCCTAATGCTGGGCGCTATTATCGGATTGATTAATCTTTTACTGATGATATTTATTAAACCAGCCAATTTTAATCGCTTGCGTGCCATTATTCGCGAGATGTCATTTATTAGTGAAATGACCCTAATTGGCGGCTTGTTTATGCTTAGCGTTGGCACCTATTTAGGAGGCGTTTGGGCCAATGAATCGTGGGGACGCTACTGGGGTTGGGATGCGAAGGAAACTTGGGCTCTCGTTAGTATTTTAGTTTATGCCTTTATTTTGCACCTACGTTTGGTGCCCAAGGTATCAGGATTGTTTGCTTATAATTTTGCGACTCTTTTCGGTTTGAGCTCGATTATAATGACTTATTTCGGCGTCAATTATTACCTCTCAGGTTTACATTCCTACGCAGCAGGTGATCCGGTACCCATTCCCAATTGGGTTTATTATGCGGTGGCAAGTTTGGTACTCGTAAGCATTATCGCTTTTTGGCGCGCAAAAAAGACGGGACTTAAGGCTTAGTCCAAATGTCCCAACTTGCTTCGGCCTGAAGAATCAACATTCCTTGGCCGTTGCGGGTATGTGCACCTCTCAGACGGGCTTCTTTTAGCAGACGGGTTTCACTCGGGTTGTAGATGAGGTCGTAGAAGAATTTATCTTTTAGATCATCGCTTAGCTTGAGGGCGGGCATATCATTTACAAGGGGGAAGGTTCCTAAGGGACTGCAGTTTACCACCAATTGAAAATCGGCTAGACGGCCCGAGGCCTGCTTGTAATTCCATTTACCTTCTAGTGCTGTTCTACCGACTATTTGTGTTTTAATACCCATCTGCTGTAAAGCATAAATTACAGCTTTAGATGCGCCGCCACTGCCTAAAATAAGCGCTTTTTCGGGCCTTTCGGTAGATAGGAATTCGAGCAAATCTTGGCGAAAGCCTAAATAATCCGTGTTATAGGCATAAAGCTTTTGCTTGCGCACCGCAATAACATTGGCGGCACCAATGCTTTGTACTTCTGGACTGAGATGATGCACAAAAGGCAGGATTTGCTCTTTATAGGGAATGGTCACATTGAACCCAGTCCATTCTGTACTCTCAAATAAGGCGGGGAATTGAGTAATCTGTTCTAAGTCGCAGTTTACATAGCTGTGATCGAGCTTTGCCTGCTTAAATTTTTCGGTGAAATAGGCCTTAGAGAAGGAGTAATCGATACTTTTTCCAATTAAGCCAAAACGCATAAACTAGGCTTCGCTGGGTTTTTTACTACCTAATTTTTCAAGTAGGAAGATTAAGGCGGCTCCTGCGACAGCAAGACCTAAAGCGGGTAAAAATTGTGCATCAGTGGGAGTTTGTCCAATTACCTTAGCACCTTCCAAAACGGGTAAGCTAAAGTCGTTTGGTAAAACAGCACGTTCTACCACATTAACAATTTCTTCATTGGCTTCACCGGCATGCTTAATCATAATTTCATCCACCCGTTTCCAAGGCCAAATTTTATTAAGAGACCCAAGTAAAAATCCTGAAAGTAAAGCAATTGTAAGATCGTGGTATTTTGCAAACATTACTTTTAAAAGACGTGCAAAAGAAAGGAGACCTAAAATTGCACCGGCACCAAAAGTGAAGATGATACTTAATTCTCTTTCGTGAATAGCGTTTAACACAACCGAATAGGAGCCTAATAAAACTAGAATAAAAGAACCCGAAATGCCAGGAAGAATCATGGCGCAAATAGCAATGCTACCGCTCAGGAAAATATACCAAAGGGAATCGTTAGAGCCAGAAGCGGGGAGGATGGTTACCATATAGGCAATCGCGGCCCCCACAACAAACGCAAGGGCAGGGCTAAGGCCCCATTGCTTTACCTGTTTGCCAACAAAGAAAATACTGGCGAAAACTAATCCAAAGAAAAAGCTCCATAAAAGCACAGCTTGATTTTCTAATAACCAAGAAATCCCTTTGGCTAAGGAGACAATCGAAACACCAATCCCTAAGAAAAGGGGGACAAAAAACCAACCATTTACATATTCCCAGGCTTTGGCAAAACCCTCTTTTCGCAGGGTACGAAGCGCCTCTAAATTAATACGATTGATACTCTCAATCAACTCTTCGTAAATACCAGTGATAAAAGCAATGGTACCACCACTAACACCAGGAACTACGTCGGCGGCGCCCATGGCCATACCTTTAAGGAATAAGAAAAATTTTTGCATGCTGCTGCGAGAAAATTAGAATCGTTTTGATGGATTGTTAAGGATTTCTTTCACCATCGGGTGATCGATTAAAATTGGAAACAAATCGAGGAAAAACAGTTTGCCCTCGGGGTACAGGTTGAGTGCATCGCGCAGTTGGATGGCACCTTCCAATTCTTTGCCTTGGATAAAAAAGAATCCCGCTAAATGGAAATAGAGAGCAGCGGCACTGGGTAACTTTTTAATACCCTCTGCCAATACTTCCAAGGCTTCTTCAAACTCACATAGGTCGTTTAAAAGCTCGGAGTACTGAATAAAGGTGTCGCTTTCGAAATAACCACTTTTAATTAAGTCGCTGTAAATTATTTTGGCTTCGTCAAGTTTACCTGCACGCTGGTGGATTAAGGCACTAACTTGCTGGTACTTCCAATTTTCAAAGTCCAATTCCACTGCCTTATTGATTAAGAAAACCGCTTCATCCCATTCTTTAGCTTCGTCTTTCATTAGGGCCAGCTCGTAATAAGCTTCTTCTAAATCGGGGTCTTCTTTAATGGCTTTGTAAAAGTGACTTTCTGCTTTCTTCTCTTTATGTAATTGCAAATAGCAAATTCCCATTTTGTAATAGGCATAACCGCTCGTGCCGTCGAATTCGAAGGTTGCGTGATAGGTTTCCGCCGCTTCTTCAAAACGGAAAAGCAATTCTAAAATGCGTGCTTTTTCATAATAAGCCGCCGAAAAGAAATCATCGATAAGAATAGAATAATCTAAGGCATTGATGGCAAGATTGTACTCTTCCATTTTGGCATAGATAATTCCCAAGTGGTACCAAGCCACTTCCCCGTAAGGGTTTTCGTCGATTAATTTTAAAAAGAAATCACGTCCCGCTTCTTGCTGATCTAAAAGGTCGTAGCACAAAGCGATATTATAAATTGCAATTTCGTCGTCGGGATACACTTCTAGCGAAAGCTTTAGATATTTAAGGGCCTTTTCGTAGGCTCCTGTTAATTGATATTCCAAAGCTAAAAGATGATAGACATCTTCTTGATATTCTGCTAAATTTAGAGCTTGGCGATATTGTTGTATTGCTTTTTGATGATTCCCCATTTTGCTAAACAATCCAGCACGCGCCATATACAAGTCATAGGATTCAGGCATTACCTTTTCCAATTCTTTCAAAGCATCTTTGGCCGCCTGCGTATTATCGGAAGCGGTTAAATATTGCACGCGTTTAAACCATAAATGAGTGGCATAAGGGTGCTGACTAGTAGCAATATCAACTACTTCTAGTGCTTGTTTAATTTTTCCTAACTCGTAAAAGTAGTCGGCAATAGCTTCAAATTCTTCTAAATCGTAAAAGGCCGATTTACCCTGCGCTTGCGCTCGTTTGAAGTCATCGACTAGCTCTAGGAGGTTAAAAAATTCGTCTTCGTTATCGTCTTCAAACATATTTTACCATTGGATATTTAAAAGTACCCTTTTAAGCACAGCAAAGGTACAGCCTTATCACCGCTTTTTCACAAATTAATCAACAAGCTTGCAATCTAAGTGTTTAAGGCTTGATTATAATGTATTCGGCTTCATCGAACTTAGGTTCAGAGTCTTTTAAACCAGCGAGATTGGAAGAAACGCATTAAAGCCCTAGGTCCTGTGTGTCCTACTATTTATTTCTAAAAGCTTTTTATAGCGCTTCATTCTTTCCTTTATAGAGAAGCCAAGCAAGCAACCCAAGGAGAGGGACTTAAAATTAGTCTGCAAAGCCCTCTTTAATGGTCGCTATGAATGGGGTAAGGTTTCATCATTTCCTAAGCAACGAAAATCTGATGCGACAATTCAAGAATTAAGCAAGCCTAATATTTATATTTGCCCACAAATACAAAGCATGACCTTAATAAAATCTATATCGGGTGTAAGAGGCACCATTGGCGGAAAGAAAGGCGAAAACTTAAGTCCATTAGATGCGGTAGAATTTGCTGCTGCTTATGGAAATTGGTTGAAGCGCAAAAATCCCAATGGCGCAGTTAAAGTGGTTATTGGCCGCGACGCTCGTCCTAGTGGATCAATGATTCAAAATTTAGTGCAAAACACCTTAGTAGGTTGCGGTATTGATGTTATCGATTTAGATCTTTCTACTACACCAACGGTAGAGATGGCGGTAGTTTTTGAAAAAGCCCAAGGGGGAATTATTCTTACTGCTTCACACAATCCGGTGGAATGGAATGCTTTGAAATTATTAAATGAAAAAGGCGAATTTATATCTGGTGCCGACGGTCAGGAGCTAATGCGCATGATCGATGCCGAAGACTACGATTTTGTAGAAGTACACTCTTTAGGTAAAACTACTCGCAGCGAAGACGCCATCGAAAAACATATTGATGCTATTTTGGCATTGCCTTATGTTAATGTGGAAGCCATTGCTAAAGCCGATCTTAAAGTTGCGGTTGATGCGGTAAATTCTACCGGTGGAATTTCTATTCCCCCATTATTAGAGCGTTTAGGTGTAAAAAGTACCGAACTGTTATACTGCGAACCAAGCGGACTTTTCCCACATAACCCCGAGCCGCTGAAAGCGCATTTGGGTGACATAATGAAAGTAGTGAAAGAAAAGTCTTGTGATATTGGCATTGTAGTAGATCCCGATGTGGACCGCCTTGCCCTTATTTCTGAAGATGGTGAAATGTTTGGCGAAGAGTACACTTTAGTGGCTGCCGCCGATTACCTATTAAATCATAAAAGCGGATCTCTCGTAAGTAATTTAAGTAGCAGCCGTGCTTTGCGCGATTTAGCCAAAGAGCACGGGGTTGATTATGCCGCTGCTGCCGTGGGTGAAGTGAATGTGGTTACCAAGATGAAAGAAGTTAAGGCTGTTTTAGGTGGCGAAGGTAATGGAGGCGTAATCTTACCCGACTTACATTATGGTCGCGATTCACTGGTTGGAATAGCTATTATTCTTTCGCATCTGGCAACAGCGGGAAAAACCTTAAGTGAATTACGTGCCTCTTACCCAGCTTATTTTATGGGTAAGAATAAAATTCAACTGGAAGCGGGAATGGATGTAGATGGCATTTTAAACAGCATTGCTACGAAATATCAAAAGGAAGAAGTTAGCACAATTGATGGTGTTAAAATTGACTTCGCCGATGAATGGGTTCACATGCGAAAGTCGAATACAGAACCGATTATCCGCATTTATACCGAAGCAAAATCTCAAGCGGCTGCCGATAGTTTGGGAGAACGATTTATTAATGAACTTGCAGCGCTGGCCAAATAATTTTTAGCTTATGAACACTACCACTCAAAAACTGGCACACACGAAATGGGAGGAGCACTTCCAAGAGTTTCGCGATAATATAGTTGGCCAAAATGCCGAATTTGTTGGTCCTTACGGGCCTAAACGTATTATTTATGCCGATTGGATTGCGAGTGGTAGATTATATGGTCCGATAGAGGATAAAATGAAATCGGAGTTTGGTCCTTTAGTAGCCAACACACATACCGAAACTTCGTATACGGGTGCCATGATGACGGCGGCTTATAGCGAAGCCAAACGCATTATAAAAGAGCATGTTAACGCTGCCGCAGATGACGCTTTTATTCCCACGGGAACAGGAATGACGGGAGCAGTGTTAAAACTGCAACGCATCCTAGGTTTTAAGATTCCTGAGCAATTCGCCGATCGTATTAAGATTGAAGAACACGAACGTCCAGTTGTTTTTATTAGCCACATGGAGCATCATTCGAATCAAACCTCTTGGCTAGAAACGATCGCGGAAGTGGTGCAAATTCATCCTTGTCCACAAGGCGCTCTCGACCTTAATCATTTTGCCCAATTGTTAGAGCAATATGCCGATCGACCTTATAAAATTGCGAGTATCACTTCCGCAAGTAATGTAACCGGCGTTTTCACGCCCTATCATGAAGTAGCCAAAATGATACACGCCGCGGGTGGGTATTGCTTTGTAGACTTCGCTTGCAGCGGACCTTACGTTGATATTGATATGCACCCGAGTGATCCTGACGCTCAACTGGATGCGATTTTCTTTTCACCCCATAAATTTTTAGGCGGACCAGGCACACCTGGGGTTCTGATTTTTAATTCTAAATTATACAAGAATAAAGTTCCTGATCATCCCGGTGGTGGCACGGTAACTTGGACTAACCCTTGGGGTGGTCACCAATATATTTCCGACATTGAAGCCCGTGAAGATGGCGGGACCCCTGGTTTTCTACAAACCATGCGCGCCGCTTTAGCCATTCGTTTGAAGGAGAAAATGACGGTAAAAGCCATTCGAGCTCGCGAGCATGAATTGCTTACTTATATTTTTGATCGCTTAGAAAAGGTTCCAGGTCTCGTTATTTTAGCCGGAAATATTAAAGAGCGTTTAGGCGCAATTTCCTTCTTTGTGGAAGGTTTGCATTATAATTTAGTAGTGCAATTGCTTAACGACTTGTTCGGCATTCAAACTCGAGGCGGTTGTAGCTGTGCGGGAACTTATGGGCACTATCTTTTTCACCTAGGTGAAGAAGCGAGCGATAAAATTAGAGCGCAAGTTGATGCGGGTGATTTATTTGTGCGGCCCGGTTGGATTCGCTTGTCGGTGCATCCCACTTTAACGGATAAAGAGGTGATAGAAATTTGCGATGCCATTGAGCATGTTGCGACCCACGCTCAACATTATACTAGCCAATATTATTGTCCCAAAGGCTCCAATACTTTCATTTACGCCAATCGAGAAACCGGCACACAAGCGCTGATAGATTCTTGGTTTAAATTATGACCCAAACTCCCATTTATTTCGATTATGCCGCTTCCACGCCTATGCGCAAAGAAGTGGTAGATTATTATTCGGAATTATTATTAGGCTCACAAGCCAACCCTTCCAGTAGCCACTCTTTTGGTCGAAAAGCCAAAGTGGTATTGGAATCTAGCCGCAAGCAAATTGCCAAATTAATGGCATGCCAAAGTGCGGAAATCATTTTCACCTCAGGCGGTACCGAAGCTAACAATACGGCCATTGTAATGGCTTTGCGCGATTTAAAAGTAAAGCGCATTATCACCAGTCCTCTCGAGCATCATGCGGTTTTACACGCCGCTGAACTTTGGTCAAAGGCCTTTGGCGCCGAGTTTTCTGTCCTTTCGGTAGATGCGCAGGGACAAATTGATTTGGCAGAATTAGAACATGAGTTGCAAAAAGAAGGACCAGCTTTGGTATCCTTGATGCATGGTAATAATGAAATCGGCAATCTAAACGATTTAAAAGCCATTGGCGATTTAGCCCATAAATACAATTCGTATTTTCATAGTGATACAGTGCAAACGGTGGGGCACTTCCCTTTAAATTTAGGCGATTTACCGATTGATTTTGCCTCGGCTTCGGCGCATAAATTTCATGGTCCAAAAGCGGTAGGGTTTTTATACCTCTCGCAAAAATTAAAAGTACAAGCATTAATTTCGGGAGGAGCGCAACAAAGAGGATTACGCGGTGGAACGGAGAATATTTTTCAAGTAGGGGCCATGGCGAAAGCCCTGAGCTTGGCTTATGAGCATCTGGATGAAGAACGCTCTCATATTGAAGAGATTAAAAGTTATTTCTTAGCGCAATTAAAAGAGAAAATTCCAGCGGTTTATACCAATGGACTCAGTGGTGAACTAGGAAAAAGTTTGTATACCGTGGCCAGCATTTCTTTCCCTTTGAAAGATGATAATGGCATGTTACTATTTAACTTAGATCTGCATGGTTTTGCCGTATCGGGTGGAAGCGCATGTTCCTCGGGAAGTGTGCAAAGTTCGCATGTAATTGCTGCCTTAAAACCCAATCACCAAGATACCGTGCTGCGAGTTTCCTTTGGTAAAGACAGCAAAAAGGAGGAAATCGATTTGTTAATCAATTACCTCCTTAGTTTATAATTTGAATTTTATTTGGCACTTATTGGCTCAGTTCCTTTTTCTTACTCAAGTAACCAAATAGTTTTTTATCCTTAATCATGTTACCTACCATTTCGGGTAAGGCAAATTCCCAACCTTCTTCGCCTTTGCGGATGCGTTTTAAGATATCGCGCGAGAAGATTTGCAGGATACTCGGATCGTAATCGTCAATATCTTTTATTCTGCGGTTAAATACTAAGAAGTCGAAAAGGGGCTTAAAGCGCGGATGGATATTTAAGCTTTCACTAGTTTGTATGGGCTCATTAGGATTAGGCTGATAAGGATACACATAAAGCTTAAGATCGGTAGAATAAAGAATTCCGAAGGCCTCTAGTATACCACCTTTTAAGTCGCGGTAATAACGTCCGTCAAAAAGCTCGTTTAAATTGCTAACACCCATAATAAGGCCCATGCGTTCTTCTGTATAACGAGAGAAATACTCAACCAGCTTATAGTATTGTTGGTAATTTGAAATGAGTACGGTTTGCCCCAGTGAGCAGAGAATTTCTGCTCTATCCAAGAAATCTTGTTCGTCAATTTCACCTTCCGCTTTGAGGTTATTTAGGGTAATTTCAAAAAGGACTTCTACCGTATCGGGACTAACCTTACGCTCTTGCATAAAGCTTTTCCTCGCCTTGCTAATCATATCCATATTTACCTTGGTAACAGGGCGGAAACTTCCTCTTACGGTAAGAATATTCTTTTTGTAGAGTAGGGCAGCGGGTAATATATTATTGCCTTCAGGACCAAAAATAACAGCGTCGGTCATGCCGTATTGTAAGAGTCTTAGCGACATCAAACGGTTATCAACGTGGGCAAACTCAGGCCCTTCAAAATGGATCATGTCGATCTCCATTTTATAACGGGCAATATTGTCGTAAAGCGATTTTAGTAACTCTTCGGGATTGTTACGGATATTAAAAACTCCATAAATGAGATTTACGCCCATAACCCCAATCGTTTCTTGCTGTAAGGCCGCATCTTCCTCTTTCATGCGCACATGAAATAGTACATCATTCGGTTCTTGATCGGCGCTAAGCTGAAAGCGAATTCCCATCCAACCGTGTCCCTTAAACTTACGCGTGAAGTTAATGGTAGCAACGGTATTAGCAAAAGTGAAATAGCATCTTTGGGGGTGAAGATCACGCTCTAAGCGTTCTTCCATTAATCCATATTCATGGTCAAGCATCTTGCGCAAGCGCGCTTCGGTTACATAACGGCCGTCTTCTTCAACTCCATAAATAGCGTCCGAAAACTTTTTGTCATAGGCGCTCATGGCCTTGGCTACAGTTCCTGAAGCGGCACCAACACGAAAGAAATTTCGAACTACTTCTTGGCCAGCACCAATTTCAGCAAATGTTCCATAAATGTTTTCATTGAGGTTTACCTTCAGAGATTTCTGGGCGGTAGAGAGAACGAGACGTTCCATAAGACAGAGCGATTTTAGCTATTAATTCCACACAAAAGTAGGATTCTATTCTCGTAAACATCTTTAAAAGCCTAAAAGTTTTAGCCTAATTTTGACCGGTGGAAATGACTTTGAAAATATTAGGCAGTGGTACCTCTCAAGGGGTGCCAGTTATTGGTTGTAAGTGCAAGGTTTGCACTTCGGTAGATGCGAATGACCGTCGCTTGCGAAGCTCCGCAATTCTACAGTCGGCTACAACTACGGTATTGATAGACAGCGGTCCTGATATGCGTTACCAACTTTTACGGGCGGGTATTGATGATATTGATGCTGTGTTAATTACCCATCAACATCAGGATCACACCGCTGGCATTGACGATTTAAGAGCCATTAATTTCATCCAAAAACACAGCATTCCTATCTACTGCAGTGAAGCCGTTGAAATGCGTATCCGCGAGCAATATTCTTATATTTTTCAAAATTCCGACTATCCTGGCATTCCTCAAATAAACTTTATAAGAATACCTACTGATACCTTTTTAATTGGCGATATAAAGGTGCAGCCGCTTTTCCTTTGGCATGCCGATTTACCAGTAATATGTTTTCGGGTGGGCGATTGCGCGTATATAACCGATGCCAACAATATTCCCAAGCCTGAATTGAAGAAATTACAAGGCTTAGAAAACTTGGTGATTAATGCTTTGCGCAAAGAGAAGCACCATTCGCATTTTAGTTTAGAGGAGGCCCTAACTTTGGCGGATGACTTAAGTGTTACAAATTGTTATTTTACTCATATCAGTCATCAAATGGGTAGGCATGCCACGGTGCAAGCCGAATTAAAGCAAAACCGTTTTTTAGCTTGGGATGGTTTAGAGCTACCCATTAATATCTAAGGCAAATGAAAAAGGAAAATAAAGGTGGGAAAGCTTTGAATCTTGGCACTTTGGGCCTGAATTTCTTTATGGTGCTCTTAAATTTGGGGCAATGGTTTTTAGTGGAAGTAATTAATTGGACCGAGCTATATTCTTTTGGAGAGCAAGCGACAGGCCCTTATTTTTACAAAAGCGCCGCTCTATTTGCCATGGTTCATCTTTACTGGGGACTTCTTTTTTTAGCGATGCTTATTCTTAGTATTAGCACTGTTCTTTTTAAGAAGAAAATACTCATTCGTATCGCTTTGCTTTTAAACCTACTTTTTGTTGCAGCCTATATTTACCACGGAACCATTGGTGGCTAATGGTTAAAGGGAAAAGAGATTAATTCTTCTGAGTAGTTAAAATTTAATGTTTAAACCTTAATATTGTAAACATATAGAATCAATTTTAGTTAAACTCTGCATGAAAAGAAACATTATTAGAACAACATTTTTGAGTCTGTTACTAGGTTTTAGTACTACTCTATCTGCACAGTCATGGATAACGGCGGGTACCATTCCTAGTGGTAGGCACCATCCAGTAACTTTTGCCTTGAATGGTTTTGGTTATATGTTAACCGGTACCAATAGTTTTGGCGCTTTAACAGACGATTTTTATCGTTATGACCCTGTAGCGGATGTTTGGGCCACTTTACCTGACTTTCCCGGTGGAGCGCGTTCATTTTCCATTGGAACCACATACGAAGGCTTGGCTTATATGGGCTTTGGTGTTTCCAATACTCAATATTTTGACGATTTATGGGTATTTGATCCCCAAACTGGCCAGTGGACCGAGTTAGCTTCTTGTCCGGGTAATGCGCGTCGTCACCCTTCATTAATGGCCGCCGATGGTAAAATTTATATGGGTTTAGGAAATGACAATAGTGGCGACTTAAAAGACTTTTGGGTCTATGACATCCAAACGGATACTTGGTCGCAGCTACCTGATATTCCTGCTAGTTCGCGTCACCATCCTTTTCAATTTGCCATTGGCAAAGACGTGTTTTCAGGCATGGGCCACGGGGGTAATATAATTTACGACGACTGGTATAAGTGGGATACAGTAACTAATAACTGGGCCACTATGGCTAATTTTCCCGGTGAGGCGAGAGTAGCGGGTACTCAATTTTCCAATCAGGGTTTTGGTTATGTATTAAGCGGCGATGGCGACAATCATAGTTTTATGAACACGGGTGAAATGTGGCGCTACAACCCTACGAACGATACTTGGACGCAATTACCAGCACATCCTGGCAGAAGTTTATGGGCACCTGGTTCTTTTGTGATTAGCGATACCGTTTACTTTATGGGCGGCTTCAATCGTCAATTCTCAAGTTACCCAACTACGATGTATAAATTTCATCTTAATCCTTTAGGTATTGGTAACGAGGAGCAGCAAGCTTTAGAGGCTTTTAGTTTTGATTTTTATCCTAATCCAAATTCAGGTACTTATTTGGAATACAAGTCCAACAGGGAGATTGACGAAGTTGAAATTATAGATGCGCAAGGTAAATTTATGGGCACTTATCCTACCAATGGATCTCGAATCGATATTTCTAATTTAGCAGCAGGATTTTATCAGCTACGCATCTACCGTAAGGGTGAAATACTAGGGCAACAGAAATTGATTAGAAAGTAATTTCTGAATTAGATACTTAATTTTAGGTGGTTTTGGGGCAACTCAGAACCACTTTTTTTTGTAGAAATACCAAACGCTACCAAGGCTAATCAAGAACATTATTCCCAAGAGTATAAAATAACCGTTTTCAGTTTCTAGCTCTGGGATATTGCGAAAATTCATTCCGTAAATACCAGCCAAAAAGGTAAGCGGAATAAAGATTACAGATAGAATAGTGAGGGTTTTCATTACCTCATTAAGGCGGTGCCCCTGAATACTAAAAATGAGATTTATTTTACTTTCTAGCTCTTGCAGATCGAAATCGATATCAGTAATGTGGTTGTTTATTTGCTCTTTTAGCTCGCTGAAGTATTTCGATTTTTGCTGGTAAAGACCTACTTTTTCTAGTTTTACAATGGTGTTCCGTAAACTGGTGGCCGCTTTTTTGAAATTGAATAACTCTTGTTTTCTACTTTCTACCATGGCGGTAAAAGCGGGCGTGGGTTTAATATCGGTGTCATCAAGCAGTAAATCGCTTTGCTCTTCGTATTGGGTATAGGTCTCGATGTAATTATCAATAATAGACTCGATAAGGAGAAAAAGTAGGTAGCTAGCATTTTTCTTACGGCTGATTCCAAGGTTATTACTTAGACGTTCGCGGATCCACTCGAAATAGTCACCCGGTTTTTCCTGAATACTCCACACATAATTATGAGAAGCGATAAAAATCATTTGCTCGGAGGCCAAGGCCGTGTCGCCCTTTACTAAAACCTGTACCGCGAAAAACACCACATTATCCAGTTCAATAACCTTGTTTCGATGCTCTTGATCGTTGATTAATTTGAGGAGAAAATCGTCGAGATTATTAGTACGGATAACCATTTTGATGGTTTCACGGTAATGCATACCATAGGTATTGAACCAGTGAACACTATCGGTGGTGCTAGGACTAATGAGAATATCTTCGAGACTCTTAAATTTTGTACGACTAAAGTCCTTATTCGAATAGCTAATTAGGCTAGTATTTTCGAGAAATTCTTGTTGCTCTTTCTTCATATCCATAGAAAGCGAAGATAAAAATATACTTCTGCTCTGTTTATCTTTCTTTTTCAAGATGGGGTGAATAGAGCCAAAAAAAGGGAGAATATACTTTTCTCCCTTAGTTCAATATAGTTTAACTCACCTCTTTCAAGGCTGCCTGTCTAAGCAACTTTACAGCTGTTGATGCCGAAAAGTCGGTATAAAGGGCAAAAATTTATGAAACTGGTGACTACAAAAATGCCTGCTACTACCAATAATACAGTAGCTAATGTTCCCGCAATGTTGCCGGTGAAATACAGTAAAAGGATAACGGCAGCCACAATCAGTCTAATGGTGCGGTCTAACTTGCCCATGTTTTTTTTCATGTTTTTTTCTTTGGTTATCTAACAAAGGTAGCTACTTTACTTTAGTAAAAGAGTAACTTAAGTTGCTTAAGCTTAATTAGTTTTAAACCGAAACGCTGTATTCTCGTAGGGCCTCGTTTAGGGATGTTTTTTTATCGGTGCTTTCTTTCCGTTTGCCAATAATGAGGGCACAAGGCACATTAAAAGTCCCAGCGGGAAACTTTTTAGGATAAGTTCCGGGGATAACCACGCTACGCGAAGGAATGTATCCTTTAATTTCCTGAGGCTCATCGCCGCTAACGTCAATAATTTTAGTAGAGCCTGTTAATACCACATTGGCACCAAGCACGGCTTCTTTTTCAATGCGGATGCCTTCTACTACAATAGAACGGGAACCGATAAAGCAATTGTCCTCAATAATTACGGGGCTCGCTTGCACGGGCTCTAAAACACCACCAATACCGACACCTCCCGAAAGGTGCACGTTTTTACCAATTTGAGCGCAACTTCCCACTGTGGCCCAAGTATCTACCATAGTGCCTTCATCTACATAAGCACCAATATTTACATAGCTGGGCATAAGTACAGTTCCGGCGGAAATATAGGCGCCATAACGTGCCACGGCATGAGGTACCACACGAATGCCTAATTCTTTATAGTTTGATTTTAAAGGGATTTTATCGTGAAACTCCATAGGGCCTGCTTCGAAAACCTCCATTTTACGAGTAGGGAAGTAGAGTATTACCGCTTTCTTTACCCATTCGTTAACAATCCAACCTTCAGCGCTTGGTTGCGCGCAACGAAGACGGCCTTTATCGATTTCTTCAATCACCGCCTCAATGGCTTGCAAATATTTATTTTCACTTAATAGGGCTCGGTTTTCCCAAGCTTCCTCAATTAAAGTAGCGTAGTCTGTCATTATATTGATAATATTGCGCAAAAGTATAAGATTGGCGAAGATAATAGCCCTTGATATTGGAGGAAAACGAACCGGCATTGCCGAAACAGACCCCATGCAAATTATAGCGTCTCCACGCGAAACGGTAGCCACCAGAGAATTAGAAGCTTATCTAGTAAATTGGCTAAAGCTCGAAAAGGTTGAAGCCATTGTTCTGGGTGATCCATTAGGATTAGATGGTGGTGAAACGGATAACTCGGCCTTGGTAAAAGAGTGGGAGGGTAAACTCAAAGCATTATTTCCTATTTTAAGCATTCATCGGCAAGATGAGCGTTTTACCAGTAAGTTGGCCATGAAGAGCTTAGTGCAAAGCGGCATGAAGAAAAGTAAGCGTCGCGAAAAGGGAGCTTTAGATAAAGTAAGCGCCGCAATTATCTTGGATGACTTCATGCAAAATAGATAGCTACTATGAATCTTAGAGGGAGAGTGCGAAATAGTTTTGCTAATCCTTACTTTTGCCGCAAATTGAAATCATGATATTACCGATAGTTGCCTACGGAGATCCAGTTTTAAGGAAGGAAGGAGAAGAAATAACTAAGGATTACCCAAATTTGGATACTCTAATTAGCAATATGTTCGATACCATGTACAATGCACAAGGCGTGGGTCTTGCAGCTCCACAGATTGGTTTGGCAATTCGACTTTTTATTGTAGATACCACCCCTTTTGTAGATGAGGAGGATCCTGAGACTGAACAATTAAAAGATTTTAAAAAGGTCTTTATCAATGCCTGGATCGAGGAAGAAGATGGCGAGGAGTTTGTTTTTAACGAAGGCTGCTTAAGCATTCCCGATATTCGCGGCGATGTAGATCGCTTGGAACGTATCAAGATTAGATATGTAGACGAGAACTTTCAGGAGCAAGTAGAGGTTTATGATGGTCTAAAAGCACGCGTTATTCAGCATGAGTACGATCATATTGATGGAATTCTCTTCACCGATTATTTAAGTCCTTTGCGTAAGAACATGATTAAAAAGAAATTAGCCAAAATTTCGAAAGGTCAAATTAGTGTTGGATATCGCATGAAATTTCCCCTTGCCAAATGAGAATTATAATTTTACTAAGCTTGTTAATTTTAAGTTCGGCTTGTGCTCAAAATAGTGAGCCTAATGTTAACAGTGAACGCATTGAAGCTTTGGAAGCAGAATTACGCTCTAAAGAACGCATGGACACCACAATTGGTAATGCGCTGATTAAAGAGTATGATGTTTTTGTAGCAGCGCATCCTAAAGATAGCATGGCTGCGGTATATCTCTTTAAAAAGGCCGAAGTTTTAAAGGCAACCAATGGAAAAGAAAATGAAGCTATTGATGCCTATAAAGCTGTTTATCAAAACTATGCCTATCACCAGAAAGGAGCAGAGTCTATGCTAGCCCTGGCCTTATTTTACGAAGAAATGCGCTCTAAAGATCTTGCGGCCGCTACCTATCAAAAATTTATTGATACTTATCCTAGCAATGCTTTAGCCGATAATGCACGACAGCTTTTAGATTTACTCGATAACACCGTGGAAATAGAGATACAAATGGTGCAAAAATGGAAGGAAGAAGCAAAAAACTCTGAAAAATAAAAAAGAATGAAATTAGAAGAAATCTTATCAATTGGCGGAAAGCCAGGTCTTTATAAATTAATTAAAGCTACTCGTCAAGGTGTTTTAGTGGAGTCTTTAACAGACGGTAAAAGAATGCCTGTATCGCAAAGAGCTGAGGTTAGTGCCTTGAGCGATATCGCTATTTATACTTACGAAGAGGAGGTACCTTTATCAGAGATTTTTGATAAAGTATACGACAAGGCGGAAGGCGGATTAGCAATTGATGCTAAAACAGCTAGCAACGATGAATTGAAGGCTTATATGGAAGAAATCCTTCCAAACTTCGATCAAGAGCGTGTTTACCCCAGTCACTTGAAAAAACTATTCTCTTGGTATAATATGCTACATGCTAAGGATATGTTAATTCAAGAAACAGAAGACGCATCTGCGGAAGCGGAAGAAAGCGCTAAAGAAGGAGAATAATGGCGCATACGCGACAGGAAAAGATGGAGGCCTTTGGTCGTTTATTAGATATAATGGACGATTTGAGGGCCGGCTGTCCTTGGGATAGAAAGCAAACTATGGAAACGCTGCGGCCTTTAACCATAGAGGAAACCTACGAATTAGGTGATGCCATTCTCGATCAAGATCTTCCTGAAGTGAAAAATGAGATTGGCGATATTCTGCTTCACATGGTTTTTTATGCCAAAATAGGGGAGGAGAAAGAGGCTTTTGATATGGCGGATGTGCTAGAATCGATTGCCGAAAAACTAATCCATCGCCACCCGCATATTTACGGCGATACCGTGGCAGAAGATGAGGAAACGGTTAAGGCCAACTGGGAATCCTTAAAATTAAAAGAAGGCAAAAAGTCGGTGCTAGAAGGGGTCCCAAAGTCCCTTCCCGCTATGGTGAAAGCGACCCGAATTCAGGAGAAAGCGCGCGGTGCCGGTTTCGATTGGGATGAGAGCAGCCAAGTTTTAGCTAAAATGGAAGAGGAATTAGCGGAGCTGAAAGCCGAAATCGCCTTGAAGGATTCCAAAAAGATGGAAAATGAATTTGGCGATCTTTTGTTTTCCATGATTAATGTAGGGCGCTTTCTTAAAATTGATCCTGAATCTGCCTTGGAGCGCACGAATAAGAAATTTATTAGGCGCTTTCAATTTATGGAGGAACAAGCGAAAAAAGCCGACAAAGCCTTGGCTGATTATAGCTTAAATGAGTTGGAGGCTTTTTGGCAAGCGGCGAAAAGGGAGGAGTAACCCAGGACCTATTTCGTTTAAATTAAATCTAGATTAATTATTGCGCCGACGCTTCCTTAACTCCTTTGTTTTAGCTAAATTCCACGCTAAATTTTACAGGAGGCCATGAAAAAGCTTTATCTGATTAGACATGCCAAGTCATCTTGGACTGAAGAAGGAGTAGATGATTTCGATCGTCCCCTCAAGGGAAGTGGAATTCGTGATGCACACAATACTTCACAATGGATGGAACAACAGGGCTTTACGCCTGATTTGATTGTTTCTAGCCCCGCAACTAGAGCTTTACATACGGCCTTAATTTTCGCGAAAAACCTTCATTACCCTTACGGAGAAATCAAGTTAAAAGAAGCCATTTACGAAGCTGAGGTGAAAGACCTGTTTAAGACTATTCGCAAATTAAAGGATAAGTACAATTCGGTCTTTCTATTTGGTCATAATCCCACTATCACCACTTTTGTAAACCATTGCATCGATCATATTATTGATAATGTTCCTACTACTGGTGTGGCTTGCCTAAATTTTGATGTTGAGCATTGGGCCGATCTGGAAACAGAGGCAGAACTCCTATTTTTTGACTTTCCTAAACGCAGAATTAAGAAGTGATTAACACAATGCAACAGCATATAATTGCCCGCGATATTTCGTGGCTAGCCTTTAATGAAAGGGTTTTGCAAGAAGCCCTCGATGAAAGTAACCCAATAATAGAACGCTTGCGCTTTTTAGGAATTTACTCCAGTAATATGGACGAATTCTTTCGAGTGCGTTATGCTAGCATGAAGCGCTTAGCGCAGATAAGCAGCAAAAAACAATTGCGATTGGGTCAAAGGGAGCCTGGCGATGTTTTACAAGAGATCTCCGAAAAGGTAAAAGACCTTCAAGCGCGCAGTCAAGAGATCAATGATATGTTAATGGCTGAACTCTCTCAGCACGATATAGAATTTGTTAACGAAAAGGATTTAACGGCGGGGCAGCAGGATTTTGTACGTAATTACTTCGTAAATAAAGTAAGTCCTACAGTCTTTACTTTAATGATTGACCCAAATGTACCTGTTCCCGAACTGCGTGATAAAAGTATTTATCTGGCTATTAGAATGTACCTTAAGGGTGAAACAGATAGTCCGCGCATTGCCTTAATCGAGGTGCCCAGCGATTTGGTAGGACGTTTTGTACAATTACCGCGCTATGGCAAACAGTACTTGATGTACCTAGAAGACTTGATTCGCTATAATCTCAATTACATTCTTTTCATCTTTAACATAGAAAAGATAGAGGCGCATACCATTAAAATTACTCGCGACGCCGAGTTAGATTTAGACGACGATGTATCGAAGGGATTTTTAGAGAAAATGACCCGATCCGTAAAAAAAAGGCGCATCGGCGATCCGGTACGTTTTGTTTACGATCAAGAAATCTCTCCAGAGGTATTAGACTTTCTTATTAATCGTATCGATCTCGACAATTTCGATAGCCTTATTCCCGGTGGGCGATATCACAATAAAAAAGATCTGATAAAATTCCCCGATTTGGGTAATCCCGATTTAGAGTTTGAGCGCTTCCCCGTTTATAATCATCCCGACTTAGATCTCGATCGCAGTATTTTAGAGGTGCTTAAAACCAGAGATGTCCTGCTCTTTTTACCCTATCATAACTTTAGTTATATCATTCGTACTTTACGTGAAGCTGCCTTAGATCCGCGCGTTAGGAGTATAGAAATTACGCTTTATCGCTTAGCCGATGAGTCGCGAATCATTTCCGCCTTGGTTAATGCCGCCAAAAATGGGGTAGAGGTTACCGTGGTAATTGAATTACAAGCGCGCTTTGATGAAGCCAATAATATTGGTTGGACCGAAGTATTACAAACCGAAGGCGTAAACGTAATTTTTGGGGTACAGGGGCTTAAGGTTCACAGTAAAATTATTTTGATAACCCGAGAAGAAGAAGATGGAATTCGCCATTATGCCTCTATTGGTACGGGTAATTTTAATGAAAGTACGGCGCGTTTTTATACGGATTATCATTTACTTACCGCCAATCCCAATATCACCAAAGATGCCGTGAAGCTTTTCGACTTTTTAAGGAATAATTATAAAGTGATGCGCTATAAGCATCTCATCGTTTCTCCTCATCATACCCGCAAGGCTTTTATCGCCTTAATTGATAAAGAAATTGATAATTCTAAGAAAGGTCGCCCGGCTGGTATTCAGCTGAAATTAAATAGTATATCAGATGTTAAACTGATTGAGAAATTATATGAGGCCAGTTCTTATGGCGTTAAAATTAAGCTGATTGTGCGCGGTATTTGCTCGCTTATTCCGGGAATTAAAGGCGTAAGCGAAAATATTGAGGCCATTTCCATTTTGGATCGTTATTTAGAACACTCGCGCTTATTTATATTCACCAATGGTGGTAACCCACGCTACTTTTTGGGTTCGGCCGATTGGATGACACGAAACCTGGATTTTCGTGTTGAGGTTTGTACTCCCATTTACGATGATAAAGTGAAAAGGCAATTGCGCGATCATTTTGATATAATTTGGAAAGATAATGTGAAGTCCCGCTGGCATAATGAAGAACTCAACAACGAGTACCGACAAATTAAAGGGCCGAAAATTCGTTCGCAGTATGCCATGCACGACTATGTGAAAAAGCAACTAAAATCAGGGTAGTGAAGATACATAAGCTAGCAGGTATTGATATAGGCTCTAACTCAGTGCGATTATTAGTATCCAACGTAATCGAAACGAAAAATCAGGTAATATTTAAAAAGTCGTCTTTAACACGTTTGCCTATCCGGCTGGGGCCAGATGCCTTTGGCGAAGGTAAAATCACGGCTCGAAACAGGAAACGATTGTTAGCCGGAATGTTGGCCTATCGAAATATTATGGAGGTGCACAACGTTGAAAAGTATCGCGCCTGTGCCACTTCCGCTTTACGCGAATCGAAAAATGGTCTGCAGGTTGTTGAAGAAATTTATCAGGAAACAGGTGTCAATATCGAATTGATTAGCGGTAAAGAAGAAGCCCGTATGATCTTTAGCAGCGATATGCTTGGTTCAGTAGTACAGTCAGAGGGCAGCTTTTTGTATATCGATGTAGGGGGAGGTAGTACCGAGTTAACCCTTTTTAATAAGAAGGTTATTGTGGCCAGTAAGTCCTTTAAAATAGGGACAATTCGTTTATTGAATGGTTTGGTAAAAAAGAGCCGCTGGCAAGAAATGGAAGAGTGGATTAAAGAGCATACCTCTGGCTTGTCAGATATTTTAATGGTAGGCTCTGGTGGTAATATAAACCGAACTTTTAAGCTTAGCCAGAAGTTGAAAGGGGAATACATAACCCTAACAGATCTGCAAAAAATAAGAGAAGACTTACTCGCTTTAGAAAACGACGAGCGTATGATTGTGTACGATTTGAATCCAGATCGTACGGATGTAATTACCCACGCCTTAAGAATTTACACTTCGGCTATGGCTTGGGCCAAAAGCACAAATATGATAGTTCCCAAAAAAGGTTTGGCCGATGGTATTGTGCGCTACCTTTATCGTGAGCATTATCGATGATTTATAGTATTTTACTATCGAATTATTTATTTGATAGTTAATTTAAATATTACCTTTGTCACACTAAAAAAAATAAAAATGGCCGTACTAAACGTAAACGATAGCGAGTTTAAGGATACCTTAAATAGCAGCGAAAAGGTAGTAGTTAAATATTACGCCGACTGGTGTGGAAACTGCAAACTATTTGCCCCGAAGTATAAAAGAGTAAGCAACGAAGAAGAAAATGCTGGCATTGTATTTTTAGAAGTAGATGCCGAGAAATTTCCAGAGGCTCGCAAGGCAGGTAAAGTAGACAACTTACCTTATTTAGCAGTTTTTAAAAATGGTGAATTCTTAGATGGTAGTGCTAGCAGCAAAGAAGATTATTTAAGAAGCCTTATGGCTAAGTTATAATCTTTTAAAGACAGATTTCTGATAAGGGGGGCATGTTTGAAAAAACAGCCCCTTTTTTATTGAAATTATTTGAGCATCGCTAAGGCTGCTTCGAAATTCGGATCTTGCGCGATTTCGGGTACTTGTTCACTATAAATCACCATTCCCTGTTCGTCTATAATAATGACTGCCCTCGACATAAGTCCTTCAAAGTCGCCATCCATAATTAGTACATTATAGCGGTCACTGAAACTTGAATCGCGAAATTCAGAGAGGGTAATAACGTTTTTTATTTCCTCGGCTATGCAAAAGCGCTTAAAAGAAAAAGGTAGATCTCGACTGATGTTTAAAACCACAACATTATCAAGCTCTGCCGCTTCGCGATTGAATGTACGCACTGAATTGGCACAGATTCCGGTATCTACGCTAGGGAATATATTAAGTACTACCTTCTTACCGAGATAGCTGTTTAAACTATGGTTATTTAAGCCTTGATCAACTAAGCTAAAGTTCGGCGCTTTGCTGCCTAGTTTTGGCAGTTGCCCGCAGGTATGCGCTGTAACTCCTTCCAGTGTAATTGTTGCCATAAAATAATTAGGTGCTTTAATGGTTTGAAAGCCATTTCTAAATTTAAGGCCTTCAATTTCCACTTTGATTTAAAAGTAAAAGCCGCCGCAATTACTAAATCGGGACGGCCTTTAATATATAAAACTAGACTTATGATTTTAGAGCTGCTAGCGCTGCTGCAAAATTAGGATCTTGTCCAATTTCAGGTACTTGTTCTGTATAAATAACCTGCCCTGCCTCGTTAACGATAACAATGGCACGCGACAGTAAGCCAGCAAAACCACCATCGGTAATCATCACATTATAGGCATCGCTAAAATTGGTATCACGGAACTCCGATAGGTTAACTACATTTTCAATTCCTTCTGCTGCGCAAAAGCGTTTGAAGGCAAAGGGTAGGTCACGACTGATATTAAGGATGCTTACATTTTCTAAATCTGTTGCTTCTTTATTAAAAGTGCGCACAGAATTAGCACATACACCTGTATCAATACTTGGGAAAATATTAAGAACGATTTTTTTTCCTTTATAGTCGCTCAGCTCTTGCACTTTAAGGCTTTCATCAACCAGTTTAAAGTTAGGCGCTTCGGTACCAATTGCGGGTAAGTCACCTTTGGTATTAATCGGATTTCCTCCGAGAGTAATTTTTGCCATGATTAATTGTTTTAGTAGTAACAAAAAAAGCCACCTCTTGTTTGAGGTGGCTTGATTTATTACGATTTATTATTTCTTATCGTCTACTTCTTCAAACTCAACGTCGGTTACATCATCTGCACCTGCGCCTTCGTTAGAAGCTTGTGCGCCAGGATCGGCAGCGCCATCTGCACCACCTTCTTGCTGTGCCTTGTACATTTCTTCAGATGCGTTTTTCCAAGCTTCGTTGATTTTTTCCATGGCTGCATCGATACCAGCGATATCTTGCGCAGCATGAACTTTTTTAAGCTCCTCTAAGGCTTCTTCAACAGGCTTTTTCTTATCATCTGAAATTTTATCGCCAAATTCTTTTAACTGCTTTTCAGTTTGGAATACCATACTGTCCGCTTGGTTAAGTTTTTCGACTTTCTCTTTGGATTTCTGATCCGAATCAGCATTAGCTTCCGCTTCTTGCTTCATGCGATCAATTTCTTCCTTGCTTAAACCTGAGCTCGCCTCAATTTTAATACTCTGCTCTTTGCCTGTCGCTTTATCTTTTGCAGAAACTTTTAAGATGCCATTGGCGTCAATATCAAAGCTTACTTCAATTTGAGGTGTGCCACGTGGTGCAGGAGGAATATCTGTTAATTGGAAACGTCCGATAGTTTTATTAACGTTTGCCATTGGGCGCTCGCCTTGTAAAACGTGGATATCTACTGCTGGCTGGTTATCGCTTGCGGTAGAAAAGGTTTCCGATTTTTTGGTAGGAATAGTGGTATTTGCTTCAATAAGCTTGGTCATAACGCCACCCATCGTTTCAATACCTAATGATAAAGGAGTTACATCTAATAAGAGTACATCTTTCACATCACCAGATAAAACACCACCTTGAATGGCAGCTCCTAATGCTACAACTTCGTCGGGGTTTACACCTTTTGAAGGTTCTTTACCGAAGAATTTTTTAACCGCTTCTTGTACCGCAGGGATACGAGTAGATCCACCTACTAAAATTACTTCATCAATGTCAGAAACATCTAAATCAGAATTTTTAAGGGCTTTGCGACAAGGGGCAATGGTACGGTCTACTAAATCGTGCACTAATTGCTCGAATTTAGAACGCGATAATTTGCGAACCAAGTGCTTAGGGCCACTAGCAGTAGCGGTAATATAAGGTAAGTTAATTTCGGTTTCATTACTTGATGAAAGCTCGATTTTAGCTTTTTCAGCAGCTTCTTTCAAGCGCTGCAATGCCATAGCATCTTTGCTAAGGTCGAAGTCTTCTTCGGCTTTAAATTCGGCCACTAACCAATCGATTAGTTCTTGGTCGAAGTCATCACCACCTAAGTGCGTATCACCATCGGTAGCTAATACTTCAAATACACCATCGCCCAGTTCTAAAACTGACACGTCATGCGTACCACCTCCGCAATCGAAAACGGCTACTTTTTTGTCTCCGCCTTTTTTATCAATTCCGTAAGCTAAAGAAGCTGCCGTTGGTTCGTTGATAATTCGTTTTACAATTAGACCAGCAATTTCACCTGCCTCTTTGGTTGCTTGACGCTGAGAGTCGTTAAAGTATGCTGGAACAGTAATAACAGCTTCAGTAACTTCTTCGCCTAAATAGTCTTCGGCAGTCTTCTTCATTTTTTGAAGAATCATTGCTGAAAGCTCTTGTGGCGTATACATTCTGCCATCAATGTCAACACGTGGGGTATCATTATCACCTTTTACAAGGTTATAAGGTACACGTCCTGCCTCTTTGCTCATTTCACTAAAGGTAGAGCCCATGAAGCGCTTTATAGAGTAAATGGTTTTATGCGGATTTGTAATCGCTTGCCTCTTGGCTGGATCACCCACTTTTCTTTCACCACCTTCAACGAAGGCAATCATAGATGGTGTAGTTCTTTTTCCTTCGCTATTAGGAATTACTACTGCTTCGTTACCTTCCATTACGGCAACGCAAGAATTGGTAGTTCCTAAATCAATGCCAATGATTTTTCCCATGGCTATTATGAGTTTTAGTTAGTAAGTTCAATTTCACGCTTGGAAAGTCAAACCGTATGCCACTTGGTCTACAACAAAAAATCCTGACAATTCTGTCAGGATTTTCGAAAGTTTAATTTTTTTGTCGGTTAAATTGTCGGACTGTCAGGCTAGAAACAAATCTTTTCGTTGTTTACGCACCAACATGTATCACCATTGATATTGCCCATTTCGAAGCGAGCGAAATTTAAATCACAAGTAGTTTGACTAACGATTAAGCGATCATACAGCTGGGTCTGCAAGCTAACATCCAAACGACGTGAAAAAGTGCGCGAGCTTAAAATACCGCTACCATTGATAACCTGACTATATTCTGGGCGATTTTGGTTGATGCCCGTACTCGGTTTATTCAATTCTATAAAAGTCATAAGCTCTTCTGAAGCTCCGTAAATTTCTACATCTAAAGAGCGGAAAAAACGAATGATATTGGGGTTTTTCTCTAAACGTTCCGCCAAGGCTTGGTTTAGTTCATTACCGGTAAAGGTTAAATTGATATCATCAAATCTAGACTCAACCAAAGGCAAAGTAATAGTGGCAGTTTTAAATTCTTCTACTTTAGTAATAAGGTTTACCTCTTTGTAATGAAATTGGATTAAGGGTTGATAGGCCGTCATTTTGACCGTTGCATCGGGACTGTTTCCCGTTAAATCTTGTCTTACCCTAAACTGAATTAAGCCATTGTAAACTTTTGCCGTTACTGTGGCGCGAGGAATTTCAATAACGATTTCACCTACTATTCCTGTTCTTGCGCTAGCTTCAGAGCCATCTTTACGAATAACAGCCACTTCATATTCTTTTTCGTTAAGAATAGTCATTTCACTGGGAACTCGAAAAAGATAATAGCCGTCGCTAGTAAATAAACCTGAATCTAAAGGGATAGAGTTATCATATATTAAAGGTGCTTCTTTATCGAAAGTTGTAGCATCTTTGGAGTATTCTCTAATATAAACTGCTATGTCTGCAGTGTCGTAATACAATGAATCCGACTGTCCAAATGAGCTTGAGGCCGGTTCAGTGCCTAAATAACCTCTTTGCACACGCACATAGTTGCTATCAAGTTTAGGGTCGAGCATTCCGTATATAATACTCAAGTCTTGGTATTCAGCATTAATATCAACTTCATTATCGCAACTAGATAAAGTAACGAAAGTGCAAAGGGCCAAAAGTATTTTTTTCATGTAGGC
Organism: uncultured Schleiferiaceae bacterium; assembly: GCA_963977415.1. Classification (GTDB taxonomy): domain Bacteria; phylum Bacteroidota; class Bacteroidia; order Flavobacteriales; family Schleiferiaceae; genus Croceimicrobium. Next base: position 42,169 of record CAXBOS010000014.1, on the reverse strand, counting down.
AGAGTTCTTTTAGGGTTTGCCTCGAGGCAAGCCTCAAAAGTATAAATTTGCGCGCAGAAATATATACTATGTCAGTAGCAAGCTCAGATTTTAAAAAAGTTACGACCAATTCGGTGCAAGAGATGAAGCGCAAAGGCGAAAAAATCTCCATGTTAACGGCCTACGATTATACTCTTGCGAGGATTATCGATCAAGCAGGAATTGACGTTATCCTCGTTGGTGATAGTGCTTCCAATGTAATGGCGGGTCACGAAACCACTTTACCCATTACTCTTAATGAAATGATTTATCATGCAAGCTCCGTAGTGCGTGCAGTAACAAGAGCTTTGGTAGTGGTGGATTTACCTTTTGGATCTTATCAAGGAAATTCAAAAGAGGCCTTGGTTTCCGCCATCCGGATAATGAAGGAAAGCGGCGGACATGCCGTAAAATTAGAAGGGGGAATTGAGATTTTAGAATCGATTCAGCGTATTTTAACAGCGGGAATCCCCGTAATGGGCCATCTGGGTTTAACCCCCCAAAGCATTTATAAATTTGGCACTTATACGGTTAGAGCGAAGGAGGAAGAGGAGGCCGATAAGCTAATTGCTGATGCATTGGCTTTAGAAGCAGCTGGTTGTTTTGCCTTGGTTTTAGAAAAAATTCCTGCTCACCTTGCTAAACGTGTGGCCGAAAGCTTAAGTATTCCTGTTATTGGCATTGGCGCTGGCGCAGATGTGGATGGTCAAGTTTTGGTTTTACACGATATGTTAGGAATGACTCATGAGTTTAATCCTCGTTTCTTACGCCGCTATTTAGATATGTATACCGAAATTACCGGTGCTGTTCGTCAGTATGCACAGGATGTGAAAGACGGTGATTTTCCTAATGCTCAGGAACAATATTAGTGTTGAAAGTAGAAGAAAGGATTGTATTTGAAGACAATCATTTGATTGTGGTCAACAAATTGGCGGGAGAGCTAGTGCAGGGCGATTTCACGGGTGACAAGCCATTATTAGAATTGGTACGCGATTATATTAGAGATAAATATAAAAAACCAGGTAATGTTTTTTGTGGCTTGGTGCATCGCTTAGATAGGCCCACCTCAGGAATGGTGATTTTTGCCAAAACCTCCAAGGCCTTAACTCGTATGAATAAGCTTTTTGAAACACGTAGTTTAGAGAAGCGTTATTTTGCAGTGCTAGCGGAAAGGCCTCCCGAAGACTTGACACGCTTAGAGCATTGGTTGCGGAAAGATGCTACTAAAAACAAATCCTTCGTGGTGAAAGCGGAAAGTAACAATGCGAAGAAAGCTCAGCTCGATTATCAATTGGTGGCAGCTTCGCAAAAATATTTTCTGGTAGAAGTGAATCTCTTAACTGGTCGTCATCACCAAATTAGGGCACAGTTGGCCAAAGAAGGTAATCCTATTAAAGGGGATTTAAAATATGGCTATCCGCGCAGTAATCACGATGCCAGCATTAGTTTACATGCAGGGAAAATTTCATTTGCACATCCGGTAAGTAATGAAATGATTAACTTAACCGCTCCTTGTTTAGGCGAGGATGCAATTTGGCGTGTTTTTAATACCTACATTTCAGAATGAAACTGATTTTAGATTTAGCACTTTTACTATTGCTTTTCTGGTTTTTCAGAAAGGGCGTGAAATTGCTTTTTCCCAAATCAAATTTTAAGATAGAAATTTCAGTAGAGTCACAAAACGCACTAAGGAAGTACCGGCTGCGCTACTTTTTAGTCTGGACGATTTTATTCGTTCTGATTAGCGCTTTAGGTTACGCTGCGCTCTATTTTTTAGATCAAGATATTTTTGTTTCAGCCAAGTTCGAGGGTTTATATTACGGTGTTAAGCCTCAGGCTTATATTCAAACTGCTATGCTTTTCGCTGCCTTATGCTCGGTAGTTCTGGCTCCTTTTTTTAACGAGCGCTTGCAAAAGGATGGCTTGAGTTTTTACCTCGATGAATTACAGGAGCATGTTCAGGGTTACAAAATAAAAGGCTTAAAACTTCTGCAATTGGGTTTTGGACTCATTCTTTTGGGAGCACTTCTTTATGCGCAAATGCAAACTTTTTTTGTGATGAACCCAGAAGAGGGTAGAGCGATGCAGGGCTTTTCTAGCGATTATCGCTTTAAATTATCAGATATTAAAGAAATAAATAATCAGAAAGAGTTATTAATTATCTTTACTAATGATGACACCCTTCATATGGGAGTATATGATTATAACGAAAAAGAAGTAATTGATTTTATAAATAAAAACACCCCGTAATTTACGAGGTGTTTTGTTTTTAAACGATTTTAAGCAATCTCAATACGTCTTTTGGTCTTGATTTCTTCCTGCGATTTCTTCGGTAATTCTAAATGTAGTATACCATTGTTAAAACGAGCTTGAATATTTTCCTCATCGATTTGCCCTTCTTTAAATTGGAAGCTACGTTTGAAGCTCTGCTTGATAAACTCTTTTCGGTGGAACTTTGCAGTTGATGGCTCATGGCTTTCTTTTTCCAACTCGGCACTAAGAGTTATCAGGCCTTTGTCTAACTCGATATTGATCTGATCCTTTTCGAATCCAGGAACTAAAAGCTCCAATGAAAAGGAATTTTCATTTTCACTAATATTAACTGCTGGAATTCTTCTAGTTTGGTTTAATTGCTGCGACCAATGTAAAGGTTCATCTCTAAAAAATGTATCAAATAGTTGATTCATGTTGTTCATTTCAGGTTTTCTAATTATAGTTTTCATAGTAATATTTTTAATTTTCTTTTATTTAGGCAACTTGTATACCAAGGCTAGAAAAGAGGCTTTAAGGGAAAAGGATGTTGTCATAATGTCGTGAAATAAATTTTTTACAAGTCATATTGTCTTGATTGCGTATTATATGCTGTCAAATGGTTTCTTTTGCAGATTCAAATTTGTAACATGAAAAAGGTATTAGCCACAGTTTTAGTTTTAGCCATTTATTCTTGCAGTACAGTTCCTCTTACGGGAAGAAGACAGCTTAGTTTAATTCCAGGTGCTCAAATGTCTTCAATGGCTGTTGATCAGTATAAGCAGGTTCTAGGTCAATCGAAGATTGTAAATGGAACCGCCCAATCGAAAATGGTGAAGGATGTGGGAGCGAGAATTTCTGTAGCAGTTGAAAAATACCTTAGACAAAAAGGGCATGCAGATATGATTAAGGAGTTTGCTTGGGAGTTTAACTTAATTGAAGAGAATGTAGCCAATGCTTGGTGTATGCCGGGCGGAAAGGTGGCTTTCTATACCGGTATCATGGGTATTTGCCAAGATGAGGCAGGGGTAGCGGTGGTAATGGGTCATGAAGTTGCACACGCCGTGGCTAAACATGGTTCTGAACGGATGAGTCAAGGCTTGGTTCAGCAGTTTGGGGGTATGGCTTTGCAAGTAGCCTTGAAAGATAAACCGGCAGAAACCCAAAGTTTATATATGGCAGCTTATGGATTAGGTGCTCAGTATGGAGCGATACTTCCATTTAGTCGTTTGCATGAAAGTGAAGCCGATGAAATGGGCTTGGTATTTATGGCGATGGCTGGCTATGATCCGCGCGAAGCACCCAAATTTTGGGAGAGAATGGCAGCGCAATCTGGCGGCGCAGCGCCAATGGAATTCTTATCAACTCACCCTTCAAACCAGACGCGTATTAAAGATTTAAATGCGCAAATGGCGAAGGCTTATACGATTTACCAAAAAAATCAAACCCCAAAATAGTAAGCTTTTGAAGGTAAAAGATTTTCTAAAGATTTTTGGGGCCATTGTGGCTCTGCAAGTGGCCACAGTTTATCGACAAGAAAGCGATGCCCTCTACTTTTTAAGCAAGCCATTGATTATGGCCTCCTTAGGTATTTTTGTTTACTCAAAAATTAATAAAGCAGATCTTAAAGCCAAAGGCTATTTGTTAATGGCAATTATTTTTTCTTGGCTTGGCGACGTTCTTTTAATGTTTGAAGGGACAACTATGTTTTTGGCTGGAATGGGTAGCTTCGCCCTCGCACATGTGGCTTACATAGTTTTTCATCGTTTACATTTCATAAAAAGTAATGGCTATAAGGTATTTAGTGCCGTGCTCTATTGCCTTATTTTAGCCACTTTAGTTCTCTATCTTGTAAGTATTCCCAAAAACTTGGAGCTGTTTATTTATGCTTACTTTTTTGTGCTAATGGTCCATTTGGTTATCGCCACCTTAAATTCGGAAATATCAAACCTCGGCGCTTTGCCGGCAATTGGAATAGGACTTTTTATAATTTCAGATGCTTTAATAGGAATAAATATTTTTGGTGGAGCCAAAAGTGTTTATGTTTCAATGGCCGTGATGCTCAGCTATTCCGTGGCGCAGGCCATGATTGTTTTGGGAATTCTTAAGAATAAAGGTCTAAGCGATTAATAACGTATCTGCTTAAAGCGGATCCACATCGAAAATAATTTGCAAACGTTTTTGGGGATACTCCTTCTCAAAATTAGTTACTTGCTCCATTAATAGCTTTTTGGCTTTTGGCCGGTCAATGCTATTTTCGAGCTTCAGCAGCATTTCCATTTGATATTGCCCCCGTAAACGATTGGCCAAAGGATACTCTGGGCCAATTAGGCGATTGCCAAAAACTTCTTTTAACATTTGGGCAAGAATACTGGCCCTTTGCTCTAAGTGGAATTGCTCGCGATGGCGCACAGTAATGCGCAACAAACGATTAAAAGGTGGGTATTTATAATCGCGACGCTCTATTATTTCCTTCTCATATAAAGACTTAAAGCGATTTTGTTGCACTTTAATAATTACATCGTGCCTCGGATCACTAGTTTGCACAACCACTTTCCCGCGTTCTCCTTTTCGCCCAGCTCTGCCAGAAACCTGGGCGAGCATTTGAAAGGCTTTTTCGTGCGATCGAAAGTCTGGGAAAAAAAGAAGGGTGTCCGCATTCATAATTCCTACTAAACCTACATTAGCAAAATCTAGTCCTTTCGTCACCATTTGTGTTCCAACGAGAATGTCGGTTTCTCCGTCTTCAAATGCCCCTATAATATTTTCGTAGGCCTTCTTCTTACGGGTGGTATCAAGGTCCATCCTTTGTACTGTCAGCTCGGGGAACATTAAACTTAAATCGTCTTCTAATTTTTCGGTACCAAAGCCCAATGACTTTATTTGGTGACTTTTACAAGCAGGGCATTGATGCGGGATTCCTGCTGTATAGCCACAATAATGGCAACGTAAATGATTGCGATTGCGGTGATAAGTCATGCTAATGTCACAGTTTTTACACTGCACCACATGAGCACAATTCTCGCACTGTATAAAAGTGGAAAAGCCCCGACGATTTTGAAAAAGAATAACCTGCTTTTTACTTTTTATACAGGCTTCAATTTCGGCGATTAATCGCTCAGAAAAATGGCCTTTGAGTTTTTTGCGCTTACGCTCTTCCTTCATGTCCACCGCAATAATTTCTGGCATTTCAATATTACCATAGCGCTCGGTTAGACTAACCAACACATATTTGTTGCGCTTGCAATTAAAGTACGATTCAAAAGAAGGAGTAGCAGAACCTAGTAAAACTTTCGCCTTATGGATACTCGCTAAAACTATGGCCGAGTCGCGCGCATGATAGCGTGGCGCAGGATCGTATTGCTTAAAACTGTTTTCATGTTCTTCATCTACAATTACTAAATCGAGATTGCTGAAGGGAAGAAATATACTACTCCGTGCCCCCACAATTAAACGTGGTTTCATGGGGTTCTTCACTAGCTCTAACCAATTTTCCACGCGTTCTCTATCGCTAAAGCGAGAATGGTAAACCATTACAGCATCGCCAAAATACTGGCGTAAACGATGAATGAGTTGGGTGGTTAGGGCAATCTCTGGCACTAAATAAAGGGCTTGCTTATTTTCCTTTAAAACGCTTTCCAGCAGATGCGCATAAACTTCGGTTTTGCCCGAAGAAGTAACACCGTGCAATAGGCATACATCGTGACTGGTCCAGGCCTTTTCAATTTCACTTTTGGCCTGCGTTTGAGCAGGATTTAAAGCCGGTAACTTAGGTTCAAGATTGGGTAGGGGACCAAATATGTTCTGCTCTTCGTAGTAGATATTTACCAGGCCTTTTTTCTCTAAGCCCTTTAATGCAGCCTCATTAGAACCGGTTTTTTTCAATAATGTCGCCGCCACAATAGTTTTACCTATCCCGGCATAGCGGAAAAAGCCTAGCAAGAGCTCCCTTTGCTTTTCGCTGCGACCTAAAACTTCGAATGCTTCATTGATATTATCCGCTTTAACCGCATCGCTAAGAGAAACCATGCGTTTTTTGCGGGGAGTATAGCCGCCCTTTAATTCTTCTTCTAAAAAAAGATACTGCTTACTTAAAAGCTCTTTAATTACATAAAGCGGATTCTTCAAACCCGTTATATCGGTGAGGTCTTTGATACTCAGTTTTGCCTGCACTTGTAGCGCTTCTACTACCAAGTACTCGGTATCATTAAGCTCATCGTCAATAAGTTCCTTTTCGGGATTGCGCAAAACCACCATTTCGCTTTCCAACTTTAGGCCCGATGGCATAGCGGCGGTCATTACTTCGCCTTCACTGCAGAGATAATAATTCGCAATCCATTGCCAAAAGCGAAACTGCTGACTTAGGATGATAGGGTATTCGTCTTCTTTGCCTAAAATAGGCTTGGTATTATATTCCAAACTTTCGGCAAAGAAGATGCGCTTTAATACGCCAGTATAAAGTTTTCGCTTCCCCAAGGGGACCACTACCCTCATACCAGGAAGTAGTTCGTTTTCTCTCCCTTCGGGCACACTATAGCTATAGTTTTGCGGGAGGGCTTTAGGAATGATTACTTCAGCGAAATAAGGCATAGCGAAAAGGAAAGCTATTTAGTGGCTCTCAATTTTATGTTCTTTTTTAGTGCCGTCGTAAAGATCGTATCGCAGCAACCAAGCATCTAAACTGCCATTTTTAAGCAGGTATTTTTTACTTGCTTTTAGGCCAATACTCTTAACTCCTTCTTCGCTACCAGTAAAAATCCATGCTGTGTAACCACTAAAATGTCTTTTTAGGGTATTCCCAATTTCGCGGTAGAGTTCGGGGATATTCGCCTCCATTTTAATGTCATAAGGTGGGTTCATTATTAAAACCCCCTTATCGGGAATATGATCGCCTTTATTCCAATTGGTAAAGTCGGCCTTTTGGATTTTAATTACTTCATCCATTAAAGCTTGCTTGGAATTGCGCTTGGCTTTTGCCACAACAAGCGGGTCAATATCAAAACCAAAGAATTTTACTTCAGTATTTTCTTCCTTCTCTAAACTTTTAGTGAAGATGAGATCGTAGAGCTCTTGGTCGTAATTATTCCAATTTTTAAAGGAATAGTAATTTCTAAAAACATTGGGCGGAATATTGGCTGCTTTTAGTGCACCTTCAATTAAGAAAGTTCCAGAGCCACACATTGGGTCTATTAAGTTTTCACTACCGTCAAATTCCATCAAAGAAAGGATTCCTGCCGCAAGTACTTCACTTAAAGGAGCAGTATCAACCTCATTGCGGTATTTACGTTTATGCAGGCTATCTCCCGAGCTATCAAGGGAAACCGTGCAAAAATGCCTTTGAATATGAATGTCGATGCGAATTTCCGGTTCTCTTAATTGAACAGATGGCCTTTTTCCGGTTTGATCTCTAAAGCGATCTACAATGGCATCTTTGGTTAATTGCGCAATGTAAAGACTGTTTTTAAAACGCTCGGAAAATACAGTGGCATCCACCGCGATGGTTTTATTTACATCGAAATATTCTTCCCAAGGTATTTTGTTGATCACCTTATAAAGGTGATCTTCATCTCGCACCTGAAAACGTTTTAATTGCACTAAAATGCGCAAAGCTGTACGCAGCCAAAGATTGGCTTTATACACAAATCCTAAGTCGCCTGTAGCCTCAGCGCCGCGTTTTACTTCAATAACGTTGCGACCGCCAAGCTTTTTTATTTCTCGAGAAAGGATTTTTTCTAATCCAGGAAGGGTCTTTATAAATAAGGTTAAATCTCCCTGCACTTTAATGAAGTTGGAAAGTGTTCACTTCAAACTTGGCACCGCCCATATCGTCAACAATAGCCTCGGAAAAAATAACTTCACCTTGCACTTCTTGATTCGCAGAAAGGTCGAGATAAAGGGTATCAAACCAAACCTTTTCATTTAAGGTCAGCTTTACGGAATAGCCTTTTTGATCGGCCACTTCGCTAAAGTCTTTTACCATAACGCCGTAAACTACGTTTTGGCCCAATTCAAACTCTATTAATTCTGATTTTAAGCCAGCCTGTTCAGCTTTTTCTTCTTGGGAATTGGATTGACAAGCCGCTAGTGCGATTAGGGCCAGTACTATTGTTTTTTTCATAAAAATCACTTTGTTGCAAAGGTAGTTCATATAAATATGAGTTCGATTTGAAATTCGGCAGCAGACATTTACTTCAAGTGAGAACTTTCAACCGATTTCCGTACAAAATTAGACATCTAAATATCATTTACGAATTACTTTGGTTTAGTATTTTCTAACTTTTGCAAACTTGAGGCTACAAAGTTCTAGGAGAACCTCAAATGTGATTTTAGCACCAAAATTTTGGTTTCGTGAAAATTTAGTGGCGGAGCTTAAATTTGAAGGAAGGCTTTCTGCAGTTTAGCCCTATACATCTACCCTTGCATATCAGGCGAAAGCCTAATTAATCATCGAACTGAGGTATTAATCAAGCCAAGAAAGGAGAGGCTGGCGCCCTTTTGTTCAAATCTGCTGGATATTATTGATTTTGGCTGCAGGTTTTTATTTAGTTTGCCGCTTATTTTTACACCATGAATCATTTGGCGCCCTTAGATTGGGTTATTGTTATCTTCTTTATGTTGCTCTTTGTGGGGATTGGCATTTATTATCGGGGCAAGTCGGAAGGAGGTTTGGCGGATTTCTTTTTAGGTGGCCGGAAGCTGCCATGGTATATTGCTGGCGTAAGTATGGTAGCGACCACCTTTGCGGCCGATACACCTTTATGGGTAACCGAGAAAATTGCCCAAAACGGAATTTCAGGAAATTGGCTTTGGTGGAATATGGTGATTGGAGGAATGCTTACTACTTTCTTCTTTGCGCGTCTTTGGCGTAGAGCGGAAATAATAACAGAACTAGAACTTTTAGAAATACGCTACAGCGGAAAAGTAGCATACTGGCTGCGGGCCATTCGTGCGGTTTACCTAGGACTTTTTATGAATGTGGTTATTATTGGCTGGGTAAATGCCGCTTTGATTTCCATATTAGAAGTGTTTTTTGAAATTCCTTATGAACAGGCCTTTTGGTTTACCCTGGCGGCTATGGCTCTAGTAGCGTTATATTCTTCTATCGCGGGTTTATTGGGTATAGCCATTACGGATTTTGTGCAGTTTATCATTGCCATGACCGGTAGTATTGTATTGGCGGTAGTGGTTTTAAACCTTCCCGAAGTAGGCGGTATTAGCGGTATGAAAGCACAATTGCCCGCTTGGCGTTTGAGCTTCTTTCCGAGTATAAACTCCGCATCGGATATTGCTGTAGGTACTTTCTCACTTTCAGCGGGGGCTTTCTTTTCTTATATCGTTTTGCAGTGGTGGGCGAGTTGGTACCCTGGTAATGAGCCAGGTGGTGGCGGCTATATTTCGCAGCGCATGATGAGCGCGAAAGACGAGCGTCAAGCGGTATATTCAAGCTTGTTTTTCCAAATTGCACATTATTGTTTACGTCCTTGGCCTTGGATTATCGTGGGCTTGGCCGCTTTAATTCTCTATCCCGACTTACCAATAGAGGAGTCGCGTAAGGGATTTATTTTAGCGATGCGAGATCACTTACCAGTAGGTTTAAAAGGCCTTCTTTTCGTAGGCTTCATTTCGGCTTATATGAGTACTATTTCTACTCAATTAAACTGGGGTAGCAGTTATCTTACAAATGATCTCTATCAACGTTTTATAAAACCGAATGATAGCTTTTCCACTCAGGCGAAAGCCAATAAGCACTACGTTTTTGCAGGAAGAATGATTACCATAGGTATTATGATTGTGGCGATGTATGCTACTTCGCAAATTACCATGATAGATGAGGCAGCGCAATTTTTAATAGCCAGTGGAGCTGGTTTAGGAATGGTGTTAATTTTACGTTGGTATTGGTGGCGTATAAACGCTTGGAGTGAGCTGAGCGCAACCATCGCCCCTTTTATCGGATTAGCTATTTCTAAATATGTTTTGCCAAACTATTTGCCTGAAAGCTTTTTTGTAAACAACGGAGACTTTATGTTTACGGTGATTTTCACCAGTATTGTTTGGCTCTTGGTAACTTTTAGTACGGCTCCCACTGATAGCAAGGTTTTACACGCTTTTTACCAAAGAATAAAACCGGGTGGAGCCTGGGGACCGTTTAAAGAAGAGGGTGAAAAAGTACAAGCTTTAAGTCCGCTATTTTTTAGTTGGATTTTCGGTGTTATTATGGTTTATTCCATTCTTTTTGGGTCGGGTAAACTGATTTTTCAGGAGTGGACCGCCTCAATAATTTGGTCAACTTCAGCGCTTATTGCTGGTTTTTTAATGATTCGTTTTATGCGAAAGTCAAAATTTTTTAAAGATTAATTTTTATGCGTTTTTTAAAACTATTTAGTTCACTTTTAGTAGTAAGTCTTTTAAGCAGTGCCTGTGGTAACCTGCGCATTAAAACCGAAATACCTTATCAGCCTAATGCTAAGGTGAAAAAAATAGCGCTAGTAGCCTTGCATTTAAACCCGCCCGTATTGCCCGAAACGCCCGTTGGAGATGCTTCCGCTTTTAATAAAAAGTTAATTGCGAATAAAAAGGAAATTCAAGAGCTTTTTAATCGTGAGGTGGAGAAAATGACCAATGAACTAGGCATGGGCTTAGAAGCTCAAATGGGAATTAGCACTGATTATGGCCAGGCATTAAAGGATGTTAAAGGTTACGATCGCTTGGCTTCTAAGTCAGATGATGAAGTTTTAAAAGTGAAGAATGATATATTTTCAGAAATTTTAATTGCCGACGGATCCTTAAGCTTATTGGATTTTGAAGAAGGTAAGGTGAAAGAGTATTTGGAAGAAAGTCCTCGTTTGCGTTCACAAGTACGTAGCCTTTCTAAAAGTCTTAATGCCGAGTTAATTGCCTACGCTAATGCGAGAGTAGTGGTAGATAAGGTGCTGCGCTATGGCGAGAAGGCAAATATTAGATTGCTTATCGATATATATTTGTTTGATGATCAAGGGAAACTGGTGGGGCAGAGCTACGGTGAAACCGAGCCTTATATGGTTTCGGGTTCTTCGGCTAAGGACTTTGATTTGGTTTTTGAAGCTTATCCGGTGCTGCAAAATTTAATTCTTACCGATCTACAAAAAGTAGAGGAATAAATGAAAGGGCCTAGTAGTCTTTTTTTAATCTTCCTTTTGGCCTTTGCTGCTAAAGCGCAGAGCACTAGAAATGATGCGGAAGGTCCAGAGTATTATCAGGTAATTAAAGATTATCAGGCTTTAGCGGCCCAGTATGATAATGCCAAATTACTTGAATTTGGACCTACCGATAGTGGCAAACCTTTGTCGCTATTTTTAGTGCAAAATGAGAAAATTGAAGAAGAAGATATCGCTACCCTTAGTAAGGATAAGCTGGTTATTTTTATAAACAATGGGATCCACCCAGGTGAAAGCTGCGGCATAGAGGCCAGCTTAAAGTGGGTAGAGCGTTTGCTTCAGGCGCCTATAGACCAAGAAGTAGTAATTGCTGTGATTCCTGTATACAATATTGGTGGATTACTGCAACGCCGGCCCCATACTCGCGCCAATCAAAATGGTCCTACTTTACAGGGTTTTAGAGCTAATGCCCGCAATCTCGATTTAAACCGCGATTTTATTAAGGCTGATGCTCGTAATACCCTTGAGTTTTATCGTGTATTCCAAGCTTTACAGCCTCACATTTTCATAGATACTCATACCTCTAATGGTGCCGATTATGCCTACACCATGACGCTTATTAGCACCCTGGCAGATAAACTTGCGCCACCCATGGCCAATTTGTTAAAGGATAAAATGGAGCCGGCTTTATACGCTTCTATGAAAATGAAAAACTGGGAAATGACGCCCTATGTAAATGTATTTGGCCGAACGCCAGACAATGGTTTTAGCGCTTTCTTAGAAAGTCCCCGCTATGCTAGTGGCTATACAGCCTTGTTTAATACCATCGGTTTTATTAGCGAGGCCCACATGTTTAAGCCCTATGCCGATAGAGTAGCTGCTACTGAAGCTTTTTTAGAATCTGTTTATGAGTTCTCATCTGCCGAGAGCGCAGAAATTAGGAAGGCGAAAAAAGCCGCTGATCAATGGCAAGTGGAGGCAGAATCTTTTCCTATCGACTGGGAATTAGACTCTACGGTTATTGAAAAACTGAATTTTCAAGGCTTTGAATCAGCCCAACTAAATAGCCATTTAGGGCCTTATAAGCGCCTTAAATACTTTCGCGATTCCGCTAAAAATAGCGTCTTAAATTATTATCCGCATTATGCCACTATGGTAGATGCGCAGGTACCGAGTTTTTATGTTATTCCCTATGCTCAGCGCGAAGTAATTGAGCGATTACAGGCTCATAATATTAAGATGATTCCTTTAAAAAAGGATACCCTAATAGAATGCGACTTTTGGGAGGTTGTAGCATATGAATTTGGATCACAGCCTTATGAAGGCCACTTTAGAGTGGAAAATATTAAAGCAAAGAGAGAAAAAGCGAAGAGGAAGTTTTATCAAGGCGATTTTTTGGTGCCAGGACAGCAAGCGCATTCCTATTTTTTAGCTTCGGTTTTACATCCGCTCGGACGCGATAGTTACTTAAGTTGGGGCTTTATGCATAGTATTTTAGGACGCAAAGAGTATTTTTCACCCTATGTTTTTGAAGAAACAGCTGAGCAACTTTTAGCCAATGATGCTGCGCTAAAATCCGAGTTTGAGGCTTGGCAGAAAGCAAATCCGGAACAAGCTAAAAGCGCCTATGCCAGTTTGAATTGGATTTATCAGCGAAGCGATTACTTTGAGGAAGAATATTTGCGTTATCCAATAGGCTTTATCAATTAGCAACGCAACTAAAGAAGCAGGCCTTTACCTTTGTACCGCAATGGAAAACCAAACTTTGTATTATAGTCTGCTTTTAGCAGGAGGCTTGCTCGCTGGAATTATAAATACCCTCGCGGGAAATGGCTCTGCTATTACCCTTAGTTTGTTAATTTTAAGCGGTATGCCTGCTACAACTGCAAATGCAACAAATAGGGTGGGAGCTCTATTTCAAACCATTACCGCGGTGCTAAGTTTACGCAAAAGCAAGCGAACCAAATTTTTGTTTAAGGATAGTGCTTGGTTTTTTATTCCTTCGGTAATAGGTTCTTTTATAGGAGCATTCCTTGCTATTGATATTGATCCAATATTGCTGAAGCGTATTATTGGGCTTATTATGTTATTGCTTTTATTTACCATGCTGTACAAGCCACAAAAATGGGCACGTGCTACTAATTTAGATCATTCAAAAAAAACTTGGTCTAACTGGTTAGTTATCTTTATAATTGCTGTTTATGGAGGTTTTCTACAAATGGGAATCGGTATTATGATCTTAAGCGCCTTAGTATTATTGGCTCAATATAGCTTAAGAGATGCTAATATTATAAAGCTAGTATTAGCATTAATATTTGTAGTTCCCGCTTTTATTATTTTTGTGGTGAATGGTCAAATTGACTGGGTACCGGGTTTAATCCTGGCTCTGGGTCAATCTATTGGGGCGGTAATTGGAGCACGTTATATCCTCTTTCTCCCGAAGGCAAACACCATTGTGCGTTACACTTTATTAGTAATACTTACAATATCCGCTCTTTCGCTTTTAGGCGTATTTGGGTGATTATTATATCATGGGAGAATCTTGTACAAGGGAAAATTGGTTTCAGAAGTGGTTTAATACTTCTTATTATCACATGTTATATCACCAACGTGATAATTCGGAGGCGCAACTCTTTATTACCAATTTAATAAAGGAGTTAAATCCTCCAAAAGGAAGTCATTTTCTTGATTTAGCATGCGGTAGGGGCAGGCATTCTCTTTTTTTAAATCAGCAGGGTTTTGAGGTTACGGGTATGGACTTAAGTGAAGAGAGTATTAACTTCGCTCAGCAATTTGCCACAGATAAGCTTCACTTTTACAGCGGCGATATGCGCGAGCCCTATGGTGAAAATCGCTTTGACTTTATCATCAATCTTTTTACCAGTTTCGGCTATTTTGAAAATAACGATGATAATCGAAAAGTGTGCACGCAAATTGCTAAAGCCTTAAAGCCAGGAGCTAAAGTTCTAATTGATTTCCTTAATGTTAGTCAGCTCGAGCAAGGTTTGGTTCCCCAAGATGAGTTTTTAATTGAAGATTGTCATTTTGCTATCGAGCGAAAAATTGTAGATGGGAAGGTTTTAAAAACTATCAAAGTAAAGCAGGATCAGAAAGAAGAAGTATTTTACGAATGCGTCCAGCTCTTGCATGAAGACGACTTTAAAAACTTGCTAGAAGAATGCGGTTTGCATTATGAACAAACCTTTGGAGATTATACCTTTGAACCCTATTCCGCTCAGAAATCAAAGCGCTTAATTATTCTTGCTTCTAAATGATAAAAGAAATTCTTTTTTTAGTCTTGGCAGTAGCTATAGGTGGAGTTTTAGCCGCGATTTTGAGACGTTCCAAAGCCGTTTCTATAAAGGTGCTCCTTACTTTTAGTGGTGCTTATCTTTTAGGTATTGGTGTATTTCATTTACTACCGGAAGTATATGAATCGCATTCTCACCATTACGGGGCAGTAATAATGCTTGGCTTTTTTGTACAGCTTATTTTGGAAGCTTTTAGTAAAGGTTTAGAGCATGGACATAGCCACAGTGAGCTTTTTGCTAATAAAGGTTTGCCCTTTGGTGTATTGCTCAGTCTTTTCTTACACGCCTTTTTAGAAAGCATTGCTATTGGCGGATCGCACAATCACGTAAGTAGGGATGCCTTATTATGGGGATTGCTGGTACACAAAGTTCCGGTAACTATTATCTTGTATAATATGCTGTGCGAGTTTACTAAAAAGCTGCCCGTAGTATTATTTTGGCTCTTACTATTTGCTTTAATGGCTCCCCTTGGTGTCTTGGTAGGTTCACTTTTACCAGCTCTAGGCGATTATAGCGGAGAACTAACAGCCTTTGTTTTTGGTATTTTTCTACATATCAGTACCACGATCCTTTTTGAAGGAAACCAGTCGCATGGTTTTAATATCATGAAATACGGTGTAATTCTCTTAGCCCTTGGCTTAGCCTGGTTATCGGTCAGTCATTAGTGTTTTTAAAGCATTGAAAATCATTATTTTGAATACGATACAGCTTATCTTTAGCTAAATTTGCACAGAATATTTCTTTTGCCTAATCGCAATAGATAAGATTGAACAAAGCCCTTCGATAGTGGCTAAATCTTGAACTATATTTGCAATGATTATGAAATTCAGAATCGTATAAATATAACTAATATCATAAAGCCAATATCATGAGTGTTTTAGTAGGAAAAAAAGCCCCAAGCTTTACTGCACCTGCAGTAATTAACGGAGAAGAAATTGTAGACGACTTCTCTTTAGAGCAGTACTTAGGAAAGAAATACGTTGTTCTTTTCTTTTACCCAAAAGACTTTACTTTTGTTTGCCCAACCGAGTTACACGCATTTAACGAGCGCAAAGCGGACTTCGATAAATTAGGGGTAGAATTAGTAGCGGTTTCTACCGACACTGAGCAAAGCCACTGGGGTTGGTTACAACTAAGTAAAGATCATGGTGGTATTCAAGGTATCACTTACCCAATTGTTGCGGATACCAACAAAACCATTTCTAACAACTACGATGTATTAGCAGGAAGCTTCTACTACGATGAAGACGACATGCTTCAAGCAGAAGGCGAGCTAGTAGCTTACCGTGGTCTTTTCTTAATCGACAAAGAAGGCGTTGTTCGTCACCAAGTAGTTAACGATATGCCTTTAGGAAGAAACGTAGACGAAACTTTACGCATGGTAAAAGCTTTACAATTCAACGAAGAAAAAGGTGAAGTTTGTCCAGCTAACTGGGATGAAGGTAAAGAAGGTATGAGCGCCACCCACGACGGAGTTGCAAGCTACCTAAGCAAAAACTAAGTTTAAACTTAGAAACAAATCTGATAATTCAGGTTAATAGTAAATAGAAAAAGCCTTGTTCGTTAGAGCAAGGCTTTTTTTAGTTTTCTATGGTTTCCCAAGATGAGCAAAAAACTGTTTTTGGAAATAAATAAAGTGTCCGAACCGAGATCCATTCACGAAATTATCGCGAAATGCATTTTAAAACTGAAAGAAAAGGGACGATTGGATGATTGAGCCACCAAGGTTAGAGCGCAATTCATTATTTCGGCTAAAATTGCAGTAATTATAACTCGAACGTATGCCAATTTGACGAGTGCCGTAAATGCGAACCTTCCATTCTAATCCTAACCCTAGGCTTAACGATTCCAGCCAAAAAGGAGCTTCGGTGTCGGTTTCAGCGTCATAGGTATTTAGATCAGTGTCTAAAATTGTGTATCCTAATGTTGCACGAAATGCCAAGCTGGTACGTGGTGCTTTTAAAAACTCATAAGCATAGTATCCACCTAAATAAAGGTTACTATTAATGTCGCTTTCTTGAATAACATCTTCTAAATCAATTCTTAAATTTTCAGAACTTTCGGGGAAAGAAACAATAAAGTCAAAACCATAATTGTGCCTGAGGTAAGAAGACCCTATGCTAATGTTAAAACCATGACTTGTGCCAATATTTTCGGCTATGGCTCCTGTATAGTTAGTATTGGCGTATCCAAATACAAGGTCGAAATTAAAAAAAGAAGAACTTTCCTTGGATAAACTCTCTTCCGTTTCTTTTCCTTCTTCTAAATTTAGGGATTTAAAGCGATAGATGATGTTAACTGCTTCCTGATAACTAGTGGTGCTTAAAATTTTAAGGCAAAACGTTTCGCGTGCGGGCCATTCTCTCGAGTTTAAAAGTTCCTCAGCCCATGTCGCGGTGTAGCTTAAATATTTTCTATGCGAATTTATTCCTTTAAAATAGGAGAGGTTAGTAATATATTCGAAGTAAAAGTCACTGAAATTGGTCTTTGTGTCTAAAGATTTACCTTGACTAAGTTCATGAAGAATCTGCGTACGAGTTTGTATTTCTGAGCTTCCGCAATCGTTTTGCCAATAGTTTAGAAGCGAATCCAGGTTTTGGAGATTTTCCGCACGCGAGCTAGAACGAATCAATTGCGGTATGCGCAAGTCTTTCGCATTGCATGATTCTCTAGCGGGGATAAAAAGATCGCTAAAGCTTTTTTCTTGCGCACTGAGAGCCGAACTAAAAAGGATAAATAGAAGAAGTTGTTTTTTCATGGTTTCGTAAAAACAAGATGAGATGAAAAATTTGGCAAACATGAATAGGCTGCCCCTAAATTACGTTAAAAGCAATATGGAAGGCTTTTATTTATTGAAAACCGAACTCAGCGATAACCGGGTAGTGATCAGATAAGGTTTCCGTTCTCACCTTATAATTGAAACAACGCAATTCGGCCGAGTAAAGAATATAATCAATTCGCAGTGGAATAGGTCCGCGGTTATAAGTTCTAACCAATCCATCACCGGCAGTGATAAAACTATCGGTTAAACTATCCGTTATGCTTTGATAGGTATAACTACTGGGAGGGTCATTAAAATCGCCCGCTAAAATAAGGGGATAGGGACTTTTTGAAAGCAGTATTTTTAAGTCTTCCACCTGATGCGCCCTGCGAATAAATGCTGCTTTTAAATCTCCTCCAACTTTGCTTAGTCCTTTACTAATCTGATCTTGATTTTTATCGCTTAAACTACCTAATTCAGCATAGTCTTCATCTTTTAAACCGACTGAAGCAAGGTGAACGTTTACTAAGCGTATCATGCGTCCTTGCCATTTCACATCACAAATTAGGGCTTTACCTTTGGGGCCAATCGAGTCGGGGATAGCGAATTCATAAGTTTCACTTTTTTCTAATGGATAGCGAGAATAAGTGATTTGGCCCGTTCCACCCACTCTTTCTTTAAAGCTACTGTACTTATAGTTGAGCTTCACCTTTAAGGCTGGACTGAGCTGTCGGTATTCTTGCAATTGCAAAATATCGGGATTTTCATCTAAAATTAGATCCTCAATCTGTTTGGGTACATCATTAATATCCAGCCAATTAAAGTGATTAAGCATGCGTACATTATAGCTCATCACCTTTAAGGTAGATCCGCTCGCAATTACTTGATTACTGCCTCTAAACTGATAAAGTTCACCCAAGTGCGTATAACCCAGGGCAATGGCAAGCGTTGGTAAAATGATTTTCAGCTTTAAGCGTAAAGCCCACCAAATGGCAAAAATAATATTTCCTAAAAGCAGGTAAGGGTAGGCCAATCCCAAAAATGAAAACCATGAAACAAGGCGAGGATCGATATAGCCCGCTAGGTAGGAGGCCATTAGAAGAAAGGCAATAATAGTATTGATTACATATAAAAAACCATCAATAAAAGACTTCTTCCGAGGGGCCATTAGTCTTTGCCAAATTTAAAAAGATGTTCTTTTTCATCTTTGCTTAGGCTGTCATAGCCACTTCTACTAATTTTATCAAGAATGTCATTGAGCTTAGCTTCATCGTTCTGAGGCCCACTGTTTTGGCGATAGCCTTTATTAAAGCCTCCCGAGGAGTATACTTTTTTTAGTTTTGGCTTAGCTCTGAAAAGATTTACAATTTTGTCTAGCAATACTGAAAACCCATCGGTAAGGTCTTTGCCTTCGCGGTAAGCACGGGCCATTAAGTAACCAAAGGCTGCGCCACCAATATGGGCAATTCTACCCCCAGCATTAGCCCCATCGCCTAAACCAATTAAATCGGTTAAGAGAGCAAAAGCTGCAACCCCCCAAAGTGGCACAGTAGCAATAAAAAAGATGCGAACCGGGAAACGAGGATTATAAGTGGCAATAGCGAAAATTACAGCCATAACCCCTGCAGAGGCACCGCGGTTATTACTAATACTCACTACATCATTAAAGGCTGGGAAAATGTTGTAAAAAATAACGTAGAGAAAACCACCAATGATACCTCCTAGTAAATAGGTGCTAATTAAACGGCGACTGCCAAAGTATTCTAAGAACAGTCTTCCTCCAAAAAAGAGCCAAAGCATATTAAAAAGAATATGCATGAAGCCTTCGTGTAGAAACATATAACTAACCATGGTCCAAGGACGAGTGGCTAAAGTGAGTAAGTCGCTTGGAAGGGCGGTAAAGCTGATGAAAAAGCCACTAATATTGGCTTGAAATAAGAAACTAAGAATGCGCAGTAGTAAAAAGGCTACATAAAATCCTAAGTTTACTAATATTAAACGGGTAAGGGCATCACCACTTTTAAAACTCAGTTTGATATCGTCGATAATATTAGCCATTAGTAAAAGGTACCAGTATTCTTTTTCCAGTAGCGCAAAAGTAAGAAGCCAAATAACATTCCACCCAAGTGGGCAAAATGTGCCACATTTGAAGCAGGATCGTTAACTATACCATTGTATAACTCTAAGGCCCCATAAATAGCCACAAAATATTTAACCTTTACGGGTAAAACAAAGTAAATATAAATGTATTGGTTCGGGAAGAGCATTCCAAAAGCGAGCAGCACGCCAAAAACCGCACCTGAAGCACCTACCGTGGGGGAGTTTAAAAGAGCATTTGCTTGGCCCATAATTGGATTTGAGTAATTCATACCTTTCTCCAATAGAACTGAACCTTCTCTCAAAACCGTATTAATTTCCACTTCTGATAATTGCCCAACCAGAGAGCTGTATTCCCAATATTGAATGCCTAAATGTAAAAAGGCGGCTCCTAAACCCGTAACAAAGTAGTAGATTAAAAAACGTTTCGGTCCCCAAACATTTTCTAAAGCATTACCAAACATCCACAAAGCGAACATATTAAAAAAGATATGCCCCATATTGCCATGCATAAACATATGGGTTACCAATTGATAGGGCCGAAAATGCTCTGATTGTGGCAGGTAAACCCCCAATAATTCAATCAAATTAGTCCCGAAAACATTACTTAAAACAACGCTCGCTAAAAAGAATAGTCCGTTGATAATTAGCAGGTTTTTAATAACCTCCGGAAGTAGTCTAAATTGTAAAGGTGACTGCTGCATTAATTAAAACTTTTATCGATATCACTTAAAGTGAGATTTACTATTATCGCTTTCCCATCAGGGCTATGATAAGGAGACTTGCTTGCAAAAAGCTCATCCACCAAATTGGCCATAGCGGGGTTTTCAATAAGTGTTCCTCTTCTAAAAGCGGCCACTTTGGCCATTTTTTGTGCCATTGTTTCTTGGTACTCCTCTTCCGAGCTATCATTAAAGTCTTTGTGGGCTTCAATAATATTTTCTATGATTTCCTGCACAGGCGCATTCTCTATAAATAAAGGAACACCATGCACCACCAATTGGTTTTTGCCAAACTCATCTAAATCAAATCCTAAAGCTCTAAGTTTGGGCAGAATCTCAATGCTTAAAGTAAAATCAGCCGCATTGAGTTCAATATTTTGCGGGAAAATTAGTTGCTGACTGGGTATTTGCCGGTTGCGCAAAGCTGCCATTATTTTCTCAAATAAGATGCGCTCTTTGGCTCTTTTTTGGTGAATGAGAATAAGCCCATCGCCGTGTTTGGTTAAAATATATTTTCCGCCTACTTGTAAATAGGTTTTACGTGTATTGGCCAATCCTTCGTTTGATGCAATAAGTTGCCCTTGCTCACTTTTCGTTTCTGGCATTTCAGGAATCTGTCCTAAAAGTGATTCCCATTCTCTGCTTTGGGAACTTTCAGGTCTTTGATAATTCGAACCTGATTTAAAACTCGCTGCGCTGCTTCCGGCGCTAGACTTATGATCTGTATCCTTATTAAAAGGATTAAAGCTGGGATCGATATAAATTCCGGGTGCTTCCACCGAGCCACTTTTAGGATAGCTCACAAATTGTTGATCATGCTCAAAGTCGAGACTGGGAGCAATATTGTATTGACCCAAGCTGTGTTTTACTGAAGAACGGATGATTGTGTGAATGGCGCGTTCATCGTCAAATTTCACTTCTGTTTTAGTGGGATGAATATTCACATCTATCCGCGCTGGGTCCAGCTCTAAGTATAAAAAGTAGCTCGGGTAGCTATCGTCGTTTAGTAATCCTTCAAAAGCTTTTTGCACCGCTTTATGCAGATAGGCATTTTTAATGAAGCGATGGTTTACAAAAAAGAATTGCTCGCCTCGAGTTTTGCGGGCAAACTCGGGTTTCCCAACAAAGCCATGGATGCTTAATATCTCAGTAGATTCTTCTACCGGTACTAATTTCTCATTGTACTTCTTGCCAAAGATGTTTACTATTCTTTGCCTCAAAGAACTGGCGGGTAAATTGAAAATTTCCGAACCATTATGCTCGAAGCTAAAGGCCACATCGGGGTGAGCCATTGCCACTCTTTCAAATTCGTCAATTAAATGCCTTTGCTCAACTTGGTTTGATTTCAGGAAATTGCGACGAGCAGGAATGTTATAAAAGAGATTTCGTACTTCAATATTTGTTCCTTTAGGACAAGAACAGAACTCTTGGAATTCTACTACATTGGCCGCTACTTTTAAATGCGTTCCTAGTTCTGAGTCAGAGGTGCGCGTGCGCATTTCCACTTGAGCGACCGCACTAATGGAGGCAAGGGCTTCACCACGAAAGCCCTTGGTAATAATGCTAAATATATCTTCTGCCTTGGTGATTTTACTGGTAGCATGCCTTTCAAAAGCCATACGGCTATCGGTTTCGCTCATGCCTGTCCCATTATCAATTACTTGAATAAAGGTTTTACCGCTTTCACGGGCGATAAGCTTAACCTCACTGGCTTCAGAATCGACACTGTTTTCTAGTAATTCTTTTACTACCGAAGCCGGCCTCTGTACCACTTCTCCCGCGGCAATTTGGTTGGCTACATTATCGGGCAAAAGCCTGATGATATCGGCCATTAAAATTTAATTATATAGTAAGTGATGCTTAGCAAAGCAAGAATAATAACCATCAACATGCGGTTAGACGAGTTTACTTTGGTTTGACGTGCCTCTTGCCAAGAATTACTTAGGTTTTCGCGAATTTGCTCGCCATTCGTTTCCCTAATTTGCTTTTCGCGCTCATATTTACGCTTTAGTTTGTCCAAACGCTCTTGCCTTTCGTCGTAATAACGCGGCTTAAACTCGAAGGCTTTATGTCGATTTTGCTTTATGAAACTGGGTAATTTCGGCGCTTCCATGCTAAATTTTATTTTTCAGTGCTTTCCTTTTCTGGCGCTTGCGCAGATGCGTCAACAGATGCGCTTGGCACTTTAATCATATACACTTTACCACTGGCATTAGGTAAGTATTCTAAACGTAGCCAAGGGTTGTGAAACTTCAATTGGCGGTAACTTAAGCCATATTTGGTATTGAAATAATCAACGTGGCTTAAAGCGGTATCTACCGGAACTTCGGCAGTGGCAATAGGGAAATAGGCATGCTCATCTCTAAGGTGAAATCCATATTTGGCGGGCTGAGAGATAATTTCTTTTACCGCAATAATTCGGTATAAATAGCGGCCTGTTTCAGGATTGAGAGTTAGATCGAAAAAGTTGTCGGCTTTTTGGCGTTCCAATTGTTTCTTCACCCCGTTGATTCCCATATTGTAAGAGGCTGCAGCCAAACTCCAGCTGCCTAATTTATTTTTGGCATCGGATAGATACTGACAAGCTACGCGGGTAGCTTTTTCCAAATGGTAACGTTCGTCAACTGCATTGTTTACTTCTAAGCCATAGTCTTTCGCCGTTCCTTCCATAATTTGCCAAAAACCCACCGCTCCTGCGGGAGAAACAACATTCATAAAACCAGATTCAATGAGCGGCAAATATTTAAAATCCTCGGGAATGCCATATTCTGCCAAAATGGGTTCAATAATTGGAAAATAACGCTTCGAGCGCTTCAAAAAAAGTAAAGTTTGACTTTGCCAGTAGGTATTAACCAATAGCTCACGGTCAAAAGCCTCACGAATTTGTTCATCTACTAGGGGGAATTCTTCGCCTGCAAATATTAAATTCTCGGGCAGGCTAATGCTATAAATGCCATAATTTTCATTGAAGGCTTTTTCAAAATCATCGTTTGAAAGGTTCGCTTCACTTTCTTCCACACTAGGGTAGGTAAAGAAGCTAAAGATCGAACTCATTGTAAAGAGGATCACTAAAAAGCTTAATGTTTTAAGACCTTTACGCATTAATAACGGAATTGAGAATTAAGTTCACTTAGCGGACGCGCGTCTAGGTCTTTGGGAGACAATAAGGGGTTTTCTACATTCCAATCAATAGCCAATTCTGGGTCATTCCAAAGTACAGAACCTTCACTTTCCTTATTGTACAAATTGGTACACTTATAACTGAAAATGGTATTGTCCGCCAAAGTTAGAAAGCCGTGGGCAAAACCGGGCGGAATCCAGAACATCATTTTATTTTCACCCGTAAGCATCACCTTGTGGTGTTTACCATAGGTGGGTGATCCTTTACGAATATCAACCACTACATCTAGAACGGCTCCTTGAATTACGCGCACTAGTTTACCCTGGGCATAAGGAGGATTTTGAAAGTGCAAACCTCTTAAAACACCTTTATTAGATAAGGATTGATTGTCTTGAACAAACTCGAAGTTTACATCAAATTTAGCAAAAGCTTCTTTGCTATACGACTCGAAAAAGTATCCACGATCATCGCCAAAAACTTGCGGCATTATTTCAAATAAACCCGGGATATTGGTTTCTATTACTTGCATTTAAGGGTATTGCTTTTTAAGGTTGTATTAATTGGCTACGTCGCTCATAAATTTGATTCGCATGATGCGCAACTCCTCTTCGCTGTAGTCGCCATCAAACTCTTCATGAGCTAATCCAAGGTCGTCCGACTGGGCCTCCATAAAATAATCGTGAATTTCTTCAATCTGATCTTCATCAAACATTTCATCAATTACATAATCGAGATTGATTTTAGTTCCCGATTGCACGATATGTTCAATTTCGGTAATCAAGTCATCCATACTAAGGCCTTTTGCCGCGGCGATGTCTTCTAGCGTAAGCTTACGATCGGTACTTTGGATAATGTAAACCTTTAGTCCTGATTTGTTTACTACTGATTTAACCAGTAAACCATCGTCTTTTTCAATATTATTATCTTCCACATATTTGGCAATAAGCTCTAGAAAGGGGGCGCCAAATTTTTTCGCTTTTCCTTCACCAACACCAGAAATCTGTTTTAATTCATCATAGCTAGTAGGGTAGTGAAGCGCCATTTCATTTAAAGAAGGCTCTTGGAAAATCGTGAAAGGTGGTTGACCTTTACTTTTTGCCACCTTTTTGGTAAGCTCTTTTAGCATTTCAAAGAGCTTTGGGTCGAATGCGGCTCCTGCTTTCTCGTTGGCAATAATTTCCTCTTGCCCGGCCTCCTCTTCATAGTCATGGTCCTCCGCCATCATAAAGGTATAGGGCTTTTTCACAAATTCATGGCCTTTTTCGGTAAGCATTAAAACACCATACTTTTCGATGTCTTTACTTAAAAAACCATTTACAATGGCTTGGCGAACTACCGCTAACCAATGCTTTTCATCTTGATCAGCACCTTGGCTATATAGATCAAGTTCTTGTACTTTATATTGTTTAAGAATGGCGCCAGACTTCCCAATTAGGGTGTCAACAATGGACTTTGCCTTGAAACGCTGATTAGTGGCTAGCACTGTATCGAGCACTAATTTCAGGTCTTCCTTGGCATCGAACATTTTTCGTGGATGCAAAGAATTATCGTCGTTTGAGGCACCGGGTCCGTTTTCTTCGTCAAATTCTTCACCGAAATAGTGCAGTAAAAACTTACGACGGTTCATGGTGGTTTCTGCATAGGCGATAACCTCTTGCAATAATTGCATGCCCACCTCTTGCTCAGATACGGGTTTCCCGTTTAAGAATTTCTCTAATTTCTCGACGTCTTTATAAGCATAATAAGCAATACAATGGCCTTCGCCTCCATCGCGACCTGCGCGGCCAGTTTCTTGGTAATAGCTTTCTAAACTTTTGGGCATATCGTAATGAATTACGAAACGCACATCCGGTTTATCGATTCCCATTCCAAAGGCAATAGTTGCAACTATCACATCGGTATCTTCCATCAAAAATGCATCTTGGTGGCGTGAGCGGGTGCTCGCGTCTAATCCGGCATGATAGGGGAGCGAGCGTATTCCGTTAACTTGTAAAGTTTGCGACAATTCCTCCACTCTTTTGCGACTAAGGCAGTAGATAATACCACTTTTACCTTCCATCTTTTTGATGAATCGGATAATGTCGCCGTCAACTTTTTTAGTTTTTGGTCTTACCTCATAAAAAAGGTTAGGGCGATTAAAAGAAGCTTTATAAACTTCGGCATTTTCCATACCTAGGTTCTTTTGAATATCACTCTGCACCTTTGGGGTGGCGGTGGCGGTTAGACCTATGATGGGTTTGCGACCAATTTTGGTGATAATCGACTTTAAGTTGCGGTATTCCGGTCGGAAATCATGACCCCATTCCGAAATACAATGCGCCTCATCTATGGCGTAGAAAGAAATTTCTACACTTTTGAAGAATTCAATATTATCTTCTTTGGTTAGTGATTCGGGTGCTACATAAAGTAGTTTGGTTATGCCGCTTAACATATCGGTTTTAACCTGTTCAGCCTCTTTTTTTGTTAGCGATGAGTTTAAAACGTGAGCAATGCCCCGATTATCGGCAAAGCCCCTTAAACTATCCACTTGGTTTTTCATTAGAGCAATAAGTGGCGATACCACAATTGCGGTTCCTTCTTGCATAATAGCAGGAAGTTGATAACAGAGGGATTTCCCTCCACCAGTAGGCATAATAACGAAAGTATCGTTGCCCGCTAAAAGATTTTCAATAACTGCCTCTTGGTTTCCTTTGAAGCCAGAGAAGCCAAAAAACTTCTTTAATTGCTTTTGGGCCTCAGAAGCCGGTGATGCTAATGCCACAGTTTCAATTTTAATTTGCCTAAATATACGTTAATGCGACGACTAAAAAATAGTGTTTCCTAAAATTATCAACCTTCGCAAGTAAAAAGTTTACACCTTTGCAGCCTATTTCAAAATCATGGCGGAAAGCAAAAACGATAATATGTCCTTTTTAGAACACCTTGAGGTCCTGCGTTGGCATCTCATACGTTCCTCCTTTGCTCTAGTTACCATGGCTTTAATAGCCTTCTTTGCTAAAAGTTTACTTTTCGATGTAATAATTTTTGGCCCTAAACAGGCCGATTTTATTACCTACGAAGTTTTTTGCCGTCTCTCTCGCGAAATTAGCAATACAGAATTGTTTTGCCTTAATGAAATGCCATTTAAAATTTTAAACACCAAAATGGCGGGTCAATTCAGTATGCACCTGTGGGTTTCGATGATTGCAGGCTTTATAATGTCCTTTCCTTATATCCTTTGGGAAGTGTGGCGCTTTATTAAACCTGGTTTGAAAGAAAGCGAAAAAAGCTATAGTCGTTGGATCTTGTTTTTTGCTGGAATCCTATTCGCTTTGGGAGTTCTTTTTGGTTATTATTTAATTGTACCGCTCTCGCTCCAATTTTTAGGTTCTTATTCCGTTAGTGCAGAGGTTACCAACTTGATAGACTTATTGTCTTATATTTCAACCGTTAGCACCGTTACCTTGGCAACAGGGATTATTTTCGAACTGCCTATTGCAGTTTATTTCTTAGCCAAAACGGGTATAATTACAGCAGGGTTTATGCGCACCTATCGTCGTCATGCGATTGTTTTAATTTTGATACTTTCGGCTGTGATTACCCCACCCGATATTGCCAGCCAAATTTTAGTTTCGGTGCCGATTCTGATTCTCTACGAGATAAGCATTAAAATTGCGAAGCGAATTGAGAAAAATCAGGCGAAAAGCCTACTGCCGAAAGGCCAAAAATAATTTTACATGAAATTAAGAGCCGAGAATATTGTTAAAAAATATCGTAGCCGTACCGTTGTTAAAGGAGTAAGCTTTGAGGTTAATCAGGGCGAAATCGTGGGTTTATTAGGTCCTAACGGGGCCGGGAAAACTACGAGTTTTTATATGGTAGTTGGCTTGATAAAACCCAATGAGGGTAAGGTTTTTATTGATAATCAAGAAATCACTTCCGACCCCATGTACCGCCGGGCTAAGAAAGGAATTGGCTATTTGGCCCAAGAGGCCAGTGTTTTTCGCAAGTTGAGTGTAGAGCAAAATATTATGGGCGTTTTGCAAATGACCAAATTGAATAAGGAGCAGCAGAAAGCCAAACTCGAATCTCTATTAGATGAGTTTAGTTTACAACATATACGCACCAATCGTGGCGATCTTTTATCTGGTGGTGAAAGACGTAGAACGGAAATTGCGCGTGCTTTGGCGGTAGATCCTAATTTTATTTTGCTCGATGAGCCTTTTGCAGGGGTAGATCCTATTGCCGTTGAGGATATCCAAAGCATAGTTGCGTCTTTAAAAAATAAGAATATCGGTATACTTATTACCGATCATAATGTGCAAGAAACTTTAGCTATCACTGATCGTACTTACCTCATGTTTGAAGGTAAAATTTTAAAGTCGGGTAGTGCGGAAGAGCTAGCAGAAGACGAACAAGTACGGCGTGTTTATCTCGGTCAAAACTTTGAACTTCGTAAAAAGCGTGAAGATATTCTTAAGTAGCAGAAGCCCGTTTTAATCGATCATTTATAGCTCGGCCCAGTCCTTCATTGGGGAATTCTTCAGCCAGAATAAGATCGATATCTAATGCCTTAAAACTGCGTAGGCTTCCAAATAATTTAGCCGCCGCTTCTTTCAAGTCGCCCTTCGGCGATAATATTCTTTGGTTTTCGGCGGGAATTCCGGCCATGGGTTTACAAAAGCTAATGCTCCCGCAACGCTGGCGATTTACTCTTTTTAGGTTTTCACCAAGATGCCCAAAAACTACAGGAATACCGGGTGAATAATGAGCACTGAGCATTCCCGGTGCCTTAGGATTACTCGATGAATTTTGGGTGAAATCGATTTTTTCGCCTAAGCAATCTTCGAGCTCTTCTAGGCTTAAGCCGCCCAAACGCAAAACTTTAGGTTTAAGGGCACTTAAATCAATAATGGTTGATTCTAATCCTACGCTACATTGACCGCCATCTAATATATAATCGATATCACTCCCTAACTGATCTGCCACATTTTGAGCATTGGTAGGGCTCACTCTTCCAAAAATATTGGCTGAGGGAGCGGCTAGTGGAAAGTCTAACATTTTAAGTAGCGCTTGCGCAGATGGGTGTTCTGGAAAACGTACGGCTACCGTAGGATGACCAGCGCTTACCAAATCGGGGATAATGGCTTTTTTGGGGAGAACATAACTGATAGGGCCAGAGGAGAAGTGTTGGTAGAGCTTCAGAAAAGTTTCATCCACAATCTTCACATAATTTTCTAGCGCATCTGCATTAGCGAGATGAATGATAAGGGGATCGAAAGAAGGGCGGTTTTTAACGCGAAATATTTCAGCAACCGCATCTGCTTTAAGCGCATCTGCCGCAAGGCCATACACCGTTTCTGTGGGTATAGCTACTAATTTCCCCGCTTTTAAAAACTGTGCTGCTCGGTTTAAATCGTCGCCTATTTTGGCCATTGTTACAGTGTTACAAAAACAATCATTGCTGAGAGTACAAAAAACAGCATAAAGCTGATAATGGACAAGAGGTTGATGAGGAAAAATTTAAAGATGGTTTTCGACCATTTTTGGGCGTAGAAACTTTTTAGTGCCAACAATAAATGTAGGCCGTAAATAATAAGTACCAGGCTAAAAAAGAAGGTACTAAGATTAAATATTACATAAATAAACAGCAATTGGAAAAAGAAGGCCTGTTGGTAAAAGGCAAAAAATAAGTGCTCGGGGTAGTTGATTTTTCGGCGCAGGTAAATAAGCTTAAGAAGTAGGCCTAGTATAGGAATATAGAAAAAGAGGATCCAAAAAAGTTTGTTTAAAAAGGCGCGATTAAAGCTTTCGTAATTATCTTCCTTATTATTGTTGAAGGCATAAATCTTTTCCGCTTGGCTAAATAGAAAAGCGTTGAAAAAGCCCTTTTCCAGCGAAAGAGCTTCAAGAACTTCGTCCACCTTTGCATCGGGCTTAAAGTTTAGATAAGAAAGCATGAAATTTATTTTTTGAAAGCTACCCGCTTCCGCAATTTCCTTTTCGCTTTCGCTAAGAAGGGCTGCCAAATCGCTGCTCTTTTCTTCGGCATTATCTAATTCAAAATTTATGATGCCTCCCTCTTCTGTTTTGGCATCTTCCGTTAGTACGGCCGGATTATTATTTTGATACTGAATAGCGAAAATAATTAGCAGCGAGCTGAGGAAATAAAAGCGCACGGGATTCATATAGCGCACTCTTTTTCCATCGGTGAAATCTCGAGCCACCTTTCCGGGCTTAGAAATAACGGTTAAAAAAGTTTTGAAGAAGCGACCATCGAATGAGAGTACATTGGCTAAGGATTCGCTAATTAGCTGGCCAAAAGTAAGATGACGTGTGTCGTTAATTTGTCCGCACTGGGAGCAGAAATTGCTAATGCCGATGGGAGCGTCGCAGTTAAGACAAATTTCTCCTTTTTTAACTTTTGCCATAATTACCTATAGATTGTCGGAGCTAATTTCTGCAAAACCAACGAGACGATCATAACGACTGCCGATTTCTCGATGATAAACTAATATTTGATATTGATTGGAAGTTTGCCAGTGGCTACCTTCGAAAAAGCCCATATTTGCTCCAATTTTACTGTATTCATCTATGGCATAGCCATAATTGTAAAAACCTTGTTTTAATAATAATTGGGTACGGTAAGCCTGACGACTGTTATCGTAAAACATTTCAAATTGAGGAAGCATTTTCCAATCGCTTAATTCGCCGAAAACATAGACTTTAGAGCTTATTTCTTGCGGGTAGTCTAGATAAAAGTCCACTAAGGCATAGTCGGCTTCACTGTCGGAATTAGAAGCATCCAAGCGACGGACGCGAAGTTGACCGTTGATATCATTAATGAAAGAATAGTTTTCTATACCCCTTGAAATATCAGGGTTGAGATAAGCGGTAAACAAACTATCTTGTGTAATTCTTCGAACGTTAATACTTAAAGAAAAGAGATTTTTTAGATCGAAAAATCTAAACTCTGCTCCACCGGTAAAAGTATTCTCATCGTCGTATTGGTATATTAATTTCGCGTTTTGCAGAAATTGTGGTTTAAGATTATCAATGCTATTATCCCAACGTTGGTTTTGCATCAAGACCACTTTTAGGTCGGTAAAAGGATTGGGGATAGCGTAATTGCTATGGTTTATTTCAAAATCGACTTCTTGGTGGCTTTGCATTTTTTCTACCCGCGTGGCTCTTTTTACTAAGGCTCCCACTTTTACAATTTCCTCGTAAACCATAAAGCGGCGACTTAAAACTAGTTGTGATGGATCATTATTACGATAAATGACTAGGAGGTAATTACCTGATTTTGATAGTCGTACTTTTTGATTTGGAATGCTAAGCTTGTAATTGGTGTAGGGAATGAAAGTATTGAGCGAATACTCAAAACTTTGAATGTATTCGTCTGCTAGGTTGGAGCTGTAATCATTACGCATCAAGTCTGAGGGAGTCCAATCGGCATTACAATGGTAAATTGTGTAGGACATATCGGTGAACTCATCGTAGAGGTCATCAAAACTAAGTTCGAGTTGCTGCCCAGAGTTTAGCGCGATGATAGGCATAGCTAAATCATTACCAGCAGGTGCAAAACGCACGCTCAAAATTCCTTCTTGATACACATGATCATCGTAAATAAGGGGGCCGCCAGTAAAATAGGCAGGACTCTCATTTTGAGAGAAAGCGAGCGTGGTAGCTCCTAGAAATAGGCTGAGGGATTTTATTAAGGGTCTTATCTTCATAATTATTGCTAAAAAATCTGTGCAAGCTTTAGAATTAAATGCTTCAGTTTGTACCTTCGCGCTCAATTTAGAAATGCTCTAAATTATCTGCAAGTTAGGCAGGCTCATGCTTCGTCTTAAATTTGCAGTCAATAATAACGACAATTTTTTGATTACATCCGAATGCCAGAGGTTATCAAAATTAAAAAAGGGGTAGATATAAAGCTACAAGGGTCAGCAGAGAAGATATACGCTTCTACAGCTGCTCCAAGCACCTACGCCCTTAAGCCTGGAGACTTTCCAGCCATCCGTCTCAAACTTAAAGTAAAAGAGGGAGACGAAGTTCAAGCCGGTGATGCGGTATTTTATGACAAAGATCGTAGCGACATTCTCTTTACATCACCAGTTAGTGGTGAGGTAGTAGAGGTGGTACGCGGAGAGAAACGCAAGATTCTCGAAGTTCGTATTCTCGCCGATCAGGAAACAAAATACCGTGATTTCGGAAGCAGCAATCCAAGCAGCTCATCGCGCGAGGACGTAAAAGCAAAAATGTTAAATGCAGGTTGTTGGCCTTTTGTAAGGCAGCGCCCCTATAACATTGTTGCTAATCCAAATCGCGCACCGCGTGATATTTACGTTTCTTGTTTTGACAGTGCACCCTTAGCCCCCGATGCGGATTTTGTGGTTCATGGTCAAGAAGAAGAGTTTAAATTGGGAATTCAAGCTCTACAGCAACTTACCGATGGTAAAGTGCACTTAGGGGTTGATGGCAGTAACAATCCTTCCGAAGCTTTTACAGGTATAGCCAATACTGTAGTTACGCGTTATAACGGACCTCACCCAGCAGGGAATGTGGGTGTTCAAATTCATGCTACTTCTCCTATTAATAAGGGAGAAACGGTATGGACAGTGAACTTCCAAGACGTAATTATTATTGGTCGTCTTTTTAAAAGCGGCAAATTTGATGCTCAGCGTAGTATTGCTCTTTGCGGATCGCAAGTGCAGAAGCCACGTTACTATAAATTAACACTTGGTTCTAATCTTAAGACCCTTTTAGGAGAAGGTCTTGAGCTAACCGATAATCGCATTATTTCTGGTAATGTGCTTACCGGAAGCCATGTGAACTCAGAAGGTTATTTAGGTTTTTACGATAGCCAAGTTACTGTTATCCCCGAAGGTGGTGAAGACCGCTTCTTTGGTTGGGTAAGTCCAAATTTAGATCAGTTTAGTATTTCGCGTGCTTTGTACAATTGGCTAATGCCAAACAAAGCACTTAAGCTAAATGCTAATATGAATGGAGAGGAAAGAGCTTTTGTTGTTACTGGTGAGTATGAAAAAGTTTTCCCATTTGATATCTACCCCGTTCAACTTTTAAAGTCGATTATGGTTAAAGATATTGAAGCCATGGAAAACTTGGGGATTTATGAGGTTGCAGAAGAAGATTTCGCTTTGTGTGAGGTGGTTTGTACTTCCAAAATTCCTGTTCAAGAAACCGTACGCGAAGGCTTGAATATAATGTTGAATGAATTAGGAGATTAATACGCGAAAGGATGAAACTATTTAAGAATATCTTAGAAAGTGTAAAACCCAACTTTGAAAAAGGGGGCAAGCTTGAAAAGCTTTACCCAGTTTATGATGGTTTTGCAACGTTTTTATTTGTTCCAGGGCACACCAGTCATTCTGGTGCGCATGTGAGAGACGGTATTGATTTGAAAAGAACAATGGTTACCGTTATTCTTGCGATGATTCCCGCCTTATTATTCGGGATGTGGAACGCCGGTAACTTACACTACAATGCTTTAGGCGAAAGCGTAGAGTTTATGGATAAGTTTTTATGGGGAGCCATAAAAATCGTTCCGATGGTAGTAGTTTCTTATGGTGTTGGTTTAGGAGTAGAATTTATTTTCTGCATCATTAAAAAACATCAAATTCAAGAAGGGTACTTGGTTTCGGGGATGCTTATTCCTCTTATCATGCCTATTGATATTCCACTTTGGATGGTTGCTATCAGTGTAATCTTTGCTGTGGTAATTGGTAAAGAAGTATTTGGTGGTACCGGTA
The DNA here is from genome assembly GCA_963977415.1 of uncultured Schleiferiaceae bacterium. GTDB lineage: Bacteria > Bacteroidota > Bacteroidia > Flavobacteriales > Schleiferiaceae > Croceimicrobium. The sequence continues at coordinate 9,000 of CAXBOS010000014.1, read as the reverse complement.
TGAATATCTTAAATCCTGCTTTAACAGCGAGAGCTTTTGCCTTTTTCGCTTATCCAAGTTATATGAGTGGTGATAAGGTTTGGATTAACACGAGCACTGCCGAAGGTCAATCTGTTGTTGACGGATTTTCTGGAGCGACCGTTTTAGGTGATTTAGCAACCAGCGGTTCTACTCAGTATTCTACGATGGATATGTTCCTAGGATTTATCCCTGGTTCTATTGGCGAAACTTCAACAGTAGCCATCTTAATTGGTGCAGCTGTTTTACTTTTTACGGGTATTGGTAGCTGGAGAATTATGCTAAGTGGATTGCTTGGTGCTATTGCCATGGGATTGATTTTTAATGCAGTGGCTCCTTATGCGATTTCACCAGAGCAACAATCTTTTATGGCGGTTCCTTTCTGGCAGCAGCTTATCATGGGTGGTTTTGCTTTCGGATTAGTATTTATGGCAACAGACCCTGTATCAGCAGCACAAACTACGCGAGGTAAATGGATCTATGGATTCTTAGTGGGATTCTTTGCCATTATGATTCGCGTTTTCAATCCTGCTTATCCAGAAGGTATCATGCTTGCTATCTTATTCATGAATGTAATGGCCCCATTAATTGACCATTATGTAGTGGAAGCAAATATCAACAAGCGTAAAAAACGTCTTAAAGTTAAAGTAGCCTAATCATGGATGTAAACAAAAACAGTTACACTTTCACCTTTGCTGCCGTTATGGTAATAGTAGTGGCTGCGGTATTATCTTTTGCCGCCACTTCTTTAAAGGAAAAGCAAGACAATAATATCCGCTTAGAGAAAATGCAAAACATTCTTTCTTCTATAAATGTAGAAGTTGAGCGTGATGGAGCAGAGGCGGTTTATACAGATTATATAAAGCAAGAGTTGGTAGTAAACAACTTTCAGCCAGTGGAAGGAATTGCCGCCTTTGACATTGAATTGTCAAAAGAGGTAGTTAAAACACCATCTGAGCGCAATGCGCCTCTTTATATTGCCGAGAAAGAAGGCAAAACCTATTTTATTTTACCTTTAAGAGGTAAAGGATTATGGGGACCTATTTGGGGATATATTTCATTAGAGCAGAACGCAAGCACTATTTACGGCGCTACTTTCGATCATAAATCTGAAACTCCTGGTTTAGGAGCTGAAATTAAAACCGAGGTTTTCACGAGCTTATTTCCCAATAAGGAAGTATTAGATGAGTCTGGTGAATTTACCGGTATTACGGTAATGAAAGGAAATGCCTCAGGATCTCATCAAGTAAATGGTATCAGTGGTGGTACTATTACTTCAGTAGGGGTACAAGACATGATTCAAGATTGTATGAAAGCATACATCCCTTTCTTAAAAAGCTATGAAGCTAGCAATACTGCTAGCACCAATGGTGACAATTCTAACCCTATCGCAAGCATCGACTAAATACGGACGTTATGGCCGAAGTACAAGAAGTTAAAAAACAAGCAAAAGAGCGCGAGGCGCTTTTTAGTAAGAAAAATCGTCAGCTGATCTCCGATCCCTTGAATGATAGTAACCCTATCACGGTTCAAGTATTAGGAATCTGTTCTGCACTAGCGATTACGGTAAAATTATACCCTGCCCTGGTAATGTCCATCTCAGTACTTTTTGTACTATCTGCTGGTAACGTTATCATCTCTTTAATGCGTAATTATATTCCTAACCGAATACGAATTATCGTACAATTAGTAGTAGTGGCCTCTTTGGTAATTTTAGTAGACCAAGTACTCAAAGCTTATGTCTACGATGTAAGTAAAGAGTTATCGGTATTCGTTGGACTGATTATCACGAACTGTATTATTATGGGACGTTTCGAGGCCTTCGCCTTAGCGAACAGTCCTTGGAAATCTTTCTTAGATGGTTTAGGAAATGCTTTTGGTTATGCTTGGATTCTTCTAGCAGTAGCCTTTTTCCGTGAGCTTTTGGGTTCAGGTCAATTATTCGGTTATCAAGTAGTACCCAAATCGTGGTACTTAACCGAAGGTGGCGTGTATAGTGATAACGGTTTAATGTTATTACCGCCTATGGCCCTTATTACCGTAGGAATTATTATTTGGGTGCAGCGTTCTAAAAACACTGCTTTAATTGAAGAAGATTAAGCGATAAGTCATGCAAGAACTAATAAACATTTTTGTAAAATCGATATTCGTAGAGAACATGATTTTCGCCTATTTCTTAGGCATGTGTTCTTACCTAGCAGTATCTAAAAAAGTAAGCACTGGTGTAGGCCTTGGCGCTGCAGTAATCTTTGTTTTAGGCATTACTGTTCCGGTAAACTACTTGTTAGAAAACTATATTCTTAAAGAAGGAGCTTTATCTTGGTTAGGACCACAATTCGCCGAGGTTGATCTTAGTTTCCTTTCTTTCATCATGTTTATCGCTGTAATTGCCTCTTTGGTGCAGTTGGTAGAAATGATTGTAGAAAAGTTCGCACCTGCTTTATACAGTGCCCTAGGTATTTTCTTACCTCTTATTGCGGTAAACTGTTCAATTTTAGGAGGTTCGCTTTTCATGCAAGAGCGTAATTATAACTCTATCGGAGAAGCAACCGTTTTTGGTTTAGGTAGTGGAGTGGGTTGGTTTTTAGCTATTGTGGCTATTGCTGCAATTCGTGAGAAAATTCGCTACTCTAATATCCCCGCTCCTCTAAGAGGTTTAGGAATCACATTTATTGTGACAGGTTTGATGGGAATTGCCTTTATGGCATTTATGGGAATTAAATTATAATTAGAAAGCGAAATTAGATGATAGTATTAGCAACCAGTACGGTTATTATCTCCAGCATTGTAGTTTTCTTTATCCTTATTATCTTATTAGTATCTATACTTTTAGGAGCAAAGGCTAAGTTATCTCCAAGCGGACCGGTAGTACTTAATATCAACGGCGAAGACCGTGAGGTAGATTCAGGAAATACTCTATTAACAACCCTTTCTTCAGAGAAAATCTTTTTGCCTTCTGCTTGTGGTGGCGGTGGTACTTGTGCCATGTGTAAATGTCAAGTATTGGAAGGTGGCGGAGAAATCCTTCCTACGGAAGTAGGATATTTCACCCGTAAAGAGGCGCAAGACAACTGGCGTTTAGGCTGTCAGGTGAAGGTACGTGGTAATATGAAAATTCGCGTTCCTGAAGAGATCTTCGGAATTAAGAAATGGGAATGTGAAGTAGTATCTAACTACAATGTGGCCTCTTTTATTAAAGAATTTGTAGTTCGTCTTCCAGAAGGTGAGCACCTTGACTTTGAAGCGGGTGGTTATATTCAATTAGATGTACCAACAGTAGAAGTTGACTTCAAGAATATTGACATTACTTCTCATCCTCGTTTGGGTAGAGATCCCATGGATTTCAAATCAGAATGGGACAAGTTTGGTCTTTGGGACTTGAAGATGAAGAATGATGAGCCTCTCTTTAGAGCTTATTCTATGGCCAACCACCCAGCGGAAGGTAATATCGTAATGTTGAACATTCGTATTGCTACTCCACCATGGGATCGTGCTAAAAACAAATGGATGGATGTTAATCCAGGTGTTTGTTCTTCTTATGTATTCGATCAAAAACCAGGTGACAAAGTAACGGTTTCGGGTCCTTACGGAGAATTCTTTATTAAAGAAACCGAAGCTGAAATGCTTTACATCGGCGGTGGAGCAGGTATGGCGCCCATGCGTTCGCACTTATTCCATTTATTCCACACCTTGAAAACAGGTCGTAAAGTGAGTTACTGGTATGGCGGTCGTTCTAAGCGTGAGTTATTCTACTTAGATGATTTCCAAAAAATCGAACAAGAGTTTCCTAACTTCCAATTTCATATTGTTCTTTCCGAGCCAGCTCCAGAAGACAATTGGGTAGAGAAGAAGGATGTAAACGATAAAGAAGGCGACGGATTCTTAGGATTCGTTCACCAGGCAGTAATCGATCAGTACTTATCGAAACACGCAGAGCCAGAAGAAATTGAATTCTACTTCTGTGGACCACCCTTGATGAACGCAGCCGTTCTTAAAATGGTTGACGATTGGGGAGTACCTCCAGAGAATGTTAGTTTTGACGACTTCGGTGGTTAAGAAAATAAAAAAAGCGGCTTTCGGGCCGCTTTTTTTATGCTTTGTTTTTAATTGAGATTGTTCTTAAAAGCCCATCTAGGCTTGACCTTTTTTAAAGCCACTAAAAAGAAGGTAGATTCTACTAATAATAAAGCCAATTAAGCCATAAAGAGTAGTAATCATAGAAACTTCTAGTCCCCCCATTAACATAGCGGTGGAAATAGAGCCCATGCCTTCAATCGCTATAAAAGCCGAGTAAAGACCAATTAGCTGCCCTAAAATACCCAAAGCTAAAGCGAGCAGTCCGAATTCACGTACCGCTATTTCCGTGGCCTTACCACGTTGGTGTAAAATTATAGCTACAAACATTCCGATTTGTGCTAGGCTAATGAGGCTCATAAATAAGGTGCCTCCTCTTTGAAATAATTCAAACATAATTTGTGATTTTTGATTCATTCAAAGCACATCAATTTATGTAATCTTCACCAATTTAAAACCCGACGTTAAGCGGTTAAAACCGGCCATTACTTGCTACGAGCGGAAATTCAACGCATCTTTGAAGGGTGAAAGTACTAAAACGAATTTCATTTTGGTTATTGGCCTTATTGGTAATGACCTTTATTTATAGCAGTCTTTTAGGAGGCTTTTCGGGAGCATTAACCTTAGCAACTTTATTGCTTCCTGGAGCAGCCATGATGTCTCTTGGATTGCGTTATTGGCATCGCAGTAAGAGTAAATGGCGTTGGTTGCACTTAGTTTACCTATTGCTTTTTACACTGTACGTAGAATGGTTAGGAATGCTGATTGCCTACTGGCTGGTATTTGAACTGCAATTTCAAGCTATGCCCAAGGTTTTGGTAAATCCCGTTTTCCTATGGCTTTATATGTTGTTTTTTACCCTTTTGGAAGATCGGATTTTTAAGAAGGAGGAGCGCTTAACATATGAAGATTCTGGCGCAGCCATTTGGTTTGAGATTGTCTCCGATCGGAAGCGACAGCAAATTAACCTGCGGGACCTGCTTTATATTGAAAGCTCCAATGAACAGATTGTTCTATATCTCTCGGAAAAAAGCCTAAACAGTAGAGAACGCATCTCGCAAATAGCGGAGAGGTTACCGGAGGGATTTTTACGAATCCATCGATCTTATATAGTTAATTTGAAATGGATCGAGGCCTATACTAACGGAAGTATCACCATAAAAGATCAGGATTTACCCATTAGCCGTAAGTATAAGGACGAAGTAGAAAGGTATTTAGCAGAGAATAGGCTTTTCTAAAGGCAGCTTAATATTGAAGTCCCTTGCTTAGGTCATAGCGGTAAATATCTTGTACACTTTGAGCTTCATTTATATTGATTTGCTCTTTTACTTCCCCCGTAGAAATATCGAAAACCCAGCCGTGTAAACTTAGTTTCTGACCATCTTCCCAAGCTTGCTGTACAATGCTAGTTTTCGCCAAATTATGCACCTGTTCCTGCACATTAAGCTCTACCAGTTTGGAGATTTTGGCCTCGTTATTTTCGATGGCATCTATTTCTGCGGCATTAAAGCGATATACGTCTTTTATGTTGCGCAACCATTTATTCATTAGGCCCAAATTAGTGTGCTCAAAGGCAGATATGATCCCATGACAATCGTAGTGGCCACAAACTATGATATGTTCCACTTTTAAAGTACTAACGGCATATTGTAAAACCGACAGAAGATTTAAGTCGGTATGAACTACAAGGTTTGCAATATTGCGGTGCACGTACATTTCGCCGGGCTCGGTATCCGTAATTTGGGTGGCGGGTACGCGGCTATCACTGCAGCCTATCCATAGAAATTTAGGTTTTGGCGAAGCGGCTAAATCTTTAAAGTAATTAGGGTTCTTTTCACTTTGCTCTTCTGTCCAGGCTTTATTTTGCAAGATTAGTTTGTCGTAATTGTCCATGTTAATCGATTTTATTTTAAGCCTTCAATGCTTAAGTTAATGTCTCTTTCAGCGGCTGTAACATGAAAATCATCAATCAGCTCGCGTATATCCTTATCAATAAACTCGGCGCGTTTAGCATCAATATGTACGATCGCCCCCTCTGGTATTTTTCCGAAGTATTCTAAAAGCAAGGCTTTATTGAGAAAGCTCACATCCTTATTTAAACGAATTAGGTAATTACCTTCTTTTTCCACCATACGAATGGCACGGTGGAAATTGGTTTTGACTACATAGAAAAGTCCCACCGCCATTCCAATGGCAATGCCGATTAATAGATCCGTGAAAAGAATAGCAAATAAGGTAACGATAAAGGGAATAAACTGCGACCAGCCTTTGGCATACATAGCTTTTATAAGCTCGGGCTTGATGAGCTTGTAACCAACCATTAAAAGGATAGAAGCGAGGGCAGCTAAGGGAATATAGTTAAGAATGGTTCCGAGGAAAATTATGCTAAGGGCGATCCAGAAACCATGCAAGATAGCGGAAAGCTTAGTTCTGCCGCCCGAACTAACATTAGCGGAAGAACGCACTATTACGGCGGTTACGGGTAAACCACCAATGAGTCCCGAAACAATATTACCAATCCCTTGGGCTTTTAATTCACGGTTGGCGGGCGTTACCCTTTTCAGGGGATCTATTCTATCGGCCGCTTCGATACTTAATAATGTTTCGATACTAGCCACAATAGCAATGGTAAAAGCAATAACATAAATATCGGTATTGGCAATTTGAGACCAATCGGGCATTTTAAACTGCCCAAAGAAGTCGCTGGCATTGGTATTTATAGGAATGTTCACTAAATGCTTCCCCGAAAGGGCGAGATTAGGGAAGTAGAGGGTGAATAAAGTATTTAAGCCAGCACCACTAAGCACCGCAAATAAAGCAGGAGGGATGATTTTAAAGATTTTCATCTTTTTAAAATAGGCTCTTTCAGAAAGGATGAGCAGGCTTAGTGCCACTCCGGCAATGATTACCGCTCCCGCTGAAGGATTTTGAATAGCGAGAATAATTTCACTGAAAGTATTTTGATCATCAGGTTGGAAAAAGGATTCATCACCCTCAAAATCATCATCATAGCCAAAAGCATGGGGAATTTGCTTTAAGATGAGAATCAAGCCAATGGCGGAGAGCATACCTTTGATAACCGCATTGGGAAAATAGTATCCAATAAGGCCAGCTTTTATATAACCGAGAATAATCTGAAAAACCCCAGCAATAACAACGGCTAATAAAAAGGCATTAAAAGTGGGTAGAGTAGTGATGGCGTTTAATACGATGGCCGTTAATCCTGCGGCAGGACCACTAACGCTAAGCGACGAACCACTTAAAGATCCTACAACGATTCCCCCTACCAGTCCTGCAATTAAGCCCGAAAGAGGATCTGCGCCCGATGCTACAGCGATACCCAAACAGAGCGGAATAGCCACTAAGAAAACAACGAGAGAGGCGGAAAGGTCTTCCTTAAAGTATTTGAAGGTCATATTTGGGCTTGGCTTGGGAGGTAAATTTAGAAAAATACAAGGTATTATTTAATTTAGCCTCATTAGTATTTAATAGTAGAGAATAAAATACTAATTTCGCAGCCCTTAAGAGATATACTCTTTTAGGTATGGTCGCGTAGCTCAGCTGGATAGAGCATCTGCCTTCTAAGCAGACGGTCACAGGTTCGAATCCTGTCGCGATCACCAAATCCTGCAATCGCCGAAGGCAATTGCAGGATTTTTTTATGCCCAAACCGCAAGCTTGCTTGCGGGGTTTGCGGCTTAAAAAAATCCCAAGGCTGTAGCGCCAGCGCAGCCAGGATTTGGTGTATGACCTTAAAGCCTCTAAAGGATCTGTAATCCTGTGTCGATCTTATAGATAAAGCTTGCTTGCTGGGTTTGCGGCTTAAAAAAATCCCAAGGCTGCCGCTCCAGCATCAAGGAAACAATGCATGATGATTTTTAAGTGCAGAGATCTAATTATTAGTTTAGTACGAACACGAATCTCAGTACTAACTACTCTATACTCAATACTTGCGCAGCATAAAAGGATCTGTAATCCTGTCGCGATGATTTTGCTTGCCGGGTTTGCGGCTTAGAAGCTGCGACAGCATCTAAGCAACAATTGCAAATCAATTTCAATTTCAGAGGTCTAATTAACATTGAATTACAATTCTAATCTCAGTGCAGTACTAACTACTCTATACTCAATACTTGTTAAAAACAGGAGACTTTTTAACTAAAGCATTGATATACAGTAAAAATTGATTTCTTTTTCGCGCTATGGTCGCAAAAGTAGCGGACTAAAGTCGTTGGCTTGAACATAGATGGTAGATGGCAGCACGTGAATTAGTGGGTGTTTTATTGTTGCATAGGGTGCAGGAAGTTGTGAAGTGGTCTGTACTTGGTTGTGACAAAGGGCGCAGGAAGTTGTGAAGTGGTCTGTACTTGGTTGTGACAAAGGGTGCAGGAAGTTGTGAAGTGGTTTGCGCTTAGTTGTGGCAAAGGGTGTAGGATGGTGTGAAGCGGTCTGTGCTTAATTGTGGCATGGGGTGTTGGAAGTTGTGAAGTGGTCTGTGCTTGGTTGTGGCATAGGGCATAGGATGATTTGAAGCGGTCTGTGCTTGGTTGTTGCAAAGGGTGTAGGATGTTGTGAAGTGGTCTGTGCTTGGTTGTAGCAAGGTGTGTAGGATGGTGTGAAGCGGTCTGTAATTGGTTGTGACATAGGGTGTAGGATGGTGTGAAGCGGTCTGCGCTTTGTTGTGGCATAGGGTGTAGTAACTTGAAGAATGGGCGGTGCTAGCATGTTATATAGTGTCCCAAAATGTGTAAAGGTGAAATTACCTTGGTGTGACTTAGTAGGGCAGGGCGGGGATTTGCCCTAAAAAGCCTGCAATGAAGACTTCAAGCCTTGCAACATGGCCTGTACACACTGCGGACACTGTACCGAAAAGTGTGTAAATCACCCAGGGTTGGTTATTTAATTAAACGA
>CAXBOS010000013.1:0-124303 GCA_963977415.1 uncultured Schleiferiaceae bacterium | reverse complement strand
AAGGAGAATGATCTTGAGAAGTATTACTTTATCGTGAAATACCCATTGAAAATCAACGCATTAAAAAAGATGTCATGGGTAGAGAAGAGTTTTCCGCGGATAAACCAAGAAAATTTGATGACAAATAGGAAACAAAAGCATAGAAAGTTTCAATCTACCGAAATCATTATTAGTAGGTTTTCCGGCCTCAATTACGAGCCTTCAAAATAAAAGCCTTTGCTTTAGTGAGTTGGGAAGCGACCGAAGGAAGCTCGCCCACCGAGCTTAGCAAAGGGGAATATTTTTAAGGTGAGGAATTGGAGCCTTGATCTTTTTGGTTCTTTTTTGATCTACTGGAGCGCAGCGGAACTCACGAACACCTCTGAAAGAGGGTAATCGTTCGTAACCGAAAAAGAAAGGAGAATGATCTTGAGAAGTATTACTTTATCGTGAAATACCCATTGAAAATCAACGCATTAAAAAAGATGTCATGGGTAGAGAAGAGTTTTCCGCGGATAAACCAAGAAAATTTGATGACAAATAGGAAACAAAAGCATAGAAAGTTTCAATCTACCGAAATCATTATTAGTAGGTTTTCCGGCCTCAATTACGAGGCTTTAAAATAAAAGCCTTTGCCTTAGCGAATTGGGAAGCCGAAGAGCGTAGCGATGAGCCCACAAACTCCTATAAAAAATAAACAAGCCGTTTGTAACATAGCGACCGAAGGAACCGAGGAGCATAGCGACGAGCTCACAAACTTATTTAAAAAATAAAAAAGGCGTTTGTAACCGGAGGCCAGAGGCCGCAGTAAGCTCGCCCACCGAGCTTAGCAAAGGGGAATATTTTTAAGGTGAGGAATTGGAGCCTTGATCTTTTTGGTTCTTTTTTGATCTACTGGAGCGCAGCGGAACTCACGAACACCTCTGAAAGAGGACAAGCGTTCGTAACCAAAAAACGAACGACATAATGTATTGATAATCATGATTTTGACGAGGAATAGAATTAAGAAAACGGAATCGAAAAATGAATCTGTCATGGGTAACTTAATTTAGGATCTTTATAATTCATAACCAGATACTTAATCACTACAGCTACCTCTGATTTTGACAAAAAGAGTACGGTCTTCAGTATAAAACTCTGTTTTAGTTGTGCTTCTGGTAAACCTGAGTTAACTTTAAGAATATCATGATTATCGAAGATGGAAACGATGGTAGACCCTATCTCCCGAAAGGGTGAGCCACTTAATAAACTTTAACTATAAACCTGAGTTCGACGTAAAATTAGGCCTCAGACCTCTTATAAATAGTGGGTTTTAAGACGAAGCGCTGAAGCAATAGCGGGCTATTGCGAAGGGCTAAGGCGCCAAAAACTGCTTTTTAGAAGAGGCTTACAAGTTTTTTCCAATAAAAGCGAAAATCCTGCATCTAGCTCATTTGCTGTAGCCCGCTACAGCTGCACGATCCAGACTAGTCTTTTCCTTTTATTGAAAATCTGAGGCTATAATTTTAGGTCGAACTCTGGTTATAACCTTTTCAAGATAGCAAAATGAAGTGATATGAGTTACCTTTCCACTACCTTAAACTTCTCACATTTGCCCCATGGAAATTATAGGATTTGTATTAGCAATTGTAATGGGATTTACCCTCGGGCTTTTAGGCGGAGGAGGCTCTATTTTAACCGTGCCCATTTTAGTTTATGTGCTTAGCATTAATCCAGTTTTAGCTACCGCTTACTCTTTATTTGTGGTAGGCGGGACTTCGGTAATTGGCGCCTGGCGAAAGAGTAGCCAGAATTTGGTGGACTGGAAAACGGGTTTAATATTCGCCTTACCTTCATTAACCGCCGTATTTTTAACGCGCTACTTTTTAGTGCCTGCGATACCAGCCGAGTTGTTTAGCTTGGGTGAATTTGTCATAACTCGCCAAGTGGCCATAATGGTCTTTTTTGCTATTATCATGTTACTCGCTTCTTACTCTATGATAAAGGGTAGAAAGGAGGAGCAAAAACAAGAAGAACAAAAGCCCTTCAATTATCCTTTAATTTTACTAGAAGGCGCTTTGGTAGGAGTAGTAACTGGCTTGGTAGGCGCTGGGGGCGGATTTTTAATTGTACCCGCTTTGGTGCTGCTAGTTAGATTACCCATAAAAACTGCTATTGGTACGTCCTTAGTAATTATTTCCATTAAAAGTTTAATTGGCTTTTTAGGCGATTTAGGCTCTGGACAAGATATAGACTGGATTTTCCTTCTAAGTTTCACGGCTTTTTCGGCGGTGGGAATGTTTATTGGAATTTACGCCACCAAATTTATTAAAGCCGATGCTTTGAAAAAAGGCTTCGGTTGGTTTGTCCTTGCGATGGCCATTTTTATCCTATTGAAAGAAACCGTTTTATCCTAATTTTAATTTAATCTTTAATATAAATACATATGAAAATAGATCAGATATATACAGGCTGTTTAGCACAAGGTGCTTATTACATAGAAAGTGAAGGCGAAGTAGCCATCATCGATCCTCTGCGCGAGGTGCAGCCTTATATCGATACCGCCGAGAAAAATGGCGCGAAAATCAAGTATATCCTCGAAACGCATTTCCATGCTGATTTCGTAAGTGGTCATGTTACTTTGGCTGAAAAAACTGGGGCAACCATCGTTTACGGTCCTAATGCCAATCCTAAATTTGAAGCGCATGTGGCTAAGGATGAGGAAGTTTTGACTTTAGGAAAAGTAAAAATCAAGGTTTTACATACCCCGGGTCATACCATGGAAAGTACCACTTACCTTTTACAGGATGAGAATGGTAAAGACACCGCTATTTTCTCGGGCGATACCTTATTCTTAGGTGATGTGGGTCGTCCCGACTTAGCCCAAAAAGCGGCTACAATGACGCAAGAAGAGTTAGCAGAAATCCTTTTCGATAGCCTTCGTACGAAGATTATGCCTTTGGCCAATGACGTTATTGTTTATCCTGGTCACGGCGCAGGTTCGGCGTGTGGTAAAAATATGATGAAGGAAACCGTAGACACCCTCGGTAACCAAAAGAAAATGAATTACGCTCTACGGGCAGATATGACCAAAGCGGAATTTGTGAAAGAAGTAACGGATGGACTTTTACCTCCTCCTGCTTATTTCCCTTTAAACGTGCAAATGAACAAGGAAGGTTACGCGAGCATCGACGATGTTCTAGCACAAGGGACGAAAGCTTTAAGTCCTGCCGAATTTGTAACCGTGGCCGAAGCAACAGGAGCGGTAGTTTTAGATGTTCGTCACGAACATAAATTTGCTGAAGCTCATATTCCTTCTTCTATTTTTATTGGCTTAGATGGGCAATTTGCTCCCTGGGTGGGTGCGGTTATTGCTGATGTGAAACAACCTTTGCTATTGGTGTGCGAGGAAGGCCGTGAAGAAGAATCGGTTACTCGTTTAGCGCGCGTAGGCTTTGATAATGTCTTAGGATTTTTAAAAGGTGGTATTGCTGCTTGGAAGCAAGATGGGCAAGAAGTAGATCATCTGAAAAGCTTATCGGCGGCCGAGTTTAAAGCGAGTCTCGATAAAGGTCACCAACCCGTGGTTGACGTACGTAAATTCAGCGAATACCAAGCCGAGCACGTAGTGGATGCCTTGAACATACCTTTGGATGATATCAATAGCAGTATGAGCGAATTCCCTGCCGACAAAGACTTCTATGTGCATTGTGCTGGAGGCTATCGTTCGGTTATCGCTTCCTCTATTTTAAAAGCACGCGGTTATCACAACCTTATTAATGTGGCAGGTGGAATGAGCGAAATACGTAAAACAGGAATGGAATTAACAGATTATGTTTGTCCTTCAACTTTAAAATAGTTAGATGGATCAAAATTTTTGGGATACTAAATACGAAGGAAGCGATTACCATTACGGTAGTGCCGAAAATCGTTTCTTAAAACTAATGCTCGACAACCGTCCGGCGGGAAAGATTTTACTTCCCGCCGACGGTGAAGGGCGCAATGCGGTTTACGCGGCCAAACAAGGCTGGGAGGTTTATGCTTTTGATCAGTCGCCAGTAGCAAGAGAAAAAGCTTTGGCTTTAGCCACGCAAGAAGGGGTAGAAATCGACTTTCAAATTGCTGATGCTTGGGACTATGCAGCGCCCTTTAAATTTGATGCTATTGCTTTAATCTTCGCTCATTTTCCTGCTGATCTGCGAAAGCATTTCCATAGCAATGCAAGCCAGTGGCTTAAAACGGCCGGTGAAATTTGGCTGGAAGCTTTTGCTCCTGGGCAGTTGGCTTATGCTTCGGGTGGGCCGAAAAATGAGGCCATGCTATATACTCCAGAAATGATTAGTGAAGACTTTAAGGATTTACAGATCCGTCAAGCGGAGATTAGTAAGTATGTCCTAAACGAAGGACCCGGGCACCAAGGAATGGGCGAGGTGCTACGTTTTAGAGCGGTGCGAATGTAAGTCTGGAAATAGATATTAGATTAAAGGGGTTTGCATCACTAATTTGCAAGCCCTTTTTTTATATTACCGCGCTTATGCAGATGCGTTCGCCGCGAAATTCAACTTCTTCTCCCGCGCTTTTTCCCAATACTATTTGACTCATGGGGGCAGCTGCTCCTAAGACGAAGATTTCCTGTTTGTCATGCTCAATTTTTCCGAAGCTTGCCGCCAATAAAAACAGACCTTTTTGGGTAGCAAATAAACTTCCCACTTTAACCTGGTCGTAGCTTTTCTCAAAAGGAACCCGCAATAAAAGCTGCATCAGTTTTTCCGCTTCCGCATAACTACGGCCTAGCTTTTCCTGCTCTAACTGCAACATGGCGCGACCCGTTTCGTGTTTATCGCCCGCACTACTTTTGGTGGCCGAGCTTAGGTTTTCACGATTGGCGCTGATTTCTTTTCCCAACGCCTGCACTTTCGCACTTTGTAAGGCGAGGACTTTTTCAAAAACCGCTTCTTTAAGTTGTTGGTTTAGAGGCATTAGGCGGTGATGCTTTCGGCTTTTAATGGTCTTTTAGAGAGAATAATCAACCCTACAAATGTGAATATTCCATTGATAATCAAATGCTCAAAGCTCATGGTGTAATTAAACCACTCTTGCGAATTGTTTTTCAAAATATAAGAAAGAATAGGCGCAATAATAGCTACTACCGGTACCCAGCGATCTTTCACTTGCCAGCGCGTAAACAGACCAAAAGCATAAAGGCCTAAAAGAGGACCGTAAGTATAACCAGCGGCGGTAAAAAGTTCACTAATTACGCTATCATCATTCAGTTGTTCAAAGATTAGAATCACTAGAAAAAGGACCAAAGAAAAACCTAAGTGGACTAATTTTCGGGTACGCGTGGCTTTCGCCTGATCGCTATCCTTATTGATTTTCAGGATATCCACACAAAAGGATGTGGTTAATGCCGTGAGGGCCGAATCGGCAGAAGAGTAGGCGGCGGCAATTAAACCAATTACAAAAAAGATGGCTACGGCTAATCCTAATTTACCACTTAGAGCGACCGTAGCAAAGAGCTCATCTGCTTTAGCGAAAGAAATATTTTCGGCTGCGGCATAATCGTATAAAACTGCTCCCAAGGAAAGAAAGACCAAATTAACCACCACCAAAATTAGAGAAAGCCAAAACATGTTTTTCTGGGCATCACTTAAACTGCGACAGCTGAGGTTTTTCTGCATCATATCTTGGTCTAAACCGGTCATAACAATAGTGATGAACATGCCGCTTAAAAACTGTTTTACAAAGTGATTGCCCGAACGCCAGTCCTCCCAAAAGAAGATTTGTGAATAGGAGGAATGAGAAACATATTCCACCAAACTCAAATCAGGGAACATGCGATCTTTAATAATATACAGGGTAGTGAAAACGGCAATTAGCATGAAGCTCGTTTGCAGGGTATCGGTCCAAATAATGGTTTTAATTCCCCCTTTAAAGGTGTAAATCCAAATTAAAATAATGGTCACCGCTACGCTTAGCCAGAAGGGTAATTCGAAAGCATCGAAAATGGCAATTTGTAAAACAATGGCCACCAGATACAAGCGAAAAGAAGCGCCAATAATGCGTGATATAAGAAAGAAGATTGCGCCAGTTTTATAAGACTGTCCGCCGAAACGCCCATCTAGGTAACTGTAAATAGAAGTCAAATTTAAACGATAGTAGAGAGGGAGCAGCACCTTGATAATTACCACATAACCCGCTACATAGCCCAGTACCACTTGCATGTAGGAGAAGGAACTCGCTTCTACCCAGCCCGGCACGGAAATAAAGGTAACACCCGAGAGCGAGGCTCCAATCATCCCAAAAGCTACCACATACCAAGGACTTTTCCGATTGCCTAAAAAGAAGGCTTCATTATCGCCTGTTCCTGCGGTAAAGTGCGCTACTACGATGAGCAGTAAAAAATAAGCGATAATAATGCTAAGGATAAGACTCGCGCTCATGCCATAATTTTTGGCAAATTAAGGGATTTTGAAAGTAATCAGTGCGCTGCGCTTTTGGTAGTGAGTAGGGTTTGGGGGGATGATAGACATTTTGGCCTTCGAGTTAAATCGGAAACAATCTTTTTACCTAAAACCCCTTTGTGAATCTTGTGTCCTTAGTGGTTAAATCCCAAAGCCTTTATTGGTGGTAGTTTTAAACCGTAAAAGACCCTGAAATGAATTCAGGGTGACGACCTTTTTATGGTGCTGTGCGAAACTAAAAAAACGCCTTCTGATTAACCGAAAATCACCTCTAGGAATACCAACACCGCCAAGCCTAATTATCAGCTGCAGCTTACTATATTTGCCGCCATGGATTTTTCATCGAAATACCTCGAGAAGGCAGTGGAGGAAATTGGGGGCTTGCCTGGCATTGGTAAAAAAACCGCCTTGCGCTTGGCTCTTTTTTTATTGCGTTCAGAAACGCAGGTAGCGGCTAAATTAGCCTCTAGCATTGTGGATCTTCACGATAAGGTAAAGCGCTGTAAATCTTGTGGCAACTTAAGCGATTTCGACCAATGCCATATTTGCACCAATCCCACACGCGATAAATCTATTGTTTGCGTTGTGGAAGATATTCGCGATGTTATGGCCATTGAAAATACCGGACAGTATAAAGGTATTTATCACGTTTTAGGCGGACTAGTGAGTCCGATGGACGGTGTTGGACCGGGCGATTTAAATATCACCAGCCTTGTCGAAAAAGCGGCTTCTGAAAAAATTAGCGAGGTAATATTAGCACTTAGTGCTAATATGGAAGGGGAAACCACCGCTTTTTATATTTTTAAGAAACTGAAGGCATTTAATCTTCCGCTAAGCGCCATTGCGCGTGGCATTGCTGTAGGCGATCAACTCGAATACGCCGATGAATTGACCTTGGCGCGCAGTATAAAAAACCGTTTGCCTTACGAAACCTCCCTCAATCAAAACCGTTCCTAATTGAAAGTCCTAGACCGATTTCCCCTTCTGGCCATTTTTAGCATTTCCTTGCTTTTACGCTTGGCCTTTTTAGGGGAGGGATATGGTAAAGAATTCGATGCTTGGAGTAATGCTCTAAACGCCAAAACAATTGCAGAAACGGGCGTTTATGAAGTTTCGCGCTTACCCGGGCATCCGCTTTATGAGTTGATCTTGTCGGCTCTATGGCCAATCAATCATTCTTATTTTTTCTTTAACCTCTTAAGCGCTCTGATTAGCGCCGGAGCAGTGGTTTTAGTCTTCAGCATTGCCCGTGAGCTCAAGTTGAAACAGGCTTTTTATTGGTCTTTAGCCTTTGGCTTTATCCCCGTTTTTTTCATTGCTAGTACTTATACGATAGATTACAATTTTGCAGTCTTTTTTATCCTCGCAGCCTTTCTTGCCCTTCTGCGTAAGCAATATTGGTGGCTGGGAATTGCCCTTGGCTTGGCTACGGGCTTTCGCATTTCGTCTTTAGGATTTTTATTGCCTTTCACCCTCTGGCTCGGGTTTAAGGATTTTCGTAGCCTCTTTAAAATGTACCTCGCCGCGGGTCTAGTCTCTATAGTGGTATTTCTCCCGCCCTTATTCACTTATGGAATAAGCTTCTTAGATTTCCACAAACCGCCTTTTCCGGGTTGGGCCAATGTATTGTACAAAATTAGCATTGGTATTTGGGGGATTCCCTTGTTGTTCTTGCTCGCTTGGAAAATTATCAGCCTCCGCAGCATCAAATTGAATTTCGCTTGGCCCGAGCATTTAAGAGGACTTTCCTTTCATTTTGGGGTATTGGTTATCGTAGTTTTACAAGCAGTGGTTTTTATGCGCTTGCCTTTTAAGTCGGAGTTTTTTTTGGCCGCCTTACCTTTTATTTGGCTGCAATTGGCGGCGCTTTCGCAAGATGGGCAGGGAAAAATATTTCTCTATACCAGTTTAGCCTCGCTTTTATTTTTTGGTCTCGATTACGATAATCTGTACCGCGGAGCCAGTCCGGGTGAAGCCGTGCTGCGTTTTGAAGCGAATGGAAAAAGTATTTTTCTATCTCCCTTACAAGGGCCGCTGAGCTTAGATCAAAGTAAACGTCGCAATAAATCCTATACAGTCGAGCAAAGCATGCTCGCCCTGCAAGAACGGGAGCCATCCTGGTTAATAGCGGGTTGGTATTGGCCCGAGCTAGTTTTAAAGATGGGCGATAGCGAACATTTGATCGATCACTACAGTACCAATGAAGAAATTTTGGAAGCGCAAGAAGCAAATTATCCTATTCTATATTTGCCGGAGATAAATGAGCAGAATCAAATTATTCACCAGCATAGCTTGGCCGACAGTTTAGGCCAGCCCCTTCTTAGCCCATGAAACTAAGCATCGTAATCGTAAATTATAATGTGCGCTTCTTTTTGGAGCAATGCCTTATTTCGGTGCAAAAAGCCTTAACAAGCTTAGAGGCGGAGGTTTTTGTGGTCGATAATAATTCGCACGACGATAGTGTGGCCATGGTGGCGGAGAAGTACCCTTGGGTAAAACTTATTGCCAATACAGACAATCCCGGTTTTTCGAAAGCGAATAATCAAGCTATTCGATTGGCTAAGGGCGAGTATATCTTACTTCTTAATCCCGATACGGTGGTAGAGGAAAATACTTTCGTAGATACGCTTGCCTTTATGGATGCGCATCCTGAAGCGGGTGGTTTGGGGATAAAAATGATCGACGGTAAGGGGCATTATCTCCCCGAGTCCAAACGTGGATTGCCTAGTCCTTTGGTGGCCCTCTATAAGATAAGTGGATTAACTAGCCTCTTTCCAAAATCCAAGCGTTTTGCCCGCTACTATATGGGCCATCTTAGTGCCAATGAAAATCAGGAGGTGGAGGTTTTAGCGGGTGCTTTTATGCTGATGCGCCATTCGGTTTTAAAGGAAATTGGACTTTTAGACGAAGACTTTTTTATGTACGGCGAAGACGTCGATTTATCTTACCGCATTATTAAAGGAGGCTTTAAGAATTACTATTTCGCCGATAGCAGCATCATTCATTATAAAGGCGAAAGCACCAAGAAAGGGAGTTTGAATTATGTCTTTATCTTTTATAAGGCCATGGTCATTTTTGCGGAAAAGCATTTTGGTGGCAGTTATGCCAAGCTTTTTTCGTTAGTGATTAATCTCGCTATTTATCTGCGTGCTTTTTTGGCCATTTTTCGTCGTTTGCTCGAGCGCATCGCGAAACCCTTGGTAGATGCAGCGTTTTTAGCGGGAGGACTATTATACATAGAAGATTATTGGGAAAATAATCACCGCTTTATTGCGGGGGGCGAATACCCCGATGAGTTAAGTCAGATTGCCTTTCCCATTTATATTTTAACTTGGCTAGGTTCCGTTTTCATTAGTGGCGGCTATGATAAAAACCTTAAGCTCTCCCAATTAATACGCGGTATCGCCGTGGGGACCGTAGCCATTTTAGTAGCCTATAGTTTACTGCCGGAAGCTTGGCGTTTTTCGCGGGCTATTATAATACTAGGAGCGGCTTGGGCCATGCTAATTCTTCCTATTTGGCGAGTACTCTTCGGTAAGATGCGTGGCCGAAAGGTTTTCGCATCTGCGCAAAGCGACAAACGTATTTTATTGGTAGGTGGAGCGGCCGAATTAGAAAGAGTTGACCGACTGGTAAAAGAAAGCCAAGCGCGTATTTCCTACTGCGGATGGGTGGGGGTAGTCCCCGATTTGAGCGATAAATTTGTAGGCAGTGTAAAAGATTTAGACGATTTAGTGAGCCTCTTTGAAGTAGATGAAGTTATTTTCTGCTCGGCCGATATGAGTGCCAAAGATATTTTCGCGGCCATGGCTAAACTGGGTAAGTACCAGGTGGAAATTAAGATTGCCCCACCCGCTAGTCAATTTATTATAGGCAGTAATTCTATTCACAGTCAGGGCTCGTGGTACACGATGGACTTTAATGCCATTAGTAAACCAGCGAATAAGCGGGCCAAACGTAGCTTCGATTTAGGAATAGCATTACTACTTTTGCTTTTAAGTCCTATTCTAATTTTCCTAATTCGCCGGCCCCAAAATTTCCTTAAAAATGCTTTTTTAGTCTTGCTGGCGCAGATGAGTTGGGTTTCCTACGCCGATCATAAAGAGAATTATCGATTACCAAAAATTAAAAAAGGGGTATTACCAATAAGTGTTTCTTTGGCAAAAGACAGTCTTAGCGAAAGCACTATTTTACAGCTTAATCAACTCTACGCGAAGGATTACCGATTGGAAAGTGATGCGCAATTGCTTTGGCAAAATTGGCGATCATTAGGAAATTAGGTATAAATAAAATTAAGGCTCTTCTTTCGCCTCTAAAATTTTTACCTTTGCAGCCTTAAAAAGCTTAAAAATTCACCTCTCAAAGAATTATGGCACAAATTGAATTGACCATGCCCAAAATGGGCGAAAGTGTAGCAGAAGCAACCATCATAAAATGGCTAAAGGAAGTGGGCGATACCATTGAGGCGGAAGAGTCTCTTTTAGAAATTGCCACCGATAAAGTAGATAGTGAAGTTCCTGCACCAGAAGATGGTGTTTTAATAAAGAAGCTTTTCAACGAAGATGATGTGGTGCAAGTGGGACAAGTAATTGCCATCATTGAAACCGAAGGTGGAGTAGTAGAGGCATCGGCCGCAGAGCCAGCCGCTAGCACAGACCCCATCGCCCTTAAAGAAGTTGAAAAAACCATTGCCAATGGTCAAGCTACAGCCGCAGTAGAAATTCCTCGCTCTAGTGCCGAAGGTAAATTTTACTCGCCTCTAGTGCGCAGCATTGCTAAGGAAGAAGGAATTAGTGCAACTGAATTAGATAATATTTCGGGTAGCGGATCAGAAGGTCGTGTAACCAAAGTCGATATATTAAATTATATAGAAAACCGCCCAGCTAATGGCGCATCTGCCCCTGAGGCAAAAGAAGTTAGCCCAGCCCCAGCAGCTAGTCTAAAAGTAGAAAGCACGAAAGTAGTCTCTGAGCCAGCTCCTAAAGCGGCGGCAAAAGCACCAATGAGCATTGGCGCCAATGATGAAATTATTACGATGGACCGCATGCGTAAGATGATTGCCGAGCACATGGTAATGTCTAAGCACACTTCACCTCACGTTACTTCTTTTGTAGAAGCAGATGTTACCAATATGGTAAACTGGCGTAATAAGGTGAAAGATGAGTTCCAAAAACGCGAAGGCCAAAAAATCACTTTTACGCCCCTTATTATTGAAGCGATTGTAAAAGCAATCAAAGATTTTCCACTAATTAATATTAGTGTGGATGGCGACAAGATTATTAAGAAGGGTAATATTAATATTGGTATGGCAGCGGCTTTACCGAGTGGAAATTTAATTGTTCCCGTTATTAAAAATGCCGACAATTACAATCTAGTAGGTTTAACCAAACAGGTGAACGACTTGGCAAATCGTGCTAGAAACAATAAACTTAGTCCCGACGATATTAGCGGTGGTACTTACACGGTAACCAATGTAGGTACTTTTGGTAATGTTTTAGGAACCCCAATTATCAACCAACCCCAAGTTGCGATTATGGCAGCCGGAGCTATTGTGAAAAAGCCCGCTGTTATTGAAACGGCCGAAGGAGATATGATTGCTATTCGTCAAAAGATGTTCTTAAGCCATAGTTACGACCACCGTGTGGTAGATGGTGCCTTAGGCGGAATGTTTGTACGTCGTGTAGCGGATTACCTCGAGCAGTTCGACGTCAATCGCGAGTTTTAAAGAAAATTATGGAATTAAGCCTTAAGCGCCCTATCTGCTTTTTTGATCTAGAAGCCACTGGAACGAGCGTTACTCAAGATCGCATTGTGGAAATCAGCATTTTAAAAGTGTTTCCCAACGGTAATAAAGAGAGTAAAACTTGGTTAGTAAACCCTGGGATGCAAATGTCGGATGAAGTAATTGCTATTCATGGAATTAGCAATGAAAAAGTGGCGAATGAGCCCGGTTTTAAAGAGTTGGCGCATCGGGTTTTAGACATGATCAAAGATTCAGATTTGGCCGGTTATAATTCCAATCGTTACGATATTCCGCTTTTGGCAGAAGAGTTTTTAAGGGCAGGTATCGACTTCGAAATGGGCAAGCGTGTTGCCATAGATGTGCAGAACATTTTTCATAAGATGGAGCAGAGAACCCTTTCTGCTGCCTATAAATTTTATTGTGAGAAAGAACTCATTAATGCCCATTCTGCGGAAGCAGATACCATGGCGACCTATGAGATTTTAAAGAGCCAGTTGGACCGCTATGAAGAATTAGAAAATGACATGCCCAGCTTGGCCGAATTCAGCAATCGCTTTCGCGCCGCCGATTTTGCGGGTTTTATTATTTTCAATGATGACGACATAGAATGTTTCAGTTTTGGAAAGTATAAAAATCAAGCGGTAGCAGAAGTTTTGCAGAAGGATCCCGGCTATTATGGTTGGATTCAAAATGCTGATTTTCCGCTTTATACCAAAAAGGTTTTAACAGCCATTAAGTTAAAAAAGCGTTTGCAGTGAAAATAATTTGCATCGGAAGAAACTATGCTGATCATGCCAAGGAATTAGGAAATCAAGTTCCTGAGGAGCCGGTGATTTTCATGAAGCCCGATAGCGCAATTTTGCCCAAGGGCAATGCTTTTTTTATCCCTGAATTTAGCAATGATGTGCATTTCGAATGCGAAGTGGTGGTGCGAATTGATCGTTTAGGGAAAAACATTGAAGAGCGTTTCGCTTCTCGTTACTATTCGCAAATTGCTTTGGGAATAGATTTTACTGCGCGCGATTTGCAACAAGAATTAAAGGCAAAATCACTGCCTTGGGAAAAGGCAAAGTCGTTTGACGGTGCAGCATATGTAGGGAAATTCTTCGATAAATCAGATTTCTCAAATTTAGAGGCAATAAGTTTTCAACTAAAGAAAAATGGTGAGATTGCTCAAAATGGCAATACTAGCGACATGCTTTTCTCCATCGATCGTATCATCGCAGAAGTTTCTAAGTACTTCACAATCAAGATAGGAGACCTTATTTACACGGGTACTCCGGCTGGTGTTGCGGCCGTTGCAATAGGTGATGAATTGGAACTAATACTAGAAGGTAGACCAGCGGGAGCTTTGCGCGTTAAATAAAAATAGTGCGCAAATAATAATTACTAAATTGATAATCGCTCAAGCTTGTTATATTTGTGCAACGTCAACACTGCACAAATTATAATTTATATGAAGAAGTTACTACTTCTAGTTACGGGTCTCTGCACATCTCTAGTGATGAACGCCCAAATTGACACTCTTTTTATTGAAACTTTTGAGATCGTGGATTCGGTAACCACCCTTAGTTTGGGTTCGGCCACTGATGTTTGGAAGGATACTAATAACGTTTCCATTTCAGGAACAAGATCTTACCACGGTAAGGTGCAGGCTCCAGCTCTGGGGTCGAATAGTTCGGAAGTCGTTTTTAGAACTAACTCATTTAGCACGATTGGTAAAACTTTCGTTTTCCTAGAATTTTACCACATCGCCAAAATCAATCAGGTAAATCAGGGCCTTATTAGGGTAAGTACCAATAATGGTACTTCTTGGACTACTTTAAGCAGTTCAAATTGCACCTATTTAGGTAGTGGAACATGGAATTCATCATCTAACTTCCAAGAGGCCTCCTATAACATCCCTAATCAAGGGATTAACTATTGGTTTGCGGGTACAGATCCTCCCGTAGCCAACTCGTGGTGGCAATATGAAAGATTTAATATTAGTTCTCTTGTAACGAGTCCAACTGGTTTTGCCAACGTAATGGTAGAGTTCAGTTGTTTTGAGGTATTAAATCCTAATATCACCGGTCGTACTTATGGTGCAGGTTGGTGGGTTGATAATTTGGTGGTTACAGGTTCGTCTTGCGAGCTTTTTCCTCCACGTTTCCATTTTAACTATACGCCAATTCCCTGTTTCCCCGTTCGTCCAGTTGGAGGTTTAACTCAGAATGCTAGCAATAACTATAAAATCGGTGCCAGAGTAACGGATACTGTTCCGGGTGGGGCAGCTAACCCAACTTGGGTAACGGGTATTGATAGTGTGACTGTATTTTATCGTATTAGAAATTCCGCTGGGGTAGGAGCTTGGCAAAATCAGAACCTTACTGTTTCTAACGCCGCCCAATTTGAGTTTCAAACTACTTTAAATAATATTTTGCTTGGTGATACTGTTGAGTATTTTTACAAGGCTTGGGATTTAGCTTGTCCTAACATAACTCGCTTCCCAGATTCTTTAGCCAATCCGCAGAATGCCTATATTAAATTCTGGCCGAAAGCAGGTTTACCATTTAAATGCGGTGCACCTGATTGCGGATCTTTACCAGGAACCATTAGTACTTTCCCATGGATAGAAGATTTCGAAGGTCCACTATGGAGCCCAGGTACAGGTAATGGTGATATGGGAACAGCCCATCGTGGTAATTTCCCTAACGAACAAACTGGTTTACGTTATTGGACGGTTCAACCGCCAGAAAATACAGCGGGATATGCTTGGTCTGTGCGCACAGGTGGTACAGGTACTCCATTTACTGGTCCTAACTCTAACCACACACCTTTTGGTGCAAGATATTTATATGCTGAATCATCGCAAGGAGCGGTGAACAGCACTACTTTATTGATTACCCCTTGTATTGATCTTACGCAAACAACTGCTTGCCAAGCTCTCGAATTTTATTATCACTTCTTTGGTGATGATATTGGTGCCTTAAGAATTGATATTGATACAGGTTCTACCAACGAAGCTTGGTATAATGGCTTTTATCGTATTCGTAAGCAGCAACAAACGGCTCAAACCGACCCTTGGGAAAGAGCTTTGATTCCTCTGAAAGAGTTTAATGGTCAGTATATTAGAATTCGTTTTGTATCGGCTAAGCAAACAACTAACACTGGAAATGCGGCTCGTGGTGATATGGCGATTGATGATCTAAGAATTTATGAGCCAACTCCTATCGATGCTGAAATATTGGCGGTAAATGCCCCAGTGCTCGGCAAGTGTTCTTACTCATCTGCAGAAGCAATAGAAGTGGTGATAAGAAACAATGGCTGCGATAGCTTATTAAGTCTTCCACTTCGTATTCAAACAAATACAGGCGCAATACTTTCCGAAACGGCTACACTTGCTTTAAGAACAGGTGATACTACTACTTATACTTTAACTACTACCGCTAACATGTCGGCTTTAGGAAGCTATCAGGTAAAAGTTTGGGCGAATAAAGTAGGCGATACTATTCCTACTAACGATACAGCAGTAAGTGCAACAATTAATCACGTTGCCAACTTTAACACTTTCCCCTTGGTAATGGATTTTGAAAATATTCCAGTAGGGTCCTCTCAAACGGGTACGACCTTATTTACTACCGAAACAGGTTTAGATCCTGCTTATGTTTGGAGAGTGGGTGAGCGCTTTACGCAAACTCGTGGGACCGGTCCTAAGCATGGATATTATCAAAAAGGCCAGTATTTCTATACTGAAGCAACGGGTAGTACAGGTGACGTTTCTACCTACATGGTTACCACTCGTTGTTTAGATTTCACTGGAATGGCAAATCCTACCTTAGATTTCTACTATCACATGTGGGGAGCGAACATCGATAATATCGAAATTGAAATCAATGAACCAGCAACAATGGAACCTGGTACTTGGGTGGTTGTAAACGGTAGTTCTACTTTGCCAATGTCGTCTAGCTCAAGCCCATTAACGGACTATGAGTTTAAACGTGTAGATTTAAGTGCTTATTCGAATAAGCAGATAAAACTGCGTATCAAAGCAAGCCGCACTGGAGCAGGTGATTTAGCTGATATTGCGATTGATAAAGTGATGATTTACAATCGTATCGCTACTGATGGCGGTGTTGAAATAGTATTAAATCAATTCCAGTCTGTACCAGCGGGAGTACCTGTAAGAGTAATTAATCCTTCATTGCTGCTAAGAAATTTTGGTACTAGCACCTTAAGCTCTGCTACGGCAACATTCTCCGTAACACCTTTATGTGGGCCTAATGCTGGTGTGCCAGTAACTTATACCGCTGGAACTTCCGCTAGTCCTACTGCTGGAAATAGCAGTACAATAACTTACTTGCCAACAAGTGGCCTTAACTTAGTGATACCTGCTGGTGCTTGTGAGGTTTGTGCTTACACTAGTATAGCGGGTGATATTAATAACTTTAATGATACGGCTTGTCGAATCATAACGGGCTTAAGTGTGCAGGATATTGATTTTGGTGACAATTTCGATAATTGCGATTACGACGAATATGGCTTCTTTGCGGTGCAAGGTTATTTACAATGGGAAAGAGGTGAAGTTCCTGCGGGGCGTCAATTCTCTTCTCTCCAAGCATCCGATAATGTTTGGGCTACCAATATTGCCGATGGCTATTATTTAGATGGAACCTTTGAATGGTTAAGAACACCAATTTTGGCTAATTTCGATACCATCGTTTCTCCTACTATTCGTTTTTTCCAAAACGTGGATATGGGGGCTGGTGCTGCTGGTGCAATTGAATTCCGCCGCGGTGGATGGGCAACTTTAGGAGCTAACTTAGGTTCCTTCCAAGGGGTTGGACAAAACTGGTATACGGGGCCTTTTGGAACCTTATTAGGACCAACGGGTACAGGAGTTACAGAAGGATTTACAGGTTCTTCGGTAACGGGTAGTAACCCCACAGGTTGGGCTTACTCGGTTTTCCCAGTTTCTCAGTTAAATTTTGAACCGAACGATGTTCCTTTAAGATTTAGATTCCAGTCTCCCGCAGGAGCTAATAACGCTCGTAACTTAGAAGGATGGGCCATTGATGATTTTGAGATGATTATTCCTCCTCAAAATAGTGCAAGCCCAGTAGACTTCTTCTTTATTAATCCGTTGCAGATTCCAACTTTTGATCAACCGATTGATATAATGGTACTAAACTCGGGCGCTAAAATTTTAGATAGTGCAGAGGTAAGAGCGGAGATTGTAACTGGAGGAACCATTGGTTGGGCTGGTGCTTTTGAAAAAGCTTATGCCCCTCGTTTCTTAATTGAAGGAAATCGTTTCCGTCATAATTATAGCCAACCTTGGAATACTGGCGTAGTTACGGGCAATCATACTTTACGCTTTATTACACGTCGTCCTAATGGTAAAATGGATAACCGTCCATCGGATGATACAACTGAGTTTACCGTAACTGTACTACCCGAGTTTTATTTTGACATTCAAAATGGGGATAGCATTTACTGTAATGATTTTGAAACAGGCAATGGTGCCTTACCATTCTTAGCTTTAAATACTAAAACCTACGCACGTGGTTTGTGGTCTTGGGAGAAAGGTACGCCAACTCAATTCCCAGGTGCCTTTAGTGGTAATAGCTGCTGGATGACTGGATTAGATAGCAATTACCGCTCACGTGATGAGTCCGGTCTATTTACTCCTGTTTTTGTAATTGATACTTCAACTGCATATGAATTATCTTTCGTACATAAGTTTGATACCGAGAAGTACCATGATGGAGGAGCTGTAGAAGTTTCTTTAGATGGTGGATTAAGTTGGACAATACTAGGTTTTGCTAATGAAGCCAACTGGTATAATACTGAGTTTGTAACAGCCTTGGATATCATTAAACCAGGTTGGACCGATACAGCAGACTGGGATACTTCACGTTATGTATTTAAATTTGATACAGCAGCGAATCGTGCGGTTTTCCGTTTCCGTTTCGAAAGTGATTATTCAATCCAAAGAAAAGGATGGGCTATTGATGACTTCTGTATGAAGGCTACTAATGAAAGACCAACTTTTGTAATTGGTAGTAAAGATTACAATCCAGTACCCGATTCTTATATTGGCGAACTTAGTCCTAACCCAACTCGTGACATTACTCATTTACCGGTATTTAATGCACAGGCTAAAATGGTGAGCGTCGATATAGTAAATGTGGTAGGGCAAAGGATGTTTGCAAAAGACTACGACCTGGAGCGAGGAAGCTCACAGTTAGTTTTTGAAACCTTTGATTGGAACCCTGGCGTTTACTTCGTTAATATTAGTGTTGACGGCGAGCGTGTTACTAGAAAATTAGTAGTTCAATAAGAATTGATCTTCTTCTCATAAATTTAAGCCCTACTATTTAGTAGGGCTTTTTTTATGGTAAATATGTCATAATCAAACATTTGACTATGACTCTTAGTCAGAAAGATTTTAACTTTTAGGTCAAGATGGCAAGCTTAATTAGAGGTAAACATAATGGAGTAAATTTTGACTAGAATTGAGAAACACGACATAAAATGGACTTAAATAACTTCACTATAAAAGCGCAAAAGGCCATTCAGCTTGCGCAAAGTTTGGCGGTAGAAAATGACCATCAGGCTATACAAACTGGGCATCTTTTAAAAGGAGTCGCTCAGGCAGATTTGAATATTTTAAACTTCTTTTTAAAAAAGCAGTCGATTAACGCGGCTAATTTTTTAGCCACGGTAGATCAAATAATTAAATCCTATCCAAAAGTAGAAGGAGCAGGTCAATACCTTGATCCCAATGCCAACAAGGCTATTATTAAAGCTCAGCAAAAAGCCAAATCGATGAAAGACGAATATGTGGCTTTGGAACATTTGCTTTTTGGATTGCTCGAAAGTGGTGACACAATAAGTAAAATGATGCTCGATAGTGGCTGGGAGAAAGCATCTTACGAAAGTGCTGTGCAAGAGTTAAGACAAGGCACAGCTGCCAATTCGGCGAGCTCGGAAGAGCAATATAGCGCCTTAGATAAATATGCTAAGAATTTGAACAAATTAGCAGAGGAAGGCAAATTAGATCCTGTGATTGGCCGCGATGAAGAAATTCGCAGAGTGCTACAAATACTATCTCGTCGTACTAAAAATAACCCGATCCTTATCGGCGAACCAGGTGTTGGTAAAACGGCTATCGCTGAAGGTATGGCGCATCGCATCATTAAAGGGGATGTTCCTGAAAATTTAAAAGATAAAAAATTATATAGTCTCGATATGGGCGCTCTTATTGCTGGAGCGAAGTATAAGGGAGAGTTTGAAGAACGCCTTAAGGCGGTGGTGAAGACCGTAAGTGAAAGTGACGGACAATTGCTTCTATTTATTGATGAGATTCATACCCTCGTTGGCGCTGGCGCTGGAGAAGGAGCCATGGATGCAGCTAATATTTTGAAACCCGCTTTGGCGCGAGGGGAACTGAGAGCCATTGGTGCAACAACATTAAATGAGTACCAAAAGTATTTTGAAAAGGACAAGGCACTAGAACGTCGCTTTCAAAAAGTAATGGTAGATGAACCCGATACGGAAGCGGCTATTTCTATTTTACGTGGCATTAAAGAGCGCTATGAAACCCATCATAAGGTTCGCATCAAGGATGAAGCTATCATCGCTTCGGTAGAATTATCGCAACGCTATATTTCTGATCGATTTTTACCCGATAAGGCCATTGACCTTATTGATGAAGCAGCGGCGAAATTGCGCATGGCAGCGAACTCTAAACCAGAGGAAATAGATGTTTTAGATCGAAAAATAATGCAGCTTGAGATTGAACTGGAAGCGATAAAACGCGAAGGAGATACGCTTAGGCAGAATGGTATTAAAGAGGAACTAAAAGATTTAAGCGAACAACGTAGTTCTTTTAATGCTCAGTGGCAATCGGAAAAAGAGGTAGTTGATGGCATTCAGAAAGCTAAAGAAGAAATGGAAGCGCTGAAACAAAAAGCGGAGCAAGCAGAACGCAGTGGCGACTACGGTACAGTGGCGGAAATTCGCTACGGAAAGCTACAAGAAGTGGAAGCATGCCTGAAGAAATATGAGGAAGAAGCAGGTAAATTACAAAATGGCCATGCTTTAATTAAAGAAGAGGTAGACTCTGAAGATATAGCTGATGTGGTAAGTCGTTGGACTGGCATTCCCATTACACGTATGTTGCAAAGTGAAAGAGAGAAATTACTGCATTTGGAAGAAGAATTACACAAAAGGGTAATCGGACAAGAGGAAGCCATTTTGGCGGTTTCAGATGCAGTTAGAAGAAGCAGGGCGGGTTTGCAAGATGAACATCGACCCATTGGTTCCTTTATCTTTTTAGGAACCACGGGTGTGGGTAAAACCGAATTGGCGAAAGCTTTGGCTGAGTTCCTTTTTGATGATGAAAATGCCCTTACCCGTATCGACATGAGTGAATACCAAGAGCGCCATTCTGTGAGTCGCCTCATCGGTGCACCTCCAGGATATGTGGGTTATGATGAAGGTGGTCAGTTAACTGAGGCAGTGAGACGTAAGCCTTATTCGGTTATTCTTTTAGATGAGATTGAAAAAGCCCACCCAGACACTTTTAACATTCTTCTTCAGGTTTTAGATGAAGGACGTTTAACTGATAATAAAGGGAGACTAGCGAACTTTAGGAATACCATAATTATTATGACCTCTAATATTGGTTCCAGTTTAATTCAGGAGCGATTTGATACGATTACTGAGTCTAATAAATTTGAGGTTTATGAGGATACTCGTGAAGCCTTGATGCAAATTCTACGTAAAACCCTCAGGCCAGAGTTTCTCAATAGAATCGATGAAAGTATCATGTTCTTGCCGCTCGAGAAGAAGGACGTGGCTGAGATTGTGCGTCTACAGCTCAACTTGTTGAAAAAATCCCTGGATAAACAACAAATCACCCTTGAGGTTTCCGAGAAGGCGATAATGTATTTGGCAGAAGCGGGTTATGACCCTCAATATGGTGGACGTCCTATTAAAAGGATCATTCAGAAAAGAGTTCTTAATGATTTGTCTAAAGAAATCTTAGGCAATAGAGTGCACAAAGACAGTCTTATCTTTTTAGATGTAGATGATGCGGGAAGCTTAAAATTCACCAACGAGAACATTGAACTTAAGGAAATTTAGTTTTCTAGCGCTAAGAGGAATAAGGCTTTGGCTTTAAAGCATAAAAAAAGGGTCAACTGAAATTCAGTTGACCCTTTTTAAATATTAAAATTTACCAATCTTAGTCTTTAATAACTCTTAAAGTACTGGTAAACTCATCATTTTGAACTTCTAAAAGATATAGGCCTTGAGGCTGATCTTTAATGTTGATTTCCATTTGATTGGCACCTGCATTGCTGTCAAAGTTTGCCGTCCACAAAGCTTTACCACTTAAGTCACGTAAGGTAAGTTTGGTACTAGCATTAAGCGGTAATTGGCTTTCTAAATTGAAAACACCACTATTCGGGTTTGGATAAGCACGAAGGCCATCGGTCCAATTGTTTTCGGATACGCTGGAAGCGGCATCAAAAGCACTGAAATCATCAATCGCTAAATCGCTAGTAAAGTCAGAACCCGTTTTGCCACGGAATCTAATTACCACGGTTTTTCCATTATATGGGTTTAGATCGATATCCAAGCGATTCCAATTTCCACCTTGATCACCTGCAATAGTATTTACCACATTCATGTGCCAGATAGTACCATCGTAAACATCAACATCTAAAGTACCCATATCTGGACCTAACATGTGATAATAGATACTGGCTCTTGGATCAACGGCATTGCTAAGATCAATACAAGGAGTAATTAATAATGCTTCAGCACTATCACATTGACCCGAGGCCTCTAGGTAGAGGTAATTACCCACACTTGTACCAGGATTGTGATCCACGTTAGGGCCCGTTCCTTGACTGAAAGTGCTGCCTTGGAAGGTTCTCCAATCAATAAAATCCGAACCGAGGTTTTGACCATTTACCCAACCATCGCTTAAATTACAAGTGGTAAGATTACAATCAGCATCATCTGAACAAAGGCTAAAACTTTCAAAGTCTTGGCTGTAAGGCAAAGTTTTAGAAGCTGTACCAGGGTTAACTTTACGAATGTTTAAGTTAATAGTATCGTTAAAACGATTACCATCTGAACTAGCATCGATCCAGAAATTATAGTTTAAATAAACATTATTTAAAATGGTAATAGTGCTGTTGCTAAAGAAATAGTGAATAGTATCGCCTGGGGCAATTGTTCTATTTAACGTCTCGGTAGAAATAGCAGCGGTATTTGTCCGCTGGTAGGATAGGTCTAAACTGCTAATAGGGTTTAAGCCAATGTTTTTAACCAATAATCCTACTTTCACACCACTTGAGTTAACCGCACAATCTTGCACTTCTCCAAAACCAGGTGATAGAACCATTTCTAAACTTAAATCATTAGGAATGTTGCAATTAAATACGCCTGGGGCTTTGTAAATGGCTACAGAACGTTCGCCAATAGAAGTATCATTAACAACTGCCGCTACGGCAAACCAATCTGCTTGAGTAGCATCATGGGCAATTGTAATTGTATCATTGGTTCGGTAAGTAATGGAATCCATGTACTTGGCTCCTAATCGATAAACTACATAACCAGAAGCACCGGTTGCAGGTATCCAAGTAAGAGTAATGCTATCAGGACAGGCACTCACTACCGAAATATTGGCGGGTACTTGGGCAATGGTAATTGGACCAACACTTGCCGTGTCGTTATTACTGTATACGCGCACATAGGCCACATTGGTAGGTAATCCCACCGGGGTATTCCAATTAATATGGCGGTTACCGGTAGTTGTCCCCACATTAAACCAATTTACACCACCATCTAAAGAAAATTCAGCCGTATAAGAAGTGTTAACGGGACTGTCGAAACGAATGAGTTGGCTCGTGCCAGCTTCAAAAGCAGTTCCTGGAGTCGGGTAGGTGATTACTATTTCATTCTTTTCGTAAGAAGCAATAACATAAAATTTCTGGGTACCAGTGGGGATATTATGACCTTTCACCTTAATGGTAGCGGTTCCACTATTTGGATTTAAAATAGTAACCTGCTCCATATTATTAAGCGAGTCACGCCCAGGCGCGGCATTAGAATTTAAACTACTAACCGTTGGATTTGGATCCAAAACCCATGCTTGATGAGTTGTTCCTTCAAAATCAACGCTTAAGTCTAAATCATTTACTAAGTCACGCGATGCATTTGGTGATGCTTGTGGGTCGGCCCAGATAAGGAAAAACTTAGCATTTACGGTATTTGCAGGAATGTTAAAACTAAAGCTGGCTGAATCGTTATTCGCAATGCTATCGCTGTTAAAGCTTCCATTACTAATTACTTCATAAGCACGGTTCGCGTTAATACGTCCATAACCATAAATGAAATCTGGTCCTGGGTTACCTAAATCTTCGGCGGTGTTTTGAATAATCCCTTTCAATAAAACGCCTTCTGCTTCAGCCCCCATATTAATATCTTTATAAGCTTGCATTAGCACAGCAAGGGTTCCTGTTACACCAGGACAAGACATAGAAGTACCTGTTTTACTGTTATAAGTACTGGGGCCATTCGCATCAGTAGTACTATAAACATTGGTTCCAACGGCACAAAGGTCGGGCTTAATTCTACCATCAGAAGCAGGACCGCGACTACTAGAAGGAGCAATCGCGTCGGTACGAGTAAGATTACCAACCGTTACAACATTCTTCGCCTGTTTGTGTCCACCCGTAATATTTCCCCAGCCAATGCCGGCGCCATAATTTACAGCACAGCTTGAGCTACCATTATTTCCAGAAGAAAAAACATGTAACATCAGTGGGTTGTCGAAGGCATCTTTATCTAATTGCTGCGACCAAGTACTATAGCCTCCATTGCAACCATTACTAAATGAGTTGGAGGTTAAACGCGCATTAATCGTGTTGTATACATTATCGGCATCGTTTAGGTTATTGGGGTAATTGCGGTAGAACATATCCGCACCGGGCGCCATTCCAGCACCACGTGGATCGCGGTTTCCAGCACCACTAATCGTTCCCGCCGTATGATCGCCATGATCACTACCTGCACCACCATTGGCATTTTGGCTAAATCTTCCTTGAAAATCAATATGATAATCAATTTCGCCAGCATCATTGTGGGCTACCATAATTCCCGAACCATCGTAGTTTAAACCTAAATTGCCACCTTGTAAATAGTTTATACGGTGATTGGTGCGTGCGGTAAAGTTTTCAGGTTCACCGGGAGCGTATTTTTCTTCTACGTATTTAATAAAAGGCTGGGCGATTAATGCGCTTAAGTTTTCAGGATCAATTTCAATCTGAATTTTTTCATCAGCAGCCACCACCTCTAAAATGGTGTGCGATAAACCTTGTAATTCGCTCACTATCTGTAAGGCATCTAAACCTTTCCAGTACTGAATCCATACCACCAATTTTTGCTCATTGGCCGACCATGCCCATTCGGGATAGTTATTTGTGTATAAAAGTTGTGATTGCTTCCAAGCGGGATCAATGTTTAAAAGAGTGCCTCCCATTTGGAAGAGTTGCGCCTTGGCAGTGGCTAATTCACTAGTCTTCACACGAGCAAAAGCACTGTGTTTAGGCAAGTACTCAAAGGTTTCAAAACCGTAAAAGTTCTGAGCCAATACCAAATTTTGATGCTGTACAATTACATACGTGTAACCATTGTACTTTGTGACATCATTAACCGATACTTCTGCAGGGTTGATTGTACCAGTTTTAAATAGAATCGGGAAAGTTTCTGTCTGATTTTGGGCTTGCAACATTCCAAAACTCAAGCCCAGCAACATCAGTAGCGTTTTTCTCATAGGGTATTTGTGTAAATTAGGGAGGCTAAAGGTAATCACTTAAAATTAACTTTTATTTATGAGCATATAAAGAAGGTTTATGTTAAGCCTACCCTGGTAACGAGTCTATAACTCCTTAAATGCGGAAATAAAGAATTCCTATCGTGTATGCTAGCTGTAATTGGTAGATTTGACCGACGAAAAAAATTTATGAAAAATAGTATCGCCCTTGGTCTGGTACTTTTATCCTTCGGCTTTCTAAAAGCGCAAGATCAAAGTTCCTCCGCAATCTATCACGAAATAAGTAAACTCGGAAACTCAACGCGTGTCTTGTATCTAGCGGCTCATCCCGATGATGAGAACACCAGTATGATTTCCTTTCTTGCCAATGAGCGCAAATACCAAACAGCCTACCTTTCTTTAACGAGAGGCGATGGGGGACAAAATTTAATCGGTACTGAACTGGGTGCCCAACTGGGAATTTTACGCACGCAAGAATTGATGCAAGCTCGCCGTATTGATGGTGGAAAACAATTTTTTAGTCGGGCCTTAGATTTTGGTTACAGTAAAACCGCTGAAGAAACCTATCAGCAATGGGGTAAAGAATTGATTTTAAGTGATGTGGTGCAAATCATTCGCAAGTTTCGTCCCGATATCATTATTACACGTTTCCCTCCAGATGCTCGTGCCGGTCACGGCCACCATACCGCCAGTGCTGAACTCGCTTTAGAAGCTTTCGATTTGGCCGCCGATCCCAATGCATTTCCCGAGCAATTAGAAAATTTTAAACCCTGGCAGGTGAAACGTATTTTCTGGAACCACAGCGCTTGGTGGGATCCTAATTTGGACAGCCTGGCTGCCAACGACCCTTCTTATGTTAAAATAGACGTGGGCACTTATGTAGAAGAGCTAGGTTTGAGCTGTAACGAATTAGCTAGCCATAGTCGCAGTCAGCATAAAAGCCAGGGTTTTGGCGTGGCACTCGCCCGTGGCTCGTCCAATGAGTATTTAAAATTAATGAAGGGTGAAAGCTGTAAAAGCGATCCTCTAGAAGGCATTTCCAGTTCTTGGCAGCGTTTTAATTTCGCCAGCGGTGATCAATTAATAGCAAGCATTTTAGCGGATTTTAATTTTAGCAAACCTTCTGCCTCAGTAAACAAACTATTAGATTTACTAGAAGCGAGTACGGCCATTAACGAAGCCGACCAAAGATCATACTTTCAAGAGCGTTTGCGAAAAATTATAGCTTCCTGCTTAGGCTTACATGTAGAGTTATTATCGCCTTCAGAATACAGCCTTACTACTATTAATCAGAAGTTTAAACTAAACTACGTATCCCGCTCAAATTTGCAAATATCTATGCCAAAAGCGGAGAGCATTAGTAGTAAATTAGTACTTGATCCTAGTACCTTAAAAGGCGAAGGAAAAACCCTTTCGGGAGATGACAATTGGATTGACATTGCGCCCAATGATAATAATAGCCTCGAATTTAGTTTAGAAAAGGACCTGCCTTTATCGCAACCCTATTGGCTTCGTAATCCTTATAAAACTGTTTTTCAGTTAGATGATGATTTACAAATTGGCCTCGCAGAAAATGAAGCCACTTTAGCTTCGCATCTCCCTTTAAGGGTGGATGGCCGTTTGTTTTACTTACCTATTTCGGCCATCTATAAATTTAGTGATCGAGTAGAGGGTGAAATCATTCGTCCTTTAATGATTACGCCCGACTTAGTTGTAAAGGCTGATCGTAGCAATCTTATTTTTGTAGATGAAGCTTCCCAAGAATTAGCCCTTAACTTCAGGGCTTTTAAAGCGGCTGATTTTACCGTAAACCTCCAAGCAGAAGGCTGGAAAATAGAGCCCAACAGTCTGCAGCTTAGTTTTAAAGAAGCAGATAGTCGTTTAATCAAAAATGTGAAGATTAGTCCCCAAGGAAAAGCTGCCAATACTACTCTTAGTTTTAGTAATAGCGCATCAGGCGAAAGCCTTAAAAGCCTTTACGAAATAGATTACCAGCATATTGATAAGCGTATGGTATTGGAAGCGGCCGATGTAAATTTGGTACGTCTCGATTTGCAAAAGCAGGGAAACAAGGTGGCTTATATTAATGGTGCAGGCGATAAGGTGGCAGAGGCGATTGAGCTGATGGGATATAAAGTGGATATCTTAGATGAGGCGGCCCTTGCTTCCGCAGATTTGGCACAATACCAAGCGGTGATTGCCGGTATTAGAGCATACAATACGCAAGAGTGGTTGTTGGATTACAACGACAAATTAATGGCTTATGTAAAAGCGGGTGGAAATTATATTGTTCAGTATAATACGCGATCACGCCGATCTTCTAGTCTCGATTTTGGGCCATATCCCTTCGAGATTTCGCGTAAACGTGTTACCGAGGAAAATGCGGAGGTAACTTTTGCTTTGGCCGATCATCGCTTATTAAACGCCCCAAATAAATTGTATAAAGCCGATTTTGACCATTGGGTGCAGGAGCGCGGTTTATACTTTGCTGATAATTGGGATGAAAATTA
This sequence comes from uncultured Schleiferiaceae bacterium, assembly GCA_963977415.1. GTDB lineage: Bacteria > Bacteroidota > Bacteroidia > Flavobacteriales > Schleiferiaceae > Croceimicrobium. The sequence goes on along the minus strand of CAXBOS010000013.1, from coordinate 96,793 downwards.
TCAAGCGCCTTTAGCTTGGCACGATAGCGGTGAGGAAGATTTATTTGGTGCCTTAATTATTGCTGATATAGGTGAGGGCTCTTTTATGTACACAGGAATTTCTTTTTTTCGCGAATTACCTGCGGGTGTGCCAGGTGCCTTCCGACTTTTGGCGAATATGATTTCGTATTAAGATGGAAAGTGCAGGGCAAAAACATAAGTGGCGACAGCTCTACACAGGAGTTATTATATTCCTATTTGTAGAAATAATTGTCTTTTACCTAATTACCGAATACTACCGTTAATGAGTACTATTGATTGGATCGTCCTTTTCGGGACACTCTTTGCAATTGTGGCTTATGGGGTTTGGCGTACACGTAATAGTCGCGATTTAAATGACTACTTGCGTGGTGGAAACGAAATGAAATGGTTTACGGTGGGCGTTTCGGTTATGGCCACCCAAGCCAGTGCTATTACCTTTTTAAGTGCCCCAGGTTTAGGCTATGAATCGGGTTTACGCTTTGTACAGTTTTATTTTGGTCTTCCCTTGGCCTTAGTGATTATCTCTGCCTTTATTATCCCTATTTATTACCGCCTCAAAGTATATACTGCTTATGAGTATTTAGAGAGTCGTTTCGACCTGAAAACAAGACTCTTAGCAGCATTCCTGTTTTTAGTGCAAAGAGGTTTGGCGGCGGGTTTAACCATTTTTGCACCCGCCATTATTCTGTCTACCATTTTAGGTTGGAACCTCCAATTAACCAATCTTTTTGTGGGCCTTTTGGTTATTGTTTACACCGTTTCCGGTGGTAGCAAGGCAGTTAGCATTACCCAAAAATTGCAAATGGGAATTATCCTTTTGGGGATGACGCTAGCCTTTGTTTTGCTGATTATTAAAATTCAAGATTTCACAGATTTATCTACCGCCTTCGAAATTGCGGGAAGTGCCGGAAGAATGCAGATTTTAGATTTCAATTTCGACTTAAATGAGCGCTACACTGTTTGGAGTGGTTTAACAGGGGGACTCTTTTTGGCGCTTTCTTATTTTGGAACCGACCAAAGTCAGGTACAACGTTATTTAACGGGCAAAAATATCCGCGAAAGCAGGCTAGGACTGATGTTTAATGCAATTTTGAAAATCCCGATGCAGCTCTTTATCTTGCTAACTGGGGTTTTGGTTTTTATATTTTACCTCTATGTTAAACCGCCCATGTTCTTTAATCAGGTGGCTCTAGAAGGTTTAAATGAGACCAAGTATAAAGCTGAGCTTACGCAATTAGAAGAGCGCTTTGATGCCAATTATGAAGAGTTGCAGCAAAGCCGAATTGCCTATGAAACCGCTATTCGACAAGAGAACCTTCGTCAGAAATCTCTCGGTCGAGAAGTGTTTTTAAAACGCTTGGATGAAGATAAAGCCATTCGCAGCGAAGTGAAAGATTTACTGGTGAAGGCCGACCCTAAGTTTAAAGTGAAGGATACTAATTATGTGTTCCTCAATTTTGTAATGGACTTTTTACCTATTGGGGTTGTAGGTTTGATCATAGCCCTGATATTTAGCGCAGCCATGTCGAGTACTTCTAGTGAATTGAATGCTTTGGCAACCACCACGATGGTTGATTTTTACAACCGCTTGTTTCAACGGGAATCGACCGAAAAGCAGCGTCTTTTCATGTCGAAATTATTTACCGTAATGTGGGGTTTTGTAGCCATAAGCTTTGCCTTGGTGGCCAATCTTTTCGATAATTTAATTGAAATGGTGAATGTGCTTGGCTCTCTATTTTACGGAACCATTTTGGGAATATTTTTAGTAGCCTTTTTTATAAAAAAGGTGAAAGCCTCGGCTATTTTCCCAGCCGCTCTTATAGGTGAAGGGGCGGTTTTACTCATTCACTTTGGCAATATTTACCAATGGCCATTTTTCCGCGATTTAAACATCGAATACCTTTGGTACAACCTTATAGGCTGCGGCTTAGTGGTGGGAATTGCCCTTTTGTTGCAATCTATGAAAACCGAAAAGGCTTAACGTTTTTCCAGCAGTACATCGCTAAATTGCTTTTGAGAATCGTAAAATTTCTCGATAACCTTAAAGCCAGTATCAGCGGCCAAACGATGGAGTTCGGTTGGGCTGTATTTTTTCGAAATTTCGGTATGAATAGATTCATATTCCTCAAAATGAATACTTTGTCTTAATCCATCTAAATGTACCTCTTGTGCCTTACGGCAGATGAGATAGCTGCGGCATTCTCCGCTTTGAGGATTGTAACTGGCGTAATGCTCAAAATTTCGCAAGTCAAAGTTCGCACCTAATTCACGATTGATACGGGCTAGGATGTTTAGGTTAAAACGGGCCGTAATACCCGTTTGGTCGCTGTAAGCTTTTAATATTTTGGCGGGCTCTTTTTTAAGATCCACGCCCAGTAAAAGTTTATCACCTTTTTGTAGTTTGGATGCTAAAGTGCTTAAAAAACCTGCTGCCTTACCCTGCGGGAAATTGCCAATATTGGAGCCTAAAAACAAGACCAATTTTGGTTCATCGCTAATATTTTGCAAGTGTTCTAGAGCCTCGAAGTATTCCATCGCCATGGGATTTACTTCTAATTGGGGAAGCTCTTTTATTAAGCTAGCAGAAAGTTCATCCAAAACATGACTAGAAATGTCAATCGGTAGATACTGGAAATTAGCTTTCTCCTCTAAAAAGCTTCGCAGAAGAACTTTGGTTTTTAAGCCATCGCCAGCGCCTAATTCAACGAGTTTAAAAGGAGTCTTAAAATTAAGAGCTCGGTAAATTTCTTGCTTGCGAAGTTGAAAAATTTCTTCTTCTGCACGGGTAAGGTAATAATCAGGCATCGCCATGATTTCTTGAAAAATTTGATCACCGATTTCGTCGTAGAAATAACGGGATGATAAATATTTCGCATCTGCCGAAAGGCCAGTAATAACATCTTGTTTAAAGCTCGTCATGCTTTAGTCTATATTTTTTGCCAGTCTTAAGCCGGTAAACTGCCAGCGAAAGTGGGGGTGAAAAAAGTTGCGGTAAGTCGGCCGGCTGTGGCCAGATGGGCTCGCAATGGAAGCGCCTCTTAATACCATTTGATTGATCATAAATTTGCCATTATACTCTTTGGCAGGACCTTCAATGGTTTTAAAACCAGGGTAGGCGAGGTAGGCGCTATTGGTCCATTCCCAACGTTCGCCCCATTTAAATTGTTCTTGCGCTACTTCCCATTCGGCTTCGGTAGGCAGCCGTAATCCTTTCCATTCTGCGTAAGCATAAGCCTCGTAATAGCTAATGTGGCTCACGCTTTCGAAACCGTTTATGGGAACAGGTCCTGCTAAACTAAAGCGATACCATTCACCGTTTTTTTGAAACCAATAAAGCGGCGCTTTGATCTGTTCCCGCTTAAGCCAATCCCAGGCTTCGGCATGCCAATAACTAAATTCTTGGTAGCCGCCCGCTTTAATAAACTCGAGCCATTCGGCATTTGTTACCAATTTGGAGGCAATAGAGTAGGGCTGTAAATAGACCTTATGCGCAGGCTGCTCATTATCGAAACAGAATTCCTCACCGGCATAGCCAATACGATAGATGCCTTCGTTTATTTCAATAAATTTAGTCTCTTCCGCATTGCTCGGAAAGCTTTCTTGAAAGTCGGCTTTATAGGGTGCCTGAAAAGGCTGAATAGCCAATATTTTTTTAAAATCGCTTAGAAATAATTCTTGGTGCTGTTCTTCGTGGTTTATGCCTAATTCGATGGTTTGTAGTTGCTTAGGCTTTAAATCGGTAGCAAAAAGCTTTTCCATCTGCGCATCTACATAAGTGCGATAAGCATAAATTTTTTCGAGAGCGGGACGGATTAAAGTACCGCGGGAATGCCGATCAATTCTTTCGCCTAAACCTTCGTAATAGGAGTTGAAATAAAAGGGAAATTGTGCATCAAATTGCTGGTAATTAGGAAGACCTGGCAAAAGCACAAGGGTTTCGAAAAACCAAGTGGTGTGTCCTAAATGCCATTTGGGCGGACTTATTTCTTCACTGGGTTGCGCTAAATGATCCTCGGTACTGAGAGGTTTCATTAATTCGACAGTTTGTGCGCGAGTGTGAAAGTATTTTTGGGCGAGCTGCTGCTGATTAGGCTGCGACATATTTTATTAGATAGCTAAGGTGCAAATTAGAAGTATTTTTAGAAATTTTGGGGAGATTGAGAATAAATTATACCTAGAATTTTACTGTTCTTTTTCAGTATTGTCTTTCTTTTATCGTAATTTTGCGATGAAAGGATTATAAGATGAAATCAGAAGTAGAATATAGTGCTCAAGACTTAAGGATGGCTTCCTTTGCCAAAGCCTTAGGGCACCCAGCTCGCTTACGGATTCTTAGCTTTTTATATCTGGAAGAATCTTGCTTTTGTGGCGATTTGGTAAAGGAAATTGGCTTAGCCCAAGCCACCGTTTCGCAGCATTTGAAGGAGCTGAAGAATCAAGGTATTATTAAGGGACAAATTACCGGACCAGCGGTTTGTTATTGTATTAATCCCGAAATATGGGAAGAGATGAAAGTACTTTTTCACGCCTTCCTTGATCATAGTTTACACTTAAAATCTAACTGTTGTTAAAAATCATTATTATGAAATTATCCGAATTTAAAGCCGCCCTAAAAGATCAAGAATACCCCATTTTTAAACTAGAAAATGGCAATGCGCTAGCGCCGCATTATCATTTAACCGAATTAGGTAAAATCACTAAGGACTATATCGATTGCGGTGGTAATCATCGCCAAGAATCTTGGTTAAATCTACAACTTTGGGAAGCTGACGATTTTGATCATCGTCTTTCCGCCACCAAGCTGCTGGGGATTATTCGCAAAACAGAAAGACAATTGGCTTTAAGCGAGGATTTCAATTTAGAGATTGAATATCAAGGCAGCACGATTGGCCGCTACACTTTAGATAGGGAGGGCGATACCTTCGTGTTGAAAGCTACCCAAACCGATTGTTTAGCCAAGGATTCCTGCGTTATTCCCGATGCGATATCTTTGCCCGTTAAGGAATTGGCTAGTGCGGTTAGCGATAATTGTTGCGGTCCTAATTCTACTTGTTGCTAGACTAAAAAGAAGAGTAAAATGCGCCAACTAGGATTTTTAAATCGCTATTTAAGTCTTTGGATTTTTTTGGCCATGCTTACTGGAGTAGCTTTAGGAAAGTTGTGGCCTGCAATTCCGAGCGCTGTCAGCGACCTTAGCAGTGGTAGTACTAATATCCCCTTAGCGATAGGCTTAATTCTTATGATGTATCCACCTTTAGCGAAAGTGAATTACCGCCTTTTACCCCAGGTTTTTAAGGAGGTAAAAATCCTTTCTTTATCGCTACTGCTCAATTGGATAATTGGCCCTCTTCTGATGTTTGCCTTGGCTTTACTATTCTTACCAAATCATCCCCATTATATGGTGGGGATACTCTTAATCGGATTGGCGCGCTGTATTGCCATGGTTTTGGTATGGAACGATTTAGCCGAAGGAAATGCCGAATATGGCGCTGCCTTGGTGGCCCTAAATAGCATCTTCCAAGTTTTTGCCTACAGCTTTTACGCTTGGCTTTTTATTAGTGTTTTGCCACCTTTTTTTGGTTACGAAGGCGCTTTAGTAGAAATCTCCATGGCCGAAATTGCTAAGACGGTAGCTATTTATTTGGGTATACCTTTTTTATTAGGATTTATCAGTCGCACTGCTTTAGTGCCGCTGAAAGGCTTAAAATGGTATCAAGAAACTTTCCTAGTTAAAATTGGGCCTATTACTTTAATAGCCCTTCTATTTACCATTGTTTTAATGTTTTCCCTCAAGGGAGATGTGCTAGTAGATTTACCCGCCGATGTACTGCTTATTGCCTTGCCACTGGTAATCTATTTCGGCCTAATGTTTTTCATTAGCTTTTTCTTATCGCGCACATTAGGAGCGACTTATGATAAGAATGTGGCGATATCCTTTACCGCTGCGGGCAATAATTTCGAATTGGCCATTGCGGTGGCCATAGCTGTTTTTGGCATTAACTCCGGTGAAGCATTTGCGGGCGTGGTTGGGCCATTAATAGAAGTACCCGCACTAATTATTTTAGTACGGGTAGCATTCTGGTTGAGAAGAAAGTTTTATTTTGAGACGAACTCAGTTAAAACAGGATAAATTATTCTTCTGCAAAAATTACATTTTCATTCATCGGTGCGTCATTACTACGATCTACCACTCCTTTAGTTGTTGGGTCTTTGGGTAAAGCGTCATCTTCTTTTGAACAAGCACTACAGGCAAGAAGAATAAGACCTGCAAAAAGTAAATTTTTCATTTTTCGGTAATTTATGTTTTCGTTTACCGAATGTATTGATATTAAGACATTTAAACTTGTTTAATATTGCTATGAAACCCTATACTTCTGTTAAATATTTATGAACGTAACTCACAGCCATAGCTCCTTCACCTACGGCAGATGCCACTCTATTCATGGCACCAGAACGTACATCGCCAGCGGCAAAAATGCCAGGCATGCTGGTTTCTAGGGAATAGGCTTCGCGGTTATGCTTCCAAACTCCTTTCTGCTTTTTCAAGGCATTGCCAGTATAAATGAACCCTTTTTCATCGCGGCTCACTAAATCGCCTAACCATTCGGTTATAGGTTTAGCACCGATAAAAATGAATAAGGCCGCTGCCTCATAACTAGCACTTTCCTTGCGGTCGGAATGATAGATTTGCAAAGATTCCAATTGCTTTTCACCTTTCGCTTCTTCAATTTCCGAAAAGGGCATAAGACGGATATTGTCACTTTGCTCAATTTGCTCAATAAGATAGGCCGACATGGTACTGCTTAGATCGGCACGACGAATAAGAATGGTAACATTTTTCGCAAAACGCGAAAGGTACATCGCGGCCTGTCCCGCTGAATTACCGCCACCCACAATAAATACCGCTTTGTTAGAACAGGCGCCTGCTTCGGTACTTGCGGCTCCATAATAAACGCCCGCTCCGCTTAAAAGACCTAGCCCTGGCTTTTCTAGTTTACGATAGTCTACGCCCGTGGTAATAATGATGGAGCGACAAATAATAGTGCTGCCATTGGTTAAGTGAATTTTCTTGTTCAGGTCGGCGGTTTCAATGGCTTGCACTTCTGCTGGGTTTAATAATTCTGCCCCTAATCGCGTAGCCTGGCTAATCGCGCGGCGCGCTAAATCGCTACCGCTTAAACCTTTAGGAAAACCTAAGTAGTTCTCAATCCGTGAAGAAGTACCCGCCTGTCCACCCGGGGCGTGCTTTTCAATTAATAGGGTTTTTAATCCTTCGCTGGCACCATATACCGCTGCAGCGAGCCCCGCTGGTCCAGCGCCGACAATCACTAAATCATACAAATCTGCAGAAGCATTAGGATTGAGGCCTAATTTACCCGCCAGTTCTTCTTTACTAGGTTGGCTAAGAATTTCACCGTCTTCGAAAAAGATAAAAGGAGAGTCTTCCGTTTTAAGATTATTTATAGTAATAAGACTTTGTGCTTCCTCTTGCTCTTCTAAACTTAACCAACGATAGGGGAAAAGATTAGCGGCTAAGAAATCTTTAAGGGCGTGACTTTTGGCGGAGTATTGATAGCCCACCACTTTCAATCCTTGGAAACTCGGTTGATATTGCGCTTGCCATTCCTCTAATAAATCATCCAATGTCGGGTAAAGCTTTTCACTGGGCGGATCCCAAGGTTTCATTAGATAATGATCGAGCTGTACTTGGTTAATGGCTTTTATTGCCGCATCAGTATCGGAATAGGCAGTAAGTAAAACCTTTTTGGCTAATGGAAAAATAAGCATGGCCTTTTCTAAAAAGTCTACCCCTTGCATCAGCGGCATTCTTTGATCGCTTAGAAAAAGGGCGACTTCTTCGCCTTTATTTTTTAATTCTACCAGGCTATCTAATGCTTCTTGGGCATTATCGGTGCTGAGAATTTTATAGTCGTTTTTATACTGACTGCGTAAATCTTGGCGGATGGCCCTTAATACTTGGGGGTCATCATCTACCGCAAGGATAATAGCTTTCTTCATCGTTAATTGGTTATTGGGAGGCAAATTTCAAATTCAGTTTGGCCGGGTTTAGACTGAAAGCTTAAGCTGCCTTTATGTCTTTGCACAATGCGTCGAGCAAGTTCTAAGCCCATGCCGGTGCCTTTTCCCACGCCTTTCGTGGTAAAGAAGGCATCAAAAATAAAGGCTTGCTTTTCTTCGGGAATACCAGGACCATTATCGCATATAAAGATGCGCGCGAATTTACCTTTGAGGGCGGTTTTGATGGTGATTTTAGGATTTTCAGTCTCACTTAAAGCGTCAATGGCATTGTCTAAAATATTGGTGTAAACTTGATTCATTTGTCCGGCCCAAATATTAACCTTGGGTAAATCGGAGCTAAATTGTTTGTCAAGCGAAATTCCATTTGCTCTAATTTTATGTTCTAACATTCGCACAGTACTATTTAATCCTTGGTGCAAATCTTCAGCGCTTTTATCACTGCCTTGATCCATATGGGTAAAGGACTTAATGCTATTTACCAATTCGGCAATGCGTTTGGCCGATTCCTCGATGGTGGAAACCATGGTTTCGGTGGTCATTAAATTATCTACCCAGCGCATAATGGGTATAAAGTTTTCTTTACCTGCCCATTGGGCTATTTGCTCTAAATCCTCCCCTGAGAAAGCGAAGTCTACCAAATTCTCGAGTAAGTCGTCATAGTCCTCTTGCTCTAAATCTTCTAAAACATCGCTTAATTCATCTTCGCGTTCCTGCTTTTCGAGCATGCTGAAACTGGAGACCGCTGTTTTTAGCTTGGCATTAATGAAATCGTTCACCTGATCAATTGTATCTCTGTCCAGGCTTAATTCCATCAGTTTTTTAAAACTATCGGGACTAGAGCTTAGATGTTTTTTTAGCTCACTGCTGCTGCGCGCTATGGCAGATGCGGGATTATTGAGTTCATGAGCTAAACCGGCAGAAAGTTTGCCTAAGGAAAGCATGCGGTCGTTTTGTTGTTGCAGAGTGGTGAAGTTGCGAATGCGACTATTCATTTCGTGCACTAAAACTTCGGTAAGCTTGTAATACTCCTTAATTAAAAAGGGGAATTCAGTTTTTGGAAAAGCTAAAACTAAAGCACTTTCTGTGGCAATGGCGGAAGCGGTGGCTTTGACCATGCGTGAAAAAGGAAGGACTCCAGTAATAGAGCCACTTTCCAATTCGGCAACTTGGCGCCTTTCATTTTTTTGAATCAAGAAGATATTGAAATGTCCCTCTAAAATGAGGAGCATATTATCGGCGGTATTGTCCCCTTGAAAAAGGTACTCATCTTCTTTAAAGTGTAGAAGTGAACTTTTGGAAAGTAGATATTCCAACTCTACTTGGGGAACATCGCTAAAGATGGGAAAGGTTTCTTTGAGTTTTTTGAGGGTGATTTTTGCTTCCAAGAGGGCTTGCTTTTAATTGCTCTAAAATACAAAGCTAGTTGCTCTATTTACGGGAAGATTAAAAGGATTTTGATTTTTAGAGATTGACGGGAATTATATGCTTAAGAGTTTAGCGCTTAAGGTGATGCGCGCAATGCGGACCTTTTTCGGGTTAGAGGTAGTTCTCAGGTATAAAAAAAGGTGCTAACGCATCTGCGCAAGCACCTTATTAATTGGACTTAGATCGAAATTAAAACTGAATAATAATCCCCACACTAGGTATACGGGTGCCATTACCGTTTTCTAAAAAGCGGGTATCATAGCGTTGTTCGTTTGCAGGGGCTAGGGGATTTAGGATAATGGGTGTTCCATCGGCATTGCGGTTTAGAACCAAAAGAGGTTCGCCATCTACCGATTGACCTAAAAGGTTTTGTACATCTAAATATACGTTTAAGGCCCATTTTTCGAAAAACCACTTTTTATCAATACGCATATTTACACGATTGAAATTACTGAAGCGATTTTGATTTAAACGCGACCAATCGGGCAATCCGCGACGGTTAACATCGTATACGCTAACCAAACTACTCGTTTCAACATCGGTGGGGGTAAAAGGGGCACCGCCTAAGAATTGATATTGCACACCTAACTCCCAGTTTTTACCGAATTTTTTACCGCCTGTCACGGTAATAATATGTTGGTTATCCCATGAAGAAGGCACCAAATCGCCTTGAGCATCTTCAAATTCTGATTTCACAAGGGTATAAGCAAAGGTTCCAAACCATCCTTCGTAAAGCTTTTGTTGATAAAGAAACTCAAGTCCATAAGCGCGACCAGCAGAATTTGAGGTGGCTGGCTCGTTTCCAATTACGCCGAAATCGCTACCTAGATTAGCCAGAGTTATGCCTCTTTCCAATAAGAAGGGGTAGTTATTATAAATCTTGTAAAAACCTTCTAGGCTAATTTTAGCCGACCAAGGAAGGTAGTAAGCAAAGCCACTTACATAATGTTGGGTGCTGATATAAGTTAAATCTTGATTTACCAAAGTACCGGCGGAGTCTCTAAAACCTAAGGCTGTATTAGGTGGTAATTGGTAATAAATACTGAAGCTATTATTCCAGCTTAATTCAGGGGTAATATTCCAAGCGAGAGCCAGCTTAGGTGAGATTTGATTGAGAGGATTAGCGGTATTCGCATTAAAGGTATTGCCGTCCATGCGTAAGCCTAGGGTAGCATTAAGACGCTCATCAAAAAAACTACGGTTTACATTACCAAAAGCAAAATATTGATAGAGTGTAAGGTCGGTACTATAATTACGAGGTTCAGCGCCGGGTGCCACTCTTAGGTCAAGCTCGGAGGTAATGTACTTCGTTTGTTCAAAGCCAAAACCACTGGTTATTTTCCAGATATCCTTGCGGTAAAAGTTCTCTACTCTTAATTTGTTTTCAATCTCTTGCGATTGGTAATCCAATAATTTGGTTTTCGCTTCATCATTGTCTTCATACTTAAAAGCGGTGTTATTGAGCATGAAGCGCGAGAGGATAACATTAGTATATGAGTTATCACCAAAGTGCGTCCATTTAGCCCCTACCGAGTAGTTCCATTGTTCGTTTACGGGTAAAAAGGCCAATTGAAACTGCTGGGTTTCGGTTTCATTGGCATCTAAGTTTAACTTAAAATTGTCGATGGCTCCCAAACCGATTAAGGTCAATTGGTTTTTGTCGTTAATTTTATACTTTACCTTGTATTGGAAGTCGTTATAAGTAGGAAGGAAGGGCAGCTCAAACAAGGTAAAAAGGAATTGCAAATAACTGCGACGTGCGGAAAGTAGGAAGGTAGTTTTTTCACTTAAGGGGCCCTCAAGGGTTAATCCCACTTCAGAAGCACCCACTTGAAAAATCCCGCCAATTTTATCGCTACGGCCATCTTTCAGTTTGATATCTAAAACCGAGCTCAGCGAGTTCGCTTTCTCTACTGGGAAAGCAGAAGTATAAAGATCTACCTCGCGGATAAAGTTTACGTTTAACAAACCTACGGGACCACCACTGCTACCTTGAGTTGAAAAGTGATTAATACTGGGGATTTCAATGCCATCTAAAAAGAAGCTGTTCTCATTAGGTGCTCCCCCTCTAATAATGATATCGTTCCTAAAGTTGGGAGTCGAAGCAACCCCTGGCAAAGACTGAATTACCAAGGAAATATCTTGGTTACCACCTGGGTTACGTTGAATTTCGTTAATACCTAAAGTGCTTACCGAAACGGGGCTTTCTTCTTTTCGTTGAAAGCGATCTTGGGCGCTAACTTCAACTTCGGCTAGAGTTTGATTACCTGCATCAAGCGCAAAGTCTATTACGGCGGGCTTCGATAAACTTACTTGAATTTCGTATTCAGTAATGTTTTTGTAGCCCACAAAGGAAGCGGTGATATTGTAAAGGCCAGGTTCAACATTTAGGACGTAATTTCCGTCTAAGTCTGTGGTGGCACCAATGGTAGTGCCTTCAATTACAACATTAGCAAAAGGCAGCGATTCGTTATTGATTTTGTCAAAAACGCGACCTTTAATAGTTCCAGTCTGAGCGAAGGTGCTCATTCCAAAAACAAGGGCGATTAGGGTAAGTAGGTGTTTCAAATTCAATTTTTTAAAAAAGCAAAACCCTAACCAGCGGTTAGGGTTCACAAAAAGGTTTAAAAATTTAAGTTTTTTATTGAGCGATTGGGTAAACAATTTTGGTTAACCACTTGCTTGTATCGGCCTCTTCACTGGGATCAGTAACATAAATTTCGAAGCCCATCCCTAGAAGATCAGTGCCGTTTTGCATGGCGTATTCGCTAATGGCTTGATGAGCTTTTCCAGTAAATTCATAAGGCCCATAATAATCAATAAAGAGAGCATCTGTGGTTGCCATTTCACGCTTCTTAATATCATCTTTACCTTCTAGCATGGACCATAATGGAATAGCAACCTCAACAGTCGTGCGACGTGTTTCTTCATCCCACTCATGAAAAATAGCAAAGGGTGGACGATTAGAATTTTGCATTTCTTTGCCTAAATAGGCATTGATTTTAGAAAAATTTCGCCCGAAGAAATCAGGGCCAAGCTCTGTCATGGCAACAGTTTCGGTGATACTGTAAAAACGCATGGAGTCTAATTGAGATTGGTAAACTTCAAGTTTAACTTCTGCAATTTTTTGACTTTCTACAATGTATTTAATATTAGCAAGACCAATTTCAAAACTTTCACCTACCATACCTTCCATAAAAAGCCCAAAGATGCGGGAGAAGAATCCTAATTCTCCACTAAAGCCCCATTTAACTATGGTTGGCCCATTTTTGGAGCTAGTAAAAGTCCATAACCCATTAGAGGGATCTCTACCATCAAAATTTATAACCGTTTTAATGGTATCATAAGGGCTAGCATATTTTATACTTTGCTTACCTCCACCAGATTCTTCACTAGTCCAAGAGTACGCGGCGCCTTCGCCAGCTGTTTGTTCACCGTATTTGAAAGTCATAGTTGGGTCTTCTTGTAACCACGGACTCCAAGCTTCCCAATTTTTAAAATCAATTACTTGCGCATAAATCTGTTTGGCAGGAGCATTAATACTAAGCTCGCGGCTTACATTATATTTCCCCGGGAGAAAAAGCGAAACAATTAGATAGATCGCTACTAAGGCCAATAGAACCCAAAGGATGATTTTAACTATGCGCATGTTTTTAGGTAGTTGATTAATAGGGCTCGAAGTTAAATAAAATTTAGAAGGCTAATGTTAATCTTTGTCTTTCTATAAATGAGCGGCTTAGATTTTTTTGACGATGAAAAAGCAAGACTGAAACTCTTTTTGGCGGCGCCTTTACCTAAAATAGGGCGAACGAATAAATAGACATTTCTTCAAAACATTATGGATGATTCCTTGGAAAAGATTTTTTAGTAGTTTCTAGGCCTCATAATAGTATTTGAGCATTTAGTAGATTTTGCTTGCAGACTTACAAAGGAATAAAGCTGTGCTTTCAATTTTAAGTAAGAACGGGGCTTGTTAATTTCTGTGCTTATAAAAAGACTAAAAGAGGCACTATAAGGAGCCTTAGTGTTAAGCTAAATACCAAAAAGAAATTAACTTTGCCGTATGCAAGAAATGGTTTTAATTCTCGATTGTGGATCGCAGTATACGCAATTGATTGCTCGCCGAGTGAGAGAGCTTAATGTTTATTGTGAAATACACCCCTACAACAAGCTTCCTGAGCTCGATAAAAATGTAAAGGGTTTAATTATTAGTGGGAGTCCACATTCGGTAAACGATATTGATGCACCAGAAATTGATTTTACTGATTTCAAGCAAAAAATGCCTGTCTTGGGCGTTTGTTATGGAGCACAATTTTTAGCCAAGAAATTTGGCGGAAAAGTAGAACCATCTGAGACGAGAGAATACGGTCGTGCCAAACTTAGCGAGGTAAAAGGAAACACTTCTTTGTTGAAAGATGTACCGGTAGGATCACAAGTGTGGATGAGTCATGGCGATACCATTTTAAGTTTGCCGGATAACTACGAAATAATTGCCAGCACTAGCGACGTTGCTGTAGCGGCTTATCATATTGTGGGAGAAGAGACTTTCGGTATTCAATTTCACCCTGAGGTTTATCACAGTACCGATGGGAAAACGATGTTGAAAAACTTTTTGGTTGATATCTGCCATTGCAGTCAAGACTGGACGCCCAACTCTTTTGTAGAAGAAACGGTTGCGAATTTAAAGGACACCATTGGTAATGATCAGGTAGTTTTAGGCTTAAGTGGCGGTGTAGATAGTACTGTTGCGGCGGTGCTTTTATCGCAGGCCATTGGCGACAGACTGCATTGTATTTTTGTGAATAATGGCTTGTTGCGGAAAAATGAGTTCTCCCAAGTATTAGATCAGTACAAGGGAATGGGCCTAAATGTAAAAGGGGTAGATGCTAGTGATCGCTTTTTGGATGCCCTAGCGGGAGAAAAGGATCCAGAAACCAAACGTAAAATTATTGGTAGAGTATTTATCGAAGTATTCGACGATGAATCGCATAAAATAAAGGACGTAGCTTGGCTAGGTCAGGGAACTATTTACCCTGACGTAATTGAGTCAATTTCTGTGAAAGGCCCAAGTGCAACTATTAAGTCGCATCACAATGTGGGCGGTCTTCCTGACTTTATGAAACTGAAAGTAGTTGAGCCTTTAAACACTTTATTTAAAGATGAAGTACGCAGGGTAGGAGCAGCCTTAGGAATAGATTCTAGCCTTTTAGGAAGGCATCCTTTCCCAGGTCCTGGTCTAGCAATCAGAATTTTAGGCGATATTAGCCCTGAAAAAGTTAGAATTTTGCAAGAAGTAGATGCAATCTTCATTAATGGCTTAAGAGAACATGGTCTTTATGATCAAGTTTGGCAGGCAGGTGCAATTTTATTGCCAGTGCAGTCGGTTGGCGTTATGGGAGATGAGCGCACCTACGAGCAAGTAGTAGCCTTAAGAGCAGTAGAAAGTACCGATGGTATGACGGCGGATTGGGTACATTTGCCCTATGAGTTTTTAGCAGAGATTTCTAATAAAATAATAAACCGGGTAAAAGGGGTTAATAGAGTGGTATATGATATCAGCTCTAAGCCACCAGCAACAATCGAATGGGAATAATTTTAAGAGTTTTAAGTTTAGCAGTTTTTCTTTTCACCTCCAGTTTTTTGCTTGCGCAAGATGGGCTTAAACACCTTATCCACGTAGTGAAACCAGGAGAAACACTTTATGGTATCGCCAAAACTTATAATGTCTCTATTGAAGAACTGATGCAGTTTAACGAGGAGATTAATAAGATGAAGGAGATTAAAGAAGGTTCAACATTATTGGTGCCTGATCGCAGAGCAGCTTTAGAGAAAGAGCAAGAAAGCGCAACTATCAATACTGTATCCGATACGCCCAAATCGAAGTTTATCTATCATGAAGTGGAACGGCAAGAAACTCTTTATTCCCTATCAAAGCAATATGGGATTAGTACCGATGCCATAATTGCGGCTAATCCTATAATTGAAAAAGAAGGTTTAAAAGCGGGCTTTCTCCTAAGGGTACCTCGCGAAAATGCAGAAGAAGCCCAAGTTTTTATCGCTCAAAATGATAGTCTATATTATTTGCATGCAGTACAGAAACAAGAAACAGCATACAGCTTAGGCAAACAGTATAAAATTACCATCGATAGCCTCTATATTTTAAATCCGGAGATTAAAGCGGGTCTTAAATTAGGTCAACTATTACGGATCCCCAAAAACCGCGCGCGTTATGCTCCAAAAGCTATTGCTGCAAAAAGTGAAGCACCAGAGAAAACCGTGGTAAAAGCAGCTCCTAAAGTTCGCGATACCGTTAGCGCAGACAGCGATTATATGTTGTACAAGGTTAAAGGTGGAGATACCTTCTTTAATTTAAAGCAACGTTATTTTGTTGATCAGGAGGAATTGGTAAGAGTAAATCCAGAATTGGAAAAAGGCCTTATCGTAGGGAAATATATCATCATTCCTAAGAAGCAAGAAGCCGCTGAGATCAATTGGTTGGACAAGATTTTAAATAATGCCGAATCGGGTGGGGAAGTATCGAATGTGCCACTTTCGGGTGAAACAGTAGATAGAAAGGAAAACCTTAATACTCCTGAGATAGTAGATACGCTTAGTACTAAAAAGCCTGGTGATAGTCTCTTGATAGACACGGCTAAAGAATTCCGCGTTGCCCTAATGTTGCCTTTCCGCTCCTCACGTTATAACGATAGTTTAGACGCTTATAGTTTCTTTCCTCATCGTGATACAGAAATGGCAAGCCAATTTTATTACGGCTTTAAAATGGCCGCAGACTCTTTGGCTAGAAAGGGAATGCGCGTTAATTTAAAGGTTTTTGATACCGAGGGGGATTTGGCTATAACAAAGTCTTTTACCGAGGAATTATTAAAAGCGCAATTGGATTTAATAGTAGGTCCTGCTTATAATAAAAACTCAGAGTACATCGCTGATAAAATGAAAGAGACAGGGGTTCCGGTAATAAGTCCTTTGAGTAAATCGGTTGACATTCATCAGCGTCCTAACTTAATTAAAATGGTGCCAGATGAAGCGGCAAAGGCTTCTACGATTGCGGATTTATTGAATTCAAAGTTTGCCACTGCTAATATTTTATTTGCGCATTGTAGTCAGAAAGACCAAGAGAAAAATGTGGAAGAAATCATGGCTCGCTTAGAGCCTAGAGAAAATGCTTTCGTAATGACCATGTCTAATTGCAATGAGTTAGCAAGTACGAGGTCATTAAAGGAAAAACTTTACATGGATGGTATTAAAGTGGTGGTATTGATGAGTGACGATCCAGTTTTTATCTCAGATATGATTTCAAAACTATACGGGCTGAGGGATTCTGGTATTTACTTAATTGGTAGCCCCACAGTATTAAAAAGCCCTACAGTAGAGTATAGTTATTTAAATGCTCTGCACTATACTACCTACGAGGTAATTAATACCAATTATGAAAACGCCGAGGTAAAGACCTTCGTGGCGAAATTTAGAAAAGACTATAAAGAAGAACCGAACTCGTATGCTTTCCAAGGATACGATGCCGGCTTATACTTTCTAGAACGCTTATGGAAAAATGGTCCATACTTCCTAGAGTCATTAAGTGATCAGAATAAATTAAGCACAGGGTATAAATTTGAAAAGAGCCCTGAAGATGGTATTAGAAATAGCTATTTCATCCATAGCTCTATTAAATCCTATAAGCTAAAGCGGATAAATTAAGAATTATGCGTGGATCAATTTTTTTATTTATCTTTAGATCTTAAGTTTCTCATATTTTTATTTAAGGAGTATCCTGGATACTCATGGTGATGAGTTGAATCAACCAAGTAAATCTACTTAAAGCCTAAAAAAAGACCGTCATTGTTTAGTGACGGTCTTTTTTATTAAAATCTGAGTCTATGCTTGTCTAATTCAAATGCCTAGACAAATTGCTTTGCAAGACTAAGGGTAAATATAGTTTTCCTTCTATTTGTTTAATTCTTCTTCCACTAAGCCTTGGAGTTTGGTAGCGCTTCTTAATTCGTCGGCGCTTTTTGCCATTTTAACCGCATCACTGATTTGATCTTTCACAGCGTCGAAGTCGTTTAATAAATAGGAAGTATAGGCAACGAGCATTCTACTTTTAAAACTCGCTAATTTTTGGTTAGAGAGTTTGGCTGCTTCACGAGCTGCAAGCAGAGCATTATTGGAATTATGGTCTTCAACTAGATTATAAGCAGCATCATAAAGATATTCAGCAGCGCTATCTGCGGGGCTTAATAATTTTCCAAATTGTAAAATACCTTCCATCCAAGTTTCGTAGTGCCCAGCTTGTTGACCATAAATATTGTAGGTGCCAAAGCTTAATTCAACCGCGCTTTTATTCCCCGCCGGGTCAATAGCTACAAACTCTTTAACAAATTTTTGAAGTAAAATACTGTCTTTGTTTTCAATGGCTAAATCGAGGTTATAAGAATAGCAGGCTTGAAAGAAATCATTAAAATCGAATTCGCTAAAAGCGTTTTTTATAGCAGCTTGGTTTTTATAAACTAACCACGGGTACAAAGTTTCATAATCAACGCCATAAGTGGCTAAAACTTCCGCTGCAGGGGCAGTAAACAGTTGATTCCCCTTTTTTGTATTAAGAAATTCGAGGGCTAGTTGGCTTGTTTTGTTAAAGTCGAAATTGAGACTGTAGATTTCTAAAAGGCGTACCCATTCTTGATCGCTGAGCGAGTATTTATTATACTTCACTAATAAGCTGTCGTATTCTCCTTTTTGCTGAAATGTAGAATTGAGGGCTTTGCTTAAATCGGCGGCACTGTAATAACCAGAAAAACGCTGAAGTACTAATTCGTCAGAATTCATTAGAAAGAATGTAGGCGCTTCAGTAAGCTCGAATATACTCGTGTAACGCGATCCCATTTCTTCATTCAAATCTATGGCAATACAAGTATAGTTTTGCGAGGCTTTTACAACATTGGGGTCAGAAAAAACATTATCAAAAAACATTTTTCTAAAATCGCCACCATCATCGTGCAAAGCAATAAACATCATCGAATTTCTTTGCTGCACCGTATTTATTACCGCTTGATAATCGTCAATGTTTTCTACTTCAATAAACCTAATTTGCGCTAGGGCAGAAAGACTGAGCAGTGAGCTAAAAAGGAGAGTAAAAATTCTGTTCATGGTGTTGCGAAATTTTGGCTAAGATAGATATCAAAATTGAGGCCCTTTTTGTTCTTTACCCAAAATGATACTCCTGTGCCAATTTCTTGAAAGGGATACAATAGGTTCTCACGGTGTCCTTTAGAATTCATCCAAGCGTCAATACATTCTTGCGCCAGTTTTTTATAACTTTTGTTTTCTATTTTTTGGCCTTGCTTATTGGTAAAGATACCGGAATGAAAGGAGTATTCTTCATTTTCAGGGATATCTAAAATATAAAACTGCGCAATATTTTCTCCTAGGGCCTGAAAGCTGCCACCAAAAAGTTTTACGCGATCTACCAATTGTCGGCTATCGGCTGGCTTTCTCCAACTGTGGATAAGTTTACCAGAATTGGCCATTAATTCCGATTGATGGCGGGCGGATTTATTAAGTATCGGGTTCCAAGCTAAAGCTATTTTTCCTTTCTTTAAACGGGCCTCATTTCCTGCGTGAAATAGGGCGACTTCTAGTAAGTTCCGATTGAAATTATGGGGATCTATAATTTCATTTACTTCTTTAGTTTGCCAGAATTGTTGAGCATCCATCGTAAACCATTCTTGCTGCGCATCTACCGAAAGGTGAAAAAGCAAGAAGGACAGGAGAAAGGGGAGGCCTCGCATGATTATGTTTTAAAAAAGGTCTTTTCTAGACTTTGGTCTTTCTGAGAAACGCAAATTGAATCCTTCCAGTATTTTTTCTTCCTCGGGAATTTGATCCATGGGGTGCATTTTACCCTCTGATTTTTTGATGTCGGTTATCTTCTTTAACTCACTGTCTTTAAGGTAAATAATGATATTACTACTCAAAGTGCGATTCATGCCAATATAAGTACCATCTTCTTCTTTTGGATAATAAACGGTTTGGGCATTGCCATTTACATAGACGCGTTTTAATTCTTTGTCAAAGAATTTTCCCAGCATTTTTCGTCCCTTAATTTGATTGTAGCGTATACTATCGCTTTGGCTAATCATAAAGGCATTGCTTAATACTTTAAGGGTATCGGGCTCATTATTACGATTTAGCATATAAATAGTGTCGCCAGTAATTTGGGTGCTATCATTCCAAATTACGGGTAAACGGTACATTCTAAAAGTGGAGTCGGCACTGCTATAACTCAGGGAATCGCATTTACCTTGCATGTCGGAGCGGTAAAATCGTACATCGTAAAAAATGTGTAGTTGCCTACTTTCGATACCTAATGTATCGGTTACCTTGTAAGAATAGAGAGTGTCGCCGTGCACATGCAAACTATCTCCGCCGTCATCTATAACAGTGTAAAGCGGTTCTTTGGTAACGTAGGCGCTATCGGCCAGGCCGAAATACTCGCCGTAGTTACCCCGGATTAAGTAGTTTTCTATGGTATCGTGAATTAATACATTACCAAAGGCTTCTCCGTATTCTTCTTTTTTCTCGTAGTAAAGACTATCGCCGGTTAGGTATTTGGGGCCATCGTATATGAAGGCATTTTTATTAAACTGGGCGATATTTTCGATGGTGTTATAGCGTCCATTTTCGCAGTAAATTTTACTGCTATCGCTAATAATTGTGGATGGTCCACGAAAATAAGAGATGCGACTTTCACTATGATAATCAAGGGTATCGCTATACATGGTATAGCGAGGATTGACGAGTACAACCGAATCTTTAAAGCTAAAAAGTTTGCTGGTACTATTGTAATACCCCTTGGTGCTGGTAAGGGTGTTTTCGTTGTTACTAACCTTACCGCCAGTGTAATAATAGGCTAAATTAGTTTCCCGGTTTAACTCGAGTCGATTGGTTAAAAGGGTCATTTCCGGATCGCGCAGAATAACCTCTTTTCCAGTAACTATCGCCAATTTGGTGTCACCCGAATACTCTAAATAATCGCCTGTTAAAAATAAGGTGTCTCCTTGATTAATACGAACATTTTGAAAAGCCCGGATTCTATTTTCGCTGGAAAAGAGCCAAGCTGAATCGCAATACATTAAAGCACCTTCGTGCTCAAAAATAACAGCTCCAATTAAACGGTTTTTGCCTTCAGACTTGGAGTAGAATCCTTTGTCGGCCTGACGGATATTTATCTTCTTGGCCTCTTTTTTCTGCCCCAGTAAAGGGACTGAAAAAAGAAGGCTAAAGAGAATAATAAAAATATTAGTCCACCACTTCTTCAAGGATAATGGTTTGAGTACGATTGGGACCAACGGAAAGAATGCTAATAGGGACACCAATTTGATCTTCCACAAATTTGATGTAGTTCTTAAAAGTCTCGGGCATTTGCTCATAACTATCCAAGCTTGTAAGATCTTCTTGCCAGCCGGGCATCTCGGTGTAAACCGGCTCAATAAGTCCGTCTTCGGAGCTATATGGAAGGTGATCAATAATTTCGCCTTGATAATTGTAATGGGTACAAATTTTAATAGTGTCGAAGCCACTTAAAACATCGGACTTCATCATAATTAAGTTGGTAACGCCATTTATTTCCACTGCGTATTTTAAAGCGGGAATATCTAACCATCCGCAACGTCTGGGACGTCCGGTAGTAGCACCAAACTCATGGCCATTCGCGCGTAATTCTTCACCGATAGAATCGAATAATTCGGTGGGGAAGGGACCAGAGCCAACGCGAGTGCAGTAAGCTTTAAAAATACCGAAGACTTTATTAATGCGATTCGGAGCGATACCCAATCCTGTGCAGCTTCCCGCACAAGTAGTGGTGCTAGATGTTACGAAAGGATAGCTGCCAAAATCTATATCTAAAAGCGATCCTTGTGCTCCTTCCGCTAAAATTTTCTTTCCTGCTCGCAAAGCCGAGTTTAAGTAGTGCTCCGAGTCAATTAAGTTCATAGTTTTTAATTGGTCAATTGCTTTAAACCAATCTTCTTCCATTTGCAGTAAATCTTGCGCATAGTCATAGTCGTAATGCGATAATAACTGCTCGTGCTTCGCTTTTAAAGTATTGTAACGTTCTCTAAAGTCGGCCAATTCTACATCACCCACGCGCAGGCCATTGCGACCCGTTTTATCCATATAAGTTGGTCCGATTCCCTTTAAGGTAGAACCAATCTTGTCTTTTCCCTTGGCTGCTTCAGAGGCCGCATCTAAAATTCTATGCGTAGGCAAAATTAAATGCGCCTTACGGGAGATAAGTAAAGACTCTTGCAGATTTAGATTAAAATCTTTGAGTTTATCAATTTCTTTAGAAAAGATAACGGGATCGATAACCACGCCATTACCTATTACGTTTTTAGTTCCATTATGGAAAATACCACTAGGGATGGTGTGTAACACGTGTTTAATGCCATCGAATTCTAGGGTGTGACCAGCATTAGGTCCGCCTTGAAAGCGAGCGATAATATCGTATTTACGCGTTAAAACGTCAACAATTTTTCCTTTTCCTTCATCGCCCCATTGGAGGCCTAAAAGCACATCTACGTTCATGTAATTTTGGTGTTTGGAAGTATTTTAATTCTCCGTTGAATCTTGGTCATTCTCTCTAGTTCCATATAAATAGAGAGAGTGGGAGTTAATATTAATACCGAATATTTCGGCTACCGTATCTTTAATCTGCTGCAAGCGTGGGTCACAAAATTCCAGTACTTCACCGGTATCGGTAAGAATAATGTGATCGTGTTGTTTGTTGTAAAAAGACTTTTCGTAATAAGCCTGATTTTGACCAAATTGATGTTTGCGAACCAGTTTAGAGTCGAGTAGGAGTTCGATAGTATTATAAAGAGTAGCGCGACTAACGCGGTAGTTTTTATTCTTCATTAAAATGTAAAGCGATTCGATGTCGAAATGCTCTTCATTTTCATAGATTTCCTGCAGAATAGCATAGCGCTCAGGGGTTTTGCGCTGTTTGTTCTTCTCAAGGTATTCTGTAAATACTTGTTTTACAGTAGTAAATTCTTGCTGATTCATATTTTGCAAAGAAAACGGCAAAGGTAATTAATCTCTATCAGCAAATCTCCTTTCTACAGAGCTAACTCCTTCAATCTTTCGCAATTGCACAATTACCTTATCCAAATGCATCTTATCTTGTACTACAACGGTAATAAGTCCTTCAAAAATTCCTTCGTCTCCCGCGATATTAATACTACGGATGTTTACATGTAAGTCATTGGAAATGATTTGAGTAACCTTGTTTACTAAGCCAACCGTATCTATTCCGCGGATTACTAATACCGAAGCATATTCTCGTTTTTTACTACTTACCCATTTGGCGCGCATCAGCCGTGGAGCGAAATTCGACTGTAGGTAAATAGAGTTCGGGCAGTTTTTATGATGTAATTTAATGCCTTCGGTAGCGGTTATAAAGCCAAAAACTTGATCACCTGGAATGGGGTTGCAACATTTTGCGGGCTTATAATCTAACTTTTGTTCGTCGGGACCGAAAACTACAACTTGTTCGGCTTCAGCGCTTTCCTTCTTTTGTTTGCTCTCTTCTTTTTTTGCTTGATCAAGGTCTTTTTTCGAGCGGCCAATTATACGCTTGCGCAGATAGGCGTAGAAACCTTGATTTTGATCGCGCATGAATTCCTTCAGCTGATTATTATCAATGATCTTCATTCCCACCTTATAATATAGGTCGGTGCTAGTTTTTGTGCCGAAATACTTTACCATTTCTTGCAACAAGTTTTTACTAGGCTTGAGCTTAATGTAGCGCAGCTTGCGTTCTAGGGTTTCTTTTCCATCATCGGCAATTTGTTTGCGCTCGCTTTTTAAAGAGGACTTTATATTGTTACGCGCCTTGCTGGTAGCCACATAGTTAAGCCAGTCTTCTTTGGGAGATTGTTTTTGGGAAGTGATAATTTCTACTTGATCACCACTTTTTAAGCGATAGTTTAAAGGCACCAATCGCCCGTTTACTTTAGCACCTAAAGTGCGTAAGCCCACGTCGGTATGCACACCAAAAGCAAAATCGAGGGGAGTGGAATTGGTGGGTAAAATGCGTAAATCTCCCTTGGGGGTAAAGATGTAGATCTCATCGGCCATGAGGTCCATTTTAAACTCATCTACAAAGGAAAGGGCATCGCCTTCATTGTTTTCCAAAACTTCTCGAATGCGATTTACCCATTCATCGAGTTTATTTTGACCACTTGAATCGCTCTTATATTTCCAATGGGCGGCATAACCTCTTTCGGCTACTTCATCCATTCGGCTGCTGCGAATTTGCACTTCAACCCAATGCCCTTCGGGGCCCATTACGGTGGTGTGCAAGCTTTCATAGCCGTTGGCTTTGGGTGCGGAAATCCAATCGCGCATGCGCTTGGTGTTAGGACGGTAGTGATCCGTAACTATGGAATAAGCCCGCCAGCAGTCGGCTTTCTCATAAACTTTCTCTGAATCAATTATTATTCGAATCGCGAATTTGTCATAAACCTCATCGAAGCTAACACCTTGGGTCAGCATTTTTTTACGAATGCTATAAATACTTTTAGTACGTTCCTTAATGCTAAATTTTAAACCATCGTTTTCGAGATGCTTTTTTATGGCATTACTAAAGTTTTTGAGATAGCGTAAAGCTTCTGTTTGACTGTTTTTAAGCTTTAAAACAATATCGCGGTAAACCTCGGGCTCGGTGTATTTTAAACTGAGGTCTTCTAGTTCGGTTTTAATATTATAAAGCCCAATACGGTGGGCAAGGGGAGCGTAGAGATATAAAGTTTCGGAAGCGATTTTAAGCTGTTTATGCTCAGGCATGGAGTCCATGGTACGCATATTGTGCAAGCGATCGGCCAGCTTAATTAAGATTACTCGAATATCATCGGATAGGGTAAGCAACATCTTACGAAAGTTCTCTGCTTGCAGGGAAATGTCTTGGTTAAAGATGTTACTAATCTTGGTGAGACCGTCAATTATTTTGGCGATTTCGGTGTCAAATATTCTTTCAATGTCTTCAAGAGTATAGTCGCTATCTTCCACCACATCGTGAATAAGCGCACTAGCAACCGACTTTGGTCCAAGACGAATTTCATCGGCTACAATTTGAGCCACAGCAATGGGATGGTAGATATAAGGTTCGCCGGATTTACGACGAACTTCTGAATGCGCATCTTTCGCAAGATTAAAAGCCCGGGTAATGAGTTCCTTATCCTCATCATCCATACGGTCTTTCATGCTTTTAAGGATGGCCTTAAAACGCTTATTTATCTCCTTATCTTCCTCTTCTAATTGAATGTCTGTCATAGCTAAAATGCAATAATCGAAGATAAGTATTTAGCCTATAAAGAGTGCCGGTAAAGCACCGATTATTTAGCTTTTTACCCTGCGTATTTCTAAACAGTTGATTATGACCCAAAACCACAGACAGGCGATATTCTGCAGCTGGTTTTCCAAAAAGGAGTTTAACCGATGTTTCTCTGATTGTTGCTTTTAAAGCGCTTCATGTCTTCTGGAGATTTTGCGCGGTGTTTGGTTTTACGACCTTGTACCCTTTCTCGCCACATTTTGAAACTACTTTCTTTCATTTCGCGACGCATAATTTTAATAACTTCCTGTTCGGGTATTCCGAATTGCGATTCTATGGCATCGAAGCTGGTACGATCCTCCCATGCCATTTCAACGATGCGATCTATTTCTATATCCGTAAGCGCTTTCATATTTTCAAAAACCAAGGATCCGATACTTTGTTTACGCTCACAATAAATAACTCATTTAACTTAGTTTTGCCACAAAGAAATAGTGATGTTAAAAGACTTGAAATTTGAAGCGGTAGAGGGTGTGAAACTGGCTATTGCTAAGACACCCGATGAAAAGGGGGAAACTAATTTTTATGCCTACCTCATCAATAACAAAGATCTGGCTCTACAGAATGTGATGATTACCTCGGAGGCTTTCGAAAATGAAGATGGTAGTGGCAGAAAGACATCGAAATTACGTCATTTCCATGATTTAATTCCACCGAGGAAATCGGCCAAAATAGAAGCAGTAGACCCTTCCGTTTTTTCTTTTTACAATCGTTTTTGGATCAGTTTTTACATTAACAATCAGGTGTATGATCAGCGCTTACTGGTTTTACCTTTTAAAGAATATGCGCTCAGTAAAATTGAAGAATTAGATTTGGATGGGGTTCTTGCAGAAGTGCAGTAATGGCTTAAAATATTGTATTCCAATTATTTGCAAGCCTTCCTGAAAATTTTTAAAGGAAAAGCTTGTAATTTAAATTCTTTAAAATATACATTTGTCGCCATGTTATTTACGCAATCACATCATCATAGTTTAGTACATCGACCATCCCGGTGAGGAAAGACTATGCTGTTAATTATACACAAGGCTTATCCATCTGGGTAAGCCTTTTTTTATGCTCAAAAATGAAGGAAAAAGGAAAATTAGTTTTAGCCCTACAAAAAGGCGGGCGATTGAATGAAGACAGTTTAAAACTGTTAAAAGATTGTGGCTTAAAAATCAGTAATGGTAGCCGAAAACTCAAGGCAGATGCGCAGAATTTCCCGCTTGAAATTCTTTTTCTGCGCGATGACGATATTCCCCAGTATGTGGCGGATGGCGTGGCGCAAATTGGGATTCTTGGTTTGGATGTTTGCCGTGAAGATGCAAAGGAAGTTAGAGAATTAAAGGGTCTTTCTTTCGCTAAATGCAGATTAGCCCTAGCCGTGCCTAAAGACTTCGATTATCAGGGCTTATTCTCTCTAAATGGGAAGCGTATTGCCACTAGTTTCCCTAAACTGTTACGTGGATATTTAGAGGAAAAAGGCATCACAGCGGAAATTGAATATCTCAGCGGAAGCGTGGAAATTGCTCCTGGAATAGGGCTTTCAGATGCCATTTGTGATATCGTTAGTAGCGGCTCTACCTTGGTAATGAATGGCTTAAAAGAGGTAGAAACGGTTTTGCAGTCGGAAGCTGTTTTAATTGCTCATCCTCAATTAAGTACAGAACAAGAACAGATTTTAGAAGACTTATTATTTCGCATTGAAGCGGTTCAAAGGGCCGCGCAATCAAAATACATCACCCTCAACGCACCGAACGCGGTTCTCGCTCAAATTAGAGAAGTATTACCCGGCATGAAAAGCCCCACCATAATTCCCTTGGCGGATGCGGATTGGTCAGCCGTGCATAGTGTGGTGCCAGAAGCGAGCTTTTGGGACTCTATTTCTAAACTAAAAAAGCTTGGAGCGGAAGGCATTTTAGTAATACCTATTGAAAAAATGATTTTATGAAAAGGCTAATCAATCCAAGCAAGGAGCAGTGGTTAATACTCTCGCAAAGGCCCCAGTTTAAGGCAGAGCAGATACGCACTCAAGTACAAGAGATTATGGCCAAAGTAGAGGTAGAGGGTGATGCCGCACTGTATGAATACTCACGTTTGTTTGATAATTATCAGGGCGATTTAAAACTGAGTGAAAGGGAGTTAAAAGAGGCTAGCAGCTTAGTGGCAGAACCCTTAAAAGCGGCTATTCAACTGGCGTATCGCAATATTTACTCTTTTCACCAAGCCCAGCAAAGGAATTCTGAAAAAATAGAAACTAGTCTGGGTGTACATTGTTGGCGCGAGTCAAGGCCCATTGAAAAAGTAGGTCTTTATATTCCCGGTGGTTCGGCCCCTCTTTTTTCAACCGTATTGATGCTTGGTATTCCCGCGCAAATTGCAGCGGTACCCCAAAAAGTATTATGCAGCCCTGCTGATAGAAATGGGAACTTAAATCCCGCCATAATTTATACGGCTCAGCTTTGTGGCATTACTGAAATTTATAAACTAGGAGGTGCGCAAGCCATTGCGGCTTTAAGTTTTGGGACGGAGACCATCCCTAGGGTGGACAAATTGTTTGGTCCTGGCAATGCTTATGTAACGGCGGCTAAGCAAGAAGCGCTAAATTTTGGTTTGGCCATTGATATGCCAGCAGGACCAAGTGAGGTTTTAGTGATTGCCGATGCGCATGCGAAGCCAGCATTTGTGGCTGCCGACCTTTTATCTCAAGCTGAGCATGGTCCTGATAGTCAGGTAGTATTATGTACGAATTCTCCAGAATTAATAAAAGCAGTAAGTCTAGAAATTAAGGAGCAACTACAGAATCTTAGTCGTGCTTCTGTTGCTCAAAAAGCACTGGAAAATAGTCTGGCTATTAGCTTTGATAATTTAAGCGACTGCATTGCTTTTAGTAATATATATGCTCCAGAGCACCTAATAATTAATTGTTTAGAGGCCAAATCTTTACTGCCTGAAATTCAAAATGCAGGTTCCGTTTTTGTTGGGCCCTACAGCGCCGAAAGTATTGGCGATTATGCAAGCGGAACCAATCATACCTTGCCCACTGCTGCTTATGCTCGCAGTTATAGCGGCTTAAGCCTAGATAGTTTTCAAAAGCAAATTAGCTTTCAAGAAGTGAGTGCAGAAGGCCTGCAAAATATTGGCCCAGCAGTAGCGCTTATGGCGGCGGCGGAAGAATTAAGCGCCCATAAAAGTGCGGTAGATATTCGATTAGAAAGCTTAAGAACTGCGAAAGATGGAATTTAAAATCGAAAACTTATTAAGAAAGCATCTGCATAAAGCGCCGCAATACCGCTCGGCACGTGATGAGTTTCAGGGCGAAGCGCAAGTGTTTTTAGACGCGAATGAAAACCCGAATCAAAGTGATTTCAATCGTTACCCAGACCCCTTGGCTTCAAATCTGCGCAAGCGCTTAGCTCAAGAAAATGACCTTCAAATTTCGCAAATAGCACTTGGAAATGGTAGCGATGAGTGGATTGATATGCTTTTTCGATTATTCGCAGAACCGGGTAAAGACGCTGCCTTAATAATGCGACCTAGCTACGGTATGTATCGCGTTTGTGCGGCTTTAAACAAAGTGAAGTGTTTAGAAATACCTCTAGACGAAAATTGGGATATCGGTTTAGATACTACTTTGGAACAGATTGAAAATGAAAGGGTTTCCCTGATTTTTCTTTGCTCACCTAATAATCCTACCGGCAATTTACTCAATGTGGGGGCCATTGAAGTTCTTTTGCAAAATTCGCAAGCCCTAGTAATTATCGATGAGGCCTATATACACTACAGCGCTGGTGAATCCTGGTTAAAAAGACTAGCAGAGTTCCCCAATCTTTTGGTCTTGCAAACTTTTTCCAAGGCATTGGGACTGGCGGCCTTGCGCATTGGAGTGATTTACGGAAACCCAAAAATAATCGCCTATCTCCTTGCTTTTAAAGCGCCTTATAACCTTAATTCTTTCAGTCAGAAAAAGGCATTGGAATGTTTGGAAAAGGCAGATTGGAAGAGGCAGTGCGAGGAAACCAAGAATGAGCGTGATTTTCTTAGTGAGCGTTTAGCAGAATTCCCTTATGTAGAAAGGGTTTTTCCGTCACAAGCCAATTTTTTACTTATTCAGTTTAATGAAGCGCAGGGTCAATTTCACTACTTGAAAAACGCCGGAGTTATTGTGCGCGACCGTAGCTCCGAAGTTTCCAATGCCTTGCGCATCAGCATCGGCACCCCTGCGCAAAATCGTCAATTGTTAAAACTTTTAAAAGAGTATGAAAACTAAACTAATTTTTCTCGATCGCGATGGAACGATGATCAAAGAACCGGCAGACGAACAAATAGATTCTTTTGCCAAACTGAGTTTTTTACCAAATTTAATAAGCGCTCTGAAACGCATCGTAAATGAAACGGAGTACGCTTTAGTAATGGTTACTAATCAGGACGGTTTAGGAACAGAGAGCTTTCCTGAGGCGGATTTTTGGCCGGTGCAAAATTTTATTATCGATTTATTGGCGGGCGAGGGTATTCCTTTTAAAGCCATCCACATCGACCCAAGTTTACCCGCCGAAAATTCGCCTAACCGTAAGCCCAATACAGGCATGTTACAAGAGTATATTTATGGCAATTACGATTTGGCTAATAGTTATGTAATTGGCGATCGACTTTCGGATCTAGCTTTAGCAGAAAACTTAAACTGCCAAGCGATTTTCATTGGCGAGGAGCAGGAGAAGGCTAGCTTATCTAGCGAAAGCTGGACTGAGATAGCCGACTTTCTTTGTAGTCGTCCTCGCAAGGCTAAAGTGCAACGAGCAACAAAGGAAACTGCAATAGACTTAGTTTTGAATTTAGATGGTTCCGGTAAGGCAATCATTAAAACGGGTTTGGCTTTCTTCGATCATATGTTAGAGCAGATCGCAAGACACGGAGATTTCGATTTGGAATTGATCTGCCGCGGCGATCTTCAGGTAGATGAACACCATACGGTTGAAGATGTCGCCATTGTTTTAGGTCAAGCATTTAAACAAGCATTGGGACAAAAGAAAGGAATTGAACGCTATTCATTTTTACTCCCGATGGATGAAAGTGAGGCGCAAATTAGTCTCGATTTTGGAGGTAGAGCTTATCTGCAATGGCAATGCAGTTTTCAGCGTGAAAGAATCGGCGATTTGCCCACGGAAATGTTTAAGCACTTCTTTAAATCTTTTTGCGATGCCGCAAGCTGCACCTTGCATGTTCACTCTCAAGGAGAAAACGAGCACCATAAGATTGAGTCAGTTTTTAAAGCTTTTGCGAAGGTGCTAAATCAAGCCAGTAAACGCAATGCGAGCGGTCGCATTCCCAGCACTAAAGGAATATTATGATAGCCTTGGTTGATTATAAAGCGGGCAATACTTATTCGGTATTACAGGCCTTTAAGCGCTTGGGAGAAGATTTGGTGCTAACGGATGATCCGCAGCTAATAAAACAGGCTGATAAGGTTGTTTTTCCAGGCGTAGGTGCCGCAAGTAGCGCGATGCATAATTTAGAGCAGCGCAATTTAATAGCGGTTTTAAAAAGCTTGGAGCAGCCCTTTTTGGGTATTTGCTTAGGCATGCAATTACTGGCTCAATGGAGCGAAGAAGGGGATACTCCCATGTTAGCGATTGTTCCGCTACAAATTAATCGCTTCCGAAAGGCTCCTAAATCACCCCATATGGGCTGGAATTCCCTCCAAAATATGCGCGGTCCATTATTTCGCGGCATTGAAGAAAATGCCGACTTCTATTTTGTGCATTCCTACCGATTAGGACCCAGTGAGTTTTCGATTGCCGACTGTAATTACGGTGATGATTTTACAGCTGCGGTGAATTTTAAAAATTTTTACGGATTACAGTTTCACCCCGAAAAGAGTGGAACAAATGGAGCAAAACTGCTACAAAACTTTATTGACTTATGAGAATAGTTCCTGCGATTGATTTAATTGAGGGCCAACCGGTTCGCCTTAAACAAGGTGATTTTAAGCAACAACAATTTTACCCAGAATCCTTATTAGAATTGGCTGCCAAAATTTGGGACGCTGGCATACGAAACTTGCATTTAGTGGATCTCAGTGCCGCTCAAGCGGAGCGCTTAGGAAGTATTCAATCTCTGGAAAAGTTGTTAGTGAAATTCCCCTTCCGGGTAGATTATGGGGGAGGAATACGCAGTAAAAAGCAGGTGCAACAACTTTTTTCACTCGGGGTAGATGCGGTGAATATTGGCACTCTTATTTTTAGTGATCGTACTGCTTTTAATGAACTTTTAGCGGAATATCCCACTCGGATTATTGCCTCATTGGACGTGAAGGACAATCGAATTGCCTATCGTGCTTGGCAAGAAAACAGCACCTTTCAGATTGATGATGTACTTCCCGATTTGCAATCGCAAGGGCTGCTGAAATTATGCGTTACCGATATCGAGAAGGACGGGATGCTGTCGGGGCCTTCGCTAGCCTTATACCAAGCCTTAAAGCAAAAGTATCCAAACTTAGACTTAATAGCCTCAGGTGGAGTGCGCGATAGAAAGGATATTATAGCTTTGGAAGGGGTTCCTTGCGAAGCGGTAATCATAGGTAAAGCATGGTTAAACGGTAATCTCAACTTGCGCGAATTATGTTAAAGAAGCGCATTATTCCCTGCTTAGATGTAAAAAATGGACGCACGGTAAAAGGCGTGAACTTTAAAAACTTACGAGATGCCGGTGATGCGGTGGAATTGGCTCAGTATTATGCCGAAGCGGGAGCCGATGAGTTGGTTTTATTAGACATCAGCGCAAGCGAAGAAAAACGAGCAACTATGGCTCAGTTTGTAAAAAAAGTAGCCTCGGTAATTAATATTCCTTTTACCATTGGTGGGGGTATTCGTTCGGTTAAAGATGCGGAGGTTTTATTGGAAAATGGTGCCGATAAGATATCCATAAACTCTGCCGCACTAGATCGTCCCGCCTTAATTTCTGAGCTGGCAAATCGTTTTGGAAATCAATTCGTGGTATTGGCAGCGGATCTTAAGTGGTCACGGCCAGATGGGCAGTGGCAACTTTTTTCACTTGGAGGCAAAATAGCGGTTAAGCGAGAGGCCATGGTATGGCTTAGAGAAGCTGAAGAACGTGGCGCAGGCGAACTATTAATAAGTGCCATAGATGCTGATGGTACCAAAGCGGGCTTTAACCGAGCACTCTATCAACAAATAGGAACTATTAGCTCATTGCCATTAATTGCTTCTGGAGGAGCGGGTACTAAAGAACATTTTTGGGAACTTTTCCGTGATAGTCCTGCAGATGCAGCTTTAGCAGCGAGCCTTTTTCATTTTAAAGAATTGGAAATTGCCACTTTAAAAAGCTATTTAAACGATAAAAAAATACCGATTAGACTATGATTGATTTCACCAAAGGAGAAGGCCTAGTGCCTGCGATTATTCAAGATGCGAGAGATCAGCAAGTATTGATGCTCGCCTATTTAAACGAGGAGAGTTGGCAAAAAACGCTAAGCACTAAAAAGCTATGCTTTTACAGTCGTTCTAAAAAACGATTGTGGACCAAAGGAGAGGAGAGTGGCAATTATTTACACCTAATTTCCTATCAGGTAGACTGCGATCGAGATACTATTTTAGTGCAAGTTGTGCCCCAAGGACCAACTTGCCATAAAGGCAGCGAAACCTGCTTTGGAGATAAAAGTAAAAAGGGATTTTCCGCCCAGTTGGAAGAAATTATTTCCCAACGTTTACTGACGAAGAACGAAGACAGTTATGTTAATCAGCTCTCAGAAAAGGGCTTGGCTAAAGTGGCACAAAAGGTGGGCGAGGAAGCGGTAGAACTAGTGATTGAAGCGATGGGTGACTCTAAAGAGTTGTTTTTAAATGAGGCGGCCGATTTACTTTTTCATTACCTGCTGCTGCTAGGGGTAAAAGGCTTTAAATTATCTGAGGTGGAAGAGCTTTTGTGGGAAAGACATCAAGCGAAAGCTTAAGCCATTAAATATAGTTTGGATGCCAATTTGGATTTAAAAAGGGATTGGATATTCGATTCATAAAGTTCGGTAAAATTCGGAAAATCATAGCACATTCCGTTAAACGATTAATCTTGCTTTTAATCGATTTTAGACTAAACCTTAAGCTGGCTTGTCGCAATTTTGCTATAACAAATCGACACAATGAAAACTAAAGTTCTATTTTTATCAGCCTTCGCCCTTTTTGCTGGGTCTTGCGCCAAAGACAACGAAGCTCCAATACAAACTACGCCTGTTTTAAGCGAGAATATTAAGGAATTACAAATTCCAGCCAACTTTTCTTTTGAAACAGCTAAAGAAGTACAAGCTTCCGTTAATGTAAAAGGTATTAACGATAATGCCTTATCGGGAGTTAAGGTTAGTTTTTATACGGCAGATCCGAGTAATGGTGGAACTTTACTAAGTTCTGGGTTTACGACTGGTTCAGGTGATTTAACCATGCCAGTGCGAGTTCCTGCTTTTGTTAATGAAATGTTTGTAGAAGTATCTACTGCCGGTATTGCCACGCAGCAAACGGTAATGGTAACTGAAAATATCCAA
This sequence comes from uncultured Schleiferiaceae bacterium, assembly GCA_963977415.1. GTDB lineage: Bacteria > Bacteroidota > Bacteroidia > Flavobacteriales > Schleiferiaceae > Croceimicrobium. Next base: position 63,368 of record CAXBOS010000013.1, on the reverse strand, counting down.
GTAAATTTTGGAGGTAAAGCCGGGAAAAGAGCTTTACAGTCCAATAAGATGACCACGGTAACATCTCGTACTCCCATTAAGAACAACTACTATTATATGGGTGGTTTTACTACTGGCCAAAACGAAGGGGTGCCTACTTATCTAGAACCCACTCGTGATGTAATCACTCAGGACTTTTTAGACGATGTAAGTGCATCTCTGCCTGAGCGTCAAGCTGTTCCGGTAAATAATCCCAATTACTTAACCGTTGGAAATGAGCTAGACGTAGTAATTGAGGCAACCAGCGATGTTTGGATTACCATGGTAGCTGAAGGAGCAGGTAATAGAAATTCTTTAGGATATTATGTTTTTGATAGCAATAATCCTCCCGCAACAGCTAATGATATTGATTCGGTTTTTATAATTCTGCCTAATAGCTCCTTACAAAATTCAAGCGGTGGCTTAGTCGCTGGTGATAAAGTTAAACTAGGAACTTTTGAAGGTGGGAAAACTATCAGCTGGGTTCTGATTCAAAATGGCTGGACTTCAAATGGGGTAGATGTGGATAAGAGAAAATTTTATTCTCGTATTGACTTTAATACCGTTGAAACTGATCCTACTTTGCGTCAGCACACCGTGCAACTAGCCGACATCGGTCGTCAGCTTTTATTAAATGGTTTTGAAGATTTAGTTCGTTCGGTTCAAAGTGATAATGACTTTAACGATTTAGTCTTTTACGTAACCGCCAATCCATGGGAAAACGTAAACATCGGCGGTATTCCTTCGATTACTCCCAAAGCTGATTGCGATAACGATGGTGTATCAGACGAAAGCGATGACTTCGTTTGTGATCCTTTACGCGCCATGCGCAACACATACACTGGTACTTTAGCTTATGAAGATTTATGGCCAGCGCAAGGTGATTATGATTTCAACGATATGGTTATCGATTACGAAATTGATCATATTTTAAATGGAAATAATGAAGTAGTAGAAATCGAGGCAGATTGGACCGTTCGCGCCATTGGTGCAGGTTTCAGAAATGGTTTTGGCTATAGCTTCGACAATTTAGCTCCTAATACTATCGCAAGTATCACGGGCCAAGATTTAACCGACGGTTTAGTTACAGTTGGTGCTAACGGAACAGAGCAAGGTCAAACTAACGCTACCGTTATCGCTTTTGACAATGTTTTTAATGTTATGCCCAATGCAGGAACTGCTTTTGTGAACACTGTGAAAGGTGAGGCAACGGTTAGCCCGGTAACTCTATCCAATAAAATTAGTTTTACTACTAGTCAAAACCAGTCCTTGGTTGGACTGCCTCCTTATAACGCCTTTATTTTTGCCAATGCCACGCGCGGACGTGAAATTCACTTGGCCGATAAAAGACCAACCGATTTAGCCAATGTTGCTTTGTTCGGCACCGATGCGGATGCAACTGATGCGGCAAATGAATACTCTTACAAAACTGCCAACGGCCTTCCTTGGGCAATAAATGTTGCAGCGACTTTTGCTTACCCCGTAGAATACACTCCTATTAATGAAGCTTATTCAAACTTCTCAGTATGGGCAACTTCTGGCGGTACAATTAATACCAATTGGTTTACAGATGAGGCGGGCAACCGTAACAACGAGAAAATTTATTAAGATATAGCAGATTAGTTTTTGGTTGATAATGAAGAGACCGTTCCTTAGCAAAGGGACGGTCTCTTTTATTTGTTAGCTTATTAACAGAGCTTCAATTCCTCCCATCAAGATTTTTCAGGCCTTGCAAGCTTTTAGTCCCAGCTTCTTTAGTCGCTATGGATCCCGCTAAGTGTTGCATTTTAATTAGTAGGCCTCGTGATTGAAGGGTAGCTATGTTTTTTAGAACTGTCTAAAAATTTAAACAATGTTTATCATTGATGCTATTTATCCAACCTATCGTCTTTTAATGCAAATAAGGCCGCTTAAAACATCTTGTTAATTTAATTCTCCCGATAATCGGAAGGATGGGGCCACTAATCGAAATATCAAGGTGATCACCATTGAAATTGAGATCTTTGAGTATCAATAAAGAAAAGGAGTTTACTCCATCAATTGATTAAAATACGTTCCTATCTATACCCCTCTATACAGAGAAAAGCCTCGTTTTCGGACGAGGCTTTTTTGTTTTTCTATTGATTACAACTTATTGATTTACAGTTATTAAATATTATAATTCCTCCCTTCTTACCATTCATCGTAATTATAAGTCCAAAGGTCGAATGAAGTAGGTGGCCTTCCTTAAAATTGAGACCTTTGAGTATCAATAAAGAAAAGGAGTTTACTCCATCAATTGATAAAAATACGTCCCTATCTATACCCCTCTATACAGAGAAAAGCCTCGTTTTCGGACGAGGCTTTTTTGTTTTTCTATTGATTACAACTTATTGATTTACAGTTATTAAATATTATAATTCCTCCCTTCTTACCATTCATCGTAATTATAAGTCCAAAGGTCGAATGAAGTAGGTGGCCTTCCTTAAAATTGAGACCTTTGAGTATCAATAAAGAAAAGGAGTTTACTCCATCAATTGATAAAAATACGTCCCTATCTATACCCCTCTATACAGAGAAAAGCCTCGTTTTCGGACGAGGCTTTTTTTTTGGATCAAACTGACTTTATCCTTGGAAATACGATGATGCAAAAAATAATGGTAAAATTGCATGACCCTAAGTAAAACCAATGAAAAAGCCTGATATCCCTAAAAATGAGGAACAAAGATTAAAGGAGCTTTATAAATACTCCCTTTTAGATACACTCTTTGAAGAAGAGTACGATCAAATTACTAAAATGGCATCCAATATTTGCGGAACGCCTATTTCGCTTATTTCCCTAATAGATAAAGAAAGGCAATGGTTTAAGTCAAATATTGGTTTAGGGTTGCCAGAAACTCCGAGAGATTTTGCCTTTTGTGCCCATGCTATTAATTCACCTAGGGAGACCTTCGTAATTCCCGATTCCCGCGAAGACGAGCGGTTTTTCGATAACCCCTTCGTTTTGAACGAACCCAATATTGTTTTTTATGCGGGCGTTCCTCTAGTTACGGGTGATAATCTGGCTTTAGGTACTTTATGCGTCATTGATGTAGAACCAAGAAACCTTAGCCTTGAAAAACAAGAAGCTTTAGAAGCCTTAGCTAATCAAGTGGTAAAACTTTTTGAATTAAGAAAAAAAACCAAAGAGCTTGAACGCTTGGTTAATGATCTTCATGTTAAAAATCAATCATTAGAAGAGTTTGCCCGAGTAGCCGCGCACGATATTAAGTCCCCAATTAATAATATTCTTTCTTTAAGTGAATACATTAATGAAACGGAACAAGGTTTAAGTAAAGAGGGGCATGAATTGATTTCAATGATTAGCACTTCGGCCAAAGATTTGGGGCAGTTAATCGATGGTATTTTACGTTTAAGCAGAAGTAGTGAACTTTTGAACCAGGAGCGGAGCACCCTAGATTTACCCGATTTTATTGCTAATCTTTTAAATATGTTGTGCTTAAGCACTAAAACTGTTTTAACGGTAGACATTAAAGTGGAGAAGGTCTTCACCAATAAAATAGCCTTAGAGCAAATATTAATAAATCTTATTTCAAATTCACTCAAATATAATAGCGCAAAAAATCCTTGGCTTAAGATCAATGCCGAAGAGGAAGGAAATCAAATTTTCTTTTCAGTTTCAGATAATGGTCCTGGGATTTCTGAGAAAGACCAGAAAAGGATTTTTACTATTTTCCAAACTACCAACAATAAGGCTAAAGATGGAAGCTCGGGAACGGGTATAGGCCTAGCGACAGTTAAATCTTTAGTAGAAGGACTGGGGGGAAGTATTTGGGTAGAATCACAAATTGGCGATGGGGCTACTTTTAAATTTAGTATTGAAAAAGCTTGAAGATGAAAATGAGGGGCGATAGGGATTTTATGAAAATTTGCATTGAACTTTCGCAAGAAAGTCTAAATCGCGGCGATGCTCCTTTCGGGGCTTTAGTGGTTAAAGGGGGAGAGATTATTGCCCAATCGGGTAATAACGCACAAAATCGAATTTCAGACCACGCAGAGGTAATTGCCTTACACTTAGCGCACGATGCTTTAAAAAGTTCCGATTTATCCGCTTGCACCCTCTATTCTAACTGTGAACCATGCCCTATGTGTGCCTTCATGGCGAGAGAGTATAAGGTTTCAAAGATAGTTTATGCTTTACCTTCTCCCTTTATGGGGGGACATAGTAAGTGGAATATTATGGAAGACAAAGGGCTTGAGCGTTTTCCTCCTTTTTTCGCTAAAGTACCTGAAGTAATTGGCGGGTTAATGGAAGAAGAAGCTAAATTAGTTTTTGATCAAACACCAATGTGGATGTTTGGGTCAGAACCTAAACCGAGGCAGAGATAATAAATACTTTAGGTGAAATCAATTTTAGGGTAGAATTCATCTAAACTTACAACTGGCCTTTAGAATTTAAGAAAGAACTAAGGATTATAGCCATGCTGATTAGCTTATTATAATGTAATTTCGCTAAGGTATCTCTAGTTACACAAGAATGAAGCTTTACAATCTTTTCAAAACTGTTCTCTTTTTTGCTTTTATATTTACTTATAGCCATAGAGTTCAAGCCCAAGAAAAGGTAAGAACAGCACTGCATGACTCGCTTTATGGGAAGGTTCAGTTTCACTTAAGTAATGGTGATATTGATAGTGCCCTAATAGTTTCAGATTTGCTCTACCGGCATCACACAGAGCGAGACGACCAAATGGAGATTGTGAGGTCGCGGGTACACAAGGCGGAAATTTTAAGGACTATCGTGAGCTTAGATTTAGCCTTCGAAAGCTTAAAAGAGGTACAGAAGTTAAATGAATCACTTGAGCCCAGCACGGTAAAATCATATTACTACAACCGATTAGGGGCAATTGAATACGAGCGAAAAAACTACGAGGCGGCCATCGCAGCGGTAAAAGAATCTCAAAAAATAGATGAGCTAAAGAATTATAAATGGCGCATCTTTTCAAATTTGAACATTTTAGGGGCAATTTACCGCGATCGTGAGCAATGGGATAAGTCGATTGAGATTCTGCGCAAAGCTTATGAGGAAGCGAAGTCTTTGGATGATACGGCAGAAATGTATTTATCTCTCAAAAATTTAGGAATGGCGCAGTATCGTATGGGCGATTATCGAGGCGCGATTAATTCTGCTAAACTTTATAGCAATTACGATTGGATTAGTTACGATCGCATGAACGTAAGCGATAACTTTCGATTAGTTGCCAAAGCTTATGCGGAATTAGGAATTATGGATTCGGCTTTTATGTCATTAGACTCGGCTCACAAGCATACTCTTGACGGCATGCAGGCCATTGTAGATAAGAGAACCGATAACTTTAGAATTGCTAATGAATTGGATAATCAGAAACTAGAAAACTCTGTACTTATTGCTGAAAAAGAAAAGTCTCAGCTGCAAAGCTTAATGTTAATTATAGTTTTGATTTTAATAATTCTTTTAGCGATAGTCTTTTTCCGACAGAAACAAGGTTATAAAAAGCTTAATGCTAAACAACAGGAATTAAACCAAGAGTTAGAGAAATCCCTCGGTTTTAAGGATCAGCTAATCGGTATTGTTGCCCATGATATACGTAACCCGATGTCTTCCCTAACAGGTGTAATCCACTTGTATAATGAGGGCTTAATTGGAAGAGATGATTTGAAAGATATGATGTCTAAATTAGAAGCATCTGCAGTAAGCGTAAACTTTTTGATTGAAAACCTTTTAAATTGGGTTTTAAACCAAAAACAAGCTTTAGTGGCAAATCTTCAGCCATTCTATATTTCTAAGCTTATTGATAAAACTTTGAAAGAGGTAGAAGCACAATCAAAATCCAAAGGTTTATCAATACAGGTTTATGGTTTTAAAGCAAACTTAGAGTTGAACTCTGATGAAATGATGCTTGGTTTAGTAATTCGTAATTTATTATCTAACGCGATAAAATTTTCTTTTAATAATGCAGAGATTATTATCTCTTACAAAGAGGATATTTCTGGTCATCATGTTGTGATTAAGGATTTTGGCGTAGGGATGAGTACCGAATTATTACAACGTGTTTCTAGCGGTATGAAGGAAACTCAAGAAGGAACGAGTCATGAAAAGGGCACAGGTCTTGGCTTGGAACTAAGCCGAGAGTTCTTAAAAGCTATTGGCGGATCCTTAGTCATTAAATCGGAAAAAGGAAAAGGAACGGAAATCGATATTGTTCTTCCTTTAAATTAGTAGAAATAGTAATAAAATATTGGATAAAGCTTCGACTAAGACTTAAAAATAGATTCAAAATACTAATTTTTTAATTCTTGAAAAAAAAATTGAATATTGTAAATTTAAAAGGCTTATATATTAATTATAAAATTTAATTTAGTGGTCCTTTTGAGCTTAAAAATGAATCTTAAACAATATTGTCATTCTATTTTCTTTTTAGTTCTTTTTTGCGGATTTCCTGCAGGACAGCTTTATGCTCAAAAACTAAGTGCTGGAAATTTAATAGACTCTTTACATCAGAAGTCTGACCAGTATTTTACAGAGGGAAGAATGGACAGCGCCTTAGTGGTAACCGATCTACTATATGCCTTATATTCAGAAAAGGGGGATGCTCAGCAAATGGTAAAAACCAAGGCTAATCGAGCAGAAATATTGCGTTCTGTAGTGAGTTTGGATTTAGCTTATGAAGATTTAATGACTGTTAAAAGCTTGGCTGAGCTTTTGGATTCGTCTTTTATAAAGTCTTTATACTATAATCGTTTAGCGGCAATTCAGTTTGAACGTCAAAACTATGAGGAAGCAAAAATCGCGGCCATGGTTTCGCGAAAATATCAGGCTAGCGGTAAAGAAGAATGGTTAAACTATTCCAACCTGAATATCTTGGGTGCGATATACCGCGATGAAAAGAAATGGGATTTGGCCATTGAAGTCTTGAAAAAGATCTTTAAAATGGCTAAAGGTGTAGATAACAACTCTGAAATGTACTTGGCCTTGAAAAACTTAGGTTTCACTTATTTTAGAATGGGTGATTATCGAAAGGCAGTAGAGACTTTCAAGCTGTACAATGAAAACCCCGTGGTTGGTCTGAATCGTCATAATATTAGCGAGAACTTTCGCTATTTAGCGCGTTCGTATGAGCAATTAGGGATTATGGATTCGGCTTTTGTTTTTTTAGATTCAGCTCATAAGCATACTCTAGAGGGCATGCAGGAAATGGTTGACAATAGAGTAGACGATTTTCGTATTACCAATGAGTTGAATAATCAAAAGCTAGAAAATACAGTATTAGTAGCCGAAAGTGATAAAGCTAAACTGAGATTTATAATCTTAATCACAGTGCTATTATTAATTGTTGTCTTGGCCTATGTTTTCTTTAGACAAAAGGAGAATTATAAAAAGCTAAATGCCAAGCAACAAGAATTAAATGAAGAACTAGAGGCTTCGTTGATCTTTAAAAATAAACTTATTGCCATTGTAGCCCATGACATCCGTAATCCAATGTCTTCTTTAACGGGAGTTTTACACTTGTATAACCAGGGAATGATAAGTAGGGATGATTTGAAAGACATGATGTCTAAATTAGAGGCATCAGCGGTAAGCGTAAACTTTTTGATTGAGAATTTGCTTAATTGGGTTTTAAATCAAAAAGAAGCGCTAGAGCCTAAAATTGATGCTCTGAATTTAAATAACTTGCTCAAAAAGACATTTTTGGAGCTAGAAAGTCAGAGCGAAGCTAAAGGCTTAAGTATAAAAACTACAGGCTTAGGTGAGCAGATTACCTTGCAAGCCGACGAGAGTATGCTTAACCTTGTGATTCGAAATATTTGTTCTAATGCGATAAAATTTTCTAAACAAGGCTCAGAAATTATTATTACCTACCAACTAACAAAAGACATCCATCTTATTAGTATAAAGGACTTTGGCCTAGGGATGAGCAAGGAGGAAGCAAAGCGATTGATGGGGCTAGAAAAACATGCCTCATCTATGGGAACGAGCAATGAAAAAGGCACTGGATTAGGAATCGCTTTAAGTATTGACTTTTTAAAGGCTATGCAGGGTTCTTTAGAAATAAAATCACAAGTAGGGCAGGGAACTGAGGTACTTATTAAATTGCCAAAATAAAAACTGAAATTAGAATATGAACAAGGTACTTTTTATAGCCATGTTTTTCAGCGTACTTAGTTGTGGTACTAAGAAGCATTTTATTGATGCTAATGCTGATGGGTATTATCAGCTACAAGTATCACCTGCTGATGGTACCAAGAGTTTATTTGTCCATATAAATATTCCTGAAATGCTTACTGAACGTGAGTTAAAGCAGGTGATGATAAACACCGCGGAGGTGCCCTTTGTATTCAACAAACAAGAAGCTTATGTTGAGGTCTATATTCGCGATTATCCTCAGGCTAATACTAAGGAAGAGAAAGAATCGGCCGCTCTTTATCAGGAAATCACACAAAAAGATTCTTATTATGCAAATCTTAAGATAGGCAAGGGATACTATTTCATTCCTGCTTTAAAAGAGTTGGAAAGTCAAGAACTGGAATTAGTGGCTCCGCCAAGGGAGTGAATTAAATGGGCCTTGGCTAATTTTATTATTGTTTATGGTTAATTTATTATTGTTTTTCAATAATAAAACTATCTTTGAAAACCTAATCTTCAAAGATGAAAAAGACAATTTTATTCAAAACCTTAGTCGATGTTCTATATACCCTCCAGGTTATAGGGTTTATCGCAGTACTATTCATGATTCCCTTTGGACTGGTTAATATCACCAATGAAAATGTGAGTGCGCAGGAGTGGGATCTGTTTTATTGGCTTGTATTTACTGTAACCTTAGTTAAGTCTTTGGTATTTCTAAGGGGCTTGTATTTTCTTAGAAGAATGGCAAGAATATTATTATCAGATAAATATTTTTCGGGTAACATTATTCGTTACTTGAGAAAATCAGGAAATCATTTTTTACTGGCCAGTCTTATTTCATTTGCTCTTATTTTCGCTCAGTGGATAGGTAAAATGGTGAATGGTAAAATTGAGTTGGGTTACGATCAAGAAATATTGGTTCCACTGTTTTTAGCGATTATTGGTATATTTTTCATCATTCAAAGCGGCACACTTGATCTTGCGAAGAGTTTGAAAGAGGAAAATGAATTAACGGTTTAGCTTATGGCGATTATAATAAACCTCGATGTTATGCTAGCTAAAAAGAAAATGAAGAGTAAAGAACTGGCTGAAATAGTGGGAATAACAACCGCAAATATCTCAATTTTAAGATCTGGAAAAGCCAAAGCGATTCGTTTCTCAACTTTAGATGCTATTTGCAAAGCACTCGATTGTCAGCCTGCGGATATTTTGCAATATTCGGAGAGCGAATAATTTAGTTTAGATTCAAAAAAAAAGCAATTTCTTAATTTGTTCTCATTTAAAGGACATAAAATTGACCATTTTGATGCATTTAAAATTGTCTTTACCTATATTAGAGTTTTGAAAATTTAAGCTTCGCCAGTTGAAAAGTACCCTGCTCATAGTATTCTTTGTTATATGCTATAATGCCTCAGGGCAAAACCTCGTTCCTAACCCGAGCTTTGAAAATTATGATTCTTTACCATGCGCTTTCATACAAACTCAGACAGAATTTATTAATGCTGTTGAATCCTGGTACATGGCTACACAAGGTACCTGTGATATATTTAGCACAATCGTTGATACTAACTGTGTTGCTCACGCCACCTCTAGTCCATACAACATGATAGGGGCGCAAAGCCCAAGAACGGGTAATGTAATGGCGGGGTTCATCACGATGTATCATGTTGCACCCTTGGCTATCCCATACAGGGAGTACCTTTCAGTAAAGTTAGACTATCCTCTAGAAGTTGGCAAATGGTATGAGGCGTCAGCTTATATATCACTTGAAGATTATGCTCAGTTTGCGACCAATAGTATTGGATTTTATTTTTCAGAATTTCAAGTAAATCTCCCTAACTTATATGGTGTTTTAAATTTGCCACCTCAGATTAATGAAACGAGGGTGATATCGGACACTGCTAATTGGGTCAAAATAGAAGGTGTTTTTGAAGCTAATTTGCCCTTTAAGTATATGACAATTGGTAACTTCTTTAATGATAGTAGCATGATCATCGAAAGAATAACATCAACAGCCCTTAATACTAATTCCCATGCATATTATTTTATTGATGATGTTGTGGTGCAAGAATTTCATCTGCGAGTATCAAGGGATACCACCCTATGTTTAGGAGACTCGGTTGAATTGTTCGTAAACATTGACTCAATTATAGGGTGGGCGGTTAAGTCTGAGCCTAATACTATTTTATCGACGAATCCACGCCTAATGGTTTCACCGACAGAGAGTACAACCTACCTTGCTTACACTAAATGGGATACTGCTCAAGCAACTGTAGAAGTCTTCTCTGAAAATCCATTGAATCTTGGTCGTGATACAACAATTTGTCTGGGTGAATTAATGGTTATTGATGCTTCAATATCAAATGCCGAGTATCTATGGCAGGATGGCTCAATGGATTCCATGTTTGTTGTCAATAATTCTCAGACTTATTGGGTCGAGGTGAGCCACCCATGTGGTGTCTTTTACGATACGATTTCTATTGATTTTATCGACTGTCAAGTTAAGGTTGGAATGCCAAATGTTTTTACCCCTAATAATGACGGAATAAATGACTATTTCTTACCAATCAAAATTGAAAATAATATCTATGGAGATCTAAGTGTTTTCAATAGACATGGTCAAAAAGTCTATGCTGGTTCAATAGATTCTCAGGGCTGGGACGGCAGTTTCAATGGCCAACCATGCACAGAAGGGGTATACTATTGGGTACTTACTTACTTACTTTGATCAAACAGGAACCTCAAAAATGACCAATGGCCATCTTACCTTGACGAGGTAAAGTTTTAAAAGGAGGACCTTTAACTTATAAGGTCATCCAATTATCGAGATATTTACTTCTCTAAGATTACCTTCCTTAGACGCAGTAGAGTATGCCGTTCCACTACTTCTTATCCGTCTTTACCCTAAAACTAGGCGCCTCATAGTCTTTCGGTAAATAGTCGGCAGGAATGGTAGTCATATTGCCATCTCGGGCGGCGCGATAATGGGGAGAAAGGATTTCAATGCCCTGCTCATTAAATACATCCTGAATACTCTGATGTAAGTTCGAATAAATGAACGCTTGCTTCTGCGCTTCGCGGGTGTAAGCATTAATTTGATAAGCCACATAAAAGTCTTCGAGGCTTGTTTGTAAAACAAAGGGTTTCGGTTCTTTTAAAAGAAACTCTGTTCTACCCGCCGCTTCATTTAAGGCCGCATGTACTTTATTCCAAGGTACATCGTAACCAATAGTAACACTGCTGTGAATAATTAAACCGAGTTCTTTACTGGCGCTGGTATAGTTAGTGGTGTTTCCGTTTAGCACGGCCGAATTGGGAATGGTAATTATTTCATTTTTGATGGTGCGTAAACGTGTTACTAAAAGTGTCTTTTCTAAAACATCGCCCGCTACATCGCCAATCCTAATACGATCACCAATTTTAAAGGGACGCATATAGGTGATTACTAAGCCCGCTACCATATTAGCAATAGCAGAGGAGGAGCCCAAAGAAAATAATACCCCAATAAATACCGATACGCCTTTAAAGATATTGGAGTCGGAGCCGGGTAAATAGGGGAAAATAAGCACGAACATAAAGGCATAAAGCAGAAAACGCACAATGCTATAAGTGGGCATTGACCAGTCGGCATGAAAGCCATTAATCTTTAACTTCTCTTCTTCAATTTCACTAAAAATATACTTTACAAAGCGAATCACATAGCGCATTACAAAGTAGATAACCAGAATACTAAAGAGGTTAGGGAGATAATCCCAAACCGAAAGAATTAAGCTTTTAAAGGGCGACCAAATGAGCTGGAAAAGGGTATTAGCCCAATTTCTTGAGAAGGGGAAAATGCTAAAGATTATTGGTAATGCGATGTAAAAGAGAATCGCATAAATTAGCCATTGAAAAAGTTTAACGAAAATACCAATGCCTTGCAGTTGCTGCGCTACGCTTAAAAAAGTATAGTCTTTATAGGAAAGGTCTTTAAACCAGATACTCTCCTTTCGTTCTATCAGAATTAGAAGTCGGTCTTTCCCTTTACTAACCAATCTTAGCGCAAGCCAGGTAAGGGCGATAACTACGATTACCAATAAAATGCGGATGGAAATTTTAATAAAGCTATTGTCTATTTGCGCCTGTGTGATGGAACTTTTAATGAGCTCTAACCGATTGGCTGCAAGGCTCTCGTAAGACTGATCTTCCCAAAGGGCATCGCTTTCGGAGATGCTGGCAACGATCTTGTCGCGGTAAAGAATGTCGGCAGTATTTTCAGTTTTTACCCATTTTAAGGAATCTAAAACTAGATAGTCATCCTCGTATAATTCCTGGATTTTACGACTTACGCCCTTGGCTCTATCTTCGGCAGTAGACGCGCCAATTTTGGTGTAAATAAAGTATAAGGTATCCGTGCCTGCGCCTAAAACAGGAAAGCCCTTCACTTTTTTCTTAAGGGAATTTATATGCGCTTTTTTTTGGTCGAGCCTTGATTGGGCCGCCGCTTCAATTTCGGCTAATTGCTTTAAAAGTTCGTCTTTCTGTAAGTTATCGGTAGTTTTTAGCTTATTAATTTGCTCTTCTAAATCTTGCTTCTTCAAAGAGTCAACTTTTCGAAGCTGCTCAACTTGTTCAATTCTTTGATTGTAAAGGGAAAGTATACTATCGTTTTTATGGCTTTCTTGAACATTATTTGCTAAGTCAGTCGTGTCTGTTTGTGACCAGCACGAAAGGCTAATAATTAAAGCAGAAAGTAGAATATAGAGTTTAGAGCTTGTCAATTGGTGCTGTCAATTTAGGTTTATATGCTTTTGCGAAGTTTAAACATTTTTCTCAATTCCTTCCTACATCTTACGAAAATCCAATTTTAGAGTTTTGTTTGCTGATGTGACTCCAATGTTTACGATTTATTTTAGAAAATTAGCATCGCAGGGTTTTGAGTAAAAGAGGATTGTGAATAAAGTAATAAAATTTATATTTGTTTAACCTTATTTAGATGCAATTTCCAAGACTTCGCTACTTTTTTATTTTTATTATCCTATTTCAGTTTTCATTTTCGCAAGTAGCAAATAATGTTGGACCAGGAAACTCGATTGATTTTGACAGCAATGACGATAGAGTAAATCTAGGGCCAGTTCTTAATAACCTTACACTTCCCGTAACCATTATGGCTTGGGTAAAGCCCAATCCTCAAACAACTATTAATCCCGTTTTTTCGAGTTCTAGCGATGGTTCAGATTGGCACGGAATATGGCTTCACGTCGCCAGTAATAGGGCACAAGCTGCTTTTGCAGATGGAGATGGTGGATTTGGTCTCGCGTCGCGAAGAGTAAAGGTTTGTAATTATACCAATTTGCACAATGACTGGTTTCATGTGAGCGCTGTGATTATTGATGCGAATGACATTAAAATTTATGTAAACGGTGTTGAGTTATCTGGATCTTATAATGGTAGCGCAACTCAATTGGTAAATAGTCCAACAGGAGAAGCGGATATAGGTTATCATGAAAGAGGTCCATCTAGTCCAGTAGTTCACTTTAATGGAGGTATCGATGAGGTTAGGCTATGGGATATTGCACTATCAGAAAGTCAAGTGAGAGATCAAATGTGTCGTCAGGTTTTAGCCACTGAACCAGGATTAATTGCGGCTTGGGATTTTAATGAAGGAAATGCAAGTACCACTATAAATGATGTGAAGGGCGCACTTAATGGCACGAGAATAGGAGGGGCTCTCACCGAGCTGTCTTCCGCACCAGTTGGTAATAGCTCTATTTATTTATACGGGGCACAAAGCTCTTCACCGCTTAATATGCAGCAGGCTCAAACCGATGCTGTATCCATTCAAGCTGACCCAGGTACAGATGGAATTCATCTGTATAGAGTAGATTCTGCGCCTGTAAATCAAACGGGAATATCTTTGCCTAATGGGCTTAGTCATTATTATGGTGTCTACTCGATAAACCCTAACCAGAAATTCACGGTTGACTACAATTTAGTAGCGCCCTTTTACAGTCCCAATAATTATGAATTGGCCTATCGCAATCATAATGCCTCACCCTCTTGGGCAACTTTTCCTGGCTTTTTTGGTCCTAGTGTCAATCAAACTAACAGAGGTAGGCATGAGGAATATGTAATTTCGGGTTCTTGCGTTGCTCCAGGGATTTTACCGCCCCTTTTTTCTTCTTGTAATCAAGTGCAAATAAATCTGCCCGCTAACATTAGCGCCATACTTTGGAATGACGGCGACACAGGCAGGTCTCGAACTTTTTTTCAGAATGGCACTTACATTTTAACTGGAATTAACCAGAATGGCTGCGGTTTTTCGGATACGGTATTTGTGGAGGTGCTGGAGCCTAATTTTAATCCTATGCCAGATTTTGAAGTTTGTGACAGTGTTATTGTCAACTTAGACCCAAACTTACTCAGCATCAACTGGGATAATGGTAGTTCTAATTCACAGAGAGTTATTTATACAGCGGGAACTTATCATTATGAAGCAGTGGACCCATTTACAGGTTGTTCAGTTTTAGATACTTTCATAGTCCAGCCCATATATTCAGCTGCTATTTTAACAAGTTCACTATTTGGTACTGAGCGTTCTTATTGTGTGGGAGATACCTTGAAATTAAATATTCCCAGCGATTTAGATGTGAGACTACCAGATGGCCGTAGCTTCAATAATTATGAAATTACCACAACCTCTATTTATAGGTTAAGCATTTCCGAAGCTTGCATTGATACAACCATTTTTGTGTCTTACGATTTTTTCGATTGTAGCTGCGAAATGTTTATTGCTAACGCTTTTACCCCTAATGGAGATGGCCTAAATGACCGAATTAGGCCTCTTAGTAATTGCGATCTCAACTACTACCATTGGAGCATTTATAATCGTTGGGGCATCTTAATCTTTGAATCTTATGATGCTGAAGAATACTTCGACGGAACCTTTAATGGGACCGAAATTAATAGCAGCACCTTGGTTTACAAAATCGCTTATGGAAATATATATGAGCAACGTACCGAAAGTGGTACCATTCAGGTCATACGCTAAAGGAAGTTTTTTCAGCTCTATTTCCTTTTCAAATCATTATCAATTAGATCGTAAAACTCTTGCGCTCGCCTACTAAGAGGGAAATTCTCGATGATTCTTTTTCGGGCACTTTTGCCTAAGGCTCTTTTTTCAAGACTAGGCTTCTCATAGATTTTAGCGAACTCTTCCAATAAAAGTTGAGAGTCATATTTCTCTAGCACTAAGCCCGTATCACCAATAATTAAGGGTAAACCATTAGCAGCAGAACCAATAGGAATGCAGCCGCTAAGCATAGCTTCGCAAATTCCATTAGGAAAGCCTTCTGAAATAGAAAGTTGCAAGCAATACTCACTTTCTATAAGTAGCTTGAAGAACTCTTCCTGCTCCAAAGGGGGGAGGCATTCTACATTTGCTGGAATATCATTTCGTAACTTTTTATACTCTTCGTGAAAACCGATAATCCTAAATTTCGCGTTTGGATAGGCATTGGCTAGTACAAACAATAAGTCGATTCCTTTGCGAAGGAAATTCATTTCATTAGGAACGTAGGCAATACAAACAAAGGTGTTGGGGATTTTTTGCTGCAAATCTATTGCAAATCGTTCTGCTTCATAGCCATTGTAAATGGTGGTGCACTGCGCCTTAATTTTAGGAAAGAAGTGCTGATACCCTTGATAGGAATTATCGTAATAAGTATCATGATAGTAAGCTAATGACTCATGCACAGGAATGATGTGGTGGGCCAATCGATAGGAGTTTTTAATAAACCACGACCATATTGGCTTTCGTAAGCTACCATACTTAAACCCGGGGTAAGAAACGGCTTCCGTGCCGCCAAGTATTATATGTACTCGTTTCCCGAAAAGGCGTCCAAAAAAAGCGGGTAGGATAGACCAGTAACCAGCAAACATAATCATCACAATTTGGGCTGTCCAAATGTGCTGTAGAAGGAATATGGTTTGTTGCAGAAACCGCAGCGGTACAGTACTTTTATCTCGCCAGTCATGCTCAGCATAGATTACCTGATATCGCTCGCTTAAAAACTTCAAATCCTTTTTTACAAAAGTCGCTTTATTAGGCGCTAAGTAGAGCAGTTTAATCATACCAAGATTTTAAGTCACGATTTATTAAGGCTTCTAGCTTTTTAACGTCTTCTTTAAAGTAAGCACGCAGCTCGCTTTTAAACTCTGGCCGCAACTCTTCACGCTTTGCAATTACTCGGTTTTTGGCTAAAAGCTTAACCATGGGGCCAGATCCCATCTTAAAACCTAAACTTCGCTTTAAGCGATAGAGCGCTTTATTCTGAGTAAGGGCAGAAATGCTTTTACCCAACGATTTGTTTTTTGTTTTGGCGGCAACATTTATGGCACTGAAATCGGTCCTTCCGTCATCTTTAAGCCCTAAAAAATGCAATAGTTTCTTGTACTCAGCTTGCGTGTCTTTTTTAAAGTCGTCGTAAATAATAAAGTGAATCTGTTTTGGGTTAGAAACACAATTTAATAAGCTTTCTACCTGAGTACCTAGTTTACCTACTTTGCCATATTGCAAGAGTTTAGGCTCGGGACAAGTAGGAGGCAGGGCCATAGACTTCGAGCGCTGATCTTGTAGTCGCCAAGCCTTCTCAAAATCGTCCTCATTTTCCATTACTCCTAGTAAATAGGTGCTATGCAAAGCATAAACTAGTTCGGCGGGCTCGCGCAGCATTACCACAAATTTAGCATCTTCCTTAAGCGACAATATATTGGCAGTGGCATGCTCTGAAAATAGGTACCAAACCGAGCCTTCTCCTTTTAGCTTAGCGCCTTTATGTTTGGGAAAAGCAAAATCTAAATACTCATCTAAAGTTTTAAAAAGCTCTTGCTCTTTGTGATCCGTATTAAAGAAATTAGTTTCTTTTGGATGCGAAAATAATATCTCGGGGTTCTCACTTAAATAAGCAGCCATGGCGGTAGTCCCGCATTTTGGCGCTCCCAAAATATAGAAATCGGGCAATTCCTGTAATCTTTCAGGCTTGGATATCTCGAATTTATTGCTCGAATTTGCTGTAGCCATAATTGGTTAAGAGTGATCCTGTTATACTTTCGATATTTTTAATTTCCTCTTTGCTTAGAAACTCTCGCCACTTTTCGAGAGAGGTGCGATTAATTTTACGTTGCGAGTTTTTGTGGTGCGCAATGGTTCCATCGCCGCTAAAGGCTCTTCTTTCGGTTAGCATGGTCGTTTGGAATTCTATGTTTAAAAAGAGGCAGACCTTGCGGATAATAGCTTCTGGTTCCATAACTAAATCTTCGTACTTGAGCAGCAATGTATTGCTTTTGGAATTTTGTCCTAACTTTTCAAAGGCCTTAATCGAAGCTTTCCAACGTAAGGCACTTTCATGTAAATGAGGATTTATTTCGCTCTTGCGGAAGGAGGAAGCAACCGCACGCGGGTCTCTCAATACAAATACAAACTTGGCATTGGGATAAAGTTTTAGTATCCATTTTAAACGCAGGGTATTAAAAGGAGTTTTATCGCCCCAACGACTAGCGCCTATTTTATGTTTCTTAATATATTCTCGGTAGATATAGTCAATTATAGCTCTAAGGGATTGTTTTTCTGGACTTAACTCATACAGCTCGCTGATGTTTTTCTGTAAGTCTGTTTTCCAAAGTTTAAAGTTGGTATGTCTTAAAAACTCGCCGATAGATAAGGATATTAAGCGTTGCCAACCACTTTCTCCACCGATGTAATACTGCTTAACCGCATTGGGAATAGCGCCATGTGATTCGGGAGGAATGCAAATGTCGGGATGTTGATTGAGTATGGTTCTTAATAAAGTTGTGCCTGATCTTCCCGATCCAATTAAGAAAAATGGAGATTCTCCTTTTTTCTCAAGAGTCGTTGCTAATGGTATTTTCCTCGGACTAAAGAGTGAAAGTATCGCACTAATCCTTAAAGTAAGAGGGTTGAGAAAAGCCTGTAAGCTTTCGTGTTTTACATGATATCTCATCGCGTGCAAAATAAAGGTTTTTGCCTCTTTCAGCCGCGCCAAAAAGTAAATTTGAAAAACTTATCTATTTCAGAACTTTTTATTTACTGTGGCAACAAGTTTAGAGATCAATAAACGGTCTTCAGAAATTAAGAACTCTTGATTTTAGAAGTATTCTTTTCCCCTATACTTTGGCTAACTTTGCCGCATGAATAAAGATCAGTCAGAAATTTTAGCAAAGCTTGGCATAGAGCGCTTGAAAAAGATGCAGTTGGCCGCTATAGAAAAGATCAGCACGAGCTCCGAGTTGATTTTACTTTCTCCCACGGGTTCTGGTAAAACCCTAGCCTTCCTCTTGCCGCTTTTGCAATTTCTTGACCCTGATTTAGATGAGGTGCAAGCCTTGATCCTTGTTCCTTCGCGCGAACTGGCTACCCAAATTGAGCAGGTAAGTCGCCAAATGGGTACGGGCTTTAAAATAAATGCAATTTATGGTGGACGCAGTACCAGTAAGGATAAGCTAGAACTACAGCATCGTCCTGCGGTTTTAATTGGTACCCCTGGCAGAGTAGCTGATCATTTTGCACGTCATACTTTCGAAACCAAATACATTCATAGCCTCATTCTCGACGAATTTGATAAATCTTTAGAAATAGGTTTCGAAAAAGAGATGAAGGCCATTATTGACGCCCTTCCTAAATTAGAAAGAAAGGTGCTTACTTCCGCCACGGATCGTGGCGAAATTCCAGGTTTCGTGCGCATGCGCAACCCCGAAATATTAAACTTCAGCGCCCAAGCTACTTCGCGTTTAGGTATTAAACAGCTGCTCGTTCCTCCAAAGGAAAAAACACGTTTTTTAGTAAAGCTTTTAAATTCTACCCAACCGGGTCGCGGCATTGTCTTCTTCAACTTGAAAGAAACTTTAATGAACGTGAGTGAATGGTTAGAACAACAAAAAATTAGTCATACCTGCTTTTTCGGAGGCATGGATCAACGCGATCGCGAAGAATCCTTAATTCAGTTTCGTAATGGTACCAGCCGTATTTTGTTGGCCAGCGACTTAGCGGCTAGGGGTATAGATGTACCCGAACTCGACTATATCATTCATTACGAATTGCCTTATAAAGAAGAGGAGTTTACCCATCGCAATGGCCGAACCGCCCGAATGCACAGTGAAGGTGTGGCTTATCTCATCTCTGAAAAGGGAGAAAACCTTCCAAGCTTTATCAAAGGGGAGGAGCGTATTGAAATAGAATCCTATCCTAAACCCATGCCCAGCGAATGGGAGACTTTGTTTATTACTGGCGGACGTAAGGATAAAATTTCGAAGGGCGATATAGCAGGACTTTTTATAAAACAAGGCCAATTAACAAGCGATGAACTGGGTTATATTGAGCTAAAGCAAGATTGCGCCTATGTAGCGGTTACTCGCTCTAAGGCTCATAAAATTGCCGAGAGTTTGAACAACAGTAAGTTAAAGAAGAAAAAAGTTCGCATTACCGTACTCGATAAAGCCCCTTTTTAGTTTTTTGAAGGTGACATTTAAGTGGATATTGATAATTTTTGCTTTTGGACTTTTAAACGCATTGATGATCAATTCTTTAGAGCTTACTTATCAAAGTGCGGTTTATCATAATTTGAATAGTCTTAGCCCCAAAGTAGGGCTTGACTTTTTCCTTTATTTTTTGATTAATCACATACACCACCCGTTTATTTTTTCGCTAATAGCCTTATTTGATTTAGTTTTTCTGTGGCTAGTAATTCTAATTTATAGGACGCGGAAACTATAAAACATTGGCAACTTGCCGTCTATCGCAACTTGCATTCTTCCCTTTATTTGAGCACGGAAAGGAGCATTATAAAAGCCCGCAATTTGGGCGTGCTTCCGCAAGATGGGCATGCACATCAGTCTCGTTATCAATGGATATTTATCCTAAAGAAGCAGGAGCAATACCGCTTCAACAATAAAATTCTGCACAATATTTATCCGCAGGCGGTTAATTTCCATCAATTGAAATTTGGGGACCAAGAGCTTCTTAAATTTCAAACCAATAGCAGTAGTTCAAGCTTCGCGCTTCCCGTTTTGGAAAGGGGTTTCCCTGTGCAATTTTTTTATATTCTTGCGATGGTCATTCTACTTATTCTCGTTAGCACGGTACTTTATCGTCGTCACAGATTTAGCTGAAATTTACTTTAGGGTAAATACGCTTTGTCCTACCTTTGCGCGAAATTCTACGTATGTACAAAAGCCTCCTTCGTCCACTTTTCTTTAGGCTTTCGCCCGAAAAGGCACATCATTTTACCTTCTCCTTAATTAAGAATATTCATAAAATTCCTGGCGTTGCGGCGGTAAATCGCATGTTATTTATGCCAACCAAGACTAGTGAAGAGGTAGAGCTTTTTGGCTTGAAATTTCCCAATCGCATTGGTTTAGCGGCGGGTTTTGATAAGGATGGCAAGCTTTTCGAGGAATTAGCGAATTACGGATTTGGTTTTATCGAAGTGGGCACGGTAACCCCTAAGGATCAGGCGGGTAATCCGAAGCCTCGTCTTTTTCGCCTTCCGGCAGATGGCGCCCTAATTAACAGGATGGGTTTTAATAATGAAGGCGTTGAAGCCCTTGTTACGCGTCTGCGCAAGCGTAAAAACCATCGTGTAATTATTGGCGGAAATATTGGAAAAAATAAAGTTACGCCCAATGAAAATGCCTTAGATGATTATCGAATCTGCTTACAAGCGCTGCACCCGCATGTCGATTATTTTGTGGTAAATGTATCTTCACCCAATACCCCCAATTTGAGGGAATTGCAGGAGAAAGAGCCCCTAAAGGCCTTGCTTTCCGCTTTAAAGAAAGACAATGCCAACTTCCCGAAGCCACGTCCCATCTTGTTAAAAATCGCTCCCGATTTAACGGATAGCCAGTTAGATGACATTATTGAAATTGTGGAAGAAACTAAAATAGACGGTCTTATCGCTACCAATACTACTATTTCACGCGAAGGTTTAAAAACTGATGCCGCCACCGTTGAAGCAATAGGCATGGGCGGATTAAGTGGTAAGCCGGTAAGAGCCCGTTCTACCGAAGTGATAAAATACCTAAGCACGAAATCGCAAGGTCGTATTCCTATTATTGCCGTGGGGGGAATTAGCACCGCTGCCGATTACCGTGAAAAACTCGCTGCCGGCGCCTCGTTGGTGCAGGTTTATACGGGTTTCATATACGAAGGCCCAGGAATGGTGAAGAAGCTATTGGCTTAGTAAACGGTACGCTGTGCTTTTTTGAGACCGCTAGCGCTTTGAGATGCGAGACCGCGTTGCTTTGAGATTTGAGAATGTTTTGTGCAATTAATGGAGGTAATCGTTTTTGTAATTCAATGGTAATTCGGCAGTAATTCAATGGTAGCGGCATGCAATTAAATGAGCTGCGGCAGCTGCGAATTCGCGGTAGCCTTGATCATGCACAACCAACCATAAGCTGCGGCAGCTGCGGATTCTCGGAACAGGACACTATATGTTTAAAAATACCACATCAATTTGATTAGCCTCAATATAAAAGCCCTATCGGGCCGACATCTCGATAGTAAAAAAGTAAAAAGAAACCCCAAGCACCAGCGGTGCGACAACTCGATTCATATCGTTCTATTGATTCATTGGTGATTTCTGAAGATTAACAGCAAAGGACCTCCATAGAGCTGCTGTTTCCGCAACAATCGGTCAAATCTGCGTTCATCTGTGTTTTGCGAATCCCGAAAAGGTAAAACTATTTAACGTGAGTTCGACTATAAATCATAGCTTCAGATTTTCAATAAAAAGAAAAGACAAGTCTAGATTGTGCAGCTGTAGCGGGCTACAGCAAATGAACTAGATGAAGTATTTTCACTTTTATTGGAAAAATCTCTTAGTCCCCTTCTTAAAAGCGGCCTTCCGCGCCTCTGCTTCTCGCAATAGCCCGCTATTGCTTCACTGCATATGCTTGAATTCCACTATTTATAAGGGGTCTGAGGCCTGATTTTAGGTCGAATTCACGTTATTTAGTCATTAATATCCATAAATGACTAAATTCACCCCAACGACGCCTGGTCGGTTTTGCACATCAGAACTAAGTCGTTCATCTCTTGTTGACTTCATAGGTCTCTTAGACCCAATCAGGAATTAAATCAATGAAAATATTACTAACCGGCTCTACCGGCTACATCGGTAAAAGACTATTACCCACATTAATTGAAGCTGGGCACGAAGTAGTATGCTGCGTGCGGGATATAAAAAGGTTTAATCCCCCTGAATCGCTTAAAGAGAATTTATCGGTAATTACCTTAGACTTATTGGACGAAAAAACCCTAGGCAATATTCCCCAGGATATTGATGGCGCTTTCTATTTAGTACACTCGATGTCTGCTTCGGGTGATTATAAAGCTCTAGAGGAGAAATCGGCCATTAATTTTAGAGAAGCGATTAGTAAAACCAAGGTTCAGCACGTCGTTTATTTGGGCGGTATAGTTAATGAAACAAAACTATCTAATCATTTGGCTTCCCGTAAAAATGTGGAAGTTCAGTTAGGAAAGGGCGCTTATAATTTCACGGCTTTACGAGCGGGAATAATCATTGGATCAGGCAGTGCCTCCTTCGAAATTATTAGAGATATAGTGGAAAAGCTTCCTATTATGGTAACGCCCAAATGGTTGAATACAAAATGTCAACCGATTGGTATTTCAGATGTGATCTCTTTTCTGTCGCGTTCCATATTTAACCCCAAAACCTTTAATCAAGATTTTGATATTGGCGGGCCCGATATATTGACCTATAAAAACATGCTTCTGCAATTTGGGAAAGAGCGTAATTTAAAGCGAACCATTATTACCATTCCTGTAATGACGCCTCGTTTGTCTTCGTACTGGTTATACTTCGTAACCTCTACTTCTTATCAATTGGCGACTTCCTTAGTAAACAGTATGAAAATAGAGGTAGTATGCCGCGATAGACGCATCAACGACTTATTAGAGGTAGAGCCCTTAAGCTATCAAGAAGCTTTAAAAAGAGCTTTCAGCAAGATAGAGAACAACGAAATTTTGTCTAGCTGGAAGGATGCCTACTCGAGTAGTGGTTTAAACTTTAATATCTCTGATTTTACAAGAGTACCCACTTTTGGTTGCTTTAAGGATACTCAAAAACGTAAAATTAAGAACCGTGAAGCGAGTATTGATCGTATCTGGAGGATAGGAGGAAACAATGGCTGGTATTATGGAACTTGGCTTTGGCAAGTAAGAGGTTTTATCGATAAGATTTTTGGCGGGGTAGGTCTGCGAAGAGGGCGCACTAGTCCTCATAGTATTAATGTTGGCGATGCAATTGATTTTTGGCGGGTATTATATGCTAGTAAAGAAGAAGGGCGCTTGCTTCTATTTGCAGAAATGAAACTGCCCGGAGAAGCTTGGCTAGAATTTAGGATGGAAAAAGATGAGCTAATACAAACCGCCACTTTTCGTCCCTTGGGTTTAGCCGGTAGGTTGTATTGGTACGCGGTACTGCCCTTTCACGGCTTTATTTTTAAGGGAATGATTGATCATATTATTGGATCGGATAAAGTCACAAAATAGCATTTTGCGCCACAAAGCTACTGTAGAGTAATTCCGTTTTTTTAAAGATTACCCCCTTTTTATTTTTCACATTGCCACTCGATTTTCATAAATTACTTACTTGATCCCCTAATTTTTGATAGTACGTCTTTAATTATTCAAATATTTATCACAAATTAGTCAACAACCTTAAATTAGAAAATAATGACTGTTGGCAGTCCTAATGAAATCAAGAATAACGAGAATAGAGTGGGTATGACGTGAAGTTTTTTTTGAGTTAATTAAAAATAAGCAGTTGCACATCATAATGAATCTCGTCGGGTTTCTATCGAGATGTCGTCCTGCTAGTCTTTTGCAGCGGGGCTTAACAAATTCTGAAAAGCTTCTAATTTTCCTCATTACTATGAATCCCGCAGGGATGCCATGATTATAGAAAAGGGCCAATAAAGAAAACCAACCCTTTTAGGGGTGACATGATTTTTTAAGATCGCTGCCGCTATGAGATTTTATATCGGTTCGTGTTAATTAACGCGAACCAGCATTAAAACCGCTCCTAGATCATGCCCATCCGCTAACTCTACATTCCTACGTGTTTCAAAAATACCCCACTTTACAAGCAAAGCATTTGATGCTTAAATTGCTGGCATGAAAAAGCTTAGTTCCTTTCAAGAAATTCAAGGGGTGGTGACTTTAGGATATATCTACCTTATCCTTATGGGTATTTTAAACGAAAGCCTCTATTACAACCATCTGGATATTAATATCTTAAACTACTCCGATGTTTTGGATATCCTGATTAGTCCTATTGCTAAAATGACTTCCAGCTCAGCAGGTTTCGTGGTATTTCTGGTATTAATATTCGCCCTTTTTGGTTTGCCCAAAATTCTTGTGAATCAGCGCGAAAAGCGCTGGTTTAAGAAGAGTTTTAAAATGAAAGAGGGTTTAAACACGGAGGAAATGCGTTCCTCCTTTTTTTACCTCGCTCTCTTTATGATTGCTTTGTTTTTAGTCGGCTTTTATGTAGGCACCGGCTTGGGCAACGGGAATAAGCTGAAGAAACGTATAACGAACAATGAGGTCGTATTCAACGATAAATTATATTTCCTTAACGAGGAGGAAGCTACTGTAGAAATTATCGGCAAGAATAGTTCCTATATTTTTTATCTAGAACCTGGCAGTCCAGTAGTTAAGGTTTCTCCCATTAGTGGCGTGATCTTAAAAATAGAAGAAATAAGAGATCGGAAAAAGAGGCTAAAGGAATGATGAACTGTGGAAATTAAAACCGCTTAAACCGCTCAAAAGCTTTAAGCATTCGGTCTCCATACCAACTGAAAAGCTCGCCGTCTACCATGCGAACTTCTTGGCTGCCATCCCAAAAATCTAAAGTATCCGCACTTTTAAAGGCATAGGGCTCCGAACTCAATAAAATTACATCTGGGTGAAGCGCCTTTACCTCACTGAGGCTTAAACTGGGGTAGCGCTGCTCGGAATTTGGAGCGACATTTTCAAAACCCGCTTCAGCCATCATGTGGGAAATAAAGGTATTAGGACCAGCCACCATATATGGGTCTTTCCAAATAAAATAAAGGGCTTTTCGCTTAGGCAGATGCGCCAGTAATTGTCGCTTGGCGCGGATGGAATCCACGATTTCTCGGGCTTTACTTTCGACATGGCAGATTTCTCCGATCGCTTCAATCATTGCTAAAGCATCGTCTACCGTATTGATATCGCTTAACCAGACGGGGAATTCTTGCGCCAACTCCTCAATCTGTTCTTTGATGTTCTCTTCCTTATTGCCAATAATTAAATCGGGCTTTAGACTTCTAATCTTCTCAATCTGAAGATTTTTGGTACCGCCAATTACCGTTTTTTCATTTAAATAATGGGCCGGATGTACACAATAAGCGGTAATGCCAATTACTTGCGCATCTAGGCCCAGACCGGACAGAAGCTCGGTTTGCGAAGGAACAGTAGATACAATGCGCAGCGGCTTTGAGGCTAACTCAATTTGCCGCTGACACTGATCGGTGAAAAACGCCATTAGCTCAGGGCGTTTATAATATCTTGTTTGGTGATGATGTGCATGCCACCGGCTGGAAGAGCCACCATTACCGCACTTACATCTTTACTAATGTGCTTGGCCACGCTTTTTACGGCTTCATCGTGTTTCACTATAGGGAAGGGGGCTTCCATAATATTCTCCACAAATTTCTCGGTTAAACTAGGGTCGGACATTAAACTTTGAAAAAGCTTACTATCGTCTAAGGAACCTACCATTTTACCGTCTTTCATTACCGGAATTTGGGAAATGCTGTGGTTTTTCATCTTGGCAATAGCCTGAGCGATAACTTCTTGTGGATGCACAGAAACTAAGGGTAAATGCGCGTGACCTTTTACTAAATCGCCAGCGGTGCTGTCTTCCGTGGTTAAGAAGCCGCGGTCGCGCATCCAATCGTCGTTATACACTTTACCTACATAACGGCTGCCGTGATCGTGGAAGAGAACTACCACCACATCATCGGGCTTTAAATGGTCTTTTAATTGGCGTAAGCCTTGAAAGGCCGAGCCGCAAGAATAACCTAAAAATAAGCCTTCTTTTTTCGCAAGCTCGCGCGTGGCTAAAGCGCCATCTTTATCACTAACCTTTTCAAACTTATCAATCACCTTGAAGTCTACATTTTTAGGAAGAATGTCTTCGCCAATGCCTTCGGTGATATAACTGTAAATTTCTTTCTCGTCGAACTCGCCTGTTTCGTGGTACTTCTTAAAAACCGATCCGTAGGAATCGATTCCCCAAATTTTAATATTTGGATTCTTCTCCTTCAGGTATTTTCCTACTCCAGAGATGGTTCCTCCGGTTCCTACACCTACCACAAAGTGCGTGATTTTCCCTTCGGTTTGTTCCCAAATTTCGGGACCAGTACTTTCGTAATGCGCTTGGGAATTACCGGGGTTATCGTACTGGTAGGGGTAATAGGAATTCGGAATTTCTTTGTGCAAACGATCCGCTACGGAGTAGTATGATTCTGGATGCTCAGGCGGCACGCTGGTGGGGCAAACGTGAATTTCGGCGCCCATGGCACGTAAGACATCCATTTTTTCTTTACTCTGCTTATCGCTTAAAGTACAGATCAATTTATAACCTTTCACAATAGCCGCTAAAGCGAGGCCCATGCCAGTATTCCCGGAAGTACATTCGATAATTGTTCCGCCTGGTTTTAAAAGGCCTTCGCGCTCAGCATTCTCAATCATAGTAAGAGCCATACGGTCTTTTACCGAATTGCCAGGGTTGAAATATTCGACTTTGGCGAGGACTTCGCAAGGGAAGTCTTCCACAATTTTATTGAGACGAATCATTGGTGTGTGGCCAATGGTTTCTAGGATATTATCGTATACTTTTTTTATCGGACGCATAGGAGTATTTTCAAATTAAAGGCGCAAAGCTAATCAAAACGTATTGCTTTATTAGGAGCGATGCGGCTAATTAAATAGGAGGGAAGCAGTAAGCAAATCAGGCAAATAACCAAGGTTAGGAGATTAATCCCCGCAATGTGTAGAAGGTTTATGTCGACACTTACCACGCTAACGTAATAGGTTTCAGGATCGAGCTTAATAAAGCCATATTCCTGTTGAAGGTAGGCCAGGCCTAAACCTATTAAATTGCCGTAAAAAAGTCCTTTGCCAATTAAAACCGCGGCATTCATCAAGAAGATTTTTTGAATAGTAAAGTTATTCGCTCCCATGGCTTTTAAGAGGCCAATCATGGTAGTGCGCTCCATAATAAGGATTAGCAGGGCAATGGACATATTAATGGTCGCTACCGCAATGATTATAATGAGAATAATCACAATGTTGAGGTCAAAGAGATCGAGCCACTGAAAGAGTTGGGCATTCAATTGACGCGCGCTGATGGCATCGTATTCAAAAGGTAAAATGGTGCGCAGGCTTTTGCTTACCTCTTCGCCATCATTATTAGGCGCAAGGAAGACTTCATAGCCGCCTACTTCTTTGTTTTTCCAATTATTGAGGCGACGAACATGATTGATATCCCCAATTAAAAAAGCTGCGTCTATTTCCTCGAAATCGGTTTTGAAAAGCGCCGCAATGGTAAACTTTCTCCGTAAGGGCGCCTTATTGGGGCGGATAAAATACATTTCACATTGTTCGCCCAAATTTAAATCGAGGATGGTCGCTAGTTTCTCAGAAATTAAGATGGAGTCTTGGTAGCCATCTACGGTAAAATGCGGAATTTTTCCTGCTTTAATAAACTTGCTGAAAAACTCCCAAGAGTAATTGGGTCCGACTCCCTTAATAACTGCTCCTTCAAATAAATCGTTATTTTTTAAGATACCAGCTTTGCGGGCATAGGGTTGCATTAAACTAATTTCATCGCGCTGCTGAATACTTTGCAAGAGCGAATCACTCAGTATAACTGGGCTTTGTTCATAAGTTGGGGAGGGCTGGTAGTTGAGCACTTGAATATCTCCTCCAAATCCGGTTATTTTGTTTTTGATGGCATTCCTTAATCCATTGCCGGTAGAAATGGCAAGGATCATAATGAGAATACCTAAAGAAATTGCCCAAATGGAAATATTAAGTACAGGCTTAGCTACCTTGCGGGTTGCAGAGCGATTACGAATAATACGTTGGGCTATAAATAATTCAAACTTCAAGCGAAATGCGGCTATTGAAATTGGGCTTCAAATATACTATAATGCTAGCGCTACTGTTGGCAAATTCACCAATAAAAGCACAGGATTCGCAAGAAGCTGAAGAAGTGATAATTCCCGCCGCCGAAAGACAAGGGGCTTACCTGCCACTTTTGTATGGAAAACGAGTGGCCTTGGTGGCCAATCACACGGCAGTGGTGCAAGGCGAGCACTTAGCCGATTTTTTATTGAGCAATAAGGTAGACCTTAAAAAGGTATTTGCGCCAGAGCATGGTTTTCGGGGTTCCGCTTCCGCGGGAGAAACCATTAAGGATGGTCGCGATACCAAAACCAATTTGCCCTTAATCTCCTTGTACGGAAAGAATAAGAAACCTACAGCCGAGCAATTGGCTGATATTGATGTAATTGTATTTGATATTCAGGATGTAGGCGCCCGCTTTTACACTTATATTTCTACCATGGCCTATGTAATGGAGGCGGCGGCTGAACAAAACAAGAAAGTAATAATTCTCGATCGTCCCAATCCCAATGGCTATTATGTTGATGGACCGGTTTTAGAATTAAAGCATCGCTCTTTTGTGGGTATGCATCCAGTGCCCATTGTTCACGGAATGACGGTGGGCGAATACGCCAAAATGCTAAATGGCGAAGGCTGGATAAGAGGTGGTGTGATCTGTGACTTAGAGGTAATTACTTGTCAAAATTACGACCATAGCAAGCACTATGAATTGCCCATAAAACCATCGCCTAATTTACCCAATAGCAATGCGATTAGTCTCTATCCTAGCCTATGTCTCTTCGAAGGCACAACGGTTAGCGTGGGTAGAGGAACCGATTTACCTTTTCAAATTATGGGTGCGCCTTGGTTTACCGAGTTCAATACCCAATTTACTCCGGTAGATCGCGAGGGAGCCTTAAACCCCAAATATGAAGGCCAGTTGTGCAAAGGCTTTAACCTAAGCGATTTTGCTGAACACTACTTAATTGGCCTCGGTGAATTATATCTGTATTGGTTAACCGAGTCTTATAAATTAGCACCGAATAAATCGGAATTTTTCACTTCTTTCTTCACCCTATTGGCGGGAACAGAAACCTTACAAGCCCAAATAGAGGCGGGCAAAACACCCATCGAAATCCGCGAATCCTGGCAAACGGACTTAATTCGATTTAAGCAGATTCGCAAGAAGTATTTGTTGTACGCCGATTTCGAATAGTTGGTAATTTGGTTTTTTCGACCATCCACATCACATCGTCCAAGGATTTATCCGCGGGAATAATAGCTATGCTTTCCCCACCAAACTCAAATACGCTTCCTCATAACCCTTAATGGTAATCTCGCTGCTAAAGCGATTTTTGATACGCTCTAAGGCGGCTTTCCCCATGGCTTTGGTGGCCTCTGGGTTTTGATACATTTTTAATAAAGCTTTGCCCATGGCCTCAGGATTGGCTTTGGGAACGACATAACCAGAAACGCCATCTTCAATCATTTCGCGGTTACCAGGGATATCGGTAATAAGGGCCGGTGTTCCCAGCGACATTCCTTCTAAAACAGATTTGGTAATTGACTCGCCGTAGAGTGAAGCCAAAATAAAAGTGTCGGCCATTTTTACGATACGCAGGCTATCAGGACGCCAACCCATAAAATGGATATTTTGCGGATTGGGCAAAGAAGCCACAATCTTTTTATTTTCTTCCGTTTCCATATCCTTTCCTAAAAGCAAAAGGTGCACATTTGCCTCGGGGGGCAGATAGGCAAAACTTTTCAGTAGATAGGGTACGCCCTTCATGCGGCGGTTATTGGCAGCGCAAACAGCATAAAAACCATCGGCGGGTAAATCTAAATCGGCGGGTTTAAAAGCTTCCACATCTTGATACCATTCGAGGCGATGCCCTTTATTTACAGTAATTAATTGTGGCTTCCGAAAAATGGAGGCCTTAGCAATATGTTCTGCTACGCCCTCGGAATTGCACATAATCGCATCTACCCGCGGGTGTAAAAACTTGAAATAAGCAGTAGGATCGTACCAATGAATATGCCCTTCGAAGCCGCGGTATAAAAGCACTTTAACGCGCGTACCCTTAGCAGCCTGAATGCCATTCACCATAGAGCGCCCATTAAAAAGGTGCATAATATCATAATCGCCTTTTACAATTTCTTGGTGGATAAAGGCAATTTCCTTTTTGTCTAATTTCTTCTGCGCATGGAAGTCGATGACTTTAATTCCTGCTTCCTTAAATGGAGCAACGTAGGCACTATCGCCATAAGTCATAATCGTAACTTGATGTCCCGCTTTTTGCAGACCGATGAAAATTTCCGCTTCGGGACGCACGGTGATGGTGCTGCGATAATTGCTTAGGACTAAAATTTTTAAGGGCATATCTTAAAATTTTGGCGAAGGTAAGCTTTCCCTAAGAAGAGCGAGAAAGCTCGAGAAAGTGAGAATTATCAGGCTTTAAAACTTAGGAGGGTTCTACCTTTGCGGCATGATTTGGAAGAAACTTAGCCGAGACGAAATTAAAGAGCGCGTTTTTAGTGCATTAGACACAAATAGAAATTACGATAGCGATTATATTTTAGGTATTCCGGGTACTTATCTCGATACGGAGCAATTTTACCGTGATGCTGAATTTTTAGAGAATGCCCCTTTCTTAAAAACCTTTATTAATAATCCCAATCACATTGGTTGTCACACTCTTGCGGTAGATGAGGGAGAAGATTTATTTCGAGGTACCCAAAGAATTGAGGTGGAATTAATTCGCCTTATTTCGGAAGATATCATGAAAGCGGAGCCTAAGTCTATCGACGGATATATCGCTCCGGGCGGAACGGAAGCAAATATTCAGGCGATGTGGATTTATAGAAATTATTTCCGCGCAGAGTTTAAAGCCGATCTAAGTGAAATCGCGGTGCTTTTTAGCGATGACAGTCATTATAGCTTTTACAAAGGAGCTAATCTTTTAAATATTAAGGCGCTATCTATACCAGTGACCGAAAAGACTCGGGAAATTGATGGACTGGCCTTAAAAACGCATCTAGCGAAAGCGAAAAAAGAAGGCATAAAATATATAATTGCCATTGCCAATATGAGTACCACCATGTTTGGCTCGGTGGATAGCATAGATTTAATAGCCAATGCTTTAGAAGAAGAAAATTTGCAGTACAAGCTCCATTTAGACGGCGCTTTTGGCGGATTTATTTATCCTTTTGCCAATGGGGAAAATGAAATGAATTTCAGCAACCCGCGAGTAAACTCGATTACTATGGATGCCCACAAAATGCTTATGGCGCCTTATGGTACCGGCGTGTTTTTAATCCGCAAAGGTTGGATGCATTATGCCGCCACGGAGGAAGCCAGTTATGTGCAGGGTTTAGATTACACCATGGTGGGCAGTAGAAGCGGGGCGCAGGCGGTATCCATTTGGATGATTTTGATGATCCATGGCCCGCAAGGTTGGACTAAAATGATGCAGACCTTAATTGCCGAAACCGATAAGCTTTGTGCGGCTTTAGATGAATTAGGAGTGAATTATTACCGCAACCCACATCTGAATATTGTGAGCATGCAAGCCGATCAAGTGCCCTTAGGTATTCCGCAGCGCTATCGCTTGGTATCTGATAATTTTAATGATGAGCCACGTTGGTGGAAAATTGTGGTGATGCAGCATACCGTTGGCAAAGTGGTAGATCGCTTTATTAGTGACATGCGCTCGGTCCTCGAAAAGGCATAGATTTTAAATTAATACAAAGCCATACTGGTAAATATCCAGTGCACTTTTTGGTGTTATGGGAAATAGCCGGTCCATTAATGG
Organism: uncultured Schleiferiaceae bacterium; assembly: GCA_963977415.1. Lineage (GTDB taxonomy): Bacteria > Bacteroidota > Bacteroidia > Flavobacteriales > Schleiferiaceae > Croceimicrobium. The sequence goes on along the minus strand of CAXBOS010000013.1, from coordinate 31,177 downwards.
TACTTACGTACTCTTAGTTTCGGGAATGGGCCTAGCATTTTATGGTCCTAAGCAAGTGCGAAGCGCATTATACGCACACAAATTTATTACCTTGATCACGAGTAAAACAATAGTAAAATGCGCAAAATCTTACTTCTCTATTTAGTCGTTTTTTCTCGCTTGGGCTTTACCCAGCAGATAGATACCTTGGTATTTTTCTCTTCCATATTTGAAGAAAATCGTGAACTGAGAATTCACTTACCCCAATTTTATAAGTACAGCTCAGAAAAGCGAAGCTTGCCAGTAATTTATCTCTTAGATGGCCAGCATAATTGGTTTGTTAATCCGCTTTTAAGTGATATCCGTTATTTACAGTATACGCATGAAATTCCTGAAGCCATTGTGGTAGAAATTCCGCATATGGATAGAGTGGAAGAATCGCTATTTAAATCTTTGGAAGGAGAAAAGTCGGCTTTGCATAGGTTTATTATCGAAGAGGTGGACTCGATACTTAGAGACTATAGGCCCAATAAGGTAAGAGTGCTAATCGGACATTCTTTTACGGCCTCCTTTGCTTTGTATAGTTATCTGCAAGAAGCGAATTTTTACAGCGCGGTATTGGCGCATTCGCCTCTTTATAAGGTTGAGAAATTAGCGCAAGCATTGCAAGAATTAACAATTGATGAGCAAAATGGCATTTACCTTTCTATCGGGAGTGTAGCATCAGGTAAAGACTCTATTCATCGCTTGGCCTATGATCGCATTAGAGCCGCCTATCCACGTCTGTTTGCAAACATTCATAGCTATGAAGGAGATTTTTCTGGACACACATCAATTCCAATTGTTGCTAATCCCTACTTTTTGTCTCTATTGTTTATGGATTTTAGTACCCGTTATAACACTATTGCTAAGGTAGATTTCGAGTATGCCCTGCTAAAGCCACCCTTGTCTCCAGTGGAAGAATTGCAAAAGATTAGAGATCAATCTCAGCTTTTAGGAGAGTTTTATCCTCCCGAAGTACCTGCATTTAATGGAATGATTAGTCGTTATTGGAATTCAGACTTTTTAGAGCATTGTAAAGCGCTTTTGCAAGAAGCGTTAATTTATTATCCCCTTTATTACGATTTTCACTGGCAGCTATATGAACTTTATTGGCTTGAAGGAGCGGAAGAAAAAGCCAAGTATCACCTGCTGGAAGCTTCCCGGCTAATTATTACCATGGAAGGCGGCGCCGAGGATTGGCACGATTTAATTCGTCAAATAGACGCAGAATTAGAGAAGCGCAATTGGGAACCTTAAGATTGTTTTATGGCAAAAAAAAAGGTATCCGATGGGATACCTTTTGATAGTTTTAGTTTTTAAAAAGAGGTAGCTTAATTTCAAAGACGGCACCTTGGTCGTTGTGAACGTGAATTTCTCCACCATGCGCTTCCACGTATTGTTTTACAATGGTTAGACCTAAACCGGTACCATCTTTTTTATTTTTAGTAGTGAAAGGTTCGAAAAGTACGGGCAATAAATCCTCGGGAATTCCCGGACCATTATCGCTAATGCTTAAACAAGCATGATCGTCTTTAATTTCTGCTTTGATACTTATTTTTGGATCAGCCACTTTCAAATCGAAAAGTACATCAACCGCATTGGAGATGATGTTCATAATTAGGCGTTTCAATTTACTCGGATCACCAGCTAAATTAGCTTTGCCATCAAGAGTTACCTCTAAGCTAATGGGCTCAATTTTCTTGCGGTTATTGGCCAGTTTTATAGCGTTTTCTACCACTTCTTTTAGAGGAACGGCTTCAATTTCGATTGGTGTTTCGCGCACAAAGTCTAGAAAGTCATCAAGAATATCCGAAGCCTGCTGACTGCTTTCGTCCAACATGGCGAGTAGGTCTTCATTGGCACCATCTTCTCTTAAAAAGGCGGTAATTTGGGGAATGTTTTTAATAGGTGTACGCAGATCGTGCATCAGCATTCCTAAAGCATTTCCTGCGGCAGTAAGTTTTTCCTTTTTCAGCAGTTCTTCTTGTAAATGCGCATTTTGTATAGCTTGGGTGGCATTTTGAATGAAGAGCTGAATTAAGTATATTTTTTCTGTTTTTAAGGTTTCATTAGGCTCTAACACTGCAAAAACAGGATAATCTTTGAGCATGGCTAGTACTACATTCTTTTCCTGTAAAATACTATCGTTATTGTGACGGGCTTGGTTTATTAAACCGAGAAGCGCCGCTTCATTTAATTCGTTTTCAATGGTTCCCACTTTGAAAAGAAAGTCGAGGCTATTGTTTTCCTTCAGTGTTCCCATCATGGCATTTTCGGTGCCAATGTAACGTGCTAATTGATCGAATATATTTTTGAGTAGGCTATGAAGTTGGTTTTCACCAAGGCTAATCCTTCCGGTAGTAGCAATTAATTCTTCAAGGTTGCGAAGTTTATTGTAATCATTAACCCCTTTGGTGGCGATTTGCAGAATTTCTTCCGAATTGTAGGGCTTCACGTGATAGCCTACGTTTTTACCAGCTTGTGCTACTATTTGGTCGATACTATGATCGGAATAAGCAGTAACAATGATAATTTCCGCTTTGGTATCTACTTGGCGAATTCGTTTGGCGGTTTCAAGGCCATCCCAGCCGGGCATGCGCATATCTAGGAAAATCACGGCAAAAGGACTATTTTCTTGCACCGCTGCCGCCACCATTTCGAAGCCTTGCTTGCCGTTTACGGCTTTATCAACGATAAAATCGGGGAAGGTTCGGTGCTCTGAAATAACACTGTCTGGCTTTTCATCTTCTTCACCAAAAAGCAAATCGGCAGCACTGCTTAATTGCTCGTTTTTGGTAGTTTTTTTAGGAACTAAAATTTCTTCAATATTGTCTCTCACCATTTCCTCATCGTCAATAATAAGGACTCTGGTGTTTAAATTATCATTCTCTCTCATAGGTTAATTACGATTCTGTTTTGGCGATGGTAAGGATGGCAGTTGCGCCTTTACCTTTTCCTTCGCTAATTAGTTTTAAATCACCATTATGGCTTTCTGCTACATTTTTTCCGCTGGCTAAGCCAATTCCCATTCCCTGTGCTTTAGTAGTAAAACCGCGTTCGAAAATTTTCGCTTCTGTATCAGCATCGAAACCCTCACCACTATCTTTAACTAATAGTTGTACCATTGTATCTGTTTCTGATAGTATGATCTCTAGTGTTTTCGGGCCTTCAGGATTATTGTCGATGGCGTCTATGGCATTTTTAATAAGGTTGATTACTATTTGTATAAGCTTGGTGCGATCGCCGATAAAACTTGGAATGTTTTCAGGTAAGTCACTGGTAATGGCAATTTCTCGTTTTTCAATGCTCGCCAATAAAATAGCCAGGGCATCGTAAACTACTCCTCTTAAATTGACTAATTCTCTGGGACGAGCTTCGCCGGTAGTAATGTATTGCCTCTGAATATTTAATATATCACTAATATGGCTGGTAATGCCCATTTGTTCTCTTACTGTGGTTTCGAGTCCTCCAATAAGCGCGTTTTGATTGGTAATTAAGCCTTGCACTAAATCCACTAAGGCATTTGCTTTGGCGGCTCCAATAGCTTCTCCAAACTGCTGGCTATGTGCCTTAAGGAACTTTTCTAGTTTAACTAAGGTACTAGAATCGTAATCACTGATCAATTTCTTTGAACGACTAAGATGAGAACCAATACCAACAACGGCATTACCAATATCGTGTAAAACACCAGCGGCCATTTCGAACTTACTTTTATCAATGGCCATTTCTTGGTTTACCCGACTCAGTTCTTCTTGGGATTCGTGGTAATTGGTAATGTCGTCAAAACTAAAAACAATGCTTTCTTCCGATACTTTGTTAATAGAATAGAAAAAATGACGAACCATCACTTGATCTTCATGTTCGAGTTCTACTGTTTGCTTTTGTTGAGTTAGAATATATCCAGACTCTTGCGGGAACTCATCAATTTTTTTGGCAATACCAGGAGCAATCATCTCGAGAAGATGGACAATATTGTTGGCAGGCAGATGGGTTTGCATAAATAATGGCATCACCATTTGCTCGGCCATTTGATTCATGTGTTTAATATCCCCAGCTTTATTGGCAACAATTAAACCAATTGCCGCTTGTTGGATTATGGCTAGTAAATCATTCTGAACTTTTTCTCTTTCTGCCATTTGTTAAAATAGTTAGACTACAAATCTGCAAAAAAAAACCGCTCCAACATATTTGTTAAAGCGGTTTACTAGGGATTTGTTGAAAAAGTGATAGTCTAAGCTTCTGTTTTTAAAAGCTCTTCCTCAATAACTTTTTTTAATTGATGTTTTGGCATTGCACCGCGCGACATCATGGGTTGACCTTCACTTGGAATAAATAAAATAGATGGAATACTCTGAATGCCAAAGGCCGCAGATAACTCTTGCTCTGCTTCTGTGTCCACTTTATAAATAATTATATCATCGGCAAATTCATCGCTGAGCTCTTCGAAAATGGGCGCAACCATTTTACACGGCCCACACCAATCGGCGTAAAAGTCAATGATAGCAGGTTTATCACCAGCAAATTTCCATTCTTTTTCTGCGGTATAATCGAACACGTCTTTTTTAAACTGCTCGGTTGTTAAGTTAATTGTTGGCATATCTTTAATTTTATACGGGGCAAAGATAGTAGGGCTGTATGGGCTCTAAAGTGCTAAATGTTACGCTTGATACAATTATTGTGAAAATTGATATAGGGTACAAATCGTGTAGTTTTTTTTTCGCCGATAGAAATAAAAAAGCTCTCCAATCCTAAAAATTGAAAAGCTCTGTAATTTTATCGCATCTGCAGGAAAGCGGAAAAAGACTTTGCTAATTAAGCTTCTTTTACCGCCCAAGTTTTACACCAAGCACCTGATGCAACCGCGCCATTGGCAAAGAGTTGGCAAGCACCGCAGTCCCCTTTAAATTTCGCGGGATTGTAAAAACGGCAATTACTGCAATTTTGATCAGCCTTTTCACTTTGCTCAATATAACCTAAGCTTTCACGGGTTTTCAGATCCGTTTCAGTTAGATTCTTATTATAAGTAGAGCAATCAATGTTTTCTACCAGTTCCTCTTCCGCTGCAGCTGGGGCAGGAGCTGGTTTAGGACTACCTTTAGTTTCTGCAGGAGCTTCTCCATTGGCACAGGCCTGTAATAGGGTAGTTGCAGAAAGCGCACTAAGACTTAATAGGCCAAATTTGGCTATAAATTGCCTTCTTCCATTATCATTCATAGTCGTTTTTTTTTAGATATCAATAGTACAATGGAAGACTTGTTTTGTGCGTGACAATGGCAATTATGTCTTTAATTTGAAATTAATCTAAGTTAAGCTTAGTAGTTGTTAAATGAATACGTCCGTTTCCAATGGGGTAATTAATACGGCAATATTGTAATGCGTATTTGCAGCTTCATTTTGTTTCAAAGGGAAAAGAAAGGCTTCAGCCTCTTCAATAATTATTAGGCCATCTTTAATTTTTACCTGAGAATTAGATTCACTTTCCCTTTGATCAAAATCTTCTTCCCTAAAGCTATCTTCTTCCCATTCCTCAAGAAGCTCGGCACTATTTTCACAATCTGCGCAAAGCAGACCTTTTTCAGTCATGGTCCAATAATGACTGGTCATGTCGTAGTCCCAAAAATCGTTAATGTTTTTCACATCGTAGATTAGGTTTTCAGTGCCAGCGCTAAGATAAACCGTATCGCCGGGTTGCATAAAGAGTACATGTTTTATTTTTTGTAAGCGAAAGAAACTACCTTCCCTAATGCTGTAGTAATTACTAAACTTAAGATTAGCACTATCTATTTCAATAAGAAAATCTAAGTTTTGTGCGTTTTTGCGCGCATCTTGCCTGCTACTTCCGCGGCCATTAAATTCAGTTTCCAAATAGGTGTAGCCTTTTTCACTTTTCCGAATGTCGAGCTTAATACCTTTGTAATAACTCTTCCCATTGCTAAAGGTCCAGAAGTCGCTATTAAAAGATTCATTAAAGTCATAGTAAATATCATCTTGGACCACCTCTAAGTTATAGGACTTGGCCTTTAAGTTGAGTTTTTGCTCACTAGTATGGTAAGAGTTGGCGCGAAATTTCTCACTTATCTGGTAGGCAGTGCTTCCTAATATTATCAAACCAATAAGTGAAAGGAAGCCTAATCCTTTACGCACTCCACGGTTAAGTGGTTCTACACCAAAAACCAAACGAATTCCATAGTAAACAATCAGAAATAATGGTCCTAAAACCAAAAGGCTAAAGCCGAATGTAATGGCATTATAAATACCGCTGTCATTTGATACCAATTGCAGCATATTGGAAATTTCGCTCCAGGTATAATGACTGTCGTTTAAATTAAAACCCACAAATAAGGTGGTAGCCAAGGATGCAAGGGCGATAAATACGACAAAGAGGAAAAAGAAACCGATAATTTTAAAAGCAAATTTGAAAATCAGTTTTATAATTTCGAAGATGCCATTAAAAAATTGGGAAATTAATCCCGTTACTTGGTTAGAATTACGGCTCATATCCTGCGCTTTACGGCCCATATGTTTAACACTATTCCCTACAGCATGGGCTTCTTCGCGCACAAAGTTTTCAATATTACTGAGGGTAACCGGCTTTCCCCGCATTTGCAGTTTTTCGGCGGTGGTGCGGGCGCTAGGCACAACTATCCAAAGTATGATATAAAGTAAAAGTCCGAAGCCTGAGAAAAACAAGGCAAAGAATAAGAGACGCGTCCAGACAGGGTTAATGTTCAGATAGGCGGCCAAACCGGAAGCCACTCCACCAATCATGCGATTGTCAACATCGCGATGGATTTTTTTAGAATAGGACTGGTAGCTGTCATAGTTTGTACTGCTACTATTGTAATCTTCTTCTTGCAGGTAATCTTCAGGTTTACCTAAAACAGAAATCACGGCTTCAACATCAAGGGTATTCACCACCTCTTTAGTTTCTCCATTTCTCTCCCGAAAAAGTTCAGCCATGCGAGTTTCCACGTCGGCAATAATTTCATCTCCACCGCTGGTGCGTGAAAACTGATTGCGCAGGGTTCCTAAATAACGCTCGAGCTGATTAAAGGCGTCTTCATCAATATGGAATATGAAGCCTCCCAGATTTATAGTTAATGTCTTTTTCATGATTAGTGTTTGATTTCGTTTTGTATGCTTTGATTTACAGCTTCTTTAAGGCTTTCCCAACTTTTTAATAGTTCTGATAGCGCGGCCTTACCAATCTCCGTAAGGGTGTAATATTTGCGGGGTGGCCCAGCGCTCGACTCTTCCCAGCGATAAGCTAAGATACCTGAGTTTTTTAAGCGGGTCAGTAGGGGGTAAAGGGTGCCTTCCACTACAATAAGTTCAGCCTTTTTTAATTCTCCGATTATTTCGGAGGCATAGGCATCGCGGTGGTTTAGCATATTTAAGATGCAGAGTTCTAATACTCCTTTGCGCATTTGTGCTTTTGCATTTTCTAGATTCATCTTTAATTGGTTTTAAAGATTAAATCACCACTGAATACTATTAATATCGCATTGCGATCATTGGGATTATTGAGGATAATAGCCGCATGCTCACTTTTTTCACCATTGGTTTTACGCAGTAATATGGCCTGTCCTTCTTCCTTCTCCCAGTCGGAAGGAATTTGAGCTTGACGATAGCCCCAAGCGAGCATTTGTTCGATAAACTCCTTTTCACTTTTTAAACCTCTGTTGTAGTTTTCGAATTTCACCAAGCGAATCCGATCAATATGGCCAGATATTTCTTCGGTGTATTCTTGAAAATCGAAGTCGAAGTCTAAATCACTTATTAGATCGTGACTGATACTAATGTTGAAATTATCTCCCTGATCGGCAATGCGATGAAAGAGCGTTTCCATTTCGTTTTTACTCTGTGCTGTTGCTGTATTTAAACTTAAAAGTAGCAGCGGAAGAGCGATTAATAATTTTTTCATTTTTGTGTTTTCATTTGCAATACAAAGATATGTCAATATTTAGGTACTATGCAAAACAAAGTACCATATAAATGTATAAAATACTATCAATCAAGTATTTAAAATTTAGGTTAGAAGTCGTGTTTAGATGAGATTAGGATTTCAACTCGATAAATGGGGGAGAGTAGTCGCTAAATGGGGAAAGGGAAACCCTGCTCAAGGCAGATGCGATGAGTGAAGTAATACACTTTAGAATAGATGATTTTCTCTGCTATTCTGGTTTTTTCATAAATGGGTTTTCGAAGGGACGAATGATCAAACGTATTTTACGATCGTAGCTAAAGTAATTTACGAACCAGTTAAGTAAAACCACCAATCGGTTTCTAAATCCAACTAGGCTTATCAGATGCACTAACATCCAAACGGCCCATCCTGGGAATCCTTTTAGCATTATTTTATTGTAGAATTCTACTACAGCTTTATTGCGACCAACGGTGGCCATGCTGCCCAAATCCTTGTATTTGAAAGGGCGATAGCTTCGGCCTTTATCACTTCGAATTATATTTTTTGCTAAGTTTTGGCCTTGTTGTATGGCCACCTGTGCGAGCATAGGATGTCCTTTGGGGTAGTCTTTGGTGCTCATTCCTGCAACATCACCCAAAGCAAAAACATTTTGATGCTGACCTATTTGGTTAAACTCATTTACTATATAGCGACCTCTTTCAAAGTCTTCCATCTCTTTAAGGCCGTCAATTACATTACCTTTTACCCCTGCTGCCCAAATTAGAGTAGAAGCGGGTAGCTCGGATTTATTAGTGCTTACGGTTTTTCCATCGTAACCTTTAACGGCGGTGTTTAGCCATACTTGTACACCTAACTTCTCGAGGTAATTTAGGGCGTGTGCAGAAGAAAATTTACTCATTGGAGGTAAAACCTTATCGGCCATTTCCACCAGGTGAATACTCATCCTACGGAAGTCTAAATCAGGATAGTCGTTGGGAAGGACATGGCTTTTCAATTCTGCGAAAGCACCAGCTAGCTCGGTGCCGGTTGGACCGCCTCCAACAATAACAAAATTCATTAAGCGCTCACGCTCTTTTAAATCAACGGTTAAAGAGGCCGCTTCGAAGTTTTGCAAAATTAAGCTGCGCAGGTTCAAAGCTTCGGGAACCGTTTTCATTGGCATACTTTTTTGCTCTACTTCCTTCATTCCAAAATAATTGGTTTCCGAACCCGTAGCGATAATCAGTTTATCATAACTAATCGGACCAATATTAGTGTGAAGAATATTCCTTTCCGCTTCTATGCGCTCGGCCTTGGCCATGCGGAAATAGAAATTAGGATAATCTTTAAAAATGTTTCGAATGGGATAAGCAATAGAATCGGGTTCTAATCCCGCCGTTGCTACCTGATATAAAAGAGGTTGAAAGGTGTGGTAGTTATGCTTGTCGAGCATCACTACTTGTTTTCCTTTGTTTTTTAATGCTTTTGCAAGATTGAGACCAGCGAAACCTCCACCTAGTATTAAGATGCGCTCTGCATTGGTCTTGGGTATATTTAAATCAGCCATATACAAAGATATGTCGCCTAGGGCGCTTAGCGCAGAAGACTAACAAAAATATGAACCTAATTTGCAAAGAATTTTTGGTAAATAATTTTTATTTAGGTTTATTCTATAGGTATAAATTTATCTTTGCTTTAATATCATCAAACAAAGCGACTAGGTAAAAGATGCGAGTAGATATCACATTTTATTTATTCATAGGTTTAGGACTATTCCTATTGCTGGTTGCTTTGATAACCTTTCTTTTTCCGGCTAAAAAGCCTAATCACCTTTATGGCTATCGCACCGATCGATCCATGCGAAATCGTGCCAATTGGAAATTTGCTCAAGGATTGCTGCCTCCCATGTTTTTACGGTTGGCTTTATATCAAGTGGGCATCGCCGGATTGTGGTACTTTATACCGCGTCAATCGGAAACCATTGGCATGGCTGTTTTTCTGATTTTTTTAGTGCTAACCTTTGCGGGAGAAATATTTTGGAGTGAGAAAAAGCTTCGGCGATATTCGCGCTCCAAGCAGAAGTAGTTAAATTTAGTTGAAAGGGTCAGAAAACTTTTCATCGGCCAACATCTCGGGGTCGCTCAAATCTATCGTAGTTTCTCTTTTACAAGCAAATAGTTTAATCGGCGGTTCTAAATTTCCCCTAATTAGACAAAATTGCTGCGATAAAGCTTATTTTTAGCGCAAATTAGCAGCATGCGGAAACTTATTTGGACCTACGGAATTGTAGCAGGCTTAATTGTAAGTCTTAATCTTTTTTTGGGTCTCCCCGCCGAAGGTGAAGCAATGAGTTTTGAAGGGGGGGAAACCAGAGGTTTTATTATGATGACCCTCGCTTTTATATTAATTTTTGTAGCGGTCCAACAATTATCGAAGCGCTTCTTTGATTCTAAAATAAGCTTTGGTAAATCTTTTATTATTGGCCTGTATATCAGTCTCATTGCCTCGATAATGTATCTTGTTGCTTGGGAGTATATCTTAGCCAATCATCTACCCGATTTCGCCGATCAGTATATGGAGTATCGTCAACAAACTTTAGTCGCCTCGGGGGCAGATGCGCAAGAAATTGAGCAACGTTTAGCTTCTGAAACACCCATGATGGAAATGTATAAGACCCATACTTTTTATCGACTGGCCTTAACTTTCAGCGAGATTTTCCCTTTGGGTTTATTAATTAGTTTATTGGCTGGACTTCTGTTTGGGGTATTTTTGAAAAAGAAATAGGATGGATAGATTAGAAACCGCAGGGCTGATTATTTTAGGATTGAATGTTCTACTCAGTTATTTTGCTTTTCAAAACCCAGATTGGTTCGAACGATTGCTTTTACGCATTAAAGATCTCCATGCGGGGCAATATTATCGCTTAATTAGTGCAGGATTCATTCATGTCGATTGGTCGCACCTCTTCTTTAATATGTTCTCCCTATACATCTTTGCGGGAGCGGTAGAAAGGGACTTGGGCTTCATCGGATTTGTAATTGTTTATCTGCTCTCTCTTTTAGGAGGCAACCTGCTTTCTTGGTTACTTCATCGCGATGATATGGAGTATCGCGCAGTTGGGGCCTCTGGAGCAGTAAGCGGGATTATCTATGCGGCTATAGTTATTTACCCCGATATGGAACTGGCCTTTATATTCTTACCATTTTACTTCCCTGCTTGGATTTATGGGATTGGCTTTATTGCTTACTCTTTTTATGGCATGAGCCGAAACAACGATAATATTGGTCATGAAGCACACCTGGGAGGCGCTATTTCTGGACTTTTGATTTCCTTAGTTTTAGACCCCTCCATTCTTGAGAGAAGCACTTTAACTATTGTTTACATTTTAGTTCCTGCGCTGGTTCTTTTAGTAGTATTTGTTACAAAACCCATGCTATTCTCTAATGCCTTTGCCAAAGGAAATGAGGCTCTCACCATGGATGATCAGTATCGAGCGGAAAAAAAAGAAACGGAAGTGGAGCTAAATCGCATATTGGAAAAAATTAAGGAGGAAGGAGTAGATTCCCTAACAGTGAGTGAACGCGACTTTTTAGCGAAGCAGTAAGCTTAGCTAGTCAAGAAAAGCTATTTTTGTAAACCAAATTAAAACAACGTTATGTCGAATAACCTTCTAGCGGGAAAGCGTGGCATTATCTTCGGTGCTCTTAACCGTGATTCTATAGCTTGGAAAATCGCTGAAAAAGCACATGCTCAAGGAGCAAAATTTGTTTTAACCAATGCTCCAATCGCTATGCGAATGGGAGAAATCAAAGACTTAGCAGCTAGTACTGGCTCGGAAATTATTCCCGCCGACGCAACTAGCATGGAGGATCTTGAAAACCTATTTACCAAATCACAAGAGATTTTAGGTGGTAAGTTAGACTTTGTACTTCACAGTATAGGCATGAGTGTAAACGTGCGTAAAGGCAAGCATTACACCGATTTAAATTACGATTGGTTAGAGAAAGGTTGGGATGTATCAGCTGTTTCTTTTCACCGCGTAATGCAAACCGCTTGGAAACAGGAGGCAATGAATGATTGGGGTAGCATTTTGGCCCTTACCTATATAGCTGCACAAAGAACTTTCCCCGACTATAATGATATGGCCGATAATAAAGCCTATTTAGAAAGTATCGCACGTAGCTTCGGATATCATTGGGGTGTACGCAATAAAGTGCGCGTAAATACCATTAGTCAATCACCAACGCCTACAACTGCTGGTAGCGGCGTAAAGGGATTTGATGGTTTTATTAATTATGCCGACGAAATCAGTCCTTTAGGTAATGCAACGGCCGACGATTGTGCGGATTATGCAATTAGCTTGTTCTCGGATCTTACCCGCAAAGTAACTATGCAAAATTTATTTCACGATGGTGGTTTTAGTTCTACTGGCGTAAGTGATTCTGTGGTGAATAAATTCGGAAGCGAAGATTAAAAATTGCTAAGAACTATATTAAGAAAGTCCGGAGTTTACTTCGGACTTTTTTTTGGTCTCAGCGACTTATATATTATCGTATTAATCTCGAAATTCTACCAATGTTTCCGCAATGTTAAAAACATGTGGAAAACCCTTGTATTTGCTGTGTCAAAAGGTTTTTAATCTCTTGATAAAGGCTTATCTTTGAGACTTATCACAATAAGCGTAACTGCATAATTATGAGTGAAATAGAAAAAGATTATGGCGCCAGTAGCATTCAGGTGCTGGAGGGATTAGAAGCGGTAAGAAAACGCCCTTCTATGTATATTGGTGATGTGGGGGTGAAAGGTCTCCATCACATGGTTTATGAAGTGGTAGATAACTCCATTGATGAGGCTCTCGCAGGACACTGCGATACGATTAATGTTACCATTTTGGAAGACAATTCCATTCGAGTAAAAGATAATGGTAGAGGTATCCCAACTGATATCCACGAGAAAGAAGGTCGTTCTGCTGTTGAGGTAGTAATGACGGTTCTGCATGCGGGTGGTAAATTCGATAAAGACTCTTACAAGGTTTCAGGTGGATTACACGGTGTAGGGGTTTCTTGTGTGAACGCTCTTTCCGACGATTTAAAGGTGGAAGTACATCGCAATGGGAAGTATTTTCATCAGATCTTTCATCGTGGTGTTCCCGAATATTCTCTTACCGAAGAGGGAACCACTGATACACGCGGTACCGTGGTTACCTTTAAACCGGATGCTACGATCTTTCAAGTAACCGAATATCAATACGATATTCTAGCTACGCGATTAAGGGAGCTCTCATTTCTTAATAAAGGTATCCGAATTACCCTTACAGATTTACGTGATCTTGATGAAGATAATAAGCCTAGATATGAGGAGTTTCACAGTGAAGGTGGTCTTAGAGAATTCGTAGAGTTCGTAGATCAAAACCGTGAAACCTTAATGCCAACGGTAATTAGCATGGAGGGAGAGCGTAATGATATTCCCGTGGAAGTGGCGATGCACTACAATACCTCTTATGCCGAAAATATTCACTCTTATGTGAATAACATTAATACGCACGAAGGAGGAACCCACCTAACTGGTTTCCGTAGGGCTCTAACACGTACCCTTAAAAAATATGCCGACGAAAGTGGCATGTTAGCGCGTGAAAAAGTTGAAGTAAGCGGCGACGATTTTAGAGAAGGATTAACCGCTGTAATTTCCGTAAAGGTTATGGAACCTCAGTTTGAGGGACAAACCAAAACTAAATTAGGTAATTCCGAAGTTTCGGGCGCGGTAGATCAATTGGTGGGCGAAATGCTTAACAATTACCTAGAAGAGAATCCGAATGAAGCGAGAATAATCGTTCAAAAAGTAATTCTTGCCGCTAAGGCTAGAGTAGCCGCTAAGAAAGCGCGTGAAATGGTCCAACGTAAAACCGTAATGGGTGGAACCAGTTTGCCTGGTAAGCTTTCCGATTGCTCAGAAACAGATCCTGCTATATGTGAGATATTTCTAGTGGAGGGCGATTCGGCTGGTGGTACAGCAAAACAAGGTCGTGATCGAAACTTTCAGGCGATACTTCCTTTAAGGGGGAAAATCCTTAACGTAGAGAAAGCCATGCAACACAAGGTTTTCGAAAACGAGGAAATTAAAAACATGTTTACCGCTTTAGGGGTAAGTATCGGAACACCAGAGGATAGCAAGGCTCTAAATGTGGCCAAACTTCGTTACCATAAAGTCATTATTATGTGTGATGCTGACGTGGATGGTAGTCACATTGCAACCCTAATTCTTACCTTCTTTTTCCGCTACATGAAGGAACTAATTGAAGTAGGTCACATCTATATCGCAGCACCACCACTTTATTTAGTTAAAAAAGGTAAAAAAGAAGAATACGCTTGGAACGATGATCAGCGTGATCTTTTTGTCTCACAAATTGGAGGCGATAATAAATCTTCAGTGGCAGTGCAGCGTTACAAAGGTCTTGGTGAAATGAATGCCGAGCAATTATGGGAAACAACCATGGACCCAGAACGTAGAACCATGCGTCGAGTTACGATAGATAGCGCCGCAGAAGCTGATCGTGTTTTCTCAATGCTTATGGGGGATGATGTTCCACCGAGACGCGAGTTTATTGAGAAAAACGCGAAATACGCTAAAATTGATGCCTAAAGCATTTTAAAAATTGCAAATACTTAAGAAAAGCCTGTCATTTATTTGATGGGCTTTTTTTTGGATTATATATCTTGTTCCCATCTTAAGTAAATACCGAAATAATTCTGCCTAATGAGAAAGCTTCTCCTCCTACTTGTATCGTTCTATTTTGTTGTTTCTTGCTCTTCGGCAGATGAGGATGTACCTACATTCGATAAGAAATTCAGCCCTTATATTGGATCTTATACCGCAGGTTTAATATCTAAAAAATCTACTGTTAATATTTATTTTAACAAAGATATTTCAGAATTAAAGGTAGGGGAATTGCTTAGTTCTGATTTACTAGAATTCTCCCCAAATATAGAAGGGGATTTAATTTTAAGAGATAAAAGGCATTTAGAGTTTAGCCCCAAGTCGCTTTTAAATTCCGATCAAGTTTACACAGCAGAACTGGCTTTAAATAAAATATTTGATGTTCCCGATTCTCTTGCAAAATTCTCTTTTGGCTTTAAAACTATTAAGCAAGGTTTAGCTTTTCAAAATTATAACCTGGAAGCAATGCCAGAAGGACAAATGCAATACTATCGCTTAACCTTAAACTTCGAGGCAGCAGACTATTGCGAATTACAGGATTTTAATCAATTGTTGCGTGTCTCAAAGGATGAGAAAAAATTAGACGGACGCTGGTCGCAAGACTTTGGAGGTAATTATATTTATTCAGTCGATAGCTTGATTCGTAAAGAGGAGGCTTCTATTTTAACAGTTAATTTTGATGAGGATCATGCGCTAGCCCATGGTTTGAAAAATCAAAAAATTGAGCTGCCCTCACTCAACGATTTTAAATATATATCCTACACCATTGAAGGTGAAAATAGCTCGCAACTGAAGTTAAACTTCTCCGATCCCTTGCGAAAAGATCAAGATTTAAAGGGAATTATTAGTATCGTTGGTCAAGGTGATTTAAAACTTGAAGTAGATAACTCAAGCATCATGGTTTACCTGCCAGAAAATCTACCGGGCGAGCAAAAATTGAAGATAACGCCTGGTATTGAGAATATTCTCGGTTTTAAATCAAAGTTTAACCAAGAAATAAGTTTTAAAATTTCAAATGAAAAACCGACAATAGTATTTTTAGAAAATGGCAATATTATGCCTCTAAACGATAATTTGAATTTAAGCTTTAAAGCCATAAATCTGAACGCGGTTGATTTAAGGCTCATCAAAGTCTATGAAAATAATATTATAAACTTTTTGCAGGTTAATAATTACGATGGCGATTATCAATTGTACCGTGTGGGAGAAAAGGTTTTAGAGACCAAAATTGACTTAGGAAAAGAAGGCGCTAACGATTGGCAGCATTTTGCGATTGATTTGTCAGATTACTTTAAACCCGAAGAAGGAGCGGTTTACCGTGCGATGCTTAGTTTTAAAAAAGAGTATAGTTTATACAATTGCCCTAGTCAAGCTGAGACGGAATTGGAAAATGAAGAGGAGGATTATTACGATGATTATTACTACGACGATTACTACGATGATTATTATTACGGTGCAAACTCTTCCGAAATCTATAATACATCCGACTATAGCTTTAGCTACCCACCCGGCTATAATTGGCAAAAAAGAGAGGATCCTTGCCACATTTCCTACTATAATGCCGAAAATTTCCTCAGTCGCAATATTTGGGTAACTAAGCTCGGCCTTATTGCTAAAAAGGGAGAAAATGATGATTGGGATTTTACCATCAGTGATTTAGTAAGTACTAAGTCGGTAAGTAATGCGGTGGTGGAACTTTATAATTTTCAAGGAAGATTGCTGGCAAGCGCACAAAGCGACGATCAGGGATTCGCTCGCATCTCTTCTAAGGAATCGGCTTTTGTGGCAGTGGCATCTCATGAAAACAGTAAAACCTATTTGAAATTAATGCCTGGCGAAGCGCTTGCTATGAGCAATTTCGACATTGGCGGTGAATCTATTGAGAAGGGCCTAAAAGGTTTTATTTATTTGGAACGAGGCGTGCGTAGACCCGGTGATAGTCTGCATTTAGCCTTTATTTTGCAGGATAAGGAAAAGTCAATTGCCAGTGGCCATCCGATCGAATTTAGCCTTATTGATCCGCAAAATAAACTGATCGATAGGCAAGTTGCAAAGGTGGCCGATAAGAGCATTTATACTTTTCAATCGCAAACAAGGGCTTCGGCCATTACCGGTAGTTATACCGCGACCATTCGCATCGGAGATCGCAGCTTTAGTAAAGGCATCTTGGTGGAAACCATAAAGCCCAACCGCTTAAAGATAAACCTCGATTTTAGTGAAGAGACCCAGTTCTCAGATGATGGAAACCTATTAATAGAATCGCAAATTAATTGGTTAACGGGTATTGCCGCCAAAAACTCTAAGCTTACACTAGATGCTAAATTTTACAGCTTAAACAATCCTTTTCCTCAGTTCAAAGGCTTTGAATTTAGCGATCGCACTCGCAATTTTTATTCGGAGAATAAGCGTATTTATGATGGCGAAATGAATAGTGCGGGTGCTCGAAGTTTAGTGCTAGAGCTGGGTGATTTTAAAGCGGCCCCAGCCTTAATTTCCATGAAAGTGGAAGCCAAGGCTTTTGAAGGCGGCGGTGATTTTAGTACCGAATTTTTCCAACAAACGATTTCTCCTTTTTCAACTTTGGTGGGTATAAAGACCCCTGAAGCCCAGAATGGCGGTTTCTTAGAAACGGATCGAAATTATGAGCTGGAAATTAAAACAGTTGATTGTAAAGGTAAGCCGCTTTCGCGGGATGGGCTAGAAATTAAAATTTATCGGGTAGACTGGCATTGGTGGTATTCCTCTCGCGGAGAGAACTTGGGCAGATACGTTGATAATGAAGCGACCTATCTCTACAGTAGTGCCAAATTAAATAGTTTTAATGGGGTGGCGAAACACCAATTTAAGATTGATTATCCCAATTGGGGACGCTTTTTAGTGCGAGTTTGTGATTCAGAAAGTGGGCATTGTAGCAGTACCTTTATGTGGTTTAATTGGCCTGCTGGCAGAAAGGGTGAACGTCCAGAATTGGCTTCTTCTAATATTCT
The DNA here is from genome assembly GCA_963977415.1 of uncultured Schleiferiaceae bacterium. Lineage (GTDB taxonomy): Bacteria > Bacteroidota > Bacteroidia > Flavobacteriales > Schleiferiaceae > Croceimicrobium. The sequence goes on along the minus strand of CAXBOS010000013.1, from coordinate 13,549 downwards.
CAATTTCTCAGCCAACAAGGAAGAGTATGTCATTGGCGAAGAAGTGAAAATTAAATTTCCCGAAAGTCCTGGTGCCAGAATCCTTGTAAGCATTGAAAATAGCCATAAGATTATTCGTAAACTATGGCTCAATTCAGAGGAAGAGAAAAAGAACTTCTCTTTTAAGGTAAGCGAAGAGATGGCGCCTAATATTTATGTGCAAGCCAATCTAATTCAACCGCATGCGCAAAAAACCAACGACCGCCCGATGCGGCTTTATGGTATTGCTGCCCTAGGCATTAAAAATCCTGAAAAGGAATTAAAACCCATTATTAAGCACAGTGATGATTGGCGTCCGGAAACGGAAGAATGGGTAGAAATAAGTGAAGAGAATGGTCAGCCTATGGAATACACTTTGGCAATTGTTGATGAAGGTTTATTGAATCTCACTGCTTTTAAAACTCCGCAACCTTTCCCTTATTTTTATGGTAAAGAAGGGCATGGTGTCAGTACTTGGGATATGTATGAATCTGTTTTAGGAGCCTATAGCGGCGCCTTGCAAAAAGTAATGGGAATTGGTGGTGATGAGGCCCTTAAAAATGCTGAAAACTCGAATCAGAATCGCTTTAAACCGATGGTACGCTTTCTCGGTCCCTTTAAATTGGCTGCCGGTAAAAGCAAGAAGCACGAAATTAAACTTCCCAATTATATTGGCTCAGTTAAGATAATGGTGGTAGCTGCCAATACGAACTTATCTTATGGAAATGCAGAGAAGGCGCTAAAGGTTACCAAACCCCTAATGGTTTTAAATACCCTACCTCGCATTCTTAGTCCTGAAGATGAAATCACCATGCCTGTTAGCGTTTTTGTAAGCGATCCAAAAATTAAATCGGTGAAGGTTGATTTGCAGAAAACGGGTCCGGTAGAAATTCTAGGCTCAAGTTCTAAGCAATTGAATTTTTCTGAGCCCGGTGAGGAGATTGTTTACTTTAAGTTGAGAGTGCTTTCTGAAAGAGGGGTGGTAAAGTTAAAATCTCAAGTTAGTGCTACTGGCGAATCCTCCTACGATGAAACGGAGTTAAAAGTGCGTATTCCTAATTTACCCGAAACGCGTAATTTTCAATTTGTGCTGGCTGCGAATAAGGATACAGTTATTAATTATCAACCCTTTGGAATTGAAGGAACTAATTTCCTAAATATCGAGGCATCCAGCGTTCCGACTTTAAATATTGAAAAGCATTTACATTATCTGAGTTCCTATCCTTATGGTTGTTCAGAGCAAATAACCTCTTCTGTTTTCCCTGCTTTATTTCTACCGAAGGTAATGGAGCTTTCGGAGGCTCAAGTGAAAAATAGGAAACAAAATACGACCATTGCTTTGCAGCGCCTTTATGAGCGACAAATGGCTTCAGGTGAGATTCGTTATTGGCCTAACTCGAGCTCCCATAACTATAATTCCTACGTTACTTCTTATGTAGGACACTTTTTGATTGAGGCAAAGAAAGCAGGTTTTGAATTGCCTCCCACGATGTTTAAACGCTGGTTGGCTTATCAAAAATCGAGAGCGCGTTCTTGGGCGCCAACTTACCGCTCTTCCCCGCGTCTAATTTCTAACGATATGGAACAGTCTTACCGACTGTTAACGCTTTGCCTTAGCAATGAGCCTGAGATTGGTGCCATGAACCGACTGAAGGAATTGGCGATTTCCCCTCAAGCCTTGTATCAGTTAGCTACCGCTTATGCGGTGATTGGCCAAAAGCAAACGGCCGAAATAATCTATCAACAGGCCGAAAATCTTAGCTACAGCTCCACTGATTATCGCTATTTCGGGAACAGTTTAAGGGATGAGTCCATCAAGCTTTTATGCTTACATCTTCTCAATAATAAAACGGCGGCTTTGCAACAGGGTAGAATTGTCGCTAAAATGATGAATAAAGACAATTATGGCAATACCCATAGTCTTTCCTTTGCCATGCTCTCGCTTTTGCAGGTTTTCGGCGACGATTTAAAAAAAGATACCTTTTTAGATTGGTCGGTTCAGAAAGCAAATCTTACTAAGGATTTCCATTCGAATTACAGCTTTATCCGTTACGATTTAGAGTCGGGACGCGATAAGGCCTCTGCTCTTAAACTGAGCAATAAGGGAAATAAACCCTTGTTTTTTAGCTTAAACCAACAAGGCTCTAGTTTAGGCACTTCGCAAGCTGCGTATAACAAAGGAGTGGATATGGAAATTGTTTTCCGCGATATTAACGGGACTTTAATTAGTCCAACGGAAATAAAGCAAGGAAGTGATTTTGAGATGGAGGTAATTGTAAGTAAAACAGGCAGTATTAATGCTTATCAAGATTTAGCTCTAAAACAATTTATTCCAGCGGGTTGGCAAGTCTTAACTAATAGTCGCGATGGATTTTCAGGACCGGTAAATTTCGACTACCGCGATATTCGTGATGATCGAATTTATACCTTCTTTAGTTTGCAAAACTCTAACAAACAGAGTTTTAAATTGCGCTTAAATGCAACTTACGCCGGTAAATATTTCTTGCCCGCCTTTGAAGTAGAAGATATGTATCATCCAGAAATTACGGCACGCTCGGCGGCTAGATGGGTAGAAGTAAGGCCATAATTTTAAAATTGAAAAAGCGTAAATGGCTGCTACTGCCGCTATTGGTAATCGGGCTAATTTATTATTTCCTTTTGCCTGCGCCGCTTTTTGATAAGCCTTACGCCGCGGTGCTTTTCGATCGTAATGGCGCTTTATTATCGGCCCGCTTGCCCGCCGATGAGCAGTGGCGCTTTCCTCCCAAAGCCGAGGTTTCAACAAAAATGAAAACCAGCATTTTGCTACAAGAAGATCGCTACTTTCCCTACCATTGGGGCTTTAATCCTTGGTCCTTATTGCGCGCGGCTTATTGGAATATTAAGAGCGGGAAAGTACTTAGTGGCGGCAGTACCATCAGTATGCAAACCATTCGCTTAGCGCGCGATAACCCGGCACGCACGATTAGCGAAAAGCTATGGGAAATCATTTTAGCAACTCGCTTGGAGTGGCGTTATAGCAAAGAAGAAATTTTAGCCTTTTATCTCGCAAATGCCCCTTTCGGGGGAAACGTGGTCGGGATAGAGGCGGCTTCGTGGCGTTATTTCGGCCGATCCGCTAATGAGCTTTCCTGGTCAGAATCGGCCACTTTAGCGGTTTTACCCAATGCTCCTGGTTTAATTAATCCCGGAAAAAATAGAGCTACGCTTCTGCATAAGCGCAACCAGCTATTGGCCGAATTACGCATAGAAAATTATCTAAGCGAGAACGATTATCAGCTGGCACTTTTAGAAGCTTTACCGGATAAACCACAAGCAATTCCAAACTTGGCACCTCATCTTTTAGAACAGCAAATCGCGGATGGAGTCCTTTCCCAAAAACCAAGCACCTTAAGTTTAAGCTTACAAGAGGAAGCCATTAAGCAAATTGATGCTGCCTTAGCTAAATTGAAGCTTAATCGTATAAACAATGCTGCGCTTCTTCTAATTGACAATGACAACGCCGAGGTTCTCGCTTATGTGGGAAACGGTAGTGATGGACCAGGGCATTATAACGATATGTTGCAAACGGAGAGGAGCTCGGGTAGTATTCTTAAACCCTTTTTATATGCGGCGGGTATGCAAAGCGGACAGTGGTTACCCCAAGAAATCATTCCTGATATTCCGATGCATTTCGAAGGCTTCCATCCTAAAAATTACGATGGCAAATTTAGGGGTATGGTAAAGGCCGATGAAGCATTAGCACTTTCGCTAAATATTCCTGCTGTTGTGGAGCTGCGGGAATTTGGGGTAGATCGTTTTACCAATTTATTACGCAAAACGGGTTTTAGTTCGCTTCATAATAAAGCCGACCACTACGGTTTGTCGCTAATTTTAGGTGGCGCAGAGGTGAAGGCCTGGGATTTGGCCATGGCTTATTCTGCCTGGGCGCAAAAGCTTAGTAATAGAGCGGCTCTAAGGCAGATTCATTATTATACTAAGGATTCGGTTACGATAAATAGTCCTTATACCAAGGCTGCTATTTGGCAAAGCTTAGCGGTAATGCAAAAACTAAATCGCCCGGGCTCAGAGCAAGGTTGGCAATATTTTGGTCGTTCTCCCATTGCTTGGAAAACAGGCACCAGCTTCGGATTTAGAGATGCTTGGGCAGTGGGTATTTGTCCGCAGTACACCTGTGTAGTTTGGGTAGGAAATGCCAGTGGAGAAGGGCGACCAGGTTTAGTAGGAGCAGAGGCAGCAGGTCCCATCCTTTTCAATTTTCTTAATGCTATCGTTGATCAAAGACCGTGGTTTGAAACCCCTTATGATCAACTTAGTGAAGAAATTGTATGCTCCCAATCAGGACAATTAGCTTCTTCTATTTGTTCGGAGCGCGATACGACATGGATACCCTTTCAGGCGAAAGCCTTAAAACCCTGCCAATACCACCAGCAATATTATACCGATGAAAGTGGGAAATTTCGCTACAATTACAATTGCAGCGGCAACATAACTATCAAGGCGGAGAGCTTTTTCCAATTACCAGTAATCGAAAGCTATTACTACGCTCAGCAGCATCCTACATATCGCCAATTACCACCTTTATCGCCCGCTTGTGCAGATGATTTTTCGGGAGAAAACTACCTAGATGTTCTGTTCCCGATGGAAGGTGAGAAAATTTTTATTCCCAAAAAGTTAGCTGGCGAAAAAAGCGAATTGATTGTTGAGGCAGTTTTACGCGATGCGAATTCTCGTTTATTTTGGCACTTGAACGGTGAGTTTTTAGGTGAAACGAAAGATATGCACACCAAGGCACTAAATTTGGTGCCTGGCGAATACAAGCTGTGGCTCGAGGACGAAAAGGGCCATAATTATCAGCGAAAATTTACCGTATTGCAGCAATAAAAATTAGCGCTCTAGCCAGTTTTTAAGCATCAACTTTCCACCTTCAGTCATAATGCTTTCGGGATGAAATTGTACTCCAGCCAAGGGATATTTATGGTGTTCAAAAGCCATTAATACCTGCTTATCGCGATAAGCCAAGAGGCTAAATTCCGCTTCCATTTTAGCTTGCGGTTTAATGGCCCAGCTATGATATAATCCTGCTTTAAATTTACGAGGAATGCCTTTCAATAACCAGCCCTCTTGGCATTGTTCCAACTCTCTCTGAATGCCATGTGCTACTTCATTCTGGTTGTAAAGTTCCCCTTCAAAAACTTCAGCAATAGCCTGCGCTCCCAGGCAGATGCCCAGAATTGATTTATGCTGGTAATTTTGCGCGATTAGGTCTAAAATGCAAGCCGCATCTTTTGGCAATCCCGGTCCAGGTGAAATAATGATATGACTATAATCCTCAAGTGCATGCATTTGCACCTGGTCATTGCGGATAACATCAATATCGGCTCCGAGTTCTTCTAAATAATGCGCTAGATTAAAGGTAAAAGAATCGTAATTGTCAACTAGTAAAAGCTTCATACCTTCGAGCTCCAAAACAAATGTGATGAAAAAAATTATCAATACAAATCAGGCGCCAGCACCAATTGGCCCTTACTCTCAGGCTGTTGTAGCTGGAAATATGCTTTTCACCTCCGGTCAAATCGCAATTAACCCACAAACGGGCTTATTAGAAACCGATGATATTAAAAGCGAAACAAATTTAGTAATGAAAAACTTAGCGGCCGTACTTACCGCAGCGGGAACGGATTTTTCCGCGGTAATAAAGTGCAGCATATTTATTAAAGACATGAATCAATTCGCAGAAATCAATTCAGTTTACGGTAGTTATTTTAATGAAGACGCGGCACCCGCACGCGAAACGGTTGAAGTAGCGCGTCTTCCTAAAGACGTGAATGTAGAAATTTCGGCAATAGCTTTAATTCCTTAATATTTCACACTCTTAGCCAAGGCCAGAAATTCCAATAACAATAGCGAGAATAATTATTAAGAAGTATAAGGCAAGAGCAATCGCGGTAACTATTCCCCAAAAGGAAAAAAGTTTAGCAGTTGCGGCAATTAGACTTTCAATATGATTAGTTTCGGAAGTATAGGCAGCCATGTCGGCTGATTTAGACATATCATTAAGGTACCTCGCACTGAAATAATACAAGGCTGCGCCTGCCAAATAAATTAGCGCAAATAATGGTCCTGGCACTGCCGAATAGGCATCACCCAAGGAAGAAAGGTTGGTTCCGAATACTCCCATTACTACACCAATTACCACCATTAGTACGGTAGGAATATAACTTAGTACTGATAAGAATTTAGTCCAACGCTTGATTTTAGCCAATTGCCCCAATAATAAGCCATTAAATTGTTCTTTTTCTTCCATATCTTTTTTTGGTTTAGTGGTTCAAATATAAAGGCTGAAAGAGTAGGGGAAGGGATTTCAAGGGAAAGATTTAGTCAATGTACTTCATAAACTAGTTTTGAGGATCAATTATCTACCACCGCCTAAGGGAACTTGAGGGAAGTCGGGAATTCGCAACGAGGCAAACAAGGCTATGATGGTTTTCTAAGGCTTAGAAATCTGCCTTTTGACCTTCTAACTTTTATCCCTGTTTGATGGTCTTTATAGCCCAGACTTTCCCTTTTATTTAAAATCTGGGGCTTTAATTTAGAATCTGACTAAGGTTTCTACTAAATTTGCGCCTTCGAAATAGAGAATCTATAAATACAAAGAGCATATGGAATTTGATGTAGTCGTTTTAGGTAGTGGTCCCGGAGGATATGTAACCGCTATCAGAGCATCACAATTAGGATTAAAAACAGCGATTGTAGAAAGAGAGAGTTTAGGCGGTATTTGCTTAAACTGGGGATGTATTCCTACCAAGGCTCTTCTAAAAAGTGCTAATGTTTTTGAATACATCAAGCATGCTGAAGATTATGGATTAAAGGTTGAAAATGCCGATAAAGACTTTGGAGCGGTAGTAAAACGCAGTAGAAACGTTGCCCAAGGAATGAGCAATGGGATCGGCTTTTTAATGAAAAAGAACAAGATTGAGGTAATAATGGGCGACGGTAAATTATTACCGGGTAAAAAACTGGAAGTTACCGACGCCAACGGAAAAGTGAGCCAAATCTCTGCTAAAAGTATTGTTATTGCAACGGGTGCACGCAGCCGTGAGCTTCCTAACTTGAAACAAGATGGCAAAAAAATTATTGGTTACCGTCAAGCTATGGTGCTTCCAGAGCAGCCAAAGAAATTAGTAGTAGTAGGTTCCGGCGCTATCGGCGTTGAGTTTGCCTATTTCTACAATGCCATGGGCACAGAAGTAACGGTAGTAGAATACCTTCCTAATATCGTTCCTGTGGAAGACGAAGAAGTTTCAAAACAATTGGAGCGTAGCTTCAAAAAAACGGGTATTAAAATTATGACTTCTAGTGAAGTTACTAAAGTAGATACCAGTGGTGACGGTTGTAAAGTTACTGTGAAAACGCCGAAAGGAGAGCAGGTTTTAGAAGCTGATATCGTATTATCGGCAGTAGGCGTACAGGCTAATATAGAAAATATTGGCTTGGAGCAGGTAGGTATTAAAACCGAAAAAGGCAAAATTGTCGTTGATGATTTCTACAAAACTAGTGTCGAAGGATACTTTGCTATTGGCGACTGCGTTCCTGGCCAAGCTTTAGCACATGTTGCTTCTGCAGAAGGTATTATTTGTGTAGAGAAAATAGCTGGTCATCATCCTGAACCGCTTAATTATGGTAATATCCCAGGTTGTACTTATGCTTCTCCAGAAATTGCTTCCGTAGGAATGACAGAGAAAGCAGCCAAAGAAGCGGGTTATGAGATTAAGGTCGGTAAATTCCCTTTCTCAGCTAGTGGAAAAGCTAGCGCCGCAGGTCATAAAGATGGTTTCGTAAAGGTAATTTTCGATGCAAAATATGGTGAGTTTTTAGGTTGCCACATGATTGGTGCTAATGTTACAGAAATGATTGCTGAGATTGTAGTTGCCCGAAAGTTAGAAACTACCGGTATGGAAATTATTAAATCCGTGCATCCTCACCCAACGATGAGTGAAGCGGTAATGGAGGCTGCCGCAGCGGCTTATGATGAAGTGATTCACTTGTAAGTTAGATTTACATATAGTTAAAAAAGCCGCTCCCATTAGGAGCGGCTTTTTTTTTAACATATCGCGCTTCTTTCGTTAAAAACAGGTTAAACTGAAAATTTTAACACATTTCGAGCGTGGGATTGGTAAAATTCGCACATCACCGATTAACCGCTAAGAGCTGCTGCTCAAATCAACTCTGTTAAATGGAAGTATTTAGGGCAGGTTATAGTTTTAACTCCGAGAGTTTTGGTTTATCAAAGCAGATAAAATTAAACGAGATGGAGCAGAGCAAGCGCTATCAAGTAAAGGCAGATTTGTTTTTACTAGTGTTTAAGAAAGATCAAAAATCATATTGGCGTCAAGGCAAGCCAGTGGGGATTAAGCAAGGTCAAATTCTACTGTCTAACACCTGCGTAGATTCAAATAAGTGTGATACCTCTGCTTTTTTATTACTTAAAATTCCCGCTAAAAAAATAGAGTGTTTTGTTAATGAAAGACTGGCCAAAAAACGAAAGTCCTCCCTCCCGCAAAGTATTAATGAATGGCCCGAGCTATTACTCAAACAAGATTCCGATTTAGCTGAAATATTTACCTTACGCTTAACTACTTTATTAGAGTCAGAACAGCCTATAGGATGGGAAAATCAACATATTCTTCTCATTCAATTATTAAATGGCTTATTTCAAAGTATCTCAAGCGAATTATTTTGGGCATTAGAAAGGCTCAAGGATCATAGTAGAACTTCAAAACAAGAGCTTTTGCAGAAGATTGCGACGGTAAATGAGTTTATGCATTTAAATTTACCCGAAAACTTAAGTTTAGAATCATTAGCCGATTTAGCGGGCTATTCACATTTTCACTTTCAAAGGCAGTACAAACTAGCGATGGGTATTTCTCCAACCAAGCAATTAAGTCTTTGGCGCTTGGAAAAAGCAATTGAGCTAATAAGAAGTAAAGAAAATAGCCTTAAGGAAATTGCCGGATTAATAGGGTATAATGACCTCCCCACTTTTTCAAAGGCCTTTAAAAGAGAGTACGGCATCAGTCCCAATAAATTTAATTAAAAAAAAATTAGATTAGACCAAACCAATTAATACTCTAAGGCGTAATATAAATAGAATAAAATATTTTAAAACACCATAGACGACTTTTCGCATAGCAGCAAATGAGTCTATTGGTTATCCAGGAAAGACCCGCCACAAGCGGGTCTTTTTGTTTTCATCTACTTCTATTATAGATTGTTAATCATTTATTTAAATTTTTTCTAATTGCTTACCTCTATTAGCTAATAGGTTTTATTGCAGACTTTTGTTGGACTAAGAAAAGTACTTGGAAACAAGACTTTTTTAGTATTTCGCAACCATTTAAAACCTAAGCTTATGATTAATAGAGTCTTAAACTACTGCTTTTTACTGTTTTTTACCTTTTCTACTTTGAGTGGTCAAAGTACTAGTCCACAAATTTCCTTTGTTGCTTTTAATGCCGATGGGAATGATGATTTTGCCTTTGTGTCCCTAAGTAATATCAGCGCTAACACTACCATCTATTTTTCGGATAATGAAGTTTTAAACGATACTAGCCTGAATAGCGGTGAAGGTATTCTAGCTTGGACCAATTCAGGCATTACTGCCGCAGGAAGCATAGTAATTATTAGCAATGCTAGCTCAAGTGCTAGTCTTAGTTCTAACCTAGGAAGCATTCAAAATATAAGCGGAAACTTTAATCTCTCTGGTAGTGGCGATGCCTTAATAGCTTATTTAGGACCTAATGAAAATGTGGTAAGCCAGTGGCTATGTGTAATTGAAAATTCATCTAATGTGGCTGGGGATATCGCGGCTACAAATTTGGTTCAAAACCAGGCCTATATCCAATTTAATCAATCCAGCAGTCCCGACGGAGGCTATTATAATGGCCCTCGAATGGGTGAGTCTAGCTTTAGTAATTATGCGGGCTTAATTCAAAATCCTAGCAATTGGCATGAAGAAGTTTCAAATGGCACAGCCATCTTACCAATTTCAAATAGTCCCTTTAGCATCGCTTCGAGCTCATCCGCAAAACTTATTCTAAAGGATTTTAGTAATAGTTTAGATACTACTGCTCAGCAAGGAGATAGTCTCCACCTTCTTAAAGATTTCCAATTAGTAGCCAAGAACGGCAGTAGCCTTCTTTTAGATATGGCATTTCCTTTTAACGGAAGCATGATTGCCAGCGATTTTCAATCTTTTCAATTAAGATCAATAACCACTGGTTTAGCAGGAAACTCTAGTGTTCTCGCTACTTTACCTAAAGATAGTTTGCTGAATGATACATTGATATTTAGAAATTTGAATATTAGCCTTTCCGCTAATGATACTCTTATTTTAAAGCTATTTGCCGCAATTGATAGCAATGCCAATGTTAATCACACTTTTCGAGTAGATGCGCCTCTAATTACCCTCAGTCTAGCCCAGTCTATCGACTCCCTTCAGAATTCATTTCTCCATCAAATTGTTGCGCTCAAGCCGCAAGTACTTTTTAGCGACTTCAATTTTGCAACACGAATAGACAGTTTAGCTCAGGATAGCAGCAATCACCTTATGCATGCTTTTCAAATCAATAGCCGGCATAAGACCTGTTCCTTAGTAAGTTTAAACGCCCTTTTACAAGGAAACTTCCAGCCTTCTGATGTATCAATCTTTAAATTTTGGCATTCAACTGATAATACTTTCAACCCAGCAAATGATCAGTTATTAAGTGTTTGCAATTATATTGATAGTAGCGGTAGTATAGAGTTTTTAGGTATTAATAAAGCTCTTCAAAAAAACAAACTCGAACATTTTTTCATTAGTATCGATTTGAACTGCTCGGCACAGGTCGGCAATAGCTTAAGAATTTCAAAGCTAGACAGTTCATATTTTAAGTTTGACAGATCTGTTGAGACTTCAGGTGATGCTTCAGCTAGTGCAGCAATAGCGATAAAAGAGCTTTTAGCACAAAATGTTGAATCGTTGAATTACCAATTACAGGGCACAACTTTAAATTTAAATTGGACCACCCCTTCCTGTGTGGATGAGGTGCTTGTGCTCATCCATAACATTGCTTTTAATGATACCATTTACGGGCAGTTTAATGTAAACTCTAATTCTTTTATTGATTCAATCAATGCAACTTTGGCATCAGGCGCCCGAGCGGTCTACAGTGGCCTATTCAACTCGGTAGCTATTACCGACCTTAGTATCGGGCAAAAATATTATGCTAAAGTCTTTACCCGAAAAGGTACGAAATGGAGCATCGGTGAGAGTTTTGATTTCCTTTTAGCAAATAGTCCTAGTTTAATTATTTCTCAATATTATGAGGGGCAGTCCAATGATAAGTGGATTGAAATTAGCAATGTTGGCGATACTGCTGTTAACCTCGGAAACTTTTATTTAGCTCGATGGTCTAATACTTCACAGCCCATAGCCAGTGCTAGTTCAAGTAATCAATTAAGTGGAATATTAGCTGCGGGTGCTTCTATTTTGATGCAGCATTCTAGTGCTTCATACCCCTTATATGCTAGTGGAACCTCAGGGGGCGCGCTCGCTTTTAATGGCGATGATGCTTTGGCAATTTGTTCTGATTCACCAGATTGGGAAAATCGCATAGATTGCATTTATAGTATTGGTTATTGGGGAGAAAACACTTCTTTTTTTCGTAAACCTTGGGTTCTTCAGCCTCAGCGAAATATGGCTGTTTTAGATGGCAGCGGAGAGTGGGTGGAAGTGTCTAATACTATTGTAGATAGCGCCGCTATTGGAACGAGTGCTCGTTTAGGTGAGCATCAATCGGGACTTCCTACGGGAGATTTTACCTTTAATGGCACTGTTTGGTTGCCTCAAAATCCGCAAGGCCTTAGCACCGCTCAAAATAGTGTAGTAGTTCAGTCTGGCTTTGCTACCCTAAATTCTGATCTAAACTGTTCTTATCTCCAAGTATTAAGCCAAGCTAAATTGGAGGTGATTAATGGTGCTACCTTATTTATAGAGGATAGTATTGTAAATGATGGTGAAATCACCCTTGCAAATGCGGCAAGTATCCTTCAGAAAGATACAAGTTCAAGCAATCCTAATTCTGGAGGGGGAATCTATAAGATTAAGCGATCGTATCAGGCAACTGCTACTGACCGATTCAAATTTTGGTCATCGCCTTTGGCAGATGCTTTTATCGAGAACAGCTTTGCTAATACAAATCCACTTGATCGCTATTACTATCAAGCGGGTGGTTTAAATCCAGGTTATAAAAGCCAAATTAACGGAAAGATGAAAGTAGCTAGAGCCTACGCTTTAACTCCAAATTTGCCTTTAAATCTGCAATTAAGAAATTTCAGTGATTCCGTAGTTTTTCAGGGGCGCACATTAAATAATGGACCTGTTACAGTGCAAATAGATAGCCTTAAGCCTGGCGAATATATTTTCCTAGGAAACCCTTATCCATCTGCCATTGACTTTAATTCATTTCTGGCGGAAAATCCTAATATTCATAGCTCTATTTGGTATTGGGATGCTAGTCCCAATGATAAAGGTAATTCAGCCTTCGCAGTTTGGAATAATCAAGGTGCGGTGAGTGTGGGAAATAGTAAAAAAGCAGCGCCAACCAATATTATTCCCGCTATGCAGGGTTTTATTATTCGCGCTTCCCAAAGTATTGCCTTAAATAGCCAGCATAGTTTTGTTTTTAAAAATAGTATGCGTGTTTCTCCAGCTAATGCAAATACGCCCTTTTACAAGTTTAATTCTCAGCATCAAAAAGTACCGCTACGCTTGCGTTCGAATAAGGCGGAAAGTTTGTGCTTGATTGCACTAGATTCCGCTGCTAGTCAGCAATATGAGGAAAAGGTAGATGCTCCGATTTATAAGGCCAATCAAAATCAATCTTTTTATAGCATTGCCGACCAAAAACAGCTTAGCATCCAAACCTTAAATGGCAGCCAAAGTGCAGAGTTGATAATACCCTTAGGAGTTGATGCTTGGCACCTAGGCAATTATAGTATTCTGCTCGATTCAATCGGTTTCGAAAACAATGATTTATCCATAATTTTAATTGATAGTCTAACTGCTTTCGAAAGAGATTTAAAAAGCCAAGCTTATTCTTTTGTGATTAATCATGTAGGTAGTGATACAGCTCGCTTTTATCTAAAATTGAAAAGCACTAAAGATCTAGGAGTTGATCATAGAGTAGATATGCACTCTTCTTTTCAAGCCTATCAAAATCAAAATGGTAACCTTGAAATTGACCTATCGACTCTAAGCGAAAGCTATAATAAATTGCAGTTAAGTAGCTTAAACTCTCAGATCATGCAAAGCTGGACCTTAGAGCCAGGGCAAAGTAATTACGAACTTACTCTAGCGGATCATCCTGCCGGTATTTTCCTTTTGTCACTTAAATCCAGTTCAGGCGCAACACAATCCTTCAAAATTTTCCTTCGCTAAACCCTAAACCCTAAACCCTAAACCCTAAACCCTAAACCCTAAACCCTAAAC
>CAXBOS010000012.1:0-124371 GCA_963977415.1 uncultured Schleiferiaceae bacterium | reverse complement strand
CTCACGAACTCCTCTGAAAGAGGACAAGCGTTCGTATCCTAAAAAGGAGTCTAAAGTATCTTGAGAGTACTTACTCTATTGCGAGATGCCCATTGAAAATCAATGCATTAAAAAAGATGTCATGGGTAACTCGTTTCAGCATCTCCGCCATTAAAAACCGAAAAACACTAACGCTACCGAAATCCCTCCGTGACCTCCGTGCCTTCTTCGCGTGCTTTGTGGTAAAAAGATACGATACGTCTATCAATCCCAAAAATCGAGATGTCGCACCTACGGCGCTTGGTTTTCTGACCTTAAATACACTATCGAGATGTCGGCCCGCTGGGCCTTAAACTGATCCAATCTATTGCAAAACGCTTACAAAAAGAAAAAAACGCAAGCATCATTCTAGTGCCCCTTCTGGCCAAAACGGGCGGGGTAGTTGCCCAAACTAAAAAGATTTCCTATCGAAGAATGACATTAGAACCATCTGTAAGAGTACCGAGAATCCGCAGCTGCCGCAGCTCTTATTTTCACCTACTAATCACAAGCGATCCCTGCGAAAACGTTGCGCTCACCGTGTTACTCTCGGCTTAATAAAGTGTCACCACCTTCGGGGTTCCGGGTCTCCTTGGATATCGGTATTTCTACTATAATGTCATCCCTTCGGGATTCGTAAACGAACAAAAAATCAAATCGCAGTTTTCCAAATCGATTATTTCGTTTTGCCATACAATCTCAATGATTGACCATCCCAAAATCGAAAAAGACCCTGAAACAAGTCCAGGGTGACGATTATTAATAAGGTTTTCGATAACCCCGCTGCACCCCATTCTACCGTCATGCTGAGAGAAGAGTTTTCCGCGGGTAAACCAAGAAGATTTGATGACATATAGGAAACAAAAGCATAGAAAGTTCCAATTGTCAATCTATCGAAATCATTATTAGTAGGTTTTCCGGCCTCAATTACGATCGCCAAAAATTAAAATGAAAGGCTTAGTGAGTTGGGAAGCGACGTGAGGAGCTCGCCCACCGAGCTTGCATTTCATAAAGATTTTTGAAGAGAGGAATTGGAGCCTAGATTTTTTTCCTTCTTTTTTGATCATGCAAAAAAGGAGTCTAAAATATCTTGAGAAGATTTACTGTATCGAGAAGCAGTGTTAAGAAACGGAATTACTAAATGAATCTGTCATGGGTAACTTGTTTCAGCATCTTCACCATTGAAAAACGAAATCATCCACTTTCACAAAAACCGATCTGCTACCATCCGCTCAATCTGCACAAATCTGCGTTCAAGCGCACCCATTGGAATAATTAGATGCGACCCATTCTTCGTCGTGGATTTTAAGTATTTTTGATAGCATGAAAGTGATTGAGAATCATATTGACAAATTAAATTCTATCTGTAGCAAATACAATGTGGACAGAATTTACCTTTTTGGTTCAGCTCTGACCTCAAATTTCACGGAAAAAAGTGACTTAGACTTTCTAGTTAAATTCAAACCCATAGAACTAGCTGGCTATTTCGAAAATTACATGAATTTCAAAGGTGAATTAAAAAGCCTTTTGGGCCGGGAAATTGATTTGATAGAGGAACAGACTTTAAAAAACCCGATTCTAATTAAATCAATTAACCGCAACAAAGAATTGATTTATGGATGAAAAAATCCTAAAGTGGCTCTATGACATAAAATTAGCCATTGAAGAGGTTGACAGCTATTTTGATGAAAGAGAAAGAAACTTTTTTGAGTATCAGGAAAATGTAATGCTTAAAAGAGCTGTTGAACGAGACTGAGAAATTGTCGGTGAAGCAATAAACAGAATCTTAAAACGCGATGAAAATTTCATTGAACAGATTTCAAATGCACGCTCTATAATAGGTCTAAGAAATCAAGTGATTCATGCATATGATAATATTTCCGATGAAAATATTTGGTCAGTTTTAACCACTCATCTTCCAAAGTTGAAAAAGGAAATAGACAACCTGATACAAAAAAATAACTAGTATAAAAAAAGCGCGGCTACCAGGCCAATGATAAGTGTCACCCTTTCAGGGTTTAGTTTCCTTTACGATACCAGATTTCTACTATAATGTCATCCCTTCGGGATTTTAACAATGTGCTCAAACAAAACCGAAATGCAATCACCAAGAATCCGCAGCTGCCGCAGCTTTGTTCTCCCGTTCAACATAATGCTACCGATATTTCGCAGCTGCCGCAGCTCTTTAAACCGAATACCGATTTCCACTCTAGGGCCATGCTGAACTCGTTTCAGCATCTCGTTTTGCAACAACTCAAAGCCCCGTGACTTCGAGCGCCTCAGCCAACTCGTTTACCGATAGCCCCTCCGTGTTCTTATTGCCTTCTTGGTGTGCCTGGTGGTAAAAACAGACCCTGAAATAAATTCAGGGTGACGGCACGTTGAGGATTAAAATGTAGAATACCGATTTCCACTCTCGGGTCATGCTGAACTCGTTTCAGCATCTCGTTTTACTACAGCTCAAAGCCCCGTGAATTCGAGCGCCTCAGCCAACTGGTTTACCGATAGCCCCTCCGTGTTCGTGTTCTTGGTGGTAAAAAAGAACACCTTATTCCACCCAAATTTTAAAACACTCCTTACCTACCCATAAAAAACACAAACCCTGAAGCTGTTGGGGTATAGAATGAAGCACTAAACCCGCCCCTTGAGAAGCTTGATATACTCGCTCTCCGGCTAAAGAGAAAATAGCGATATCTTGGCTTTGGTTGCACTGTACCCAAACCAAATGTTGGCGCAAGGGGTTGGGATAAACTTGGGTGTTAATGGCCGTCTGTGGCGGACTCAGCTCCAAGCTATAGAAGGCATTAATACGACGAAAGTTGGAGTCTAAACCCCAGAGCAAAAAGTAATTTTGGTCATCAATTTTAATGAAATTCCCACCACGACGAAAAGGTAAAGTATCAATATCGTAAACGTCACTTTCTTCCTTTGCAAAGTTTATAATCTCCAAGCTACTTGATAAAGTATTGCGATTGTTACTACGACTAAAGCCTCCTAATAAAAGAGCTTGCTGATAACTGGAACTTGCGAAGAAATAGCTGCCCGGAATCGCTAAAAAATCTTGCTTCTCCCAACGATCGCTTAGGGGATAATAAAAATAATGGTCGGCCAAGATCTGCAAACCGGAAGAATCCTCAATAAGGCCAGCGCCCACGGCTACCTTATTTTCTAAAACGCTAGTATAGCCTTTAGCTCGTCCAGGGCCCGGTAAACTGGCTTTTTCTTGCCAGTTATCTTCTTGAACATTATAAGCCCAAAGGTCCTTAAAGCTTTCCTGTCCATTATAACCTAAGCCAAGGTAACCTGTCCGGCCAATGCTAAAACCCACACCCGCCCAGCGTGCTCCCCAGGGAGGATCGGCGAGAGCTTTCCATTCATCTTCGAGGATAGAGTAGCGGTAAAAGTCTCCGTAAAATTCACCATTCGGACCTTGTCCGCCAAAGAGATAAAGGCTGTCGCCGATTACAAAACCTCTCACATACTGCCGCGGACTTAGAGGCGGATTTTCCAATTGCTGCCACTCGGCTGTGGCTAGATTATAGCGCCACCAATCGTTGCGATGCGTAAAACCTTGGTCTAGGCCGAATCCTGCGTAAATAAAACCTTTATGATAAAAGGCAAAGGCATCATCGCGAGCGCTGCCTGGGAAGTCGGGGAGTTTCTTAAAAAGGACTTGTCCCGCCAAGCTAAAGCTCATTAAAACAATGATGATAATTTTGGCTATTTGCGGCAAGAGTGGTTGATTTTTGTGGTTGAATTTAGGTTTTTAAAGGGAGCTTGGCGTAAAAAGACAAATACAGGTCTCTTCTGTCTACCCCGATTTTGAAGCGGAGAAGGCCTAAAAGAGGCTTAGGTTTATTTTCGCTTTGCGTGGTTAATTTCATTTTCGCAGTCGTTCTTCAAATGATTTTGTCTGCTCGTTGAAAATGTAAATTATTGGTTTGCAATAGGGGCAGTCGTGATAAAAACCATTTGTACCTGGCGGATTTACAATTAACATTCTGCTATCAACTTGGTAATCATAACCACCTGAAGCACCGGGAGAGTCATAAACTTTTCCAGTTTTTCGGTCTATAAGCAAGCTGCCTTGACAAGGTGAGCCGCATCCAAAATATATGAATGTATAATGTCCGCCAAAGTTTGCTGTGTCGGATTTATAACCTTCTCGAAGTCTTGTTCGATAGCTATTTGCTACCCTGTTCGATTTTAGATCAAGTTCAGCATATTTTTTATGATCAATTGCTGCAACGCTAAAGTCGTTAAAGCCAATATAAGGCTCAAATTTTATTGATGCGGATGAGATTTTATCTTCTTCAATAGTTGTGTCGCCAAACAATTTTAGATTTCCAGTTTCGTAAATTAGGTCAATAGTCGGTTGAGAAGCTTTTGTCTCGGTATTAGTTAAACTGTCTAGTCCAATTATTTGCTCACTTTTAGTGCTCAAGGAATTTTCTTTGTCTTTACAGGAAAAGGTGAAAAAGGTTAAGGTCAATATGGCGATGGCTGTTTTCATTTAAGTAGCTGCAACATTTTTGCTAGGTATTGTGCGAGTTAAAATCGCAATTTTTATCCGCCAAAAGTCACCCTCTTTATTCTTCAATTAAGTGCTCAATATTTTCACCTGCATAGAAGTAAGAGAGAGCGTTTCCATCTCCACCCATGGATGCAGAATCGGCTATGGTAAATTTTAATTCCTTAAAAATATAGTTCCCTTGCTCAAGTTCTTTGTACTCATGTCCCTTAGATTTGAGTTGCTTTAAATAAATATCTATGTCCTTCTCAAATTCCATTTCAACATTATCAACGTGAACCCTGATTCCCCAGTGAACCTCTAGTTCTTTAAGACCATTCATATGGTCATAGCTTAAAAAGAAATAGTTTTCTTCATTTTCAAGATCTTCGTAAATGTCTCTCCTTCGTTCGATATTATGGTTTAAATCCTTGCTAAATGATTGGGCCATATCAAGTATGTCATCATCCTGTTCGTGTCGATTCTTCAGCTTCTCTCTTATCAACTCTCTAGACTCACCCCAATTAAAAGTAGTAGTGCCGAGTATAAATCCCTTATCGGATATGTATTCTAGTATCATTTTCAATTTCTTTACGTTTGGCTAATGTTAGGCTCTAATCTCAATGAGCCCAAAGGCTAGGCTGGTTTACGATTTCACCCGCGTAAAGGTCTCCGTTCGCCCAAACATAGAAAAGCCCATATAGCCGCGTACCATAAGGTCTGTGCCTTCCAGCCACATAATGCAATCGTAGGTATCACCCGTTTGGGGATCGTAAATTTTACCGTCCACGTATTCTTCATCCTCGTAACGGAAATTGCTAATAAAGGTCATGCCTAACAGCTCACGCGAGCGCAGTTTAGGATCGGGATTATTGATGTCTTTGTCGCCAATTTCTAGCCAAGTAAATTTACCATGATAGCGGCCTCCTTTTTGGTAAATCTCAATCTTCGCGTCTTTCTTCGGGGCGAAGTAGGTGCCCAAAATGGCTTTCTCTTGGGCGCTTTGCGCGCTGAGATTAGTGCTGATGAGAAGGGCAAAAAGTGCAATAAATAGTCGAGACATAAATGGTTTTATTAGAATACGTTGGGATTTATTTTTTGTTGTGGGGCTTCTGCGAGAAGTGATAAAATTTGTTGGCGACTGTGATAGCATTCTCCCGCATCAAAAAGTGCGAGGCCATAGGCAGGTCGGCTAAAAATACAAACTTTATTTCCTTTCGCCTTAATGCTTATTAGCTCCCCAATATTCTTAAAGCGCGGCTTTCGCCGGATGCGTATTTCGGGCCTTTCGGCAGAAAAGCGGGTCTTAAATTCAGCTGGGTTAAACTGTTTTTCAATCTTTTCATAAAGATGATCCCAGTTAACATTTGACGCATCTACACAAGTATAACTGTACTTTAAAATATCGGCTGGTTTAAGGCCCTTGCGATAAGGAGGATAGATGAAAACCGCCGCGGAAATCAAACTTATAGAAATGATTTTCCAGTTCTCCGTTTGATCATCAAAGAGATAAGCCTGCATGCTTTCCACCGCTAGAAATACGGCAAAAAACAGAAAGAGGAAAACTACCAGAGATTTAAGATTTTTCATGCACGCAATTCGATTTTCGAAAATAGGGAAAAGATTAGTACAGAGGTTAGTACAGAGATATTAGTAGTGAGTAGTGAGATGGGTTTTCGGTTGGTAATTCTGTTTAGACCCTGTATGCTCTGTTCTCTTGCTCAATACTGATTTACAGGGTTATTGACGGTATAAAAAAACTCTACTCTTAGGGGTAACCATGCGCCTAGAATTAAAATTGAGAAAAACGACTTCCACTCTAGGGTCATGCTGAACTCGTTTCAGCATCTCACCAATTAAAAACCGGAATCATCCGTCCAAACGAAATCAAATCCGTGCTCATCCGCTAAACCTGCGGAAATCCGCGTTTTAGAAATGCCCAGATTCCTGAAACCTAAATTATCGAAACAAATACAAGAAATTACCTAGAATCCGCAGCTTGGTTCTCCCGTTCAACATAATGCTACCGATAATTCGCAGCTGCCGCAGCTCTTTAAACCGAAAACCGATTTCCACTCTAGGGTCATACTAAGAGGAGAGTTTTCCGCGGGTAAAACCAAGAAGATTTGATGACATTTACCCAAGAAAAGGTATAGAAAGCTTCCATTTTCATTTTGCCGAAATAGTCATTAGTAGGTATTCCGGCCTCAATTATGAACAAGACTTTAATTTTAATGGAGTTCTTGAGCTCAGCGCAAAGCGCTTCGAGCGCCTCAGCCACCTGGTTTACCGAAACCTCATTTTGCGCTATGTTTTACCACAAAGTCCACGGAGGTTTACACCAAGTTCACAGAGGGTTTTTTACAATAATTGTTCTTTGTTTGGCGGTTAAAACAGACCCTGAAATAAATTCAGGGTGACGGAACGTTAAGAATTAAAATTTAGAATACCGATTTCCACTTTAGGGTCATGCTGAGAGAAGAGTTTTAGGTTTTAAAACCAAAAAGATTTGATGACATGTAGCTTGGAATCAGGTGAACGAAGACTCATATTACAATTTAGTCTGATTCGTTATTAGTAGGTTTTTCGGCCTCAATTACGAAGCTTTAAAATAAAAGCCTTTGCCCTAGCGAATTGGGAAGCGACCAAAGGAAGCTCGCCCACTGAGCTTGGCAAAGGAGAATATTTTGAAGGTGAGGAATTGCAGCCTTGATCTTTTTAGCCATGCATATTTTTCTTTTAAAGGAATGGCTGAGCTCACTTCGTTCGGTTGTTTCTTTTGCGATCTACTGGAGCGAAGCGGAACTCACGAACACCTCTGAAAGAGGGTAACCGTTCGTAACCGAAAAAGAAAAGAAAACATCTTGAGAAGTATTACTTTATCGTGAAATATCCATTGAAAATCAGTGCATTAAAAAAGATGTCATGGGTAACTCGTTTCAGCATCTCATTTCCACACAAAAAAAGCAAACCGCTTCGAGCGCCTTAGTTACCAAGTTTACCGACAACCCATCCGTGTTCTTAGTGCCTTCTTTGTGTGCTTGGTGGTGAAAACAGACCCTGAAATAAATTCAGGGTGACTATGAGCATAGACTTAAAATTGAAAAAAACGACTTCCATTCTAGAGTCATGCTGAGTAAAGAGAATCTGGAATAGATTCCTTGAAGATTTGATGACAGTTACCCCGAAAAAAGCATACGAAGTCTAATTTTCAATCTATCGAAATCATTATTAGTAGGTTTTCCGGCCTCAATTACGAAGCTTCAAAATAAAAGCCTTTGCCCTAGCGAATTGGGAAGCGACCAAAGGAAGCTCGCCCACTGAGCTTGGCAAAGGAGAATATTTTGAAGGTGAGGAATTGGAGCCTAGATTTTTTTCCTTCTTTTTTGATCATGCAAAAAAGGAGTCTAGATTATCTTGGGAAGGCTTACTTTATCGTGAAATATCTATTGAAAATCAGTGCGTAAAAAAAGATGTCATGGGTAACTCGTTTCAGCATCTCATTTCCACACAAAAAAAGCAAATCGCTTCGAGCGCCTCAGCCACCTAATTTACCGAAAGCCCCTCCGTGTCCTTCGTGCCTTCTTTGTGTGCTTGGTGGTAAAAAACGGAATCCCCGCCTAATTGAAATCATCTGTGTTTTGAGCTTTTTACAATTAATGAGACCCTGAAATAAATTCAGGGTGACTTTGCGCCTAGAATTGAAATTGAAAAAAACGACTTCCATTCTAGAGTCATGCTGAACTCGTTTCAGCATCTCACCAATTAAAAATCGGAATCATCCGTCCAAACGAAATCAAATCCGTGCTCATCCGCTAAACCTGCGGAAATCCGCGTTTTAGAAATGCCCAGATTCCTGAAACCTAAATTATCGAAACAAATACAAGAAATTACCTAGAATCCGCAGCTTGGTTCTCCCGTTCAACATAATGCTACCGATAATTCGCAGCTGCCGCAGCTCTTTAAACCGAAAACCGATTTCCACCCTACCGTCATACTAAGAGAAGAGTTTAAGGTTTTAAGGATGAGGAATTGGAGCCTTGATCATGAGTTTATACAATAGTAATATTGTTTAGACTCTGTATGCTCTATACTCTTGCTCAATACTGTCTTCCGGCCATTCATTCGGACACACAAAAAAATAACTTTCCTCCTCCCAAATCCCATCCATAAGCCTAAAGCGACTAATAAATTGGGGTCCTTTTTCTTCGCTAAAAGCCTCTTGGCAAAGGGTTTTGATTTCGCTAATACTCACAAGAGTTTTCGCGTCCTTAAGCTGCAAACCACCAATCCAATTGGGTTTTTTACGTAAAAGCCATTTTCCAGAAGAATCGTTAAAACTAGTGAGCGCATCTAGCGAAAGCCAAGCCCCTTTGAGGTGATTAGTACTAGCCCCTTCGCTTAAGCTCCAGCTTTGCTGCCAGGGGTAAAAGAAGATGCCTTTTACCATCAGCTTTGGCTCTATGCCAGGATAATCTTTTTGAATTTCTTCGATTTGCGAAAGGGGAATTTGCGCCCCTAAAAGCTTCTCCAGCTTTTTGCCCAAATTGTCGCGCGTGCTAGGTCCCAACATGTATTTTGGCTGGGCATCATCTTGTATTTGCAGGTAAAACTTTAGGGCAATTTCCCAGTGTTCTATGGCACCCGAACGCTGGTTGCGCAAAATTAAATCGAGCTCGCCCCGGGTGATTTTCCCTTCAAAAATCTGGCGGTTTTCTTCCAATAGCTCGTACTCCGAGTCGTGTTGAATGGCGAAGAAAAAGAGTTGTTCGAAATAACGCCCCATGGGCATTGGTCCGAGCTTTTGGAAATAACTATTGATTATTCTTTCTCCATCCGCATCTAAGGCCTGCAAAACCTCCTGTATTTGCCTGCGGTGCTTCGCATCGATAAAGTAAGGAGTAACCAAGGGCAGCGCCAACAAGGCGGGACTATCAAGTGCCCACCAAAGTCTTTGAAGATGGAGGTTTTTTAAAGCGATAAAGTTCATAGTCCGAATGGACTAGTAAGTTGCATAAATTTCTTGGTCTTTGGCATAAAGGTTTTAAGTAATTGCACGGCTCCTTTGTTGGGATAAGGTATTTACTATTGCAACATATTGAATGATAATAAAATACTATCTTAGCTAGTTAACCATAGCTGATTAATCAATGAAGAAGGTTTTAGTATGCTTCGCAGCGTTTTTTTTTAGTTTAAACTTGGTTGCACAAATAACTATCAGCTCTGCCAATCACATTCCCACCATAGGCAGTTCTTATGATATGTTTAGGGTCAATTCACCATTTCTCAATCTCAGTTCGGGTGGGCAAAATGCTACGTGGGATTTATCTAGTTTAAATGGAACTGCCTTCACCTACAACTACTTAAATCCTTCTGTCGGACAGAATGCGGTTTATTTTCCTGCAGCTACTTTATTACAAGAATCTTCTGCTTTCGGATATGACCAAGAGCTATACTTTTCAAGTACTAACAATTTACTTTCTGTGGAAGGTTCTCAAGCAGGGTCCATACGATCGATATATTCCAGCCCTATGGCGTTTACTCATTTTCCGATGACTTTTGGCGATATACATATCAGTTCTTTTAGTGGCACTACGGAAAACGTTAATGCCCCGCCTTCTACTAATGTCTTAGGTAATTTGGAAATGGTAGCTGATGGTTATGGTGATTTAATTTTACCCTATGGCACTGTTTCCAACACATTAAGGGTAAGATTAGTAAGTACCGCTAGTCTTACGACAAGGACAGTGATTGGATCTACTATCGACACGACTTACTTATGGTATAATTCAGGAACTTCGCACTTTATTGCCTCTTATACCATTTCATATTTCAATGGCCTTGGAGCAGGAAGTCACGCTATTTATATTGCACAATCTGATTTGGATACTTCTGGAGCAGGACTGAACTTGGCTGAAAATGATATAGATCCAGTTGAGCTTTACCCTAATCCTTCCAAAGGGTTAATAAACATAGTAGCGAAAAGCGAACTAAAGTCGATCGAACTTTTTAGTGATAATGGACAGCTAATTCAAGATTTTCAATTAGCACCTAGAGAGCATCTTTATTTTGATACTAGTAATTTAGTTAGGGGAATTTATCTGTTAAAATACAGTGACGAAAATGTTATTTACACTAAAAAAGTAGTTTTAGAGTAATTCGGTCTTTCAATTTCTTTTTTTACATCGGTTTTTGGTCGGGATTTTTTTTGGCATCCGGTGCGTAAATTACCCTCAGCTTAACAGGCACGAGCCAATTGGAATTAAATTAGCTAGTTGCTACAGCATATTATCTATGGGTGAAGCATACAGTTGGTGGATAAAGCAGGCATATAGATGGGAATCATAATCTATTGTCGAACTAGTAAGTTGCATAAATTTCTTGGTCTCTGGCTAAGAGGCGATAATTTTGTCCTCCAAAGGAAAATTCGCACACCAAATCTACCTTAATATTCGGTCCCCATATAGGGCCATTGCGCACCATGCCGCTTATTTGGTAGGGGCTGGAAGAATCACTACTATCGAAAGTTTTCGACCAAAGTTCATTCTGATTGATGAGGTACACTTTTTCCAACTGTACACTATTATTGAGGGTTCTTTGGTTGCGTTCGCTTAAAACAACTTGGGCCATTAGGGCACTGCCATTGCTATCAATGGGCGGCATAAAGTTGCGCCAAATGTCACTTTCTATCTTTAAAAGATAATTGTTAAGGTTTAGCATTTCTGGGCTTGCAAGCAGGGCCGCAATTTGATTGGCCTGTAAGGATGGTTGACTTTCCTCTTTCTTTTCGCAGCCAAAAAGGGTGCTAATTAGCAAGGCGAAAACAAAATAATTTTTAATGCTTTGCATAAAGTGGGGATCCAAATGGTTCTATTATCCTAACGTTTAAATTGCACACAGGTTGGCTCCCTTGCGGTAGATGCATTCCACTTAAATGGAGTTTTTCCAGTAATAGATTCGGTCCCTAACCGCGATAAGCGTCAGTTTTGGGCTTGTACATAATTAAGATTTGCACCAGTATCGCCAATCCTAATAGAACATAAATTTCCATTTGGGTAAAAAGCTCGATGCTATTCATGGCCTTTTCACTAATCAAAACCAGTCTTTTCCCTTCTTCAAGCTGAATCGCCGCCAGGGCATTTAACTTCGATTCGATTTCCTGAATTTGAAGTAATTGGCTGGGGTAGTTGTTTTCGGCGTCGTTCAATAGCGTCGCTTCCTTCGCCTGCAAGTCGGCGATACTAAGTTTTAGGTCCTCAAAAATTAAAGCTTCTTTGCTAGTAAGCTTGGTGCTTGTGAACTGGGCTAAGGCTTCTTCAATAAGACTATTCGTTGCCTGGTTTTCCTGCTGGTAGAAACTACTATCGGCCTTTAAAAGGGCAATTTCTTTGCGGTGAAATTGTTTGCTTAAATCGTAAATAATGCTTTTGGCAATTAAACGATCTTCATAAATGCTCGCGGTGCTATCTTTTATCCGCAAAAAGTTATCGCGGTCAATTAGGTTGGTAGCCAAGATGATAAAGAAGACGAGAAATACGCCGAAAATCCACTTTAGTTTGTTGAGAATTGCCATAATTTGTGTGTTAAATTCTAATTTTAAAGTGCTTGGCTTTGAACTTAGAGTTCAAGGCTAAAATACATAATTTTAGGTCGAACTCAGCTTAGTAAGCTTCGTGTAGGTGACGGGTTATTTGGAGGCTAAATATTTCCCTGAGGGGAGATGTTTATTCGAGCGCATCTAGCGAAAGCGAAAAACAAGCTATAGGCCTTGACTACCTTTGGGTCGGAAGGGCGTTTCCCATTGATAACGCACCGCTAAAATGCGAATGAAAATTACGAGAATTACCGCCAAAAAAGTGATTAAGGCCGGTGATAGTGCGGTTTTGCTGAGGAGTAAAAAACTCAAGCCTCCGATAAGGCAGGCCGAAGCGTAAATTTCCTTGCGGAAGATGAGGGGTACTTCGTTGGTTAAAACATCGCGTACAATGCCACCGAAAACGGCAGAAACGATGCCCATAATTAGGGCGATTATGGGCGATAAGCCAAGGCTTAGCACCTTTTGGATACCGAGAATGGTAAAGATGCCTATACCGATGGCGTCGAATAAAAAGAGGCTGCGGCGCAGTTTTAAAATTTGATCGTAAAAGAGGTAGGTGCAGAGCATGGCAACAGGAATGCAGAGGAGGTAATTGAGGTCCTGCATCCAAGCAACAGGACTGGCCCCGATAAGAATATCGCGGGTAGTGCCACCACCCAAAGCGGTTACAAAGCCAATAATGAAAGCACCTACTATATCGAAGCGTTTTTCTACGGCTAGTAAAATACCACTAATGGCAAATACGAAAGTCCCAAGCAAATCGAGATAGTAAATGAAGTCGCTAAGCAGCATAATTTTACATTAAGAAGCCGTTTTCTGCCTCAAATTTAGGCGGGATATTGGCATCGTTGATCATTTCGCGCAAGTCTATTTCGATACCGCGGGCAATGGAAGTAATGGGTACATCATTATAAGTGCCTTCAAAAGGATTTTCAGAATAGTCGCCAATTTTCTCCATCAAAAAGAAAATCCAAGTGATTAATCCCGACACAAAAGCGCAGAGAACTAAAACCCAAATGCTGCTAGTTTCGCTAAAAACATCCAGTAGGCCGAAGGGCAAAAAGGCGCTAAAAACAAGGGTTAGCCATAAAGCGGTAGAGGCGTACTGCCGCGGAAAAGGGAAGTTTTTAATACGCTCGGCCATGCCTTGATCGGCGTAGAGTTTATCAACAATGTGAAAGAATTCCATGTGGCGAAAATCCTCGTAAAGATCTTGATCGCGCAGCTCCTGCAGTCGGACGTTTTGCCTTTTTAAAATTTGCGTTGCCCGATTGCTGTTTTGGTCATAAGTGGCTACTTCTTCTGCGCTGAGGTATTGGGCCAGTTCTTTATCGAGCTTATTGGTGTAGTCTTCGCAGATGGTAGGATTGTACAGTTTATGGAGGCGTTCATCGGTATGCTCCCAAGGTTGACTAAGGCGTAATTGATGGCGCAGAGCGGTCATCCAGGCAATATGACGGTAAATGAGTTCTTTCTTATAATCTTCCTCTTTTTCGCCCTGCACAAAACTGCAAACGGCTGCACCAAAACTGCGACTGTTATTTACTATTGAGCCCCAAATTTTGCGCGCTTCCCATGTACGATCGTAGGAGCTATTGTTTTTAAAGCCGAGGTAAAAGGCTACGGCAATACCAATAACACTGAGGGGTTCCCATGGAAAGCTCAGGCTTTGCTGGCTGAAATATCCCAAACTACCAATGAGTAAGGCATAAATAAAGCCCCATAAAAAGGGCTTGTACGACCAGGCAAAGGTGCGGAAAAGGCTATAATTTCTGTTTACAAACATGCAAAGTTTGGAGTTTTAAGCTTTTAGCTATGGGGCGAAAATAGTATTCGAATCTCGTAAAATGGCGATTCGGATATGTTACTATTACGATTGATGCTTAGATTTAAGGAAAATGGCTACAATAGCAGAAGTAAGGACTCCCATAATTAAGGCGCCGATGACGCTCTGCTGAATGTAATTACTAAGATTGAAATAGGCTTCAGCTTCTTCTATGGATTTATGGTAACCGCTTTCAACCGAGTAGGCAATCACATTAGGAAAATACTCGGGGGTGATAATTGTGGAGGTGATCCATTGGGTAAGAGGCGCAAAGATGGCGATGATCACCGTGATAATTAGTCCCGATACTAAACCTTGCTTATAGCTCATTCGCCCGAAATAGTTCTTTTTCTTTTTATCCTTTAATGCTAAAACATAAATAAGAATGGCCGGTATGGCAAATAGGTTGGTGAGATACATATGCTTATCGATATGGATGCTATGCAAACCTGTTAGTTTTTCGATTATCATCCATAACAAAGACATTGCAATGAAGATAAAGGCCCATTTAATTTCTAGTTTGAATTTTTGCATGGTTGGACTTAGTTTGGTTATTCTCTCACTTCGTTTCAGGTGAGAACGATCTTAAAAGCTAAAGGTAGATAAATTAAGAACTGATAGGGTAGCCGAAAAGTCAAATATCTACAACCTCAATTTAAAGCAGGGCAGTAAGGTGCCGCAGAAGTTTATTCAGCGCCAAATCATCGCTAATGTATCCAAACTGATCGAGCAAGCTTTCGACGAGTCCACCGATGTTTTTGACCTGATCGATACCGCCTACTTCGATCAGAATACCCTAAGCGAAATGAGTATGAAGCCGCAAGAACATACAATCGATGAAATAATCGAACCGCACCTCAAGCCAGAGGGTAAACGGCCTTAGCCATAAAGTACGGCATGCACTCCGCACGATTAGGCTATCCCGCTGCCTTTTTCGGCTTGGAAATGAGCAAAGAAATACTTACCAATCGTTTGCCCTAATCCGAAGCTCGATTGGATGGAGAGAAATTTACCGTTAAAGGCTTGACCATCGAAAATGTCGATTATGCCGTTCGAGCCACTCGTGCTTTTCGAGAACTACCATTCGTTATCGACAACCCCCATCCATTAGCATCGAAACTTTTAAAGTGAAAACTAAGCGTCTGAAGTCTCAGCTTCGAATTAAGCTGACCATCATCGACTTCCTCCAACTCATAGGGGGGATACCCGAGGTGGAAATCGGTAGTAAGATATTTCAAACACAGATGACGAAGCTGAATGTATTATGCCAAAGAACCGCAAAGTAGGCTTAATCCGCAATCGCATCGGCTTCGAGGGACGACACACCAACTTACAAGACCTGAAGGCTCCTTCGCAAGAGGTGCATACTTCGTCGCAGGAGGTACACACTTCGCTGCAAGAGGTACACACTTCGTCGCAAGAGGTACATACTTCGTCGCAAGGGCTGAAGACCAATGCCACAGCCCTTAAAATTGATTCACAGGCCGTGGTATACTACATACAGGCCCCTCTTTAGTCTTTATGCAGCCCGCTTAGACCATATATCATCATAGGGTAGACTAGGTAACAAGCTCTGACCCACTTAATCTCAGGCTATGACAGACTAGGCAACCTGCAACGAAAACATCTATCACGAGGCACTAGAGACTAGGCAATAAGCTCTGACCCACTTAATCTCAGGCTATCATAGACTATCCAACTTGCTATGAAAATCTCTATCCCGAGGCACTAGAGACTAGGCAATAAGCTCTGACCCACTTAATCTCAGGCTATCATAGACTATCCAACTTGCTATGAAAATCTCTATCCCGAGGCACTAGAGACTAGGCAATAAGCTCTGACCCACTTAATCTCAAGCTATGACAGACTAGGCAACTTGCTGCGAAAACATTAATAGCGAGGTACTAGAGACCACACAACTTGCTGCGACCCACTTAATCTCAAGCTATAACAGACTAGGCAACCTGCTACGAAAACATCTATCACGAGGCACTAGAGACCTTACACCATGCTGTGACCCACTTTACCGCAAGCTATCACCGACCATACAACATGCTGGGACCCACTTTATCGCAAGCTATCACAGACTATTGAACAGGCCTCGACCACCATCATAAGCTGAGATCGATGTAAAATTAGGCTTCAATTCGCTTATAAATAGCGGCTTATAAGCCAAGGTGGCGATGCAATAACTAATCAATGAGTTCATCAACTTCTTTGAAAGGAGGGGGCTTGTTAGGTAATTTCTCCTGAAGTGTGATTTGTGATATATATTAACTGTATCTTGATTCCCAAGTAAAAGCGCAAACAAAAATAATGATATACTATTGGCTGCACATGTTTTACATCTATATAGGTGCGAAATACTTTTGGAAGAAGGTGAATCTAGAGTCAGACCTTTCAAGAATTAGAAGAGTCAGAATATTGGATTGCGATAGTTTGCGGTTCATGGCGAATTCAAAATACTTCTATTATATGGATTTTATACGATTTGAAGTACTCTTCAGATCGAAGCTCTACGATACTACCTTTAAGAAAGGAATATTTCCAGTTTTAGGTTCTCAAAAGTTCATTTATAAAAAACCCTTAAAAAGAGGGGCCAAATTTAGAATCACTATCAGTGTGGAAGGCTGGGATGATAAGTGGGTTTATCATCGTCAAACCTTCACGCATCAAGACGAAATATATGCCGTTGGATATACTAAAGCTGCCTTCTGGAAAAACAAAAAAGCACTAGATATGCGAAAAATCATTTACGATAGCGGATTTCATAAGTCAGAGATGAACCCATCAGCGGATGTAATTAACATGTTTAAAGATGATTACGACATATTGAAGGCGCTAAAATCATGAGAAAAGACAAACAATAAGCTTTGTAATTATGGGCTAGCGTAAACACGGCTCACCATCATTCCTGTAAAAAGTCTATCTCTAGTTGAGTTCGATGTAAATTAGGCCTCAGGCCTCTTATGAAAAGCAAGACACTTTCCTTTTCTTCCTCTAAAATTTTAAAAGGTAGCGGTAGTTACCGATTGATTTACTACTAACTACTAAAAGCGCAGCGTACTAAGTACTAAGTACTAATTCCCCCCCCCGTCGTCTTCTTCGAGCCAAAAACGCGATCCATTAAAAAGCGTCCCGGGTTATTGAGTAATTCTTGGCCACTGCTTATCAGCACATCGGCAATCTCCACGGCCGAGCCATAGGCTCCCGAAACACTAAACTCATTATCGCTAAAATTGCCATCCCAGTCTTTGGCCGAAACTTTCACTTCCGGGCAATTGCCAGGGCAGCTGCAAGTTTTGGGATTGAATTTCGCCACTTTAAGCTCGCCTTTTAAAGAATTTTGCAAATCGTTTAAGAGCATTTGCTTGGCAGCAGATTCGCCAAAATCGAAACTTTTAAACTCTACTTGTGCCTTAAAGGTTTCATATTCCTCACTTTCAACACAGAAGTAATAGCTCGTCTGCCCTTGGACAAGGCCTCCAATCAGAATAAATAGGAGAAGAGCAAGAATGCGCATGGTGAAGATTTAGGGCAATAAATATAAGACCTTATATAAATCGGAAGTAATTTAAGCTTAGTTTTTTATCAAAATACCGCTAATCCTCAATCAGTTCGGCCTTGAAACCTGCTTTTTCTATAGCATGGATCACCAAATTGGCATCATCTTCTTCTAAGCTTGCGCTTAAAATTCGGTCTGGGTGGCTTAAATCTACCTGCCATTCTTCAATATCCATTTCTTGATTTAAGAAAGGAGTTACTGAGTTTAAACAGTTATTGCAGTTGATATTAGTTTTGAATTTCTTCTCAATCATGATTTAAATTTTAGTGTTTTTTAAGCGTAAACTATTGCTTACCACCGACACAGAACTAAAGGCCATGGCGGCGCCGGCCAGCATGGGGTTTAATAAAAAGCCAAAGTTAGGGTATAGTAATCCCGCTGCAAGGGGAATGCCCACTACATTATAAATGAAGGCCCAAAAGAGGTTTTGGTTAATGGTGCGAATGGTTTTTTGTGATAGACTGAAAGCCTTGGGTAAGGTTTTTAAATTGGAGTTGCTAATGGTTATTTGGGCTACATCTATCGCAATGTCAGAGCCATGTCCCATGGCAATGCTTAAATCCGCTTGGGCCAATGCCTCGGCATCGTTTATTCCATCGCCTACCATGGCTACAGTTTTCCCTTCGGCTTGTAATTGCTTGATATAAGACGATTTATCTTGTGGCATTTGTCCACCGCGGTAATTCCTAATTCCAACTTTTTCGGCTATATGTTTTACCGTTCCAGCATGGTCACCGCTCATTAAATGCAGCTCCAAACCCATTCTTTGCAATTCTTGAATCGCTGCCAGGGAATCTTCCTTTAAACTGTCTTCTAGCGCCAGCAGGGCCAATACCTTTTGTTGACCTGCAAAGAAAACTAAACTCTTTGCCTCCAACTGCCATTGCTTATAAAGGGATTCTTGCTCCACATTAAGTTTGATGCCATTTTCTAGGAGGAGACTTTCATTGCCAACGAAATAGTGGTTTCCATGCACATCTTCCGCGCGCAAGCCTTTGCCGGCTTGGTTTTCTAAATTTTGGATGCTTGCTGCTTTAATACCCTTTTCTTTAAGATGCAGTAAAACCGCTTGCGCCAAAGGGTGATCACTTTGCGCTTCCATCGCTAAAAGATAGCCTAGCTGATCATGGGACTCATCAAATATTTTCACATCACTAATGCGCGCCTTACCTTGGGTAATGGTACCAGTTTTGTCGAGCACTAGATGTTTTACTTTCTTGGCAATTTCCAGACTTTCGGCATTTTTAATCAACATATTTAATTCGGCCGCGCGACCAATACCTACCATTACCGCAGTGGGAGTAGCCAAGCCCAAAGCACAAGGGCAAGCAATCACTAAAACGGAAATAGCATTTACTAGGCCATAAGCCAAAGCGTTTTCAATCCCCGAAAAGTACCAAATGCCAAAGGTGAAAAGAGCAATTAGCAAAACTACGGGAACAAAAATGGCGGCAATTTTGTCGACCATTTTTTGAATGGGTGCTTTGGAGCCCTGTGCTTCTTGTACTCTTTTAATGATTTGTGCCAAAAGGGTTTCACCACCCAATTTTTGCGCAATAATTTTTAAACTGCCCTTCTGATTGCTCGTTCCGCTAAAAACATGGGCTCTTTTCTCTTTCAAAATCGGTAAAGGCTCCCCGCTAATCATGCTTTCATCAACATAGGAAGAGCCGGCTTTAACCAGTCCATCTACCGGTATTTTTTCGCCCGGTTTAACCAAGATGAGGTCCCCTACAATGAGATCTTTAATATCCAGATTTACTTCTTCGCCATTGCGAATTGCCGTTACCTGCTTGGCCTGTAAACCGATTAGTTTTTTAAGCGCGGAGGAGGTTTGTGAATTGGCTCTTTCTTCCAGTAGTTTCCCAATACTAACGAAGCTGATAATAACCACGGCGGCTTCGTAATAGAGGTGGGCCTCTAAGCCCTGATTGGTCCAAAGTTGCGGGAAAAAAGTAGCGCCAAGGCTGAAAAGAAAAGCCATACCCGTGCTTAAAGCAACAAGGGTGTCCATATTGGCGCGTCCGTGTTTAAGTTGCTTCCAAGCGCGCTGGTAAAAGGCTGCCCCGAAATAAAATAATACCGGCACACTAAGCGCCAAGGAAAGCCAAGGCGTGTAGCTCCAGGTACTAAAAAACATGGAAGCGATAAAAACCGGCACACTAAGCGCAATAGACCAAGCGGTGCGTATTTTTAGGCTTTCGTAGTAATTTTCTTGGGCCTTATCTTTTTCTTCTTCCTGGTTTTCACTGGCTAAAATTAAGTCGTAGCCTACTGCCTGTAAGGTTTTCTTAAGATCTTGCGCATCTAGCTGCGGCTGATATTCCACCCAAAGATCTTTGGTGGCGAAATTTACTTCTGCTTTTAAAACTCCTTCCGACTGCCGCAATACCGATTCGATACTGCTGGCGCAGGCCGCGCAGGTCATGCCACTTACGGGGAAGCGTTCTTTATGTATTTGCTCTTCGTTAATGCTGGCCATGATGGTTTTAAAATGGAATGAGCAAATTTACGCTTCTGCTTGAGCATAAGGAGCAAAACCCGAGCAAGTCTTCATTGAAAAACTCGATTGAAAATCATCTGCCCTAATTGCTCAAGGCAGATGATATAGGAATCTTATTTTAGTCCACTTAAAATGTATTCGTAAATGGGGTCGGCCTCTTTTTGCTCATCTATAAAAATACTTTTAGTGAGGTATTTGGGGCTTTCAATGATCTCACGGTCTAGCATTTCTTTAATCACATCATAAAACTCGAGCGAGGTTTTGCCCACCATCAGTGGTTTTAAATTGTAGTTGGCATTGTAAAGTTTAAAAACGCTTACAAAGCCACTGAGGTAGAGGTAATCTTTCGTAAATCCACCTCCGCGGAAGATGCGTGTAACCAAGGTGTAAGCATCATTGCTGCTGAGGTTGCGCTCTTGCTGCAAATAGCTAAAGCAGTCGATAAAATCGGCGCCGCTGCACATCATATCGGTAACTACTACACGTAGGGCCAGTTTTTGCAAACGCTTGAGGGTCATATTGCCGCTGAGGTATTCCGATAAAATAGCCAATCCCTCTTGGGTTTTGGTGTTTACGGGTAGTCCGAGGTTAAAGAGCTTTAAACTTTGCTGACTAGAGTTCATGGTGGTTACCATGTGTACGCCAATTTCATGTTCAATTAAAGCGCGGATTTCGCGGCGGGTAAATTTGGCATCGGGGCGAATTAAGATGGTCCGCTTAGAGTTGAGTACCATTACCTGCGAAATTACCTTATTGCTCAGCTCAATTTTACAATTTAGTTCGTAATCGGCTAAACCTTCTTTAAAGATTTCCATGGCCTTATCGATAGGCAAAATTGGCGGGCGTTTTGGCTCGCTAGGAATAACGGGAAGGTGTAAAATATACTCGGCATTAAGCAAATCTGTCTTACTCGGGCGACCAAAATACCGCAAGGAATTGTAGAGAAACTTACGCGTTTTTAAAGAACCTAAAAGGTCAATTTTATCGAAGTAGCTATTAATTACCGCTTCGTATAAATGGCGAATGGAAACATCCGAAATTTCTTGAGTTCGCAAATATCCCAATTGCTGTTTTAGCTCGAAGGGGTTAACTTTTATAGGGCTATAGCGAAATTTGGGTGCTTCGGTAAATTTGCTTTTTACAAATTTATTAAACTCTGTACCCGTGTTTATGGGGTTTACAAAGGCGAGGAGCTCGAAGTTTTTTAGTAATTGGTGCAGGTTTTTATCGACCTTGAAAATAGCGGGATCTTCCTTGCGATCTAAAAGGCGACTACTGGTTTTCGAATGCCAATTGCTATGCTTCTCATTGTAAAAATGGGCATTGCTTAAAATGGCATCCTTAAGCTTTTGCTGGAGATCGCGGATTATTTTGGGATAATCTTCTCCCGTTAGTTCATTGCTGTAAACCTTTTTAATTTCGGTGGCTAAAACTAAAACATTGGGGAAGTTTTCGGTAATAAACTCCAAATTATAGCCACGACCATAAAATACGTCGTTTATGGCGCTTACATTTTCAATGCCTGGTAAATTAATCTGCGCTAGCTTTTGCTGCCAGTGGTCTATTACTTCGCCAAAAACGCTGCGATCTATTTTTTCGCATCCAATATTAAAAAGGGGAACGGGACGATCCCAACGCTGGTAATTATAAGAGTGAATATCGTAAACTACGCAGCTGCCGTAGCGCTCATTAATTTTGGTAATAAGGGCTTTAACAACCTTGTAAAAGTTTTGATGCTTCTTTAGGCTGCTTTGTTTTTCTTTAGGACTTAAGGGTTTTTTCCACACCTTTTTCCCCCAAGCCTCTTCGTAAATACAGCTATCCGGTCCACGATTTAGATCGTATTCAAAGCGTGAATCTTTGCCAATCAGCGTAATAGGCATGGAGTCTATAAAAGAACCGGTATGGGGGTCTTCTTCGTACCAACGCTCGTAATCGTCGAGGGCAATTTTCGGTTTCAGCTCGCTTCTTAAAGCGCCACCATCGTGAATAGCGGTGCAAACAAAAGGAACGTAGCGGTTAATTTTTAAGCTAAAAGATTTATCAATGGCCTCTACTTCAAAGGTCTCTTCCGCCTCAATTAGGCGAATAATTTCCGAAATTTTAAGCTTCTGCATGATCTACTAAGTCTTCGGGTCTAAAATCTCCTTTTAGGCGATTGCGTTCCACGGTAACACGCTCTAAATAGTTGATAATTTTCTCTTGTAATTTTACTTTATTGAGCTTGTTAATATCGGTAATAGTGCCCGGGCTCATTACGTTTACTTCAATTAATTTACCGTTAATAAGGTCAAGACCAGCGTAGTAAATTCCGTCGCGAACAAGCTTTTCACCAATTTTTTCACATAGGATTTTATCAGATTTTGTGAGCTTGTACTTTTCTACGGAACCGCCCGCTGAAATGTTGGAACGGGCATCGCCTTTAGCTGGCCTTCTGCGCAAAGCGCCAATGGGTTCGCCGTTTAGCATTAGAATACGCACATCACCTTCTTCTGCGCCCTCAATGTATTCTTGGAGAATCACATAATTGGATACACCCTTTTCGCGGTTAATGTAAAAATCGAGAAGCGAGCGAATGTTTTGCATCGCGGCCTTTTCGATAACAATTACCCCTCTACCACCGAAGCCATCAAGCGGCTTCATAATCATTTTATCCTTGGGCGAATCTTGGATAATACGCAAAAGGTACTCAAGATTTTTGGAAACATAAGTGGCAGGAATTAACTCACGATCGGGGTCGTAATAGGCCGCTGTGTAAATTTTGTTATTGGCTTCGCGCAGCCCATCAACCGCGTTAATAATAAATACATCGTCTTTAATGGAATCGAGGAAGTTTAGCACTAAACCATCCATGGGCGGATTGTCGCGCATAAAAATTACATCGAAATCTCGCAAAGGACGCATCTCGGTTTCAAACTCAACCGTATTGTAAAAACCTTTGATGCTGCTCGGCGTTTTTTGCCCTTCTTTTATGTTTTTACAGAGGCTAAGGGTAACGCTGTCGCGGATCGTTAAATTGGAAGGATGCGTTATGGAAACCTCATGTCCGCGCTTAGCCGACTCATGAATTAATCGCAAAGTGGAATCTTGAGAAGGGTTTACACGCTCCCAAGGATACATTATAAAACAAATTTTTATTTTCATAGTAAATATTTAGTGCTGTATTTCAGGGTTTTAGACCTTATTTTAAGCAGTTGATTATGAAGTCAATTGACTCGCCATTAGAATACTAAAAGTATTATTATTCTTAGCATAGGTAGCAAATTATTTCAAGCAGCATTTATTTTCCCCTTTAAATGCAACAATGTTGCATTAGTGAGTATATTTGCCCCGAAATAATCCTTAAAACATGAAAACAACATTTAAATTATTTGCCGCAATGTTTGCCTTTACTGCTCTAGTAGCCTGTAGCGAAGATGAGCCAGAAGCCCCAGTAATTCCCAATGAAGAGGAGTTAATTACTACTTTAAAGTGGCAATTGGTTTCCCAAGATGAGCAAGATACTTTGAACTTCCTGTTTCGCGATTTAGATGGTGATGGAGGCAATGCCCCCCTTGTAGAGATCAGCGATTTAAAGGCTAACACAAGCTATAATGCTAGGATAAGCTTGCTAAATGAGTTAGAGAACCCCATCGAGGATATTACTTTAGAAGTAGCAGCGGAGGCCGAAGATCATCAGTTTTTTTACGAATCTAGCCTAAGCGGCCTAAGCCTAAGCTACGCCGATAGCGACTTAAACGGTAAGCCCGTGGGAATACTAAGTACAATTACCACCACCGATGAAAGTAGTGGGAATCTTAGTATAACTTTGCTGCACATGCCCGATAAATTTGCTAATGGGGTTGAAGCCGGCGATAGAACTGCGGCGGGCGGCGAAACAGACATTAGTGTGAGTTTTACTATAAATGTTAAACCTTAAACAGCTTTTTTTCTTTCTAGTTTTTTTTGCCGCTAGCTCTTTATTGGCGCAAGATTGCCAATTAAAAGTTAGCGGCATTATTTACGATATCAAGAGCCAGCAAGCTATCGCAGATGCGAATGTATACAGCCAGGACAGGAGGCAAGGGACCATTAGCAATAGCGAAGGTTTTTTCGAGATAAGCAATTTGTGTGGCGGAGAGCTGCATCTCTTTATTTCCCACATTGGCTGCAGTCCGCGCAGTGTTTTCATCCATTTAAGCGCTGACACTAATTTAGTGATCTGGCTGGACCACAGCAATGAAGTTTTAAATGAGGTGTCGGTAGCGGCTAATCAGATAAGTCGTTCGCTTGAGCCTCAAAAAGCGCTTACCGCAGAAATCATTAGCGAAAATGCCGCCTCTGATTTAGCGACGGTTTTAGAAAATCTAAATGGCCTCAGCAGTTTGGGCAATGGGGCTAAAATTTCCAAACCCGTGGTACAGGGTCTTTACGGCAATCGCCTAAGCGTAATCAATAATGGGGTGGTGCATAGCGGTCAACAATGGGGCAATGATCATGCTCCTGAAATAGATCCGCTAATGGCGGGCAGCCTTTCGGTGCTAAAAGGATCAGCGGCAATAGAATATATGGGTTCCAGTTTAGGTAGTGTGATTTTGGTGGAACCCAGGGCTATGCCTACCGATCCGCATGTTCATGGCGCCGCTCAGTACTTTTTTGAAAGTAATGGTAGAGGTCAGGTTATAAACGCACAAATAGAGCAAAAAGCCACGGGGCTCAGTTGGCGTTTTGCAGGCAGTTTGAAAAAGAATGGCGATCAAAAAACCGCTACTTATTATTTGCGCAATACGGGCCGCGAGGAAGCCAATGCAGTAGTGCAATTAGAAAAACGTTACGCGAAAAAGTGGCAAAGCAAGCTTTACTATAGTTTAAACTCTAGTAAGTTAGGTCTTTTACGAGGCTCGCAAATTGGTAATTTAAGTGACCTACAATTAGCCTTGGAACAAACAGAGCCTTTTTTTACCGAAGATGATTTTTCCTATCGTATAGAATCGCCCCGTCAGGAAGTGCAGCATCATCTGCTGAAGGCAAGTCAGCTTTTTTCCATGGATAAAAATCGCGGCTTCGAATTAAACTATGCTTGGCAGCTTAATATAAGGCAGGAGTTTGATATTCGACGGGCCGAGCGGGGTGATAGGCCAGCGCTAAGCCTATCGGAAAACAATCATTTTTGGGAGTTAAAATATCATAGTCAAAGTGCGAAAGGCTGGCACTGGCAGAGTGCTTTACAGTATAATTTGCGCGATAACTACAATGTACCCGAAACGGGTATTTTGCCCTTGGTACCCGATTATATTAACCGCGAATGGGGTGCTTATTTTAGGGCTTATAAGCAGTGGTATAAGTGGGCCATTGATTTTGGTGCGCGGGCCGATTATATCCTGCAAAATGTAGCTGCCATAAGCATTACCGCGCCTCGCGAACTGCTGCGTTATCGCAATGAGTTTTTCAATCCAAAAGCTTCCTTGGCTCTTTCCTATGAATTTAGTAAAGACTTAAAAACCAATTTAAACTTGGGCTATTCCCAACGCAATCCAGCGATTAATGAGTTGTATAGTAATGGCCTGCATCAAGGGGTAAGTGGCATCGAAGAGGGTGACCCTAATTTAAGGGAAGAGCAATCTTTTAAGTCGAGCATAGATCTTAGTTATCAGCCTAATGAGCGCTGGAATTTCGAAGTTTTGGCTTTTATTCAGCCAATCAATAATTTCATATATCTACAGCCACAAGATGAGTTAAGGCTTACCATTCGCGGTGCTTTCCCGGTTTTTAAATACGAGCAAAGTAATGCACTTTTAAGAGGCTTAGAGCTACAAACGAATTTCGATCCAAAAGGCCCCCTGCGCGTGGATGCCAATTTTAGCTATTTGCGCGGTGATAATCGGGAGGAGAAGATCCCCCTCGTATTTATGCCTGCTAATCGCATTTTTGCAGCGCTTAATTACGAATTACCTTCTTGGGGAGTTTGGGAAAAACTAGAGTTTCAAGTCTCGAATCGTTTTGTTTTTGAGCAAAAGCATTTATTGGCATCGCAAGATTTTGTGGCGCCGCCACCAAGTTATAATTTAGTGGGGGTAAAGGCATCTGCCGAAAGGCAAATTGCCAATAATCGCTGGCATTTCTTCGTTAAAGCTGATAACCTTTTTAATGTGGCTTACCGCGATTATTTAAACCGGCAACGCTATTTCGCCGACGATTTAGGTATAAATTGTAGTATAGGACTAGGACTGAAATTTTAGCATGAGAGAAGAAGATTTAAAACAGCGATTACGCGCGCGCGATTTGCGAATTACTCCCAATCGCTTGCAGTTACTAACGGCAATAGATCAATTCGTAGGGGCCATTCCGCATACTAAATTACAGGCCGATTTAGCGTCGATGGATCGCGTAACCCTGTATCGAACCATAAACTCTTTATTGGAAGGAGGCTTAATTCATCGCGCATCTGCCAACGAGCAGGAAAGTTATTATGCTTTATGCGAGGACTCTTGCCAGGCCGATGCACACCAGCACCAACACATCCACTTTAAGTGCGATACTTGTGAAAAAATTTATTGTTTACCAATGCGGCAAGATTTGCATTTAAATACAGGGGCTTTTAGAGTAAGGACTTTTGAAATATTGGCGAGTGGACAGTGTGAGGCTTGTGCTTCGCTGGAAAAATAACCTTTAAAAGTTTAAAGGATTTTGTTGTAATAAATTCTGAATGTGTCTTAGCTGATAGGTTTGAGTATTAATATTTTCAATAATACCATCCATTTCTAAGGCCGACTCTTCCATTAATTGGAGCACTCTTTCAGGACTCATATTCTCATCAAATCCCCCTTCACGGTATAATTGTAAGAGCCCTAATAAGCGGGCTAAAGGGGCTCTTAAAACATGAGATTCAGTCCAAGCAATTTCCTTTAAAAGATCGTTTTGCTTTTCGATCGCTTCTAAATACTGTTTGATAAGAGTAATGTCCTCTTTTACGGCTAAGTAGTGCGTTAGTTCACCCCGGCTATTTAAAACGGGAGAGATATGCACTCTTTCCCAATACATTTCTCCGTTTTTACGTTTGTTGTGGAATACACCGCGCCACTCTTTGTTTTGAGTGAGGGAGCCCCACATTTCTTGATAGCTTTTTTGAGGTGTCTTTCCTGATTGCAGTACCCGAGGGTTTTTGCCAAGCAACTCTTCTTTGCTGTACCCGGTAGTTTTTAGTACAGCAGGATTTACGTATTCGATTTCCGCGTTAAGATTGGTAATAACCATGCTTACGGGAGAGTTTTCTACGGCTGTGTTTAAGCGGAAAAGTTGGTCTTCATTTTGACGTACTTGCGAAATGTCGTGCCAGCTAGCAAGGGTTAAATTTTCTTTTTTTGTTCCAATAGTACTCAGGTGAACATCCATCGTAACAGGTTTTCCCTTTGAATCGAGATGCACCCATTCGAAATGGAGTTTTTCACCTTGAGCAACTAACTTTTTATGCTCCAGAATTAGATCCGCAGACTTTAATCCGTTCGGTTGAAATTCAGGTGAAAGCTCTTCAATACTAAGACGTTTTAAC
The DNA here is from genome assembly GCA_963977415.1 of uncultured Schleiferiaceae bacterium. Taxonomy (GTDB): domain Bacteria; phylum Bacteroidota; class Bacteroidia; order Flavobacteriales; family Schleiferiaceae; genus Croceimicrobium. The sequence goes on along the minus strand of CAXBOS010000012.1, from coordinate 96,825 downwards.
TCGTCGATCGTGTATTTTAGCGCTGAGGCTGCGCTTTTATTGCATTCTAAAATACCTTTGATTGGATGAAAAAGTAGTAGGCCTAAGGGAGAGTTTTCAAATAGGCTACGATATTTATTTTCGCTTTCTTGTAAATGCAGAAAAGATTGGTGCAGTTCTGTTTCATCGCTACTGCAGATGATTAAACCATTTAGCCTTTCGTTTTCATCATAGTCGCCGCGCACTTTGTGCGATAAGAGGAGCTTTTGCCCTTCTTTTTCAAAGCCGCTTTGTAGGGCCAAGCTCAGCTTGTCGGAAGGTTTTTTAAGGACTAACTTTTTGATAAACTTCGCAAGGGCGGGTTTCAGTTCCTCTTGTAAGGCGAGCCCTTTTTTGCCCTTTAAAAATTCACTGTGGTCGAGACCTAAAACATCGTTGGTTGAGCTACTTACATATTTTGCTTCTAAATTTAAATCTACCAGCCATACAACGTCGCTAATATTAGAGGCTAGTCGGTCTAAGCGGGCTTTGCTTTCTTTTAACCTTTTGGAAGCAATATTTTGAGCACATAAACTTAACAGTAGTTCAGTTACTCGATTTAACAGATACTTATCATTGTCTTTGAAGCTGCGCCCGTTAATTTTACGATGCAACATGATAAAGGCTACTACCTCTTCTCCCATGATAACGGGGAAATAAAGGAGGCTTTCAATATTATTTTTTGATAATTCAAGCAGGTGAAGGTCTTTCTCTTCGAGAAGAGAAATGCGATCTATTTTGTAGTTATTCTTCTCAAACCAATTGGTTTTTAGGCGTCCTTCAGAGAAAATAAAACTATTTAATATCGCCTCTTTATGGGCAACTAAAGAATCGTTTTTAAACCAAGAGGATATTCCAGGCTTTTCTTTTTGAAGGTTTTGGATATCGATAATAAAGGCGGCATCGGCTTCGCAGTGTTCGCCTACTTTATTTATAATCAATTGCTGCTGAAAGGCAAAGTCAGCTTTGCGGTTTTGGAGCAGTCCATTACTCAGTTTAATTATGAAATCCTCTTCGGCTAAAAAGCGTTGATTTTTGTGGCTTAATTCGATGCGTTCACTTATTTCGGGGAAGAGGGATTGGGAGGCATGGGCCTGTAATACCCCTTTAAAACAAACAGGTACGCAGCTAACCTGTAGCCAAACTCTATCTTTTCGAGCGGGATTGTAAATAGCAATAATCTCCTTTTCTAAAGGGCGATTTTCCATAATACATCTTAGAGCAGGAAGCGCTTCAAAAGGAATGTCTTCTCTTTTTTCGTTCTGAATACGCCAAGAGCTGTCAGAGCTATTAGACCCAATAACAAGCTCACTTCTACGTCCGTAAATTGCTTCTGCTGTGTTATTTGCAAAAAGTATGTCGCCTTTCCGATCTTGCACGGAAGCTCCAAGAGGAAGCTCTTTAAAGAACTTAATTCTGTTAGGAGAAATCGATGAATAGACAGAGGCTGGAAGATTTAAATGAATCTCGTAATCACCATTTTCCAGCGCAATAAGTTCCTCCTCTAGTTCGAAAACATTTTTTCTGTCAAAACTATAGGGCGATGAATTACCGCTGTTTATGTGAGTTTGATAAGCGCTGCAGATTTCTCCACAAAAAAGCTCAAATAATGACATTCCCTTGCGTAAGGGCCAAAAATGCTCGACCAAACTGCTCCATTCTAAAATGGTCAGATCTTGGTCAACACGTATTTTTTGCGAATTTGTCATCTTTACTCAGAACTCCCAAAAATTTTGTTAGGATTTAATGAAACAGCTCTTCGTAAAGTTAAAGATAAAAAGCATTGCCTCATTGCTTTTAGAAGAAATTGAGTGAAAAAGGTTTTTGACTCAAGAGGTTCATTTCCATTAAAAGCGGTGGTAATTCTGCTATTTTATCGCTTAAATAAATGGTCTATTAAATTCTGTTTATAGGGATTATTAGTCTGTTAGTGAAAGAAAATCAGGAGGATATGAGCTTTTATTTTTACCAACGAATTTGCTTAGGAACTTTTTTAATCTACTTTTTATGATTTTTAGAAGCAACCTTTAGTCGTTGTGGGACTCTATAATTTAGTAGCGTGGCCAGCTTATTTCTATTCGTAGCAATGGGAAATTAATCTATTAATTTTATTAAACCAATTGAACATGAAATCATATAAATATTGTTTTATTCTCGTGTTGGCCTCTATGTCATTTGGGCCAGTATATGCTCAAAAAACTGCACAGGCAGAAATCCGCGGCAAGGTGGCCGAGAGGCACAGCGGCGAAATGATTCCCTTCGCCAATTTGGTGTTATTTGCTCAGGGTGATACAATAGCTTTGGCAGGCTCGGTCTCTGATTTTGATGGCCTTTATAGTATTAAAATCGAAGCAAGGGGATATTATAGTTTGCAGTGCACTTTTACAGGTTTTGCCAAAGTAATAGTAGACAGCATCTTGCTAGAACCAGGGAAGATTTACCAACAAAATATCACTCTCGATGAAGAAAGTGAAATGTTGGAAGAAGTGGTAATGCATTTTAAGATGCCTTTAATTTCTCCAAGCAAAACCAGTAAGATTACTACAGCCGAGGATATTCAGTCGATGGCGGTGCGCGATATTAGCTCTGTAGCGATCCAGACTCCTGGTGTAACTCAAGGAGCTAATGGCAACGTCAATATTCGTGGCAGTAGATCAGAGGGGACCGTTTATTTTATTGATGGCGTAAAAATGAAGGGTTCTATTAAGGTGCCGCAAGCTTATGAAAACGGTGAGGTTTTAGAGCGGGAAGAATACGCCGATGTACCCCCCAATCAATTTTTAAGTGCCGAACTAAATCCGCTTTCTACTTTTTCTAGCGATGTAGATGTGGCTTCTTATGCCAATATTAGAAGGTATTTAACAGATGGTTATTTACCCCCAGCTGAAGCCGTGCGGATTGAAGAAATGATAAATTATTTCAGCTATCAAGTACAGGATCTTGAAGGCGATGAAAGTTTTGCAGAAAAGCACCAGTTAGTTACTTGCCCTTGGGAAGAGAAACATCAGCTTTTGCGCATCAGCATTAATACCGAGAAAATTGACCAGGAGAACCTTCCGCCCAGTAATTTGGTCTTTTTAATTGATGTTTCTGGCAGTATGAATAGCGAGGATAAACTGCCGCTACTGCAAAAGTCATTGCGTTTATTGGTAAATAATTTAAGTGCGGAAGATCATGTCTCCATGGTTGTATATGCTTCTAACACAGGAGTGGTTTTAGAGCCTACGCGGGGCAATGAGAAGGAGCAAATTATTCGAGCGATTAATAGTTTAAGAGCGGGTGGTTCAACCGCAGGCGGTGCCGGAATCAAATTGGCCTATAAACTGGCCGAGAAGAATTTTAAGAAGGGTCATAATAACCGTGTAATATTAGCAACCGACGGCGATTTTAATGTGGGTATATCTAGCGAAAGCGCTTTGACCAAACTGATAGAGGAGAAACGAGAAACAGGCGTGTTTTTAAGTGTACTAGGTTTTGGAACTGGCAATTATATGGACGCGAAAATGGAGGCTTTGGCCGATAATGGCAATGGTAATTATGCCTATATCGACAATATTTTGGAAGCTAAAAAAGTATTGGTGGAGGAGATGGGCGCGAATTTACACGTGGTTGCCAAAGACACTAAATTTCAAATTGAGTTTAATCCTGCCGTGGTAGAGGCGTATCGTTTAATTGGTTACGAAAACCGCATTTTGGCGGCAGAGGATTTTAATAATGATGCGAAAGATGCCGGTGATATTGGCGCGGGGCACTACGTAACAGCACTGTATGAAATTGTGCCACGCAGTCTTGCCACACAATCGCCCGTGGATGTAGATGAATTAAAGTACCGCAGTAAAGACGCAGTTAATAGTGCTTTCGCAGATGAGTTAGCTACTTTGAAAATTCGCCACAAAAAACCAGATGGGAATCAATCTAGCCTCGAAGAAAAAGTAATTGCCAATAGACTGGAATCTTTAAACCCCGATTTAAGTTTTATGGCCGCGGTGGCAAGTTTTGGCATGCTTTTGAGAGAATCGGAATTTAGCGGAACAGCAGATTATTCTCAGGTAATTGCTTGGGCCAAAGAGGGTTTAAAAGCTGAAAATATTGACTACCGCAGTGAGTTTATCAATTTGGTAGAATTGGCGCAAGAGCTAAAGAAGGCCAGTTAAAATTGCTTCGCAAGCAGAAGATCGAGGCCGTCCCCCACTAATTGTGATTCGGACGGCCTCGTCTTTATTTATCGGCGGGAAGGTCCTTTAAAGGAGATTCCAAATTTTGCTTGTATTTGTAAATGTTTTCTAAGCCATCATTAGAGTTGATGCTCACATTAAGATCGTTAATTAAACCGTCTTCCAAGCTGTAAATCCAACCGTGAATATGGGGGAATTCCCCTTCTTCCCACTCTTCTTGAATAAAGGAAACCTTAGCTAAATTGCTTACTTGCTCTATAATATTGAGCTCTACATAACGGTCGAAGCGTTTGTTTTCGTCGGCAATGCCATCTAGCTCCGCCTGATTCATTTTGTACACATCTTTAATGTGCATTAACCAGTTGTCTAGAAAACCGTATTTATCATTACTCATGGCTGCTTTTACGCCACCACAGCCATAGTGTCCGCAAACAATAATGTGCTTCACTTTTAAAACTTTAACCGCATAATTTACCACGCTCAACAAATTGGAGTCGGTATGAACCACCATATTGGCAATATTGCGTTGCACGAAAATAGAGCCGGGTAAGGCGTTAGTAATTTCGGTGGCGGGTACGCGACTGTCGGAACAACCAATCCATAAAAACTTTGGATGTTGCTCGGCGGCTAGCTGATGGAAAAACTCGGGATTGTGCCTCAGGGTATTGTTTACCCAGCGTGAATTTCCCGTTAGTAGGTCTTTATACTGATTTGGCATTTAAAAATATTTTAAAGACCACGAAACCCTTTAAGGGCGATGGCGGTCTAGCTTGGTTTTCAAAGAGGCAATTTAAAGAACTTATTTGGGTACCATACCCACTTCGAACAAAAACCTGAGGCGCTATTTAAAATCGACCTCGCCCTAAGGTAAATAGCGATAATGCCCAATAATTTTAAAGTCGAAGAGCATATCCTCCTTTACTTGTCCCGAGCCAATATTGTGCATTATTAAAGGACGAGTTCCCGCACGATTTTTCTCAGCGAGAACAATACCGATGTGTAAGATTCCCCCGCCTAAGTTCCAGCATACAATGTCGCCCGGCTGATAGTCTTCGGTTTTCTCTGAAATTGCTAACGCGGCCTTTTCGCGTTTAAAGAAGCACATCAAATTGGGTACTCGGCGGTGATCAATATTGGAATCCGGGCGTTTCAATCCCCAGTTTTTAGGGTAAGAACCGAAATGGGCTTTCATATCTTCATGCACTAATCGCTGTAGATCTATCCCTAATTTTCGATAGGCGCGAATAATAACATCGGTGCAAACGCCTTTATGAGAGAAGAGTTTTCCGCGGGTAAAACAAGAAGATTTGATGACAGTTACCTCGAAAAAAGCATATGAAGTCTAATTGTAAATCTACCGAAATCATTATTAGTAGGTTTTCCGGCCTCAATTACGAAGAGTTAAAATCAAGATAAAAAGTTTAGCGAGTTGGGAAGTGACCAGAGGGAACTCGCCCACCGAGCTTACTTTTTGTGAAGGTTTTAAGGATGAGGAATTGGAGCCTAGATTTTTTTCCTTCTTTTTTGATCATGCAAAAAAGGAGTCTAAAATATCTTGAGAATGCTTACTCTATCGCGAGATGCCCATTGAAAATCAATGCATTAAAAAAGATGTCATGGGTAGCTGGCACATCGCCATTCGGGTAGTCTATTGAGAAATAGGCAGGGTCGTATTCAACCGCATCTTGCGTAAGCGCGGCCGCAGCATGGGCTAAACGAGAGCTGCTTATTTGAGCAAAAGTGTTTTGAGTAAGGAGAAGTAAAAGAAAGAGAAGGGTTCTAGGTTTTAACATAGACTTTTAGTTGCTAACGTTATTTTTTACGTTTCTCGTTTGTAGCCCTTAAACCAAATTCTAAAAAATCGCTACCAAATTCTCGAAAAAAGCGACGGCCTACTAAAGGAGAGGATTTAAGCGCTCAGCATGGGGAATATTTGTCATCTAAATTACCCAAGCATGAAAAAACATTTATTCACCCTTCTCATCTTAATTTTTACCGCGCCAAGCTGGGCGCAGTATAACAATGTAGAAACTTTTACCACCGCCAATGGCCTTGGAAACGCAGGGTGTTCGGGACTTTTATTAGAGCCTGATGGAACCCTCTGGGTTGGTCATGATTTCTTTGGCTCCCCTACCTTAAATAATATTCCTTTCAGTCGCAGGCTGGCCAATGGCACTTGGGATTATCCTTTTAGCTCGGTTGGTTTACCAGTAATTACCGTTAACGGATCGTCCTTTCAGTGGGCTTCCTTCAGTGTAAAGGAAATTCATCGCACTAGCAATGGCGCGATTTGGTTTATAGCTAATACAGCCAATGCAATAGACATGAATAATGCCCCGCCTATTTTGGTATATCAAAATGGCAGCTTCTCTACTTATCATATCTCTCAGGCTAACTTTCCTAATAAAGGCGCCGTGCATACCATGTTACAAGACTCCTATGGGCATATTTGGTTTGGCTGCCAAGATGGTTTAATTAAGCTGGACGCGGTAACCTCTAATTTCACTACTTACAATCCCCCCGTGGTTAATTTTACCGGTGCTAGTCATTCAAGTAAAAGGGTTTTTGCGCTTGATTATGATGTGAATGGTCGAGTGGTAATGCTCACAGGAAACCCTATCAGTATCAGTAGTACCAGTTCCCTTATGCGCATTTTCACGCCCCTTACTAACACCTGGGAATATTGGACCCATGTAGATGCCCCTTGGCGTAATGCTATTCAGGCATATTATGTGCCCGAAGATATTGTTGCTACCCGCGATGCCAATAATCGCATTTATGTAAGCTCCGATGGTGGAGGTTTATACTACGTTGATAACAGCGATTGGTCTTCACATACTTTAAATCAGGTTGCCGACTTTGTAAAGGGTTGGTCTTACCCGGGCTATTCTTTCGAAAATATTTATACCAACCTGCCCGACTTTACCCGCGATCTCTTTCTCGATCAAGATGGTGATTTATGGCTCTTTGCCATTAATGGAGCGGAAATAAATGCCTATAAGAAAATGTATGAAGCGCCGACTTTATATAGTGGCAGTCCTGCTACCTATCATCTGTTTGGCAATAAAAAATCGCAGCATCTTTTTAATTACAATGGCACTATGGCTCATTCGCAATACCAAGACATGGTTTTTAGCGATGAAGGCGAAATATGGATTAGTAGTGAACATGGTTTGGAGCACTGGTATCTAGATGCTTTAAATCCGCCCGGTGATTATATTGGCCTTGAAGGAGCCGGCCCTAAAAAGCAGGGTGCAGTTGGCCTTAATACCAAAACCAATAATGCCATTGAACCGCAAAACACGGGGCACGATATGCCAACCGTTTGGCCTAGTATTTCTATAGATACGGCCTATTATTACCTCGCGAGCTCTGATTACGATAATCTCATGCCCGGACAAACTGCAGGAATTACTGGAACAGGAGTGCATCATGGCTTTGCCAATACTGCACTAGCTCTCGCCGCCGCTGGATACGATTTCAGTGATCTTAAGTTGCGCTTTTCCGCGGTCGGTTTGGGTAATGATAAACGCACGGGTGATTGGGATTGGAACGATCCTGTAGAAACCCGTACCTACCAAACTTGGTTTGAAGTAAATGGCGGCAATGTCGATCCGATGTCATTTTACGAATTGGTACTAAATGGTGACGTTTTGTTTAGAGGACAAATGCCCAATTTGCATCTGCAAATAAATTATAATCGTTATGGTTATCTCTTTGATAGTATTGGCGCATATACTGATAAGACTCCCTTAACACCGAATCCGAATTTAACAAGCCCGACTGGACAAGTGATACGCGATTCTATCCTGAGCGATTTAGGCGGTAATGGTGTTTACTTTGTTTTCCGCACCATTCAAACGGCTTTGAATGAGGAAATTCGTACCGCCGATCGCCGCGGTGGAATCTATCGAATTTTTGACGCGTATTTAGCTAAAGATACCGCAACAGCACCTCCTGCTCCCACCACTCCTATGTGTGGAATTTACAGGATTGGTCAATCCATTAATGACCATTACAGCAGCTTTAGCGCAGCTGCTGCCGACCTTGAAGCGCGGGGTATAGTTTGCGATGTTACTTTCCAGATTGGCAAAGGCAGCTATAACGAACAGGTAGAATTAGGCACTATTGAAGGAATGGATGTTTATAGCATCACTTTCGACGGTTTAGGCAGCAGTCCAACTTTACAGTACAATCCCAATCATGCCGACTCCAATTATGTTTTTAAGGTGAACAACACCGATAATGTGAAATTTAAAGATATCCGCTTTAAAAATACGGGTGCTACTTATGGCGGTATTTTCCTATTAGAAAGCCGCACCGAGAACTTCAGCTTAGCTAATTGCGAATTAGAAGGGGTGGCTAATGCAGCGAATACTCCTGTTGCCACGGCAAACCGCCATATTTTATTCTCGTGTAACGATTGCGATTCGCTTTTAATTGAAAATTGCGAGTTTAGCGCTGGTGCAGATGCGATAAATAGTGCCGGTAATGTACTTTATATTCGCAATAATGAGTTCTCTGAAAATACGCGTACTGCCATAGATCTCACTTCTGCCGATGGTATCGAAGTGACCGAGAATTTAATTTTGGGAAGCATCGGTACTTTCTCTGCTATCCTCTTTGGCGACCATCCTTTTCAAATCAATCGCAATCAAATTATTAATAGTACTGGTAATTGCAATTATGCTATCCGCACTTTTAGTTTTGATGCAGGCTCAGCTTTAAGTCCTAGTCAAATTTGGAATAATGAAATTTCCGTCCAAAGTACTTCTGGTTCGGGAGGGGCGATGGTTTTGGCTGCAGATAATGTGCAGGTCTATCATAATTCCATTAATGTTAGCGGTAATAATAGCGCTTACACTGCTTTAGACAATTATTTCATGACCAATGGTTGGGTCGCTCGTAACAACTTAATTGTAAACAATAATGGCTATTGCTTAAGCCTTTCGAGCTTTAACTCTCCCGCGATTTTCCCCGATAACGATTATAATATTTATTATTCTAGTGCGGCCAACCCTTTTAAAGTAGAAGCTGGTGCGGGTTCTACTTCCTACGCCAATTTAGCGGCTTTTCAAGGGGCCACTTCCGTAGATGCGAATTCACTATTTATCGATCCTCAATTTGCAGACGATCAACAATTATTGGTAATGAATGCTGCCGCAAAAGACGGCGCTATACTTTTGGCTGATCTTACCAATGATATTTTAAACCGTGCGCGCCTCAATGTAAACCGCGACCATGGTTGTTATGAGTTTGACGGAAAAGGTTGGTTAGGCGCCATTGATAATGATTGGAATAATCCTGGTAATTGGAGCGATAACGCTGTGCCTAATGCGGCAGCTAAGGTGTTTGTGTCTCCCCGCGTAAATAATCCTCGTATCGATGCAGCGGTAGAAGTAGAGGAGTTTATGATGCACCGCAATGCCAACTTAACCATTCTGCCTGGAGCGGGACTAAAGGTGAATACGCTTTTAAGCACTTCGGGTGCTATTGTATTAGAAACTGATGCTACGGGCAAATACGGGCAGCTAATTCAAGGTACGGTGCAGGGAAAACCCACCCTTACCCAAATGGCCTTGTTGGAAGCCCCTGATCCTAGTGTTCGCTGGTTTCATTTAGGGGTGCCGATGCGCACCAAGATTGCCGATTTAGCCAATAGCGGAACCCATATAGTTGCGGGCCGAGCAGGCGCGAGTATTTATGCTTGGGATGCAGCTGCAGGAAACTGGGTAACGCCTAGCGATACGGGAGCTTATATTGAGCCGGGTCAAGGCTATGCCATTGCCGCGGGCGAAAATGCTTCGGGAAAATTTTTAGTGAATGCTTTCCCAGGAATTATTTCCTATCAAGGCGATTTGACTTCTGCTACGGCGCTGAAAACGGCGAGTTTAGGCTATACCAATGTCCCAAGTTTTAATAGCTATGTTTCGGCTATTACCGACGGTTGGAATTTACTCGCGAACCCATACCATGCGGTTTACGATATGAAGGATCAGACCTTACCTGGATCCTACAAAACGATTTACGTATGGAATGGCAGTAGCTACAAGCAGTACAATGCTCAGTTAAATGTGGGTGATAGTCAGGCACGGTATTTAGCGCCGATGCAAGGTTTCTTTATTCGCACCGATTCCCAGTCGCAAAGCTTTAGTTTCGATCCTGCCAAACGAATTATTAGTACGGGGAGCCTGTCTTTAAAAACCCAAAGTTTAGCAACTTTTAGTTTGCAAGTAAGTGGTGGCTCTCAAGCACAGAAAGACAATTGCTACTTTGTAATTCACCCACAAGCGGGCGCCCAGTTCGAAGAGGCTTACGATGCGGTGAAACTAAAAAATGCAACCGATCATTTAAACTTTTATAGTCTTACAAGCAGTGAGAATTTAGCTATTAATAGCTTAAATATAAAAGACTTAATGCAGGGTGTTGGATTAGGTTTCAGCGCCCCCGAAGACAGTGTATTTAGTATTAGCCTGCAGGTGAATAGCGGCTTCCCTTATCAGGTATTCTTACGCGATGAAATGTTAAATATCGATCATCGTCTCGATCTACAAGACTATCAATTCAGTCATCTGGTAAGCAATATAGAAGGACGCTTCTTTCTGTATTTACGTGCCAATGAAATCGGTCAAGCCGAGATAGGGATGAATGAAATTTTCTGGACTTTAAAAGAGGGTAGTCTATTATTCGCCAATCTGCCCGAAGAGGCTCTCACTTTTAGAGTAATGAATGTGCAAGGACAAGAAATTTATTACAGCGAAAAAGAGGGCGGTACTACCGAACATTTGCTTAGTCCGCATACCAGCAATAGCTACGATTTTTTAATCGTAAAGATTGAAGAGCTGGGACGCAGTTTTAAGGTTGTTTTAAACTAAGGATACGCGAAAATATCGGTTCGAATTTCTCCAGATTTATTAAAAGTACAATTATGAAATCAATATACACCCTCCTTATCCTTCTTGCTTTAAGCTCCTTCGCTATGGCGCAACCGAACCAGCCAGGAGATCCTAATACAGCGCCTTTAGACGGTGGAATAAGTATTCTTTTAGCTTCGGGAGCGGCTTTAGGAGCAGCAAAATACCGCGCTATGAGAAATCAGGAAAAGGGAGTTTAGGTAACTATTTTAAAAAGAGCTGCTTAAGTACATTCTTTAAACTTCCCCTAGTTAAACAGCTTAAGTAGCTCTTCTTTTTTTCTACGCGAAACCCCAATTAAAGTGCCATCCTCCATTTTAACATAGCCGCCATCTTGCTTTAAATATTGGGTAATGCGGTTTAGGTTAATAAGGTAAGATTGGTGTACTCTAAAAAAGCCGTTTTGTCCTAAAAGTTCATCAAATTCTTTGAGCGTGCGGGAAACAAGAATAGGCTTATTGTCCACCAAATGAAACTCGGTGTAATTATTATGTGAAGTACAATATAATATATCGCTAACGCGCACCAGCTGAATGCCTTGAGCGTCGTGTAAAGCGAGTTTATCAAGACTTTTTTGATTGTCTTTTAGCGCTTCTAATTTTGGATTCAATTCTTGCTCGCCTGGTTTTTCGGTCAAACGCTGCAGGCTTTCCTCCAGTAAATCAGGATCGAGGGGTTTCGTGAGGTAATCGATGGCGGAATAGCGAAAGGCTTTTAAAGCGTATTGATCGTAAGCCGTAACGAAAATAAGATGGAAGTTTTTATGGGTAATTTTTTCTAAAACATCAAAGCCCGTCCCCTGCTGTAGCATAATGTCTAAAAACACGAGTTCGGGTTTTAAGGTGTCTATTTTACTTACTGCTTCATCTACAGTGGCGGCAGTATCCACAATTTCCACCGGCGCCTGCAATAGTTCCAATAAACGTTGCAGACTCCTCCGACCCTTATTTTCGTCGTCAACAATAATGGTTTTAAACATATCTCTTCCCTAGATGTGGCAAGTTAAACAATCGCGGTCTTATTTTTAAGCAAGGCTTGAAATGCAATGAAGCGGGACTTTAATCCTCATTTAGTGGTAAATACAAGCGTACTAAAGTCCCCTTTTTTCCTTCTTGATTATTAAGATTGTGAATTTCAAAACGGTAATTTTCGGCCTTGGCTTGGGAAAGTAATTTCAGACGCTGACGGATTAAATCTAGCGCCATAGAACGCTTACCGGGCTTATCGGGGCTAGTTTTTTTACTAAAGCCCTTGCCATTATCTTCAATCTCCACCAGTAAATAGTTCTCTTCTTCTTTTACGCTAAGGCAGATTTGTCCCCCCGCACTTATCTCGGTAAAACCGTGCACTACAGCATTCTCGACAAAGGGTTGGAGTATCATTGTTGGGATGCTAAAACCAGCCATTTCTTCGGGGTAGTCTAAGCGGTATTCAAACTTATCCTCAAAGCGTAGTTTTTCCAGTTCGAGGTAGTCTTTTAGTAGGGCCAGTTCTTTTTCTAAGCTGATGCTCGCATTTTCATTCAGCTCCAAAACCGCGCGCATTAGGCGGGCAAATTTTCCTAAATAGCGACTCGATTGCATAGGCTCATTATTCAGCACATAGCTTTGAATGGAATAAAGAGTATTGAAAAAGAAGTGGGGATTAATTTGCGAGCGAAAGAGTTGAATTTTCAGTTCCTGCTTTTCGTTGGCCAGGGCACGATTCTCGAGTTCTTGCTTTAGCGCTTCTTGCTCACGTTTTAATTTTAGGTTCTGATAAAAGAAAATCAGCGCCGCAATTATTAAAACCGCGAAAGCTCCGCCACTCCAGATATAAAGACTGAGCCGCTTGGCTTTTAGCTCTAATTGTTCTGCTTCTAAGTCTGCGATTTTAGCTTCATTGGTTAACTGAGTAATGGTGTTTTCTTTATCACGCAGTTGGTATTTACTCTCAATCTCTAAAACGGCTCGTTGCACTTCCGTGCCTTGTAATGAGTCTTTCAGCCTACTAATTTCAGAGAAGGTATTTAGCGCTTTTTCAAATTCCCCCTTTTGACGGTAGATATTTAGTAAACCCGACAAGCCATCAATTTTCCGATCGGGTGCTGCCGCAATTTTATAGGCCTTTTCATAAAACTCTAAAGCCTGAGCGCTTTTGTTCAGTGATAGGGCCCATTCAGCTAACTCGAAGTAAGCCGCATTTAATCCGCCACTGTAGTTTATTGCAGTAAAAATTTCAGCAGCTTTTGTTAATTGCTGATAGGCTTCTTTAAAGTCCTCATTCCGATTGTAAACTCTTCCTAATCCAAGTCTTAATTCACCTTCGGTGCGTTCGGTATAGGAGAAGTTGTTACAGCGCTCAAGGCCTTTTAATTGTGATAATGCCAAGGCGTATTTCTCTTCCTTGTAATATTGGAAATAGGCTAAAATATGCAAACGCTTCAAAGGCTCGGCATAACGTTGGGAATCAATAGGCTGGATGACGCTTTCGGCCAGCAAGCGGTTTACTTTGTCATTATTATTTAATATTTGGTAGGCCTCAATTAAATTTCCTAGTGTAGATAGAAAGCGCGCCGTGTCTTTTTCGGCTTTGCGAATACTTAACAATTCGGTCATTAATTCCGCTGCTTCGGGAATGCGGCCAAGCTCTGTTAAGCTTACGCTGATATTGCTTTTTAGGGCATTAATACTCCGTTGATCTTTTTCTGCGAAAGCGATTTTTAATGCTTTTTGATATGTGACATAGGCCGAATCATACTGCGCGGAGAGGTAATAAAAGTTACCTAACTGATGCTGGTAATAACGGTTGTTAAGGGCTATCTTATCCTGCTGAAGGCTATCTATGGTTGCTAATACTGCCGAATATTCATCGTCGCTGTAGTTCGATAACCATTCGGAGATAGAGTCGAGGTTTTGGACTCTATTATTTTGCGCATTCAGCCTAAAGGCCATTAAAAAACCGAGGCCAAATAATATGTATTTTAATTTAAACATGGGCCTCCTCCTGAATGGCTAAACTCACACCAAAATTTACACTGAGCAGAATTAAAGCCATCTGCAGGGATTCTCTTTTGGCCGATCGCAAAGGAACGCTACTGCTGTCGAAAACGGCAGCGCTGAGGTAAAAGGAAAGGTAGTAAGAGAGGGCACTTAGGGTAAATACAAGTAACATGTATTTGGGCTCAAGGCGGATGGATTTGATGCGATAGGCGGCTACGAAATAAAAGGCAAAGGCCATTGAGCCTAAGCCGGCGGCCTGTACAATTCGGTTGTGAATGGGGAAATAACTAAGCCATCCGAAGAGTAAGAGCAGGGCGAAAAAAGTAAGCGCTAAAATTAACCAGTTAATAAACTTTTCTTTTAAGTCACCAGGGGTATTAAACCAAGCGAGGGCAAATGAAAAAGAGAGTGCTAAAGTCATCCATAAGTCGCCAAAATGGGCAATTCCTAAACCCAAGAGTATTATTAAGCTGCCCCAAATTATGCTGTGCTTTTTTGGATTCATTTTTAGGCTTCTTTTAGGTAAAGAGGTAGCAAGTAGCGTTTGGTGTAAATTAGAACTAAACTAGTAATGGGAATACCAATGAGGATGCCCAAATTCCCCAAAGTGAAAGTCCAAAAACTTAAGCCCAAGCCCATAATTACTGGGTTCATGCCGATGTTTTTCTCCATTATGCGTGGAATAAGCAGGGCTTCTTCGAGAATACTAGCTAAAATAAAAACGCCTGTAGAAATAGAGAAGAAAAATAAAAAGCTTTGGGGATTTTCTACCGATAAGACGACACAGCCCAAGGCTATGGGGATAAGCAAGAGATAATGGAAATATGGAATATAAAGTAGAAGAAAAAGCGCGATTAAAAGTAAGCTTATACCAGGCATATCCAGTAGAATGAAAGCGATGAGATAAAGCGGCATAAGCCAAAGAATTATCTTGGTGCGCAATCTAAAATAACGTAAAAAGCTTTGGTCGAAATCTTGCCAAAAGGCCTGACCGCGCTCGGCCATGAAGCCTTTATAGTAGCGCTCTTTTAGGTTTTGAAAATAGGGTAATTGATAAAGAACGAGCACAAAATAAAGAAGGAATGACCCCCATATATAAAGACTGCTAAAAGTGGGACGGCTACTTTCTTCTTTGCTTTTACTGCTGGGGAGAAGCCCTTGTAACTTTGTGAAGCTCTCGCCTAAAGCGTTAAAATCTAAGGTACTTTTTCCGCTGTCGGCGGGATTATTAAGCAGCTTTTGCAGATCATTTTTGAGGTCCGAACTTAAGTTTTCACTAGGGTAAATGACTTGCAGGTAGTCTTTAATTTTTTCAGCTCCCGCGTCTAAATTATCTTGGTTTTCCACTAAAAGCACATCGATACTCTTGCTAAATCGCTGAAAGTCGCGATTGAGAAAAGCTCCTAAAAACACGGTGCCGCTTAGTATTAGCAAAACGAGTGAGCTAAGAAAGAGACTAACCAGTAAATCCCAGTTTTTTATTTGCTTTTGAAGCTTTTTTAAGAAAGCTTGTAAACCGAGGCCGAGAAAAAGGGCAGCAAGAAAAGGGAGAAAGATTCCATAGTAATAAACCAAAATTCCAAGCGCTAAGCCAAAGCCGAGAATTTGGAGGAGAATGGTTTTGAGCTTGGGCTTGGGCAACATTATTGCAGTAATATGGAGGCGAATTTAAGCAATTGTAAAGCTAAATAAAGTAAAGCAATATGAATGAAGCTCGATTTTCGCCTGTCAATTACTCCCGGTAAGTGGATAATAGAATAGCAAGGATGATTAAGGTGTAAATACTTCCCGCTATTATTCCGCCTTTAGCAAGTTCTTGACCCTTTAGTTTGGGGTTTTTCTTAATACGGTTTAGGCTAAAAAACCCAATTATTACGCCTAAAAGAGAAACGGTTGGGATTAAACCTAATACTAAACCAATAATGGCCCAAGGATCAGTTTTTTGCTCTGGATCTGTTTCTTTTGCTTCTCTTTTTCCTTTTTCCTTTTCTTTAATGTTGGGCGCAAGAATAGGAGATTGACGATATTCTTTCTGAGAACTAGTCTTGTAGTGGGCCTTTTGGCGAACTACCGAAAGGACTCGAGTAGGTTTTGTGGGAGGCTTAAGTTCAGGAAAGGCATGTCTTTCTGTAAGAACAAAGTTCAGTGGAGTTAAGCTAATTTCTTTAGTGGGAATAAGACTCTTTTTTACCAGTGGCTGCGAATGGCTGCTTCTAAGTTTAAGGTGATAGCCCGTCCTATGCTGCCGCTTCTCAAGGCTGCAAGAACTGCCAATAAACAGCAAGCATAAAATTAAAAGGGAAAAATGGCGCTTCTGTTTCATTTTGTCTTTGTGAATCTCCCTACTTAGCTCGCCTCTTTGGTTTCCTGCCTTTCGCTAAGTTCCTTAATCCGTAAAATACTGCGTCGCATTTCTTGAAACCAAAGTAAAATAAGCAGCGGTAAAACAATAAAGCTTAAGCGATTGAAACTAGCGGCAGTCATAAAATCGAGGTGTAGTAAATGCTGCACACCACGGGTCATCCCGCAGGCATAACATTCTTGGTCGAGCAGAACCACGGAGAGACAGACCGACTCGCCGCTGTCAAAAAAATCAGCGGGCAATAGCAGTAAACCTATTGGTACTGCTATTAACCCGCCGATGTATAAGTAAAAAAGCAATTTATTTGCTTTCAAATGTTTTATAATTTTGGATTATATCTTCCGCCTTTAGGTTTAAGATCACCAGTTATAATACGAATAAGGTCAATTAAAGCCCAGATTCCACAACCGCCTCCGGTTAAAAGTTGAATAATACCAATAGTGGTATAACCTAGGTAAAAGCGATGAATACCAAGACCACCAACAAAGATTACTAATAATAAGGCAACCAATTGACTTTTAGTATTGGCGGCAGCATCCTCCGCGTCAGCAGCGTCAGCAATCTCATCAATTTTGTTTTCTTGAATAGTGCTGATAGTTTGCTCTTCTAAGGCTATTACATTTTGTGCGCTAAGTGCTTTTTCCTTTTTACTGAAAGTAGATACTTTAGCAACAATAGCTTCTTTAATTGAAACTTTTTCAATGCTTTCCACTGGGGTGGCAAAGAAAGTTTCTCCTTCAAAAGAACTTGGTTTAAGCTCATTAGAAAAAGCTGAGGTAGCGATCATTCCATTCGTGTTTAAACCTTTGTCCTTGTCGCGAATAACAAGATCTTTTTGGTGTACACGGTCTGCATTTCCCTGCCAATCAATGTGATATCCTGCAGTATGTACGCGTTTTTCAACGCTACAAGAAGTGCCAATAAAAACTAAGCCTAGGGCTAAAAATGAAAGTTTTTTGAATTGCTTCATCCGAAATAAGAATTGTTAATGGTTAAAATTAAGAACACACATTATTGATGGTAATCTGTGCTTTTCTCGGGATGAAATGTATAATAATTATTGCAGCCAAGCAATAATGATTTACAAATTAGCAAAATTTCACTCATTTTTTTGTCAAAGACTAGGGCTAAATCAGCTTAATAAGGATATGTCAAAACTTGAGTGGGTGCGCATATCAGCTTTTTTAGCAGTACCTCTTTTAAATATTGGAGGCGACGAGACGCTCAAGTTTCAAAAAAACACCGATTATTCAATTACAAAACTGTAAAGGGTTGTTTTTATATTCTCTTTATCAAACTCGCTAATTACCTCATAGAGAGGCTTCCCTTGATAGTCTGAAAAATAACTGATACTGCGAAAAAACTTCTCGTTCTTAAACCAGGTTTCACTCACTTTATGGCCAAATTTATTGTAGTTAAACTGACGGTAAAAAAGGTCTCCCGTGGTGGAAATAATGCATCCAATTACTTCGGTTTGTTGAAAGCCCCAGTGGTCAGCCACTAAAACCCCTTCTTCATTATAGGTGGGCTCACCGAAATAGTTTCGATTTCGTAATTCCGTTATTTTTTTTAGCGAAAACAAATAGTGTCTTGCTTCACTTTTGGGCTGATCGGGTGTCCAACTAATACGCTCTTGTATTGAATCGTTGGAGTAAATAAATTCACTAAACTGAAGGGTGTCAAGAGTAGTATGGCCAAGTTCTAGGTTTTGATAAAGACGGGTACTTTTTGCCAAGCGTCCCTCTTGGTCGTATTCATTAATGGTTAGATAAATCGCATCGTCCTCTTTTTGCCAACGCTGCAACTCCTTACCATTAAAATCGTAGTCTATCTTTAGTATTAGCTCCTTTTCGCTTTCGCCAGATGCGCCTTTAAATTTGCTGATGCTTTTTATGTTATGACTGCTTATAAACTCTGGCTGCCAATAGCTTTCTTGGGCCAAACTTGAAGTAGCCAAGAATAATAGAAATACCAAAAGAGTTTTTGATAGCGGTAAGGAAATCCTCATACTAAATGCTTGAGTTACGAACTTAGTTAATTATCTGCTCTTCCAGTCGTTCCCAAGTATAGTTTTTTGTAATTAAAAATACTCACCCTTCTACTTCTAAAGCCTTTTTGCGCTTCAATTTGAAAGTTGAGTTTACCTCCATATTGTGCGATGCGGGGGCATAAGAGTTCCTTCCCAAAGACTCTCTTCTTCATTTAAAAACCATGTTTTTCAATATTACCTTATCTACGAAAGTGGGCTCGGCCAATTTTACAATGCGCCCAAGATAGCTACCCGCCTTCGATTTCATAATTTTAATGGGCGACTGTTCCAATTCCGCAGCGAACCAATGGCCTAAAATGTCTTCCGCTTGCGCAGATGATTTTTTAAAGAGATGAGGCTATAAACAAAACACCAATCACCCACAAAAGGGAATTAATTTCCCTAAAATGAAATGATGCCTTATATGGGGAGTAATATTCATTTGCTCAATGGTGCCCTCTTCTTTTTCCTCCACAATATTTTAGGCATACCTATAAATCCCCACCATAGCATCTTAGAAGGCCAGAATTCTTGGTGCCATCAAGAAGGGCTAATTTAAATAGGGATTAAAACAGTTTAAGCTGGCGATTTCAATGTTTGCGGGCATAGCTATACTAGTTAGTAAAACTTAGTTGCGCAATTCTTGGTTGTGCTGACCAAAGGTGTTAGATAGCTAAGCGCTACCCGCCGAAACATTGCAATTATTAATATTATTCACCGCAAGTAAGAGGCTGTCTTCGCGCAATTTTTGAAAATCGCGCTTAAAGCGTCGTTAATATCATTCCTTAATGCGGCAAGTATAGCCTTATTTTTTTGAAAAAAGTGGAATTGATAATATGAAATGATTTCCTCATAAACAGAACGAGTACTGGGCTAATATATTGATATAAAGAAATTTAATGTATTGAATTTTAGTCGATTTTAAACGCTTAAATAAAAATATATATTTAACCTCAATTTTATATTAATTTAATAATTACTTTTAACACTTGTATTAACGATTGATACTCGAATAACTATGCAGGAAGGGATTCAGGCTCGTTTATTTAAGGGCTTGCAAACGCGAATAGGGGGAAATGAATCATTAGTAAAATGGCTGGCAACTACTCTAGATATTGATATAAGTTTAGCAAACCGCAAGGCAAATGGTTCGGTGGGCTTAAGTTTGGCCCAGTTGGAGTTGGTAATTGAAGCTTTGCCCTTGGCGGTAGAAGATCTCTTGCCTAATGATCGAAAGAACCAAATATTTGTTGGCTCCTACAGTTATTTCCGCAACAATGAAGAGGTAGAAGCCTATCTCTTGTCGATTATAAAAAACTTTGAATTTGCGAGTAAATCGGGTGCTCATTTACAATATTTCGCTCGTGATTTACCTCTTTTCTATTTCTTTTTAAATAAAGAAATGGCGCGTTTTAAGTTCTCGATGTGGACTAATGAATTGCGCAGTTCGGGGCTACAAAGCTTTAATTCTAATATTTTTACTTTATGTGAGGAAATAGCAGGCTTATACAGAAGCTTACATAGCACTGAAATGTGGAATCAAGAAGTGATGAAAAACCAGCGGGAGCAAATTATGTGGTATTACGGACTGCAGGCTATTTCCGCGGCAGAAAGGGATCGCTTACTGGCCATTTTAGGGGAGATTTTAATAGATTATCAGAACTGGGCAACCGTGGGAAATAAGGGCGATGGTAAGCTGGATCTTTACGTTACCACCTTTAATACTATGAACAATGGTGGCTTGTTAACCATCGGCAAGCACAGTCAGCTAATGACGGCATTATCGGGGGTGTTTTTTATTTCAAGTGCTAATCCGCATTTGGCCGAAAGTTTTCGAGAACAGTTTGTTCAACAGCGCTCAGCAGCAACTTTGCTCTCGCAGTGTAATGCCCTATC
This sequence comes from uncultured Schleiferiaceae bacterium, assembly GCA_963977415.1. GTDB lineage: Bacteria > Bacteroidota > Bacteroidia > Flavobacteriales > Schleiferiaceae > Croceimicrobium. Next base: position 76,450 of record CAXBOS010000012.1, on the reverse strand, counting down.
CAGAGCTGAATTTTTCCGTTCTATGGCCGATCATTTAGAAATCCAAGAGTAATTAAATTATTACAACTAGACCAGGGCGGCTTGCGGCTAAGCGTCGAAATTCATTTTTCAAACCTTCACTAATTTGGTTGCCTTCTGCGCAAAGCATGCGTATATGGCTGCTCCTTTTTAAAAAATACAGGAGGCTGCGTGCGGCGTAATCATCTAATAAACAGCTAACAAGACCGATTTCTGTTGTGCTTGGGGGTAAATGATTAACAATGCTTTCTAGGGCCTCATGGTTTAGGGGATTGTAACTAAAGCTAATAGAGCGTGGAGCGATATAACCGGCTTTAAAATCAGATTTGATTCTTTCCATCAAATGAGTAATCTGATCATTGGTAAGCGCCAAAGCCCGATAAGCTAAAACTTCACTATTTTGGTAGCAAATTGTGCTTTCTTGCGCAAAAATTTGCCTTTTTTCTAAGCTCGATTTTAAAAGTAGTTGAGAATAATCTTGTTCCATCTGCTTATTTAAGTGCTCGAGCTAGTACAATTTTCCCTTTGTTTTTCTCGCTTTTCCAGACATGCTAAATCTATAGAATTTATTCTTAAGCTTCTAATTTGTAAATGTTTGGCGCTAACCATATTTGAGTAAATTGTACCATATTTTTCCAGATAAACAATGAAGAAAATTTTACTACTCTGCTTTACGATTTTTTCAAGCACTATGTTTGGGCAGTTAACGGCAGATTCTGCTACTTATGTTAATGCCGTTGGCGTGCAAGACGTTAACTTTTTTCCCAATTTAAATACCGTGGCTTCTTGTGCCGACACTCTTACGGTAACGATTCCCGCTGGGAACTGGGTGTATGGAGTGGATTTGTATTACACCATTGAAACCGTAGCGGGTTTTACGGGGATGTCGCCCAGCGGTATTTCGGGTTATTTACATTATTTAAATACCAATACTAAAGAACCACAATTGTATGCGGGAACTTCCAATACCAATGGAGCAACTGAGGCCATTTCGCGTCTTAACCTCCCCATTGCGAATGGTGCGAATGCTACGGGTGTTTTAAACTTTAGCTTGCATCAATTTGATATTGCTTTTTTTAGCACGGGTTGTGATACTGCCGATGCTAAAATTCAATCTGGTTCGTGGAAGATTGTGGTGCACCATGCGCCTCCGCCCACCTGTTTGAAGCCTACCGCTTTAGCAGTAAACTTTACCATGCACGACCGAGCGGAGTTAACTTGGACTACCGGAGGAGCAACTAATTGGCAAGTAGAATACGGTGCTCCTGGTTTTAGTCCTGGTAGCGGGACCTTGCAATCTGCAACCTCAAATCCTTTTGTTTTAACCGGTTTAACAGCATCTACCAATTATGAGTTTTATGTACGGGACAGTTGCGCAGTTGGAGATGTAAGTTTTTGGGAAGGTCCTTTTGCCTTTTCTACACTTTGTAATCCTTTGACTTTTACAACAAGTTTAACTGAAAACTTTGATGGTGCAACCTGGACGACCGGGAACGGAGCCTTTAATGCAAATAATGCCATTGGTACTTGCTGGACAAGAGACCCCGCTGCGCCCACTGGTGGGGGTGGACCTTTCGGTGGTGGCGATTTTGCCTGGGGAACAGGGACGGGTGCAACGGCAACCGGAAATACAGGCCCTAGCGGCGCTCAAGCGGGTGCCAAGTATATATATGTAGAAGCAAGTGGCGGCGCCAATCAAGATGTGGCCACTATTACCAGTCCTTTAATAGATTTAAGTTCATTGACTGTTCCTGCAGTTGAGTTTTATTATCACCGTTATGGGGTTTCCGTAGGTGAAGTGAAATTACAAGCTTGGTCGCAAAGCCAAGGCTGGCAAGATGTATGGACCATGGCGGGCCCAGAAAATCAAAGCGCCACTACCGATCCTTGGATAAAAGAAACGGTAGTTTTAAATGCCTTCGCTAATGAAACGGTTCTTTTGCGTTTTCGCGCCGTGCGCTCTTTTCAAGCGCAGGGCGACATTGCCATAGATGAGCTAGAAATTAAAGAAGCACCAAACTGTCCTCAACCTTCTCTTTTTGTAGCAACTGGCAGCAGCACGAATAGCATTAGTTTTAGCTGGAATTCTAATAATTCCACTTCCTGGGAAATCGAATACGGCGCACCAGGTTTTACATTAGGAACAGGTACTTCGGTAATCGTATCATCTAACCCTGCCACCCTAAGTGGTTTGGCTAGTGGACAAGTTTTTGAATTTTATCTGCGCTCTATCTGCAGTAGCACCGATACTTCTCTTTGGTCACTTCCCGTAATTGCGAATACCTTGTGTAACTCGGTAGTGGCGCCATTTTTCGAGAATTTCGATGGTGCAGGCTGGACCGCTGGAACGGGTGTTTACAATGCGGCTGATGCGCTTGGCTCTTGCTGGTTTAGAACACCTAATGCCGGTACTTCTGCGGTAGACCCTGTTTATTGGGGAACACGTTCTACGCCCACTACTACTCCTAATACCGGCCCCGATACCGATAACAGCGGTACTGGAAACTTCATTTACCTTGAATCGTCCGCTGGCTCTATTGGTCAGTTGGCTTATTTTGAAAGTCCTTTTATTGATCTCAGCGCCTTAACCATACCCGAATTAACCTTTTACTATCATATGTATGGTAATACCATGGGCACCCTTTCGGTAGATGTGTACTCGGGAACAACGGGTTTATGGACCACATCTGTGTTTAGCATTAGTGGCAATCAGCACGCATCTGGGCTTGACCCTTATACTAAAGCTATTGTTTCTTTGGCGGCCTTTGCCAATGACTCGGTAATACTGCGTTTTGTGGGTGCCAAAGGAAATGAACGCCGCGGTGATATGGCGATTGATGACGTACGGATTGAGGAAGCGCCTGCTTGTCCACAACCTTTAAACTTAATTAGTTCAAATATAACCGCTACTTCAGTAGACTTAAGCTGGACCACCGGCGGAGCTACTAACTGGAATATTGAATACGGTCCAGTAGGATTCACACCTGGTCAAGGTACTCTAGTAAACGTAAATAGCAATCCTTTTACACTTAGTTTAGGTGCAAATCAGGTGTATGATATTTATGTGCGCGACAGCTGTGGTGCAGGAAATGTTAGCCTGTGGACGGGTCCCGTAACCGTTACCATGCCTTGTGGTTTGGCAACCTTACCTTTTTCAGAGAATTTTGATGGCGCCTTATGGATTTCAGGTTTTGGTGGAAATAATGCCGCGAATAACATTAGTAGCTGTTGGACTAGACCCACCAATGCGAATCCTAATTTTGGTACACGCAATGGCCCTACCGCTTCAGTGGGTACAGGTCCTAATAACGATTTTAGCGGCAACGGAAATTACCTTTATACCGAAGCTAGTGGCGCAGCTGGGGCAGGACGTATTACTAGTCCGCAAATTGCTATGACTGCTAATATACCAACTCCCGCTTTAAAGTTTTACTACCATATGTATGGAGCAGGCGTTGATTCACTTTATGTAGAAGTGAATGATGGCAGTGGCTGGACTCAAATTTATAGTGTGGTTGGGGCGCAGCAAAATGCCAATGCCGATGCTTGGATTTTAGTGGAGCAAAGCTTGGTTGCCTATGCAGGTGATACCATTCAATTGCGATTTACAGGAGTAAATAGTGCCTTTACAGGCGATATAGCCATCGATGAAGTTTCAATCGAAAACATCGCTTGTCCGCAGTCTTCCAATTTTATTGTAACCGGTGTAACCAGCACGAGTGTTGATTTATATTGGGTAACTGGTGGTTCTTTTGGACAAACGGTAGAATATGGACCAACTGGTTTTAGTCCTGGCTCAGGAACCACCATTAGTTACACTATTAATGTGGTAACGATAAGTGGTTTAAGTCCCGCTACTACTTATGACTTTTATTTAACCGATAGTTGTGGTGCGGCGAGTTTTGGTGCACAACTAGGGCCAATTTCGGCCACTACTTTATGTTCTTTCTTTACTGCTCCTTATACCGAAGACTTTAATGGTAGCACTTGGGTGCCTGGTAATCCTGGCGATAATGTGGGCAACCTTATTAATGCTTGTTGGAGGCGTCCCAGTGCTGCTAATCCAAATTTTGGTACTTATACTGGGGCAACAGCTTCGGCTAACACTGGTCCGAATAGCGGCGCTGGCGGCAGCGGAAATTATATTTATGCCGAATACAGCGGTGGTGCGGTAGCACCAGGTGAAATTAATTCGCCCGAGATTTTTATTCCGACCACTATTACAACTCCCATCGTAGAGTTTGCCTATTTTATGTATGGAGGAGCCATTGATAGCCTCGTGTTTTTAGCGGTGCAAGGTTCGGCTACTACCCGTTTGGGTTCTATAGTAGGCGAGCAACAAACAGCCGCCACAGACCCTTGGCTTTACGATGATTTTAGTTTGAGTGCTTTTTCAGGCGATACCGTAGTTATACGCATCTTAGCCTATAGCACCGGCGGTTTTGTAGGTGATATTGCCATCGATGACTTTGCGGTTAAAGATCTTTCTTGTCCCGCCCCATCTGCTTTAAGTGTAACTGCAGCTACAAAAAATAGCGTTACCCTAAGCTGGACAACAGGTGGAGCTAGTAATTGGCAAATCGAATACGGCGCTCCAGGTTTTGTGCCCGGTCAAGGAACCTTGGTTGCCGCCAGCACAAATCCTTTTTCTGTAACCGGTTTAAATGCCAGTACCTATTATAGCTTTTATCTGCGTGATAGTTGCGCAGTGGGCGATGTAAGTAAATGGATTGGACCTGTAATTACACCAACTTCTTGCGATACGGTTTTGGCACCCTATTCCGAAAACTTCGACTTGGCCTTTAATCCCGGTACTAATCCCGCAGGTGCACAAAATGTGGGTTCAACTATTTCCCCTTGTTGGACGCGCGACTCAGATAGTTTGTACTTCTGGGGAGGCGGCACCGGCGCCACACCAACGGGCGGTACCGGTCCATTTTTCGATAATACTTCGGGCAATGGTAGCTATGCCTATGTAGAAGCGTCTTTCGCACCCGCAGCTAGCACGGCTTGGTTGGAAACTCCCTTTATAAGCTTAGCTAATCTTAATTATCCAGAAATTAGATTTTGGTACCACATGTGGGCCCAAAATGGTAGCCAAGGTACTTTGGTATGGGAAGTAGATAGCGGCAATGGCGTATGGAATTCATTGGGTACCCTAACGGGGAATCAAGGTTTTCAGTGGCAAGAGCAGGTAACAGACATTCGCGATTATGCCGGAACGACTATTAAACTTCGTTATAGAGCAACAGTAGGCGCCGGGGCAACTCCTCAGCAAGGTGATATTGCGATAGATGATTTAACCATTGATGAAGGTCCTTCTTGTTTGGTGCCCGATTCATTGCAGCTTATCAGTAGAACCAGCACTACTCTCAATATTAATTGGGTAAGCGGCGGAGCTAGTAATTATAATGTGAGCTGGCAAGCGGTGGGTTCCACAGCGGTAAACATCGCTAATTCTTCTACTAATAGCTTCACCATTACAGGCTTATCGCCCCAAACTGCCTACACGGTTTGTGTGCGCGATAGTTGCGGTTTAGGCAATACTTCGGCTTGGATTTGTGATACCTATCAAACATTATGTAGCCCCTTAGTGGCCCCTTTTTCAGAGAACTTTGATGGTGCCGACTGGACCAGCGGTGCCGGTGGAGCTAATGGAGGCAATGTAATTAATGCTTGCTGGGATAAGCCAGCAGGTAACCCCAATTTTGGCACGCGTACCGGAGCAACTGCCTCAGCAGGAACAGGCCCAGATACTGATTTTAGTGGTACAGGTAATTATATTTTTACAGAATACAGCGGAGTAAATACCAATGAGGGCATTATTTACTCGCCCCTGATAAGTTTACCTAGCAGTTTTGCTAATCCTGAACTTAGTTTTGCTTATCACATGTTTGGAGCTGCTATCGATAGTTTACAAGTTTCAATCGAGCGCAATGGTATAGAGAACTATTTATGGAGCATTGCGGGTGCACAGCAAAACTCAAATGCCGCGCCTTGGCTTAATGCAAACCTAAATTTAGCCGCTTATTCGGGAGATACCATCCGTTTAGTTTTTAAAGGCTTTGGTAGCGGTTTTGCCAGTGATATTGCCATAGATGAGGTTGCGATTACTTCGGTTTCTTGTCCAGCGCCAACGGCATTTACGGTAACAGGAATTACTGCCAATTCTATAAATTACAGTCATCCTAACCTAGCAGCAAACGCACAGGTAGAATATGGTTTAGCAGGTTTTGCTTTAGGGACAGGGACCTCTACTGTTTTACCCGGTGCAACGGGTACTGCCAGTGGCTTAAACCCTGGAACCTATTATGAATTTTACATTCGTAATATCTGTGCAGCAGGTGACACAAGTACTTGGTTTGGTCCCATCCTTATTCCTACCTCTTGTGGAATTTCGGTGGCGCCTTATTTTGAGAATTTTGACTTTGCCTTTGATGAAGGTGCTGCAGATGGTTTAAATACTGGTTCCACTATTTCGCCCTGTTGGGGACGTCTCGCAGATAGCTTATATCATTGGGGCGGAGGCACTGGAACAACGCCTAGTAATGGCACGGGTCCAAATGGTGACCACACCTCTGGTGCTGGCTCTTATGTATATGTTGAAGCGAGTGGCGGAGTAAGTGGCGATACAGCTATTCTTCAGTCTCCCGTGATAGACCTAAGTGCTCTTTCTCAGCCCGAATTGGTTTATTGGTTACATATGTTCAGCGCCAATGGCATGCCATTAAATTTAAGTACAGAGATTCTAGATAATACGGGGAATTGGGTGGTTTTAGAAACTATTAACGGTTCGCAAGCCAATGCATGGCAAGAGCGAAGAGTTGATTTAGCCGCCTATATAAATCAGTCTATCGTCTTGCGTTTTGTAGCAAGTAAGGTTACGGGGAATGCTCCTTTCCAAGGTGATATTTCCATAGATGACTTAGCGATAGATGAGAAACTAACTTGTGCGCCCATCTATATGCCTTATGCCGAAAACTTTGATGGCGCTAATTGGCAGGAAGGTACTGGCGCAACGAATGCCAATGATCAAATTGATCCTTGTTGGACCAGGCCTGTTACCAATTTAAATCAATGGGGAACAGGTATTGGTACTACTCAATCGGCTAATACAGGTCCTAATACCGATCTTAGCGGTACTGGCAAATACATTTATGTAGAAGCTTCTCGAGGAGGCAGTGTCGCCACCATTAGCACGCCTTCCATTGTTATAGATGGGACCAGTAATTTACCCTATCTATTTTATAGTTATCACATGTATGGAGCCTCCATTGTTAACTTTAGCATAGAAGTAGATAACGGTAGCCCCACCCTTTTACGAACCTATTTAGGTCAGCAACAAACTAGTAATGCCGCCGCTTGGATTAGCGATTCGATCGATTTATCGGCCTATAAAGGAGATACGATTCAGATTAACTTTTTAGGGGATGCGACTACTTTTACGGGCGATATGGCGCTAGATGGTCTCGAAGTGAGAGAGGCTATTGTGCCTTGCGCTGATCCTAGTACTTTGGCTATTTCGAATGCCACTCAAACTTCGGTGCAAATTGCTTGGAACTCTTCTAAGCCCGGGCAAACGGTGTTGACTTTTTACGATTTAGCCGCTGGACCGGGAACAATGACGGTAATAACAGGTCTAAGTAGCCCTTATACTCTAACGGGTCTAAGCGCCAATAGTCAGTATCAAATTGGTGTTTACGACTCCTGTGGTGCGAGCTTATTTAGTGGGGCTATTTTCGATACCGCTGTTACTGCTCCTTGCGATATAGTTACTGCTATTGGAAGTGCTACTAGTAGTTTTTACGGCGCTAGCTTTAACGGTTCTAGTTCTATCAATGCCGATAGCCTTTCGTGGGGATTTGGTGATGGTACCACTGCTTCGGGCTTCAATCCTAGTCATATTTATGGCGCATCAGGGCTTTACACCATAAGCCTTATGGCTTATAACGATTGCGGAACAGGCGATACTATTTCCTTCAATTTGCGAATTTGTGATACCTTAAGTCCGCAGCTTAGCGCTAATGTGCAAATCGATAGCCTTTTCTTTGATGCTTCTGGTTCTAATGCCACGGGCTTCGCTTGGGATTTTGGCGACGGTAGCACCGATACCAATCGATCAGGTGGATATCAATATTCTACACCAGGTACCTACACGGTAAGTCTTACTGTTTACAACGCCTGTGGCGACACCTTAAGCACTTCACAAACAATAACGGTATGTGGCGCGCCCAAGGCAGATTGGACCTATACTGTTTTAAGTCCTGTCGGATCAGGTTTACGTATTCAATTCGATGCATCAGCCTCGAATAACGCGGTAAATTACAATTGGGATTTTGGCGACGGTACTACAGGGACAGGTGTTAATCCAATTCATATTTATACCACGCCTGGACTCTTTTACCTAGTGAAATTAGAGGTTACCAATGCCTGTGGAGATAAGAATGAATGGGCTTATCGTTTATCAAGCATATCTACCGAAGAGTGGCAGCTTGAACAGGCTATTGAAATTTACCCTAATCCTACCAACGATTTGGTTAATATAAATTGGTCAAGCCAAGATATGCAAATTCAAAAGGTTCGAGTGCTAGACGCTAGAGGTGCTTTAATTCAAAATTATGCACCCAATGGTACTGGTCAGGAAGAAACAATGCAATTATCTTTAAACAATTTGCAAAGTGGCTTGTACTTTATAGTGGTTGATAGTAATAAGGGAGAAATCAAAACACCGATTATTAAGGTAGATTGATTTCCATTTAATTGAATTATAAAGCCCGTTGATTAATTTCAGCGGGCTTTATTTTTTTATTCTGATGCCATCAAATTGCTAGTTATTTTACGCCAATATTTGTGTTCAGCGACTCTTATTGCTCAGCCTTTCCCGGTATTTGTCAGGAATCTAGGGAATACCAGGAATTTGATAGTGAAGCTATTTTAACGTGAGTTCGACCATAAATCATAGCCTCAGATTTTCAATAAAAAAAAAAGACAAGTCTAGATCGTGCAACTGTAGCGGGCTAAAGCAAATTAACTAGATCAAGTATTTTCACTTTTATTGGAAAAACCATTTAATCCCCTTCTAAAAAGCGGCTTTCCGCGCCTATGCATCTTGCAATAGCCCGTTATTGCTTCACTCCATAGGCTTGAATTCCACTATTTACAAGGGGTCTGAGGCCTGATTTTAGGTCGAATTCACGTTATTTTAAGTTTTCCACTTTGGCTATCTACAAATTACACTTGCGCGTTTCAATAAGAAGGGAGTGCGAAATAGCGAATCAAAAGCAATATTCTTTTACGTGATATTTGCTTAGGTTCAGAGTGTTATATCGCTCCAAAGAGATTTGGCCGCCGTTTCATCAACTATCCTGAATCTAGATGCTCACATCGAGCAGCAAAGCGATTTCCTTAGCTTTCGAGAGCCTCAGGGACTGGGTTTCGCACGTTCTTCTTTCAACAATGTAAACCAATGTCCATTGCCGCCATTTAATATCTCAATTCCCTAAAATCTTAGTTCTTAATAAACTTCACTTCTTGCTTTTGGCCTTCCATTTCGAAAATGGCTAAATAAACACCTGATGCTAAGCTATCGAGATTAGTAACTTGAATGGTTTGATTGCTGACTAATGGCTTAAGGGTTTTTATTTTATGCCCATCAATACTAAAAATGCTCAGGGTTTCGAGTTCTCCTGTCATGCCGCTAATATCAATATTCAATTCATTGATAACGGGATTTGGAAAGGCTTTTAAACTGGGTTTAGAAGGCTTTGCTGCTTCTTTAATAGAAACATTTGAAGACTGTTGATAAATTCTTACGTAGTCAATATCCATAGCGCTCTCGGTGAAACTTCCAACAATACCGGGTTCTATTGCAATATTTAAAAGGATGTATTGCTCGTCGTCAAATGGCCAGGTAGTCGCATCCTTCACAGGGGGATTGTAAACAAAGTGTGTAACGCTGTCTACACTGAAAACCAATTTTTCACTGGTCCATTCCAAGGCGTAAACATGATAATCGGTAGATGCAGTGGGAATCACTTGTCCGCCGTGATTAATAGTTCCCCCAAAACTTGAAGGCGTATGCGTAGCACTAGAAATATAATTTTGGTTAGTACCCCAATGTTCCATTATATCCATCTCGCCGCAAGCGGGCCAAGGAGTGTTGCCAAAGCCTTGGGTTTCCCAATAAGCGCCGTCCTCACTAATGTTTTTCCCTAGCGTCCAAATGGCTGGCCAAGTACCTGCTCCCGTTGGTAGTTTGGCTCTTACCTCTATGCGTCCGTATTTAAAGGCAAACTTTGAGTTAAGGCGTGCGGAAGTGTATTGTTTGGTAACTCCTTGGTCGGTATACGTTTCTTTTTTAGCTAAAATTTTAAGTTCGCCATTGGCCACCGAGCTATTGGTTAACTCATCAGTATAATGCTGAATTTCACCATTATACCAACTTCCTCCCGCGGGTAATTTTGTTTGATGAAACCATTTGCTGCTATCTATTGCTCCCGTATAATTAAACTCGTCGGCCCAAATAAGTTGATCAAAGCTTACTACGGTTTGAAGAGTGTCGAAATAAAAGAAATCGTCGATGTAGGCTAATACTTGGTCGCTATTATTTTCGCCGTTCACTTGAATTAAAACACGATTTAAATCGCTGCGCTGCAGTGGACTAGCAGAGTTGGGGTCCAGATTAATATAGGGGTCATTAGCGAAATCGAAGCTCACCGTTTGCCACTGATCGAGGCTTACGTTTTTAATAATTTCTGTTTGCGTACTCCAAGGGGAGCCTAAATTCCCATCCTGTAATTTAAGGCTCACCTGATTGTTTTGATTGCCAGTTAGCCCAGAGGAAGGGATATAAATTTTAAAACTAAAAGTGCTGTAATTGGCAAGGTCGAAATTACGTCCCGCATCAAAGCGTATATTGGCATAAGGGCCGCCTACATCATGATATTCTAAAACCGTATTGGAAGTGTTGATTCCTTGTTGCACTGGATTACTTAAACTGGTGTTTAGGTTGCAATCATCTCCGAACCAAGAGTTTATAGTGCTGTTTCCTTCAAAGTCATCCTCTAAGCTTTGGGCTTGCGCGAGATGGGTAAAAAGAAATAAAGAGGCCAGTGCGAGAGTAGTTTTTAGCATATCGGATTTTACTTAAAGTTTAAAATACTATATGCTAATATATATACAATTATTTATATTTGATATAAATAATCCTCAATAATCTGAAAATAAATAACTTATATAATTGTTAATTGCGAAAAAAAGCTAAAAAGGAGCAATATTTTTAATCTTTTAGTGGGTAAGACTATAAGCTGCTTGAGCTCTTAAGTTGTTTTTAAGATGGTCTTAAATATCAACTATTCTACGCTTTTATCGAGCTCAGTTTTTAGTTCGGCGAGGAATTCTTGGTAATCACCTTCCCCTTTTTCTAAGTCTTCAAAAAGCGTGTAGGCCTTTTTTAAATAGGCTATCGCTTGGGTGGGGTTCTCTTCAAGGTACAGCTCATATAAGCGAAGATGGAAGTCGTAATATCGGGGATAGTTTTCTAGACCTAATTCATAAACGGATTTGGCTTGTTCGTTAAAACCGCTATTTAGATAGCGGGAAGCCAAACCGTTTATTTCTCCAATTTCTGGGGCATAATAATACTTACCTAAACGGGAAGCGGTATTGATTTTCTCTAATTCTAAGGTGGGAGAATCCGGGGCAGTAGCTAATTTGTATTCTTCATTAACCTTGGCTATCGTGCCGAAGCGACGGCTAAATGGATAGAATAGCTTTGATAGAAAATAGGGGTTAGCGATTAATGGTATCGAATTATGAGCGGCTTCTTCTGATTCGAAGCTAAGAATATCACTAAAGAATTGAGGGTAAGTAGCCTTTACTTTGTCGTATGCTGCGCGGTGATAGCTATCCTTGTCAAAGTCATTGCTACCAATGGAAATCGCGATAGAAGTTCGGTCTATGTTTTCTTTTTCTGCGAGGGATTTTATTAAATTATCCATTTGATCAAGTGGGCTATTGGCAATAACAGCTGAGTAGAACCCATCTCCTTTAAGGAAAGAATACAAAGCAAAAGAAGCGGAAAAGGAATGACCTATGATTAAGCGATATGAGCCGGGATGAAAAGGAGCTAATTGCTTTTCCAGATCTTGGGTTATGAAGCGGTGCAAGTCGTTACTTGGGCCATCAATATTTTCAAAGGGACATTCTTTGTAGCGGTTTTTGTGGGGAATAATAACGACTAATGCATTGGGGATCTCGTAGGTCGCTTTTAGGTATTTTAGGGTGCTTACTAAGGGCTCTATAAACCATTCGTGCTGACCGTCTAAGATGTAAATAACAGGCAGCTTTAGCCCGGGTGCTTGATATTTAAAGTCGGCTGGGCTTATTATTATAACCTGCCTTTCGCTCTGAAAAGCTTCTGAGAAAAAAGATAAACTATCTCTACTTTGCGCAAAGGAAAGGCTTGTGAAAAGCGTGAAGAAAATAAAACTGATAATCCTAGATTGCATACTCATCGTTTTAAAATCAGAGATTAAATATAAGCGAGCGAATCTATAAATCCATGTTTTACTCAAAGCTTAGTCGTTGGTGAACTTTCGCAAATCGCGGTTTTCCCCATAAACCACTAAAATATCACCTTTTAAAAAAGAAAACTCCCGATTAGATCAAACTAATCGGGAGCCTTTAAAATAGTGGAGAATAGTTATTGAAGCATATCCTTGTCTTCGCAAAAGGGTCAAGAAAATACTAAAACGTGATTATTCCCCTGTGTTTTTTTCTTTCTTCTTGGCCGCCTTAGCGGCTTTTTTCTCTTTCGGCGTTTTAGATGCCGCAGTTTTGCCAGTCTTAGGCTTACCTTCTTTTTCTTTTGCCATTTCTTTTAGGTTGTGCTATCAGTATATTGATATTTATACACCGAATGTCACGATTAGAAAGAGATAAATTATTACACTATTCTTCCCAATACTTATATAATTCACACTTTCTTGGCAATGTTTTTTTAAATTCCTACTCTCCCTTTTTAAAAAGGAATTCTCCGCCCCCTTGTTTAAGAATGAGACTATTGTCTTTGGGCTTAAACTCTATCACCAAACCAGCAAGATCAAATTTGTAGATATCCTTGGCAGTCGCTTCCAATGGAAATGCAGGCTGCCCGGTAGCTTGCCCAAACAGGCTACCATCCTTTACTGTAATGGTAATTTTTAAAGGCATCTGCATGGAAGCGTAAACCCCCACATACTGCTCTATTTCGCCTGCCTCTGCTTGGTAACTCGTAAAGCTTGGGATGGTAAAGGGCTGGTTTAGTGCAGCACTGAGGACGGCAATGGAAATTTCATTGGCATTGTAATTATTGCCATTAGAGCAAAGGGCATAGGCTAGGTCGCCCTCTTCAAAATAACTAAAGATGGAAGAAAAACCATCAATTCCTCCGGTATGGCCATAACCAAAATTGTTATTAAAAGGAAACTGGAATAGGCCCATGCCATAATTGTCGTTCAAGGTTTTCATTTGTTCTAAACTGGCATTGCTCACTAATTGACCTTTAAAAAGTGCTTCGCTAAATAGTAGTAAGTCGCTAGGACTTGAAACTATGCCACCCGCACCTAGGGGGATAGAAATGTCGGTTTCGCTTTCCTTTTCCCAGTCTCCCGCAAAGGAGTAGGAATAGGCTTCATTTTGCTCGGCCTTTATCTCTCCGCCCAAATAAGTATGCTGCAGCTGCAGTGGCGCAATAATAAGTTCGTTTAAAATTTCACCATAGCTCTTTTTATAGGCCTTTTCAAGTATATAGCTTAAAAGTAAAAAGTTAGAATTGCTGTATTCCGCTTTGGAATCGGGTTTGAAATCACTGCCGCCACCTTTTATAATTTCTAGCATTTCTGCTTCCGTTTTAGCCTCTTGATTCCAAGTAAGATAGTCCGCATCATTGGTGAAATTGTGAATACCGCTGCGGTGGCTGAGTAAAAGACTTAAGGTAATTTTTTCTGCGTTTTCTATGCTGGGGTAATACTGTGATAGCGGTGTTTTTAAACTAAGCAAATTAGCTTCTATAGCCTTGAATACCAATACGGTGGTGAAGGTTTTTGAGATAGAGCCAATGCGATATTTAGTATTTACGTCGGCCTTGATCTGATTTTCTAAATCGCGATAACCAATGCTTTTGGTGTAAATAATTTTACCCTCGCGGGCCAGAGCTACGTTACCCATAAATTTATCATTGCTCTCTAAGGCCTCGAAATAGCGGTCTAGTTTGGCTTTATCTAGTTCCTGACTAAAAGCTAAGCTCGAAAAGACTAGTGCTAAAAAGAGAGTGGAGAGGATTTTATTCATGGCTTAAAGTCTAGTTTTATTTCATTTTTGGATGTAGCAATTTCAGAAAAATTTTAATGGTAGGGCCTTTCTTATAAAAAATTAGCAAGTGGTTTCTTGCTCTTTTTCAAAATCGGTAAAAAGATCGCTTGCGCGAGAAGTCCATAGAAATTCCCTTGGTCTTCGTGAAAAAGTCCGCCAGCTAATTTTGAATATAATAAGCATAAAATCAAATCATTACTCATATAGTCTAGCTTCCTAAATTAATTGTCAGCCCTTAGTGGTCTTCTATTATCTTGGTCATTGCTTCCTGCATTTGATTACTTAGTGCATCAAATTAGATAAAATGAAAAGACTTGATAATAAAGTAGCCATTATTACTGGTGGTGCATCTGGAATAGGAAAAGCGGCTTCGGTAAAATTTGTGGCGGAAGGTGCTAAAGTGGTAATTTGGGATATGAATGAAGAACAAGGGAAGGCCACTGAAGCAGAACTCGGCGGCATGGCCAAGTTTTACAAGGTTAATACAGCAAACTCGGCAGAGGTGAATAAGGCCGCGGAGGAAGCTATCGCCACCTTTGGTAAAATTGACATTCTTATCAATAATGCTGGTATTACCCGCGATGCTACTCTTTTAAAAATGACGGATGAGCAGTGGGATCAGGTGATTAGCGTAAACCTCAAAGGGGTTTTTAATTGCACACGTGCCTTAGCAGCGCACTTTAAAGAAAACGCTTACGGCCGCATTGTAAACACTTCTTCGGTGGTGGCGCTTTACGGTAATTTCGGCCAGACGAACTACGTGGCTACCAAAGCAGGTGTTATTGGCATGACGAAAACTTGGGCCAAGGAATTTGGTAAATATGGCATTACCGTTAATGCGGTGGCCCCAGGATTTATAGCCACCGATATGGTGAAATCTATGCCCGAAAAGGTCTTGGATATGATGAAGGGGAAAGCTCCACTTAATAGACTAGGCCAGCCCGAAGATATCGCCAATGCCTACGCGTTTTTAGCTTCCGATGAAGCTTCTTTTATTTCCGGAACTTGTTTAAGCGTAGACGGTGCGGTAACTATATAATTTGAATTAATGAGAAATGCCAGAATAGCAGGCACGGGAGCAGCGGTGCCAGATCGTGTTGTACCCAATTCCTATTTCAATGAAATTCTGCAAGAAGATGTAGATACTTGGTTACGGGAAAACGTGCAAATTTATGAGCGCAGATGGCTCGCCGAAAACGAATCGGTAGCCGACCTTTGTGAAAAGGCCGCTTTGCAAGCTTTAGAAAGATCTGGAGTTTTCGCTAAGGAGCTCGACCTAATTATTATCGCTACCGATACCCCCGAGTTTATTTCACCTTCTACAGCGGCCGTGCTGCAAAATCGTTTGGGTGCAGAAAAGGCGGGTAGCTTCGATGTGAATACCGCTTGCGCAGGATTTGTATCGGCCATGGATACGGCTTTTAAATACATTCAGGCCGATCCGCAGTATCAGCATATTTTGGTTATTGGTGCTTATGCGATGAGTAAATACCTAAATCTCACCGATAAAAAAACGGTTACGCTTTTCGCAGATGGGGCAGGCGCCGTGATACTTTCGGCTACCGAAGACGCTGGTGTTGGTCAAATCGCATCTATGCAAATGACCGAAGGACAATACAATCAGTGGATGGGCATCTACGCAGGTGCCTCTCACACCCCCATTACTCAAGAAGTTGTGGCGCGCGGCGAACATAAATTACAGTTTGTAAAGAAATTCCCTAAAGAGCTAAACCCCATTATGTGGAGCAGCATGGCGCGTGAAATGGCCGAGAGTGCTGGTCGCGAAGTGGAAGAGGTGAAGATGTTTTTCATGACCCAAATTAACATCCACGGTATTTACGAAATGCTCGATAAACTTGGTCTTCCGCATGAGCGTGCCATTTACATTATGCATAAATATGGCTATACCGGTTCGGCCGCTATCCCCATGGCTTTGAATAAGGCCGTGGAAGAAAACCTAATTCAACGGGGCGATTTAATAACCCTAATTGGTTCGGGTGGTGGACTCGCTTTCGCGGGAAGTATGGTCTTGTATTAATCTTAATTCGAAGTCAAATGTTGCAAAAGCGCTTGGTGAAAACCCCCACTTTAAGCCAAAATATCATAAGCACTAAAAGTGAATCGAATGAGCATGTTCTCTTTATTCACGGCAATGCCAGTAGTAGTGTTTTTTGGGAAGAGCAAATGGAAATGCTTTCGCAAGATTACCATGCTATTGCGGTTGATCTTCGTGGTTATGGCGCCACGGAAGGATTAGCCATGGATGCCACGCAAGGTTGCAAACAATGGGCAGAAGATATTATTGAATTACTGGATGAGTTGAAAATTGAAAGATGCCATTTAGTGGGACATTCCATGGGTGGATCGGCCATCTATAATTTGCTTTTGCTGCAGCCCGAGCGTTTTAAAAGTGCCGTTTTAGTGGCGCCCGCCTCGCCTTTCGGTTTTGGTGGCACCAAAGATATTTATGGCACTCCCTGTTATGCCGATTTCGCGGGAACGGGCGGGGGTACCGTAAATCAGGACTTTGCACGCCTCATGAAAGAGGGCGATAGATCAGAAGACAATCCTCAAGCTAGTCCGCGCGTAGTGATGAACAGCTTTTACTGGAAACCACCCTTTCGTCCTGTGCGCGAGGAGCAATTATTAGATTCACTTCTTTCACAAAGAGTAGCAGCAGATGCCTACCCTGGCGATTTTGAAAGTTCCGCCAATTGGCCTTTTGTGGCTCCGGGAAAATTCGGGCCGGTTAATGCCAGCTCACCCAAATACGTTTTGGCAGGAGCGAAAAAATTAATGGAATCTAAAGTTAGTTTGCCTTTTTTATGGATTAGAGGTAGCGACGATCAAATTGTATCGGATAATTCCCTGTTCGAAATGGGAACCTTAGGCAAGCTAGGCTTGGTGCCTGGCTATCCGGGCGAAGACATTTATCCACCGCAGCCGATGATTGGGCAAACGCGCTATTTTTTAGAACAGTTGAGTAAGGGCGGGAGCTCCTTTCGCGAAGTAGTGATGGAGAATACCGGTCATACTCCTTTTGTAGAAAAAGCAGCAGAGTTCGCCCAATTGCTCCACGATCATTTGCAAAGCACCCAATAAATATGGCCGAAGCTGCACCTACAAGCATGGTTTGGGCCACCGCAATAATGTTAGCGGCCTTTATGGGGCTAACGCTCTTTTTTGTTATCCGCGGGGCAATGCGGACCAAAAATATGGATGATTATGCTTTGGGAAGCATTGCCTTTTCTCCGGTTGCCATTGGTTTAGCCCTAGCGGCTTCAATGACTAGCGCGGCAACTTTTATTATCAATCCGGGTATTATCGCTTATTTCGGCTTGCCTGCGATTATTTCTTATGCGGTAGTTTTACCCATAGCCGCTTTAGTGTCGCTGGTGCTTTTAACCAAAGGTTTTCGTAAGCATGGCAATAGTGCCAAGGCCTTAACTATGGCGCAGTGGATGGGCTCGCGTTTTAAAAGCGTGGCGATGGAACGCTATTTTGCTTTTCTCTCTTTATTGCTTATCACCTTTATCGTCCTAATTTGCGTAGGCTTGACTCAAGTAATCGCCAAAAGCTTAGATGCTAATCCAGTGTACGTTTTACTGGGCATTGTAGTTTTCGTCTTTGGGTATATGATGTTTGGTGGTGCTAATTCTATGGTGTACACCAATACTATTCAGGCCAGTTTAATGCTAATTGTAGCTTTTGTTTTACTGGGTTCTGGTTACGAGCATTTTAGTGAAGGCGTTAAAGGCTTCATCGATAAATTGGCTCAGGTGGATCCAAAATTAGTGGCGTCCACTAATGCCGAAAGTCCTTTATTTCGTGATTTTTTTGAAATAATATTCTGTCAGGTTATTATTGGCATTGCCGTTATTTTTCAACCCCATATCATTACTAAGTCGCTCTTGCTCAAGAAGGAGAGCGATGTGAATAAATACCTATTGACGGGTATTGTGGTAGAGGTATTTTTCTTCTTAGTGGTTATCGTAGGACTATACGCGCGCTTAGAATTTCCCAGTTTACAGATCAATGGCGCAGCCCTTAAAGTAGATGAGGTAGTTTCCACTTATGTGGTAAACGAGTTTCCAGTGTATTTAGGTCTGCTGGTAGTTTTAGGATTGATTTCTGCTGGTATTTCTACCCTTGAGGGATTAATCCAAAGTTTGAGTACTACCATTACAGCGGATATCATCTTGCCTTTGAGCGGGAGAAAAAAAGCAGAAACCATGGCGGAAATGAAAAAGCAGGTAAGTCTTAACCGTTGGGTAATTGTTGCACTCGCTACTGTCTCCTTTCTCTTTTCCTATCAGCAAATTGTAAAACCCGATTTAAGTGTAGCCATCTTCGCCCAAAATGGCGTTTATGCCTATTTTGCCGCGGCTTGTATTCCTGTTTGTATCGGCTTATTTTTCCCCAAGGCGCATTCCTTAACTGCTTTTGTCGCGGCAATTGGAGCAGTGATTGTACACTTTTCCATCTACTATTTACGCATCGGCGCTTACATGCAGATGGAAACACGTAACCCCGCTATTCCCGCTACTTTTGCCATATTATCGGCCATAGTATTAGCTTTAATTGTCCAACAATTTGTTAAGAATAGATCTCATGAAAATGCATAGCACCGACTGGTTTTCGAAGTGGAATGTGTACAGCCCCAATAAAATGGCGGTGAAAGATGCGTCCAGTGGCGAAAGTCTTAGTTATGCCGAATTAAACCGCAAGGGCCAGCAATTAGCTTTACATCTTCAGGATTTTAAGGATATTAAAAAAGGCGATAGGGTAGCGGTGCTTGCGGATTTCGGCTTGCCGTATTTTATGCTTTTTGCTGCGGCCCAAAAACTAGGATTCATTCTGGTGCCTTTTAATCAGCGCTTGGCGGCCCGCGAAATTGAGTTTTTACTGAGTAATAGCGAGCCCGCACTTTTCTTGGCAGAAGATAAATATATGTCTTTGGCGCAGGAGGCGAATAAACTGCTTAAAGTTCCTACTTTTTCCACTCAAATGGTAGATGCGTGGGCTGAGACAGCAGCGCAAGGCGAACTTAAGGAAGGGCCAGAATTAGAAGATCCCATTTTTATATTGTACACCTCTGGCACCACCGGCTTTCCCAAAGGGGCTATTTATACCCATCAAATGATGATGTGGAATAGCGTGAATACCGCGCTGCGACTTAATGTTACCGCTAACGATCATACGCTAATGGTGATGCCGCCATTTCATACGGGGGGTTGGAATGTACTTACTACACCTTTTTTACATTTTGGGGCTTCGGTAACGGTTCTACCCAAATTTGAGGCCGATGAGGTTTTAGATTTACTAGAAAGTGAAGATGTTAGTCTTTTTATGGCTGTGCCTACCATGGTGCGCATGCTGGCGGATAGTCCTAATTTCGATAAGGTGAAATTGGCCAAACTCCGCAATTTTATTGTTGGCGGCGAGGCCTTACCTATTCCTTTAATTGAAAAATGGGCCGCTAAGGGCGTGATGATTCGTCAGGGTTATGGACTCACCGAAGTGGGTACCAATGTTACTTCCCTTCCCGCTGAAGACGCCATTCGTAAACGAGGCTCCATTGGCTTTCCAAATTTTTACATTGAAAGTAAACTGGTACGAGAAGATGGGAGCGAGGCAGGTATTAATGAAACCGCCGAATTATGGCTGCGTGGACCAGTGGTAACGCCCGGCTATTGGCGTAATTCTGAGGCGACAGAAAAAAGCCTAGTAGATGGTTGGTTTAAAACGGGCGACCTCTTGCGAAAAGATGAGGAAGGGTATTTATACGTAGTAGATCGTATAAAGAATATGTTTATTTCCGGTGGCGAAAATGTGTATCCCGCCGAAATCGAAAAGTATTTAGCCACTCATCCACAAATTAAAGAAGTAGCTGTTGTGGGCGTAAAGGACGAGAAATGGGGTGAGGTAGGTAAAGCGATAATAGTAAGCGACTCGGATATTAGTATAGAAGATTTACGTGCTTTCTGCCTGAAAGGTCTCGCTAAATTTAAGATTCCCAAGAGCTTTATATTTATCGACAAACTACCACAAACCGATAGTGGTAAGATTGATAAAAAGGGTTTGGGGGAATTGTAGGGGTGAGAATTAAGTATTTGGTAGTCAGCACTTAGAAGGGTGTGCGTCCCTGGAAACTAAAAATCGCTGCCTGAAGTTATCGTAGGAGAAAGAATTCAATTGTAAATCCATGCTTCCATAGCCCTGCGATTTATCGCTGGGTTTGGTGGGATAAGTTCAAGTGTAATTGGTTTTTAATTAAAAAGAGCTGGGCAGCTCCGATTTGTCGGTAGCATCGAAGAGCAACACAAAATCTAAGTTGAAGCAAAGGCGGATTCTAGATAATCCAACGACGAATAGAAATTGAAAAATCTTGTCAAAAGTCATGTCACCCCTTCGGGATTCGTGGTGATGTGCAAAATTAGAAATCGGGCAATTAACAAGTCAATATAGGATTGTCTAAAATCTCCAAGCAGCCCACTCTGATGCCTGATAGCGCTAGTGCACTAGCAAAAAAAAACATCTCGCAATCTATTTACCTTTCGGCAGAAGTCCCAGAGGGACGACATCTCGATAGAAATCCCGAAGCCACTAGAATCACAGCGCCGTAGCTGCGACATCTCGATAATAACTCGCAGCCTTCAATGGCCTCAGCTACGAATGTTTGAAACTCGGATATAGCAGAGGTTCACGGATCCGTAGCCGGTTTTAATGCTAATCCGCGTTGATTAAGGTGATTTCCGAAATCAGAATACTTTATTAACGAGCGACCCTGTCTGTCTAGGTCTCGCCATCTGTAACTTTACCATCTTGGTTTTAACCGCTAAATTCTCCCGCTCTAATCGCAGATCAAATAGAGCTTAGTATCTTTAACCCATGAAGCAGAAGTTGACCAAGTTTAGTGCTTTCGCAGATAACCTATTTCCCCATGAGGTCTATTTCTTAGCCAGTGTTGCAAATTTTCAAAGTACTGAGAACAAGGAAATATTTGACCTGATACTTTATAATATTGAGCATCGCGATAAGCCCAAAGCCTTTGATGAATCCATCGATCGCCGTAAGTATTCCAACTTAAAAAAGTGGATGGAGGAAAGGCTGCAAGAGGCCGATGTAGATCAGCAGTTGCTGGCCATTCAGCAGCTGGAGGCCAAGGTGCTTTTAGATCAGGTAGATAAACGCACGGAAAAGGAAATTCACAAATGGCTACAGAAGGGTCTCCCTACTCACTTTTATTTCCGTAAAATTTACGAACTCGCTCAGCATTATGAGCATTTTTTACTCATTCGCCTGCGCGAAAAAACGGCCGCAGAAGTAGGTGATTATCTGCATGTTTACCGGGAAGATTTTGCCAATGGGCAAGAGGTTTTTAATAAACTACAAAGGGCCACTGCTGATATTATTAGTCAATACCGCAATCGCGCCGAATCCTTTGAAGGTTGGGAGGAATTCCTCAATAAAATTGTATACAGCGAGCGCATCGACGGCATGAATCAGTATTCGGCTTTTATAAGGCTTTCATTGTTGTATTTTAATAAGGGCAGCTTTCAAAAGCTCAAAATCCTCTACGATGCCATCGATCAGAAGTTTAAAGAGGGACGCTATTATTCCAAACGGATTTTGGTAAACTATTATGCCAATCGTTTACTATTCTTAAGTCGTTTTAGCAGTTTAGACGAAGCGGAGCAATACGGTTATTTAAGTTTGCGCTATAAGAATGCCGACTACCTTTTTTATCTCACCAATTTGGGGGCGGTACTTTTACGACAAGGCAAAAGCGAGCAAGCCTTGAAGCTTTTAAGAGAAGCCTTTCCAGAGATGCATCAGAGCGCTAGTTTGCACAATAAGATTGGTTTTATTGCCTTCTACATAAAGTGTATGGTAGACATTGGTAGGGTGAAAGACGCGGAAGATTTTGCGGATTCTTTCCTTAAAGCCTATCATAAAGAAGTGCTAGGAGGTCGTTGGCACCTGTTTTTTGTCGCGTATTTCCGTTCGCTGATGATTCAAGAGAAATATGGTCGTCTATTGTATTTAGAAAAGCAGTATAAAATTGAAAGCCGCGATAAAGCGAATCGGTGCAACAGTTCCTATTTGCCCACCATAAGCTGGTATATCAGTATTGCGCGCTTTATAGAGAACGGAGGGCAGGCAGCCGATTTAATTGCCGAAATGAAGGAGGCGGTAGCGGGTATTCAGTTTGAACATAAGCGCAGTGAACGCCTCCAGCGCATCTATAATGAGTTAATTCCTATCGCTCCTGTAGACTTGAAAAAAGGAAAGTCAGCCATCTTTAATGATAGCTTAACAATCTGATAAACAGTATTAAATAGTATCTTAACAGAGGTGTTTGCTTGTTTGTCAAGATAGGTGAACTATGGCGCCGAGGTCAGCGAGTATTTTGCAGTAGTAACTTAGTGCTATAATTTTTCGGTTAGACAACTGTAACAACAACACTTAATTTCATTTACTATGAAAAAATTAAAAATCTGGACAATTGCGGTTTTAGCAATTTCGCTTATCACTGTATCTTGTAAAGATGAAGAAGCTACTACAACCACACCTCCCGTGGTAGAAAAAGTAGGTATTCAAGGAGAATGGGCTTCCTCTGGAAGTAATGTAGCTCCAATTTTAGTCGCACTATTTGGAACAGATTCTATCTATGCTAATTTCGAAACGAACATGAGCTATACGGTGGAGCAATTTGATACCAACGGAACTAAATTGACGCTTTCTGGAGTTTATACCCAAACAAAATCGAGTGAAGGAGATATTTACACCATCGAAGTAAATCAAAGTTCTCCTGCTGCACTGGTAAGTGAGGGTATATTTGAGGTTTCTGGTTCTACCATGCGTTATGAGATTGTACAAACTAGCCCTGATATTGGTGCTATTCCTCCTACTCCTGCTGGCGGTTTCGGTAGCACAAATGGTGGGGCTTTAGGTAATATCAACATTCAAGTGTATCAAAAAATTGATTAATCTCCCCTGGTTATGATGGAGGCAGAATTTATTCTGCCTCTTTTTTTTAATCTATATTTTTAGCAATGAAAAAACTCTTATTGGGCTTAAATTTATTTGCGGCAATGCTTCATGCTCAAATTGAGCCAAATGGAGGGCTAAAGATTTTTGATAGTGAGATTCCGCAGCATAGCGAGCGTGAGTTCCAATTTTTGGCCTACTGGTACAGTCAAGGGGTTTCATCTAATTATTACCCAACCAACGATTTTTTAAAGGGTCAGGTATTCGGACGTCTTTTTGGTCAGAATACCACCACCACTTCAGATACCAATACTACTTACTATGTGGAGCAGCGCTTACTTCCCTTTTTCATATACCAACCTAAACTTTTTAATGGGCGTGCAATTTTAAGGGCTTCCTTCGAAATTGACTTTACTTGGGGCGACGTAGCCTATGGAGTAGGAGGTAATTTCGGGGGCGGTATTTCTGCCGATCAGGTTAATATCCAGACCCAAAATGTGGAGCTAGAACTTATTCCTTTCAAAAATTGGACGGTAAATCTGGGTTTGCAGCGCATGTACGATTCGCCTTATAATCCTTACCGCACATTATTTGGTACCCTTACGGAGACGGGTTACCGACTGATGTATTGGGGAACGGACGCTACTGGCGTTTCCGTGCGCTATCAAGGTGATTTCAATCGCTGGAAATTTGGTGCTTGGAAATTTTATGAAAACCAGGTACAGCAAAACGACGACGTTAGCATGTACGAAGCCATGTACGAACGCGATATTAGTACTAATTGGCGCTGGGGTGGATCGGTAAATTACGTGCGCGATCGGGCTAGCGGTGAAGGTGGTCCTTCCATTCTCGGACAAGGCTTAAATTCTACTTTAAGTGATTACAATGGTTCTTTTCGTTTTCCTTTAAGCGGCAGTCCTTACCAAGCCGATATCGTCTGGTTAGGAACTTTTTGGTCGCGCAATCCCGATTACCTCAGTGATCGTTTTATGATGACTGGATTTGTGAATTATAATTTGGGAAGCGTAGATACCTTGGTTTCGGGCGAAAACTTTGCTCAGAGAGCCAGCGTCGGTGGTTTCGCGGTAAACCTAAAATCGGGTTATCGCTACGGTAAAACCAAGGGCGATGTTATTATGACCGATTTGGTGTATACTTCGGGTGATGCTAATGGCATTAACGATAATAAATTTAGCGGGGTAATGACGGGTAATAACTGGGGAGCACCAGTCAGCGTATGGATTAGTCATGGATCCTATATTCTTTTTCCGCACGGAAACGTGGTAAACCGGTTTATATCGGCGGTTAACGATATCTCCAATTTAGGCTATGGTTTGGCAGGTGGGACACTTAATTTACATCATGATTTTATTCCCAATAAGTTAAATGTAAAAGTAGGAACAGCAACAGCTTTCAGCAATATTGCGCCCAGCGGCGGCGGCAACCTCATTGGTATAGAAGCCAATGGCAGAATTAGCTGGACCCCTAAAGTTTATATGAATTTAGAACTCCATGCTGCTTATATGTGGTTGGGCGATTTCTACGATAGTCCTACAGTAAACGGTGGTGCTAATGCGCGTCCTACTAATCCTTGGACCGTATTTTTAGGCTACAAATGGTTAATGTTTTAGTCATGATGAGAACAATAAAGATACTAAGCACCCTAATATCAATACTAATCTTAGCGGCCTGTGCGAGCCCTTATGCTTCAGTTCAAGGCTTAAAGTCGATGGATGATTTGCAATACCCTTTTGCGGTTAAAAAGCAGAAGCTTAGCGGCAATATTGAAGTGGCTTATGTAGATGAAGGAGCGGGTGACCAAACTATAATTTTGGTGCATGGCTTAGGCAGCTACTTGCCCGCTTGGAAGAATAACATTCCCGCTTTAAGCAAAAACTACCGCGTTATAGCCCTCGATTTACCGGGTTATGGTCGGTCCTCCAAAGGTGCTTATTCCGCCAGTTTAGAGTTTTTCTCACAGACGGTTTTAGAGCTAGCGGATAGCTTGGGCATCGATAAATTTGTGATGGGCGGACATTCCATGGGCGGACAAATAACCCTGCTTACGGCTTTACAATACCCGCAGCGAGTAGAGAAATTACTTTTGGTAGCACCAGCGGGATTTGAAACCTTTCACGATGGTGAAAAGCAATGGTTTCGTTCAGTTGCGACGCCCACCCTAACGAAGCTGGCTAAGCCCAAAAACATTCAAGATAATATTGCTATCAATTTTTATAAGATGCCCGAAAGTGCCGATTTCATGATTCGCGATCGAATTGCGATGCGCACGGCGAGCGACTTTAATGCTTATGCCTTTATCGTAGCAGAGTCGATTAAAGCGATGGTGGATCGTCCTGTTTTCGATTATCTTGATCAAATAAAGCAACCAACACTCATCTTTTTTGGCGAAGGGGATCAGTTAATCCCAAACCGTTTTTTAACGGGTGGTGAAACTAAAGTTATTGCCGAGCAAGGTCACGCCAAGATGGCCAACAGCACTTTATACATGGTTCCCAAAGCCGGCCATTTTATGCAGTTTGAACAGCCCGAATTTTTTAACGAAAAGGTGCAGGCATTTTTAAATTAAAAGAAATAATCTTAAAAACGCATCTGCCCCCGAGCGGGAAGCCCGACCAAAAACAAAAGTGACCCACCCTATTTACTGCAGCACGCTACAGGTTTAGGTTAGGGCCTTTTTTTCTTTATGAGTAAATAGAAATGCCTAAAGATTGAAGCTTAATAGGCTCTGCTTTTAACGATTAGCACAAAGCACAGGGATACCCGCATCATTTAAAAGAATATTCTCTTTATCGGTTTCAGCAGATACGCCCCCAGAGTTTTCCGCCACACGTGTCATTATGGAAATAAGTTGCACATTATTTGTTTTCGCATATTCTAAGGTCTCACGTGAGTAACCTACTGAAAACTTAGCAGACTCCACATTTTCAATTTTATAGGCGATGCCTTTATCATGGAGATATTCTTTGGTCTCTAAAATGTTATTGGAAATTTTATCGCTTACTTCGGCACCTGGCTTTATGATGTTGAATAGTACAATGGTTCCTTTTGGGGCAAGTAATTCACAAGATTGTTTCACTTTCAAGAGGTAATTATCATGCGCAGCAACAGGAAGTAATATTTTCGAAAACCCTTGATCGCTTTTGGCACTCAAGTCGCTAATAACCAATACAGTTGCAGGGAGTGATTTTATAAGTGCATAAATATCAGATCCAAACCATTTTTGTCTTAGCCCTTTGGCTCCGTGTGTTCCTACCACTACTAGATCAGGCCTAGTTGATTTAACATAAGCAGGGATTTCCTTTTTGTAATCTCCAACGCCAATGTGAACGTCGTAGCTTAAGTGATTTTCATCGAAACGAGAAGTATAGGATTTGATTTTTTCTTTTAAGTCTGCTGATTCCGACACCTCTTTAGTTTGAGCGATATAACAGAGGGTGATTTTAGCTTCTTTATACTTCGCAAGGCTTATGGCTTGGTTAGCGGAAATGGATGCGGTAGGTGTTAGATCTACTAGTAAAAGAATAGAATTCATGGATAGATGGTTATATTACAATGCCTCGTTTTTAAGCTAAAGCCAAAATAAGGCATTTTTTCCGAGCAGTAAAGAGAATTTATGGGGGCTTTTACTATATGTTTAGGTGTGAGAAAGGGGGTGAAAGTCTAAAATTATTGCCTTAAAAAGGTCGAGTCGCACCTTTTCTTAGTCTACTACCTTAGAGATAAATTTAAAAGCCATCCGAAATTATGGAAAATGAATGCGATTAAAGGTTAGGTGGTCGTCAACTCTGCCTTATAGGCAAAATACATAGCCATTTCACCTTTTCCTTTTACGGCAACCTTACCCCTAGCTTCAAACTTAAAGCACGAGTCGTTTTTCAATAGTTGGAAGGTGGCCTCGCTAATATTAACTTTTCCAACCGCTCCGCAGCTTTCCATTCTACTTGCAGTGTTGACCGTGTCGCCCCAAATGTCGTACTGGAATTTTTTAATGCCCACAATTCCTGCCACTACAGGGCCAGTGTGAATTCCCACTCGCATTTCAAAGGCTGCTTGTCCCAGTGCCTGTAATTTCATCTTTCTTTTCTCTATAAACTCTTGCAGCTCGATAGCGGCTAGCAGGGTATTTTTAACAGAGTTTCCAGATGGGATCGGTAAACCACCGGCAGCCATATAGGAATCACCTATTGTTTTAATTTTTTCAATGCCATATTTTTCAATAATGCCATCGAAAGCCTCAAAGCAGAGGTTTATTTCTTTTACCAAATCGGAAGCACTAAGCTTGGCGCTAAACTCTGTAAAGTCTTTGAAATCGGTAAATAGTATGGACGCCAATTCAAAGTTTTGGGCCTCTGCTTTTCCTTTCGTTTTTAATTCGAGAGCGATTTTTGCAGGTAAGATGTTTAGCAATAAGTTTTCGGATATGTTTTTCTCCTTCTGTAATTCGCTTTTGGTGCGTCTAACATAGTTTAAGCGACTCCATAAACCTCCAGCGAGAAGCAAAACGAAAACAGAGGCTATCAGCATTAGATTCCTAGTCCTATTCTTTTTCCGAATTTCTTCTTCGTGTCTAATTTCCTCTTCCCGAATTTTTTTCTTAAACTCAAAGATAGTTTGCATTTCAGTGATTTTCTGTCGTGCACCATCTTGAAAATCAATGCTCTGTAGGGATACATGTGCCCTTAGATAATTATGCGCCTTTTCAAAGTCTTTCTTTCGATAATAAACTGTGCTAAGTGATTTGGTAGAAATTAAGGGACTGAGGTATTCATTTTGCTCTGAGGATAGTTCTAAACTTTTAAGGGCACAATACTCGGCAGAATCTAGATTTTCTGCGGCTAAATAGTACTCTGAAAGAATAGCCAGTGGGCGAGCATGATACTTGTTAAAGTCCTTCCCGGATTTTTTTAAAGTTTTGCTTAAATAATAAAAAGCAGAGTCCATTAGGCCTTCCTTAATATACATTAGGCCCAGATACATATAGCACTCTTGGATATTCTTAGTCTTATGTGCTTGCTTAAAGGACAGAAGTGCCCGATTAAAATGCTTCTTAGCCTGCGAGAAACTATCTATTTCGGCATAGGAAATAGCCATCAAGTAGCGAGAGGTCGCATATTCATTTAGATCTAAAGAAAGCTTAAAGTTCTTTATTGCATCTTCATAATAATGAGTCATATAACCAATAAGCCCCAATTGCATATAACACTTGCTTTTTCCTTTGGTGTCGTTTAGCTCTTCAAAAATGGTCAAAGCCTTTAGTATTTCAGGTAAGGCGTCGGAGTAACCAGTAGGTCCAGCGATATAGAATTTTGCTATGTAATAATGCGCTTCAGCTTCGGCCGCTTTGTCCTTTAAGCTTTGTGCATATTTTAAGTTTTGTTCTAAGATGACGAAAAAGGATTTCGGCTCCTTTGGAAGGCCCTCTTTAAAGACTGATTTTATATAGGGTAAATAATTCTTAGGGGAGTCGAATAGCGAAGTATTACTATCGCCTTTAATACTTACTATATCCGCATTAATCTCTTGAACGGACTTTGATAAGCTCGCATGGGAGATAAGAAGGGATAAGATGGCAAAAAGATAATTTCTCATGGGAGGCATCAAAGCCTAATCTGCCTTCAAAGTACAAAATCTAGATTGACATCTTAAGTACTAAGAGAAATTATCTTATTACTTCCCACCCTCTTTAAAGTTCTACAATAAACGTATGTATAAAAACGTCTAGCGAATTTCGGTCGAATTAAAGAGATAACATGGCTCGTATTGTAAGCGTTAATTTCAAGCCTAACTTAGGTTTAAAGTTTCATCGTAAGGCCAAACTTGCCTCCTGAAAAAGCATTGCCACCACCAAATTCTAAGTTTAGGCCCCAGCGGTTATTGAAGAAATAACGACCGCCAATTTGCCCACCCAAACCGAGGCCGGTATTATTGTTTCCTAAATAATCGTTGGGTGAAGACCAAGCGTAGAAACCAATGTTTAAACCTGCATAGAAGTTCCAATTGCTTGGCATGGAGAGAATGCGGTTGAAATGATAATTCCCGTTTACAGAAAGACCAATTACATTATGGTTGTAATAGTCTTTTTTCCAATTTTCGCGGTAGGAACGATAGCTCAATTCCCCTCCCAAACTAATGTCGGGGTGAATGCCATAATCCAACCCCAAGTAAAAGGGCACGCCCCAACTGGAGAAGCCCACCCCAAAGTTGAATTGACTTTGTTTTTGTGCCAAAGGGCTTTGCGCCAAGAGGCTTCCTGATGCTAATAGAGCAACGCAGAGGCTGCGGTAAAATAATTTCTTCATGATTAATGTTGGTTTAATTTTTGGCGATTACTTGACCACTTTGTAAGGTTTGGCCCTGGGCTATAACTCGGTAGAAATAAACACCTGCCCGTAAATGATTATCTATTGTAGTAGAGGCATCGCGAAGTTTAATACTGAGAACTTCTGCTCCAATGCTATTGTAAATTTTAAACTCACAATCGGCTAGTAAAGCAGGGTTATTAAAGCGAATAGTTGTTGTAGCTTGAAAAGGGTTAGGGTAGATATCTACCAGATCACCCGCTATTTTACTTGTAGCTAAGCCAATGGTGCTGCAGTTGCCAGGGATTAATGTGGCGGTGGCATCCATAGCGGTAGAAGTTAAAGCACCGTTGGTTGTTAGCGCCCGACCATCGAGAATCACCCCCGTGTTTAAAGCGCCTAATGCACCATTATTACAAATGATGGTTCCTCTAAAAACAGAATAGTTGTTTATACTTACGGCACCTTCAACTTTCCAATACACATTTTCGGAAAGTGCGCCATTCATTAAAACCACTTTGGCATAGGTACTGGTAGAAAGTGCTCCGTTAATTTGAATTACAAAAACGGCATTGGCATTGTTTTGAGCGTTGAGGTATTAGGTGTCGGTAAAAGTAGTGGCGCCCCCTAAAAGATAGGTGTGTGGCGTGAGCACGAGATTCTTACCGAAGTCGGCAGGATACAAAAGTTCAATATCGGCACTTAGGGTATTTACATAGTTATAAGCCACTAATAAATCAGCCGCCGCTTGTGCGGTAGATCCGTCGGGAATGAGGTGAACAGTACCATTCACCAAAAGGGGATCATAGCCGGTGGTTAATCCATTGTTGCTACCCACGTCGCCAGTTACATTGGTAATACCAGAGTTCGTTACAGCCCCATCCGAGGAGAAAATCGCATAACAAGCGGTGGCACCTAAATTGGGAGCGGTGGGTCCATTTAAAACGGCGCTGCCACAGCCAATCGGAGTGTAGGCAAGTACGCCATCTATAGTAATGGCCCCAGCAGTAGATAAAGCTCTACCTTCAAGGGTATCGCCTGTGTTCATAATAATCGCGGCATTATTGGCAATTATAGTTCCGCGCATGGTCGTGCCAGATGCCATACTTACAAGACCTTCTACTTTCCAAAATACATTGCAGGCTTGCGCACCGTTTAGCAGCTTAATTTTAGAAGCGGCATTGGTGGAAAGGGGACCTTGAATTTGAAAAATAAAGACAGCATTGGAGTTTCCTTGCGCATCTAAATTTAAGGTAAGATTGAGCGTGGCGGCAGAGGAAATGGAATAGATTCCTGCATTAAGGGTAGCGCCATTTCCTAAAAGGGGAGCAGGAAAAAGGGTGGGAACGGCACTGTTTAATTGATTGTAAGCAATTAGTAAATCGGCGGCACATTGAGCGCTTACACCATCGCCATCGTGCATCACCCCGTTTACATTGCCAAAGGCAGTACTAGAGCCGTTATTAGTGCCCACATTTCCAGTAATCTGAGAAAGCCCAGAATTACTTACCGCACCATCGGTGGAGAACAAAACAAAATCGGCAGCACTGCCTAAATTTGGGGCTTGCCCAAAACTTGTACTAGGATAGGTGGTGAGGCTAATAATGAAAACAAGGATAAATAGTAATCTTTTTTTCATCTGTATATTTCTTAGTTGTAAAAGAGTTTTCACAACTCTACAAAGTTGAATGAATTTAGGCACTGCAGTCTTGCACTACTTTGGGAAAGAGTTATATAATTCACACTTTGCCTTGATCCCTGAGGTGAAAATTTAGGAAAAAAAAATAGCGATGCTTTTAGGCACCGCTATGCTAGTTATTTGGATAAAAATCTTAGTTGACGATGGTGTTGGCATCCAAGGTTATTGCTCCGCTTCTCGCCATAGCCGCGCCAGTTAGCGTCGCGCCTGTGTTGAAGGAAATGTCTTCCATGGCGATTACAATTCCTTTAAAAACGGAGGTGGTGCCAAAGGTGGCAGAGCTTCCTACCTGCCAAAAAATATTCTTCGCAGAAGCACCCCCCGCCAAAATAACTTTACGTCCCGAAGTAGTAGTGAGTGAAGAGGCGATTTGAATGATAAAGACCGCATTCGCATCTCCTTTTGCGTCGAAGGTAAGGTCACCCGAAGAGATCGCAAGCGAAGAGGTAGACTTGTATAATCCTGGACTTAAGGTAAGTCCACCAATATTACCCGATAAGGTAACCATATCGGTAGTGCTCCTACCCGCGGCATCATTATAGGCTGCGGTTAAATCTAATTTGGCTTGGTTGGCCATGTTATCGTTGATTCGCAAGGTGCCGTTTAAAATGCCGGGAGGAAATCCACCTACCGATGTGCCTGGGCTAAGTCCGATATCGCCAGTAATAATGGTAGGGCCAGTATTGGTGATTTCCGCTCCGCAGAGAATCGCAAAATTAGCCGCCGCGGCAAGACTTACGCTTGCCTGTGCCGTGCTTTGAACGGGTATAATAATGGGATCATTTGTGATAGGATCAGCTTCGTCTTTACTGCAGGCTGACGCTAAAACTAAAAAGGCGAGAGCGATACCGCTAGCTATTTTTTTTGTACTCATGTTCTTGATTTTTAAAATGAAGAAATTAATTTGAGCACAAAGGTCATTCAGTTCCTAGTTGGAATTCTTACACAAGTTGGGATATGGTTTATACATATCACACATCTACAATTCACTTAAATTCGGTTAATATCCTACGGCCGCACCTTCTGGGCTGGAAGAGTCGGCTGCTCCCATCATGATATTGTTTTGCCTATCTATTTGAATACCCATAAGTACGCCCAGGGAATTGACAGGCACTAATTTGTGTTGCATTGCTTCTAGCTGCTGGCGAGTATCGGGCGAGAGTAAATTCTTCTCGTATTTAATTTGATTGGGTAACCATTGGTGATGAATTTTCATGGCTTCAATGGCTTTATCTACGGGCATTTCATAAGCCAATACATTTAAAACAGTTTGAAAAACAGTATTAATAATCGTTCTCCCGCCCGGACTGCCTATCACCAAATAGGGTTTACCGTCTTTAGCAACTATGGTGGGCGTCATGCTGGAAAGCATTCTTTTATTGGGGGCGATTAAATTAGGGTTGGAGCCAATTAATCCACTATTGCTGGTGTAATTGGGCAGCGGGTTAAAGTCGCCCATTTCGTTGTTAAAAATAAAACCCAGTTTTTTAGAGCCTAAGCCCGATCCATAACTATGCTCTAAGGTGTAGGTTAAGGAAACGGCATTACCAAATTGATCTACTACAGAAAAGTGAGTGGTGCTGCTGCCGTCGTAAATTTGTCCAAATTTAGAGGAGTCGCTCGGAGAGGCTTGAGTCCAATCTATATTTTGAAAGCGCTCTTTCGCAAAATCTTTCGAGGTCAACTTATCCAATGGCATGTCTAAATTAAAATCAGGATCGCCCAAGTGCTCTGCCCTATCTGCGAAAGCTCTTCGCATTACTTCGGCCAAAAGATGCACATAGGCGGTAGAGTTGAATTCGATGGAATCTAAATTAGCTAGCTCCATTAAGTTCATCATCTCTATTAAGGCCACTCCGCCTGAACTAGGCGGCGGCATGGAGTAAATCTCATAGCCCTTAAAAGTGCCTCTCATTGGAGCCCTTTCTACGGCAGTGTAAGTGGCTAAATCTTCCAAGGTAATAAGTCCGCCATTGACCTCCATGTAGTTCGCAATCTCTTCGGCTACCCAGCCTTGGTAAAAGCCATCATGCCCGTGATCACGGATGGCCATTAAGGTTTTAGCGAGCGCTTCTTGCTGCCAAAGTTCTCCAAACTGTATTAATTTGCCGTCCTTATTGCGGAAGTAATCCTTTAAAAAAGGTTGGGGCGAATGGGCTTCAAAATACTGAGCGGACCTGCTAAGACTGTGGGGCAAGGGAAAGCCTTTTAGCGCTAAATCAATAGCGGGTTGCACTAATTGCGCCCAAGGCAGATGCCCGTATTTTTGATGCGCCAGATAAAGACCAGCCACGGTGCCAGGTACGCCTGCCGATTTAAGTCCGATATGATTAATGGTTGACTCTGAGCCATAGAGATTAGTTCCTTTCGGGAGATGGCCATTCGTATCCAGAAACATTTTTGTTCCAGCTTGTTGTGGTGCTTTTTCGCGGAAGTCGATGGTGGTGGCGCTGCCTGCAGAATCCATATAAACTAAAAAGCCACCTCCGCCAATATTACCCGCGCTAGGGTGTGTAACAGCTAAGGCAAAAGCGGTTGCCACTGATGCGTCGATAGCATTGCCCCCTTTTTTAAGGATATCTACACCGACTTCCGATGCTATTTTACTACTGGAAGCCACCATGCCATTGCGGGCATAAACTTGTGCAATAGCATTCGGACTAAGGAAAAGGAGCGAAAATAAGAGGCAGTAAAAAGGGCTACTATTTTTCATTATCGTGGTTTCTAGTGTCTTGGGGAAGATAATGGAATAGCGCCTTTTTACCACTAGAAAATCTATTTTGAAGAAGAAGATTTTTACTCTCGCTCCCCTGAGTTTTTAGTCACCGACTACTTTGACTCAGCCATGCTTCCTTCTTCTACCTCTTTTAGCCAAAATTATTCCAAGCATATTTTTGCTCTTCGAAATCGCCCAAATAAGGGCCGAAAACTGCTTGAATTTTACTGCTTTTTCCATCTTCATTGTCTAAGATTAGAATTTTCTCAATGCTTTGTTGTCCTTTCTTAACATAGTCGATTTGCAGATAAATATTACCATACATGTTCATTACATAACCTTTGGCTTCTTCCTCCATGGTTTTGTAGATAAGATCTACCTGGGTGTTTTTAGACCAAGGATTTGCGAAAAGATCTTTCTTGTTAAAGGTGGTGCTAAGTTCTTGGGCATAAGTCGTTTTAGTGATCGCTTCATATACTTTTTCCTTCGAACTGTTGATGTTCGTTTCTAGAAAAACATAAGAGCTAGGCGCGAGGGCTGCGGCTTCAGTATCCGAAAGCAACTCCACTTCATGTAGCCAGGAACTACCGTTACCGCCGTCTAAAAAACGAAAGCCCACTACCGTATCTTGTTCCGCCTCAACCGCTTGAATAATAATTACCAATTCTTCCTGTCTTGTATTAGCGGAGTAGTATTTTGCTAATCGCGGTAGGGCTAGGTCCAATGCTTTCGCACTTGGGTATTTAGCGGGATCTAAATACATTAAAGCTTTGCCGTTACGGGTTTCTTCCAAGCTTGGTAAACGGTCGCTAATAACTTCGATTTTAGAAAAGTCAGCGGCGTTTACCGGGGGAAAATTACTTAAGTTGTCTGGGCAATACCAGCCGCCATAAGGATGTAAACTTTCGTTTTTAACTGGCTCAACAGGATTTACTAGAGCGGAGCTTTCTGCCGTATTCTCGGTTTTATCTTGTGCGCAAGCATTACTAGAAGCAGCAATGATTAGGATAAGCAAGTACTTTATTTTTCCTTTTAACATTATAGAGGGATTTTTTAGAGACCACCGAAAAAACGGTGATGTGATTCTTTCCGTAAAACTGCAGCAATACTGTACAAGGCTCTGCAAGTAAATGTAAAATAATGTAAATCTATTGTAAATTAAGGTGACTCGCGCTGAATTAAGGATATGTCAACTTTCCGAAACAGGCTTCAATAATGAAAAAGCCCCAAAATTTCCGTGATGACTCATAGAGAAGTGAAT
Source organism: uncultured Schleiferiaceae bacterium (assembly GCA_963977415.1). Classification (GTDB taxonomy): domain Bacteria; phylum Bacteroidota; class Bacteroidia; order Flavobacteriales; family Schleiferiaceae; genus Croceimicrobium. The sequence goes on along the minus strand of CAXBOS010000012.1, from coordinate 41,090 downwards.
GTCTAATTTTTGCTCGCGGAAACAAACAAAGGGCTTTCCTAGTCGATCTTTTTTAATAGTAAGACTAGACTCTTCTTTCTGCCAATCTATGGCAATGCGATTAATAAGTTTTTTATGCGTTTCCGCAGATTGGGTATTCGCATCACTTTGACTTAATTCGAAAACTTCGTTAATCTGCCAGTGTTGTTTCGAAGAATGAGTATAACTATGGATGTATCTTTTTGTATACTCAGATACAATCGCGACCGAGAATTCCTCAATTTGCGCATCTCCCTTGAGGTTGTTTTTTAGACTTATTGCAATGCGGCTAGGGCTATTAAATGGCAGGCCTCCCTTTTGGAGATAGCATTTATAAGCCGCTTCTTTCATACTCCAAAGGCGCCAAATGCTAGTAAAGGGATCGGATGATTGATGGATGATTTCCTGTTCGCTTTCGCTGAAAACCTTATCAAGAAAGCCTCGCCTTTGCCAATTGGTGTTTTCTCGAGTGTAGGCAAGATCAATGATATCGTTGCCGATCACCCCTTGGCGGCAATTTTCTCTTCAATTACACCCATGGCCGATTTTACGTCCGACATTTTATCCATGGAATCATTATCAATTTCAATATTGTATTTGTCCTCAGTATCTAGCACAATATCCACGAGATTGGCGGAATTTATTTTCAAATCGGTAATGAAATGGGTATCTTCTGTAAGCTTGCCAAAGGCCTCTTGATCTTGGACATAAGGTTTTATAATCTCTTTCAATTCAGCAATTAAGGCCTCTTTATCCATCATTTGTTTTTGTATTTCTTAAAGATTACACAAGCGTTTACATCGCCAAAACCGAAGCTAGCTTTCGCTACAATATTAATGTCTTTTTCAATCAATTGTTGCGGTATTCTATCGGCAGGAATTAAGGCAGCAATATCTTCATTAAGATCGGCACAATTAATATTGGGGAAAATAAACCCCTCTTTAATCTGTAGAACCGCAGCCACACTTTCTATTGATCCCGCCGCCGATAAACAATGACCGACCATGGATTTTAAAGAATTTATGGGCGGGAACTCATCCGCCTTTAAATTTAAACCTGCCTTCCAATTCTCTATTTCGGTGGCGTCTTTTATGGTGGCGGTTAAATGGCCATTTATCGCATCTATAGCAATGGCTTTAATGCCCGCATTGGCCACGGCTTTTTTAATACAGCGCTGCACAGCATCGGAATTTGGCGCAGTCATGGTGCCGCCATTTCGCTGACCTCCTGAATTTATTTCACCGCCTAATACCTCGGCATAAATGGTGGCCTTGCGGGCTAAAGCACTTTGCAGCGATTCTAAAACTAAGGCCCCTGCGCCACTACCCGGAACAAAGCCCGAGGCCGATGCGCTCATGGGTCGTGAGCCCTTTTCGGGATCGTTATTGTGTTTATAGGTGAGCACGCGCATGGCATCAAAGCCACCCCAAACATAAGCGCCATCGTCGCTGCAGCTGCCTACTAACATGCGTTGGGCATGGCCTGCTTTAATGCGATCGTAGCCCATAAGAATGGCTTCGGTGCCCGTGCTGCAGGCCGATGAGTTAGTGCTAACCTGATTACCTAGGCCAATCATTCCGCCTAAGTAGGCGCTTACACCGCTAGCCATGGTTTGCGCTACTACGGTGCTACCCAATCTTCGTACTTGTTTATCGTCTAATTTGTAGATTGCTTCTCTAAATTTTTCTACGCCCGAAGTACCCGCTCCGAAAATAGTTCCGCTCTCATAATCGGGCGTCTCATTAATAGCCAAGCCGGCGTCTTTCCACGCATCAAGGCCCGCCATGCAGCCGTACAAAATGCCAGAGCTCTTAAAGTCTTTCAGTTGTAATTCGGTAAAATAATCGCGCTTTAGTGCTTCGGAAATTTCGGGCATGCCCCCGATGCAGCAGGAAAACCCCAGTTCTTTTAATTCGGGATAGAACTTAATACCAGATTGCCCTGCTTTTATGGCTTTTCGAAAAGCATTTAAGCCTACTCCGTTGGGAGAGACTACGCCGAGGCCGGTTATTACTACTCTATCTTTCATAGTTTACAAGCTACTGAATTAATCGGTTTTAGACCTTAGCATGCCCGCTATTTTACCTCGGCAAACGAGTTCATCCTTAGCATTATACATTTCTATGGCACATTTCAATTTATGGAAACGGAAATATTCTTTTTGGCTTTTTACTCTTACGGTTTCATCGGGGTAAACCGGCTTGTAAAAATCAATTTCAGTAGAACTGAGGGCAATCTGAAAATCAGAAAGCTGCTCAGAACCCTGCCCCATAATGAATATCCCCAAAGCAACAAGGCCAATTTGGGCCATAGTTTCGGTTAAGATGACACCTGGGGTAATAGGATTCCCTTTAAAATGGCCTTGATAAAAGGATGAATTTTTAGAATAATGAAAGCTGCCGCTAATCGAATTTTCATCTACCGCAGTAATCTCATCCACAAATAGGAAGGGTGCTTGGTAAGGCAAAAGGTCTACTATTTCGCGGGAGGTCATACTATCGTAAATGTTCGCCACCATTAACGGGAATGATGGTTCCGGTTATCCATTTTGCTTCTTCTTTGCAAAGTAAATATACTACATTGGCTACGTCTTCTGGGCTTGTCATGCGGCCCGAGGGGTTTTGACTGCTGGCAAATTCTTTTAGTTTTTCATGACCAGGAATCATCCTAAAAGAGTCCGTATCCGTTATGCCCGCTTCAATGCAATTGGCTTTAATTCCGAAGCCGGCAAATTCTAAGGCAATGTTTCGTGTTATCGCTTCTAGGGCAACCTTGGCGGTAGATACGGCCGCATAATTTTCCCAGGCTCTTTTATTACCCATGCTGGTAAAACTGATTATTCGCGCATCTTTTGCAAACAAATTCTTTTTAAAAATGGCTTGTACCCAATCGTAAAGGCTAAAGGCCATGTTTTCCAGGGTAAGGTGGAAATCATCGTTTTTTAAGGTAGGCCTGTCGGCAGATACCATGGGTTTTAAATTTCCTTTAGCAATGCTGTGCACCAGCACTTTAATTCTGGAGTATTCCGATTGGAAGCCCAGAGCGGAGATTACTTCTTCTCTTTTTTCAGGACGGGTCGCATCGAGCTTGAAGTGAATAACTTGAACGCCGTGATCATTTTTAATCTTCTGAAAATCGGATTCAATACTTTCTAAGTCGAGTTTTCGCGTGCGATAGACCAAGCATAGATTAAGCCCATGCTGCGCCAGTTTTCTAGCGGTGGCTAAGCCCATGCCACTAGAGGCCCCTAAAATTAGAGCCCATTCGTTTTTGTCTGTAAATTCTTTTACCATTTTAATAATAGTCTTTGTGCGGTAAAGCCTGGGCCGAAGCTCAGCATTAAGCCAAGGTCACCTTTTTTAGGGGCTTCTTGCATAAATTTTTCTAAAACGTAGAGTACAGTTGCGCTTGACATATTGCCGTAATCGCGTAGTACCGCTTTAGTATGATTGATATTTTTACCCAGTTTCCCAAATAGATCTTCCACTGTTTGCACAATTTTTTTTCCTCCGGGGTGGAAAATTAGATGATCTATATCGGCGATGGACATGTTGTTTCTCGCTAAAAAGGGATGGACTATCTCGGGGAAATGAGCGGCAATTTTATCGGGTACTTCTTTATCTAAAACCATTTGCAAACCGCTATTGGTAAGCTCAAAGCCCATCATGTGTTCGGCATTATAAAAGTGGTACATGGCTTCGTCAATAATTTCTGGACCTTGCTCATTTTCATAAGATGACAAAATGGTGCAAGCGCATCCGTCTCCGAAAATAGCGGCACTTACAATATTGGTCATGGAGTAGTCGTCGATTTGAAAAGTTGAGGTAGGCGATTCTACGGCAATCACCGCTGCTCTTTTATTGGGATTGGCTTTTAAGAAATTATTAGCGTAAATCATGCCGGAAACACCTGCTACACAGCCCATTTCGGTTATGGGTAGTCTTACGATATCTTGCTTTAGCTGGAGCTTATTGATGAGGTAAGCGTCTACTGAGGGAATCATAATTCCAGTGCAGCTTACCGTAATAATGTAATCGATGTCAGTTGGCTTCAGCTGGGCATTTTCTAAGGCTTTCACCAAAGCACCCTCTGCCAGTTTGATGGTTTCTCTTTTGTAGATTTTGTTTTTCTCAGCAAAAGAGGTTTTTAAAAACACCTCTTCGGCATCCATTATAGAAAAGCGTCTTTCTACGCCGGCATTTTCAAAAAGCTTAATCACTTTGCGCTGATATCTTTCCTCTTGCCCATTAAGCCACACTTTTAGGAAGGGAATTATTTCCTCGGTGGGACGGGAATAAGGCGGTAATTGGGTCGCGATGCCGGTTATTTTTACACTCATTTCTTTTGAATTAGCCACTGCCAGCGAAAAGCCCAACGCCAGCTTATGGTACTTTTATAGGATAGCTTTTGTGCGAATTGTTCCAAATCCTTCCTTTTGAAACTCTTTAAAATGGACGTTAAGCCATCTTCGGTAACCATGTGATTGTTAATAATCCCCCGCAAGAGGCTAAAGAGGCGATAGGCCATTTTGTGGCGATGTAAATCATTTACGACCACGCCAATACTAGCATTTTCCGCCAAGGCGATAATAAAATCCTCTGCGACTTGGTCTTCAAAATGATGCAGGAACAGAGTGCACAAAGCAATGTCGCAAGGTAAAGAACTGATGGAGTCTTCTAATACATTCGCACATTTATAGCTAATTTCTGGATAAGCAGTAGACAGTTCCTCGCCGTAATTTATAGCCGTTTGATTGGCGTCAATTCCAAGCATTTTTACATTGTAGCCTCGCTTTCTCGTCAATTTAGCAAGTTCACGCAGCATATCGCCGTGGCCGCAGCCAAAATCGATGATAAAAACTTCTTTTTCTTTCGGATGATTTTCAAGAAGCTTTAAAAGGCCATCTTTGCTTAGCTGATTTCCGCCCAACCATTTGTTAATTAGGGCCAACTGGTCCAAGGTTCGGCGCAGTAAATCGCCCCCCATTTCTAAGTCGTCCATTATTTCTATTTCCCTGCTGCGGTGCGTGGTATCTATCTTTTTCATTTTATAGCCTGCATGACTTTGCCGTGGGTTTTCTTTACGATTAGTGGTAAAAGGGCGGGCATTAATTTTAGCAAAAACATTAATATTTCGGATAATAAGCCCATTCGAAAGGTACGCGATATAAGGTGACCATATTTTAAACGATCGGCAAATTCCTTTTTCCACTGTCTTTCGTAATTTTCTTCTAGTGCTTGGCGCGATGAGATGGCACCGCTTTTAAATTGCAGAAGAGCTTGCGAAACTATTTGTGCTGCACGTATCGCCATTCCCATTCCATTTCCTGCCAAAGGATGAATCATGCCCGCGCTATCGCCGCACATTAAAATGTGATTTTCAACGGGTGCTTTTTCAGAAAATGAAATTTGACTGATGCTAATTGGTTTTTCGAAGACCATGGAGAATTTAACTAAAGCCTCTTTTAAGAATTTGTTTTGGCTTAATACCTTTTCTTGAAACTCATCTAAGGAATTGTACTTCTTAAAAGTTTTAAAATCTACTAAATAGCAGATGTTTACCTTGTCGTCTTCTACCTGAGATATGCCGCAATAGCCACCTTGGAAATTGTGAAGTCCAACTTGATCAGCGGGGAAGTCGCCCGTAAAATGCGCTTTCACTCCTAAATAGGGAGATTTGTTTTGCATGAAGGGCCGCTTCATTTTCGCATCCAAATTAGAACGCTTCCCATAAGCGCCAATCACGAAGGGTGCGCGATACACTTCCTGTAGATTAGTAGAAACCTCAAACTGTTCTTCGCTAAATTGGATATCCATTACACGTGCTTGCAAGAAGGTTGCACCGGCTTTTTTAGCGCATTTAGACAATTCCTCATCAATACAATAGCGACTAAGGCCAAAACCACCTAAGGGTAGTTTTGTACTAATGGATTGATTGCCTTCGGTGCTCAAGGTAAGCTTGTTTATTGCTTTAGCCCCGAAATCGAAAGGATTAAAACCAAGAGATTGGAGGTAGGGTAAAACTTCGTTGGAAATGTATTCACCGCAAACTTTGTGCTGGGGATATTCCTGCTTTTCGATCACTAAAACCTTGGTCCCTTTAAGGGAGAGATGCAAAGCACTGCAAAGGCCAGCTAAGCCACCGCCAATAATGATTACTTCAAATTTCAAGCACTTGTTTAGGGCGAATTTAGGGTATTAAAACGAACTAAATGTTTACATTTAACGAAACATTTTCTATCTTTGAGTTGTGAAACGATTTGAAACAAAGCTTTTAGAAGAAGCCTTTGATTTTATAGAGAATCAAGATCTAAAGGCTAGGATGAAAATTCTTCAAAACATTCGAAGAGCTGAACAGCACTCAGATACGAAGTTCTTTAAGAAACTAAGCAAAGAAATTTGGGAATTCAGAACTTTATATTCAGGAATTCAATACAGATTGTTTGCCTTTTGGGATAAAGAAGATAGCAATGAAACACTTGTTTTTGCAACACACGGAATTATTAAAAAAACGAGTAAAGTGGATAAAAAGGAAATTGATAAGGCTGAGAAAGTTCGCGCACAATATTTAAGCAATAAAAGAAAATGAAAAATTACACGCTAGATGAAGCGGAAGTTCTTTTAATCGGTGAAAAAGGAACAAAAGAAAGGGATGAGTACGAGTTTGAATTAAAACTTGAACTTATCGGCGATATGATTAAGGCCGCCCGTAAAAAGAGGGAGCTAACCCAAGAGCAATTAGGAGAATTGGTTGGAGTGAAGAAAGCCCAAATTTCACGTCTTGAAAATAATACTGGAAATGTCACCTTAGAAACTGTGATGCGGATTTTTAATGCGTTGGGGGCAAAATTAAATGTAAACCTGCAGCTCTAATTCCAAGTTCGAATTGGGCTTATTGACTCTTGAATCTGCTTCTACCAATCAATCGGTCTATAGTCTTTCAAAAATTTCCCGCACCAGTGTTTTCCAGTATTAATTCCATCAAATAAAGGATCGAGGACGCGTGCGGCACCATCCACAATATCTAAGGGTGGCTGAAAATCGTGCACTTCCATCTTACGCTTGGCTAACTCGGCGGGGTCTTCATCTGTTACCCAACCGGTATCGACTGCATTCATATAGATGCCAAATTTGGCTAAATCGGAGGCGCTAGTATGCGTCATCATATTTAAAGCGGCCTTGGCCATATTGGTGTGTGGGTGGCGATCTTCTTTATGCCAGCGGTGGAATTTACCTTCCATCGCCGAAACATTAATAATGTGCTTTATCCCCGTGTTTTCTTTTTTCATTAAATGGCTTAAGCGATTCACTAAAACGAAGGGGGCAACGGAATTTACCAATTGCACTTCAAGCATTTCATTGGTGTGAATTTCTCCCATTCGCAAGCGCCAACTATTGGTTTTCCGCAAGTCCACTTGCTGTAGATCGGCATCTAATTTACCCATAGGGAAAACTTCTTCATCCGAGAGCGAATCGTCAATAGTATAGGGAATCTGCGAAAGCTGGGCCGAGGCTCTTAGTCCTACCCCTAATTGCTTGCCATGCCAGCTAACGGGTAGGTTTTTTTGTTCTTTATCACTAAGGGAGTTACTTAAATTATCCAATTCTTGAATACAGTAATCGTGGTCTTTTAATAATTCGCGGGCGGCAAGGGGAAGCTTGTGAAAAGCCATGTTTTCATTGCCCATTAAATGCTGATAAAAGCCTGAAGGGCGGCGTACTGTTTGGGCGGCATTATTAATAAGAATATCTAATTTTTCGTAGCGCTGCTCAATAAAGTTGCAGAAGATTTCAACGCTGGGAATATGTCTTAAATCTAAACCATGAATTTTTAAGCGATGCCCCCAATCCTTGAAATCGGGTTCTTTTTCAAAGCGCAAAGCAGAGTCTACGGGAAAACGAGTTGTGGCAATTACGGTGGCGCCAGCTCGCAGCATGATCAAGGTAATATGGTAACCAATCTTAAGTCTAGAACCAGTAACTAAGGCAACTTGTCCTTTAAGGTCGGCGGTTTGGAAGCGTTTGGCATAATTGAAGTCTCCACATTCTTTGCACATGGTGTCGTAAAAATGGTGTAGGCTGTGGTAAACTTTTTTGCAAACGTAGCAGTTGCGGGGCGACTCCAATTTAAGTTCTTTTTCATCGCGTTTATCCTCAAAGCCAATCATTTTAGGAGCTTCAAAAACTAGCGCTTCGCGCGCCGAACGGATGCCAGTATTTTTGCGTGCATGGCGATCTCGCTCTTGTAGTTTTCTTTTTTCTGCTTTTCGAGCCGAGCGTTTGCGGCGGGCGAATTCTTCACGCGAGGGACGAGAAAGCATACCGGCGGCAATTAGTAATTCCCTTCTTTTCTCTTCGGGGATTTCAAATATTTGATCGGTATTCTCATTCAGGCTTTGTAAAACCGCTAAACAAAGTTCAACTTGTTCAGCGCTAATCTTTTCTCCTTCTTTACCTTCGGGTGTATCAGCCATGCCTAAAATAATTTGCGGCGAAATTAGGGATAAAAGATAGATGCGAAACGCAAAATGGCTTAGCTCGCGCTTTTCAAATTTTCGGTTTTGATTCTTAGATTGGAAAGGTCCGCACTTTGATGAAATCTTCTTTACGCATCTCTAGTTCGTCTACCAGTTCTTGACGGGTGGTTTTGAGATTGGCAATTAAGTCGCCCTTTTTCATAAAGATTCTTAGGTATTTTATGGTGCCACGAACCTGGTAGTACTTCTTAAAATAATCGACTGTAAAAAGGCCAGCTGGGTAAAGGCTAAGGATGAAAAGAATAGCCCATAGGAAGTTCGTGAAAAAGCCAACAATGCTAGCTTCTACAAGGTAGGTGATGAGAAAAATCAGCATGCCCGTTGCCATTTTTACCGCCCCCACAAAATCTTCGCGAATAGAGACCTTGCTAGGGATGAGTTCCACAATTTTAAAAGGAATAATATTGGTGATTAGCCCAAATAAAAACAGAGGAAAACCAAAAGTGAAATACAGCAACCGTAGCAACACGGGTAAGGAGGTTTCGGAGCTTCGAATTTGGGTGTCTCTTATTTTAAGGCGTTTTAAGCGTTTTAGATAGACACTTATCTTTTGCTCGAAATCTTGCAGTATTTCTGGGTGATTCTTTGCATAATACTGCACTGCCTCTACAATGTCTTGTGATAAGTAGAAATCTTGGGTGGCTTTTTCTTGCTGCTTATTTTGTTCGCGTAATTTAGAACGGTACAGAATTTCAATTTGGCGGATGAGCTTTTCTAGCTGCTCATCTTCAATAATGACAATGCGCTTCTCTAGTTCCGATTTTACACGATCGGTTAATTGTAGCACCCCTTCTTTGGGGTCTTTTAAAAAGTCTCCCTGATATTCACGTACCGAAATAGGCGCGCCGATATTTACAAATACATCACTTTTGAAATAGTGAGGATTGGAATAATTTAAGCCAATGGGTACGATAGTAAGGTCTAAATTGAAATCGTTTTTTTCTTCTGCTCCAAGCGCGATGCGTGCGATGCCTGTTTTTATCGGTCTAAGGCGGCGTTCTGTTTTACTTATTCCTTCGGGGAAAATCATCACGGCCTTTTGGCGCTCTAAGTACTCGTAGCACTTCTCAAAAATCATTTCATTTTTATGCACCTGATCGGGCGATAGGTCAGGCTTGTAAACGGGGATCATGTGCAACTTGTTGAAAAGCTTACGCACCATTTTATTCTTAAAGATATCGCCACGGGCTAGAAAGTAAAGCGATCGATTTAGGTTTACCCCCAGTAAAATGGGATCCATAAAAGAACTGGGATGGTTAGCCGCAAAAATGACGGGTTTGTCTTTTGGAATATTGTCTTTTCCCTTGATATAGATTGATCGGAAATAGGCATTAGCCGTCAAGCGGAAAAGCCATAGGAATAGTTTGTAAAGCATAATTGTTTGGCTCTATTTACCTACTTTCCATGCTGAAAAAAGGGCTTGGTCCTTTTAAAGACAGGCAAATACTTTCTCAAACATAATTTATTTTACCGAGAATCAAGATTTGGAATCCCAACTTAGCGCCCTAGCGCTTCAGCTCTTTAAACTTAATTCCCAAGCTACGTTCGTAGTTGCGAAGCGTCTTCACTTCGTAATCGTTAGCAAAACAGAGCGATAAACCTTCTTTACCGGCACGAGCGGTTCTTCCACTGCGATGGGTATAGTACTCATCACTTTCGGGTAATTGGTAGTGTAAGACAAAGTTTAGGTCTGAAATATCAATGCCACGGGCGGCGACATCTGTGGCAACGAGTAGGCGCAGACTTTCGTTTTTAAAGGCACGCATCACTTTATCGCGTTCTTTCTGCATTAAATCACCGTGAATGGCATCTGCAGCGAAATTTTTGGCTATTAATTGCTGACTTAGCTTCTTCGTGGCGGCTTTGGTTTTGCAGAAAATAATACCACGCTCATCGGGCTCCGCGCGCAAAAATTGCTGTAAAGCATTGAGTTTATCGGCATCGTCGCACTTCATATACTGATGCGAAATGTTTTTATTGACTACATTCTCCTGCTTCACATCAATGCGGGTAGCATTTTCCGCTAGGTGTTTGCTGATAATCGCCTTTATTTCATTGGGAATGGTGGCCGAAAATAACCACTTGCTTTCTACCGCTGGTAAGAAACTCAATATTTCATCAAGTTCCTTTTTGAAACCCATACTAAGCATCTCATCGGCTTCATCTAGTACGACCGATTTCACCCCGTTTAAATCAACCGCTTTACGTTTTATTAAATCGATCAAACGGCCAGGAGTCGCCACTACAATGTGAGTCGGGCGTTTCAATGCACCAATTTGACGATCGATATGCTCACCTCCGTATACCGCTTCAGTAAAAATTTTAGCTGAGTATTTCGTGAATTTGAATAACTGTTTAGCGACTTGCTGCGCTAATTCGCGAGTAGGACAAAGAATTAGGCCTTGCACCATGCCAAGAGAAGGATCAATTTTTTCCAAAAGGGGCAAACCGTAAGCTGCGGTCTTTCCAGTGCCTGTTTGGGCTTGCGCTACGATGTCGGTAGGTCCCGCTAAGAGTATAGGAATTACATTTTGCTGAATGTATGTCGGTTCAATAATATTTAATTCCGTAAGTCCTTTTACAAAACCGGGGCTGATGCCTAATGCTTGGAAGTTATTCAAAATAGATGAGTTCAAATTGAGTTGCAAGGTACGTCAAAGATGAAGGACCTCATCTTGAGATTTTACCAATTCTCTAGCTTACGTAACAGCTAGATAACAGGAGAAACTGCGGATCATAGTTGCTTTTATGGTCTCCTCCTTTTAAATTTTCGTTTATTTTGAAACTGAACTTAGATTAATTGAGCCGCCAAGTAGCTAATTATTAGTCGAGATCGGATACCTGTCAATGAGTAGAATTGGACTTTAGAACTTAATTATCAGTGATTTTTTGAGCTTTTAAAGGAGCTTGTAAAATAAAAAGATGGTAGACGCGTCGAAAGCTTGTGTAGATTAAAGAAATTTAGTAACTTATCCACGATGGCTTGGGATTGATTTAATTAAGACCATGAAGCTAGTTTGAGAAAAATAGAGTTAAAATTTTTTTTAATCTCAGCTATTATCACGCAAAGTTAATTCTAGTACTTTTAATCAAGACTAAGAAAGGAGTCAAGACCACTTCAGCAATTTATCTATGCGGCATTTGCCGACAAGTACAAAACGCTAAATATGCACTGACACCCATCCGAATCTATTGTTTTTCTAAAGTGTATTATTTGAAATTTTTAATCAGAACATGTTGACAAAAACGATTACTGAAAATAATAAATCCGCAGGGCTTCTCGACAGGAGAAAAAAAGTAGTAGCCAATGGCGTAGGAGTATTTAATACTGCTACTGTACAAGATGCTAAAGGTGCTATCATTACTGATCTCGATGGTCGGGAGTTGATCGATTTTGCCGGTGGAATTGGCGTAGTAAACGCTGGCCATTGTCCAGAGCCAGTGGTAAAGGCGATTCAAGAGCAAGCGGCAAAGTACCTCCATACAAGTTTTAATGTAGTTTCTTATGAGCCCTATGTTGAGCTATGTGAAAAGCTAACGGAGATTTTACCTCACGGTAAGGAAACCAAGGCTATGTTGGTGAGTACGGGTGCAGAAGCGGTGGAAAATGCTATAAAAATCGCCAGACAAGCGACGGGCAAACAGGCGATAATTGGGTTTTCAGAAGCGTACCATGGCAGAACCATGATGGCTATGACCTTAACCAGTAAGATTGGTTATAAGGTGGGCTGTGGCCCTTTTGCGCCTGAGGTATACCGCCTGCGCTTTCCTAATTATTTCCTTTATGGTGGTAGCCTAGATTACGATGCATTTATTGATCAAGAATTAGAGCATCTTACCATGAGTAATCAAAGTCTAGTGGACCCAAATGCGGTAGCAGCCATTATTATAGAAGCGGTGCAAGGAGAAGGTGGTTTTAATCCTGTCCCTAAGCGCTACCTTCAGGGTTTGCGTGCCCATTGTGATAAGTATGGAATGATGCTAATTATCGATGAAGTACAAAGTGGCTTTTGCCGCACCGGGCATTGGGCTTCATGGCAGCATTACGGCGTTACCCCAGATTTAAGCACCTACGCTAAGTCGATGGGCTCGGGCTTGCCAATTGCGGCGGTGGTAGGTCGTGCTGAAGTTATGGATGCCGCCTCCCCCGGCAGTATTGGCGGAACTTATATTGGTAGTCCAGTTTGCTGTGCGGCCTCATTGGCTACGATAAAATTAATGGAAGATCTAGACTTAAATTCCCGCGCTTTGGCGGTGGCAGATCAAGTTAATAGTAGACTTAATGCCCTGCAATTGCAATTTAAGGAAATCGGCGATATACGTGGTTTAGGTGCTATGATTGGGATTGAATTTGTGAGTTTAGATCATCCTAAGAAACCTAACGCTCAATTATGTAGTGAAGTGGTAAAACGCTGTTCAGAGAACGGACTTATTGTAATCAGTGCGGGAATGGAAAAGAATATCATTCGTATTCTTTCTCCATTGGTAATTACAGATGCTCAACTAGCAAAAGGCCTGGATATTCTGGAGTCTGCTATAATTGATTCAATAAATAACAAAGTATGAAACCATTCGCAATTGCGGGAATCCAAATGAAGGTTTCAGCCATCCTTCCCAATGTGGAAATGATGAAGCTGAAAATAAATATCGCTATGAACCTTTATCCTTGGCTGGATATGATTGTGTTTAGTGAATTGAGTCCCTATGGCCCATTAATTAAAACGGCGCAGGCCATTCCGAATAATTTTGAAGCGGAAATGCAGGCTTTAGCTAAAGCTTACGGAATTTGGTTGCTACCAGGTTCTATTTTTGAAGCACGTGAAGGAAATGTGTATAATACCGCTACAGTAATTAATCCCAAAGGGGAAGTAGTTACTCGCTACAGTAAAATGTTTCCCTTTTATCCCTACGAAGTAGGAGTAACCCCCGGCAGTGAATATTGTGTTTTTGATGTGCCAGATATCGGCAGATTTGGAGTTTCTATTTGCTACGATATGTGGTTTCCTGAAACGGTACGCACCTTAGCGGTGATGGGTGCTGAGGTGATTATTCATCCTACCCTTACCGGCACGATCGATCGCGAAATAGAACTCTCCATTGTAAGAGCTATGGCAGCGGTAAATCAATGTTACTTTTTTGATGTAAATGGTTTGGATACAGGCGGTAGCGGACATTCTATAGTTTGTGGGCCAGATGGCAGGGTGCTATATGAAGCAGGTGGCAACGAAGAAATTTTCCCTATCGAATTGGATATTGAAAGAGTTAAGCGAAGCAGAGAAATGGGTGTTTTGCGCTTAGGCCAACCTTTAAAAAGTTTCCGCGACCATATTGGTCAATTTAAGGTTTACCAAGAGGGCGCAGATTTAAGCTATTTGCAATCGTTAGGACCGCTCATTAAACCCAAAAGAGTGGATCGTCTAGCCGAGCTCAAGCTGGCCGAATATGAAATGGAACAGCCGCATACTGGCGTTTCAGGTGTAGAATAGCCTAGGGCTAATCGTAATTTTACTCGGAATCAATTAGTGGTAGATCACTGAAATTCGGGCAAAAAAATAATTAATTTTAAAATATAATCAACAGAGTATATGGGATCAACAACTGGAAGAAAAATAAAAACAGCACCAAAACTGAAGGACTTCGTTAGTTGGTTCGAAATACCTGCTATTAATTTTGAAAAGGCCGTAGCGTTTTACGATTATATATATGGTATTAAAATGGAGCGAGTCGTCGGGCCTACCCATTCTATGGCAATATTCCCATCCACTGGAGGCGTGGGAGGTGCGGTAGTACAAGGACTTGGCTCGGTTCCCGGCCAGAATGGACCTTTAATTTACCTTAACGGAGGAAGAGATTTGGAGACAATTCTTTCCAAAGTAACGGAAGCAGGGGGGCGCATTGTAATGCCGAAAACATTTATCAACGAAGAGTCAGGTTACTTTGCCATTTTCGTAGACATTGAAGGAAATAAATTAGCCCTGCACTCTAGATAAATATGACGAAAAAGAAAACAGTAAACGCTCCTTATTACAATATTGGCCAACTGCGGATGGACCTATGGAATAGGTTGAGATCTGCCTCTCTAAATTTAGCAGATGCCAAAGAGCAATCTACTTCTGCTAAGTCTCATATGGAAAATTGTGAGCTCCTTCTAGGGCAATTAGCTAGTATCGAGCATCACTTCGCCTTTCCAGGAATGCGGCGTTTTTTAGCGGTTAAGGAGTCTTTCGCTCGTCACGAATTTGTTGCCATGTCGCATACGATTTTGGATATCAGAAGAGAATTAATTAGCGATAGCTTTCGCGGCGCAGGCGACTTGCTAGTGGAGCATGATACCATCGAAAAGACTGAAATTTTAGATAAACCCGATCATTCGAACCAAAATTATTTTGAAGTACTTTTAGTCGAGAACATCTCCGAAAGGGATGAAATTGCCTTAAGGCGTAAAGTGGCAAACTTGCACTCTGAAAAAGATAAGTTTAGATATGGTCTTGTTGTTCAGCGCTCTTTTCAGGATGCCCTAATTACGCTGCTTTTTAATACCAATATTCAGTCGGTTGTAATTCGCTATGCACCACCCTTTAAAGGGAAGGAGATTGACCCCTTAATAAGCCCCTATATTCAACATGCCCTCGATTTAGGAGGACCTTCGCATCAAAGAGATGAAGACTTGGGCCCCTTGCTGGGACAGGTTATTAAGCAGTTTCGCCCCGAAATAGACACTTATTATGTAACCGATACGGTTTTGGCCGATTTGAAGGATTCGACCATTAAAACCTTTCGCAGGATTTTCTATCGCAAAGAGGATTTTCAAGAAATTCATTTGAGCATTATTCGCGGTATTAGTGAGCGTTATGAAACGCCCTTTTTTACCGCTTTAATGGAGTACAGTCAGAAGCCAACTGGCGTCTTTCACGCCATGCCTATTTCGCGCGGAGGTTCGGTTTTTAAATCTCGCTGGATTCGCGATTTTGGCGATTTTTACGGTCGAAACCTGTTTCTGGCCGAGACCTCTGCCACTACTGGAGGCTTAGACTCCTTACTTCAACCCACCGGCCCTCTAAAAAAGGCCCAAGAAATGTGTCGCGATGCCTACGGCTCTCAACATACTTTTCTGGTAACCAACGGAACATCTACGGCGAATAAAATTGTAATGCAGGCCATGGTTGCGCCTGAAGACGTGGTTCTTATCGATCGCGATTGTCATAAGTCGCATCACTATGGCTTGGTACTTTCTGGTGCTTTTCCGGTTTACCTAGATTCGTATCCAATTGAAAAATACTCAATGTATGGCGCGGTTCCTCGCCAAGAGATAATTAAGAAATTGGTGCTTCTCCGCGAAAGCGGAAGATTGGAAAAGGTGAAAATGCTGCTGCTTACCAATTGCACTTTCGATGGCATGGTCTACAATGTAGAGCGTATGATGGAAGAGGTTTTAGCCATTAAGCCCGACATGGTTTTTCTATGGGATGAAGCTTGGTTTGCCTTTGCCAGTTTCACCTACACGTTCAAAAGACGAACCGCCATGTACGTCGCCAAAAAACTGGAAAACAAATATCGTAGTCCCGCTTATCGCAAGATGTATAAAGCGCATATCGAGTCTTTAAATAAAGGCGATTTGCCTAAAATGCCCGATCCCGACAAGGTGCGCATACGCGTTTACTCGACCCAAAGTACCCATAAAACGCTAAGTAGTTTTAGACAAGGATCGATGATTCACATTTGGGATCAAGATTTTCAGCGTAAGAGTCGTGCGACTTTCCTAGAAGCCTATATGACGCATACTTCCACTTCGCCAAATTATCAAATGTTGGCTTCCCTGGATGTTGGACGTCGTCAGGTACAGTTTGAAGGATATGAACTGGTGGAGCGCGGAATTGAGTTGGCGATGTCATTACGGGCCAAAATAAATAACGATCCCGCTCTTAGCAAATACTTTGATGTTTTAACGGTACGCGATTTTATTCCAAGCCAGTACCGGCAAACAGATATGGCAGAGTATTATACCAAAGATAAGGGTTGGAATCGCATGGAAACCGCTTGGGAGGAGGATGAATTTGTATTGGACCCTACCAAAATTACCTTGCATATTGGGCGCACTGGCGTAGATGGCGATACCTTCAAAAACCGGTTTTTAATGGATAAATTTAATATCCAGATTAATAAAACCTCGCGCAATACCGTTCTCTTCATGACCAATATTGGTACCAGTAGAGGTAGTATTACCTATTTAATAAATGCGCTTCTGAAGATTTCAGAAATGCTGGATGAAAACTTTCGTGCCTTGGATAAAAGGGAGCAAGAGATTCATCAGAAAAAGATACATTCTCTTACGCATGAAGTACCTCCCTTGCCAGATTTCAGCTTTTTCCACCACTCATTTCAAGCAGTACCAGGAATTCCTGGAGGCAATTTAAGAGAGGCTTATTTTCTGACTTATAATGAGGAGAATTACACTTATATTCCTCTCACGGAATGTTTGGCTGAAATAGAGAATGGGGCGGAGCTTGTTGCCTCCTCCTTTGTAATCCCTTATCCACCTGGCTTCCCCGTCTTAGTGCCTGGTCAAGTGGCTACTAAAGACATAATAAAATTTATGCTTGCGCTAGATGTTTCTGAGATTCACGGCTATCGTTCCGATCTTGGATTACGAGTATTTAAGCAGAGTGTATTAAACAGACAAATGACAACAACATCCATCGGGTTAATAGGCGGTCCCGGGACTCTAAAGAAAAAAACATCTGCCCAATCTAATCAAGAAAACAAAACTTTATGACAGCACTAGATAAAGAAAACTCTATCGAAATTAGCACCAATAAAAAGGAACTACCTGCCGCAAACAACGAAGGTACTAGCCCAACTAAAGCCGCAGCCAAGGCACCTGCAAAGCGTAAGGCATCTGCTAGAAAACCTGCGGCCAAAAAACGTCCGGCAGCTAAAAAAGTAGCGCCTCAGAAATTGAAAGGCGTTGCCGATATTCGTCGCTACTTCTATAAAAATGAGGTGCCAATTTATTTTATTAGTGCCACCAATTTTAATTTGCTCGGGGCAGATGAGTGGATAAAAAGCTTCAAGTTTATTAGCTACATCGAATGCTTCGATGGTCAGCATCCTAACGTGTTTTCACCTAAGGAAGAAATTCCGCACGATGAGTTCACTAGCATCGAAGACATTAACAATTATCTCTTGATGCACCCAGAAGTACAAGACTATCTTAAAACAAGAGCGAAAGGTCGTAAAGCGGGGAAAGCCATGTTTCTCATGTTTGATGAGCAAACTGAAAAATTAGCGAAGAAACAAGGATTGGAAATTATGTTTCCTTCCGCTAAAATGAGAACTTTTCTTGATAATAAAGTGAACACTAATCGCTTGGCGGAAAAAGCAAAAGTGCCTTGTGTGCCTTATGTGCTCTCCAAAGTTTCAAATTATAAGCATCTACAGAAAGTGTCCTCTAAATTAGGTGCCGACCTGGTTATACAAACTCCTTTCGGAGACTCCGGACATACTACTTTCTTTATCTCCAACGAGAAGGAATACGCGAAATACGCCGAAGAAATTGAGCAGGAAGCAGAGGTAAAAATCATGAAACGCATTAACTGCAAGGGCTCCGCAATTGAGGCCTGCGTTACTAAACACGGGACTGTGGTGGCTCCGCTTATGACCGAGTTGGTAGGCTTTAAAGAGCTTACGCCTTACAAAGGTGGTTGGTGCGGTAATGAAATATACCCTGGTGCTTTTAGTCCTGAGCTAAGAGAAAAGGCTCGTAAATATACACGTCTTTTTGGCGATCAATTGCGTAAAGAAGGTTACAAAGGCTACTTTGAACTAGATTACCTAATCGATCAGGATAATGGTGAATTATACTTGGGCGAGTTGAACCCGCGGGTTACAGGAGCAAGTTCAATTACCAATCATGCCGTTTTCGCTTTGGCAGATGCGCCTTTATTTATTTTCCACATTTTAGAATGGATGGATGTCGATTACGAATTGGATGTTAAGGAACTGAATGACCGTTGGACTGACCAAGAAAATGTAGATAGTTGGAGCCAGCTGATTATTAAACATACCGCCGACACGGTAGAGTATGTGGGCCAGGCACCAAAGTCTGGTATTTGGAAAATGTATGATAATGGCCACATTCAGTTTGATCGAATGGATACCCACAGAAGAGCAGTTGAAAGTGAAAAGGAAGCCTTCTTTTTAAGAATCACCAAAGAAGGCGATTACCTTTATGAGGGTGCCGATATGGGTATTTTAGTTAGTAGAGGTCGAATGATGACCGATAAATTTCAATTAAATGCTCGCGCTAAGCAATGGATAAAGGCCATTCAAGCGCAATATGGAACCACCTTGGTGGAAGACAAGCGCGTTGTGCCGGCTGAGCTCGGTAATAATTTGATGAAATAGTCAGGATAGACTAAAATGAGCCTGAAACCATTTGGTCAAGCTCTTGATTTTGAAATAAAAACTATTTAAACGCAATTATATTAATGCACTTTAAAAGTATTAACCCTTATAATGGCAAGGAGGTAGGCGCCTATCAATCGCTTAGCGAATCTCAGCTTAACGACAAATTGGAGCTGGCGCAAGAAACCTTCCCCTTATGGCGTGCGGTGCCCTTAGAAGAACGCAGCAGACTTATTAAAAAAGCGGGCACTATTCTACGGGAGGGTGTGGAAGAATATGCGAAAATGATTAGCCTAGAAATGGGTAAACCTATTAATGAGGCTCGCGCCGAGGTAAATAAATGTGCATGGGTTTGCGATTATTACGGCGAAAATGCTGCTAAGTTTTTAGCAGAAGAAGTAATTGAAACTGAGGCTCAAAAAAGTTATGTTCGCCACGATCCTATTGGAGCCGTGTTTGCCGTGATGCCTTGGAACTTTCCGTTTTGGCAGGTCTTTCGATTTGCTGCACCTACCCTTACTGCAGGTAACGTTGGATTGTTAAAGCATGCTCCTAACGTTTTTGGTAGTTCGCAAATGATTGAGGAGGTTTTCCAAAAGGCAGGCTTCCCCAAAGGCGTATTTCAAAACCTTATCGTACATCATGATGCGAGCGAGCAAATAATTAAACACGATATCGTGCGCGCTGTAACCTTAACGGGAAGCGAAGGAGCGGGCTCTGCGGTAGCTGCTTTAGCGGGTAAATACCTTAAAAAATCACTTCTTGAATTAGGAGGTAGTAATGCCTTTATTGTTTGGGAAGACGCCGATATTGATGAAGCAGTGAAGACGGCCTTAACCGCACGGATGCTGAATTGCGGCCAAAGCTGCATTGCGGCCAAGCGCTTTATTTTGTTGGAAGGGATTTACGATACTTTTATAGAGAAGTTTATTAAAGGATTAAAAGAATTGAAAAGTGGCGACCCTATGGATGAAGCTACTCAAGTAGGTCCTTTGGCGCGCATAGATTTAGCGGATCAGTTGCAAAGTCAATTGCAGAAATCGATAGCGATGGGAGCCGAGCTTTTAATGGGTGGTAAGCAAAAGGCTTGTTATCACGAGCCAACTGTACTAGCTAATGTTAGTACCGAAATGCCAGCCTTTAATCAAGAGAGTTTTGGTCCTTTAGCCGCAATGATTAAAGCGAAAGATATCGATGAAGCCTTTACTTTGGCAGGAATGTCTCGTTATGGCCTAGGTTTAACGGTTTGTACTTCCAATCCCGATAAAGCACTTGCTATGGCTGATAGAGTGAGTGATGGAGCCTATTTTATTAATGAATTAGTAAAGAGTGATCCGCGCTTGCCTTTTGGAGGAACTAAGCTATCGGGCTATGGTCGCGAATTAGCAAAAGATGGTATGATGGAATTTGTAAATCGTAAAACTGTTTATTTGAAATAAGACGACTTAATGCGTCTTGATTTCTTGCATTAATCCAACATGAAACTCGAACTTCATTCTATTTCTGAGAAATATGCTGGCATAAAATGGCAAGGGCTTTTTCATAAGCATTGGCCCAGTTATCGTTCTTGGTATTTAAATAAATCTAGATCAGATAGCCCAAACTTAGAAACTTGTATTGCTCGCTTGAAAGAGTATATGCCCGAATTTTATCCGACTTACTTGCATTTATGCGATCTAGCGGGTGATGATGAAGTGGCGCATCGCTTTCTTTCAGGCTATTGTCCGCCGCCTTATATGAGCGGCTGCGCCCAGGTAGTCCATGAGAAAGAGGCACAATTGGTGCGCAACTACGACTTTGCCCCAAAGCTTAGCGAGGGTACGCTTCTGCATTCGGCTTGGAATGGTAAAGAAGTAATGGCTATGGGCGATTCTCTTATTGGGGTGGTTGATGGGATAAACGAAAATGGACTGGTGGTTTCCCTCACCTTTGGTGGGAGAAAAGTGGTAGGAGAGGGCTTTGGAATTCCCTTTATTCTCCGTTACGTTTTAGAGTTTTGCACTAGCCTTGATGAAGCAATAGAGGCTCTTTTGCGAATTCCTTCGCACATGAGCTACAATATTATGCTAATGAATAGCGAAGGGGAGCATAAGCTGGTACAGGTTTCGCCAGATTCTGATCCTATTATTACCAATTATAGCGCTTCCACCAATCATCAGGGGAAAGTAGACTGGCCCGAGCATGCAAAGTTCACCAAGACTATTGAACGTGAATTGTACCTACTTGAAATGCTCGCTCAAGAAGATTATAGTACAGAAGAAATAACGCAGGCCTTTCTAAAACCACCCCTTTTTAACCGTAAATACAGAAGGGGTTTTGGTACTATTTATACCGCGGTATACGATGCGAAGAATGTATCGGTTCAGCTACATTGGCCCAGTTTAGAACTGAATCAGAGTATTAGCGATTTTAAAGAAGGGGTTTTAGTAATAAGGTATAAAGAAGGGGGCAAAGAGAATTTAAACGTTAATGAATTGAACCTGGCTTACAATCAAGCAGTGGAAGAATATTGGTTGGAATATGGTCAGTCCTGGTCGCAAGAAAATCGTCATGTTAATGAAGCATTAAATGGTTTGTCCTTGCACATTAAGGAACTGCTAGACCAAATGCATTTCGTGGCTCATAGTCAAAGTACCTATCCAAAACAAGAGCCGCCAGAGCTTTGGAAAAGGGTGAGCATGAAAAAATGATTCGGCGTTTCAATTACGAAGCAAGCTCGCAAAGAAAAAAAGCAGGCTATTAGCATATAGTAATTGCTAATAGCCTGCTTATTAATAGTTTATTGTATGTAGTAACGAGGGGTAAGGGCAGTGGTTTTATTCAACAACGCCATTGCTTCTCCCGGTTAGTTTACATATGAAGTTGATACCTTTTTAAGAAAGGCCTTCTATTTTTTTTAATTCAAATAAATCCGTTCTACGGTCCTTTAAGTTTCTCACACTACCAAATTGATGCAATTGGCGCAATAAGTCAATATCCACGTCAGCAATTAAAATCATTTCTGTATTCGGGGTGGCTTCTGCCTTAATTCCATTGGTTGGAAAGGCAAAGTCACAAGGGGTGAAAACCATAGACTGAGAGTACTGAATATCCATATTGTGCACATTCGGTAGATTACCCACACTTCCAGCAATAGCTACATAGCATTCGTTTTCAATCGCCCTAGCCTGGGCACAATTTCGCACTCTCGAGTAGCCGTTTTGGGTATCGGTTAAGAAAGGAACAAATAATATATCCATGCCTTGATCAGCCAATAATCTACTTAATTCCGGGAATTCAGAATCATAGCAAATTAGTACCCCAACTTTACCGCAATCTGTATCGAATACTTTCAATTGATTTCCGCCTTGTAAGCCCCAAACTTTGGCTTCATCTGGGGTTACATGTAGCTTTTCATACCTTTCTATGGACCCATCTCTCTTGCAGAGGTAACCCACATTATATAACCTGCCATCAATAATTTCAGGCATGCTACCCGCCACAATATTTATATTGTAGGAAATAGAAAAACTGGAAAACTTTTTAACAATATCAGCGGTGTATTTAGCTAATTCTCTGATAGCTTCAGATTCACCTAAATGATTGTCTTTAGCCATTAAGGGGGCATTAAAGAACTCTGGGAATAAAGCAAAATCTGAACGATACCCCGCGACTGCATCAATGAAGTATTCAGCTTGTTGTAATAGGCTATCAATATCTTGATAAGGCCGCATTTGCCACTGAATTAATCCGAGACGAACAACTTTCTTTTTAGTTTCTGCCTTTTTTTGTTTCCTTTCATAGTAAATATTATCCCACTCTAATAAAACAGCAAACTCTCGCGATGAAGCGTCGCCTTCTAAATACCCTTTAAGAATTCTTGCTGGATGAAAGTCATTAGAAATTTGAAAATTCAAAACGGGGTCATGAATTTCCTTTAGCTTTACTTTTTCGATATACTCTTTGGGGCTAAGTTTATCTGAGTATTTATGATAATTCGGAATTCTTCCCCCGAAGGCAATTCCTTTCAGGTTCAATTTTTCACAAAGGTCTTTCCGATAACCATAAAGCCTTCTCCCCAATCTTAAACCCCGATATTCTGGCTTAATAAAAACGTCAATTCCGTATAGAACATCACCGTTTTGGTTATGAGAGTCAAAAGTGTAATCTCTTGTTATTTCTCGGTAGGTATGGTTGGTGTCAAATTTGTCGTAATCAACTATAATGGATAGCGCGCTCCCTGCAATTTCGCCGTTTACTGTCACAACCACTTGTCCTTCTGGAAACTTATCCAACAAGGATTTAATATGTTCTTCCCTCCAGTAAGCCTCTGGCATTGAGGTGTATGCCAACTGCATGGCATCCTTTATTTGTAGATAGTCACTAAGTTGTAAATACTTTAACTCTACCTTATCGATATCCTTTAATTCCATGTTTTGTTTTGTGACAAATGTGTAAAATAGTTAGTGAATTTCAGTTGTTTTAAAAGAGCATATTTGATTTATTTTCCACGGCCCTCTTAATCTCGTCATTGCCTTAATATAAAAGAAAATCTGGGCTAAAGGTTCTAATTCACTGAAAGTAAAGCATATTTCAGTTCTTTTATACGCCAGTGATAAAAAAGCCTGATCGAATCACTTTAACCTCAGCGAAGCGCAACTTTTGATAAAGGTCGAAATGATGGCGTTTACATCCTTTAAAGGCTTGCTACAAATTCTCTAAATACATCTTTATGCTTTTCCAGATCCAAATTAGGAGATAGTGAAGCGCGCACGATATAATCTTTATCGCCCTCTTTCGTCGTACCTTGAGTAGAAGTTGCGGGGATCGTCCAATACAGTCCTTTCAATTGTCCATAGCTTACGCAATACTTGCTTTCCTTAGGAATTTCATTAATCATGGAATTGATTAGGCGGAGGTTTAATTCTCTTTTATACGCTTCACGCTCGGCATCGCTGTTTCCTCGGGTTGGTAAATCGAGGGAAAATACCGAAGGGGTAAACCCACGCTGCGCCAATTCTTCCGAAACAAAATTGATTTTCGCGCTGGGTAAAGTCTCCTGAATGAAAGTCACAAAGTTACGGGTGTTCACATACGCGTCGGCAATGCGCTGATTCATAGAGGGTAATTGCTTGGCTAAGATTTGCGTTTGCAAAGGTGTTGCTTCATTATCGCAAAGCTGCAAATGCTTTTCAATCTTAGCCATTAAAACCGCCGCTTTTTCGTTACCTAAGCAGTAACCCGCTGTGCATTCTCCGCCGCTAGGGAACTTAGATCCACTGGCATAGGATATCCCTTTTACACTAGAAAGCACATCCTCTTCGCCGAGGAAATGCACATTAGGACAGAATGTTTGGTCGAGGATGAAAACTGGTGCAATTGCGATTTCGCCTGCAATAGTTTTTCGGGGAGCGCTCAAAGCGGCCTTCAATTTATCTAAGTCAGGAACCTCCACGCGGGGATTGGTGGGGATTTCAGCAATAATATAAGGTACCACATCTTCTTGGGCTAAACGACTTAAAACCGTATCCACACTCTGCACCATGTCATTGTCACCGTCAACGGGCAAATCCACCACTTCCACATTGTCTAGGCAAGCTGCCACGCGTCTCGCTTGGTCGTTGGTGCCGCCATAACAATTAGGAGGAACAATGAATTTAATCGCTTTACCAGCGTGTGCTTCTTGGGCATAATCTACCAAGCCCATCATAATCGCATACTGCATGGATAATCCCGAGGAAGCCAATAGAGCTTCAGTGGGTGCCTGCGTAATATTTTTGAGTGTTTCTAAAACCAAGGCTTTATCGGCGGCGAAATCACTGGGTTGTTCCGAGACTTGCTGGCCCACTAAACTCTTCAATGCGGCATGGCAATTGGCGGGAGTCATGGCAATGGTTTCGCGTCTGCGTACGTGCTGAATGTCAGAAACGTAATCACTATTCTCCGGGCTAATTAGCAAAATACTACCCCATTGTGAGTATATATTTACATAGAAGTCAATATTGGCCATAAACTCGGTTTTAGCCATCTCATTTTCTTCACCTATTAAAACGGTGCTTCCCTCGTAGGGAGATAGGTTCGCAATAGAATCAACCGCTTCTAATTGAAACGTATAGTCATAAACACTTTGCAGGGTTTCTACATCAAAAAAAGAGGGTAATTCTCCTTGATAGAGAATGCGAGTTTTCTTGTTTTCTAAAGAGTTTTTTCGCAGCACTGCAAGAACAGGAGCCGTGCGGGAAGAGAAGCTAATTACATTTTGCGCTTGCAAATTTTGGATGCTGGCCAAAGCCCATTCAAGTACACAAGAAAGCGGATGGCCGAGGCGAATATAATCGTAGGCCGTAGGCAGTGCGCTCAAGGCAGATGCGCTCGCATTAGAGTTTTTGTATAGCTTTTCAAATTCGCTGGTAAATTCTGTTTTCGCTAACTCTTCATTGTAAATATCTAGTCGATGCGTAGTTAAACGCAGCCAGCTTTCGGGCATATTGGCTAAAACATCTTTTATATAATCGAACATTTTGTATCTTTTAGATTCATTTTTGAAAGGCGGTCAATCTACATTAATTCACTTTACTTAGAAAAGAATTGGGATAGATTTTGTTCATCTGCCATTTAGGCGATTGAAGCATCTTGATCCTAAATAGAGTCTAGTTTTTCTTGGGTAAGACTATTACTTACATTACCGGTGTTTAGCGTAGCGGCGGGCTCGAAGAGTAGTACGCTAACTTCTTCAGGCGCATAGGGTTTGTGCTTTACGCCACGGGGGATGATCACAAATTCGCCACTGCTAAGACTCAGGGTTTTATCTTCCAGTTCAATGAAAAGTTGTCCGTTAATCACATAAAAGAGCTCGTCTTCCTTTTCATGATGATGCATTACAAAGTCGCCTTTAAACTTCGCCACTTTAACCAACTGATTATTGAGCGCACCAACAATTTTGGGTGACCAATGCTCGCTGAAAGAATCTAGCTTAGCCGCGATATTCACTTTTTCAATTTCCATAAAGCGATCTTAGCTGAGGTATTTTTCCAATAAGCTCGCTACAGTTTGGGAGTCAGATTCAGAACGAATAGCTTCTAGTTCAGAAGCCTCTAATATTTCCTCCACTTTTTCCTCTACCATTATTAAGGGTTTTTCATCGGGTGGCTCAGGAAAAAGATTTTGCTCTTTAAATAAGCGCCTCGTTACCACCGCAACCTCATGAGCGCCGCGATAATTTTTTTCTTGCTCCAGCAGATAGGCCAAAGCAATTAAGCCGTAAGCATCTTCCGTTGCAGCGGGATCAGCTTCGTGTTTTAATTGATAGTACTTATTAATTAATTTTTTTGCTTCTTCAAAGTCTCCTTTGTTAATGGAGACAAAAGATTTGTTGAAATGATCAATCGTGTACATGCCCATGGCGCCAGTTTCAAAGCTGATGCGCATGCTTTCATTGTAAAAGGCTTCAGCCCTATCCATATTACCAATCAGTCGCCACATTTCGGCATTCATGTGGGCGCGGTACATTAACCATTGTTGGTTGGCCGAAGAAGCAGCTAAATCACTTAACTCTTTACTTAGCTCGGCCAAACGAGTGGTATCTAGCTTACGCTGCGAATTGCGACATAAAGAGGTAAGTGCCCGCCCAATTAAAGTATCGTTATTAGTTTGTCGACCAATAGCTAAAACTTCATTGGCGAGTTTAATCGATCCTTCATCGTCGCCTTCCTTAAAGAGTTGGTAAGCTTTACGCAACTTTTCCTTAGGTGTTATTTCTTCAACATCGCTAAGCTCAATTTCGGTGCTTTTCTCCGCTGGCTTTTCTTGGGGCGAATTGCAGCTTAATAATAGGGCAAAAGCGAGAAGGGTTAGAAAGGCGGATGGTCTTGTCATTTTCAAATTTTGGCTAAAATTAATCATCTTCATTTAGGGTTTGAAATTTGACAGAGTTTATTATTTCTTCAACATCATTTCACCCGAATCAATAAAATCGCATCCAACCGTAAACGGGCATTATTAATAATATCGCTCAATGTATCCTGTTCTTTGCGGGCAATGGCGACTTCTTCTGGTCTAATGTTTTTATTCCTTTCTTGAAGGCTTTCTAAACGGTTAATCTCATGATTCAATTTACGCTTCATGCGTCTTAGTCCGCGTGAGATTTCTCGGGCGCTTTGTTCCTCTGCAATTTCTGTGGCCGCATCAATCATATTGGGTAAAATGCTTTCTACTAAAGTGTCGTTCTCTAATAAAGCATCGATTTTTCCCGATTGTAATTTCTTGTTCAAGCTTTCAACAGAATAGCTGTCAGTCACTTCATTTCCTTGGTGATCTACCACAATTCGCAGCGGAGTATTGGGTAAAAACCGATCTACAGAAGTATTTTGCGCCCCCGCCGTTTCTAAAACAAATAGCAACTCCATTACTAAACCAGGACTATTCGCGCCTTTGAGTATACCAAAACTGGCGCTGCCAGTACCAGAGCTTAAAACCATATCCATAGCGCTGGTGCTGATGGGGTGGTCCCAAGTGAGGAAGCTGATGTCTTCGCGAATGAGGGCTTGTTGGCGTAAGAAGGTAACTGATAAACCTTCGCGTGGAATGGAAGGAAAGGCTTCGGTGCTCTGTGAAGCAGGATGTAAATAGTAGGTTCTCGGGCTGAGGTCTTCCATTTCCATATCGAAATGGCGAAAGACCTTGCTGAGGTATTTTTCGAGGGCTGGATTCTGATCTTCCGCTTCTATTTGATCAATTAAATCCTTGGCAATTTCCGGGCGAAAAGAATTCATTTCCAAAAGCTTATCTCGTCCTTCAGCAAGGTTTTTACGCAACTGTTTCTGGAAGTCGGCAGTGTCTTTAATTAAGGCATTTAACGCAGAGTACGCATCCTCCGAAAGGGGCGACAAGCAAATGCTAAGTAGACTTTCGCTAAACAATTTGAAAACGCTATTGCCACCTTCGAGATTTTCCGCGAAAGCATTTAGACCCTCCTGATACCAGCGCGCCATAAGGTGTTGCGGACTGCCGCTGAGGTAGGGCATGTGAATGTGAATGTCTTTTTTTTGACCAATGCGATCTAAGCGACCGATGCGTTGCTCCAGTAATTCTGGGTTTAGTGGTAGGTCGAAAAGGACCAAATGATGGGCGAATTGGAAATTGCGACCCTCGCTGCCAATTTCGGAGCAAAGTAGAATTTGAGCGCCTTCGAATTCGGTAAACCAAGCGGCATTTCTATCGCGCTGTACAATGGTAAGTTCCTCGTGAAAAAGGCCTACCTTAACGGTGCTGAGCTGACTAAGCGCCTCATGCAGGGCTAAGACTTTTTCTTTGCTTTTGCAGATGAGCAGGACTTTGGCAGGATCAATTTCCTCTAAAAATTTTAGTAACCATAGAATGCGCGGATCTTGCTTAAACCAGAATTCAACCTGCGTGTCTGCGCTCGAGTTTGCCGTATCGTATGCGAATTCTTTGCGGAAGCGCTCCAGCCAAAGGGGAGTCTCTTCTGTTTCGAGTCGAATCAAATGCGGAATGCGCTTAGGAAAGCCTTGCATGGCCGCACGGGTATTGCGAAATAGCACGCGGCCTGGGCCATGTTGGTCGAGTAAATCTTCAATTAATTCGTTTCTGCCGGTAGTGTCAAGTTTATTTATTTCTTCGGCTCGCTCTCGGGGGAAGATGCTTTCTAAAATCTTTTTCTCCTTGGTATTCAGGCTTTCGCCGAGATGTAGTTTATCAACAATACGGGAGATATCCTTATGCTCGGAAGATTCATTGAGGAAATCTTCATAATTACTGTAGCGATCGGGGTCGAGCAGGCGTAGGCGAGCGAAATGACTTTCCAGTCCCAATTGCTCGGGCGTAGCGGTAAGCAATAAAAGCCCTTGTGCTGCTTGACTTAAAAGTTCTACTACGGCATATTCGGGACTGACTTTCTCTTGTGACCATTCCAAATTGTGAGCCTCATCAACTACTAGCATATCCCAGTCGGCTTGCAAAGCTTGTTGCGCGCGCTTAGATGATCCCGCTAAAAACTCCGTGCTGCAAAGGATTAGTTGATTGTCGAGAAAAGGGTTTCCTTCGGGTGCATTATCGTCGAGGGCAGCACAGCGTTCTTCGTCGAAAATGCTGAACCACATATTAAAGCGGCGTAATACCTCTACAAACCACTGATGGACTAAAGATTCGGGTACGAGAATTAGCACTCGACTTATGCGGCCGCTGAGTAATAAACGGTGCAGAATTAGGCAGGCTTCGATGGTTTTTCCGAGGCCTACTTGGTCGGACAGTAAAACTCGCGGGGCATAGCGCTCGCTTACCTCATGGGCGATATAAAGCTGGTGCGGAATAAGGTCGATGCGGCCCCCCACAAAGCCTTTTACGGGCGATAATCTGCGGCGATAATCTTGCTCGAGCGTTTCACGGCGCAAAGCAAAACTCTGGGGCGAGTCTACCTCTCCTTGAAACAGTTTGTCATCTACGCTATGCTTGGCCGATACATCGCCTAAATCAGCCTCCGATATGCTGCCTTCAGCGCCGAAATAGCGATACAAATCCTCATCCTGCTCTACCTGTTCCACCACTAAAGTGCGTCCATGGACATCACTGACGCGATCGCCGGGTTTAAAGATAACACGCTGCAGCGGAGCACTTTCTGCGGCATAAAGTCGGGTGGTATCGGAAATGGGAAAATAAATTTCCACCTTGCCTTTGCTGGTATTGGTAACAAAACCAACTCCCAATTCTGGCTCGCCCTTGCTGGTATATCGTTGCTTAGGAAAAAAGTCTCCCATGGTTGAATTCTAGTTAATTTTAAGCCTTAAAGATTGGTGAAATGCGCAATGGCTTGCTTGCTTTTCAGGGTATAGCTAAAAGGTTTGGTAGACCGGTTTTCGGAAATAAGTCCTAGTTTAATGAGTTCGTTTAAGTCTTTACTGGCGGTTTGTCTAACAACCTTATATTTTTCACTGTAAGATTTTAGGCTGATTGAATGGGTGTTTTTTAAGGATAGGTAACCAATACTATCTGCTTGGCGTTTATTCAATCCTTTATTGAGCAATTCATAGGCTAAAAGATTTGCGTTTTTTCGTTCTTCCAGTTTTTGATCCCGATAGCTAAGCAGTTTTTCAAAAGCCACTTGGATGTTTTTAATGGAATAGCTGATAAAATAATTCAGGTCCTTATCATCATTTTCGGTTTTCAGAAAGGCTTTATCATATTGGGTTCGCGATTCGAGTATCACTCGTGAGATGGAAATATTTTTAACTAAAGTGTAACCCTTTTTAATCAAATACCAGTAAAACAAAGCTCTTGCGGTTCTTCCGTTTCCATCTTTAAATGGGTGAATATATCCAATCATAAAGTGAATGATGGAAGCCTTTATAATCGGATGAATGAATTTATCTTCTTGATTGATAAAATGGCATAAGTCCCTCATCAAGTCTTCAACATCTTCCCATTGTGGGGGGATGTGGGCGATCTCGCCATCTATATGGTCGGTGACGTAAACTTCCCCTTTTCTAAAGTCTCCCGCATATTTTTCTGCATCGGTATAGGTGGTCATGATTTTATGAAGTTCAATGATAATTTTAAAGTCTAGGGGATGATCGCGATACTCAGAGATATATTCTATCGCCCTTAAGTTGTTGAAAATCATCTGCTCCGATTCATTTCGGGGTTTTCGACCAGATTTTAGCATGTCCCTCGCAACTTCAGTTGTAGTAGCCGCTCCTTCCACTTGAGAAGAGGCTACCGCTTCTTCGAAAAGTGAAGTTTTAAAAAACTCTAAGCTTTCGGAAGATAAGAGCGGATTTTGCTGCAAACCTCCCATTAGTTTTAAGTCGATGTCATGCAGGTTTTTTAATGCGAAAGAGGATAAGTAATATTTAAATTGGTGCTTGCCAAAGTTAAGAGCTTCATATTTAGTGGTCCGATAGGTCTTGATTAAACTCCAGTTTTCCTCAGGACTGGGAAAGGGACAATTTTTCTGATATTTAATTTCATCATAGTAAAAATAGCGCTCATCCGATTTACTTAAGAAGGCTTCAAAATCACCTTGCCGTATTTGCTCGAATAATTCGGGCTTGAATTTGAAAGCAGGAGTGGGCTTTATTTTCATGTGATTATTGTTAAATTGTCGTTCAAATTTAACAATGTTAACTAAACTAAGCAAGCTCTTTTCAAGCTTGTGCTAATTACTTCTTGTATTGCCTTACTTTCTTTTACGCTTGCGCAGATGCTAAGTACTGACTTATTGGTGATGAAAAAGGTGGCCTAAGTTTAAGAATGCCTTAATTTCGCGGCCTAGAATTTAGATATGACGCATTCGCTAGAAGACTTAAAATCGGGTAAGCTTATAGGTACCAAAAGACTAAAATTGGCTTGCGGCTTAAATGACTTCCCCGAGGAAATTTTGACCCTAGCGGAGACTCTGGAAATCTTAGATTTATCCGATAACAACTTGTCGCAACTGCCCGATAGCTTGGCTCAGCTGAAAAACTTAAAGGTCATCTTTTTTGCGAAAAATCGCTTTAGTACTTTTCCTAAAGTTCTGAAGGAATGCCCCTCTTTAAGTATGATCGGTTTTAAATCGAATCAGTTGGCAGTGGTGCCCGAAGACGCTTTTCCACCCTTACTACGCTGGTTAATTTTAACCGATAATAAGATTCAGAAACTGCCGAAAAGTATTGGTGATTGTCATCTTCTACAAAAGTGTGCTCTAGCGGGAAATTTACTGGAAGAGTTGCCCAATGAAATGCAAAATTGTAGAAACTTAGAACTGTTGCGGATTTCGGCTAATCAACTTAAAGTAATTCCTGATTGGTTATTTGCCTTGCCCAAACTTTCGTGGTTAGCTTTCGGCGGGAACCCCGCAGTGGAAAATTTGCAGCTAAGCGCGGAGATTGATTCTTTCCATTGGGATGAGTTTAGTTTGGAGGAGCTGCTGGGCGAAGGCGCTTCAGGACATATATCCAAGGCTAAGTGGCAGGGCAAGGAAGAAGCAGTGGCTCTTAAGGTTTTTAAAGGCGATGTAACGAGCGACGGATTACCCGAAGTGGAAATGGATTTGTCGATTGCGGCGGGCTTTCATGATAATTTAATTCAGGTTTTAGGGAAAATAGAAGCACATCCCGAAGACAAACCAGGCTTAATCATGAATTTAATTTCGCCTAATTATATCAATTTGGGTAATCCGCCTAGCTTAGAAACTTGCACGCGCGACACCTTTACTGAAGAGCATGTTTTTACGGAAGGTGAATTATTGAAATTAGCCAAAAGCATTGCTTCGGTTTGCGCGCAGTTGCACAGCAAAGGCATTAAGCACGGTGATCTTTATGCACATAATATTTTGGTGAATGAAGAGGCGCACTTCATTTTAGGTGATTTCGGCGCAGCTTCCTATTATGACCTTAATTCGGCAGTAGCGGATAACATAGAGCGCATTGAAGTGCGGGCTTTCGCTTGTCTGTTAGAGGATATTTTAGGCTTAGTGCCCTCAGGGGAGATGGACCTTTTGAGGAAAACTAAATGGCAAGAATTAATTGCCGCCTGCAGCTTAGAAGAGGTGAGCGAGCGTCCAAATTTTGCTGCGATTTCAGAAAAGTTAATGGCCTTTTAAGAATCAGAATTTATATTATTCTTTTCTTGCTTAAGATGCTTTCCGCGCGGTGCATCGGCTTCGCGAAGCACTTCATCGGAATGAAGAAATTCAGCCGCAGCGGCCGAGTCTTTAACCTTTACAGCGGTGCGTGCTATCATTTCTGCTTCAAAAGCATTTAAAACCCGTTCGCGTAGTCCGATATTACGCCAGTCAGAAGTGGCTTTGCAGCCTCTGCTAATTTCCCTTGCTAAAGCTAAAGCATCCAATAGTGCCTGATTGGCCCCTTGTCCTTTAAAGGGACTCATGGGGTGGGCCGCATCTCCGATAAGGGTGATCGCTCCTGCTTTTTGTAAAAGCTCAGGTTTTAATAATTGCCGATCGTAGACGGGGTAGCCCGAAATCTGTGCAGCCTCGGTAGCAGCCATTATTTGCGGAATCGGTTTATGCCACTGCGTTCTTAATTGCGCTTCTGCCTTGAGCGCTTGAGGGCCTTTACTGCTTAATTCTTTGGCTTCCTTTTCGCTCATAGGAAAGCTTAACTGCCACATAATCGATTGGGCATTAAAGGGCATCATGTAAATGCGTTCCTGACCATTGGCGGTTTGGAAGACGGTGGCTGAATCTAAGAGCGGACTGTCGATTTCGGAAAGGGCGCAAAGCGGACAAATGCCCAAAATCACGATGCAGTCTAAATAATTTAAGGGACTTGTTTCTTCGCCAATAATTGTGTTGCGTACTGCGCTGCGTATGCCATCGGCGCCAACGATAAGGTCGGCTTGGGCGCTTTTTAGCGTGCCATCTATTTGGAAGCGGAGATCAAGCTTTCGATCCGACTTTTCTGTATAACCTACAAATTGATGGCCCCATTTTACTTGCTCGCTGTCCTGCAATTGTTGCAGTAGTGCCAAGCGTAAGGATTGACGGGCAATATGTATATTGGTGCGACGCGGGTTAGTTTGCGCATAGGCCTCGAGCCATTTGCGCATGCCCCATTCGCCTAAAACCTTTCCTTCAGTATTGTGAACGACGTGGCGGGTAGAGATTATACCTTCTTCTAAACTTTGTAGTCCTAATCCTGCCATAGCTTTACTGGCCTGCTGTAGGGTAAGGCCATAACCTTGCGAGCGTTGGTCGAAACTGTGGTCGCGTTCGTATAGGGTGAAAGGAATGCCGCGGTGCAAACAGGCAACAGCAAGCGCTACGCCGCCAATGCCTCCGCCAATGATGGCTAATTCGGGGTAGTTTACCCTATCGGCTGGGGGGCAATGCTTGGCGGGAATCAATCCGGTTCCATTGCAAGTTTCGCAAGGGTAAAGATGTCCTTTTGGAGCTTCTGGCGCTTTTCCTGAGTTGGGGTTCTTTTCAAACTCGGCTATTTCCCTTTGGTACTGCAGGCGCGCCTTTTTGCGGACACGCCTACTTTTTTTGCCACGGCCATGGCATTCCGCGCAAGCCATAAATCTACTATCTTCTTTTGTATCTGTTTTTTCCAAGGGCGTCATTTTGCTCCAATAGCGGCCCAATTATACATTATTAATCCCTTAGTTTTGGCGAAGTATTTATTAAATCTATGCGCGGCCTTGGCAAACTGGACCCACTTTTACCTTATTCGCATCGAATTCCTCGGATTCCGCTATCATGGTTGGCAGAAACAGGAGAAATATCGTTCCGTACACGGAATGATAGATAAGACCTGCGACTTTATTTTTAAGCATGCTAACTATCGCACCCTGGGTTGCGGTAGAACAGATGCGAAGGTTTCGGCTGACGATTATGCTTTCGAGCTTTTTAGCATGGAAGAGTTACAAGCCGAGGCGCTTTTACAGGATTTAAATGCGAATCTCCCTTCTGATATTAGGGCCAAATCTGCGCAAGCGGTAAGCGCCGATTTCAATATTATTCAAGATGTAAGTACTAAGGAATACCATTATTATTTTTCCTCGGGGGAGAAGTCGCACCCTTATATTGCGCCTTTTATACGAGATTTTGGTGAAGAGCTAGACATTGCGAAAATGCAAGCTGGAGTAAAGCTTTTTGAAGGGCGTCATAATTTCAAACGCTATGTTAGTAAACCTTCGGCGGATACCAATTTTGAAAGGGAGATATTGGCTGCGAGTATTGATCCGAACCGCAAGTTTAGAGGTGATTTCACCCCCAAAGAGGCCTATGTATTTAAGATAAAAGCCAAAGGTTTTATGCGTTACCAAGTGCGTTTAATGATGGGTGCTTTGGTAAATGTGGGTAGGGGCGAATGGTCGCTCGAAGACTTGGCGCAAACGCTGCAAGATCATGAAGGAATGCAGATTAGAAACATTGCGCCGTCCTCGGGGTTGGTGCTGCATAAAGTAGATTTTGTTTGATAGTTGGAAAAGACATAAAATGCATTTTGTTCGATATGGACGGAGTAATTATCGACTCCGAACTGCTCCATCGCAAAGCCTATTATCAGACTTTTGGCTCTCTGGGTTTAGAAGTTTCGGAAGAACTCTATCAGTCTTTAACCGGTTCTTCCACCATTAACGCCTTTGAAAAACTAGTGGCGCATTTTGCTTTGAAGGAGGATCCTGCGGACTTGGTTCTGCGCAAGCGAAAAATTTATGTCGATCTTTTTGAAAATGACCCCAATCTACATTTAGTGAATGGGGTAGAGGAGATTATCAAGCATTTTCATAAGATGGGTAAGACTTTGGTGTTGGCTTCGTCGTCGGCCATGGTGAATATTGAACGGGTGTTTAAGCGCTTTAATTTAGACCAATATTTCATGGCCAAGATTAGCGGAGCCGATTTAGCCCGTTCGAAACCCAATCCGGAAATTTTTGAAAAGGCCGCACTTTTGGGACAAACTCCCAGAGAGAACTGTTTGGTTATAGAAGATTCCGACAATGGCGTAGAAGCAGCAAAGGCAGCGGGAATTTTGGTGGTAGGCTATCGTAACCCACTGGCGGTGGGGCAGACTTTAGAAAAAGCGGATCTTATAATTAGTGACTTTGAGGAGCTGAAGGCTTTGCTATAATATTTTTAGATTTTGGGTAGGTCGCGTGCTTTTTGCCATTTCAAAGAAACCAATAATTTAGCCATAAGATTTGAGCTCAAATATAGCTTGAAGCTCTTGATTTAAGAAGCGTTCGAAATAGTATTGATTGCCGCCAGTTTTATCCGGTATTGCTTCTCAACTTCCTTAGCAAAAGCGGCTTTGTCACTTCTTAATAAAGTCATGCTTTCTCCATTTTGTAAACTAGGATGAATGCCTCTTAATTGGCCATCACTCCACGCAGCTAGCTCTACTAGTATTGGCGTTAAGGCTATTCCTTTATCAGTTAAAAGGTAGAGGTTGGTCTTTTTATTATCAGGTCTTTTTGTTTTAACAATGATTCCTATTTCCTCTAACAGTTTAAGCTTAGAAGAGAGAATGTTGGTTGCAATAGACTCTTCACTTTCCGTAAAGTCTTTAAAGGTTTCTTTACCCTCTATAAGCATTTGTTTCACGATTACGAGTATCCACTTATCTCCTAAAATGTCTAAGGCTGAAGTAAAAGGACAATTACATCTAAAGTCTGGCATATTTTAATTTATTACTTGCAAAATGAAATTAATTTAAAAAATCACTTGCAAATTAAAAGTGTTTTACTAGTTTTGCTTGCGAAACAAAAGTAATAATTAATCATCAAAGGATGAAAACCATGAGAAAAGTAATTAGTGTATGGGTGTTATCAAGCATAATTGCTTCCTGCAGCACCGGGCATTCTAAATTATCAAACGAGCAAAATTCAACTAAAACTATGAGTAAAAAGGAAACGGTAGGTACTTTTTTGGGTGCAGTAATAAAGCAGGAGCCCAATACAATGCGTGAATTGGCCAATGCAGATTATATTCAGCACAATCCATTTATCCCAACAGGCTTAGAACCCTTTATTGAAATGTTGCCGATCCTTAAAGAGAACGGAACAACAGCTGAAAATGTAAGGATGTTCCAAGATGGTAATTACATCTTTATGCACAATATTTGGAGAAATGCCAAGCCATTTGGTGCGGATGAAATGGTTTCCTTTGATATTATACGAATAGATGACAAAGGCAAAGTGGCTGAACATTGGGATGCAATGACTCCTTTACTTAAAAAAACTGCTAGTGGCAGAAGCCAGACTGATGGTCCTGTTACATCCTCTGATCACGATAAAACGGAGCGAAATAAAGCGATAGCTCGGTCTATGGTGGAAGATGTTCTAATGGGCAAAAACCCCAGTAAAATCGGCGATTATATAAGTTCTGTACAATACCACCAGCATAACCCAGGAATAAAAGACGGTTTGGGGGGTATTGTGGAAGCAGTGGAATATCTCACTTCCCAAAACAACATGTTTAAGTACACCAAAATTCATAAGGTTTTGGGAGAAGGAAACTTTGTATTAACTGTTAGTGAAGGGGAATGGAGTGGTAAAAAGCATGTTTTTTATGATTTACTTCGCTTTGAGAATAATAAAGCGGTGGAGCATTGGGATGTGATTCAAGAAATTCCGCAGGAAGGCATGGCGAATAACAATGGTATGTTTGGCTTTTAAGCCTCCAGCCTAAGCCATTAAAGTAAAATCCAGAATGTTTTCTAGAGACTTTCTGGATTTTGCTTTTGATAACACTTTAATGGGAAAAGCTACTGTAAAAACAGTTTAAAAACTTACTTAAACTGCGTTATTAGGTTTTCTGTATAATTTATTTGCCCAAATTAGTATTCAAGATGCCCACTAACTGCGCACTGCTAAAAGGCTTAGGAATAACATCTACAAAACCAACTTCTAAGTAGCCCCTAATATCTTGCTTGGAGCTATTACCTGTAAGCGCTATAAAAGGAGTATTGGCATTTTCCTTTGCATAAGCTTCCTTTTGTTTTATAAGGTCTTCGCCTGATAGGTTTGGCATATTGATATCCAGCAAAACTATGTCAAACCGTTCTGCCCTAAGAGCATCCAAGGCTTCGACCCCATCTTTAACCAATAGAAAATTGGCTTCTTCTCTCTTAAGAATATGTTCTACGATGGAACGATTTAAATAATTGTCATCGGCCACTAGTATTCTGGCACCCCTGATGTGGTTTTCTTGAAGAATTGGCTCTTTGGGAGTTTCTTTGCTACTAGACTCGATTACCGTTTTAAAAGAAATTTGAATGGTAAAAGTGGTGCCAACACCTAATTCACTGCTTACGTAAATTTCGCCGTTCATGGCAGAAACCAAACGCTTCACAATGGCTAAACCTAAACCCGCACCTTTATGAATGCGGTTGTCATTAAGTTCATTTTGCTTGTATTCTTCAAAAACCGTCGCTGCCTGATCGGCCGTCATTCCTCGCCCGGTATCGCTTACTTTAAAAGATACGGTGGCTTCCTTTTCGTCGGAAGAGATTAAATCGATACTGGTGCTTACCGAACCTTGGGGCGTGAATTTTATGGAATTATTTAAGAGGTTGGTTATAACCTGATAGATGCGAACATCATCACCTAAAACAATTTTAGGAAGACTTTTAGAAGAATTAAAAATCAGTTCAACTTTTTGGTCTTTATGACTGCTTCTGTAATTTTCTTCGATTTGTTGAAGTACGGAGCTTAGGCTGATTGGGTCATTACTAAGTTCCAATTTACCCGCTTCTACCCGCGAAAGATCTAAGATATCGTCTACAATAACCTTTAGATTTCTACCCGAAACGGTGAGGTTTTTTATATAGCCTTCCAGTTTTCGGGAAACCTTCTCTTTACTTAAAAGCTCGGTATAGCCTAAAATTACGTTGAGTGGATTCCTCACTTCGTGGCTCATCATCGCTAAAAAGCGCGACTTTTCCTCATTGGCTTTATCAGCCATTTGCCTAAGTCTTTCCAGCTCAGCGTTTTTCTTATCGAGTTCTTGTTTTAAAAAGAATAGGTCGTTTTTGCCTTGGTTTAGTTCCTTTACATATTGGTAAACATTGCTACGATTATGGATTAAAATCCGAGTTTCCATTTCCGTTTTATGGAGTTCAACATCGGTAAAATATTCCATTCCATCGGCTTGAATAGCCATGCCTTCCATTAAAAGTGCTTCGTTTAAAGCCAGACCTTCGAGGGTGCCTTCTAGAAATGGACAAGTATTAAAAATGGACGCTGCATTTTCAAATTCTGAGCGAATAAAACTTCCCGATACGATGCTATTTATCTGTCCGCTGTTCGAGCAGCTTATTTCTATATAATATTGTTCAATTCCGGCTGATTTCAAGTGCTTTATTTTAAAGATTGTTTTGCTAAAGCAAGAAAAGCATCTTCTACATTGTCGTCTTCTTTGGCGCTGGTAACTAGGTCGATATGAATTGATATGGACCCTAATACCGCTTCTAGCTCATCTCCCGTAAGGAGGTCCTTTTTATTGCCTACTAAGGTTATTTCCTTTAGGCCAGAAAGTTCTTTTACAAGGGCAAGACGCTCCTCTAAATTGGTATAGGTTTCTTGCCTACTAAGGTCAAAAACATACATCGCGGCGCTGGAGCCCATGAAATAAGCTTTGGGTACTTTTTCGTCATCACTGGTGCCGGCCACATCCCAAATGAGCAGTTTAATTTCGGTACTATCTACTTTTAAAATTTTCGAACTAACCCTCACTCCTATGGTGCTGATATAATCTTCCGAAAATTCATTCAAGACAAATCTGCGTATCAGCGAGGTTTTTCCCACCCCAAAATTTCCAACTAACAATACTTTCTTTGCGATCATTTCTTTCTAGGTCTATTTTTGCTCTAGATCTTTCAGTACTTCTTCTAGTAAATTATTGAGTTTGGATTCATCCGCCAAGTAATCTCGATTTCTTAAAATTGTATCCGCTAGATTATTAAGACTATCCGTTAAACGATCTTTAAACTCGGCATTTAAAACCCCAGAAGTGGCGGTAGCGAGATAGATAGACTTGAAATTCATCATGGATAATTGAAAGGTTTCAAATTTGATATCTTCCAAATCCTGGCCTTCTTTAGAGAAGGCGTCTTCCGCGAAAGCCTTGATGGCGGTTAGCATTCCCGAAACCATGTCTTTGTCGGCAATATTGCCTCGGCTGTAGCTGCCGATTAATAAGCCCGATTCTTTGCCAATTACAAAAAGCTCTTCTACCACTGGTTCAAATACTTCTTGTAAAACATCTTCCGCATTGGTTTTTTTTCCTTTGAAGAAACGCTTGATGATGCTTTTAACCGAGAACTTTTCGTTGATGGTATTATTTATGCTCTCGAATAGTTTTGCAATTTCAGAGGCAATAAACTTCTTCACCAATTTACCCATAATAGGATAAAGGGCTTCTACTACTTCATCTTGCGACTCTTTAATTTGCACCTTGATTGTTTCAGTGATGGTGTCGCCAAAATAGACAGGAAAATTTTGTCTTAAATCTTCAATCTTAGCATCCACAAAGGGGTCAACCTTCGACTTAAAATTTTTAGCTTCAAGAAGCTCTTCTTTAAGAAGGCTAATATCTTGTCTATCATCAGCTAAGAGAAGATCTATAAGGAGCTCAAAACGTTTGTCTTTGATATGGTCTTCTGCTGCTTTTTTCATTTATTCTTGCAGCATCAGTGCAATTTTTTCTAAGGCCTGACCTAACTTTACTCGATCGGCTTTGGCATCATCTAATTCGGCTAGTCGCTTGTCTAAATCACTGTTGAGATCTTGGAATTTATCATCCATCAAACGCTCTAGGTCAGCCAATTTGCCTTCTAGTTCAACTACGGCCTCACTTAGGTTTCTACTGCTTTCTTCTTTGAGGGCCTTAATTTTATCGTAAACATCAGCAAATTCAGCATTGTACTGTTGAATGTTTTCGCCAAAGATTAAATCTCTTACTGCCGCAATCCTGCTATCGGCCTGTTGTATAACTGCAGCTTCTTTATTGTGATTGGTTTTATTTGCCATATTGTTTTTAATTGTTTTGAGTTATTCTGTGAAAAATTAGGTGTCTAAACATCAGAAAACTAGTGTCCTTGTGGCAAAGATAAGCTAAAACGCAATGGTTGAAGGGAGTGCTTAGAAATAATGCGAATTACAGACCCTGTTTTTTAGGGTATTGTGATCGGAATTCTACTTTTTAACCTGAATTCGCCCTAAAATTTTCACCTTTATTTGAAAACTCCAAGGGCTGCATTTAAAAGGCAGTTTTCTTCACCTTAAGCTTTCGAAATGGCCGTTAATACTTCTATGCTTCGGCTTGAACCCCATTCATTGCAAAAGGGAAGAGATCTATTTCACATCAAGAGAAAAGTGGGGGCACTTACAATTAGTGTTCACGCCAAGCATGAGTGGGAAGGCCGTCAAGCAGATAGCGGGAGTGCTGCGGGAAAGCAAAGTGCATTGCATGGTTTATTTGAGCATCCAAGATCTGGCAGTTATGCTTGCTCCTAAACTACGGGGTTGGATAAATTACTATGGATGGTTCAATCGAACAGGCCTTAAATGGGCCATGCGGTTTCTATCAATTTCGCTGTCTAAATGATGCATGAAATAACCTTGATTGATTTAATTTCAAGTAATCGCGGTCTGCAAACCGAACGTCGGGAAATGATAACTTTAGGTTAGT
>CAXBOS010000011.1:0-136011 GCA_963977415.1 uncultured Schleiferiaceae bacterium | reverse complement strand
TAAACCCTAAACCCTAAACCCTAAACCCTAAACCCTAAACCCTAAACCCTAAACCCTAAACCTAAAACCATTAGTCATGCTAAATCTCAAACATTTTTTAATTCTTGTCTTCGTGGTCTTTAGTTCATCTTTTCTCGCTGCGCAACCCGCTCCTCCAGATTCAGAAAACAGAGCCCCGCTGCCAGGTATTGTAATTCTAGCTGCTGCTGGAGCTGCTTATGGAGCGCGTAAATCCTTTCAAAAACGCAGGGAGAATTATGAAGAATAAATAGCCCTAATTTTTCACCTGAGTACAATTCAAATTTCGAGTTTTTAAGTCAAGTTTAGAATTGGGCTCAGGTCTTTAATTTTGAGAAGACTCTACTTAAATTCAATCAATTCCAAAGACACTGACACCGAATTTTATTTCGATTGCAGATTTGCAGATTTTTTAAGGATATCGAGTCATATCAATCACTTTTAAGGAAAGGATTTGCTTTCTTTGTGATATGGCGGGAAACAGCTTTGGAACCTTACTTAAATTAAGCACTTTTGGCGAATCTCACGGCGAAGCTATTGGTGGTGTCCTCGAAGGAATACCAGCTGGTTTAACAATCGATCATGCGGTTATTTCTGAAGCAATGGCTCGTCGCCGACCCGGGCAGTCGCGAATTTCTACACAAAGAAAAGAAAGAGATGAGGTTAAGATTCTTTCGGGCTTATTTGCTGATAAGACT
Source organism: uncultured Schleiferiaceae bacterium (assembly GCA_963977415.1). Classification (GTDB taxonomy): domain Bacteria; phylum Bacteroidota; class Bacteroidia; order Flavobacteriales; family Schleiferiaceae; genus Croceimicrobium. The sequence goes on along the minus strand of CAXBOS010000011.1, from coordinate 135,295 downwards.
ACGGGTACTCCCTTAGCCTTTATTATTGCGAATGAAGATGCAAAAGGCAAAGACTATTCTCACCTAGAACATAATTTCCGCCCTGGTCACGCGGATCAGGTTTATCAACAAAAATACGGTCACCGCGATTTCCTCGGTGGTGGCAGGTCTTCCGCTCGTGAAACTGCCGTAAGAGTTGCTGCTGGCGCTATAGCCGCTCAACTTATCCCGCAGGTAGATATTAAAGCATATGTTTCGGCAGTAGGGCATGAGGACATAAACAAAAGTTACTTAGCGCTTGATCTATCCAAAATTGATGATTCAATTACCCGCTGTCCGGATCCTTCTAGCGCCCAACGTTTCGAAGAAGCAATATTGGCCGCTCGTAAGGAAGGTGATAGTTTAGGAGGGATTATTTCTTGTCGAATAAGCGGCGTCCCCGCTGGTTGGGGAGAGCCAGTCTTCGATAAATTGCACGCTCGTTTGGGACAGGCGATGTTAAGCATTAATGCTGTGAAAGGATTTGAATACGGTTCTGGTTTTAGCGGGACACGTATGCGAGGATCTCAGCATAATGACACCTACGACGATGCTGGCAATATTTTATCGAATAATGCTGGCGGCATTTTGGGAGGCATCTCGAACGGCGAAGACCTTTACTTTCGGGTAGCCTTTAAACCTGTGGCAACCATAATGCAAGATCAACGAGGACTAAATGATACTGGAGAAACGGTAACTATTAAAGGTAAAGGCCGTCATGATCCTTGTGTTGTACCACGCGCTGTGCCTATTGTAGAAGCAATGTCGGCATTAGTTTTGGCTGATTTTTTCCTCCTTTCGAAAACAAACAAAATTTAAGTTAAATGAAGATAGCTCTCCATTGGAAGATTTTAATTGGGTTAGTTTTAGGCCTTATTTGGGCTTTAATAAGTTCTCACATGTCATGGTCCACTTTTACCCTAAACTGGATTGCCCCTTTCGGAGAGATTTTTATAAACCTGCTTAAGCTTATCGCCGTTCCTTTAGTTCTTTTTAGCATTATCAGTGGCGTAGCGGGCCTCGGTGATCCCTCCAATTTAGGTCGTTTAGGAATTAAAACCTTGGCTTTTTATTTCCTTACCACTTTTTTGGCCATTGCCCTTGGTCTAGTCTTAGTAAACCTTATCGCTCCCGGAAAACTAATTGATGAGGAAACACGCATCGATAATCGTATCACATATGAGCTTTGGGCTGCCGATAATAATATCACACCTAAAGATGGTAAAAGCTTTCTTTTAGATCCCACTTATGCGGATGCTGTAGAGAGAGCCAAAATTAGTTCTCAAACAGCAGTGGCCGAGACCGATGTTTTGGAGAAAATGCAAATTGCGGAAGACGCGAAAAGCGCCGGCCCCCTCGATTTCTTCGTGAAATTAGTCCCTTCCAATATTTTCTCCGCCCTTGGTAATAATGGCAGCATGCTGCAGGTTATTTTCTTTGCCTTGTTTTTTGGAATTGCCCTTATTTTTATCCCTGAAGAGAGAGGAGAGCCGGTTAAAAAAGTAGTGGATGGATTGATGGAGGTTTTGCTGAAAATGGTAGATCTCATTATGCAAGCAGCGCCATTTTTCGTTTTCGCCTTACTAGCGGGTACCGTTAGTAAAATGGCAGGTGATGATATTTCTAAAGTACTAGAAATATTTAAGGGTCTTTCTTGGTATTCCCTCACGGTGTTAATCGGCTTAGCCATAATGGTAACACTTTTTTACCCCTTAATTTTAAAATTATTTGTTAAGGTTATTCCTTATAAAAGTTTCTTTAAAGCCATGAGCCCCGCGCAAACATTGGCGTTTTCTACCAGTTCTTCAGCCGCAACTCTACCCGTTACCATGGAATGTGTAGAAGATAATTTGGGAGTAGATTCTAAAGTAACCAGCTTTGTTTTACCCATAGGAGCAACAGTAAATATGGACGGCACTTCCTTGTATCAGGCCGTGGCGGTTGTTTTTCTGGCCCAATTACACTATGTTGACCTAAGTTTGGGTCAGCAACTTACCATTGTTCTCACCGCAGCCTTAGCCTCTATCGGTTCTGCTGCGGTTCCAAGTGCCGGTTTAGTAATGCTCATTATTGTGCTGCAATCAGTGGAGTTAAATCCACTTTGGATAGCAATCATCCTTCCTGTGGATAGAATCCTAGATATGTGTCGTACCGTGGTAAATGTAACAGGCGATGCCACGGTATCTTCCGTAATCGCTAAAGGTGAAAATCTTTTACATTATCCTCCCAAACATAGTACAGACGATACTTTTGAACCGGACGTTAACATTTAAAATAATATTATGAAACGCATAATTAAGTTTTTCTTCTTTCTTGCGATAATCCTACTTGGGGCTGCCATTGCCTTACCCTTGGTTTTTAAAGATAGCTTAATTGATAAGCTAAAACTAGAAATTAATAAGCAGGTAAATGCCCGAGTTGATTTTAAAGATGCTCAACTTTCCTTATTATCTAGTTTTCCCTATTTCGGTCTTAGCCTAGAAGGGTTTAGTATTGATGGCATCGCTGAATTTGACTCGATAAGACTGGTAGAAATAGGCGATTTAAACATTTCTATTGATTTTATGAGTGTAATTTCTGGAGAGCAATTTCAAATAGAGGAAATCGCCCTTAAGGATGTCAATCTAAACCTATTTATAACTGAACTTGGTAAAGCCAACTTCGATATTACCAAAGAATCGCAACCTTCAAACGATACAATCACTTCGGAGGAAGCAACCAGTTTTAAGATTGCGCTCCAATCGTATTCCCTTTCCAATTTTAACCTGGTTTATGATGACCAGGAAGGGGATATGTATACCAAAATTACAAACCTGAACCACCAAGGAAACGGCGATTTCACCGCCAATATTGTTAATTTAAGCACCCACACCACGGTTGAATCATTCATCTTTAAACTCGAGGATATCGCTTATGCAGATAGATTGCAATTAGAATCCGACTTTAATATGAGTCTCAATCAGGAAGAGTTTAAATTTACTTTTGGAGAGAATTATCTTAAAGCAAATGACCTTTTACTGGAGTTCCAAGGTTGGTTGGCAATGCCCGAAGAAACCATTGATATGGATTTAAAGTTTCTGGCTCCCGATGCCAACTTTAAACAGCTTCTTTCCTTAATACCTGCGATCTTTTACCAAGATTTTGAAAGTGTAAAAACTCAAGGTGATTTTAAATTAGTAGGTTCCATGAAAGGGGTTTACGATGGAATAAAAGAAAGCTATCCTGCATTTGATTTTGCATTAAACCTACGTGATGCCTCTTTTAGATACCCTGATTTACCCGCTGGTGTAGAGGATGTTAACATGGATCTTAGTTTGGTGAACACGACAGGTAATTTAGATCATACTAAATTGAATGTACCGATGTTCTCTGCCAGTATCTTAGAAAATATATTCCGCGCTAATGCCGCTTTAAGTACCCCAATGTCTGATCCAACTTATCAGTTTGGGCTTAATTCAAATTTTGACTTAGCAGCCATTGAAAAGGCGATTCCCCTCGAAGGTTATACTTTACTAGGTATGCTTAAAGCAGATCTGCAAACGGCAGGTAAAATGTCCTATATCGATAATGAGCAATACGACAAACTTATCGCTCAAGGGCAGATGGAATTAGTCAACTTTAAGGCCTCCGGAGATAGTCTTCCATTCCCTATTGAAATTCCTTTTGGTTCTCTCAGCTTAAATCCGCGTTCGGCGCAATTGAAGGATACCAAGATTTTGATTGGTAAATCAGATATGACTTTAAGTGGCGATTTAGATAATATTATGGCTTATGCTTTAAGCGACTCTTTATTAAGTGGAAATTTAAAATTGACCAGTCACTATTTAAATTTGAATGATTTTGGTGGTGAGGATGCATCTACGGTAAGTGAAGAACCAAGCGCAGATACAGCGGCTTTGGAAGTTATCCGCTTACCCGAAAATATCAATTTCAATCTCTCTGCTAGTATCGACTCCTTAATTTATGATGACCTTTTCATTACTCAAGCTAATGGTGCTTTAGCCTTAACTAAAGGGGCCGCATCGCTTAAAGATTTTACAATGAATATGTTGGAAGGGCAGTTGGGAATGAGCGGAATTTATGACTCTAAACCAGTAGAACCCGCAGTTAATTTTGATTTTACTATCAAAAATTTCTCTTTCCAAGAGAGCTTCAAGAAGCTAAGTTTGATTCAGGAAATGGTGCCAATAATGAAGAATACAGTTGGTACTTACAGCACAAGTTTCTCGTGGACTTCTAACTTATTAGCAGATATGAGTCCAGATTTAGCCACCGCCAACGCTTCTGGAAACTTAAATACCAGTCCTTTAACAACCACTGGGAAAACCTTTGGTCAAATTGCTACTTTCTTAAATAATCCCAAATACAATAGTTTAGATATTGGTCCAGTAGCTTTGAGTTTTATTATTGAAAATGGTAGATTAGAAGTTAAGCCTTTCGACTTTAAAATAGGTAAGTACAAGGTTTCAGCGGCTGGTAGTAGCGGTTTAGATCAAAGTCTTGATTTTAATTTAGATATGGATATTCCCGCATCAGATGTTAAAGCCACAAGCGTGCTAAGTAAGCTTGGTTCATCGATTACCACTATACCATTAAAGGTTAAAATTGGTGGAACCCTTACAGATCCAGCCGTTCGTCCGAGTTTTGGTGATATTGGTAATCAGATTATGAACGACCTGAAAAACACCCTGAATGACAAGGTGCAAGGTCTAAAAACAGAAGCGAAAGAAACGGTGAATAATAAGCTTGAAGAATTAGTAAAGTCAGCTGAAATGCAAGGCGATAAACTAATCGCAGAAGCGGAGGCTCAAGCTCAAAAATTAAAAGATGAAGCAGCGAAGCAGGCACAAAATGTTAGAAATGAAGGCAATAAAGCCGCGGATAAAATAATATCGGAGGCAGGTAGTAATCCTCTCAAAAAAGCGGCTGCTGCACCTTTAGCTGATAAAGTAAGATCAGAAGCAAATGGCAAAGCACAATTGCTTGAGCAAAAGGCCAAAGAGCAGGGCGATAAACTTATTGATGAGGCTAAAAAGCAAAAAGTAAAACTAATTGAAGATGCACGAGCGAAAGCCCAAGTTTAATTTTATTGTTCTTTTTCTATTAATTTTTAGTTCCTCTTTATTTGCTCAGCCCGAATTGGGAGAATGCGAGCAAAAAGTAGATGAGGTAGTTTCAACGCAAATCCCAAAGGCTTTAAAAGCTTGGAAAGTAAAAAACTACCGAGAGGTGGAGCGCTACCTCGAAAAATGCCTCCGCCTTGATCCCACGTATGCTCCCGCACTTTATTTACTGGGAGAATTGAATTTACGTAAAGGGGAAATTAAAAAGGCTAAGTTTTTATGGGAAAAGCTCCTTGGCGAGTGTCCTAATTATAAGCCTGAAATCCCTTATTTATTAGGAGTTATTTATTTGGAGTCGGGCGAATTTGAAAAAGCGATCACTTATATTGATCGGTTTTTAGCCAATCCAGAGCGCGACTTTGGTTTCGATAAAGAAGCGAAAACAGCTTTGGCCGATGCCAAGCTTAACCGAGACTTGATGTCGAATCCAATTAGCTTTAATCCTCGACCGGTGCAGAGAATTAGCACCCAAGCGGATGAGTATTTGGCCACTATTTCGCCCGATCAAAGAACAATGTTTTTTACACGTAGAAGCCGAAAGGTAAATCGTAAAGATGGCCCAGCTGCTACAGCACGTTTGGTGGAAGAGTTTTGCAAATCACAAATGCAAGAAAACGGTGAATTTGAGATGGGCGCCCCTATGCCTAGTCCTTTTAATACGAGTTACAATGAAGGTGGGCCTAGTATTACCGCTGATAACACCGAATTGTACTTTACCGTTTGTGAAGATTTAGATGGCTATAAGAACTGCGATATCTATTTTACGGAACTAGATGCTTATGGTTATTGGACAACTCCTAAAAGCGTAGGCGATCACATTAATCGACGGGATAGTTGGGAGTCGCAAGCTTCGGTTACCGCCAATGCAGATTATTTGTACTTTACCAGTAATCGCAAAGAGGGGCAAGGGGGGCTAGATATATACCGCTGTCGCAGATTGGCAGATGGAAGCTGGTCGGCTCCCGTTGCACTGCCGAAGGAAATCAATACTAGCCGAGATGAGAAAAGTCCATTTATTCATAGTGATAGTAAGACCTTGTATTTCACCAGCAACGGGCATCCTGGTTTAGGTGGCTTCGATATTTTTTATGTTCAAGCAAAAGACGATAGTTTATGGTATCCTTCTAAAAATATTGGTTATCCCATAAATAGTAAAGAGGATGATTTGGGCCTATTTGTAAGCATGGATGGGAAAACAGGTTATTTCTCTTCTAATACAATTCGGGCTAATACCGGCTGGGACTTGTATCAGTTTGATCTGCCCGAAGAGGCGCGTCCCGAGGAAGTTTTCTTATTGGCGGGTAATTTAAAATCTGAGGAAGGCTTAGATTCGGCCAAAATTGAAATCAAAAATTTAAAGACCAAGGAAATTACACGTATAAATGTTGATCAAGAAACAGGGAACTTTGCTCGTGTAATCTCCAATCAAAATGCCAGTGATTTTATTGTTAAAGTTGAGAAAAAGGGTGCAGCATTTAGTTCGCGTTATATCAGTGCGGAAACGCGTTTAAAAGATCCTATTGTCGATGCATCTTTGGAGTTAAATAAGCTTGAAGTAGGTAGAGAATACACTTTAAATGATATCAACTTTGGCAGTAACTCGGCTTCTTTAGAACCCGCAGCTAAAGCCATTATTGAAGAGTTTGTGGCTTTTATGGAAGATAATAATAGTGTGAAAGCCGACATCCAAGGACATACCGATAATGTTGGCGATGCTGCTAGTAATGAGCTTTTATCGAAACAAAGAGCAAAAGCGGTTTACGATTATGCTCTTAGCTTAGGGATGAGTAGCAACCGCTTAATGTGGCATGGCTATGGTGAATCTCGTCCAATCGAATCTAACGAAAGTGAGGCCGGACGCGCTAAAAACCGACGGACGGTTTTTGTTCTGACGGCGCACTGATAGGGAACGAATTTATACGCTTAGTTAATTTCCGAAAAACTAATTCAGCTTCTTCAATACAGCTGAATTCGAAACTTTTCTTGCGTAAGTAAATATTAGCCCATTTGTAACTAATCAATAGGTAATACTTACCGGTATTTTTTGCGTAAAGACTAATGGTTTTAATACCTTTTTCTCGACGCATCATAAGCTTATAGCCTCGCAGCTTGTTCATACAGTTAATAAATTTTGGGCATAAAAAAAGCCGCTACAAATGAGCGGCTTTATTATTAACTGTATGTGAAGCTTATCTTCTCAATTCTTTAATACGGGCTGCTTTACCAGTCAGCTCTCTTTGATAGAAGATACGTGCACGACGCACTTTACCTTTTTTGTTGATTTCAACTTTTTCCAAAGCAGGCATGTTTACTGGGAAGATACGCTCTACACCAATACTTCCACTCATCTTACGAATAGTAAAAGTTTCCGTGCTGCCACTACCACGACGTTGTAATACTACACCGCGGAAAAACTGAGTACGCTCTTTAGCACCCTCTTTAATTTTGTAATAAACGGTGATCGTGTCACCCGCTGCGAATTCAGGAAATTCTTTAACTTCTACGTATTGATCCTGAACATACTTAACTAAATCCATAGTTTCAGTAATTGTTAAATTTAAATATGGCCAACATTCACATCCTTTGCCAGAGGTTGACAATACAAGCTTAGGATTACTCCTAAGAGGCGGCAATATTACAACAAAATATTAGTGCTACAAAGATTCTTTGTCTAAAAGATCTGGCCTTTTAGCTCTTGTGATTTCCAGGGCTTTAGCTTCGCGCCAAGCTTCAATTTTCGGGAAATCACCCGTCAATAATATTTCGGGTACCGACCATCCGTTAATTTCGGAAGGCCTAGTGTATACGGGGGGAGCTAATAAATCGTCTTGAAAGGAATCGTATAAGGCCGAAGATTCATCGTTTAATACACCCGGAATTAGCCTAATTATAGCATCACTAACCACTGCTGCGGCTAACTCTCCGCCGCTTAACACGAAGCTGCCAATGGAAATTTCGCGGGTAATAATATGGTCGCGAATACGCTGATCCACTCCTTTATAGTGCCCACATAAAATCAGGATGTTTTCCTTTAAAGAAAGACGATTCGCAATTTTCTGATCGAATAGTTCCCCATCGGGCGTCATGTAAATAAGCTCATCGTATTCTCGCTCGGCTTGTAAATCCTGAATACAATTTAAAATCGGCTCTACCATCATAACCATTCCAGCGCCACCGCCAAACTGATAATCATCAATTTGGTTATGCTTTCCTAAGCCATACTTTTTTAAATCGTGCACCGCCACTACAACCCGCCCTTTATCTTGCGCTCTTTGCAAAATGGAGTGGGAGAATGGGCTTTCTAAAAGCTTGGGTAAGGCCGTAATTATATCTATTCGCATTCTGCAAAAGTAAAAAGGCCAAGACCATTTCTGAACTCGACCTCTTAAAATTTATTAGCTATAATTTATTGCTCCTTTTCGAAACCTAAAGAAGCGGAATTAATGCAGTAGCGCTTACCGGTTTCAGTAGGCCCATCATCAAACACATGCCCCAGGTGACCACCGCAGCTCGCACATAAAATCTCGGTACGAACCATACCATGGCTGCGATCTACCCTTTCAATTAAGGCATCATTATCAGCGGCTTTATCAAAACTTGGCCAGCCACAATGCGACTCAAATTTTGCTTGACTATCAAATAATACCGCCTTACAAGCGGCACATTTGTAATCACCTTCTTCAAAATGCATAGTGTATTCACCTGTAAAGGGGCGTTCAGTGCCCGCTTCCCGTAAAACATAATATTGCTCCGGACTTAATTCCTTTTTCCACTCGGCATCGGTTTTCTGTACTTTCATAGCTTGTGAAGTTTTTGTATTGCTCTTTTCACTTTCTTGGGCATTACAGGCGCTTATGCCGATAAATACCATTAGGACTAAACTCAGAATCTTTTTCATATCAATTTATTTAACATTAGATACGCCCTAAGAGTTCTATTAGATCTTAAAGAAATCATAAATCGACTGCTGTAGATCCGCATCCATTAAGATTCGTCGGTGCCCTAAGCCTTTACTGACAATTAATTTTGACTTTTTCCACTTCTTGTGTAAGCGTTTGGCATTTTTGATCGGCACATCTTGATCATCTTCGTCGTGGATTATTAAACCCATCGGATTGTGGTATTGGCAGATGTAATCGCTAGAACTTTCCTTTACGTTAATATCAAAACGCTGTTCAATGGTTTTGATTAGGTGATCAGTTACCGCTTCCTTCATTTTAAGATTGCCAATAAAGTCAGAAACAACATTATGGATATTTGCTGGCGACCCCATTACCACAATTTTATCGTATTGGGCTTTACGATTTAGGTTATTAAATAATGCCATACCTCCTAAAGAATGTCCGATGGCATTATAAAAGGGACCAAAACGCAAATCTACTTCTTCTAAGGCATCTACAAAATCACGCATATTTGTTTCTATTCCAAGGTTTTCGCCGTGACCGGGTGCTTCAATGGAAACAACATGAAATCCTAAATCATTCAGTCCTTGCATAATCTGAAAGAACTGACTTGCGCGACCACTCCACCCGTGAATTAAAACAATTTTTTCACTGGGACCAACTAATTCGAAGGCGCTGAAATCTTTTGCGCGCTTTGTCATTAAATCGTAGCGTTCTGCTCGGTTGCGAATTTCTTCCTCCCTGGGAGGGATGGGGAATTTTAATGGTTTGAAGAATAACGTTAGGGCAAATTTTGCTGCTAAGCCTGTAGAAATGCTACTCAGCAATTTTCCAGGAATGGTTAAATATTTTGGCAGGTGAAAACTTGGGGCAACTTCCGGTTTCAATCAAATGGTTTTATTAGGGCAAATTTGCGAAAGGAATATAGCAACCGCAAGTTAATTCGTGAAAAGACGAGCAAGTTACCATTGGGAAAGTTAAAAAAATGGAGATGGATCTAAGTACTTTAAAATGAAGATGAACAATTGCTTAACTTCCCACCTTATAATTCAAATTGCTGCTATGAAAATCAGTTTTCTTTGGTTCAGTCTGCTTCTTTCAGTTTCAATGCAGGCTCAAGTTAATGCCTCCTTATCAGATCCTAACTTAAAACAAATTCTCCTTGGTAATTATCAAGCGGCTAGTTATCAGGCAAGTCAGCCTATAAATGCGACCGATCAAATTAGTTGTGAGCTGCTTAACTTAATTAATCCAGATAGCTTGCAATACAGTATTGAAGTGTTAAGCTCTTTCCATACTCGTCACACTTTTTCCGATACCACATCCGCCAACTTTGGCATAGGCGCTTCACGCAGATGGGTAAAAAGCAAATTAGAGTCTTTCAGTCAGCGCAATGAACAAAGATTACAAGTAGGTTATTTAAATTTCGATATTACCAATAATACCTGCGGGACCCTTTACAACACTAAAAATGTTTTGGGCGTTTTACCGGGCAGCGATCCCTCTTTAAAAGATATTATCCTCTTAACGGCGCATCTAGATTCCCGTTGCGAGCAGCGTTGCGATACCAATTGTTTGGCCGCTGGCGCAGATGACAATGGCAGTGGCACCGCTTTAGTAATCGAATTGGCGCGGGTAATGAGCGCTTATACTTTTCAGAGAACCATCGTTTTTATGCTAACCACGGGCGAAGAGCAGGGTTTAATAGGCGCGCGCGCTTTTTCCGATTACTGTTTGGCCGAGGGAATCGAAATTAAAGGTGTTTTAAATAATGATATCGTCGGTGGAACCATTTGCGGCGAAACGGCTTCTCCTCCCGGTTGCAGTAGTGAAGGTGATATAGATTCTACTACTTTGAGAATTTATTCTAACCCTCTTTCAGAACGCAATCCCCACCAGGGATATGCTCGCGCGGTAAAATTAAATTTTGAGGAAAAGATACAAGCCAACATGAAGGTAAGTATGAATATCGATCTTATTAATCAGGAAGATCGTTCGGGTAGAGGGGGAGATCACATTGCTTTTCGGGAAAACGATTATCTCAATTTAAGATTTACATCTGCCCACGAGCATGGTAACGGAAATCCTCTGGGTACACCAAATTACCGCGATCATCAGCATACCTCACAAGATATTTTGGGGGAAGATTTTAATAACGATGGCATTATCGATAGTTTTTACGTAGACATGAATTACTTGGCGCGAAACGCTATGATAAACGCATCTGCGGCAGCGATACTAGCCGCCGGGCCAGCCGTGCCCAACTTTATTTTACACAAGGAAGCCACTGGTTTGAGGGTAGAAATTACCGACCCGATTTTAGCACCCGAATATAGGCTAGGAGTAAAGGGCTATAATGGCAGTACCTACGATTCAATCTATCGTTTCAGCGGCAGTTCTTTCGTTGTTCCTAGTCAAATTGCAGGACAGTTGTATTTGGTAGGAGTGGCCGCCTTAGATTCTAATGGTTTAATGGGGCCTTTTAGTCAGGATGAGCGTGGCAATGCGCAAGCTAATACCCCGGCAGGAACGGTCGATAATATGCCCTATTCCTTCGACTGTGATTTGGTTTCCTTGCACGAAATTTCACCGGTGGTTCCCCTCGGTATTCAGTTATTAGATCCTCAACCGAATCCTTTTGAAAGTAGTACCAATTTAAGTGTATGGGTAAAAAATGATCGGTGGATCGGAAAGGCAGAACTAAAAGTTTATAATTCTCAGGGACAATTAATTAGTACCTTGCTTATTGACTTGTCAGAAGGCCTAAATACCCTGAGCTATGAGCATAGGAAAAATAACGGCTTATTCTATTATTCCATCGAAAAGGCCGGTTTAAGGACACCCTCTAAGCGCATGTTAATAGGAGTTTAAACTTGGTAATTTTCCATAGCTTTTCTTACACTGCCGTATTGTTTTATTAAGGCTTTCGCCTGATGCGCATCAACAGGAATTTCTTGCATAAGCATACGAATGGCACGATCTACTAACTTGTTGTTATTCATTTGCATATCTACCATTTTATTGCCTTTTACACGACCTAATTTCACCATCACAGCGGTAGAAATCATATTCAAAACCAGCTTTTGAGCGGTACCGGCTTTCATGCGGGTAGAGCCGGTGATAAACTCTGGCCCTACGATAACTTCAATGGGGAAATCGGCTTCTTTGGCCACAGGCGAATTTGCATTACAAACAATACAGGCGGTACTTATTCCTAAATCACGCGCTTTTTGAAGACCTCCAATCACATAGGGAGTGGTGCCGCTGGCGGCTATTCCTAAAATCACATCACTTGTATTGGGTTGATAGGCTTGTAAATCGCGCCAAGCTCCTTCTGTATCATCTTCGGCAAATTCAACTGCTGTTCTAATGGCACCATCTCCACCTGCAATTAAACCCACTACCCAATTGGGATCGGCGCCAAAAGTGGGGGGAAGTTCACTCGCATCTACTACGCCTAAACGACCGCTAGTGCCTGCTCCGAGGTAAAATAATCGCCCGCCCATTTGCATCTTTTCAGCAATATGGTTTACCGCGAGTTCTATGCTATCTAAAGCCTTTGCAATTGCCTGTGGAACCCGGTGATCCTCTTGATTTATGCCCTCCAGAATTTGGCGGGTTTGCATCTTATCAATGTTCTGATGATGGCTGTCGGATTCTGTTGTTCTTGTGCTCAATTTTGAAGGTTTTATCTTGAAATGTAGAATGAAAACGCTTGCAATTTACATAGGTTTTAGCATCCTTTCTTGCTGGCTAGTAATTTTTGACTTTACACTTAATCGAAAATTTAGTACCGTTTATCGTCAGCGATATTTCGGTAATTTATTTTAACCGTACTTTATAGCCCTGTTTAATTCGTTTCGAAAATGCGCAATTTTACCTTGGTTTTTGCTGTTCTATTTTTAAAATTCCCTCTTTGGTCGCAAGGTTTTGAGCGCTTATTAGATCTTTCTGTTAATGATTTATACCGCGATTTCCGCATCCATTCTATTTCCATAGATTCCGCCAGTAATAGCCTGGTTTTCCAAAGCTATGAAGAGTACAATAGTCGCACTGAAACTGACAGGCTTACCAGCCGTGGTATAGGCATAGGTGTTTATAATCCGCAGCAAAATTCACTTCTTGCTCAATTACCAGGCACTATAGATCAATCGCTTTCATCGGTTAGTATTTTTAAACTAAATCCTGATTTATACTTATCTCGCCATGAAACTAATATATACTTCGAGGAACATAAAACTACCTGGCGTTTCCTAAACCTTAGTTCTAAAGATACGGCCTTAATAAGTCCCGAAAAATATTGTTTGAGCGATCCTGCACTTAAAAATGATTCTGTATTTATTTTAGTGAGCGCCCTAAGTATTCGCGATTCGGGGCGTTTTATTTTAGACCAAGAACGCAAGGCTTATCTCACTTATTTAGATCCACAAACTCAGAGCTATCGTTTTATAGATTCCCTCCAGTACCCTTTAAAACCGGAGAATGGTCATCTGAGCTATCTGCCTGAGAGCAAACAATGGGAGCTAATTCAAGACTCATTGCGTTTTCGCTTTAAAAAGGGAGGCTTAATTGACAGCGTATGGGTAGACTCTCAATTGCTTGCAGCCGACCTTAACGATTATCAGTCCTTTTTCCGCAAAGGTCTTAGTAAAACTTATCGTGATACGCTAGGGGCTAAGCTTTACCACTACTGGTACCGCTTAGAGGATACGCTTGAATATGCGCTTAATTTTGAAGGTCCACTTTTAGGAATGGAGGAATTAAACTTGCGTACTGGATTTGGAATGAAAAGCCTAAAGCCCCGTGAAGACGGGGTGTTAGATTGGTTGCGTTTTATGCCTGATGGCAGTATAGACCTCCATCGCTTCGAAGCGGATGGTAAACACCTTTACCGTAATTTTAATTTACAAGATTATCCCCGCTATGGCATATCTTGTATGTGGAGCATGCCTGATGGGAGTTTTTACCTGGGCGGTAGAGCGGCAAAGTCTGTTAGTAAGGGCCAAGCCCTTTTAATTTACATAGATGCCCAAGGGAACAGCAAAGCTTTATTGGGAGAAAATATTTTTAATGTTCATTACCGAAAAGCGCAGCAAATATTAGATGTTTTTTACGATCAGGATCAAGGTCAGCTCGATTATAAAATTTGGGATGTTAGTGGAAAACCAAGTCAATCTGGCTTTTTTGATGTGATGGAGGGTATTCGCCTAAGAACAGCGCCACCTGGTATTTACTATTTACAATTATGGACCCGCAGTGGAGAATACTTAGGTAGAAGAGCCTTTATAAGGAATTAGCCCATGAGAAAATTATCTAATGTTATTCTAGTTTTGTTTTACAGTCAGATACTGTTAGCTCAAGGTTTTGGAAGAGTAATAGACGATGGTCTTTCCTATACTATTGATGATATTATTATTGAGAATGAAGGCTATTTGCGTCTTAGTCTTGGATACAATTCAGTCAGCTCGGATGAAGGTATTGATTTAAGAAATTGGGCGCATGGAATCTACTATTTACGTTTATGGACTGAGGGCGGATATTATCTGGGACAAGAAGCTTTTATTAAACATTGATCGACATTCTAATTAGCTATTTTCGGATTGAAGGCTTTTTTAGCTGGGCGTAATTTTGAGGGTATTAGTTTTATCTCTATTTTGAAAGCCTCAAAAAATATATTTCTATTCCCGGATGGTACTCCCTTCGAATGAACACGTTTTGTATGCAGCAGATAAGTAAAACCGACATTATTAATAGTTTAATAATCAAAAACTCGTACCAAACTTACCTTGAAATTGGCCTGGATCGAGCTAATAATTTTCGCGCGATTGATATTGCTAGCAAAGAATCGGTAGACCCAGCCGAAGGGCAGTATAAACATGCTAAGCCCACGCATCGGATGACTTCAGATGAGTTTTTCAATCAGATAGACAGTGATTTAAAATGGGATATCATTTTCATAGATGGCTTACATCATGCGGATCAGGTATATCGTGATATACAAAATGCCCTTAATCACATAAATAAGGGTGGCTGTGTAGTTTGCCACGATTTGTCGCCTACTTCCTATGAAATGCAATTAGTACCGCGTCAAACTAGCACGTGGACTGGAGATTGTTGGAAGGCATGGGTGCAAGTGCGCTCCGAACGCAGCGATTTATACATGATAGCTTATGATACCGATCACGGAACAGGGGTAATAACAAAAAGTGAGGGAGAAGGCAACCCGCTGGATCTTAAAGGTTTCGAAATAGAATACGAGCCTTTCAGTAAAAATAAAAAAGAGTGGCTTAACCTAATTCCTTTGGCCGAAGTTCCTCAACATTTTCCTGGTGCTTATTTAGCCAAGAGGTATAGAAGAAGAAAACCTTCTATCTGGCCTTTAATAGTAGGTGTAATAACGCTCATGGTCCTAATTGCACAATTTATAGTACTACCTAAGTCCTTCTTTTTCGGAATAGTAGCTTTAGTTTCTGCCATAGCTTTAATTGCTCTTTACCTTCAAGAACAAAAACGCTTTCAGCAAGAAAACATAATAGATCGCTAAGCAATTACTTTTAAAATGAGCCCTAGTATTATTAGATTTTAATTAGGCCTTACGCTCCAATAAAGCCATAAAAAAACCATCACTCCAACTACTCGGATTAACGCGGTCAGCTTTAATTAATTCAAATTCAGGATGTTTCTCTAAAAAGCGATTTACCTGATCCTCATTCTCCGAACGAAGTATGCTGCAAGTGGCATAAACCATTTTACCGCCTACCTTCAACATCTTTGAATAATCTTCAATAATATCGCCTTGAATTTTACGCACACGATCTAAATGCTCAGGCTGTAATTTCCATTTACTATCAGGATTTCTCTTAATTACACCTGTGCCAGAGCAGGGTACATCTAGTAATAAACGGTCGGCCGAATTGTGCAAACGTTTGATACTTTTCGCATTTTCTATCGGACGGGTTTCAATATTATGCGCCCCATTGCGGCGGGCGCGCTTTTGCAATTCTTTCAGCTTCCAAGCTTCCACATCCATGGCAATTAACTGCCCCTTGTTTTCCATTAAAGCCGCAAGATGTAAAGATTTACCACCTGCACCCGCACAAGCATCGATAACGCGCATGCCTGGTTTAACTTCAAGATAAGGCGCAATCATTTGCGAACCGCCATCTTGTACCTCATACAGTCCATCTTGGAAGCTCTGTAATTTAAAGGTATTGATGCGCTTTTCTAAAACTAACCCTGTAGGATTTTGCTTCATCGCGTGAGCTATGCAACGCTCTTCTTCCAAACGAGCCAGTAGACTAGGGCGATCGGTTTTTAGGGTATTCGTTCGTAAGAAAACCTTGGCGGGAATGTTCAAAGCTTTAGCAATCGCATCCCAATCATCTCCTAGTTCCTCACGCGCCACTTTATCGAGCCAATCCGGGAAAGACTCATCTACCGCAAGGGAGCCACCAAGCTGGGCGCGACGTTCTTTTACGTCGATACCATTTACCACATCAAATTGTGGCCATTCGGGAAGTTCATTGCCTTCTAACTGCCACCAAATACCGAATAAACGGTACAAGTCTTTTCTTTTAGTGCTGGGTTCTTTGCCGTAAATTTCCCATAATAATCGCCACCAACGTACTATTTCATAGGTGCTTTCGGCAATAAAGCCACGATCGCGTACGCCCCATTTAGGGTTTTGTTTTAAGATGCGTTCTATTACTTTATCGGCATAATAGCCTTTTCCAAAAGCAGTTTCTAGGGCCTCAATTACGGCGGCCACTAGGTTTTTATGAAGACGGGTGTGAGTACTCAATATTAGTATAAAGCAGGGAACTGCTCGGGATTAAATTCGTGCATTATCGCGTAGGCTTTCTCAAAAATATCTTCCGCACTAGGCTTGCTGAAATAGTCGCCATCGCTGCCATAAGCGGGGCGGTGCGCTTTCGCGGAAAGGGTTTGTGCGGGACTGTCTAAATACTGAAAGCCTTTTTGGGTTTCAATAATTTGCTGCAAAATAAAAGCGCTAGCGCCACCAGGAACATCTTCGTCGATTACTAGAAGGCGATTGGTCTGCTTTAAGCTTTCAACAATAGAATGGTTAACATCAAAAGGTAAAAGTGATTGAGGATCAATAACTTCAATATCAACTCCAAATTTGGCTAATTCCTCAGCTGCTTCCATTACTACCCTTAAAGTAGATCCGTAAGAAACTACAGTAATATCTCTACCACTGCGAATTTTTTCGGGTATCCCTAAAGGCGTGCGAATCTCAGCGAGATTATCGGGCATTTTTTCTTTTAAACGGTAACCATTCAAGCACTCTACAATTAGTGCAGGGTCATCCCCATCTAAAACGGTATTGTAAAAACCAGCTGCCTGTGTCATATTGCGAGGAACTAAAACGTGCACTCCTCTTACGGCATTGATAATCATTCCCATAGGAGAGCCACTATGCCATATTCCTTCTAGGCGGTGACCGCGTGTGCGTACCACAACTGGGGCCTTCTGGCGACCTTTAGAACGGTAATGTACGGTAGCTAAATCATCACTCATTACCTGCAAAGCATAGAGTAGGTAGTCTAGGTACTGAATTTCAGCAATGGGCCTTAAACCGCGCATCGCCATGCCAATTCCTTGACCTAAAATGGTAGCTTCACGAATACCAGTATCCGATACGCGACTCACGCCATGTTTGTCTTGTAAGCCTTCTAAACCTTGATTAACATCACCAATTTTACCACTATCCTCACCGAAGATTAATATTTCAGGACGTTCGCCCAATAGACGGTCGAAGTTTTCGCGCAGAATAATGCGAGCATCCACTTCCTTCGAGTCTGCGGAATATTCGGGCGCAACGGTCTTAATATGCAGAGGAGAGAGTTCACTTTCACTGTAAAGGTGGCTGCCGTATCGGTTATGGTTAAGAGCTAAGTTTTCGCCTAACCAAGTGGTTATTTTGGATTTTAATCCGCTATTATCGTTACGAATCTGGCGTAAAGCCTTGCGCAAAGCAGAAACGCCATCGCGACGTAAAGGCTCGGCATTACTTTGTAAATCTTTTATTAGTTCGGCAATAACAGTAGGATCATCAGCCACTTGATTTGCTTCGGCTAATAGGTTTAAAACCTCATTAATATCACTTTTAATGGCCGAAATGAAATTCTTCCAAGCAGCGCTTTTTGCCTGACGGGCTTCTTTTTGGGCTTCTTTTTCTAATAAATCTAATTCTTCATCCGTCGCTAAAGTGCTGCTTACAATCCACTCGCGCATTTTTTTAATACAGTCAAACTCGCGTTCCCAGTTTAAGCGTTGCTCGTTTTTGTAGCGCTCATGTGAACCAGAAGTGCTGTGGCCTTGCGGTTGAGTAAGCTCCGTAACATGCACCATTACTGGGATGTGTTTTTTGCGGGCAATACGATCTGCTTTTTCGTACGTTTCAATTAAAGCTGGATAATCCCAACCTTTTACATGAAGGATTTCGTAGCCATTCTCCTCATTATTTCTTTGAAATCCCTTTAAGATTTCTGAAATATTTTCTTTAGTTGTTTGGTACTTACTATGAACGGAAATACCATAATCGTCATCCCAAATAGAAATAACCATAGGTACCTGTAAAACCCCGGCAGCATTGATAGTTTCAAAAAATGGACCTTCAGAGGTAGATGCGTTACCAATGGATCCCCAAGCTACTTCATTGCCTTTGTTCGAAAACTGGCTGAAGTCTTTAAGGCCTTTATTGTTACGGTAATATTTACTCGCTTCTGCTAAACCTAACAGGCGGGGCATTTGCCCAGCGGTAGGAGAAATATCGGCCGAGCTATTACCTTGGTCGAGAAGGTTTTTCCAATTTCCTTCGGCATCTAAACTTTGAGTAGCAAAGTGTCCGTTCATTTGCCTTCCGGCAGATGCGGGCTCTAGTTCATGATTGGTATCGGCATAGAGACTAGCGAAAAACTCTTGGGTAGTGAGGGCGCCAATGGCCATCATAAAAGTTTGATCACGATAATAGCCCGAACGGAAATCACCTTTTCTAAAAACCTTTGCCCAAGCTAATTGGGGGAGCTCTTTTCCGTCTCCGAAAATCCCGAACTTTGCTTTACCAGTAAGAACTTCGCGACGGCCAATAAGGCTCGCTTCTCTACTTTCTATCGCTAAGCGATAATCGGCTAAAACATTGGCTTTTATTTCTTCGATGCTTACATCGTTGCTGCTATTATCTACGCTAGACTCGCTCATAAATTGCTGCTTTTTTGAGAGGTGCAAAGCTAGTTAAAAAACAGCGGAATTTGAGGGCTTTAGTCTACCTTGCTATTACTAATATATATCGCTGATTACGAAATATTTGGATAAAATCTTATATGCTAAAAATTATCGAGCATACCTTCCGGAAAAACGCCAAGGCGACTCCAAATGCTATCTAATTGATTGGTTAAGATGCGTAGCTGAGGAATAGTGTCGGCCATGTCAAAAACAATTTGATGCTTGAGACTGCCATTTTCAATGGTCAACCAGATATCACAACCATCTACGGGTAAATTGCCTGAATTATAATTTAAGGAGCTAAAATAATTCCAGTCTAAAGCTGATTCTAAGGCATCTACCTCAGTGCTACTAATGCTTTGCTTGCTATCTACCGTAATTCTTGTATTGCTTGATGCGTCCCAAAAATCTTGGACGAGGTGAGCTTGGTTCGCATCTACCGTAAGGGAATCAAAACGGAGGCCCCAACCGCAATGTACCCCCATGGTAAATTTTAGGGAGGCAGAATTCACACTAGGGTTTTCTTCTTTTTTAGAGCAGGAAATTAAAAGTCTGCTAATAATAATGAAACAAAGAAGATTTATATTTTTCATACGCTAAAAATAACCTTATTTTCACGCCATAAAGGAATACAGGAGCAATTTTTCCTTCTTTATTCTGCTTTAAAAATTGATATGTTAAGACTCTGTATATTTCTTCTTTTAAGTTTTAGTGCGATAAATTTAAGTGCCCAAAGTAAAAAGGCCCGGAAAAAGCTAATGGAGGCCCGCACCTTAGTAAACGAGTATCAATATAAGGAGGCACTTGAAGAGATTGAGGACGCCCTAGAGGACAGTCCCGTATTTGTAGATGCTTGGTTGTTTAAGGCGGATATTCTCAATCAACTAAGTAGGGCAGAAGAGGCCCTTCAATGTTACGAAGAAGCCCAGAAATTAGAGGCGCCTTATTATTTAAGTCTCTTTCATGGCCGCCAGCTTTACAATATGCAGCGCTATGAAGAAAGCATTCCCTTTTTAGAAACTTACAAAGCAGAGCCGCGCGCAAGTTCCAAGTATATCAAAGAGGCGGAGGAAATAATTGCCAGCGCAAAATTTGCCATAGAAGCTTTAAAAGAATCGATTCCCTACAATCCCATTAATCTTGGAGCCAAGGTTAACTCGCGTGAAATGGAATATTTTCCTTCTATTTCTGCGGATGGGAATACGCTAGTTTTTACTCATCGAAAATTAGAGGGACAAAAATTAGACGAAGATTTTTGGTACACAGAAAGAGATAGTGCAAAGGCTCCGTGGTCGCAAGCACAAATGATTCCAGGGCGATTAAACAGCTCAGGAAATGAGGGGGCACAAAGTATTAGTTCTGATGGTAAAATAATTTTCTTTGCCGCTTGTGAAAGACCAGATGGTGCAGGTTCTTGCGATATCTACGCTTCCTTTTTGCAAAGTGATGGCATGTGGACCAAAGCTGTTAATTTGGGTCCAGCGATTAACTCCGTAATGTGGGAAAGCCAGCCCTCGATTTCATCTGACTCTAAAACTTTGTATTTCGTGCGCGGTCGTAGCGGCTCAGATCCTGATATGAACATCTACTACAGTGAATATTCGGGTGGTCGTTGGAGTAAAGCAGAACCGATTAAAGGGAAAATTAATACCAACAAGCAAGAAACGTCGCCTTATATACATTTCGACAATGAGCATCTTTATTTCAGTAGCTCGGGTCATCCTGGCATGGGTGATTTAGATTTTTTCGTTTCCAAACGTGAAGCAGATGGCAGTTGGGGCGAACCGAAGAATTTGGGACATCCAATCAATACTCCTTTTCAAGAGTTTAGTCTTATCGTTGCCCCCGATGGTAGAACTGGTTATTTCAGTAGTGATGCATTGAAAGATGGTTTCGGTAAATTGGATTTATACGAATTTCAATTGCCACCGCAAGTGCAGGCCTCGGCTATTGCTTATTTAAGAGGTAAAGTAATTAATATCGAAACTCGGGCTCCTGTTCCTTCTAGTTTGGATTTTTTCAATTTAGAGGATAGCACCAAACTCTTATCGCGGAACACTACGAAAGAGGCGGAATTTTATGCGGTATTGCCTGTTGGAAGCGACTACGGTTTATCAATTGCGCAACCAGGCTACCTTTTCTTTTCTAGAAATTTTGCCCTAAGTAATGAGAATAGGGAAGAAGCTTTAGAGCTATTGCTGGAATTAGAGCCCATTAAAGCCGGGCAAAGTGTGACCTTGGAAAACGTTTTTTTTGACTACGATTCCTATGAGATTAGTAAGCGAAGCGATCAGGAAATAGCCAAAGTGTTTCAGTTTTTACAATTAAACCCAAGTCTTAATGTATTGCTTGAAGGGCATACAGATAATCAAGGAACGCTAGCTCATAATAAAGAATTAAGTGCAAATCGGGCTAAAGCAGTCTTGAACCGTTTGGTAAAATTAGGCATTGATCCTAAGCGACTTAAGTCAGAAGGATATGGCGCCACTAAACCCATCGCCAGTAATGAAGACGAAAAAGGAAGGTCGAAAAATCGACGGACGGAAATGAGAATCATTTCGAAATAGTTATGAAAATGCTTTTCGTTAAATAATTCTGATAGGATAAGCTAAATGTCTTATCAAATTAAATTATTAGCTTTGCGAAGAAGTGGGGGCTTTAACAAAATTTGGGAAAAAAAATGAAGAAGTATCTACTTCGAGTCTCTTTACTGGGACTAATTCTAGTTTCGTGTAGCAAGGAACTAGACTTTGATATGGTTGATGATATCGCCATAAATCCTTCAGGCACGATTCCTCTTGCCACTTTAACTTTAAATTTAGGTGATTTAGTAAATGACATTGATTCTACCATTGTAGTAGATCCAGATAATTCTTTACGCATTTACTATCGTCAAGACTCTGTATTCACTTATTCAGCCAGTGATATTTTAACCATTCCTGATCAAGATCCTTTTGACTTAGTTGTTTCGGAGGCGCAACCCTTTTTTAGAGTGGGAGTAGCTTTGGGGACGATTGCTGGAGCGCAATTAGGAGCAGCCACTTTTTCCTCAGGAACTATCGGAATGGAAATAGTCGCTAGCGATTCAGCCATGAGCGATATTCGTTTTGAGCTAACCTTTTACAATGCCACTTTAAACGGGCAAACCTATTCGGATACCTTTAGCCTTGAAGCTCTGCAAAGAAACCTTTTAGACAGTTCCATTATAAATGGACTAACTTTCGATTTTAGCGATGGAGGTACTCGAGTTAACTATCTCGATATTGGTATTAAAGTATTGGATGCCGATACAGCCGCTCTTCCAAGTAACGCGACTTATTTATGCGGTGTTGCTCTAAAAAATCTAGGTTTAGAAGTCGCTAGCGGCTTTTTTGGACAAAGGGTTCAGGCTGCGCCATCGGGTAATTTCAATTTTGATATTAATGGTATTGCCAATTTCGCTGGAGGTTTATACTTAACCAATCCAAACCTAACCCTCATCACCAAATCAACGGTAGGTTTACCTATCCGTATTACTACAGATTTTGATGGTCAAAATTCGGAAGGGACTTTAGTTTCCTTAAATGCACCACCATTTAATATCTTATCATCTCCGTCACCCGGGGTGGTTCAAGAATCACGCTTTAGTTTAAATGCTAATAATTCACAGATCACCAACTTTTTAGCAAATATTCCGCAGACTATTTTGTATGCGGGAAACATTAGCCTTAACCCAGATGGCAATGTTGGGCCTCCCAACTTTATTGCGAGCTCTTCCAATGTGGTTATTGACTTTGAAGTAAGTGTTCCTATGGAAATGCGAATGGAAGATATGCGTTTGGATCAAACTATAGAAGATTTTAGCATTAGCGCAGGTGGCAATGAGGACTTCTTTGAAAAGCTTACCCTTTATTTTAATAGCGAGAATGGTTTACCACTAGACTTAAACTTACGGGTAGTATTACAAGATTCGGTAACTGCGGATAGTATTGGTGGCTTTGAAATAGGCTTATTAAATGCAGCGCCCATTGATAATAATGGTAGAGTAGTAGCGCCCGCTATTGCCGATAACCAAGTGGTATTTGATCAAACCTTGATAAGGGCTTTACTGCGCTCTGGATCTTTGCGTTTCATAGCTTCGGTAAACTCAACCAATAACGGACAAGATGTTGTGAAAATGTATACCGATTACGATTTGGTAATTCGCGCTGCCATCCAAGCGAATAGTAATATTAAAGTGAATTCGCTGTAATGAAAAAGATACTAAGCACCCTTTCTTTGGCAGCCGCTATTGTTTTTTCCGCATCTGCGCAAAGCGATATGTTACTTTATAATTTTAATGCGATTAGCCAAAGCTTGCATACCAATCCTGCTATGCCCCAGCAAACAAAGGTTTGGGTTGGACTGCCAGCTATTTCTGGATTAAGTACCCATTATCATAATAGCGGTTTTAGCGCCGTAGATATCTTTGAAGCGAATACCGACATCAACGCCAACCTGCGCAATGTAACCGCCGGTTTGGATGCAAGCAGTCAGCTGGCAGTTAACCAAACCGTAGATCTTTTGGGCATAGGCTTTAGTCTAAAGAAAGGTTTTGTAAGTCTCGGAGCGACGCAACACATTAATCTTACCATGGATATTCCTTATCAATTATTTCAGGTAATGTTTAGTGAGAATAATAACTCCATCACTCAACTAGACTTAAGCACTTTTGATTTGGAGATTTCCAATCGAACAGCTTTTTATCTAGGCTATCAACATCGTTTCCTAAATGAGAAATTAACATTAGGTGTACGTGCTAACTATTTAATTGGACAGCAACATGCTTATATTGAGCGTAGTAATATTAGTTTAACTAACGATTCTACCTACACTATTAATGGTCGTTCAGATATTTTAGTGCGCAGTGCTGGTGCAAGTGCCTTTGAGGCAGATGCGATAGAACCTATGAATATTGCCTTCGCAGATAACACAGGCTTCTCATTTAATTTCGGTGCACATTATCAACTTAGTGACAAATGGAGCTTTAGTGCTTCGGTTCTAGATATAGGTTCAATTACTTATAATGACTATACCCGTAGTTATGTTAGTGATAGTGAATTTGAGTTTAGAGGTATCGAAGCCGATTTAGCCGCCAACGATTTTGGTGATGCTGTAGATCGCGCGGTTGACAGCCTTGAAGCAGGATTCAACTTCCAAGAAGTAGATGGAGATTCCTATTCTAGAAGTTTGATGCCTCGGATATTTGCAGCAGCTAATTACCATATTAACGAGAAACACACTTTTGGTGCTTTATACCACAGTCGTATTTGGAATGGTGAAGCCTTCCATGATTTTGGAGTTAACTACCAAGGACGATTATCAAGAACTTTTCAGTTTACTGCAGGCTACTCGATGATAAATGGTACTGCTCATAATATTGGCGCTGGCTTTGATCTTAAATTAGGCGCTTTTCAATTATACCTCATGTCGGACAATATTTTCGGCATGGTTGATTACGGAGGATTGCAGACTACCAATTTCCGCTTTGGCATTAACCTTACTTTTTACGGAAAGAAGGAGAAGAAGAAAAAGCAAGAAGAAGCGAAGACTAATACACCCTCGCAAACAAACAACGAATCCAATAACTTTATCAATTATTTTTAAATCCCCCTTCCACTATGAGAAAATTAAATTCAAAATTCTTCCTAGCAGGCCTTATTGCCTTTGGTTTTGCATCTTGTGATGAAGAAAATCCTTTAGGATCAGCTGGCGAAGTAGAATCAAAAGTTGGTGAGCTATACATTTTAGCTGAATCAACGGGTAGTCGTATTTTTAATACGATCGATTTAGCTATGCGCGATAACGACTTTATTACTAACGATACGACGGTAATTGACGGCGCGATGGTAACACGTGCAGGAGCCTTGGTGAAAATTGACTATGGTACTGGTGCTTCCGGTAGCGATGGTATTTTAAGAGAAGGTGAAATCAACTTATTAATGAGTGGCGGAAGTGATTATATGGCATCTGGAACCAGCATCGCTGGAACTTTCTTAAATTACAAGGAAGCAGATAAGCCTGTAACTGGATCATTTAATGTAGCTAATCAAGGTAATGATGTATTTGCCCTAACCTTAACCAGTTTATCGGTTACAGACGCCGAAGACAATACCTTCTCTCTTTCTGCCAGTAAAACCCTTACTTGGGTAGATGGATTTACCACCATTGGTGATGTTTCGGATGATTCATACACTTTATCGGGAACTTCTACTGGTGTAGCAGATACAATTACACTAACTGCAAGTATTACTTCACCATTAAGTTATAAGAGTACTTGCCAATACCGCTTGGAAGAAGGTATAATAAATCTTACCATGGCAGGAACAGGTGTTACTTACACGGGTGGCAGTATCGACTTTCTTTCGGCTGACGGATGTAATAACTTATATAGCATCGAGCTAAACAGTGTTGATGGTGGTAGCGTAAATACGACTCTTACCTTCACCGGTTTTTAAAATTATTTAGAATAATATTTAGGCCAGCGTTGTTTCAAAACTTCGCTGGTTTTTTTTTCACCTATATTTCCGCCTGGCTCGTAAAATACTGAGCCACTTAAGGCCTCGGGCAAGAACTCTTGGTTACTAAAGTTGTCTTGATAATTATGACTATACTGATAGTCTTGTCCGTAACCCAATTCTTTCATTAACTGGCTAGGTGCGTTTCTTAAGGATAGGGGTACTGCTAAGTCCCCTGTTTTATCAACTTCGGCCATGGCCTTGTTAATACCCATATAGGCGCTATTGCTTTTGGCGGAATTGGCTAGATAAACCACACATTGCCCTAAGGTGATTCTCCCTTCTGGCCAACCAATCTTCTCAATCGTTTCAAAACAAGCATTCGCCAATAATAAGGCATTGGGATTGGCCAAGCCAATATCTTCAGAGGCGAGAATTAACAGTCGTCGCGCAATAAATTTCGGATCTTCTCCACCTTTAATCATTCGGGCTAGCCAATATAAACCCGCATTCGGGTCGCTACCTCTAATAGATTTTATAAAAGCACTAATTATGTCATAGTGCTGCTCACCATTTTTATCGTACTGGGTATTGGTATTTTGTAAGATCTTCTCTACGAGCTGATTAGTGATTTCACCGCCCTTGTCAACTTGACCGACAACCAGCTCTAGATTATTGAGGAACTTACGCGCGTCTCCGCCACTATACCGCATTAGAGCTTCCTTTTCAGTAAGCTTAACTTCTCTGTCAATCAGCCAGCTATCTTTAGTAAGGGCTCGATTTAGGAGCTCTAGGAGGTCTCCTGCACTTAGTGATTCTAAGGTGTAAATTTGACAGCGCGAACGCAGGGCAGGAATAACCTCAAAACTAGGGTTTTCGGTAGTGGCGCCAATTAGAACAATAATTCCTTTTTCAACCGCTCCAAGTAGGCTGTCTTGCTGCGATTTGCTAAAGCGATGAATCTCATCAATAAATAAAATAGGGGCTTTACCTTGGGCAAAGAGACCTTGATTCTGGGCTTGACTAATTACTTCACGAACATCCTTAACCCCACTGTTTATAGCACTTAAGGTGAAAAATTTACGACCACTTTGCTTGGCGATAATTTGGGCTAATGTCGTTTTACCCACCCCGGGTGGTCCCCAAAAAATTAAAGATGGCACCAAGCCCTGCTTTAAAAGAAGCCGCAGGTTTCCCTCCTTACCAATTAGCTTTTTTTGGCCAATAATATCATCGAAATTTATGGGACGAAGCCTTTCGGCAAGAGGGGCATGCATGCGGAATATTATTTGCCTGTAAAAGTACTACATTTAACAAGCATGAATAAAGGCAAAACATTTTCGATTAGCGTCGGCAAAGGATTAAATAAGGAAGAGATTAGTCTCGACTTCATGTTTAAGCCACTATTACTTTTACTAGTAATTTGGTTTGTTTTCCTCCTAGATACCTTCTTTGATCTCCGCATGTATGAGTTTGGTATTTTTCCACAACGTTGGCAATCTTTATTAGGTGTGGTTCTTAGCCCCATCTTACACGGCGACATAAAGCACATTGCTAATAATTCCATTCCTCTTTTTATTCTACTATCGGCTATCTATTTCTTTTATCCTCGCAATGCAAAACCAGTGTTATGGATTTCTTGGATATTTAGTGGATTATTGGTTTGGTTTTTTGCACGCGAAAGCTACCATATCGGTGCTTCGGGTTTAATTTATGCCTTTGCTAGTTTTATTTTTTTTAGTGGTATTCTTCGGTCCAATGCTAACCTTTTAGCTCTAAGTTTGTTAATAGTGTTTTTATACGGAGGCTTAGTTTGGGGTTTAGCCCCCATTGAAGAAAGAGTAAGCTATGAAGGACATATTTCGGGAGGAATTATAGGAGTAGTCCTTGCTTGGTACTTTCGTAAATCAGAGCCCCGTACTTTTAAATCACAAAGATTGGCCTATGAAGATATTAGCGACGATTTAAGCCATGAAATTGAGAAATACGGACAAGATTACTGGATGGGCCACACGGCAAGAAATGATTACCCTTTAACAATTCATTACCACATTCAAGAAAAAAAAGAACCCAATGAAAAGCCTAACTCTACCTCTTAGTCTTTTGTTTTTTCTTCTTTCTACGCTCTTTGCAGATGCGCAACAATATCTGTATTTAAAAAAGAAAGGAGAAACCCCGGCCTACCGCTGGAGTCAAGGTGATTTTTTAGAAATAAAAGTCCGCAATGGCGATGAGGAATTTTGGCTTTCAGGCGATTTTGTTAAGGCCGATAGCAATCGTATCGTGTTCGGGACTAAAATTGTTAGGAAGGAAAATATTGTTGCTTTAAGATTGGATCGCGGCTTGATGCCCTTCTTTGGCAAAGCAGCCATGGCAGGTGCTACCTTATTTCCAGCGATAATAATTTTTAATGCGGCTATCAATGGCGATCGGCCTATAATTCGTCCTCTAACCGTCTATGTCAGTCTTGGGGCAATTGTTACTGGCTATGCCTTGCATCATTTTGGAATAAAGCGTTTCTACTTTAAAGATGGTTGGTATTTAGAACATATCGACTTTAATCAAGAATAAAATTTAATGAAAGCAATACTCTTAGGATCAACTGGTTTGGTGGGTCATTTTTTACTCACGGAATTATTAAATGACAGTGACTATACCGAAATCGAACTTTACTCTCGCCGAACTTTAGGTATGCAAAGTCCCAAAGTGAAAGAGCGTTTGGGCGATTTGTTAAGCGACGATTTCTGGCCCGAGCGCTTAGAAGCAGATGCGGTTTTTGTTTGCATTGGCACTACCAAAGCCAAAACAAGTAATACTGAAACTTACCGTGCTATTGATTTTGGCATCCCTGTAAAGGCCGCTGAATTGGCAAAAAAGGGTAATGTTAAACACTTTAGCGTTGTTTCTTCGCTGGGCGCTGATGCGCAGAGTAAAAACTTTTACCTTAAAACTAAAGGAGAAATGGAAGAAGCCATTCGAAATTTAAACTTGAAACAGTCTTACTTTTTGCGCCCTTCCATGATTATGGGACCAAGACAAGAAAAGCGTTTGGGGGAAAGCATCGGCAAGGTAATAATGAATGGCCTCTCTTTTTTAATTCCCGAAAAGTACAAAGGAGTAGAAGCGGCTGATATTGCCAAAGCTATGTGGGCTTTAAGTAAGGGCCAAAAAGCAGAAACTATTATCGAATCCAAGGATATTAAAAAGGTCGCAGATTATGAGGCCTAAAACTTCTCATTAACACCCATCCCAAAAAGGGCGAAATCGTATTTAACTGGATCTTGCCTATCGAGTTTCCGTAAGGCGAGATCCAACTCATCCACCGCTTTCCAGTCGTTGGCCCTGCGGTTTAAAAGTCCAAGTTTTCGGGCAACATTACCACTGTGTACATCTAGCGGGCAGCTCAGCTGTGCGGGACTAAGGGAAGACCATAAGCCAAAATCTACGCCTTTAGTTGCGGGACGAACCATCCACCTTAAAAACATATTGAGACGTTTGGCGGCTGAGTTTTTATTGGGGTTAGAAAGGTGCTTTTCACTCCTCGGTAGATGCGCAACTTGAAGCATTTCGCTGCGGAAGTTTAAAATGGCGTCCTTGGCATGTTCCCCTCGAAATACCGTTTCTAATCCGCCTCGGTTTAGATAAATATGTTGCAAGGCCCGAATGAAAAAGTCGAAGTCTTCGGCATTAAAAGTTCGGTGTACAAAACCCTGTAAATTTTTAAAATCCCTTTCAGAATAAGAACAGACAAACTGATAAGGTTCCCCTTCCATAATGGCCATCATTTTGGTCGCATTAGTGAGGATGCTTTTGCGATTTCCCCAAGCGATGGTAGCGCTCAATAAACCTGCAATTTCGATATCTTCTTTACGATTAAACTGATGTGGAATGGAAACTGGATCTAATTCAATAAAATTAGGATTTTCGTATTCCTCCGCCTTGAAATTGAGAAAATCTTTTAGCTCTTTTTTGTTCATTAAGATTTTTCCATTATAGCCTTCACTTCCGCTAAATCTTCGGGCGTATCTACCGAAAGGCTTTCCTCTAAAGCAAAGCCAACGTGAATGCTGCCTCCGTTTTCTAACCAACGATTTTGTTCTAAAGATTCGGCAATCTCCAAGCTACTCATCTCCATTAGGGCAAAACTTTTTAGGCTTGCCGGCCGATAGGCATAGAGTCCGATATGTTTGTAAAAGGTATGTTTTCCTAACCACTCGCTGCGTGGTATACCCCGTAAAACTGGAATAAGGGCACGCGAAAAATAAAGGGCTTTGCTTTGTTTAGTGATAGTTACGAAACAACCGCTGGTGTTGCTTAATTCCTTTTCGGTTTCAATTGCTTTTACCAAAGTGCCAATTTCCGTTTCTGGGCGAGTAAAGAGCGCGATCAAACTTTCTAATTCCGAAGCTTTGATCATCGGCTCATCTCCCTGAACGTTAACGATTACCTCAAAATCGCCCAATTCCTTTTGCACTATTTCGTATGCTTCTAAGCAACGATTTGTGCCCGTGCTATGTTCCGTACTCGTCATAACTACCTTTCCGCCGAAAGCGAGAACGGCATTATAAATTCTTTGATCGTCGGTAGCTACTACTAGATAGTCGAAAGCAGATAAAGCTCTCTCGTATACATGCTGAATCATGGGCTTATCGGCAATGATAGCGAGGGGCTTAGCGGGTAGGCGAGAACTTTGGTAGCGCGCTGGAATAATACCTAATGTCTTCAAAGGGAATGCAATTTTTCTGAAGCTGCAAGATAAGGGAAAAGCTTATTTGGCAAGGCTTAAAATCGATCGGGCTCCCCTAATTACAAGGAAGAATACGATGCAACCAATTAATAAATCGGGTAGGGGCGATTGGAGAAAATGCACCAAGGCTCCCGCAATTATAACTCCTAGGTTTATGATAATGTCGTTGGAAGTAAAAATGAGACTGGCCTGCATGTGAGCTTCTTCTTTTCCCTTCGATTTTTGTAGCAGCAATAAACTGATGGTATTGGCCGCTAAAGCCAGACTAGAAACTATCATCATGGTTTGGAAATTGGGCAGATATTCTAGGCCCAAAAAGCGACGGAGTACTTCTGAAAAACCCAAAAGAGCCAAGAAAATTTGTAGATAGCCCGCGATTTTAGCGACCGATTTTTTTCTACTAGTAGCCGTACCAATGGCGGCAATACTGATCCCGTAAACTAGGGCGTCTGCTAACATATCGAGGCTGTCGGCGATTAGTCCCATCGACTGGGAAATGAATCCCGTAACGATTTCAAGAAGGAAAAAAGTAAAGTTTATGGCCAAGACGATTAGTAAGAGTTGTTTTTGCTCTTTTTCATCCTTTACTGGGTTAGGTAATTCACCCCTAAAACTTTCGCTCTTCAAAAGGCGGCTTCCTAAGGACAAGGAATCTAGAGTGCTTTCTATCTCTTGGGTGGAATTATGATGGTAGACTATTAATTCCCGCTTGCTTAAATCAAAGTCCAAATAGTGAATTTCGGGCGCATCTAGCTTTAAGCGAATGAGGTTTTCTTCAGAAGGACAGTCCATTTTAAGAATGGAAAAGTGGCTGCGAGTGCTTGGTTTCAGATGAGTCGAATTTTAAGATTGAGTTGACTAAAGTATTATGGAAAATTTAGATTGCATATAATTGCTAGCGATGGTTTATATTGTGAGGCTCAAATAGAAAAACACATTTCACGTAAAATGTAAATAATTTGAGTGAAGCTAATTACAGTACTATCCAATATGTTTACCTTATTTGTTAAAGAAAAATCACTAATAAAATAGAAGAGTCATGATAGATGCAATATTTTCCTCGGTAAAAGGGGAGTTGATGGAAGAATTTGGAAGTAAATTTAATCTTGATTCCTCTCAGAGTGTGAGAGTTGCGGAAGTATCCGAGCATAGCCTTAAAGACACTCTTTCAAAGCACTTGGCTTCTGGGAATGTAGGCGATATTTTACAGTTACTTAATGGTGAAGCGAGTATTAATTCTAATCCAATTGTGAGCAATATGGTTGGTAATCTTGTTAGTTCCCTAATGAGTAAATTAGGTTTAAGTTCTACAATGGCGACCTCCTTAAGTAATTACGTAGTTCCCTTTGTTCTCGATAAAATAGCGGCTAAAAAACCTAGCAATGGCTTTGATATATCTAGTTTAACAGAACTTATTTCTGGTGGTGAAAATGGTTTAGCCGATAGCATGAAATCTGCACTTGGCGATAGCATTAGTAATAAGTTTGGTAAGTTGTTCGGATAGAAATTTTAAACATAAAAAAGCCATGTCATATAACTATAACATGGCTTTTTGTATTTAAATAAATCTATTTCGTGGCTGCCCACTTTCTAATTTCGGTTCTAAACCAAGAATCTGCAGCATCAGTCCATTTGAAATTATCACGCACGTAAGAAATTGTATCTTTTTCCGTGTCGGTGTAAGAGTCACCATCTTTTACTGCTTCAAGTAGCTGTTTGGCATCATCTACAGATAAGCGACCATCTCCAGCTCCAGATGTCAGTTTTTCAGCTAGTTCGATGATTTCTCCATCATACTTTTTACCATCAATCGTTTTGTAGTACCCCATTTTCTTTAAAATTTTCTTTAATAAATTGGTTGACAAGGATAAAGATAAGAATATTTCCATTTACAAAGTTCGTTGACCAAGTATTTAGTGGCTACAAATTTTATTGGGTTTCAGCTTATGTTTTTTAGGAGCTGAAGAATGCCTTGATTTAATGTGTAATAATGACCTTCAGCTTTATCAAACGACAGCTCAAAGCTTAACTATGAAATAGCCCAATCTGAACATCGCTAAAGCTAAGAGTTAAAAAAGCTAGCCTTTTGTTAACTAAGGTTCTAGAAGAAACTCAACGAAAGGTTTAGTACTTCAACAACTCAAAAAATAACTCCCTTCCCATTCGTGGTTTAATGGAATTATAAGCTCTTTCTAAGTGCTCAATCTTAAAAAGAGGACTAAAATAGGCTTGATATTCGGCAGCCGATCCGCCAAAGGGTGGTCCATCTGCGCCGAGCGGAAAATCGAAAAGTAAACCCATTAAGCGGCCGCCCGGATTTAAAAGCTCGTGCATTTTTTGGACGTATTGAGGCCGTAATTCAGGCGATAAGGCACAGAAAAAGGTTTGCTCTACAATTAAGTCGTAGCTGCCTGTATGACTAAAAAAATCACCCTCGATAAAGTGAGTAGCAGGGATACCGGGATAAAGATTTGAGGCTTGTTTTAAGGCAGTTGGACTGATATCAATAACTACACTATTACGAAAGCCCTGTTGGTGCAACCAGGCTAAATCGTGGGCCTTGCCCGCACCTGGAATCAGGATATGGATATCTTTATGGACTAGTTTTTCGAAATAAGCGACTAAGGCGGGGGAGGCTTGACCGATATCCCAGCCTGTTTGTCCGGTTTGGTATCGTTCTTCCCAGTAATTGGCATCTAACATGGCTTAAAAATAAGGCCCAGAAAAATCTGGGCCTAGAAAATTTTGAAAAATTATATTTTAGGATAATTGCATCGGAACTTCCATTAGAAGGATTCGACCTTCCTCAATCACTTCAAAGTCTACTTCTGCAGTTTCCCAAATGCCCAAGGCATCACGCTGACTTAGTTCTTCGCCATTCACGCGGTATTTGCCATCTACTACCATGGCGTATAAACCATTATTTTGGGGCGCATTTAGCGCATGCTTAAAGCTTTTGCCCGCATCAAATCTACCCATGTGGAACCAGGCATTCTGGTGAATCCAAACACCTTCATCATCCTTAAAGGGAGATAGGATCTGCATCAGATTATTGTCCATTTTCTTTACGTCCAAGGTAATTTGATCGTAACGTGGCTCTACGTTCTTCTTATTGGGAAAGAGCCAAATTTGAAAAAGCTTAACTGGCTTATCTTTATTCGCATTATACTCACTGTGGTAAACACCAGTACCGGCGCTCATCACTTGTACATCGCCCATTTTGATTACCTCGGCGTGACCCATACTATCCTTATGTTCAAGATCACCTTCCAAGGGAATCGTAATAATTTCCATGTTTTCATGGGGATGGGTGCCGAAGCCTCTGCCTGGAGCTATAAAATCGTCGTTTAAAACGCGCAGCACCCCGAAATGCATTCTTTCGGGATTGTAATAATTGGCAAAGCTGAAGCTGTGATTGGCTTTTAACCAACCGTGATCGGCGTGGCCGCGGCTATCCGCTTTAATTAAAATTGAATTATTCATTATTTTGTTTTTGGGATTGGGTAGGTGATTAAAGCCTACTTGGTCAATATTCGTTTTGAAAGTTTCGGCTTTTTCTGCTGCATCAGCCTTTAATAAACTTAGGCCTGCTAAACCTAAAGCACTGGTTTTAAAAAAGTCGCTTCGTTTCATATTATCAATGTTTGAACATCGAAATTAATACAATTTTTTTATTCCCACAAATTATCTAGGTTAGAGCCCACAAAATTTTGAAATGAATAAGCTTCTTTACTTTTTTTCCTTTTTGGTTCTTTTCGCCTGCGCAGATGCCCAAGAGGCCAGCCATATTCAAAAATTTGATATCAGCACTGAAGCAGGCTTTCGTGGAATTTCAGCTGTATCCGACGACATTTGTTGGTTCAGTGGAGCAGAGGGACAAGTTTATCGTGTGGAAGCGGCTAGCAATCAGGTTTTTAATTGTAGTCCTGCTGGCTTTAACGAATCAGATTTTCGCGACATTCATGCTTTCAGCGCCTCCAAGGCCATCATTCTTTCTGCTGGTTTGCCTGCGGTTATGCTCCTTACGGAAGATGGGGGAGAATCATGGCAGGAAGTCTACCGCAACGAAGCGGAAGGTATATTTTTCGATGCCCTCGATTTTTGGGATGATCAAAGGGGTTTAGCTTTTAGCGATGCCATCGGACAAGCTCTTCCGATTATTGAAACGAAGGACGGTGGCAAGACTTGGACAGCGATTGATCCAGCTTTAATTCCTCCTTCACATCTTAACCAAGGAGGCTTTGCCGCATCGGGTACGTCTTTAAAAACCTATGGAAAGGGCCAAGCAATCATTGGTTTAGGAGGTAAGGAATCAACAATATTCTTAACTCAAGATTATGGTAAGTCTTGGCACCGGGCTTTTACACCAATCGATCAGGGCACAGATTCTAAAGGCATATTTTCTTTTTCCTTTATAGATGAGAAGCGCATTTTAGTTGCTGGTGGTGATTACAAAGGCGATTCCCTGTCCGATGAATGTATTAGTATTAGTGAAAATGGTGGCTACAGTTGGAAGGTCTCACAGGAGTCACGCATCTCCCTTGCAGGAAAATACATCTCCAATATCATTGCTATTGATGAGAAACAATGGCTAGCGCATAGTCGATTTGGAGCCTACTTTACCGAAGATGCTGGTCGCAGCTGGCAAAGCTTTCCCTTTACATATTATAGTGGCAGCTTAGCAGAAAACTACATTTGGCTGTCTGGACCGAAAGGGGATTTGGCGAGAGTAGCGGTTGCAGATTTGAAAAAGAAGAGTCTGTAATTTCCCATCTGCCCGAGAGCGAAATAAGGACCATTTAAGAACAAAAAAAGCCCCGCAATTGCGAGGCCTTTCCTTTTTATAATTCGTCTTTTTATTCTTTAGCGGGAAGCACTTTCGAGCGCACTTCACCGAAGCCCATTCTTTGTCCGCCGTTATCACAGAAAGCACGCATAATTACGGTATCGCCATCCTGAATAAATTTGCGCTCGCTGCCATCGCTAAGAGTTATACTTTTCGCACCACGCCAGCTTAGCTCCAACATAGAGCCATAATTTTTAGGTGTGGGGCCAGAAATAGTACCACTGGCCATTAAATCGCCGGCATTAATATTACAGCCGTTTACCGTATGATGCGCTAATTGTTGCACCATAGTCCAATATAAATATTTGTGGTTGCTTTCGCACACTAGGCTTTCTTCACCGCCTTCGGGTTGAATGTAAACCTCGAGCTTAATATCGTAGGAAGTATTATTGGCGCACTGTAAGTAGGGTAGTGGCTCAGGATCCTGCTTTGGTTTTTCTACTCTATAAGGTTCTAAGGCATCGAAAGTTACCACCCAAGCCGACATTGACGAGGCAAAGTTTTTTCCTAAAAATGGTCCTAAGGGTACATATTCCCAAGCTTGTAAGTCGCGCGCACTCCAGTCGTTAAATACCACCATTCCAAAAAGATAATCTTCGGCTTCTTCAGTTGTGATACGATCACCTAAGGCTTTGCCATCGGTGGTAATGAAGGCCATTTCTAACTCAAAGTCTAATAATTTACTCGGACCGAATACCGGCGCATCTGCATCAGCGGGCTTACTCTGGCCCATCGGGCGACGAATATTCTCACCGGAAACAATAATTGAAGAACTTCTACCATGATAGCCAACAGGTAGGTGCAACCAGTTCGGCATAAGGGCGTTATCAGCACCACGGAACATGGTTCCTACATTAAAGGCATGCTCGCGGCTGCTATAAAAATCAGTATAATCTTGAATAAAAACGGGCATGAGCATTTGCACTTCTTCTACTGCGAAGAGTATAATATCTCTTTGCTCCACATTTCCTTGCAATGTAGGGTTGTTGACATCAAAAATTTCGGCAATTCTATTGCGCACTTGGCGGCAAGTGGGCTTTCCTAAGGTTATGAAATCGTTAAGAGTGTCTTGTAAAAACACATCTTCCGGAAGGATGATGCCTTCAAAATAACCAAGTTGATGCAAGGCTCCTAAATCGATGGCATAATCGCCAATGCGCGTTCCAATACTAATGTGATCATCTTTCGCCATAAACACCCCAAAAGGCAAGTTGTGAATGGGGAAATCGCTATTTTCTGGTATATCTAACCAAGACTTACGGTTAGGGTCGTTTGCTGTCAGCATTTTCTATTTACTTTTGGGCAATATTAATAAGTTTAAGTCCCTTAGAAAAACTCAATATGTATAAAGACGAAACTATTTTTGATTTAATAGAGCAGGAACGCGAAAGACAAACCGAAGGAATTGAATTAATCGCTTCCGAAAACTTTGTTAGTGAGGATGTTATGAAGGCGATGGGTTCGGTACTTACCAATAAATATGCGGAAGGATTTCCCGGCAAAAGATATTATGGCGGTTGTGAAATTGTGGATCAAGTAGAAACGATTGCTATTGATCGTGCGAAAGCACTTTTCGGTGCCGAATATGCCAACGTCCAACCACACTCGGGTTCGCAAGCTAATGCTGCGGTATTTTTAGCTTGTTTAAAACCAGGCGACAAAATTATGGGTTTCGACCTTTCACATGGTGGTCACCTTACTCACGGTTCCCCCGTAAACTTTAGCGGTAAAACCTTTAAAACTTGTTTTTACGGCGTAGAGCAAGAAACAGGCAGGTTAAACTACGATAAGATTGCGGAAATTGCTGAGCGCGAGAAGCCTAATTTACTCATTTGTGGTTTTTCTGCCTATAGCCGCGATTTAGATTACAAGCGCTTTCGCGAGATTGCTGATTCAGTAGGCGCTTTGCTTTTAGGCGATATTTCGCATCCAGCGGGATTAATTGCCAAGGGCCTATTAAATGACCCGCTTCCTCATTGCCATATTGTTACTTCTACTACGCACAAAACCCTTCGCGGACCACGTGGCGGAATTATTATGATGGGTAAAGACTTCGAAAATCCTTTCGGAGAGAAAACCCCCAAAGGAGTGACCAAGATGATGAGCCAACTTTTAAATGCTGCTGTATTCCCTGGAACGCAAGGTGGTCCTTTGGAGCACGTTATTGCCGCTAAGGCGGTAGCTTTCGGCGAGGCCTTGCAGGATGAATTTATGCATTATACCTTACAGGTTAAGAAAAATGCCAGCGCTTTGGCAGATGCGCTTGTAGCAAGAGGCTTCAATATTATTTCGGGTGGTACCGATAATCACAGTATGCTGATTGACTTGAGAAACAAGAACATCAACGGTAAACAAGCGGAGCATGCCTTAGTAGAAGCCGATATTACCGCCAATAAAAACATGGTTCCTTTCGACGATAAATCGCCTTTCGTTACCAGTGGAATTCGCTTGGGAACACCGGCTATAACCACTCGTGGTTGTGTAGAGGCAGACATGGAAAAAATTGCAGAGTTTATCGATCGCGTAATTAGCGATTTCGAAAATGAAGAGAACTTAAACAGCGTTAGAGAAGAGGTAAACGCCATGATGAGCGACCGACCTTTGTTTAACTGGTAAGAAAATTATAATACATCTTTAAAACTCCTTCAGTCATTAGATTGGAGGAGTTTTTTTTTTGCTCAAGGCAGATGGGTTTTTAAAAGAGATTGGGGGAAGTCCTTAATTCTTCTGCACCAATTTAAAATAGTCCTCTAAGGTGATTTCCGCATCAATAAATGCGGCGCGGTCGCTGAAAAGTTCTTGAATGGTATCCGATCCGCGCATCAGAAAGATGGGTTTTTCCTTAATAAAACTAGTATAGGTTTTAGCGGCGATACGAAAATGATCTTCATTACGCAGATTGCTTAATTCTTCCCTATCTGCGAAAGCGGAAAAATTCAGAGAAAGGGAATCGAGATGCTTAAAGTGACTACCTAGGTGACTGAAAATAAAAGCTTCATCTGCAGCGCTTTGACGAATTATATCGAAATTTAAATTGAGACTGTCGCGCTCGGGTATGCGACGCTTCAGCTGGTAAATTAGCATAGGTGCTTTGGAGCGTTTATCGATGCGGTAGAAAAAACTGCGTACGTTGTGAAAGTATAAACGACTGTTAGCAGTACTATCAAAGGAAATATCGGTATAATCTATAGGCTGTTTTTTGGGAGCAAAAATGAAGGCAATAATTAGCATCAGTGCTAAAAACTGCAAAAACCAGCGCCAGAGGACTGGGAGGGACTTATATTTTAACCACCATTTCACATCCAAAAAACCATGCTAAGGCACAAAGGTTTATTGGTCTAAGGAATTATTGCTTCTGATATTTCGCCACAGCAAGTAATTGTTCTCCTTCGTAAAAATGCAGACTGTAAAATCCGCTTTGCAATTCTTTCAAAGGAATGGAATGTTGAAAGGCCTCTATGCTGCCTTCTTGAGCAAGCTGTCCTGTTAGACTGTAGACTTTAAATTTCACATTTTGTTCCCAAGCTTTACTGAGCCTTAATTCTTCACCTCGATTAGGATTAGGGTAGATCTCAATTACCGGAACGCTCGCATTTTCGCTTAATCCGCTACATTCTCCACCAAAGGAGTTGATAATTATATCGTCTATCATCCAGCCTTCTCCGGCCAGAGCCATGGAATCGGCCGAAAAGTTAAAACGTAAATACACCTCCCAAGGTCTTTTTATCGCATAACAAGGAAACATGATATGGCTTGTAATCCAGCCAGCTGAGTTACCGGTGAATCCATTTTTGCTGCCTGTTAGGTCGTGTTTGGTGTATAAGTTATAAACCTCAGTTCCATAAGAACCAATATTGTTATTTTGCTGAGTCCATAAATAGAAGGGGTTAATACTATCGTGCAGTAGTTGCCAGGTTTGACCGCTATCAGCCGAGAGTTCGATGTTCCCGAAAGCATGCAGAGTATCGAGGTCATAACGGTGCTTAAATTCAATGGAAGTACCATTGCCGTAGATGCTAAAGCCCAAATAAAAAGTATCACTTGAACTTGAGCTATAATTTAGAAGGGTATCGGTTAGCAGGGCGAAATCACCACTATAAGCGGAGTCGAAAAGTGTTTTTTGCGGCTTACCGATTTGCCAGATGCCACTGCTTTGCGTGCTGTCTAGATACAAACGACTGCTATGCAAAGTATTCTCAAAATTTAAGGTATCCCACAAAGCCGGTTGAGCTTTCAGGAGATTCGTTGAGAGGAAGAATAATAGGCAAAGGTTTAAAATTTTCATAGGTCGGATAATTTCCTTCAAATTAGCAATAATTTTAAACTAATGCCTAAATATGCGGTTAAAGCACTAGATTTTGAAAATGAAAAAGTCAGCACTAATTATTGGCAGCGGAATCGCGGGACTAGCAACGGCTTGCCGTTTAGCTCATCAGGGTTTTTCCGTTGAAGTTTTTGAGGCCAATTCATACCCAGGAGGTAAGTTAAGTAGCAATGGTAATAAGGCTTACCGCTTCGATTCTGGTCCGAGCTTATTTACTTTGCCAACCTTAGTGGTTGAATTAATTTCCGACTGCGGTAAAAATCCGCGTCAATATTTTAATTATTCTAAAAAAGATATTGCCTGTCATTATTTTTGGGAAGATGGCACCAAATTGCAAGCTTCGGGCGATAAATATCACTTTGCTGCCGAAGCGGAAAGGCAATTGGGAGAAAAGGCTGAAAATGTATTAAGGTATTTAGAGGAAGCGGAATACATTTACCAACATACCAGTCCCGTATTTTTAGAGAAATCGCTGCACAAAGCTTCCACCTATCTAAATTTTACTACTTTAAATTCTCTCATTCGTATTCACAAGTTAAAGTTAACGGGAACCTTACACGATACCAATCTAAAATCTTTTGAAACGGATAAAATGGTGCAGCTTTTTGATCGCTTCGCCACCTATAATGGAAGTAGTCCTTATCTAACGCCAGGGGTGATGAGTTCTATTCCGCATCTAGAACACAATATCGGTACTTATTACCCTGAAGGTGGAATGATAAGTATTACCAAAGCGCTTTACGAATTATCGAAAGACTTGGGCGTTAATTATCATTTTAACTCGCGGGTAGATGAAATTATAGTAGAAGCTGGAAAAGCAAAAGGGATTCGTGCAGGAGACGAAAAATTCTATGCCGACTTGGTGGTTTCCAATATGGATGTGGTGCCAACCTATCGTAAATTATTGGCTTCAGAAACTGCCCCGGAAAGAACCTTAGCCCAAGCTCGTAGTAGTTCGGCCCTTATTTTTTATTGGGGAATAAAAGGTGTTTTTCCTGAGCTCGATTTGCATAATATATTTTTCAGCGACGATTATAAGGCAGAGTTTAATGCCATATTTAAAGAAGCGCAGGTTTTTGATGATCCCACGATTTATGTGAATATCTCTAGTAAGGAAGACCCTTTCGATGCGCCCAAAGGCTGTGAAAACTGGTTTGTAATGATTAACGTTCCTGGTAATACGGGGCAGGATTGGGATGCAATTATTAAGAGAGTCCGAATGAATACTTTAGCGAAATTGAGTCGTATTTTAAACAAGCCCATTGCGGATTTAATTGATTTTGAAGAAATCCTCGACCCGCGCAGCATTGAGTCGAAAACATCTAGTTATCAAGGCTCGCTATATGGCGCGGGATCTAACGACATCATGTCGGCTTTTTTGCGCCATCCAAATTTCACCAAGAAAATAAAAGGCTTGTACTTTTGCGGCGGAAGCGTGCATCCCGGAGGAGGAATTCCCCTCTGCTTATTGAGTGCACAAATTAGTGCCAATATTATTAAAACAGATTATGCTTAGCAAGCTACAAGATTTCACCAACCGCTATGGGCTGTGGACATTGGGGGTGATTCACTTTTTTGGTATCCTAGTTATTAGTTGGTCGAATACCGATTTTTGGGCCAGCTTTACGCCTTTAAATTTGCTAATCGCAACCGCTTTTGTTTTTATGGTTGCCACCAAGATGCGTAGCCTCTCTGTTTTCTTTTTCATAAGTTTCTTTATTGGTTACTTAGCCGAATTGTTAGGTACGCAAACAGGTTTTCCCTTTGGCAATTACCAGTATCTCCAAAATCTTGGTCCTAAAATTATTGAGGTGCCCCTGCTAATTGGTGTAAACTGGTTTTTAATGGCTTATGCTTCGCGTATCTGGGCAAACCGTTGGTTAGAAAATCATCTTGCGCAAGCACTTTTAGCCAGTCTACTTATGGTTTGTGTAGATTTTTTTATAGAGCCCATATCTGCTAACTTGGGTTTTTGGCAATGGGAGAATGATATCATCCCGATAGAGAACTATTTCGGTTGGTTAGGGGTTTCACTTTTAGTGCAATTATTATTTCCGCCATCTTTGCAAGGCGAAAGCAATGCAATTGCCAAATGGTATTTGCCCATGATATTTTTGTTTTTCTTAATTCTCAACTTCACCCTATGACTTGGTATTGGGTTGCTTTAATTGTTTTAGCCACTTTTTGGGCCATGGAATATGTGGCTTGGTTCACCCATAAATATCTTATGCATGGCTTACTGTGGTTTTTGCATGAAGATCATCATGTGAAAGAGCCTGGCTTTTTTGAAAAGAACGATGCTTTTTTCTTGATTTTCGCTATACCTTCTTGGCTTTGTATTATGCTAGGCATGATGAATAATTACTGGATATCAGTGAGTATTGGGGTAGGCATTGCGGTATATGGTTTTGCTTATTTCTTAGTCCATGAAGTGTGGATTCATCGCCGTTTTACTTGGTTTAAAAACACCAACAGTCTATACCTAGCCGCTGTCTTAAGAGCGCATAAAATGCATCATAAGCACTTAGGTAAGCAGCCAGGGGAAAGTTTTGGTATGTTAATTATTCACCCGAAATATTGGCGCCAAGAAGTGGAGGCGCGTAAAAAGCAGAAGGCACGTTTAGCTAAGGCTTAAGGTGTTTAAATTCATTTCTATATAATCAGTAAGCCTTTGCTGCACCGAAGCTTTCTCGGCATATTTCGGCCAATTTAGAACCACAGCATTAATCTCCGCTATTATTTGGGCTGCTTTTTTAATAGAGTTTTCCTTTCCCACTTTAAGTAGATTAGTTTCATTAATGTGGAGGCGTTTAGAATTCACGCTTAAAGTTTGCTGACTAACCCAATGATTGCTAGGGTCGAAAGAAAAACAAAGATCGTAGGCGGGAGCTAATTCCCACTTCTGATCTTTTTTGAGGAGGAAGGAAAAGTTTTTAGTGTGATCATCGTAATTAGTGGCTAATACATTGAACACCATACGCCTAAACATTTGCTCGGCTTCGGGATAGCTTAGTCGTAATTTCCGCATGGTTTGAAAAACCTGCTCGTAACTAAAAGAGAACATTTCGTTGTAGTCGTAGTGCTGTAAGCCACAAAGAGTTTGAATATGGTGCTTAGTATTTCCATCTCGGTCAAAGCGTTTGGTCATAAAATGCGCCCGTCCATTTTCCTCAAATAACCTAGATTTACTCATCTTTATACCGCAGTCTAAAGCCATTAGGTAATAAGCAAATTCTACTCTTCCCCAATGGCTGCTTTCTCCAAACTGCTCACTACTAACGCCATCTAATGTTATAAGCCAGTGCTCAAATCCTTTAGGCACTTGGGCTTGTCCCGAACGAACTTCAAGTGTTTTTTCATTATAAGCTATGATAGCTTTAGGTCGTGCTCCTCCCGCAGAGGTACCTACTTTAAAAAGGTCTTTTAAATTTTCATTTTCTTTAGTGTTGAGGTCGCTTTTAAACGCACTTCTTTCGTCTTTAATTTTTTTGGCGATTTCTACCAAACTTGAAACCTCAAGGCCAAAACTTTTTAAGCCGCCTTTTACTTGGGCAGGTTCAAACTCTAAGGCACCCATACCACGGTGACCGATAAAGCATAATTTCTCAACGGGGTTCATGCTGTTGGCAGCGCGACCTTGCTGAGCCAGCCAAGAGTTAATGAGGCTATGTCCGTATTTATCGGGTAAAGAATCGGCTAATAAGCCAGGCAGGCCTTTAAAGGTATCGTCATTCGACTGTTTAGACTTTCTTAATTCGGGAAAGCTATGGATAGCAGAACCTTGACTAATTGGCATTTGAATAGGAGAGAGATCCCAGCCCATAGAAAGAAACCGCGGTGCATATTGGAAGAAAGCGAGTTTTTTACTTTCATCCCAGCGCAGGGCCCCAACATATTCGCCCCAAATTTTTATTTCGGCGATATCTACCATTCGGGTAATTCTTCATTTACAGAAGG
Source organism: uncultured Schleiferiaceae bacterium (assembly GCA_963977415.1). GTDB lineage: Bacteria > Bacteroidota > Bacteroidia > Flavobacteriales > Schleiferiaceae > Croceimicrobium. Next base: position 91,654 of record CAXBOS010000011.1, on the reverse strand, counting down.
TGAACTACTAGGATAGGGCCTTACGCGCTGGCGTTTTTGCTTTTTGAGTTTGGCATATTCGAGGGGACTTATTTCTTCCTCGCTAGTAAAGTTCTCTAATATTTGTAAACTGTTTAAGGCACGTAAGATGGGGATTAAGCTGGTTAAGCTTACGGATTCACCTTTTTCAATTTGACTGATGGTCCAACGGTTAAGCCCGGCACTTTCGGCGAGTTGTGCTTGGGTTTTATTTTGACTAAGTCGCATACTTTTAAGGGCAGTACCGATTTGACGTAAGATTTCGGAATCTGACATTTCAGCCCATATTTTGTTGGTATATCCCATCGTTAAGTTGTTTTTTGGCTTATAATGTAAGTTTATCCCAACAAATTTATGCTTTTTTTGTGGGTAAAAAAAATGCATATATTTCCCATCATTAAAGCCTAATTGATAGGTTAATGTGAGTACTTCCCATCAAAATGGGGTGCTTGAAAGATGAGAGTTTACGGGAACTTAAGAATAGGGCAAGTGTTTTTCATTCTTCGTCTGAATGCTGAAAAAAACAAAACCTTAAGTTGGGAAACAATTTAGGAGACTTCTACTGAAAAAGGTTTCTCTTCAATAAAAACGTTAACATGTTCTTGTAAGGAAGTAGAAAGGCTAAGGCCTTTAAAGTCGGCTTTTACTGGATAACGCTTATGATTGCGATCGACCAAAACCACCGTCTTCATCACTTTAATAGGAAAATTAAGAAAGAAACGCACACCATAAATTAAGGTTGAGCCCGATTTTAACACATCGTCTACTAAAACCACATTTGCGTTTTTAAAATCTAGAATACTAGGTTCTAAAATGGGTTGATCTTCTAGGGGATTATCCTTGTCAAAACTTAAGCGATGCAAGCTGCAGTTTAAATCTGATATTTTATCAAGCTCTTCCTTCAGCAAAGACGCGAAAAGATAGCCTCTTTCAGCTATTCCAGCGATAAAAATTTGCTTTTCGTCGCTAAACTCTTCAAAAATTTGCCAAGCGATTCGGCTTGTTTTACTGCAAACAGCCTGATGATCTAATACCTGTGTTCCCATTAAAAGTATATGTAGTGCAAATATAGTTGATGGATTAAGGAAGAAGCTAATTCTCCTTCTAATTTCCCTTTAATACCTCGTCTATCTTTTTAGCCAAACGAAAGTCTAGTTCGCTAATACCGCCTATATCGTGAGTGTTTAAGCGAATATTTACTTTATTATAAACGTTCTCCCATAAAGGGTGGTGATTCATTTTTTCGGCGGCAAATGCAATCCTGGTCATAAATGAAAAGGCCTCCATAAAGTCTTGAAACTTACAATCACATTCCAAATAATCGTTTTGTAGTTCCCAGCGACTATTTAGGCTGTTAAGCTGCTCTTGAATTTCGTTTGAACTTAGTTTTTCCATTTTGTACTGTTTAATTAGAATCGCGGTCAATCTCTTTTTTTACGCGTGCTAAGAGTTGTGATAGTTTTAAAGAGTGATGATGCGGTAAAAGCTGATTTTCGATTTTACCTTCTAATAGATTTAAACTTACCGCTTCAATTTCATGAACGTAGCCGTTGCCGCGATATTTAATCTCAAAATCTTTAGTAGCGCCTTCGTTTAAGCGAAGAGTTATTTTTTCAGGATGATGAAAACGTGAGTGAACTTTGATAGAACCTTTGGTTCCGTAAATATGCGCTTCTGTTGGCGTTTGCACCTCAAAACTTGACTCCAATTGCGCTAGCGCTCCCGTCGCGAATTGCAAAAGCATTTGGCAATGACTATCCACTCCAGAATCGCTGAATCGCGCAAAAGCTTTTATTCCTAGTGGCTCACCTAAGGCCATTAAACTAAGGTAAAGTGGATAGAAGCCGACATCCAAGAGGGAGCCTCCTCCTAAAGCAGGATCAAAAAGCCGTGAGCTTGGATTGTAATTGGGTTTAAAGCCAAAATCTGCTTTAAGCGAGATAATCTCTCCAATCGTTTTTTCATATAAAAGAGTAAATAGTTTTTGACTTGCGGGGATGAAGCGAGTCCAAATACCTTCCATTAAAAAGAGTTTCCGCTTCTTGGCTTCTTCTTGTAATTTTTCAACTTCATGGGGATTTAGTCCCATCGGTTTTTCGCAAAGCACGGACTTATTATGCTGTAGGGCGAGCATGCTAAATTCAAAATGCTGACTATGCGGTAAGGCGATATAAACAATATCTACCGCCTCATCTTTTATAAGTTCTAAGTAGGAGCCATAGGCACTTTCAGCATGGAAATCAATCTTGAATTTCTTCGCTTTTTCTGCTGAGCGAGAAGCCACAGCCTGCAGATGTGCTGCTTCACTATGTAGTATATCTTGGGCGAATTTATGGGCAATTTTACCTAAACCTATAATGCCCCAGTTTACCTTTTTCGTCATTGTGCAAAGGTTAAGATTCTGTGCTAAATAAATGGCCCAACACAAAGAATTCAGACTTAATCGACTATTTCTGGCGAAACAGATTGCTCTAAAGTATCAATTTAAGTATTGCTTTTACCTAAATTTGAACTATGGAATCAGACAAACAAAAAATAGCCGAAGGCATACGTTTTTTAGCCGTTGCACTGCCCTTAGTGTTTAGCGGCCCCGCCTTGTATGTGGGTTTAGGAATGCCAGCATTACGCAATGGAAATTACCTGTGGGTTATTATTAGCTTAGTGATAATGCTCATCGCTGTATTCCTTATGGTCAAAGGAATTAGGCGGGTACTAAGTGGTTTCTTTAACGACTAAACTCTTTCGAAAAGGGCTATACTTTCTATATGTGCAGTATGTGGAAATTGATCCACTAAGCTGAACTTTTTAAGAGCATAACCTGCCTCTGCTAAAATAGCCATATCGCGTGCTTGCGTGGCAGGATTACAACTTATGTAAACCATTCTTTCGGCTTGTAAGCGTATCACCTTGCGTAAGGTTTTCGGGGCAATTCCCGCCCGAGGTGGGTCTAGGGTTAGGGTGTTAATTTTCCCTTGATATTCTGGGTGATTTAGCAAGAAATATCCCACGTCGGAAGCGTGAAATTGCAAATCTTCAAATCCATTGGCTTTTGCGTTGATCTTGGCATCTGCTACAGCTTGGGCTACGAGTTCCACCCCGATAACTTTGGCCTTACTGGCTCTTTGTGCTAATAATTGGGTAATGGTTCCTGTACCTGAAAATAAATCTAAAACATAAGGTAAATCGTCAATTTCTTTTTCAAATACATAGTCTAAGGCTTTTTTATAGAGCCTTTCTGCGGAAGCGGGATTAGTTTGAAAGAAGCTTTCGATACTGATTTTAAAATTCAGTCCGGAAATGCTTTCTTCAATATGATCTTCACCTATTAAAATATTTCGCTCGCCTTCATGAGCATTGGGGCGGTCGCCAATATCGTCGTTTATGGTATGCACCAAACCACCTATACGATCGCCGAACTCATTTTGAAAAAGCTGGGTAAATTCTGCCGCATCAAAGCGATCCAACTCGCTACTGCTGCTCATAAAATTAATAAGCAGTTTATCTTGGCTGTAAGACTTTTTAACTCCGAGCATCCGGCAGAAACCGCTATGCAAACGTCCGTGCCAGGCACTAAAGCCACGCTCTTTAAAATAGCTTTCTAATTGAGGCAAGAAGTTCTCTACCTGCGTATCAAAAATACCTGAATCACCTTTTAATGATTCCACCGCTAACCATTGTCCACGTTTCTTAAAGCCAAGTGCAAAGCCATCCACTAAATGATTGCCTTCGGCAACCACGGCCGCAAAAGAATATTCCATTTTATTGCGATAGTGAAAAGAGCGGGGGGAAGGCAAGTATTCATCATAAAGCTCTTCAACATTTTCAATTTTCCCGATGCGACGAAATAGCTCCAAGGTATTTTTTTCTTTGTAGCCGTACTGCTTATCAAGCGGGAGGTTTATATAAGGAGCACCTGGAATAGCATGGAATTGTGGTTCTTGCTCTAAAGGACTTTTTTCTAAAACAGCCACTAAATTAGCTTCAGCATATTGCCTTTTTGCTTTACTGATGCGCACTGTCACTTTTTGCCCAGGAATAGTATTAGGGACAAAGACTATATAGCGTCCCTGTTCATTATCAATCTTTGCAATGCCTTTCCCTTCAAAGGCTAAATCATTAATTGTTAAATCAACAATCTGATGTCGGTGGTAAAAGTGTCTTTGTGCCATAGAGCGGGCAAAATTACCTAATTTGCGGCCCGAAGACACATCTTAAATTAAAATATCTCTCATGCACGATTCTCATGTGAAATCAGCTTCACAGTCTTTAATGGACCTTGAAAACAAATACGGCGCCCATAACTATCATCCTCTACCTGTGGTTTTAGACCGCGGCGAAGGGGTCTATGTTTGGGACGTGGAAGGAAAACGCTATTTTGACTTCCTGTCTGCTTATTCTGCTGTAAATCAAGGGCATTGTCATCCCAGTATTGTTGGCGCATTAAAAGAGCAAGCCGAAAAAATAACCCTTACCAGTCGCGCTTTTTACAATTCTAAACTGGGCGATTACGATAAGTATATGGCCGAGTATTTCGGTTACGACAAGATCCTACCGATGAATACTGGCGCCGAGGCGGTAGAAACAGCCATTAAAATTTGTCGTAAATGGGCCCAAGAAACGAAAGGCTACCCTGAAGTTAGTACTAAAATAATAGTGGCGGAAAACAACTTCCACGGACGCACTACTACTATTATCTCTTTTTCAAATGATGAAGAAGCTCGCGCAGGTTTTGGTCCTTATACCCCAGGTTTTGAAAAGATTCCTTACAACGATTTAGCCGCCTTAGAAAAGGCATTGCAAGACGAACATGTGGCGGGTTTTTTAGTGGAGCCTATTCAAGGTGAAGCAGGTGTGGTTACCCCAGATGCGAATTATTTACGCGAAGCGCGTGCCCTATGCCATAAGTACGATGTAGCTTTTATTGCCGACGAAATCCAAACGGGAATTGCCCGCACCGGTGCTTTATTAGCGGTTTGTGGTTCTTGCACTTGCGAAGGACATTGTGAACGACAAGAAGCGACTTATGTGAAACCTGATATTTTAATTTTAGGTAAAGCCTTAAGTGGTGGCGTTTATCCCGTTTCAGCTGTTTTGGCTGATGATCATATTATGCATGTGATTAAACCCGGAACACATGGTTCTACTTTTGGTGGAAACCCACTAGGAGCGGCGGTTGCCATGGCGGCTTTAGAGGTGGTGAAGGATGAAAAATTAGCGCAAAACGCTCGTCGTTTAGGGGAGATTTTTCGCGCTGAGATTAATAAATATATCGATACAAGCAAAGTGGTTTCGAAAGTGCGTGGTAGAGGCCTACTCAATGCGATTGTAATTAACGACTCTCCCGAAAGCGATACCGCTTGGAATATCTGCTTGCGTTTGCGCGATCATGGTCTTTTAGCCAAGCCTACCCACGGAAATATTATCCGTTTTGCTCCGCCTTTAGTTATGACTGAAGAACAATTAATGGAGTGCGTTGAAATTATTACGCGTACACTGAATGAGTTCGAATAGACAAGTTTAAAATGCTAAAAGAGGCGGTTCGTTTTCGGGCCGCCTTTTTTTTGGTCACGCCAAGATGCGTCTTTACATCCCCAAATCTTTAATTAAATCACCTACGTTTTTTTCGGTATCCCTTAAAATCTGGTTGCACATTTTCAATAGTTCTGCTGCGCGTTTTACTTTGGCCGTTAAGTCATCTACCGAAATTTCATCTTCTTGTAGATCTTGCATAATTTCTTGCAATTCCTCGAAAGAGGCATCATAGCTAATTTTAGTCTTACTCATTTTCAATTCTTTTTACTTCCGAAATTACTCTTCCCTTAAAAAGGGTGCTTTCAATTTCGTCACCGATCTTTAATTCCTTGCTGTCTTTTATCGCTTGGCCATTATGGCGACTAATACTATAACCGCGTTTTAGGGTATTTCTCGGCTCTACAAGTTGAATGGCTTCCGCAATGCGCTGCACCGTATTGCTTTGCACTTTTAGTTGATAGTCTAACAATCGGCTTAATCGCTCTTTAATATCGGCCAGTTTTGGAGCTTCAATATCCTTTAATTTCACCTGGGGTTGGCGCGTCAGTCTTTGCTGGTACAGTTTTAATAAGACTTCATTTTCATTAATCTTATCCGCGCTAAGCCGAATAAGGGCGCCCGCACTATTATGAATAACTCCCCGTTTTTGCTGCAGATTACTAACGGGATATTTCCCTAAGATTTCAACATAACGCTCCAATTTCACCTGCTGTAAGCCAATACCATGGCTAGCGGCACGACGAATGTGATTAAAATTCTCTAGCAATTGACTTTCGAAATTTTGCATTTTGTCAATCAGGTAATCGGCCAAGGCAGTAGGGGTGCTATGCGGACTCTTCACAATCATATCCAATATGCTCAAATCACTTTCGTGACCAATACCGGTTAGCACGGGAATATCAATTTGCGCTGCGGCGCGGCAGAGTTCCAAATCGTTGAAAGCATCTAAGTCGAGTTTGCTACCACCTCCGCGGATAAAAGCAATAGCATCGTAATTTTCTGTTGGTACTTTGGCTAAGGCCGCTAACAATGTTTTGGGCGAATCATGCCCTTGTACCTTGGCTTCAAAATGGTCGATAACAAATTTATAGCCTTGTTCATTACGACGCAGGTGCTCGTTGAAATCTTGGAAAGCCGCCGCTTGTGAAGAGGTTATTAAGGCGATTCGTTGAATGACTCTCCCCTCGTAAGTTTGCTTGTTTAAGGTGAAAAGGCCTTCTGCCTTTAGGCTTTCAATATTTTTCTGTTTACGCTTTTCTAACTCGCCTAAAGTGTAGCTGAGATCCACATCGCTAATGCGTAGTTTTAAACCGTAAATCTCATGAAACTCAATTCTACAGAGGAAAACGATTTCACTACCCTCCTTTAGAAGTGCTCTAAAATTATCGCCTAATTTTAGTTTCAGATGGCTAAGGCTAGTAGCCCAGATTATTGCTTGTACGGAAGCTTTTTTTACCCCATTATCTTCCTCAATTAGCTCTAAATAAGCATGTCCTGCCTTGGAAACCGTAAACTGGGCGATCTCTGCTTTTACCCAAAATAGTCGCTGACCTAACTCTCTTTCGATTAAACCTTGCAAAGCTTGGTTTAACTTTAAGAGGCTATACACTTTTGGTTTGGCAGTTTTTAGCGCTTTTTCCATAATCCGTACGAAGGTAGCAATGATTTTATTTTTAAAGGCTTAGAAATTACTAAGGAAATATTTAGAAAACCTCTAGCAAAAAGAGGCAAATTATAATTCAAGCAAAGCCCTGCTCATGTCTTTAAATAAGCTTAGTTTTGCGCCCTTTTAGTTAACCTAAAGTGTTTAGAATGAAAGAGTTTATTCGCCGTCAAAGTGCCAATGCTCGAAACGATATTTTTAGTGGATTAACCGTAGCACTAGCCTTAGTACCTGAAGCCGTGGCTTTTGCCTTTGTGGCAGGTGTGGATCCCTTAGTAGGATTGTATGCGGCCTTTATGATTGGGCTTATCACTTCTATTTTTGGAGGCCGGCCAGGTATGATTAGCGGGGCAACCGGAGCTTTAGCCGTAGTAATGGTTTCGCTAGTTGCGGAAGGTAATGCCATGGGGGCGGAGTCGGAGAATTTAGGATTGTACTACCTCTTCGCCACCGTAATCCTAATGGGTTTGATTCAAATGCTAGTCGGTGCTTTAAAGTTGGGGAAATTCGTGCGTTTGATTCCTCATCCTGTAATGATGGGATTTGTAAATGGTTTGGCCATCGTAATTTTCCTTTCACAGATGGGCATGTTTAAAGAACGCGTCGGCGGAGAAATGCAGTGGATGTCAGGCCAAGCGTTGTATTTAATGATTGGTCTTGTAGGATTAACCATGGCCATTATGAAATTCTTACCGCGTCTCAATAAGAAACTACCAGAAGCTTTAATTGGGATTTTGGTGGTTTCAGCCCTAGTAATTTTCGGGAATTTAGATGTAGCCACCGTTGGAAGCTTTATAAGAGGCGGGGGTGGTTCTGGTTTAGAAGGCGGTATACCCGAGTTTCAGTGGGCCATTTTTGAAAAGATTCCTTTTAATATGGAGACCTTAGCTTTCATATTACCTTACTCATTAATATTAGCAGCCATTGGATTAATAGAATCTTTAATGACGCTAAATTTAGTAGATGAGCTCACCGAAACCCGCGGTAATTCTAATCGTGAGTGTTTAGCGCAAGGTGGGGCAAATATTGTTACTGGGCTTTTCGGCGGAATGGGAGGATGTGCAATGATTGGTCAATCCATTATAAACATTAAAGGGGGCGGCAGAACCCGTTTATCCGGAATTGTTGCCGCATTGACCTTATTGGCCTTTATTCTTTTTGCTTCTCCCTTAATTGAAAGAGTGCCCATTGCCGCCTTAGTTGGCGTAATGTTTATGGTAGTGGTAGGCACTTTCGCTTGGTCTAGCTTCCGTATTTTGAACAAAATCCCTTTAAGCGACGCCATAGTTTTAATAGCAGTTTCTTCCTTAACGGTAATTTTTGATCTGGCCATAGCCGTGGCCTCGGGTATCGTTTTAAGTGCTCTCGTTTTTGCCTGGGAAAGTGCTAAACGCATTCGCGCTCGCAAGATGATTTTGGAAGATGGTACCAAGGTTTACGAAATTTGGGGACCATTATTTTTTGGCAGTATTCAGGCTTTTAAAGCTAAATTTGATCCCAATAATGATCCGGATAAGGTGATTATTGATTTTATGGAATCTCGCGTTACCGACCATTCTGCCCTTGAGGCCTTGCATGGCTTGGTAGAAAAATACCAATCTTTAGGTAAAGAGGTTCATATTCGTCACCTTAGCGAAGAATGCCAGATTTTAATGGTGAAGGCTTCGCCCAAATTGGCGGAAGTAATTGAAAAAAGTATAGATGATCCGCGCTATCACGTTATGGCGCAAGCAATGCAATAAGTATGGAACTCGGAAAACGCAATAAATTAATCGCCAAGCGCTATGCCCCCCAAGGCATGTATTTAGAAGATGCTAAAGGAAACGAGGTACTTCTTCCTAACAGTCGTTTGCCTAAAGGGCATAAGGTCGATGAGGAAATGGAGGTTTTCGTATACCGCGATTCAGAGGAACGTCTTATTGCCAGCCTGCAAATGCCGGTAGCCGAGGTGGGTGACTTTGCCGTTTTAGAAGCCAAGCAAAACACGTCCTTCGGTACTTTCATGGACTGGGGTTTAGATAAGCAGATTTTGGTTCCCTTTAAGGAGCAGCATAATCCAATGATAGAAGGCTCTTTATATGGTGTTTATATTTACATAGATGCCTTAAGTGAACGTTTAGTGGCTTCGGGCAGATTGGAGCGATTTGTAGAGAAAGAGCCGAATGATTTGGAAATTGGGGCAGAAGCGAACTTGCTTCTTATCGAAAAAACCGAACTGGGATTTTTAGCCATAGCCGATAATCGCTACCGCGGTCAGATCTATCACAATGAGATTTTTGAGCCCTTAAAAGTGGGAGATAAAGTGAAAGCCCATATCCGTAAAGTGCGGGAAGATGGTAAAGTAGATTTTCTAGTTCAAGCTATGGGAGTACAAAATATAGAAGTAAACGCGCAAAGAATTTTAACTCGCTTAGAGAAAGACGGTGGCTTTTTAGCGCTAAACGATAAAAGCAGTCCTGAAGAGATTAAGGACAAGCTAAGCATGAGTAAAAAAACCTTTAAGAAAGCGGTAGGAACGCTTTATAAGCAGCGCTTAATCAATATCGACGATAAGGGCTTAAGCTTAAATAAATAGCCGACTTGAAATGTTTTATTGTTATCGATGATATTATAATCTACCATCGCAATTAGCAGTAATTTTGATCTTCAAATTTTGATAGATCATGCGCAAGCAAGTAAAATATAATCTCCCTGCCCAATTAATAGATATGGGCGGAGTTCCTGTAAAGCAAGCGATTCCGACCGAGAAAGTTCCTTATTTCGATCCATTTCTCATTTTACATCATGCAGAAATGCAAGCCTACTCGGATCGTCCTGCGCGCGGTCAGGGCATTAGTCCCCATCCGCATCGAGGTTTTAGTCCGGTTACCTTTGTCGTAGAAGGAGAAGTGCATCACCGCGATAGCTTTGGGAATAATCAAGTTGCCCAAGCAGGGGAGGTGCAGTGGTTAAATGCTGGGGCGGGAATTGTGCACAGCGAAAGACCTTCGGAAGCACTGGCCGCTGCCGATGGAAAGCAAGAAATCATTCAGTTGTGGATAAATTCGCCTGCTGAAAATAAATTGGATATTCCTGCTTATTATCATCTGCCGAAAGGCGAAATGCCTCTTTTCACTTCGGTAGATGCGCACTTAGAAACAAGCCTCATTGCGGGAACCTATCTTGGGGAAACCACCAAAATAAAGAACCACTTTCCCATGACTATTTTATGGGGGAAAGGAAAAAAAGGTGCCAACGAAACCTATGAGATTAATGAAGATTTTGCCACGGCGCTATATCTAATTAAAGGACAGGCGCAACTAAAAGGCTACGGTATAGTGGAGGCAGAAAGCTTTGTTACCTTTCAAGAAGGCGGTAGTACAATAGAAATTACCCTTTTGGAAGATAGCCAGTTTTTAATCCTTTCTGCGCAAGCGATAAAAGAAAAAGTAGAGCATTACGGGCCTTACGTAATGAACAACCAAACCCAAATATTAGAAGCCATGCGCGATTATCAGATGGGGAAAATGGGTATTCTTATCGAAGACGACTAGTGCAACTCTTAGCCAAGCACTCTTAGCTTACTTTGTGCTAACTCACTTTTTAGATGCTTAATAAATTGATAGCGCTGTTTTGCCGCAACTTCGCTAATCAGTGTGGATTTACGCACGAGACGATCGTACCAATTATAGGTCATTTCATTTAGTTGGTGGTGATCGGAGATCAGCGAATTAAAAGTAAGATGGCCTATAAATGATAATCGAACCCCGTTAATAATGGCTAAAGCACCATTATTAGAAAGCTCTATATCACTTTCATAAAGCGAAAAGTTCCGTTTTTCATTGGCTTCGGGAATTCGATTAATCACCTTGGTTCCTCGTTCTGCCATTAGTTCTTGACGGTCAATAAGTTCCTCGAGATCAGCGTAAAGGTCCTGTAAAACCTCCTCTGAGCGGATGTGACCGGAATTAAAATAAAACTCTATTTGCCTTAAAGTACTATTTAGGGTATTGGTGGTCCAGAGTTCGATCGAGTGGATTTTAGAATACTGTTCAAAGATGGCTTTTCCTAAGTCAATAAGCTCTTGACTAATAGTATCTTTTTCCAAGATTTTACCCTGCAATTCCTCCACCTCCATTACAGCATGCATCCAATAATACATTTTAAAGGCGGCTAAATTGGGTAGACTAAGATTTTGAAAAATGGGTATATCTAAGCAGGAGTAATAAAGAGTGCCACTTTCAGCATGCTCAATCATCTTAAGATTTTGCATAAGATTGCTTAAGTACTCTTTAAAGCTTTCCATTTTAGAATCCAAGTTGGTGAAGCGGATACTTGCACTGAGCTGATTGGGATTTTTTAGGCTGTCAAGCCCTATTGTGAAGTGCTCGGCAATTTTGATGGATTCATCGAGACTGAAGTGTGTCTTTCCGCTAATTCTCCGATAGGCACTATCCATGCTTATATTCAGTATATCTGAAAGTATGGGGGCTAATGATTGTCCAGGAGGAAGACTGCTATTTAAGCGTTTAACCAATTGCTCTTGGTAATTCATAAAATGATTTGCATTTATCGCAAGTTACTGAAAAATGATTCTTATTTATCGCAAGTATTCAGGAGCCAAACTCATTTTGTCAGTTTATATTAAAACCTTCTTGCTTTTAGTTCTTTTTTTCTGCGCCTCATGCAGAAAGCGTCGACTCTTGCTGACATATCCGTTTTAGCAGCCTTCGGTGAGGACCTAGTTTTGTCTCACAATCAAAATGAAAAAGTCATGAAAAAATTAGTAGTAGTAGTCTTAAGCGTAATTTTCACATTAAGCACAAACAGACTATTTGGACAAATTAGCACTGGAAATTTGAAAAGCATTGCCGTCGTTAGTTTAGATTCGGACGGTTTAAGTTTAGATAATGCGGCAATGGGTAATTTACTGCGCCTAGAGTTAGAGAAAGTTCAAAAGTATGAAGTACTCGATCGTTATGATGTTGCCAATCGTTTAAAAGAGCGCGACATTAATCCCAATGAAGCTTTTGGAAAATCCCAGTTAGTAATGGTTGGCAAAGAGATTCAAGCAGATTATATGCTTTCTGGATCGGCTCAAAAGTTTGGCGCTAAAATCGTTTACATCTTACGATTGATAGATGTGAAAGCCGATAAAATCATTAAAACCGATGTTAAGGAATATATTTATGATGAACAATATATTCAACTTATGACGCGGAACTCTTTAGCGAGTTTACTTGAGATGGAATTAGATGAGGAAGCAGCCGCAAAACTTAAGTATGTTGATACACCCATCATTTCTGATGGACAAAACTTGAGATTAAGTGGTCCAAGATTTGGAATGCAGTTTTATTCAGGTGAATTAGCAGAACGTTTAACAGCTCCCGAGTCAGAAGGTGGTTATAATTCAACTTCTTACGGTACCGTGTTTGCTTATCAGTTTGAATACCAGTATGTGAGTTCTGGCGATTTTCAAATACTTTTAGAAAGTATCGTTTCCATCAATGGTATTGAAACCTCCTACACTTCGCCAAGCTTGACTCTCTTAAATGGATTCCGCTATAAGGGATGGGAATTAGGTTTCGGACCAGTTTTTAGATTTTCACGTGTTGCTGAAGGCTATTACGATAATAGCGGACAATGGCAAATTTTAGATGGGACTGAATTAGCTCCCGAAGTAGAAACCCTCAAACAAATTGATAAAAGAGGCGATATCAACCTAAGTACTGGCTTATTAATAGCTGTCGGTAAAAATTTCCGCAGTGGACATATAAACCTACCCGTTAACTTTTACTACTCACAAGTTCCTTCCATTAACTCACATGTATTCGGGTTTATGTTGGGTTTCAATATTGCCCGCTCCAAGTAAAAACTTGATCAATCAACAAAATAATAAAAAATATTTATGAAAAATTTATTCAAAATTTCAGCCTTCTCTTTGTTATTATTAGTTTCAGTTCAAATCTCTGCTCAGACTTACTTGATAAAAGGAGGTCTCAATCTTTCAAAGTTTAGGATTAGTGATACAATAGATATTTATGACAATAGTAACTTGAACCCAGGCTTTCATATTGGAGGAAGCGTAATTTTCCCGATCCATAAAGCATTGTCATTAGACCTGGGGTTGCAGTTTACAACAAAAGGCATGCGAGAGGAATTTGATGAAGAATTTGATGGTATGTCTATGTCGGGCAAATTCAGCGCAACTCTTTACTATATGGAAGTGCCAGTAAAGCTTAGGCTTACACGCAATTTTGACCAAATATCGGTTTACGGAGCCTTTGGGCCTTATGTAGGCTTAGGATTGGTAGGTAATATAAAAAGTGAATTTTCTTTTATGGGGGAAACTATTTCTAGTTCTGAAAAAATAGAGTTCGACAATGATGGCTTAAATAGACTAGACGGCGGTCTAGTATTTGAAGCAGGTATAGAGTATCAAAAGTTTTTAGTCGGCTTAAATTATACTATGGGACTTTTAGACATTGGCGATAAAACTACAAATCATGTGTACGGTCTTAGCCTTGGCTACAAACTAGGATCTTAAAATCGAATGGTTATCCCAAACGCATTGCCTGATTTCTCCTAGATTCATAAAACCCCTCAGTCATTAATGGCTCAGGGGTTTTTCTTTAGTAACTGTTCATACAAAAATGCCTACATGGAGTAATACCGAGTCTATGATTTCTCTAAAGCATATTCCCATAGGGTTACTTTTAAATTGTAATCAATAGTACTGAGCTTTAACCAGCCTGAGCGAATAGTACCATTAATATTTTTTCTGAAGTATAAATATTTTTCGGTTTCATAATGCCAATATCCTTGCTCGATGGAATTTTCATTTACTTTATTTCCTTGAATAACATCTATACTTCTATCATAAAAGTGCAATAAGACTTTATTTTGCGACCATTGTTGCAGTCCGGGAATATTGTTTTTTTCAAAAGTAGGGGAACTAATAAAAGGCGAAGCTTGCAGCGTATCAACGGCTTGGTTGGGACTGTAATTGCTAAAACTATTAAAAGTTGTGGTGTAGCTATTGTTCAAATTTTTAGTTCTGAGAATGGTGTCTGGCTGATTACTAATTGCAATCTCGAAGCTTGATTGAAGAGGAATCAATTCCACGCTCAATCTACTCACTCCGCCATTACTATAATAATAGTCGCTTTTTAAATTTAAATCATTAATTCCATCGGCATCTACATCTAGTAAAATTGAATCTTGATAATCAACAGCCTGCCAGAGGTAATTTCCGCTGCTATCGTTAACGATATTAAGATTTGCACTGGGCTGACCGAAAGCAAAAATAGCTTCCTCTGCAGGGTCTGGCACTATTTGCACCGCCTCTTCTTTAGTACAATGGGTGAATCCAATTAAAAAGGCAGATAGAGCGAAAAAGCGAGGGAAGGTTTTCATGGGAAAAAATTTGAATCCCCAAGCTACAAATTTTTCTATACAATTGTATTCAAACGAGATAGGCTTAATTGGGTTCTACAATTATTATTTTAGTGTAAAGTGTTGAATTTTAGATTGATAAAGACTGGTGGAGTCAGCGGTAAATTATTTCAGATAGGGCGAAGAAGTAACTGAAACACAGGATGTATTATCTATCTTTCCACTTCAAAGGGGATTTTGAAAACTTAACTCGAAGATTTACAAAGCATTATGAAACGTAAGAATTTAGTATTCCTGCTTTTTTTATTCGTGAACCATGGTAAGGCGCAAACAATTAATCAAATAGCAAATGATTTGGATGTAGTTTTAGAGAGTTATGGCAGCCTTAGTCCCTTTTCTGAAGTAATTCGGCGCGATAGTCTTTCTCTCGACTTTCTAGAAATCCTTGAAAAGAGTAGCGCGCGCCTGCCCGATAGTATCGATCCTTGGCTTTTGATTGAATCAGCGCAGTTTTTAATGGATAGTTTGTTTTATAAACTCTTTTATCATCCAGATTTTTTAAACCATCGTCCCGAAGATGTCTTAAACACTCAGCCAACGCTGGTGAGCAGTGATGGTCGGTTTTACCAATATTCCTTCGACGAAAATACGGGTGGATCCTATCGCAGCCGAATAGTCTATTATCACTATCGCGCAGCCGATGGAATAGTGATTAATCATGTAAACAAGTCGGATGAGAATTCATTTTTTGCCAATGATGGCTATTATGAAATTCATAATCTGCCAGACAGCTTAGCTAAGCCTCGCTATTTATTAATCGGCGGAGTTTTTGGATGTAATACTTGCTTGCTGGAATACATAGAGTTATTGCGCTATGATACTACGGATAAGCAATTTGTCTCAGATTTTTCACTTTCTATTGCAGACCGCGGATTTGGATCTCTCATTAGTTTCCAAGCTGATTCAGATACAAATATTACGGTCAATTATTTTTACAGCGATTTAAACGAAGGCTGCGACTGTGAATTAGAAGAACCCGTAGAATATTATCAGCAAAAGTGTTTTCGGCTTTATCGATATAAAAATTTCAATTTCCATCTGGCTGAAAGCCGCAGTTGGTATGGCGAAAACATACCTGAAGATGAATGATTTTTAGGCTTGGGAAAGAATATGCTGGATAATAATCCCGGCATGCACGCGTGAGTTTTCAATAAACCATTTATTGGTTTGCATGCCCCCGCAAATTACCCCCGCTAGATAGAGTCCTGCGATATTACTTTCCATAGTTTCACTGTTGTAGATGGGTTGTTTTATCGCATCATCGCTAAACTGTAAGCCTAGTTCAATTAATAATTTATAGTCTGGCTTGTAGCCCGTTAATGCTAAAACATTATCGTTTTTTAGTTTGAGCTCTTTTCCAGCTTGCTGAATGAAGAGATATTCTTCTTCGATACGTGTGCATTCGCTATTAAAGTAAGCTGTTATCGAGCCTTCTTTAATGCGATTGATAATGTCGGGCCGCACCCAGTATTTCACCCTTTCGGAGATTTCGCTTTCGCGGATGATCATAGTAACGGACTCTGCACCTTTACGATATAGTTCAAGGGCCGCATCTACCGCCGAGTTGGCCGCACCAATTACGGCTACATGACGCTTAAAAAAGGGATGCGCATCTTGATAGTAGTGTTGCACCTTAGGGAGGTTTTCTCCAGGGATATTCATGCTGTTTGCATGATCGTAAAAGCCAGTAGCGATAACTATTTGCTTTGCTTTGTAGTCTTTTCTGGTACTTTTTAGACTAAAATGATCGCTCAACTTTTTAATGCGAATTACCTCTTCTTGTAAGTTTACCTGAAGATCAAAAACCATTGCTACTCGTCGATAATATTCCAATGCTTCGGAGCGATTAGGTTTTACATTTTGAGAAATAAAAGGGACATTGCCGATTTCTATTTTGTCGGCAGTGGAGAAAAAGGTCATACTATGCGGATAGTGATAAATGCTATTCACCAAATACCCTTTTTCCAATATCAGATAACTTAAGCCCGCTTTTTGGGCTTCAATTCCGCAGGCTAATCCTATAGGCCCAGCGCCAATTATTATAAGGTCTAACATAGAGTAAAGGTCTTAAAATTTATTCGTCCTAAAATTTATCTACTAAAAGACTTGAAAGGTGTTTTAGGTTACCGAATAAGCTGATTATTTTTAGGACTTTCGTGACAAATTCCCGTTCATGAAAAATGCCAAGCTTAGCTTTGTCTTAATCCTACTAGTATCAATTGTAGTGATTAGTAATTGTTCAAACCTTTCGGTAGATGCGAATGAACATACAGTAGCACAAACCAATAAGGCCAAGCAATTTTTAAAACAAAATTGTCTCGCTTGCCATAGTGAAACAGCCCGCGAATCGGAACGTTTGGCGCCTCCATTTTTTGCAATCCGCAAGCATTACCTTAAAGATTTGCCCGAAAAAGAAGCCTTTGAAGCAGCCATGCTAGCTTTTTTGAAAGATCCAAAAGAAGCTAATGCGAAAATGAAAGGAGCCATTGACAAGTTTGGTTTGATGCCTAAAATGTCTTTCCCAGAAGAGGATTTGAAAATAGCGATTGCTTATTTGTATGAAAACGATCAACCCAAGCCTGAGCACGCGGGAAAGGGATCAAAATCGCAACCAAAAGGCCAAGTTGATGAGGTAGAAATTGTAAAGAAGGGAGAGTCTATAGCTTTGCAAACGAAAAAGGTGCTCGGTAAAAACCTAATGGCGGCAATAGCCGAAGGGGGCAGTGCTTATGCAGTTGATTTTTGCAATTTAAAAGCGATTAATCTTACCGATAGTATGGGCGAACAATTAAATGCTAGGGTAAAAAGGGTAAGTGATAAAAACCGTAACTCGAATAATGCGGCCTCTCCAGAGGAATTGACTTTTATTGATAAGTTTAAAGATATGCTCGCCCAAAAGGAAACTCCTACAGGTGAATTAGTTAAAAGGGCAGATGGGTATCGTGGTATATATCCAATTATAACCAATCAAATGTGTTTGCAATGTCATGGTGAAGTAGGAACAGATATAGCTGATCAAACGCTAGATAGGATTCAAGCTCTGTATCCTGATGATCTTGCCTTGGGCTATAAAATGAACGAATTACGAGGTATATGGGTTGTTGATTTTCAGGGGGATTAATACTCCGCTCTTGGAATCCAAAAATTCTATTGGCACCGTAAATGACTAGCGATACGCGTCCTGCGTAAGAAAAATTATTTAAAATGCTAGCCTAATATCCTGTGTTTTACCCAATAGGTCTTGTTGTGGTTGACAAATATTCTCTTTCCTTTCGCATCTTTATTTTTACCTTTATCGAGGTAGAGAGCAGTTCTTCGAAAATCTCAAGAATAAAAGAAGAAAAGCAGGATATTTAGCTTCCTAATTTTTAGCCATGACAAATACTTTGTTAAAGCCGGGTAGGGATATGATGTATCGTATCACTACAGAAGGTCGATTTCTGTACGTAAATCAAGCGTTAGCATTGTACTTTAAGTCCGAAGCCTCAGCCTTAATAGGACAAAGTTATTTAAGTTTAATTGAGCTGGATTACCGGCAAAAGGCCCAAGATTTTTATCGCCAACAATTACAAGATAAACAAAGCTCTACCTATTTCGAATTTCCCTTGAAAGACAGCCAAATTTGGTGTGGACAAACTGTTGAATTAATTTTTAACCCCGCAGGTGAGGTAGTGGAATTAATTGGCATTTTACAAGATATCAGCGAGGCAAATCAAGCTAAAATAGATTTAGATCAAAGTGACTTTCGGTTAAACTCACTTATCCAAAATATGGATATTGCGGTCCTCATGGAAGATGAGTTCAGACGAGTGAAGTATGTAAATCAAACTTTCTGTGATCTATTTAGCATCCCCTTGAAGCCAAAAGATTTAATCGGTGCCGATTGTTCGCAAGCAGCAGAGCAGAGTAAGCATCTCTTTAGCGATCCCGAAAAATTTGTAAGCGGAGTAAATACTATTCTTAAGAATCGTAATAAAATTAGCAGTGAACTGCTTTACTTTAAGGATGAGCGCGTATTAGAAAGAGATTATGTACCAGTATTTATTGGGGATGAATACCGTGGCCATACTTGGTACTATCGAGATGTTACCATGCAGAATCTCGCTAACATGTCTATTAAAGAAAGTGAAAGAAAGTACCGCGAAATAATAGAAAATATCGACCTAGGTTTAATGGAGGTAGATAATGATCAAAACATTATTTGGGCCAATGAACCATTTCTTAATAGTATGGGCTACACCTTGGCTGAAATTAAAGGGAAAAATGCCAAATCCCTTTTTATTAGCGAAACAGAGCTTGCCAAAGAAGAAGCCAAGTTAGATGAAATAAATAATGAGCGACTTAACGGTGCTTCGGGAGCCTATGAATTGAAACTGAAGAATAAAGAAAGTGAAGATGTTTGGATGCTTATATCTGGAACCCCCATTTTTAATGAAAACCATAAGGTAAAAGGTTCCTTAGGTATTCATCATAATATCACTCATATCAAAGAGCTGCAGTTTCAAACTGAATATCGCGCTAAACTTCAGTCTATTTTATTAGACCTTTCCAACCAAATTATAGACCTAGAGCCGGAGAGTGAAGATGAGATAATAGATTCCGCCTTATTGCGCATAGGTAGTTTCGTGGGAGCCGATCGCTCTTATATATTTGATTATAATTTTGAGGCAAAAACATCTAATAATACCTATGAGTATTGTGCAGAGGGTATAAGTCCCGAAATTGATAATTTACAAAACTTACCCATTGAAGCCTTAGATGAGTGGTTAGATGTTCATCAAAAAGGGCAGGTGATGATACATGAAAATGTACAAAGTTTGCCGGTAGAAAATACCATCCGTCAAATTTTAGAGCCACAGGGTATTAAGTCGATAATAACGGTACCCATTATTGCCGGTAAAAGTCTATTGGGTTTTATTGGCTTCGATTCAGTAAAACATTATAAAACCTGGAATGACACTGAAGTTGAGTTACTTACCTTTTTAGCTCAATTATTGGCGAATCACTATTCTCGCAAATTTTTTGAGCTAAAGCTGAGTGATAGCGAGGCAAAACTAAGAAGTATTCTCAGTAATGCTATGGATGCTATTGTAACTATTAATGAAGAAGGCTTGGTAGAGGATTGGAACTTACAAGCGGAGAAAATATTTGGATTTCTAGCAGAAGAGGCTATCGGTAAGGATCTAACGAACTTGATAATTCCCCATAAATATCGAACGGCTCATCAAGCGGGAATGCAACACTTTTTAAAAACGGGCGAAGGTCCAGTTTTAAATCACCGTATAGAATTAGTTGCTTTGTCCAAACAAGGCATACATTTCCCAGTAGAGCTTAGTATTATTCCTATTAAACTTAAGGATAAGTATATTTTCTCTGCTTTTTTGCGTGATATTACACAGCGCAAAAAAGCAGAAGACGATATGTCTATTGCCTTAGAGCAGTCTAAAGAATTGGCCCGTATGAAATCGCGTTTAATGTCAATGGCTTCCCATGAGTTTAGAACGCCATTAACTACTATTAAGGCCAATGCCGAGATGCTAGAGTATTGGTCTGGAAGTTTAGAGGAAAAAGACAAGACGAAGGCAACTCGTTACATTAGTAGAATGCTAGGTGAAGTAGAGCGCTTAACTAGCATAATGAATGATATGCTGATAATTGGTAGGCTGGAATCGGGGAAAACTAGGGTTCAAAAGCGTATGACCGATCTGGTGCATCTCTGCAGCGAAATTGTTGATAAGAACTTTTCTAACGAAAGTGATGGACGACAGGTAGCCATTAAGATTGAAGGTTCACCTTATCTTGTGCCTGTGGATACGAATATTATCGAACACATTCTTAATAACTTAATTTCTAATGCGCTGAAGTATTCACCCAATGCAGATGCTCCGTTGGTTATTCTTAATTTCAAGAATGAAAAACAACTGCGCTTAGCAATTAAAGACTTTGGTTTAGGAATTCCCGAAGATGAAATCAATAGTGTGTTTAATGCTTTTTACCGCTCTGAGAATACAAGACAGATTAAAGGTACCGGCATGGGGCTAGCTATTGTGAAGCAGTTTGCGGATATTCATAAAATTAGGATTAAGGTTTTTAGTGCTGTAGATGTTGGGTCAGAATTTGTTTTAGAAATTGATAGAGATTAGATGGAAAATAGATTAAAAGTTTTGGTGGTTGAGGATGACCCTAGCATTGCAGAAAGCTTATCCGATATTCTTGATCTTTTAGGTCACGAGGTTTTAAGTGTAGCCGAAAGCGCCGAAGAGGCCATTCTTCAACTTTGCGAGGAAGAACCTCAAATTATTCTCCTCGATATTCAATTAAAGGGTAAAATGGATGGCATTGAAGTGGCTAAACTGGTGAAGGACAAATACAATATTCCCTTCATTTTCACTACTGCTTTCGCAGATCCTGATACCATTCAACGCGCTATACAAGAGGGCCCCTTTGGTTATATTGTTAAACCTTATGGTATTAAAGATATTACCGCTGCTATAGAAGTGGCGATTACTAATCATCGCTTACTTTCTACTATTCATAAAGAAAGTAATAGTGCTCCGATGTTGGTTAACGATCAATTATATATCAAAGTTGATGGGGTTTTGACTAAGGTTCATCAAAATGAGATTGACTATGTAGAAGCGAAAGGTGATTATATTCTGATTAGAACCAAAGAGCAAAATCACATAGTGTATAGCAGTCTAAAGAAGATCCAAGAAAAGCTAAATGTCGATACCTTTCTTCAGGTCCACCGTAGCTTTATTGTAAACTTAAACTCCATTGTCTCTATTAGGGAGTCTAGTCTAATTATTAATAAAAAAGAAATACCCATTAGTCGCACCTACAGGGCCGAGCTATTAAAAAAGATAAACACTCTTTAATAGATTTTCATTCGTCGGCAGTATTAGGTATTCTAACGTGAAGAAGGGTCAATCAGTCGAAATTTCGATTTTTCAATTGATTCGCTACCTACTTTTGACCTGTTATTAATCCCCAAAATAAGAGTGATGAACAGATTAGAAGACCTAAAAAACAAACGTTGCCAAGTAGCAGTGTTGGGTATGAACCAAAATGGTTTAAGAGTAGCATTATCTATTTCTAAACGCTTTCCCGTACAAATTTCGGATAAGAATATTAATCCAAGCTCTTTAGTGGAAGGATTTTTAATGAGTCGGGGAATGTCTCAGGATTCAATTAGCCAAAAATATTCAAATATTAGTATTGTTAAATCTTCAGCAGATTTGCGTTCCGCTGGGGTATACTATCTAAATGGACTAAGTACTTCTTTAGTAGATTGGACGGAGATTAAAGCAATTACTGCCCAAGTTGGTTCGGCCTTAAAGCCTGGCGATTGGGTAATTTTCGGAGAAGATATTGACCCAGATTTAGCAGAGGTAATCTTACTAGATATTTTAGAAGCAAAAAGCGGTTTGAGCCTAGGTCAAGGCTTTGAACTAGCCTTCTCTCCTAAATTATTGAGCCATAGAAATTTCGCCAACTTAGGAAACGAAATGAAAATGAGTCATAACCTTATTATTAATCAGGTTGAAGAAATTTTAGATCAGAAACATACGGATGAGTTTACTTCTAACCAAATAAACTACCTCGATGAAGAAAAGGAATTGAATAGAATTCATTCAAAAATTAAGGAGCTATGGGTTCCTATGCTTAACGAGATGGATTCTACTACCTATGATGATTTCGTTGAGCATACTGTAAATAAAGGATTTCTAGATGTCTACAGCCACTTGCGTTTTAGCAATGAAATTAAAGTTAATTACTACCGCTTTTTTAAGATTGCCAAAAGCTTAGGTTTGAAGCATTCGGTAGCAAAGCTCAGTCAAAACTCGGGCTGGTCGATAGCGGTATAAGTAGAAAATATAAATTATCTCTGGGGAGGGATGACCGATAGGTTTATTCTCTATCAAAAAAAAGAGCTCCTTTACTTTTGTAAAGGAGCTCTTGGTCATTAAGATCTACGGTGAAAATTAATCGCTAGGACTATCTTCTTTAGCTGTTTTTTCAACAGTAACATCAATTTTACGATCATCACCTTCGCCGCTTAAGCTGATAAGAATATTATCACCTTCTTCAATTTCAGAGTTAATGATCTGTTCTGCTAGAGGATCTTCAACGTACTTCTGAATAGCGCGATTAAGCGGACGGGCACCGTATTTTTCATCAAAACCTTTATCGGCGATAAATAACTTGGCCTCATCGGTCATTGCAACTTGATAACCTAGTTCATTGATGCGTAAATAAAGTTTTCGTAATTCAATGTCAATGATTTTCACAATGTCCTCTTTACTTAGGCTATTGAAGAGTATCACATCATCGATACGGTTTAGAAACTCAGGTGCAAAGGCACGCTTCAAAGCAGTTTGGATAACGCCTTTTTCTAATTCGGCTTTTCCTTGTGAACGGGAAGCAGTTCCAAAACCAACACCAGTACCAAAATCTTTCAATTTAGTTGTACCGATATTCGAGGTCATAATGATAATCGTATTCTTAAAGTCAACCTTACGTCCTAAACTGTCGGTCATATGACCGTCGTCTAAGGCTTGTAAAAGAAGGTTGAAAACATCGGGATGTGCTTTTTCTATCTCATCTAAAAGAATAACAGAATAAGGCTTGCGACGAACTTTTTCGGTAAGCTGTCCGCCTTCTTCATAACCAACATATCCGGGAGGCGCTCCTACCAAACGTGATACCGCAAATTTCTCCATGTATTCACTCATGTCAATGCGAATCAAGTTATCCTGTGAGTCAAATAAAGAACGCGCTAACTCCTTAGCTAGTTGAGTTTTACCAACACCAGTAGGGCCTAAGAAAATAAAAGAGCCAATAGGTTTATTAGGATCTTTTAACCCCGCTCTATTACGTTGGATGGCCTTAACAATTTTGTTAACCGCTTCATCCTGACCAATAATTTCCTTCTTCATGTCATCGCCCATACCGCTCAAGCGATTGCTTTCTTGCTGAGCCACACGTTGTACAGGAATGCCAGTCATCATAGCAACAACTTCGGCTACGTCTTCGTCGGTAACGGTTTCGCGATTCTTTTTCACCTCTTCTTCCCAACGATTTTGAGCATCTTTGAGTTGATTTTCGAGGTTTTTTTCATCGTCGCGTAATCGCGCAGCTTCTTCGTACTTCTGTTTTTTAACGACTTGAATTTTTTGCTCGCGAATTTCTTCCAAGCGCTTCTCCAAGTCCATTACTTCTTCTGGGACATTAATGCTAGTGATGTGCACACGAGATCCGGCTTCATCCAAAGCATCTATCGCCTTATCGGGAAGATGTCTGTCAGTAACGTACCGGCTCGTTAATTTCACACAAGCTTTAATCGCCTCAGGGGTGTAATTTACATTGTGGTGATCCTCATAACGATCTTTGATATTATTGAGAATCTGAATAGTTTCGTCATGATTGGTAGGGTCTACCATTACTTTTTGGAAACGACGTTCTAGTGCACCATCTTTTTCTATATGTTGACGGTATTCGTCGAGGGTAGTAGCACCCACACATTGAATTTCACCTCTTGCTAAAGCGGGCTTAAACATATTACTAGCATCTAAAGAACCAGTTGCGCCACCAGCACCAACAATGGTGTGAAGCTCATCAATGAAAAGAATGATATCGTCATTTTTTTCAAGCTCATTCATTAGCGCCTTCATACGCTCTTCAAACTGACCGCGATATTTAGTACCTGCCACTAAAGAAGCAAGGTCCAAAGAAACTACTCGTTTATCGAATAAAACGCGCGACACCTTTCTTTTTACGATGCGTAAGGCTAGTCCTTCAGCAATAGCTGATTTACCAACACCAGGATCACCAATTAAAAGGGGATTGTTTTTCTTTCTTCGCGAGAGAATTTGTGATACTCTTTCAATTTCCTTTTCGCGGCCAACCACTGGGTCTAGTTTGTTTTCCTCTGCCATTTTGGTAAGGTCTCGACCAAAATTATCCAGCACCGGAGTTTTAGATTTGGCGTCGGTTTTACCTTTAGAGGCACCGCCCATGCGACCACTGTCACCGCTAGATTTTGCAAATTCATCTTCGTCATCTCCGAAAGGAGATTCTGCTCGCGGTGTACTGGGGCGATCTTTCGATTCACCACTAAACATCGCTTGGTACTCAGTTTTCACATTGTCATAATCAATTTCATACTTACGTAAGACGCGTGATACGGGATCATCATCGTTCCTAAGAATGCATAGTAATAAGTGTGAAGTTCGAATAGTTGCACTTTGAAAGAGTTTTGCTTCTAAAAAAGTGGTTTTTAATGCCTTCTCCGCTTGGCGGGTAAGGGGTAAGTGTTTTTTGCTGCTGATTTGACCAGAAACATTGGGGGCACTAATTGCTTCTATCTGACGGCGGAATGTAGAAATGTCTACGCCTAAGTCTTCTAAAATTTTAATAGCACTACCTTCTCCTTCTCGTATTAGTCCCAACATCAAGTGCTCAGTGCCAATATAGTCATGGCCTAAGCGCAAAGCTTCTTCTTTGCTGTAGCTTATCACGTCTCTTACACGTGGTGAGAAATTTTCGTCCATTATGGTTTTTTTCTACTTGAATATACTGTGCGAATGCTAGCATATTGGCGAACATTATGCCAGCCAGTGCTCTACATCTCAAAGATAATTTTTAGTCTAACAAGGTATCTCCTTAAAAGTTGTCTTTTATCAACAAGCAAATGCTGAATTTGTGAGTAAAATTAAGCACTACCACGCGTTAAGAGGCCTTTAAGAAATTATATTTGGAACTCGATTTAACATTTTGATAAATCTAAAATAATTTACTGACAACATGGCTGGAGACGAACGTATAATTCCAATCAACATAGAAGAAGAAATGAAATCATCCTACATCGATTATTCGATGTCGGTGATTGTTTCTAGGGCTTTGCCCGACGTGCGCGATGGTATGAAACCAGTACACCGCCGAGTATTATTTGGTATGTACGAGTTAGGAGTGTTATCTAACCGAGGTTATAAAAAGTCGGCTCGTATCGTAGGAGAAGTTTTAGGTAAGTTTCATCCACATGGTGATTCTTCGGTTTATGATACCATGGTGCGTATGGCGCAACCATGGAGTTTACGCTATATGCTCGTAGACGGACAAGGTAACTTTGGGTCTATCGACGGCGATCCCCCCGCAGCAATGCGTTATACTGAGGCGAAACTTCGAAAAATATCAGAGGAAATGCTCTCTGATATTGATAAAGAAACAGTAGATACTCAACTAAACTTTGACGATACTTTAGAAGAGCCGAGAGTATTGCCAACTCGTATTCCTAACCTTTTGGTGAATGGTGCTTCTGGAATTGCGGTAGGTATGGCTACCAATATGCCACCGCATAACTTAACGGAAGTGGTAGATGCCACTGTGGCATTTATTGAAAACAGAGATATCACCACCGAGGAACTAATGCAGCATATTACTGCTCCAGATTTCCCTACTGGTGGAATTATCTATGGCTACGAAGGGGTAAAACAGGCTTTTGAGACTGGTCGCGGTAGAGTAGTGATTCGTGCCAAAGCTGAGATTATGGAGTTTAAGGGTCGCGAAGTAATCGTGGTTACCGAAATTCCATACATGGTGAATAAGGCAGAAATGATAAAAAAGACTGCCGACCTTGTAAACGATAAGAAAATTGAGGGTATTTCAGATATCAAAGACGAGAGCGATCGTAATGGTATGCGGATCGTCTATTATTTGAAACGCGATGCTGTTCCCAATGTCGTTTTAAACACGCTCTATAAGTACACACAATTACAGTCTAGTTTTTCTGTAAACAACATTGCCCTGGTAAATGGTCGTCCACAGCAACTCACTGTAAAGGACATGATCTACCATTTCATCAATCACCGTATTGATGTAGTAATTCGTAGAACTAAATTCGATCTGCGCAAAGCAGAAGAAAGAGCACACATTCTCGAAGGCTTAATTATCGCCAGCGATAATATCGATGAGGTAATCCAAATCATTCGCTCTTCTAATAGTCCCGATGAAGCAAGAGAGCGCTTGAAAAATCGTTTTGAATTAAGCGACATTCAGGCAAGAGCGATTGTGGATATGCGTCTACGTTCTTTAACTGGACTAGAGCAAGACAAGCTTCGTGCTGAGTACGATGAACTTTTAGAAAAGATTTTATACTACAACCGCATCCTAAATGAAGAAGATCTTCGGATGGAAATCATTAAAGGAGAACTACAAGAGATTAAAGATAAATACGGCGATGAGCGTCGTACAGAAATAAACTATGCCGGCGGAGATGTAAGTATCGAAGACATGATTCCCGATGAGGAAGTTGTAATTACTATTTCGCATGCGGGTTACATTAAGCGTACTCCATTAGCTGAATACAAGAAGCAAGGCCGCGGGGGTATTGGACAAAAAGGGGTAAACACCCGTGATGCCGACTTCGTAGAACATATTTTTGTAGCTACCAATCATAACTACTTACTATTCTTTACCGAATGGGGACGTTGCTTCTGGTTGCGCGTTTACGAAGTGCCAGAAGGTAGCAAAGCAAGTAAAGGTCGAGCCATCCAAAACTTGATCAACATTCCTCAAGATGATAATCTTAAGGCTTTCATTAATACGAAAGACCTTAAAAATGAGGAATATGTGAATAATAACTTTATTGTAATGGTTACCCAGAAGGGTATCATTAAGAAGACTAGCCTTGAAGCATATTCTCGTCCGCGTACCAATGGTATTAACGCTATTACCGTACGTGAAGGAGATACTCTTTTAGAAGCGAGACTAACAACCGGTAACGATGACATTTTAATGGCTATCCGCAGTGGAAAGGCTATCCGCTTCAATGAAAGTACCGTGCGCTCTATGGGCAG
The DNA here is from genome assembly GCA_963977415.1 of uncultured Schleiferiaceae bacterium. Classification (GTDB taxonomy): domain Bacteria; phylum Bacteroidota; class Bacteroidia; order Flavobacteriales; family Schleiferiaceae; genus Croceimicrobium. Next base: position 64,150 of record CAXBOS010000011.1, on the reverse strand, counting down.
AAATGCCAGTGGTGTGAAAGGGGTTAATATGACAGATGAAAACGATGAGGTTGTAGGAATGGTTACGATTCCCGCCGATCAAGCGGACACAAGCATTCTTGTTGTTTCTGAAAAAGGTTATGGTAAACGTACCCACCTCGAAGATTATCGTATTACTAATCGCGGAGGAAAGGGTGTTAAAACCATCGGGGTCTCTGAAAAAACAGGGCACCTAGTAGCCATTAAAGCGGTAACTGATGCCGATGATTTAATGGTAATCAATAAAAGCGGAGTGATGATCCGTATTGGCGTAGCCGATTTACGGGTAATGGGCAGAGCAACCCAAGGAGTGAAACTTATCAATCTTAGGAAGAATGATGAGATTGCCTCTGTTGCTAAAGTTCCCGCTGCCGAGGAAGAAGATGAAATCATTGACCTTGAAAACGGTAACCCCATAATAGAAGGAAGCGCAGAAGGACCAGTAGAGCCAAATGCTGAAACCGATAATACAGAAGATGATCCAGCTTCAAGCGAAGATTAGGATAATATAAAAAGCCCCGCAAGGGGCTTTTTTTTGCGAATTTGGTTTTAAATTAGGGGTGTAGATCTTCACTTTTACCATAGCATGCCAAGTATTAAAATTTGCACTAACTACTTTGCTCATCTAGCTTTAGTCATGCTCATTTTGTGGCAGTCGGATGTCTATGGCCAAACTATACTTAGTGGCCAAATTAATAGTTTCGATTCTCTTGTTTCGTATAATTCTGGCCCTTGTGGAGATGAGGTAGTAAGTGCGGGACGTATAGCTTTTACAGCAGGTGATTTAGTGCTTATTTACAGCAAGCTCGAAGCGACTTGCGCTTTAACTAATAACAGCAACTTTGGAGATGTTCAAAGTTTGAATGAAAGTGGTCATTATCAGCTCGTTCGCGTTCAACAAGTTTTAGCTAATGTCCTTATCCTGTCTACAAATCTCAAGCATAATTTCCCCCCAGGTTCTCAGTTGGTTAAAGTACCTGAATATCAGTCGGCGCGAGTAAATACTAGTATTAATGCACCAAAATACAATAATGGTCTGGGAGGTATTTTGTGCTTAAAAGCAGATAAGTTTATATTAAATGGCACGGTAGAAGCCAGTGGTAGAGGCTTTAGCGGTGGTTTTAGTAGCGCCAATATGGGTTATTCTTGTGGTGCTGCGAACTATTTTTATCCAGCAACAAATTTTAATGGTGCACCTAAAGGCCAGGGAATTACTCCTCTTAGTAGTGCCTATGCGAATGGTCGCGGCAAAGCTGCCAATGGTGGTGGTGGTGGAAATAATCATAATGCCGGCGGTGGCGGTGGTGGCAACGCAGGCGCTGGTGGAAGAGGTGGCGATGAATGGTCAAATTGTTCGCCGGTAGCAAGTGTGGGAGGACTAGGTGGAGAAGGCTTAGTAGTGGATACTAGTCGCTTTTATTTTGGCGGCGGCGGTGGTTCGGGACATAATAACCTCAGTAATACCAGTTCGGAAGGCGGCGATGGTGGGGGTTTAATTCTAATTTTTGCTGATACAATAGAAGTTCTTTCGGGCTCTATTTCTGCCAATGGTTTAGATGGAAAAAGTATGAGTAATGGCGCAGAAGGCTCAGGGGGTGGTGGCGCTGGTGGAAGCATTGCTTTACAATTCTCAAAATTAATAGGCAACCTTACTGTTAATGCAAATGGTGCGAATGGGGGCAACAGCACGGGTGGATCAGCTGGCCCAGGCGGTGGCGGCGGCGGTGGAAGTATTTTTATACCGCCCAATAGCGCTGTCGATTATAGTTCGGGATCCTTAAATTTAGCTTATAATGCTGGCAGTGCGGGTCATCTCTCTAATCAAAGTAATAATTATGGTAGCCTTCCTGGGCAGGCAGGTTCTGAGAATAGAAATCTATTTATTCCCATTCCCTTGATGGGGGGAGGGCTTGCAAATCCCTCCAATATTTTGGGCAATGATACTACGATTTGTTTGCCAGACTCTTTACTATTGGTGGCCAATGTAGCAGGACTTAAAACTTGGAGCACAGGAGCTACTGGCGATAGTATCTATGTAAATAGTACGGGTAATTACTGGCTTGAAATTATTCAAGGGGCTTGTATTATGCGCGATACAATTCAGGTAAGCGTAATAAATGCCCAACCTTTCAATTTAGGACCAGACACAAGCGTTTGCGGAGCCAGCTTTCGTTTAAGCGCGCCAATAAGTGGTAATTGGTTATGGAGTACGGGTAACACCCAAGACAGTGTAATTACGATTAGTCAAACGGGATGGTATTGGTTAAGCATCGGCTCTGCAAATTGTAAATATGTCGATAGTATTTATGTAGAGTTTATGCCTTATCCAGATTTTAATTTACCCGCTGAAATAATTCTTTGTGAGGGAGATAGCATTAGTTTATCCGCGCCAAACGGTTTAATTTTCACTTGGAATGATGGCTACCCTTTACGGCAGAGATGGATTAATACTCCTGGATTATACTGGCTAGAAGTGAGTTCTGCTAATGGTTGCATATTGCGTGATTCGACTATGATTTTCATTGGTAATGATTTGGATAGTATCGAACTATTTCATGGAAGTGACACCACTTATTGCATAGAGGAAGGAATAACTTTTGACTTTAGAAATTTGGGATTAGACCTTGTTTGGCAAGATGGAGTGAATTCCAATCTGCGGCGTTTTAGTAACAGTGGTTTAATTTGGGTGGAGTATACTACTCAATGCGGAATTAAGCGAGATAGTATTTTTATAGAAGCCTTACAATGTGATAGTTGCCTTATAACTTTTCCTAATGCTTTTAGCCCTAATGGAGATGGACTTAATGAATTATTCTTACTCCAAAGTATCTGCGATTTTGAAGCGTTTCATCTTAAAATATTCTCTCGCTGGGGAGAGCTAATTTTCGAAAGTAATTTCCAAAGTCATGCTTGGGATGGTTACTATAACGGCCAAACAGCTATGGAAGGTACTTATACCTACGAGCTTATTTATAAATTGCCTTTTCAAGAAACGAAACAGAAACTCGGGTATTTAAACTTAATCCGCTAAGTGATGAAATTTGGCAAACGAGTACAATCTTTAAAGAAGATACACCTCGTAAAGAGGCATCTGCGAAAGCGAAAAAAACGGCGGATGCTTAGCCAATAAAACCAATTACCTTTTGGTTAAACTCCAAAGGCTTTTCCACATTTACCACGTGACCACAGCTTTCGATAACCATAAGTTGCACTTGCTTTTTGGCATTTTGCGCCTGACTTACTAGCTTTCTAATGGAAGGTAAAAACATATGATCTTCGTCGCCCATCAGGTATAAAGTAGGATGGGAGCTATGCTTTTCGCGATGCGAACTTAATAAAGGGTTGATTTCTGCCGCAAGTTTAAACCAACGAATGAATTCTTTTTGATAAAGCTTTTTAGCCTCGCGTACAAAAAGGTTACGCGATTCTTTATGTTTCGATTTTGGCATTATGATCCAAGCAAAAAGCTTGTATAGCAAAATATATGGAACCACTGATTTACACCAAACGCCCAAACGCATTAGCAACTGTGAGCGAAAATTTAGTTTAATAATAGCTCCACCTAAAACCATTTTAGCAACACGCTCTGGGTGGTTTTCTGATATTTCTCTAATTATGATAGTGCCTAAAGAAATTCCAACAAAATTGGATTTCTCAATTTGTAGATGGTCTAAAACTTCAATTACATCTTCGCTAATATCTTCGAAAGTGTAAGTGGGGAAATTCTGCTTACTTAGGTGCGATTTGGAATCGCCGTGCCCACGTAAGTCAACCAAAAGCACATTATACTTTTCCTTGAAATCGCGAATTTGTCTAAACCAAATACTGCTACTGCCTCCAGCCCCATGAATGAAGGTAACCCAATCTCTCTGGATGTCGCTATGGCGGTATGTTTTATAATGCAACATAAGGTATAAACAAGCTATTCTGATAATCGTTCACTGTCTATAGATATTGACAAATGAAAGATTAAATTTGCGACTTCAATAGTACAATATTATTTTATAAAATATGGGAAGAGCATTCGAATACCGTAAAGCTGCAAAAGAAAAACGATGGGGAAAAATGTCGCGTTTGTTTCCGCGTCTCGCGAAAGCAATAACCATGGCGGCCAAAGAGGGTGGTGATGATCCCAGTACAAATTCGGCTCTGCGTACAGCGATAAATAATGCCAAGGCGCAAAACATGCCTAAGGATAATATTGAGCGTGCGGTAAAAAGAGCGACGGGAAGCGATGCAGCCAACTATACGGAAATTAATTACGAGGGTAAAGGCCCACATGGTGTGCTTGTATTTATTGAATGCGCAACCGATAACACCACTCGCACCGTCGCCAATGTAAAGTCTTACTTTAATAAATCGGGCGGACAAATAGTTCCCAATGGTTCTTTAGAGTTTATGTTCGACCGTAAAGCAGTTTTTGAAATTGCCATACCGGAAGGTTTTGATGAGGAAGAAATGGAACTCGATTTAATTGATTTTGGCCTAGAAAGTATTGAGGCAGACGAAGAGTCGGTTTATATCTATGGCGATTATACGGATTTCGGCACATTGTCTCACGCCTTAGAAGAACGCAATTACGAAGTTAAAAATGCGAGCTTAAAACGCTATCCAACCACCGAAGTAGAATTTACGGATGAGCAAAACGTGGACATCGAAAAATTACTCGATAAGCTCGACGATGACGATGATGTGCAAGCGGTTTTTACCAATATTGCCTAAGAATAGGAAAAGGTCGGTTTAGCCGGCCTTTTTTATGAGTGTTTCTTTCTTTCGCCGGGCTTAGCAATAGAACCGCCATGCAGAATACTTTCTTTAATCGACCAGAAAAATGGCAACCATGGCATTTGATACATAATCTGTAAATCTTCGCCAAAGCTTGTTTCTTCGTCTAAAAAACGCAAAATGCGATTTAAAGGGTGTTTTTCAAACAAACGCACAAAGAGCTTTTTCGATAAATCTGGCTTCTGATTTAAAAGACGCAGCAATAACTGGTCGTAATATTTAAAATTTACTTTTTGCACGGGGCGCGGCAGGCGTTTTTCGCGCTTATGCAGATGCGCTGCCAAATGTGCACTGTGCTTTAAAATGTTTTTGAAGGCAAAGCCAGTGGAAGCTTTCGCGTTGCCAGCACTTAAACCAATAGGTATGATACGTTGGTCTTGGGGGTAAAAACGAGCGGCTCGGTTTAGCTCTACACTCATGGGGATTTTATCAATTTCCCATTCTTCTATTTCATAAGTAGCAATACCCATATCGGTTAGGTATTTTTCTATAATCGGAACAGATTCCTCTTTACTAAGTACCGCCGACCCAAAGCGCGTAAATTCAATTAGAGCTTTGTTTTCAGCTGTAGGAAGCAAATACATAAACTGTAAGGCGCCATTTTGGGGTACTTCAAAATCCATTAAAGTACAAGTGTCGGTATCAAAAACTGCTTTGTCAGTTTTGATGCGCCAACCTACAAAACTCTGCCAGAGTAATTCGCTGCTTTTTAGTTTAGGCGGACGGCTGTCGAAAAGCTTATCACAACTAAAATTTTCCTTTTCAGTGCTAATTACTAGCCGGTCTTTTTGTTCCTCCAGGGAGATGACTTTATCCCTTATCCTTTCTACTTGCGGGTATTGTGCTAATATCTCATCTGCTTTAGCGTAAAATTCGGCCGAGCGAATTTGAATGTATTCGAATGGTTTTAGAGCACTAATTTGCTGATGAACATTATTAATTTTCGTCCAGCGATGATCGATAATATCTTTTACCAAAGGGAAAGCATTATCGCGGTGATCGGTCCAAAAACACCAAGTTCTATCGTTGGTATTTTTAGGATCGGGTTCAATTATTAAAACCGAGAAGTCCTTTAGTCCATCAATATTATGGAGGGCTAGTAGTAATGCGAGACTGCTCCCGCCTCCGCCGGCAAATATGAAATCGTAGTGTTTCATTCTATAAAGGAAACCTTTTCTTGCCAATCTGCGGCAGCTTTAAAAATGCGATCGCGTTTGGCAAGATCCATCTTATCTAAACTTTTTAGCATAAAAGCCATCCGAGGGTTATTGGCAAAGGTAGGACGATGTTGGTCAATAAAGCGCCAATATAAACCATCCATAATATCACACCAATCGCCCTTGGGGTAATGACTCATCTTACGTAAGTAATTACTGCCGGCAATATATGGTTTGGTGGCAAAAAGATCGCCTGTTGCATACTGACTCATGCCATAAACATTAGGTTCCATTACCCAGTCGGCACTATCAATGTACATTTCCATAAACCAGCGGTTTACCTCGTCGGGATGTAAGCCGCAAAGTAGCATGGCATTTCCCAAAACCATTAGGCGTTCAATATGGTGATTGAAGGCATAGCTTTGTACTTTTTTAATCGCATCGTCAATCGGCGGAATGCCCGTAGTAGCGGTGTACCAAGCTTCTTTCATTTTACGCTTTTGTCCAAAATGGTTTTGGTGAAAGTTGAAATTACGATACATGCCTCGTATAAATTCGCGCCAGCCAATTAGTTGACGTACAAAGCCTTCGTAGCTGGGAAGGTGACTGTTTTCGGGAGAAAAATTTGCAAGAACGGCATCTAAAACTTCCATTGGCTGCAAAAGGCCAATATTTAAATAAGGCGAAAGGGTAGAGTGGAAGAGGAAGACTTGATCCGGTTCGAAGGCATCTTCATAAGGACCGAAATTATTGAGTTTTTGGGCAATGAAATCTTCCAAAACCTGCAGGGCCCCTGCTCGCGTGGTTTGCCATTGGTAATAATCGAGGCTACCTGGGTGATCTTCAAATTTCTCGGAAACTTCGGCCATAACTTCTTGATCAATGGCATCGGCATCAAAATTAATACTAGGAGGAATACCAATGTTTTTAGGTAGTTTTTTACGGTTATCCTCATCGAGACTCCATTTACCACCAAGAGGTTTTCCATCGCTATCGAGCAGAATTTTTAACTCTTTACGCTTTCGCTGATAGTATTGATAAAGAAGCGGTTTTTTAGTTTCCGAGAGATATTCTTTAAAGTCATCTTCTGAAAAGAGGAACTTAGGCGATTCTCTAAATATTAGACTGAGTCCCTTTTCTTGGGCCCATGCTCTTAGTTGTTTTTCAAAGAAAGCATCTTCAATTACATAGCTTTCGACCTGTTTCAGGCTGGGGTTTTTACGGTATAAATCATTGAGATAACTAAAGTAATTTCCATCGCTAGTTTTTTCGGCTAATGAATGGTAGACGAGGTTATACCGCTTTTTTAAATCGGCGGCATGATGCCGCATGGCACTTAAAAAGAAAACCAGTTTTTGTTTGTGATACTTAAAGTGGGTGCACAATTCCCAGTCTTCTGCCATAAAAATGATACAATCATTATCTAGCTCCAAAGCTTTATGATTTGCAAAGAGGGAATCGCCCAAGATTAAGACTAAGCGCTGCGGCATACCGAATGTTTGTTATAAAACTTGTCTGCGCCATAATTGTTGATGGCCAGGTGTTTTTTCGCTGAGATTTCTTGATTTTTAAAGGATACTAGACTTGCTTTTCTAAAGCTACCGAAAGCGAATTTTCATTTTCCTTTCGGAGATGGTCTCGTTATCAATTTCTGAGTCCGATCTATCTACCCTAGCGGTTCTTATTAAAAAGAGTAGTGGTCTTTTGGCTTCAACGAACTTCTCTCCTTTACCCGTGTTAATGCTCCATGAAAAAAGGTGATTTACCGATTAAAATATGTGCGCATTGTGAGCGGCCTTTTACTTGGCGTAAGAAATGGGAGCGGAATTGGGAAGAGGTGAGGTATTGTTCGGAACGCTGCAGAAGAGAGAGAAAAAAACCGAACTCATAATAAAAGGAGGGGTGAAATTGGGAATAAGGTATTTACCATGAGTTCGGATCAATACTGTCTTAACAATACCTGAGGCAAATTAAATACATCCCGAAATAAAGGTATTGCAAATTTTAAGGAGCAGTTTTGGTGCAAAACTCATTTTTCACAATTATCTTGAAATTCATCTCCTTAATTGGAAAAAGTCAAAATGATTTATTAGAAATTTTGAATTTCCGCATTTGAGAAAGTTACAAAGCGACATTTACACTTTATGAAGAGTGAAATTTGAGTCTATATTTTCTCTAACTCCTTAAAAAACCATGTTTTTAAGTCTTGTAAATTTTCGGGTCCTATACCATGGCCTTGGCGGTACTCACGGTAGATGTGATTGATCTTTAACTGTTCTAGTACCGCTAATCCTTGGCGGGGAGCGGTGATGGGAATTACATCATCCTCTTGACCATGGGAAATAAAGAAGGAAATATTTTTAAAAGCGCCTTCCTTGAAAGTAGAGGGAACAATTTCCTTTAAAATATAACCGCTTAAGGGCATTACGCATTTAAACTGATCAGGATAGTTGAGTGCTAGGCCATAGCTTAAAATTGCACCCTGACTGAAGCCCAGTAGCCAAACCGGATTATTCTCTAAATTATGTGCCTTTTTATATTCTTTAATAAATCGCATTAGCAAATCACGACTTTCTGCTGCTTGAATTGTATCTGATTCTTTCTTTCCTAAATTATCGAAGTTTATCGGATACCATGCAAAGCCACCAAAACCTAAGTTTAGGGGCGCTCGTACGCTAACATAATGCACATCAGGCGAGAGGTAATCCCTTAATCCAAAAAGATCATTTTCATGACTACCATAGCCATGAACCATAACTACTAAAGGGGCTTTAGTGCCATATTTAATAGATGCGGCTTGTTGAACATAATGAAGGGGAAGGTTGGTACTACTCATAATTTAAGAAGGAAAGCTGCCAATAGAAAGGCTATTTAGCTTTGGGTTTTCTTTAAGATCGATAAGGTGTTTGATGGCAAATGCATTACTTGAAAAGGCAAGTTCTTCCCAAGGGATTTCTTTCAGAGAGAAAAAAGATATTTCCGTGCTTTCAGGAGTAAGATGAATATAATCACTTTGCATCTTTGCTTTGAAAATTAAGTAAACTTGTTGCGCTTTGGGAAGATTATAAACGATGTGCAAGCCTTCTAGTTTCACTTCTGCACCTGTTTCTTCTTTTACTTCACGTAGAGCGCCGTCTTCTATCTTTTCATCATTCTCTAAAAAGCCACAGGGTAAATTCCAGAAGCCTAAACGCGGCTCAATCCCACGGCGACAAAGCATTATTTCTTGGTCGTCATTTTCAATGATACAGCCCACAATCATGCGGGGATTATCGTAGAATATGGTTTGGCATTGTGAGCATACAAAGCGTTTTCTCTCATCCCCGGAAGGGATAATAAAATCTATATGACTGCTACCACAATTGCTACAAAAATTCATCTTTTAAAATTGCCATCTTAAACTTAAAGCCAAATCTACTCCAATCAAATCAAAATAACCGCTAAAAAACTGCAAGGAAGGTTTTAGGTCAATTCCTGCTTGTAAGGGAATGTCTGCTAATTCTTTAAAAGAATATTCTAAACCCACCATTCCATCTAAGCTGAAGAGGGTAGTTCCATAATTTTCGCTTGGAAAAAGGCCTTGATCAAAGGAAATAAAGCCTAGCCCAGCGCCGAAACCATAATGCCAATTAAAGCCTTTTTCAAGTTGGGGTAAATCTTGCACCCACTGATATAGGCCACTCACTTTAAAAGCATCAACACCTTTTCGGCTGCGTAAACCTAAGTCTAACTGAATGCGGTTAATGTCATTTAGTTTATATTGATAAGAAACCTCTGCCCCAGAAACTTGACCACTACCCGTTCTAAAACCTAGACTATGCGTCTGAGCTTTTAGATTAAAAATTGCGAAAAGACTAAAAATAGCTAAAAAATAAAACTTTGTCATGCTAAAATTTTGCAGCTGCAATTTAGACTTTCTCAGTAAATAAGGCATCTACCGCCGAATTAGTTATAACCTTAGAACCTAAAGAATGCAACATCGAATAGAGTCCGAAATAGGTACGGTTTAAATAAATCGCATCCTTTGGTCCTCGGCCCGCTTTTGCATTCTTCACCATTTTATCATTCTTGAAAATGTCGCTCATAGCGTAAATTTTCTCAAAGTAAGATTTGTCGGAAAAGTCGAAGGTTTCACTGAAAAAGGGACGACCCAGTAATTCCAAAACATCTTTATAGATTTCCTTAAAATGACTTACTTCTTCCGTCTTGTCACTTTTTAATAAGAATTGCAATTGGTAGAGTAGGTCACTAAATTCCTCGTCATCGTCGCTAATGGCAGGCTTCATAATTTGGAAGTATTTGCGGTAGAAATCTTCCTGCAGTTCTTTGATACAGCCAAAATCAATTACTCCAACGGTGCCATCTTCTTGAAAAAGGAAATTACCTGGGTGAGGATCGGCATGTACTTGTTGTAAGCGGTGTATTTGAAAATCATAAAAATCCCAAATAACCTGCCCAATCTTATTGCGTATTTCTTGACTAGGGTTTAGAGCTAAAAATTTGTCGAGATGATAGCCATCCAGCCAATCCATGGTAAGCACCTTTGCTGAAGATAAATCTTCATAGTACTTGGGAAACTCTAGTCCTTCAATGTGGGCACAGGCTTCCGTTATTTCTCGGCTGCGCTTCAGTTCTAGGAGATAATCGGTTTCCTCCAAAAGTCTTTCCTCTACTTCAGAAAGGTAATGACTAATTTCCGTTTGGCTAATATTGAACATGGCACCCACTACGGGACGAACCATTTTTAAGTCAGACTGGATACTATTCGCCACTCCAGGGTACTGGATTTTAATGGCTAAGTTTTTCCCGTCTAATTTGGCCTTATGCACTTGTCCAATGCTGGCCGCGGCAACACTATTGCGCGAAAATTCATCAAAGATTTCACTGGGCGCCTTTTTAAAATGCTGCTGAAATGTTTTTACAACCAATGGGTAGGACAATGGCGGTGCAGAATATTGAGCTTGGGCAAATTTATTGGTGTATGCCTGGGGCAATAAACCTTGGTCCATGCTTAACATTTGTGCTACTTTTAAGGCACTGCCCTTTAAATTGCTGAGTGCATCGTAAACATCTTCGGCATTTTTTTCTTGTAACTCCTCTTGATTATCCTCGCCACTAATTAATTTCTTAGAATAGTGCTTGAGGTAATTACGGCCAATTTTAGCACCAGTAGTTATAAACTTACCGGTTCTTTGGCTGCGGCTGCTATAAATTTTGTCTTGTTCTTTCATCGGTTTTGGAAAATAAATTTCCCGAAATCAAAGGCCGAGTCAATGGCATTTTTTTCGATTAGATCGAAGGAGAAGTTTACGGATTTCTCAATGGCTTCATCGGTGCTTTCAAACCCCTGGGATTTATCCTTGCGCCAGAAATCCATTAAAAAGAGGAATTGATACCAGAATAGGTCATCATAAATATCATTGAACTTAGAGCGACCAGCAATTTCCTCGCGGCTGCGCCCCTCAATTAGGATTTGATTGAGCCATTTTTTGAAGGCGGCTTTCAACTCACTTAAATCGCTACTACCTTTTTTAAGATTGAACATCTTCTGGTCTAAGACCAAAAGGACATAGGAACGATTACTTTTTAATTGCTCAAAAAAGCTAAAGTAGAAGGAAAGTAATTTCTCGCGTGTTCTAAAATCTTCCCATTCGGCGCTACCTTCTAAAGCACTAATATTTTTATGGAATAGTTCCATCCAAAAGGCAGCTGCCACTTGACCAAAGTCATTGAAGTGAGCATAAAAGTCTGCTTCGGTAATTTCTAGATCTTTACAAAAAGCAAAAACACTAGCGGGATTTTTCCCTTCTAATAGAAGGTTTTCTTGATATTTTTCAACAATCATAGTGCGGATATCTTCCACTTTTTTGCTTGTCTTTTTTGGTGCTGCTGCCATAATATTAATTTCTTAGTTAGTTAACCTTAAAAAGCTCTATCTGTTCTGTATTTTTTAAAAATTTAACCAAAGATTCACATAATCGCCATTGGGGTCGTAGCGTTCTTGTTGTGAATCAATATTAAAGCTGCGCTGACCACGTGGATCATTGCCGTTTCCGGCGAGATAGGTCCAATTGCCATAATTGCTATAGACATCGTAATCAATAAGGGCCGACTCAAACCAAGCCGCGCCTAGACGCCAATCACCTTTTAAATTATTGATAAGGTAAGAGGCTACATTTTGTCGCCCGCGATTACTCATAAACCCCGTGAGTGCTAATTCGCGCATATTGGCATCGATAAAAGGATGACCAGTTTTTCCTTGCCGCCATTTTTCAAATTGCGCATCTACCGACGAGTGATATGCTAAAGGCATTTGAAAAAAGTTCGCTCCTTTTTTAGCCGCATTTAAGCGGAAGAATTCGCGCCAAAGTAGTTCAAAGTATAGCCAATAGGTGGATTCATTGGACCCAAACTGCGCCTCATAAGCTTTGATTTCGTGGTAGATTTTTCGGGGAGATAAAGAACCATTGGCCAACCAAAAGGAGAACTTGGAACTATAATCGGGGCCTATCATGCCGTTGCGGGTTTCTTTATATTGGGAGATGTTTTGGCTCCCGAAGAGGTAAGCGTTCAATCTTTTTAATCCTTCTTTTTCACCTCCTTTAGGTTTTAGTGCCGCACGTTCGTCTATCGCATCTGGGCGTAGACCCAAAGCAATTAAACTGGGCAGGGGAGTAGATTTTACGGGGCTAATAGATCGAGGCATTGATGGCGGAGGAAAAGCTGCTACTGGACTAATTACGGCTTCTATCTTTTTGCGAAAGGTGGTGAAGCCCCGCGGTAATTTATAAAGCGGGAAGGGTAATTCGGAAAGATCAAAGAGCTGATTGGCCGCAAAACTTTGCAGGGGAATATCTAGGGATTTCAACTCTTCCGCTTGTGCCGTCTCTTCGTAGGCAAATTCTTCACTATAAAAAATAGCATCAATTGGAAAGTTTTGATGCAGCGCTTGGATACCGTCTTTAGGTTTGCCAATACTTATTTGAAGTGGAATATTTAAGGAGGCCAAAGATTCTTTTAAATCTTGTAGTGATTCCAAAATAAATTGCGTCCTGCGAGCACCAATCCGAGGAAAGGTGGACTTTTTATCACCATAGTATTGACTATCAAAACAGTAATAGGCAATTACTTCATCTGCCTGAGCACAAGCCGCTCTAAGCGCAGGGTTGTCGTGTAAGCGCAGGTCATTTCTAAACCAAAGTAAAATCCTCTTCATCTTCTAATTTATGATTGCATAGCAACTATTAGAAGCGCGAAGAGGATTAAAATGTTTTTGAAAAATAGTATTAAGGCCGAAATCAGGTTATTAGGCCTGAATTATTCCCGGATTATACGCTTTTTCAATGGGAGCATGATTAGCCATTTCTATCCCCATGCTGATCCATTTACGAGTATCAAGGGGGTCAATAATAGCGTCTGTCCATAAGCGGGCTGCGGCGTATTCGGGCTTCATTTGCTCTTCGTAATCGGCGTGAATGCGATCGAGTAGTTCTTTTTCAACTTCGGGAGTAATTTCTTTACCCAAACCTTTTAAACGCGATTTTTCGATTTGCAATAAAACCTTGGCCGCTTGAGCGCCGCCCATTACGGCCAATTTTGAATTAGGCCAAGCCACGATTAGGCGCGGATCATAAGCTCTACCGCACATGGCGTAATTACCAGCACCAAAGCTATTATTCATAATAATGGTAAACTTAGGTACAACCGAGTTACTCATGGCATTTACCATTTTAGCACCATCCTTAATTATTCCGCCATGTTCACTGCGTGAGCCTACCATAAAACCGGTAACGTCTTGCAAGAATACTAAAGGAATTTTTTTCTGGTTGCAATTAGCAATAAAGCGTGAAGCCTTATCGGCGCTGTCGGAATAAATTACGCCTCCAAATTGCATTTCGCCTTTTTTACTGCGAATCAATTCGCGATTATTGGCAACAATACCTACTGCCCAACCATCTATGCGACCGTAGCCGGTAATAATAGTTTTACCGTAACCCGCTTTATATTCTTCAAATTCAGAATTGTCGAGCAAACGATCAATAATCTCTTGCGTTTTATAGGGCTTAGAAGATTCCATCGGCATTAAGCCGTAAATTTCTTGCGGGTCTTTGCTTGGTTCGGCAGGTTTCGCGCGGTTGAACCCTGCTTTGTTAGTATCGCCAATTTTATCAATGATATTTTGGATAGAGCTTAAACAGTCTTTATCGTCTTTGCTTTTATAATCGGTTACACCGGAAATTTCACAGTGGGTTGTGGCACCACCAAGGGTTTCATTGTCTATATCTTCGCCAATAGCAGCTTTTACGAGATATGAACCCGCTAAGAAAATGCTACCTGTTTTATCAACGATAAGAGCCTCATCGCTCATAATCGGCAGATAGGCACCACCGGCAACGCAACTGCCCATGATCGCAGAAATTTGGGTTATACCCATAGAAGAAAGAATAGCATTATTGCGGAAGATGCGTCCGAAATTTTCTTTATCGGGAAAGATTTCATTTTGCATGGGAAGGTAAACTCCTGCACTATCTACTAAGTAAATAATGGGGATGTGATTTTCCATGGCAATTTCTTGGGCACGCAGGTTTTTCTTGCCAGTAATTGGAAACCAAGCGCCGGCTTTTACGGTAGCGTCGTTGGCTACAATAATACACATACGGCCTTTAATATAACCTAAAACAACCACCACGCCACCGCTAGGACAGCCGCCATGATCGGCATACATGCCGTATCCAGCAAAGGCGCCAATTTCAATTTGAGGCTGGCCTTTATCTAAAAGATAAGCTACTCTTTCGCGGGCACTTAACTTTCCTTGTGCGTGTTGTTTGGCAATTTTTGCTTCTCCACCGCCTAAATGGATTTTTTTGAGTTTTGTCTTTAGTTCAGAAACTAAGATTTTAAGATAATCTTCGTTCTTATTAAATTCGATATCCATTGGTTATTGGCAATTTGAGAGGGTGAAAACAGCTTTTTGAGTAAATAATTCTTTGCTAGGATTAGCAACACTTTGTAATAGGGTAAATACATTTTTATCTTCAAACACACTTACGAAGATAATATCGCTGAAGCCATCGCCGCTAATATCACCGTACCAGTAAATGCGTGGAATTTGACAATCGCCGTAATTGGGAATTAATTCGGCTAAATCTTGTTCTAAGGTTCTACCTTCGTTTTGATAGCTAATGGTAATTTTATAATCCTTCAATTCAGGACAATCGCCTGCTTTTATAACTTGACCAGTAGCTGATAATTTTACTTTTTTTTCATCGTCAAGTCTAAGTTCCTGCCCAGGGAAAAGCTTGGAACCGCGTACCCGCATAGCCTCACTTCGATCGTAAAGGTTAATCTCTTGGTGAGGAATAACTTTATTAGACCCCAATAAAAATAGACTTCTTTCTTCTTTATCGGTGAGAATATCGAACTCTAATCCACTGCCTACTTTTTCTTTGCTGAGAATCAATTTTAAATCCGCAGGAACAATGCGATGTAGGCCTGTAGGATCAGATTCGCTTTGTAGAAAAATAGCGTACCAATAAAGAGTAGGATCTAAAGATTGAATATCGCCACAAAAATTATAACTTTCGATGGCCAATTGAAGCTCATCGCTTTTTAAATAGGGATGTGCATAGTTTTTAGAGGCAACGCTTGTTGTTTCATTAGGGGTAGTTCCTAAAAGGCTATCGGTTTGCGCAGCGATTTCAGCAGTTCGGCTGCGTAAGCTATCCAAATCTAAACTGTCTTTAACCAATTTTCGTAGGAAGCCATCAAACATATAGCCTTCCTTTTTCTTGAAGTATACTTTACGCCAGTCTCCTTTAATGCCTTCATATTCTGCTTGGCCATAGCTTTTATTGGCGCAAAATTTTATCGTATCGCCAAAAGGAATGCTAGTTATAAAGCCTTTGGCTACTTGCTTTCGCAGAATTAATCCGCTGGGAGCATTCACCACGGCATTTTCAAGATTACAATCTTGTCCACTAAGCGAAAAAGCAAATAAAAGCAAGAGGAGAGAAAGGGAAGAATTCATAATTTTTCTAAACTTGCCACGAAAGTACAAATTAAAGCTGCTTTAAGTAGTCAAAAGCAGCAGGGCCTTCATTGCAAATTAGGTCGAGGATGGAAAGATTTTCTTTAAAACCAGCTTTATGCTCAAAAACTTGCGGGTAATAAGGAAGGTTTCTCGCTAGTTTTACCTTCGGATGAAATGCATTGCGGTAATCTTCTAATTCGTGATTAACTGCTTGCCAATCTTGAGTATATTTCAGCTGGGGCTGGATGCGCAACCATTTACAAACCAGTTTAAAAGTATCTATGTTGAGATCCCATAAACGTTGATAAGGCTTTTGGTAGAGGGCTTCCAGGTCGGCCGAGATGGCATCAAAAAAAGGACTGGATCCATAGGAGGTTTGTAGCGCCTGCCAGTGTTTCTGAGCCCAGTTTTCCGATTGATTAAGAGTGATTAAATCTATTTGCCTAGATGATTGGTGATTTACACTCAGGTTTAGCATTAGCGCACCATTAGGCCCATCTACGTAAGTGCGGTTGCGATACGTCTGTTTGATAAAGCTTTCTTTTGCTTCCAAAACTATATCGTTATATTCTAGCAACTTGGCATAATAGGAGATTGGTCCCCAGTAAGTAATACTAAAAAGGGCAGCTTTCAATTAGGCAGCTTTTTTCTTTTTGAGCCAAAAATTAACACCGTAACCTATGGCAACAAGTACTAAAAATGGCCAGAAATAGGATTTACGTTCACCATCGCCGCCAGCGAAACTAAATACACGGTCGGTTCTAATTCTATCGCCAGATGCGCGAGCAAATTTATCGTAGCTCATCCAAATAAAAACTGGTTTACCCACAATGTGATCTTCAGGAACAAAGCCCCAGTAGCGGCTATCCAAAGAATTATGGCGGTTATCTCCCATCATCCAATAATAACCTTGCTTAAAGGTATAATGGGTGGCCGCTACACCATTAATAATGAAATTATTTCCCTCTTGCTTCAGGGTATTACCTTCATAAACTTCAATAATACGACGATAAAGGTGAATGTTATTTACGGTTAATTCTACTGAGGCACCAGCTTTTGGTAATACAATGGGACCGTAATTATCGCGTGTCCATTTGAATAAAATATTCTTGCTATTCGCGGGATTAGGGAATATTTCGCTATTAACTTGATAGGGAGTATAGGTGTGATAAATTTGATAAAGGGTAGGAGAGATATCACTAGGATAATCTTGAAGGTTTATTTCACTATTAATTACTTCTACTTCAACCACATTGGGCATGGCTTTAAACTCTTCGATTTGTGAATCGCTTATGGTTACGATGTATTCGTGGAAATCAGGCCCACGATTTATTAAACTGGCCGCGCCGCGTTCTTGCTTTTCTCTTTGTTCGCCATCAGTTAACATATTAATATCGAAACGATCTTTAACCAGTACAGGATTAAGTGGGGTACCGTTAGTGCGCACAAAATACTCGAATTGGCGATCGGCTAAATCGGGTAATTGATTGATTTCGCCATTGATATAGATTTCTCTATCCACAATTTTAAGGGTATCTCCCGGAAGGCCCACACAGCGTTTTACGTAATGTTCGCGCTTGTCGATCGGGTATTTATCTTCCATAGGGTAATTAAAAACCACAGGATCATTACGTTCCACATCGGTAATTTTCGGGAGGCGTAAATAGGGAAATTGTATCTTATCGCTAAAGGCTTTTACATTTGTGAAAGGTATTTTGTTGTGCATCAGCGGAAGCGAAAAAGGCGTCATTGGCAAGCGACTGCCATATTGCAGTTTGCTAACGAAAAGGAAATCACCTACCATTAAAGATTTTTCCATGGAGGGTGTAGGAATCGTAAAGGCTTCGAAAGTGAAGGCACGTATTAATGTCGCCGCCACAATGGCAAAGACGATAGAGGAGAAGCCCTCACCAATATGTTTGCGGATTTCAACTTTATCGCGCCCTTCATATTTTAGTTTACTCGTAAAAGCTAGATAACCAAAATACAAACCAAGGGTAATTACCCCTAAAATGGTGTTTTTTGTGTTTGCAATGCGGTAAACATGCAATAATTCATAAAAAATAACCACCATTACAATATTACCAACTACTGGTAAAATAGCAAGGATTACAAACCACCAAGGACGATCTATTACCTTGGTCATGATATAAATATTATAAAATGGAACTAAGGCTTGCCAAGCTTTATAACCTGCCCCTTGAATAAAACGCAGGGCTAAAAGGCCGTAGTAAAAGTAGAGGGCAATTAGAAAAATTATAGTTTCAGTTAGGTTCATTCGTTTAAATTTAGGACATCTTGCATGGTGCAAACGCCAGTTTTATCAATAAGGTATTCGGCGGCTAAAACGGCGCCAAGCGCAAAGCCTTCACGGCTATGAGCGGTATGTTTTATACTAATCGAATCAATTGGGCAATCGTAGTTTATGATGTGGGTGCCAGGAACATTTTCTTCGCGTAAAGCTTCGATGCTTAAATCATCTTTTTTAGCATTTTCTTTGAGTTCCCATTTTTTATACAGATTATTTTCCGCTAAGATCTGCTCGGCTAAGCTAATCCCCGTCCCACTAGGAGCATCGAGCTTTTGTAAATGGTGGACTTCCGTTATGCTTGCTTGATAATTCGGGTAAGAGCTCATTAGCGCCGCTAGCTTTTTGTTAAGCGCAAAGAATAGATTTACGCCTAAGCTGAAATTGGAGGCATAAAGAAACCCTACTTTTTTAGATTGGCTAAGGGCAGTGATTTCAGGATAGTGTTTGAGCCAACCCGTGGTGCCCGAAACAACAGGAATACCGGCTTCTAGAGTGGTTTTGATATTGTTGAAAGCGGATTCAGGCTTACTAAACTCAATGGCGATTTCTGCTTTTTTTAATTCGCTTAAATCGATGCCCTGAGAATTGAAACGTGCCACAACAGTATGGCCACGTTCTAAAAGCTTTTGTTCAATAATATGGCCCATTTTGCCATAGCCAATAAGTGCTACTTTCATTGCAAATTAAGTCTTAGCCGCAGCCCTACTGCGGGCAAATTATTTACAAAAAACATATTTGGTTCTACCCTTAAGGAGAGGTCATCATTAACATTATAATCGTAAAGATGCGCATCTACATGAGCATCTACTACATTAAGTGCCCAAACAACGGCACCAATAATAATGGCTAAATCGCGCCAATCGCGGTAGATGTTCTGCAGCTCGATAAGTTCCCTTTCACTATAAATATTCAGGTACTGATCTGTTGCGGTGGCATTAGAATCAATTCGCAGAAAAAAAGCGTCTAAATAGCGACGATAAGATTGGTGGTTGTCGATGGCCATGTAAATGCAAGCGCCTAATCCACCATAAATAATAGGCATTTTCCAATAAGCTCTATTGTAGTATTGTCCTGCTCCAGGCAGCGCGGTAGAAAGCCAAGTGGCTTTGCTTACGGAGTGCACTTCCCCAGAATCCACTTGCAATGTATCGGCCGCATTAGATTTTAATTCTTCCTGAGCCTTTAGGTTTACAGAGAAGAAAAACAGAAAAACAAAACTGATATGGAGTAAAGGAAACTTAGGCACTTTAGTTTTTTAGCAGGTCCAGCAGTCGCTCTAATTCTTGGTCGTTTTTAAAGGTAATGGTGATTTTCCCACGACCGCGATTATTGCGATTTAATTCCACATCGGCCTCAAGGTGTTTTTTTAGTTCCTCGTTTATGCGAACATACTTTTCGGCCAGCGGAGCCTTTTCGCTCGAGGTAGTTTTGCGAGGACCTTCTTTTAGTTTTCGGGTGGCTTCTTCCACTTGACGAACGCTAAGATCTTTAGCTATAACCTCTTGATATAGGTTTATTTGATCTTCCTCGTTGCTTATGTTAATTAGAGCCCGTGCATGCCCCACGGCAATCATTTTATCGCGTAAGCCTGCCTGAATCAGAGGCTGTAATTTTAATAAGCGTAAATAATTGGTAATGGTAGAGCGTTTTTTTCCAACGCGGGTACTCATTTCTTCTTGGGTAAGCTGGCATTCGTCAATTAAACGCTCGTAGCTTAAAGCTACTTCAATGGGATCTAATTCTTCCCTTTGAATATTTTCCACCAAAGCCATTTCCAACATACTTTGGTCGTCGGCTAACCTAATGTAAGCAGGAATGCTTTCTAATCCAGCAATTTTAGCGGCACGAAAACGTCTTTCGCCACTAATAATCTCAAATTTAGACGGCCCGGCTTTACGCACGGTAATGGGTTGGATAATCCCTAGAGCCTTAATAGATTGTGCTAATTCTTCTAATGCTTCCGCATCAAAGATAGTTCTCGGTTGATCTGGATTAGCTTGAATATCCGCGATATCCAGCTCGGCAATCGTGCCAATCACCTGATCAGCATTTTTATCTTCCGCTGAATTTAATTCTGCATTGTCTTTAAGTAGCGCGGCTAAGCCTTTGCCCATTGCTCTTCTTTTTGGTGCTGCCATCTATTGTTCTAAAATATTTTACTCTGCTTCTATCGCTTCGTTTTTTTCTAAAAATTCGCGCGCCAAATTTAAGTAATTCTGAGCGCCATTGCTGGAAGCATCGTACATGATTATGGTTTCACCATAACTTGGAGCCTCACTTAAACGCACATTTCTTTGAATTATGGTATTGAAAACCATTTTTGAGAAATGCGTTTTCACTTCTTCCACAACCTGGTTGCTTAGTCGCAAACGCGAATCGAACATGGTAAGCAGTAAACCTTCGATATCTAAGTCGGGATTATGAATATTTTGTACGCTTTTAATCGTGTTTAGCAATTTGCCTAAACCTTCTAAAGCGAAATACTCACACTGGATAGGAATAATAACACTATCTGCTGCAGTTAGAGCGTTCAGTGTAATTAGGCCTAAAGAAGGAGCACAGTCTATTATGATGTAATCGTAATTCGTTTTAATTTCTTCCAATGCACTTTTAAGCATGTGCTCGCGTCGATCCTTGTCTACTAGTTCTATTTCCGCAGCAACAAGGTCAATTTGAGCAGGTATTAAATCCAAGTTTGGATTTTTTGTGCTAACTACCACATCCACTGCTTTGCACTCGTGCTCTAAAACTTGATAGGTACCTAACTTAATTTCGTCGGGGTCATAACCTAATGCCGAAGTAGTGTTAGCCTGTGGATCGGCATCAATAATTAAAACCTTTTTTTCCAAAACACCCAAACTTGCGGCGAGATTAACAGCAGTAGTTGTTTTTCCTACGCCACCTTTCTGATTGGCAATTGCAACAATTTTTCCCATAAATGTTTAATACTTGTAATCTTTTTCGCTCCTTACCTTGTTTACTTGAGCTAAGAGGGTGATTGTTAAAGGAATTCCTTGATATTTACCCTCCCACAAAAGGAAGCCTAAATTACAATTTCTAGCTCGTCTGAAAAGGATTTTGACTTCGATTTACCAACAATAATATAATAAGATGATTACCGTAATTTGTGCCACGCACCGTCCGCAAAACCTTACACAAAAGGTTGTTTCTCAGTATGCAACAATTTTAGAGGCTTTGGGTCAGGAAGTGCAGATATTTAATATGTCGGAATTACCCGAGGGCTTTGTTTTTAACGACAGCTTTGGCGGGCGCACCGCTGCAACCCAAGATATAATTAATCAAAAATTGATTCCAGCGGATCGTCTAGTTATTATAGCTCCCGAGTATAATGGCAGCTATCCTGGCGTTTTTAAAGCTTTTTTAGATGGCGTAAAACCCCAAATCTGGAAAGGAAAAAAGGCAGCTCTAGTTGGTGTAGCTTCAGGAAGGGCAGGAAATCTGCGTGGCCTGGGGCATCTTACTGATGTATTGCACCATTTACGAATAGAAGTATTTTCACTGCAAGTGCCACTTTCGAAAATAGAAGGACTTTTAAACGAAGAGCATGAATTAACCGACGAAGCGACTTTAAAGGTGTTAAAGGCCCAGGCCAAGGAGTTTTTAGAATTTTAAAACCAGAAATTCTATTTTCCTAGAAAACATAAAAGGGGATACGATTTTAATCGCATCCCCTTTTTACTTAAAAATTGGACTTACCTTTCTTTAAATATCTTCGAATGAGATATCAGTAAACTCTTTATTACTTTCCTCAGAATTATCCTCTTCCTTAAAGGCTTCCTCATGATAATTGAAATCGCCGTGATGTTTTTTCTGATAATCAGGTTCATGGCGATCAGAGATCACTTCTTCACCACGATTATCAATGATATAGTCAGTGGCTTCCTTTAACATATCCTGAAATTGGTCGAAGTCCTCTTTATACAGGTATATTTTATGCTTTTTATAAAACACATTGCCGTTATCGGCGGTATGTTTTTTACTTTCTGTAATAGTTAGGTAATAATCGTCTGCCATTGTGGCTCTTACATCAAAGAAATAGGTTCTTCGACCTGCTCTTAATACTTCAGAATGAATTTCTTCCTGCTCATTTTGTCCGTTATCGCTCATGTTCTTTTCTTGATTAGCTTAGAGCAAATCTAAAAAAAACAATGATTTTGTTTAGCAATACGCCAAAAATTAGCCGCTAGCTAAGCATTTTCTTTCCTTGTTCCAGAAGTTGTTGCTCATACATGTTTTGATAATAGCCTTTAAGTTCCATTAAATCAGCATGTTTGCCTTGTTCAATTACTTTTCCGCCTTCTAGAACAATTATGTGGTCGGCATTTTTAACCGAAGAAACACGATGACTAATAATCAAAGAGGTGCTTTGATCGATTAGTTTTTTAAGATTGTTAAGGATTTTTTCTTCAGTTTCGGTATCTACAGCAGACAAACAATCGTCGAGGATTAAAACCGGTGGTTTTTTAATAATGGCCCGGGCGATGCTTAATCTTTGTTTTTGGCCACCACTTAAAGTCACCCCTCTTTCGCCCACTTTGGTTTGATATCCATTGGGGAACTCCATAATATTGTCGTGTAAATGAGCATTTTTAGCCGCTTCTTCTACCAATTCTATGGAATTATCATCTATTCCAAATGAAATATTGCGAGCAATATCGGTGCTAAATAAAAATGCTTCTTGGGGCACATAACCAATGCTTTGTCTTAAATGATTAAGATTTACGCTATTAATATTTTGGCCATCCACTAGAATATTGCCAGAATCAACATCATATAATCGCGCTACTAAATTCGCGATAGTACTTTTTCCACTTCCTGTTTTGCCAACAATGGCCAGTGATTTTCCGGATTCTAAACTAAAGCTAAGGTCTTTAAGAGCCTCTATTCCGGTGTCAGGATAACGAAAGCTTACATTTTTAAATTCGATATTGCCTTTAAAATTAAATTCTGCTTGGCTAGGATTGATTATTTCAGGTTCAATTCGTAAGAATTCATTAATCCTTTCCTGACTAGCCGCAGCGCGCTGTACCAAAGAGGTAACCCAGCCAATAGAAGCCACGGGCCAGGTAAGCATATTTACATAGATGATAAATTGGGCAATAACTCCAGGTGAGATTTTACCTGCAATGGTTTCTTGGCCTCCGATGAAAATAGTAAGGATGGTAGAAATGCCAATTAGCAAAATCATGAGCGGGAAGAAGAGTGCATTGATGCGGTACAATTCTTTGTTGCGCTCGAAATAATGATTGGCTTCATCACCAAAATCTTGTAATGACTTTTCTTCGCGGACGTAAGCCTTTAAAACACGAATCCCTGAAAAGGCTTCTTGCACAAAGGAAGAAATGGTGCTGAGCTGACGCTGCACTTGTTCACTTTTCTGATTAATTTTCTTACTCACATAATAAATGGATCCCGCTAAAACAGGCAAGGGCGCAAGCACATAAAGGGTGAGTCGGGGGCTCCAATAAAACATAATAGGAACAATCAACAGGAGCGTAATACCTACGTTAAAAGTGTACATAATTGCTGGGCCGAGATACATTCGTACCCTGCTTACATCTTCGCTAATACGGTTCATTAAATCACCCGTTTTATTGCGCTTGTAAAACGCGAGGGAAAGTTTTTGATATTTATCGAAGATTTCGTTTTTCATATCATATTCGATATGGCGACTAGCAACAATAATAGTCTGGCGCATAAAGAACATGAAGAGCCCCTTAAGTAAGGAGCTACCAATAATAATGAAGCCGAAAAGTACCAGCTTAGAGCGTAAATCGCTGTAATCGAAGTTTTCGTCGGTCTGATATTGCTTAATTGCTTCTTCTACGATATTAAATGATTCGCGCACTAATTCGGCAGGCAAAATTCCGAATATCACCGAAATGGCTACGAAGAAGAGTCCAAGGAGCAGTTTCCAACGGTATTTAAAAATATATTTATTGAGACTTCTTAGGGATTTCATCAATTGTTGGCTCAAAAAATTAGCCTAATTTCGCAGTCCGAAAATGGCATCATTACAAAGCGCAAATGTAGTCCATTGAACGAATTTAAATCCTCTCTACTCATTACTTATTACAATGAAGGACTTTAATATTACTGATCAAGGCGAAGTGGCCGGTGGTATTTTCACCCACGTTTCTTTTAAAAATCACGAACAAGTTGTTTTTTGCAACGATCAGGAAACTGGTCTAAAAGCAATCATTGGCATTCATAATACCACTTTAGGTCCGGCATTAGGTGGTACTCGTATGTGGAATTATTCGAATGAAGCCGAGGCACTTAACGATGTTTTGCGCCTTTCGCGCGGAATGACTTTTAAAGCATCTATTAGTGGTTTAAACTTAGGTGGTGGTAAGGCTGTAATTATTGCCGATAGCCGCAAAGACAAAACCGATGCAATGATGCAGAAGTTTGGTGAATTTGTAAATTCCCTTTCCGGGAGATACATTACTGCCGAAGATGTGGGTATTACAACCCACGACATGGAAATGGTTAAAATGAAAACCAATCATGTTAGCGGTATTCCCGAATCTATGGGCGGTAGTGGTGATCCATCTCCTGTTACTGCCTATGGCGTTTACATGGGAATGAAAGCGGCTGCCAAATATAAATATGGCAATGATAACCTAGCGGGCCGCAAGGTTTTGGTACAAGGTATTGGTCATGTGGGAGAAACCTTGGTGCATCACCTTTGCCAAGAAGGCGCCCAAGTTATAATTAACGATATTCATCAAGATCGTATCGATGAAATGGTTATCAAGTATGGTGTTCAAGCCCATATTGGTAGTGATATTTTTAATGCAGAATTTGATATTTATGCGCCTTGTGCCTTAGGCGCAACCGTAAATGCTGATAGCATTGCCCGCATGAACTGCGATATTATCGCTGGTGCAGCAAATAATCAGCTAGCGGACGAATGGAGCGATGAAATTTTACTCGCGAAGAAGGGGATTTTATATGCTCCAGATTTTGTGATTAATGCAGGAGGACTGATTAATGTCTACTCTGAAATTGCAAAATACGATCGCAGCGAATCTTTAAGAAGAACAGAAGAAATTTACAATACTACTCTTGATATTTTCCGTCATGCGGAAATAGAAGGAATTACTAATCATGCAGCAGCTGTGAAATTAGCGCAAGCTCGCATTGATAACGAGAAATAGAACGATAAACAACTATGCTCACTCGGAGACATTTAAGAATTAAGGTTTTTCAGGCGATTTATGCCTATCAGTATGATGGTGCCAAAGGTTTGCTTGCCGCAGAGAAGCATCTCAGGAAATCCATCGATGATATTTATAGACTTTACCTCCATGAATTATCAGCTTTGGTTTTAGTTCATCGCTTTGCCAAAGAACGCATTGAGATAAACCGCCAAAAGAAATTGGCAACTAAGGAAGATATTAATCCTAATACTCGTTTTACCGAGAATCGCTTTCTTACTTGGTTATCAGGCAATATGAATTTGCAGAAAGATGTGCAAGATTATCATATTTCCTTTGGCGACGATAAGGAAATTATCCGCTCGCTTTACCGTGCATTTTTAGAAGATGAGCGCTATCAAGAATACATGGATAGTGAAGAAAGCAGCTTATCAGCCGACAAGAAAATCATTAAGTATCTCTACGGAGCATATATAGTAGAGAACGAAACCTTGCAACAGGTTTATGAAGACCATAATATGTTTTGGTCAGATGATTTAGATGCGGCCCAAGCCATGGCGGCGAAAACAATCAGCAGTTTTGATGCTTCTAAAGATGAACAAAGTAAGCTACAGAGGCTTATTAAGAATCAGGATGATCTCGATTTTGCAATGAAATTATTCCGTACGGCTATTAATGACAATGAAAAGTTAGAGGAACGCATCTTAGCGAAAGCCCAACACTGGGAAGGCGACAGAATAGCAGTGGTCGATAATATTTTTTTAAAAATGGGTTTGGCGGAATTAATAACCTTCAATCAAATTCCTGTAAAAGTTACCCTTAACGAATACATTGAACTTGCCAAGCAATACAGCACTAACAAAAGCGGACAATTCATCAACGGAATTTTAGATAAGCTTAAAAACGAGATGATAGAAAGCGGAGAAGTGCGAAAAATTGGCAGGGGCTTACTTTAGGAACGGAATTCGATTAAAATTTCGAGCCAAAGAGAAGTTTATTTTGGAAAGAGCTTAGCTCAAAAAGAAGAGTAAAACTTAAAAAAGCGATTAGAGGAAGAGTCTTGGTTCTATTTTTCCAAGAAAGCGAAAATCTGATGCGCTATTTTCAGTCCAACTCAGCTTTAGTATTATTTTTGCGAACAAAGAGAAATTTAATTTAAAAACAACATGAAAAAGATCTTATTAAGTGCCATCGTACTTTCAGGTTTAGTAGCAGTTTCCTGTGATAATGCAGCGAGCAAAATTAAATCGGGTGAAACAGCATCCACTAGCACCGAAAACAATGCTAGCGCCAACGCTCAGTCAAACAATGCCATGGAAACTCAGGTAAATACCAATGGTGCTTTACCCGTTTTCAGCTTTAACGAAGAAAATCACGATTTCGGAACAATCGAAGAAGGCGTAATTGCTAAGCACGATTTCGAATTTACTAATACTGGTGACGCTCCCTTAATTATTACCAATGCTTCAGGAAGCTGCGGATGTACTGTGCCATCTTGGCCAAGAGAACCAATTGCACCAGGCGAAACTGGTAAAATTCACGTAGAGTTTAACTCAAATGGTCGTACTGGTAACCAAACTAAAACCGTTACTCTTTCTTCTAACACAGTGCCTAACAAAAAAGTATTACGCATTTCTGCGCAAGTAAATCCTGATCCTAATAAAGCTGCTGAACAGCAAAACGGTTAATACAAACTAATGATTCAAGTATTTTTACAAGCGGAGTCTTCTCCAATAGCCTCATTCTTACCTCTAGCTTTAGTGCTGGTGGTGATGTACCTTTTCTTTTTCCGTCCTCAAATTAAGAAGCAAAAAGAAGAGAAAAAGTTTAGAGAAGAGATTGCCAAGGGCATGCGCATTGTTACCAATAGTGGTATTCACGGTAAGATTTTGGAAATTCAAGAGCATACCATGATTATCGAAAGCGAAAACACACGCTTGAAAATTGACAAAGCGGCAGTTAGCAAAGAGTTTAGTGCCACCTATCTTCCCAAAGAGGAAAAGGCCGCTAAAAAAGAAGAAAAGAAAAGCGAGAAATAATCGCGCTTGACATATTCAATCAAAAATCGGTCTTCGGGCCGATTTTTTTTGTTTTATAACTACCTTGCTTCCCTATGTTGCTGAGCAAAATTAAAGAAATACTAGCAGGTTTAAGCTCTTGGTTTTTAAGGGGTAATAACCGCGTGAAACTACTTTTCCTTTTAATATCGCTCTTTCTATGGTTTATCATTAAGCTTTCGCAGACGGGCTATCGCAGTCCCAGTCACTTCAAGCTTGACTATTACGATTTACCAGTAGATCGCATTCTTCTTCAAGAAGGCCCTGAAAACATTCAGATTGAATTGGAAGGAACCGGTTTTAGCTTACTGCGCTATAAGTGGTTTAATGGCAACTCCATTGCCATAGATATCAATGCTCTACCCGAACTAGAAGATGGCCGCCGCTACTGGCTTACCAATGATAATCTGGGTGAAATAGAAAGTGACCTAAGTTTAGTTGGAACTCGTATTTTACGTATTAATCCCGATACCCTTTTCTTTAACCTAGGGCGCTTAATGTCTAAGAAGGTTCCTATTTTAACGCGGTACCAAGCCGATTTTGATACCAATCAGTTTGTGCTCTATCGGAAAATTCGGCTAACACCGGATAGCGTGTTATTAACGGCACCAGCGCAAGATTCATGGAAAATCAATGAAATTTATACTAAGCCCATATTTTTAAGTGAGCCCAAGGATTCTACCGTTTTGGAGATAGACTTGAACCTACCTAAAATAAAGAATTTCAAGGCCAATATTAGCCGTACAGAGGCTCAGCTTGAGTTTTCTGCTTTGGCAGAAGCGAAAATTGAAGTTCCCATTATCGCGATTAATAATCCTGATAGCACTCTTTTTGAAATCATCCCTAATAAAGCTGAAATCCTTTACCGTACTGCTTTACGCGATTTTAAAGATATTCGAGCGGATGAGTTTTTAGTGTACGCTGACTATAATGACATTGCTGATAATCCCGAGGCACGTTTTATCTCTTTAAAAATAGAAAGTCCGCCTCAGGCCGTTCGTTACTTGCAAATTAATCCCCAAAGGGTTGAATTTATAATAACCCCTTTATGATTATTGGCTTAACCGGAGGGATAGGCAGCGGTAAATCGACTGTCGCGAGTATATTTCAGCATTTGGGAATTCCTGTTTTTATTGCCGACGAGGAATCCAAACGAATATTAGATACCGACCCAATTTTGCAAAATAGCCTGCGAAATTTGTTGGGAAAGGAATTAATAAAGGACGGCGTGATCGATAAGGTTTATATGGCTCAAAAGATATTTTCGGACGAGTCTTTACTGCAAGAGGTAAACGCCCTTTTACATCCTTTGGTAGGAATCGCTTTTAAACATTGGGCTTTACAACATTCAGAAGCTCCCTATGTGATGCGTGAAGCAGCCATACTTTTTGAAAGCAATACTTATAAAGACTGCGATAAAATTGTAGTGGTTACCGCTCCAGAATCTTTACGTCTGGAACGCGTAATGCGTCGTTCTAACTTATCTGCAGAAGCGGTAAAAGCGAGAATGAATAAGCAATGGTCGCAAGAAAGAAAGGATGCCATGGCCGATTATTTAGTTGACAATAGCGGAGAAAAATCACTAATAAAGCAAGTAATTGCCATTCATGAAAATATTATCGGCCGAACAAAGTAGAGCAGCAGATTTATATACCATTGATCAAGAGGGAATTACTTCTCTCGACCTAATGGAAAGGGCTGCCTATGCCTTATTTTGTTTTTTAGAAGAACATTTTCCCGAAGAACAAGCTTACCACATTTTTTGTGGCATGGGTAATAATGGCGGAGACGGCTTAGTATTAGCACGTTTACTTCATCAGAGTGATTACCCTGTATCGCTTTGTATTATTGATCATAGGGAGCAAGGTTCCCCCGATTTTGAAGAGAGTTTAAAGGCACTTCCAGCAGATTTAAATCCCCAATACCTAAGCGAAAAGGATGCTGACATTGGGCTGCAGCCTGATGCCATTATTATAGACGCGATTTTAGGAAACGGCTTGGATCGTCCGCTAAAAGGAATCCTTGCTAGGGTAGTGGAGCTTTTGCGAAATACCTCAAATTTCAAAATAGCTATTGATATTCCTACCGGTCTTTTTGCAGATGATAATAGCCAAAATGAGCTGAGTAAAGTGCTGGCTTGTGACTTGTGTTTATGCATTCAATCCCCCAAAAGGAGCTTGCTACATGCTTTTACGGCTCCGCTCGTAGGCAGATATGTTCCAATTGATATTGGTTTAAACCAAGATTTTATTGGCAATTTGAAGAGTGCTTCATATTTATTAGAGAAGCGCGACATCGCAGAAATATTTCGTCCCCGCAAAAAGTTTAGCTATAAAGGAACTTACGGACATCTACTAATTTTAGCCGGAAGCGAAAACACCATGGGAGCTGCGCTTATTTGCTCTGAAGCAGCTGTTCGAAGTGGTTGTGGTTTGGCTACGGCCTTAGTTCCTGCTTCTAGCTTTAGCGCTTTTAATATTCGCTTACCCGAGCTTATGCTCTATGCTCAGGATACGGAGATTCATAAAGTGAAGGGCAATTTCTCAGCATTAATTGCGGGTCCTGGCTTGTCCACCGCTCAATCGAGTGCGCAATATCTTAAGAATTTAATTCAAGCTGCTCCAGGGCCCATGGTTTTAGATGCGGATGCCTTAAATATACTAGCTGGAAATCCTACATGGCTGCGCTTTTTAGCGGCCGGTACCATTCTTTGCCCTCATCCGGGCGAAATGAAACGACTTTTAGGACTTAAGAAGTTTGAGCATAATTACCTAGATCTAGTATTGGCCTTTGCCCAAAAGTATCAGCTTAATATTTTGCTTAAAGATGCGATAAGTGTATTGGTCACTAAGGAAGGAAATTTTATTTACTCGGATTTTGGCAGTCCTGCCTTAGCGAAAGCCGGATCGGGCGATTGCTTAACGGGAATAATTGGTTCCTTATTAGCGCAGGCTTATTCGCCCCAAGCAGCAGTATGTTTAGCTACTTATCTGCATGGTACTGCGGCAAAATTAGCAGCGGAAGCAGGCGCAGTGGAATCTGTTTTAGCCAGTGATGTGAATGCACATCTTGCGCAAGCATTTGCCAGTTTAGTTTGACTTGCGATAAAATTGGGCCTTAATTAGGTTTGAAGTAAGCGCCAAATTATAGTAGACTAATGTCTCCGCGCCCTTCTCTAATTATGCTTACTTCCCCTTCGCTTAAGTCCACTACGGTAGATGCGTACAAATTTCCTATGCCGCCATCAATTACAAGATCTACATCGTGGTCGAATTTCTCGGCAATTAACTCGGGGTCAGTAGTATATTCCAAAATAGAATCATCGTCATGTACAGATGAGGCGACTATAGGACGGCCAAGGAGCATCACTATTTCGCGTGGTATGCTATTGTCGGGAATACGAATACCGATCGTTTTTCTTTTCTTTTGAAAGAATTTAGGAATGGCATTACTAGCGTTGAGAATAAAAGTAAAAGGCCCAGGAAGGCAGCGTTTTAAAATTTTATAAGTAGGAGTGTCTACCGACTTGGTGTATTCACTCAGGTTACTTAGGTCGAAAAAAACAATGGCAAATTCGGCTTTTTCGGGTTTTAGTCCTTTCAGCCGGGCAATGCGCTCAATGGCTTTCGGTTTGGAAATATCACAACCAAAAGAGTAAACCGTATCGGTGGGATAAACAATTACCCCACCGCGGTTTAAAACTTCTACAACTTTCGCCAATGCCTTTGGATTGGGATTGTCGGGATATATGCGAATAATTTCCGCCATAATTTATTTATTCCCCTTAGCGTAGTCTTCTAAAAACTTCGCTAAACCGATATCGGTTAGAGGGTGGTTCAGTAATCCCATAATACTGCTTAAAGGACCAGTAATTACATCAGCGCCAATTTTAGCACAATCAACCACATGCATGGTATGACGTACCGAAGCGGCTAAAATTTCGGTTTCAAAACCGTAGTTATCATATACTAAGCGAATGTCTTCAATTAGCTGAAGGCCATCGGTAGAAACATCGTCTAAACGACCAATAAAAGGCGATACGTAAGAGGCACCAGCCTTAGCGGCTAATAGAGCTTGTCCTACTGAAAAAACCAAGGTGCAATTAGTTTTTATTCCTCGATCAGAGAAATATTTTAAAGCTTTGATACCATCTTTAATCATGGGGATTTTAACCACAATTTGCGGGTGTAAGGCCGCTAAAGCCTCACCTTCTCTAACCATACCGTCAAAGTCGGTAGAGATAACTTCTGCACTTACATCGCCATCAACTGCTTCGCAGATATCAATATAGTGTTGGGTAATTTTTTCAGCACCAGTAATACCTTCTTTTGCCATTAAAGATGGATTAGTAGTAACGCCGTCTAATACACCAAGATCTTGCGCTTCTTTAATTTGATCCAGGTTAGCTGTGTCGATGAAAAACTTCATGTTTTCTTTTTAGTGATTTGCGGGCAAAAGTACATCGCAAAAATGGAAGAAGCCTAATTCACAGGAATTCGAAGTGAAATTAAGTTTTCAACCTAATTTTCAAAGCAGAACTTTAACCGAGGTTTATTGGGGTTTTACTATAAAAGTGAAAATCTGAGACTATAATTTTAGTC
Source organism: uncultured Schleiferiaceae bacterium (assembly GCA_963977415.1). Taxonomy (GTDB): domain Bacteria; phylum Bacteroidota; class Bacteroidia; order Flavobacteriales; family Schleiferiaceae; genus Croceimicrobium. The sequence continues at coordinate 32,007 of CAXBOS010000011.1, read as the reverse complement.
GGACTAAGGTTTAGAATAGAGAGTAGAAGAAATAAGGTCCTCAATTTAATAGCGTTGCACTTAGGTACATTTAATTCTCTGAAATCGGCAAGCGGAAAAAGAAGTCGGAACCATGATTTAAAATACTTTGCACTTGTAAGGGGCTACCATGGGCTAAAAGAAGTTCTTGCACTAATTTAAGGCCGATGCCCGTTCCTTTTTCACCATTGCTACCCTGTTTCGATTCGTGATAATCATGGTGGGTCAATTTGTTTAGTTCCTGACTAGACATCCCCATTCCGTTATCTTTAATGTGAAGGATGACATAGTTTTCATCGCCCTTTTGAGTGAATATGGAAATTTCACCTTTATCCTTTTCACTAAATTTAACAGCATTGGAAAGGATGTTACGCAAAACTGAGCGTATTAATTCGGAGTCTATATAAACCTTCAAATTAGGATCGATGTCGTAATTGGTGGCAATGTTTTTAATGCGAATCTTATCTGCCATGCTACGCTCCACATCTTTAACCAATTTAAGAAGGTTAATTTTATGACGCTTACCACCATCTTGGTTTCCCTGATTTTTGACCCAATCAAGGGTCTTATAAAGCAGGTTAGAGGTTTTAGCCAAATTACCTTCGAGCATAACTAGACTCGCATCAAGATCTTCAGTCGGGATTTCTTTATTTACCAAATATCGACTAAGTTCTAAACTAGAATTCACTCCTTCTTTGAGGTCATGTGCTAATAAGGAGATCATTCGGTCTTTGGCATTATTAGCATTTCTTAGCTCGGCCGATTTTTTAGCCAGCTCCATATTGGTCTGCTGAATTTCCGTAAGGTCATTAATGCTAATGATACCCCCAGAATAAGATCCATCTGCTTTTAAAACGCGGGTCAGATCAAATACATAATAGTATTCTTGACCATCATTAGTCTCTAAACTAACGCTTTGTGAATTCGACTCTTCCCTAATATTATTAAAGAGTTCGGCCCATTCGGCACTGCGGTTACTATTTTTGAGCTGATCAGGGAGGTTATGATTTAGCTTAACCTTTTTAAGACCTATGCTTTTTAGATACTTACGTCCTGCAGGATTTACAAAGCGCAATATATTTTTAGAATCAAAGGATATTATAGCGGTTGTCATGAATTCGGAAGCCACTTTTGTTCTTTCGCCAATAACTTCAAGAATATTTTTAGTTTTTCTTAAGTTTCGATAAAGAAAGAGGAAGAATAGGATGCCTATGACCAATAGTAGGATAATAAAAGTCGTAAGAAAAATGGATCTATTTTGTAAGGCAATGATTTCCGATTTACGCAGATCCTCTAGGGTTAATATCTCATTTTGTGCGCGCGTTTTGATGAATTCTTGATTGGCCTTAAAAAGTCGTTTCACCATATCATTCTTGATATCGGATTGCGCCTTATATAAGTTGGCTAGAATATGACCATTGACCTTTAAGGAATCTGAATTCCAATTTTCGGCCCCTTTGAAAGCAAGGCTTTTGGTTTCGGTAAATTCAATTTCAAGATCTATATTATTTAGTTTTCGTGCCAAATTGATTCCTTTTCTAGCATAAAACAATAAGCTGTCACTACTATTCAGTGCAGTAAGGATTTCGATTTTGGTAACAAGCCACTGATAGTCGTTATGGTCTTTTTGCTTACTTAATTGGGCATTAGCGGCGAGGTAATTTCCTTTCGAGATAGCAATTTTTGCCAAGCCAATAATTACATCTAGCTCAAAATTTTTCCGGTTAGATCTTTCGATGTAGCTCTTGGCAATTTGCAAAACCGAATCAGCTTTATGCTCTTCGTCTTTGGTTAGGTAAACACCGGATATATAAATCAGGCTATGCGCCATCAGGTATTCATCTTGCAATTTTTCGCGCACAAGGAATGCTTTTTGAAAATAAACCAAAGCTGAATCGACCTGTTCCAGTCTTAAATTGCAAAGTCCAATATTATTAAGGGAAACGGCTATGCCTCTTGGAGATTGGGATTTTTTGAACTTAGTTTCGGCGTTTTTATAAGCTTCCTTGGCATTATCATAAAGCTCAAACTTGTATAGCATGTTGCCATAACCGTTTAGATACCATCCAGCTTGATCGATATCTTCTTTAGAATCGGTTTCGAGATCGAGGTATTTAAAACCTTCGCTAAAAGTTTCTATGGCCATAGCTAAACGGCCCTGTTCTCGATAAATAAACCCTCGATTGGAATAAATGCGTAAAATATGATTTAGAGCGCAAAGCTCTTTAGAAATTCGCTCTGCCGCTTCAAGAGCAAGAATTCTTTCATCAAAAGATCTACTCTTATCTTCACTATAATCTAAATAATATTGGAGATACGTTTCTGGATTTTCTAAGCTATCAGATACTAAACGAATAGAATCTATTTGAGAGTTAGAATTTTGAGCCCAGCTAGTAGAAACAGCTAAGAAAAAAATTAAGACTAGATTAAACAACAATCTGATGACCACTACAATAAGCTTTCATTTTTAGCGGCTAGCAAAGTACTAAGAAAAAGGATAATAGAATGAAAAAAAATAAAGGCAAGCGATCCATATCACACCGCTACGACTAATTACCCTTGCTGCGTTCCCGCCCTGGGGGAGTTCACTAGGAGCTGGTTGTATGGGACTTGCCTTTAAGGGCGCAAAGCTAGCTTTTTTCTTTTAATTTCTAAAAGAAACGCACCTTTATTAGCCATCTATTTAGCTATCTTTGAGGATCCAAAAATTACCACTTTATGAATGAGTCAGTTAAAAAGTTCGGACTACAGTTTGGGCTCTATATTACCTTAATAAATACCCTTTATATTATTGTAGGTTATGCTATAGATCTTACTTACCTCGTTAGCGCATGGGGAGGAATCTTCCTTTTTGTTGCAAGTTTAACTTTACTAGTTTTAGCCACTATCCAAGCGCGTAAAGAGATGGGGGGTTTTATTGACTTTAAAGATGCTTTTAGCACATTTATGACGGCTTTTGTGGTATACAGTTTAGCTAATATACTTTTGAGCTATGTACTTTTTGTGATGGTAGACCCAGAAGCGGCCGCCCAGTTGAAGGACATCACTATTCAAACAACAGCCGAGCGCTTACAGTCTTTTGGTGTTCCAGAAGCGGATATGGACGCAGCGATAGAGGATTTGCAAAATACCGACCAGTATTCTTTAACTAACCTGCTCAAAGGCTTTGGCTATTCTTTTGTCTTTTATGCAGTAATTGGTTTAATCGTGTCTGCGATAGTTAAAAAGAAAAACCCTGAAGTGATCTAAAACTTTTTGTGAATGGACTTATCTCTGGTTATTCCCCTTTATAATGAGGAAGAATCGCTTATTGAATTATACGATTGGATTAAAAAGACTATTGAAAGGGAGGGATTATCTTATGAGGTGATTTTCGTTAACGATGGTTCTAATGATGGCAGCGACAAGGTTTTAGCTAAATTGGCGGCTCAAGATCCGCGTGTAAAGGTCATTGGTTTTAGAAGAAATCATGGTAAGTCTGCGGGCTTAAACGTCGGTTTTGCTGCCGCAGAAGGCGATGTGGTTATAACAATGGATGCCGATTTACAAGATAGTCCCGATGAAATACCAGGACTTATGGCAATGATTAATGATGAAGGCTATGATCTTGTAAGCGGATGGAAGAAAAAACGTTACGATCCACTTTCTAAAACCATTCCCACCAAGTTTTATAATTGGGCAACTCGCCGGATAAGTAAAATAGAATTACACGATTTCAATTGTGGACTAAAGGCTTACCGCAATGAAGTGGTGAAGGCGGTTGATGTACACGGTGAAATGCATCGTTATATTCCCGTTTTGGCGAAAAATGCCGGTTTTGTTAAAATTGGCGAAAAAGTAGTACAACATCAGTCCCGCAAATTTGGCACAACCAAGTTTGGCTTAAGCCGCTTTATTAACGGTCCTTTAGATTTACTAACCTTGGCCTTTGTGTCTAAATTCTCTAAAAGACCAATGCATTTTTTCGGGCTTTACGGTACATTAATGATGATATTAGGTTTTATATCAGCCTTTTTTATTGGTGCACAAAAACTCTATGCCTTAAGTATGGGACTAAAAGCATCTTTGGTTGCAACCAATCCATTTTTCTATATATCATTGGCTACCATGGTAATCGGGGTGCAGTTATTTTTAGTAGGCTTTATCGCAGAATTGATTATTCGCAATAGTAACAAACCGGTTGAATACACGGTAGATACGCGCATTAATCTCCATGATTAAACTTTCACTCATTATTCCGCTCTACAATCGGCCTGCCGAGATTGAAGAGTTGCTAAAGAGTCTACTTTTACAAAGTGATCCCAGTTTTGAGGTGATTATTGTGGAAGATGGTTCTTCGCAAAAAAGTGATGAAATAGTAGCCGCTTACAGCGAAAAGCTGACACTTAAATATTTTTTTAAAGAAAATAGTGGCCCAGGTCTCAGTCGTAATTATGGCGCGGCGCGTGCAGATGGTGATTATCTAATATTTCTCGATTCGGATTGCATAATTCCGCCACATTATACTGCTGAAATACAAAGCTTTTTAGCAAATACTTACGTAGATGCATTTGGTGGTCCCGACAGAGCCGATGAAAGCTTTACGGCCATTCAAAAAGCAATTAATTACAGCATGACCTCCTTGTTTACGACAGGAGGCATTCGGGGTTCGAAGAAAAGTGTAGAGAAATTCCACCCTCGCAGCTTCAATATGGGCTATAGTAAAGCTGTTTTTGAGGCAACGGGCGGTTTTTCGGGAATGCGATTTGGTGAAGACATAGATATGAGTATCCGTTTAGTTAAGGCTGGCTTTAGTACCGCTTTAATAGCAGATGCCTATGTTTATCACAAAAGACGTACTAATTTTAAGCTTTTCTATAAGCAGATTTTCAATTCGGGTTTAGCAAGAATCAATCTGTATAAAAGGCATCCATCCAGTTTAAAGATTTTACACTTCTTTCCTTTGGCCTTTACCTTCGGTTGGATAGTAGCTTTATTGTCTTTAACGATTTTCAGTTTTGCACTATTTGCCTACTTACTTGCTTCGTATTTGCTGCTTATTTTTATTCACGCCACTATCGTGAACCGCAGTATAGGCGTTGGATTCTTGGCCCTTATTGCCAGCTTTATTCAGCTAAGTGCTTATGGCTTTGGCTTCCTAAAAGGAATTTGGGAGCGACTAATTATGGGTAGAGGGGAAATAGCTTCCTTTACCGAAAACTTCTATCAGTAGTTTTCATTTCGGTACAAATAACTATTGTTAGGGAAACTAGCCATCAGGCTCCAACCAGAAGATTCTGCAGCATCAATTACTTCTTGGTCAGTATCTCCCAATAGGTAATAGTAGCGATAGTTTTCATCTTGATAGCCATCCCGCGAAAGCGGAAGTAACCATTCCTTTTCGCCCGCAATACGGTAGAAATTCAAACTAGGTTCGAAAAGCCAGTTTATTCCAAGACTAACTTCCCCTAGTTCGCGCTTTTGCGCATCTTCTTCAATTAAATTTAACGCTTCCTTGTTATAGGCATCATACTGCCACTCGAAAGTATGACTAAGGTTAATCGCTTTAAAGTTTATGAGCAATAGAATCACCCAAATACTATTTAGCACCAATTGAATGTTTTCGCCCGCTTTAAATTCGTTAAAGCGTTGAAAAAGAAAAATAATATAAACTAAAAAGAGGGGAGCGTAAACCAAAGCGGTCCTGCCCATTAAAAACTGATCGCCTAATATCAAGTGTTGTAAAATTTGCACTGTGGCAGTAAGACAGAGCAGAAGAAGGGCCTCTTGGTAAAAGCGAAAACGGCTAAGGCTGTTTTGAAAAGTATCATATATAAAGAATAAGGCACCGACCAATATTATAATAGCTACGAAATAGGAGAGGGTACTAGAGATTTCATAATGCTGCCCGTACTGCATATTCCAAGACAAGGAATCGACTGTATCACGCCAAAAACTGGTTTCACCCCCGAATAAATCGCCACTGATGTTTTTAAGGGGAATAACAATAAATACAAAGAGAATTCCCGTAACAATTAATACTGGACGCAATAAAATACCGATAGTTTTGGTGCCACCATTGCCTTCTTGCAGCCATAATATTACCAGTAACATGGTTAAAGCCACAAAAGCATAGAGGAAGGTGAAATTGGCGTAAACGGCAAAAGCAGCGAATATTAAAGTTCGCCATATATGATGACCATTGTTAAGCTCGCGGTACATATAAAGGTGATAGATACTCGCAATCATTAGGGCTAAGCCCATTCCATAGCCACGCGCTAAAGAGAAGAAATCGAAGAAATATACCTGTAAACAAAGGGCCAGAAAGGCTAAAATTTGGATGCCCGGAAAGCGGAAAGACTTTGCAATACTAGCCGCATACCAAAAATAGACTAGCGAAAATAGAATATTGGGTAGACGCAAAGTAAAGGGTGTGGTACCATATATCCCACAGCTCATTTTAATCAGTAAGGTGTTTAAAATATGATTGTTAGGAATGTGCGGAGGTTTATAAATGATAATACTCCACCAGTTTTTGGTTACATAATGCAGATAAGTATAAGCTTCATCGTGTGTAACGGAAAGCTTTAATGCCCGCAAAAGCACAAGGCTAAAAAAGCCAAGGCTTAAAAGTACCATTACCCAACTTACCCAAGGTTTGCGTATTTTTTTGTTCATTCTATATATTTCGCGCGCAAAATTGCGAAATTAATATAAGCCCTTAACGTTTCAAGGCAATCATGCCAATTAAAGCTAGTATTTTTGTAGTATGAAAAAAGGAATCTTTGTTTTAAGTCTTCTATTGACCTTTAATTTAGCCGCCCAAGAAAGCCTAAGCCCTAAAGATGCTCAAGGCAAGCAGCACGGGCAATGGCGTAAACTTTACGACAACAAAAAGGTAAGGTATACCGGAACCTTTAACCACGGAATCCCAGTGGATACCTTTAAATATTATTTTCCTAACGGCGACTTACAAACCATTAATGTTTTTCGAGGTAAATCGGGAAACTGCTACAGTTATCAGTATGGCGATGGTAAAAAATTGGCTGCGGAAGGCCTTTATAAGAACAAAGAAAAAGATAGCACGTGGACCTTTTACAATGCCTCGGGAACTTTAGTGGCTCGTGAGAGTTACAAAAAAGGTGTAAAAGAGGGTCCTTCTCTAAATTATTATCCCAACGGAAAAATTGCAGAAAGCGTTAGCTATATTAATGGCAAGAAGGAGGGAGAGTGGAAACAATTCTACGAAAGTGGAGAACCCATGGCTAAGGGTACTTACGTAGATGGCAGCTTACAAGGACAAGCCATGTACTTTTACAGTTCCGGTAAATTACGCATGAAGGGCTCTTATAAAAAAGGATTGATGGACGGGAACTGGTACTACTTCGATACCAATACGAAGGTAGAAAAGAAGGAAGTTTGGCGCAGAGGCCATTTGCTAGAGGATAAGGAAGACGGTAAAAAGGAAGAGGAAAAAAAATAATGGCTAAAGTAGTAGTAGGACTAAGTGGAGGAGTAGATAGCAGCGTTGCCGCCCATCTCTTGCAAAAAGAAGGGCATGAGGTAATAGCCCTTTTTATGCGAAATTGGCACGATGAAACCGTTACCCTGCACGATGAATGCCCTTGGATAGAAGACAGTAATGATGCAATTTTAGTCGCAGAAAAATTGGGCATTCCTTTTCAAGTAATCGATTTAAGTGCCGAGTATAAAGATCGCATTGTCGATTATATGTTTGCGGAGTATCAAGCCGGTCGCACGCCCAATCCCGATGTGCTTTGTAACCGTGAAATAAAATTCGATGTTTTTTTAGATAAGGCCATGGCTTTAGGAGCCGACTTCGTGGCTACAGGGCATTATTGTCAAAAAAGCACCACTTTCGTAGACGGGCAAGAACAGCATCATCTATTAGCTGGGGCAGATGGGAATAAAGATCAAAGTTATTTCCTTTGTCAACTTAATCAGGCGCAATTAGCAAAAGCCCTCTTTCCTATAGGTGCTTTGCAGAAGTCGGAAGTACGACGCATCGCTCATGAATTAGATTTAGTAACCGCCGATAAGAAAGACTCACAAGGGCTTTGCTTTATCGGAAAAGTGCGTTTACCTGATTTTCTGCAGCAGCAACTAAAGCCGCGTAAAGGCGATGTAATTGAAATATCAGCAGAAACGCATTTAGATTTCAATAAAGAGTTATTACCAGAAACCAGTCCTTGGGAAAGCCAAGTAGCTCCGTTTTTATTAGACCCAAACTTTGGTAAAAAGGTGGGTGAACATAATGGTGCGCACTATTTTACGATTGGTCAGCGTAAGGGTTTGGCCATTGGCGGTACGCCCGAGCCTCTATTTGTAATTGGCACGGATACCGTAAATAATGTTATTTATACCGGGCAAGGTGAAAATCATTTTGCTTTAAGTAAAGGCGGTTTGTTTGTCGCTAATGCAGATGTGCACTGGTTAAGAGAAGATCTTAAATTACAATCAGGCGAAAGTGCACGTTACGAAGCACGTATTCGATATCGTCAAGCCCTTTTTCCGGTAGAGCTACATGCTACCGATTTAGGTTTATATGTGATTTTCGACGAAGCCCAAAAAGCCGTTACTCCTGGCCAGTTTGTGGCTTGGTACCAAAACAATGAAGTGATTGGTTCGGGAGTTATAAATTTTTAATTATGAAAAAAGTATTATTCACCTGTTGTTTTATTTTGGCCTACACTTTTGTAGATGCGCAAAAAACACGAGTTTATTTTAAAGATAAAGGCGAGCAACTAAGCTTATTGAACGAAGCAACGAAAGTTCTTAGCCCAGCAAGTTTAGCTCGCCGTCAAAGGCATAATATTCCCTTACGCGAAAATGATTTACCAGTTTCACAGGAATATATTGCCCAACTAGAAATGTTAGGGGCAAAAATTGAAGGCCGATCGCGTTGGTTTAATTACGCTTTAGTTGAACATCCTAATCCAATAGTATTAACTACTCTTCCTTTTGTAGAAAAGCTAGAAAGTCCCAAGCAATATAAACTGCATTTAAGCGGAACTAGCAGTACTTATGACTATGGATTTTCGCGTGATCAGGTGGAAATGTTGAAGGGCGACTTAATGCATGCCCGCGGCTACACTGGTAGGGGTGTAACAATTGCCGTTATTGATGCTGGCTTTACGGGTGTGCTTCAGGCAGCGGTTTTAGATAGTCTACGCAATGAAGGTCGAATTTTAGGCTCCTACAATTTTATTAGCAAGGACACCAATGTTTACATTGGCGGCGGCAGTCATGGAGCATCGGTCTTATCGACCATGGCAGCAAATGCCGACAGCGTTTTTATGGGCACCGCACCTCATGCTAATTATTGGCTTTTAACTTCCGAAAATATTGCTTCCGAAACGCCCGTGGAAATGGATGATTGGCTTTTTGCCGCAGAGTTTGCCGATAGTGTGGGTGCCGATGTAATTAATTCTTCTTTGGGTTATTCAACCTTTGATGATAGCGCCGATAACTTCAGCTACAGCGATATGGATGGCAATACCGCCTTAGTAACACAGGCCGCAGATATGGCTGCGGGAAAAGGTATTGTGGTAGTGGTAAGCGCTGGTAATGAAGGTTCTAGTAGTTGGCAATACATTAGTGCTCCCGCAGACGGTGATAGTGTACTAGCCGTTGGAGCGGTTGATTTTCAAGAGAATTACGTAGGATTTAGTAGTAGAGGGCCATCGGCCGATAATAGAATTAAACCCGATGTAGCGGCAATGGGCTTAGCGACAACCCTTATCAATTTTAATGGAGACGTAAGATCAGGAAGCGGAACCTCTTTTTCATCGCCTCTCGTTGCGGGAATGGTTGCTTGTTTAATTCAAGCCCAACCTACGCGCAGCGTGGCCGAAATCGTAGATCAGGTAAAACGCAGTGCTCATCAATATTGGACTCCCGATAACCTCTTGGGCTATGGTATTCCAAATTTCGATCAGGCCTATATTATTGGACTCGATGATATGGCGGAGCAAAAGATTGCCAGTTTCTCGGTTTTCCCTAATCCATTTAAGGATAAGCTAAATATTAATTTTAGCGGTGAGCAAGAGGCGGTACATGCGCATCTAAAAGTTCTTGATCCATCGGGTAAAATCTTACTAGAGAAAGAGCACCGTTTTTCGGTAGAAAGCAATCTGAGTTTGGAATTAGATCTAGCCAGTGGTATCTATTATTTGAATATTGAGACCGATCAAGGTTCTTTCAGTCAATTAATCAAGCATTAATGGAGAATAGAATTTGTAAGCTTTTTGGCATTGAAAAACCAATAATTCAAGCCGGCATGATTTGGTGCAGCGGCTGGAAGTTGGCGGCGGCGGTTTCCAAAGCGGGAGGATTAGGAATTATTGGGGCAGGCTCCATGTATCCTGAAGTTTTGGAAGAGCACTTGAAAAAAGCTAAAACGGCTTTAGGTGAGATACCCTTTGCGGTAAACCTCCCCATGCTATATCCCCAAATTGAGGATTTGATAAATATTATTATCGCCCACAAAGTTCCCATTGTGTTTACCTCGGCTGGTAACCCTAAAACTTGGACAGAAAAATTAAAGTCTGAGGGAATTACGGTGGTGCACGTAGTAAGCAGTTTAAAATTTGCGCTTAAAGCAGAAGCGGCAGGAGTAGATGCCGTCGTTGTGGAAGGTTTTGAGGCGGGTGGTCATAATGGTAGAGACGAAACTACTACTTTTTGCTTAGTGCCTATGGTAAAGCAAAAATTACAAATTCCTATTATCGCCGCCGGAGGCATCGCCACGGGACGACAGATATTGGCGGCCGAAGTATTAGGAGCTGATGGTTTTCAGATAGGCTCGCGCTTTGTGGCAAGTGAAGAAAGTTCGGCCCATCAAGCTTTTAAAAATGCGGTACTGTCCGCACAAGAGGGTGATACTATTTTAACTTTAAAAGAATTAGCCCCGGTGCGCTTGATTAAGAACCCTTTCTATCAAAAAATTGCAGAGGCTAACGCTAAAGGCGCATCTGCCGAAGAGCTTAAAACTTTATTGGGCAGAGCACGCGCAAAAAAAGGCATGTTTGAAGGCGACTTAATTGAAGGCGAGCTGGAAATAGGGCAGGTTAGTGGCTTGATTGATAGTATTAGTCCTGCTGCTCATATTGTTAAGGAGCTGTGGGAAGATTATCTCTCTGCGAAAAAGGAGCTTTGTTTTTAAAATTAGATCTCTAAAAATAGGATAGAAACAGCCTTAAATAAGTGTGGCTTGTCTTCCTATCATTATTAAAATATATTTGTGCACAAATCAGTTTAGGAATGAAGAATTTGAAATGGTTAGTTGTAGCAGTAATTACACTGTTTAGTACTAATATTAAAGCCTCTCACCTTTTAGGAGGGGAGATCTATTGGGAATGTACCACCAATGGTCAATATATTTTCACCTTAGTACTTTACAGAGACTGTACGGGAATCTCTATTCCAACGGGTACACAAAATGTAAATGGCCCATTTGGTAATATTCCATGTACCTATATTCCAGCCCTTTCGGGAGATGTGTCTCCAGATTGCCCCAATTCAAGTTTTGATATCAATTGCTCATCGGGAGATGATGGTGGAATTGAAAAAGGGGTCTATCGCAGTTCGCCCGTTTCCTTAAATGGTGTTCCGCCCGCTGCGGGCTGGGTGTTTAGCTGGACACAATGCTGTCGTCCTTCTTTGGTAAATACTAATGCATCGGGTTATTTTCTTCGTTCTAAGATGTATCCTTATACACCTCCCGGTGCTACTCAGCCTTTAAATGCTAGTACTTGCTTTGATAATAGTCCTGTATTTGCTCAAGATGCGAATGCGGTAACTTGCCCTAACTACCTTTTTGAGTTTAACCACTTACCGTCGGATAAGGATATTGATTCTTTAGTATTTGACTGGGGTCAGCCTTGGGATGCATCAAACTCTAACATTGCTTATAGTTCTGGTTATTCGAATATCGCTCCCTTTCCTGATGGAACAGAAAATGCTAGTAATGGTCCTAACACTTTAGATCCCCAATCGGGAGAACTAACCGCTTTAGCAAATAACCCGGTAGAGGGTTGGTATGCGAGTTGCGTGGTAATTAGAGAATATCGTTGTAACCAGCTCATCGGAGAGGTTTTCCGTGACGTACCGGTTTATTATCTAAATGGCACTCGCTGTCCGACTAATAATAGTACCCCAGCGGCGGAAATTGACACGTCGATTTACACCGATGTAGTGCGTACGGGTAATGTATATCGTATTAGAACTTATCCCCAAGATACCGTTCAGTTTAGAGTAGTAGCGCGTGATTTAGATCAGTTTGCGAATGGTTCATTCCAGCAGATATGTATGAAAGCGGGTGGACTGCAATTAAACTCAAACAACTATGCCTCGAGCACGGGTTGTAATGGAGCGGCCCCTTGTGCTACCTTGACCTCTTTTAACTCAACGGGAACCTATTGCAGTGTTATTCAAAATACGGTAGAGTTTTTCTGGATTCCTGATTGTGTTCACCTGAACTTTGGGGGTTGTGGCTCGGCTTCAAATACCTATTATTTTACGGTGCGAATGGAAGATGATGGTTGCGCCGCCCCCAAGGTGGGTCTGGCTACCATTATTGTAGAAGTTATAGCGGGTGAACCTAATCCACCTGGACTTAGATGTTCGGATGTGCAGAAGGATGGTTCGGTACGTTTAGGTTGGAGTCAACCGGTAATGGACAGTATCTTAGAGTTTAACTACTGGCGTATTTATGGTTCAAGTAGTCCCAATGGTCCCTGGACGGTAGTGGATAGTATCCCTCACTTTGATACACTTTCTACCCTAGTTCCTTCTCAGGGAGCAACGAGTTACTTCTACATGGAAATGAGTACCGGTCCTTGCGATTTCATTTCCTTACCGAGTGATACGATAAATACCATGACGATGAGTTTAACAGCGGTGCCAACAGGTAGTCCTGAATATGCGCAGCTCAGTTGGACTCCTTATAATAGTGGGGGCTTAAATCCTTTCCGCGGAAATATTTACGAGGTTTGGGTGGAAGCACCCGAGAGTAGCGGCAATTGGCAAAAAGTAGGGGAAACCACTACTACGAGTTTTATCGATACGGTAAGTGTTTGTGATTTAACGGTAGCCTATCAAATTAGAGTACCCGATACGGTAGTAGGCTGTTATTCGGGTTCCACGCAAGACACGAGCCGTTTCTTAGATCGCACCAATAATGAGAATCCAGAAATTGGTAGCGTATCGGTTAGTATGAATAATAAAGCGGAAATTGATTTTGATGCGAGTCAAAATAAAGATATCGTAAGCTTTTACCTCTTTTACAATGATCCATTAAATGGATGGGTGATTGTAGATACGATTCCCGCGGGAACGGCTATGCCTTACGAATGGGCAGGAAGTCAAGCGGATACTCGTTCGGAGCAATTTAAAGTGGTATCCGTAGATAGCTGTGGAAATCAGAGTGATGATTTAGCGGTGACTCCGCATAACACGGTATTTTTACGTAATTACATTAATAAATGTGAGGGCTTCTCTCGCATTAGCTGGAATGCTTATAAGGAGTTCCCTGCTGGGGTGCATCAGTATCGCGTGTGGACATTAATAACCGAACCTGATGGAACTATTATAGGGCCGACGGTATTGTTTACCGCCTCTCCGGATGACACAACTTACCGTCAGAATGTACTGCAGAAAGATTTTCAGTATTGTTATACGATAGAAGCGATGGATACCATCAACAACTTCAGTTCGATATCGAATACGGTTTGTATCCAAGCGGAAGTGCCACGTCAGTCGGATCAATTGTACATCTCAAGCGTAAGCAACGATTTTACGCGTAAGTCTTTAGATATTGATGTGTATATCGACGGCAAGGCGGATGTGAGAAGCTTCCAGATCCAAAGAGCGCCCGAGTATTTTGGTCCTTACCGCACGATTGCTACTATTGGTAAGCCTACGGCACCTCCTTATATTATCACTTTCCAAGATTTTGGGGTGCAAGCAGATAAGTTCGATTACTTCTACCGCGTAACGGCAACAGATAGCTGTGGTGGTTATGACACGATTAGTAATATTTCTCGTAACATGCGCCTAAATGTAAAAGGAGAGCCCGATTTAACGAATCGTTTAACTTGGACTTCCTACCAAGGTTGGGGCGGATATGTAGAGAAATACGAGATTTACCGTCGTGCCGAAGGAGACTTCAACTACGTGAAAGTAGGCGAGAATGTAAACGTAAATGGCGGTGATGATACGACTTATACCGATTATGAGATAGCCGATTTAGTAGCAGCAGACCCTGATGCAGGAGCCTATTGCTACTATGTTAAAGCGATAGAAGGCGGTAATCCACAAGGTATTATTGATAATTTCGGTAATCCGATGAATGCCTTTTCCAACGAAGCCTGCAGTCAACAAGAAGCGCGCGTATTCTTAGCTACTGCTTTTAGACCAGGCAGTGGGGTGGAAGAGAATACCACCTTCGGACCTTCGATGCGCTTGAATGATATTGAGAACTATCAGTTCTATATTATGAACCGCTGGGGCACGAAAGTATTTGAAACGAATGACCCGCAAGTACGTTGGGATGGAACCGATGCAGGAAATGCGGCTCCACAGGGAGTGTATATTTACTTTATTAAGTATGCCACTCCTGGAAAAGCACCCGTTGAAGAACGCGGAAACTTCACTTTGATTCGTTAAACAAAAACGTAAACTAAATTATTAAGGCCTCTATTTGCATAGAGGCCTTTTTTATGGATCACTTTTTTAAGCCATAACTCGCTAAAAGCACTCGTTTACTCAGCTTTCTGACTTATTAGGCCTAAACTGTTAATCACTTGGCAATAGCTTTACTAAATGTGTCTGCTCAATAGATAAAAAGATTCTACATTTATAAAAATTTACAGAATGAAAAGATTCTCTGCCCTGCTCGTTATCATGTTTTTCCTAATGGTGCCCAAAGCACAAGCCTCTCACCTTTTAGGGGGAGAGATCTATTGGGAATGTACCACCAATGGTCAATATATTTTCACCTTAGTACTTTATAGAGACTGCACGGGAGCTAACATCCCAACAGGTACGCAAAATATAAATGGCCCATTTGGTAATATTCCATGTACTTATATTCCAGCCCTTTCGGGAGATGTATCCCCAGATTGCCCTAATACAGCGTTGGATATCAATTGCTCATCGGGAGATGATGGTGCGATTGAAAAAGGGGTCTATCGCAGTTCCCCGACTTCCTTAAATGGTGTTCCGCCCGCAGCAGGCTGGGTGTTTAGCTGGACTTCTTGCTGTCGTCCTTCTTTGGTAAACACCAATGCATCGGGTTATTTTCTTCGTTCTAAGATGTATCCTTATACACCTCCTGGTGCTACTCAGCCTTTAAATACGAGCACTTGCTTTGATAATAGTCCTGTATTTGCTCAAGATGCGAATGCGGTAACTTGCCCTAACTACCTTTTTGAGTTTAACCACTTACCGTCGGATAAGGATATTGATTCTTTAGTATTTGACTGGGGTCAGCCTTGGGATGCATCAAACTCTAACATTGCTTATAGTTCTGGTTATTCGAATATCGCTCCCTTTCCTGATGGAACAGAAAATGCTAGTAATGGTCCTAACACTTTAGATCCCCAATCGGGAGAACTAACCGCTTTAGCAAATAACCCGGTAGAGGGTTGGTATGCGAGTTGCGTGGTAATTAGAGAATATCGTTGTAACCAGCTCATCGGAGAGGTTTTCCGTGACGTACCGGTTTATTATCTAAATGGCACTCGCTGTCCGACTAATAATAGTACCCCAGCGGCGGAAATTGACACGTCGATTTACACCGATGTAGTGCGTACGGGTAATGTATATCGTATTAGAACTTATCCCCAAGATACCGTTCAGTTTAGAGTAGTAGCGCGTGATTTAGATCAGTTTGCGAATGGTTCATTCCAGCAGATATGTATGAAAGCGGGTGGACTGCAATTAAACTCAAACAACTATGCCTCGAGCACGGGTTGTAATGGAGCGGCCCCTTGTGCTACCTTGACCTCTTTTAACTCAACGGGAACCTATTGCAGTGTTATTCAAAATACGGTAGAGTTTTTCTGGATTCCTGATTGTGTTCACCTGAACTTTGGGGGTTGTGGCTCGGCTTCAAATACCTATTATTTTACGGTGCGAATGGAAGATGATGGTTGCGCCGCCCCCAAGGTGGGTCTGGCTACCATTATTGTAGAAGTTATAGCGGGTGAACCTAATCCACCTGGACTTAGATGTTCGGATGTGCAGAAGGATGGTTCGGTACGTTTAGGTTGGAGTCAACCGGTAATGGACAGTATCTTAGAGTTTAACTACTGGCGTATTTATGGTTCAAGTAGTCCCAATGGTCCCTGGACGGTAGTGGATAGTATCCCTCACTTTGATACACTTTCTACCCTAGTTCCTTCTCAGGGAGCAACGAGTTACTTCTACATGGAAATGAGTACCGGTCCTTGCGATTTCATTTCCTTACCGAGTGATACGATAAATACCATGACGATGAGTTTAACAGCGGTGCCAACAGGTAGTCCTGAATATGCGCAGCTCAGTTGGACTCCTTATAATAGTGGGGGCTTAAATCCTTTCCGCGGAAATATTTACGAGGTTTGGGTGGAAGCACCCGAGAGTAGCGGCAATTGGCAAAAAGTAGGGGAAACCACTACTACGAGTTTTATCGATACGGTAAGTGTTTGTGATTTAACGGTAGCCTATCAAATTAGAGTACCCGATACGGTAGTAGGCTGTTATTCGGGTTCCACGCAAGACACGAGCCGTTTCTTAGATCGCACCAATAATGAGAATCCAGAAATTGGTAGCGTATCGGTTAGTATGAATAATAAAGCGGAAATTGATTTTGATGCGAGTCAAAATAAAGATATCGTAAGCTTTTACCTCTTTTACAATGATCCATTAAATGGATGGGTGATTGTAGATACGATTCCCGCGGGAACGGCTATGCCTTACGAATGGGCAGGAAGTCAAGCGGATACTCGTTCGGAGCAATTTAAAGTGGTATCCGTAGATAGCTGTGGAAATCAGAGTGATGATTTAGCGGTGACTCCGCATAACACGGTATTTTTACGTAATTACATTAATAAATGTGAGGGCTTCTCTCGCATTAGCTGGAATGCTTATAAGGAGTTCCCTGCTGGGGTGCATCAGTATCGCGTGTGGACATTAATAACCGAACCTGATGGAACTATTATAGGGCCGACGGTATTGTTTACCGCCTCTCCGGATGACACAACTTACCGTCAGAATGTACTGCAGAAAGATTTTCAGTATTGTTATACGATAGAAGCGATGGATACCATCAACAACTTCAGTTCGATATCGAATACGGTTTGTATCCAAGCGGAAGTGCCACGTCAGTCGGATCAATTGTACATCTCAAGCGTAAGCAACGATTTTACGCGTAAGTCTTTAGATATTGATGTGTATATCGACGGCAAGGCGGATGTGAGAAGCTTCCAGATCCAAAGAGCGCCCGAGTATTTTGGTCCTTACCGCACGATTGCTACTATTGGTAAGCCTACGGCACCTCCTTATATTATCACTTTCCAAGATTTTGGGGTGCAAGCAGATAAGTTCGATTACTTCTACCGCGTAACGGCAACAGATAGCTGTGGTGGTTATGACACGATTAGTAATATTTCTCGTAACATGCGCCTAAATGTAAAAGGAGAGCCCGATTTAACGAATCGTTTAACTTGGACTTCCTACCAAGGTTGGGGCGGATATGTAGAGAAATACGAGATTTACCGTCGTGCCGAAGGAGACTTCAACTACGTGAAAGTAGGCGAGAATGTAAACGTAAATGGCGGTGATGATACGACTTATACCGATTATGAGATAGCCGATTTAGTAGCAGCAGACCCTGATGCAGGAGCCTATTGCTACTATGTTAAAGCGATAGAAGGCGGTAATCCACAAGGTATTATTGATAATTTCGGTAATCCGATGAATGCCTTTTCCAACGAAGCCTGCAGTCAACAAGAAGCGCGCGTATTCTTAGCTACTGCTTTTAGACCAGGCAGTGGGGTGGAAGAGAATACCACCTTCGGACCTTCGATGCGCTTGAATGATATTGAGAACTATCAGTTCTATATTATGAACCGCTGGGGCACGAAAGTATTTGAAACGAATGACCCGCAAGTACGTTGGGATGGAACCGATGCAGGAAATGCGGCTCCACAGGGAGTGTATATTTACTTTATTAAGTATGCCACACCTGGTGATGCCCCTACCGAAGAACGCGGAAACTTTACGCTTATCCGTTAGAGATTAAGGTTTTATATTTTGCTTGTTTGATAAAAAGGCTGGACTTTGGGGTTCAGTCTTTTTTTTTAAGTTAAAATCTGATCGAGTCTAACTATATAGCTTAGTATATGAGGGGAAAATCGGTTTTAATTCTTAATTTTGCGCGCAATTCAATTTAAAATTGCAAGCGCTCTATGTCAACTTTTAGCGATAAAGTCATAAGTGAAGGACTAACTTATGACGACGTACTTTTAGTACCAGCCTTTTCGGAAATCTTACCCCGCGAAGTTGATCTAACTACTCGTTTTACCCGTAATATTACTTTAAAGGCACCGATTATTTCGGCAGCGATGGATACCGTAACTGAAGCGCGTATGGCTATTGCTATTGCTCAAGATGGTGGTATTGGGGTTTTACATAAAAACATGACTATCGAGCAACAAGCGGTAGAAGTGCGCAATGTAAAAAGAGCTGAGAGTGGGATGATCCTCGATCCGGTAACTTTACCAGAAAGTGCCTTGGTGGAGGATGCCAAGAAAATGATGTCTGATTTTAAAATCGGTGGAATACCCATAGTAAGCGCAGATAAAACCTTATTGGGTATAATTACCAATCGCGACTTACGCTTTGAAAAGCGAGATGATCGTCCTTTAAAGGAGATAATGACTAGTGAAGGATTGGTTACCACTTTAGAGAATACCAGTCTTGCACAAGCAGAAGTAATCCTGCAAAAGCACAAGATTGAAAAGTTACCGGTAGTAGATGCAGAGAATAAACTGATCGGTTTAATAACTTACCGTGATATTACCAAATCGCATATCAAGCCCAATGCTAATAAAGACGATTTTGGTCGTTTACGTGTAGCTGCAGCAGTAGGCGTTACCGCAGATGTAATTGAACGTGTTACTGCTTTGGTAGAATCTCATGTAGATGCTATTATTATAGATACGGCCCACGGACATTCGGCTGGTGTGGTAAAAGCCTTAAAGGCGGTAAAAGCCAAATTCCCTAATTTGGATGTAGTAGTTGGTAATGTGGCGACAGCCGAAGGCGCAAAATATTTAGCCGATGCGGGTGCCGATGCGATTAAAGTGGGCATTGGTCCTGGTTCTATTTGCACTACACGCGTAGTAGCCGGAGTGGGAGTACCCCAATTAACCGCGATTATGGAGGTTAAAAAAGGATTAGCCGGTACCGATATTCCAATTATAGCCGATGGTGGTATTCGCTTTACAGGCGATATTGTAAAAGCGGTAGCTGCGGGTGCAGACACCGTTATGTTGGGTTCTTTACTAGCTGGAACTAAGGAAGCACCAGGTGAGACCATTATTTATGAAGGTCGTCAGTATAAAACCTACCGCGGAATGGGCTCTATAGAGGCCATGCAGCAAGGATCCAAGGATCGTTATTTCCAGGATGTGGAAGACGATATTAAAAAATTGGTTCCCGAAGGTATTGTAGGACGTGTAGCCTATAAAGGAGAAGTAGGTGAAGTAATGTATCAGTTTATGGGTGGTTTAAGAGCCGGTATGGGATATTGTGGTGCCGCAAATGTGAAAGCCTTGCAAGAAAAAGGTAATTTCGTGCGCATTACAAGTGCGGGTATACACGAAAGTCACCCACATGACGTGCAGATTACGAGAGAATCACCAAATTATAGTAGACATTAATTTTTAATTAAAAGAGAGTTTTTCCCTATGAAGAAAGTATTTGCCAGCATTTTCTGCGGTGTTTTATTTCTATCTGCGCAAGCACAGGAGAAATGGGCCAATCAAGTATTGTTTACAGTAGCAGACGATACAATTCGCGCCGATGAATATATGGCGGTTTACAATAAAAACCGTGATATTGGTGAGGATATCGACCCCAAAACACCTTTAGAATATCTTGACTTATACATTAATTTCAAGCTTAAGGTACACGATGCCAAAGAGCTAGGAAAAGATACCATGCCTAATTTCTTGCGTGAGTTTAGAAATTACCGCGAGCAATTGGTGAAGCCCTATCTTTCAGATAAAGATGTTACCAACGAATTAGTACGTGAGGCCTATACCCGCATGAAGTATGACATTCGTGCTTCGCATATTATGGTGAAACTCGATAAAAGCCCCAGCCCAGAAGATACTTTAGTGGCATACAACAAGGCGCTTTCTATTCGCAATAAGATTGTAAAGGACGGCATGTCTTTCGAAGCTTTAGCCGCTAGTTCAGACGATACCTACAGTGCTCAACGTCAAGGCGATTTAGGCTTCTTTACCGTATTCGATATGGTTTATCCCTTCGAGTCAGCTGCTTATACTACCCGAATTGGAGAGATTTCCATGCCTGTTCGCAGTCAATATGGTTACCACTTGGTAAAGCCTACCGACAAGCGCGCTGCAAGAGGTAAGGTTACGGTGGCGCATATCATGTTAATTGACAATGATAAAACGACCGACGAGCAAAGAGCGGATGTGAAAACTAAAATTGATGAAATTTATAGTAAGCTAGAAGCGGGCGAAGAGTTTGAAACATTAGTACGTCAGTACAGTGAAGATAAAACGTCGATTCCACGTGGCGGACAATTAGATCCATTTGGTATCAATAAAATGTATCCTGAATTTGAAGATGCTGCTTTCGGTATTAGCGAAATTGGCAGCTACTCTAAACCGGTAAAAACCCCGGTGGGCTGGCATATTATTAAGTTGATTAAGAAAGACGAGGAATTGGGCTTTGAAAAAGTTCAGTCTGAGATAAAGTCTAAAGTAGAAAGAGATATTCGTGCGCAGCAAAGCGAGGTAAGTGTAATGAAGCGCATAAAACAAGACTATAACTTTAAAGAGTATCCCCAACTGTACAAAAAGGCATTTGCCCAAGTAGATGAGGAAAGCTACAATAAAGGCGAGTGGAAAATTAAGAAGCTTAAGAATGGAGATTTAGTATTGTTTAGCTTCGATAATAAGGAGTACACCATTAAAGACTTTCTTACTTTCTTAGAAAGCGCTCAAACCAAATTTCGTCGCGGTAGCACTTTAGATTCGAAGCTTTATAAAGCTATTAAAGAGTATGCCAATGGTGAGCTTTTAGCTTATGAGAAGAGTCGCTTATCGACTAAGTATCCGGAATTCCGTTTATTAGAGCGTGAGTACTTTGAAGGTATTTTACTTTTCGACTTAACCGAAGAAAAAGTATGGCGTCAGGCAATGTCCGACACCAGTGGATTAAAAGCATTCTTTGCTATGAATGCAGATAAGTACCAGTGGCCTACGCGCTACCAGGCTTATAAAGTAGATGCTTCCTCTAAAAAGATTGCGAAAAAAGCAGTTAAGCTTCTTAAAAAGGGCAAATTAGAGGCGGAAGTTTTAGCGGAATTAAATGAAGATTCTAAATTAGATTTAGCGATTGATAGCGGTTTATATAGTTTAGAAGAGTTGAACTTGACATCGGTAAAGGAAATGAGCAAAGCGGGTAAATCCGATATTGAAGTTCAAAACGATCGTTATATCCAAGCCTATGTGCTTAATATTGAGGCACCAAGGGCGAAAACATTTGAAGAAGCCAAAGGAAAAGTAATCAGCGACTACCAAGAGTATCTGGAAGCCCAGTGGTTAGAAGACCTGAAACTGAAATATCCAGTACAGGTAAATCAAACAGTACTCAATAAAGTGGTAAGCGAGCTTGAATAAAAGCCTCTTCCATAGCGTCCTATTTTTAAGCCTAGTTCTCTTTAGTTCTTGTGATAGTATTTTCAACAAGGGCACCGAAGAGGAAGGAGAGTTAGTGGCGCGGGTTTATGAATCGAAGCTTTACAGGCACGATATTGTAGCCGTTCTACCGGAAGGTTTAAGCTCCGAGGATAGCGCCACTTTTGTGCAGAACTTTATTAATGTTTGGGCCAAAAATGAATTGATGGTTTATAAAGCCGAATTCAATTTAACGGACGAACAAAAGCAATTTGAGGAGCAAATTCGCAATTATCGCAACGATCTTTTAAAGTATGCTTATCTACAAAAGTATGTAGACGACAGACTGGACACCAGCATTTCGGAATTACAGATAAAGGATTATTATCAAGCAAATAGCCAAAACTTTTTGTTAAAAGAGAATATCCTGAAAATCCGTTATATCGTGGTTCCCCAAGATGCGCCCGAACTGGATAATTTGAAAAAATGGTTTAAATCGAGTGAAGCAAAAGATTTAGAGGCCTTACTAGACTATAGCCTTAGCTTTGCGCGTTCTTTTTCTTTGGAAGATACGGCTTGGATAAGTTTCAATGATTTTAGGAAGCTGATACCGATTCGTACTTACAATCAGCAAGATTTTTTAGCGCGTAATACGTGGATTGAGTTGGAAGAAGAAGGCTTAATTTACTTGGCGCAAATAAAGGAGTATAAGATTAAAGACAATTCTGCTCCGATTTTTTATGTGAAAGACATTATCCGCAATACCCTTTTGAATAAAAAACGATTGGACCTAATTGCCGATTTAGAGAAAAACTTAGTTAATGATGCTCTTAAAAAGAAGGAATTTGAAACTTATCCCTAAAACCGCTGGCCTCGCGCTATTTATTATTGCTTTGTTCGGTCCTACGCTTTCCGCTCAAGGAGTTTTAATTGACGGTGTTTTAGCCGTAGTAGGTAAGAATATTGTTTTGAAAAGCGATTTGAATCAAGCTATGGAAGCGCAGAAAAAGCAGAATCCACAGTTTGAAGTAGATCAATGTGACGTTTTTGAAGAGTTGCTTTTAGAAAAGCTTCTGCTGCACCAAGCGGATTTAGACAGTGTGGAAGTTTCCGAGGAAGAAGTGCAAGCCAATATCGATCGTAGAATTGAGGTGTTTATTCAACAAATTGGTAGCAGTCAGAGGCTAGAGCAGTATTATGGCAAATCTATCCTTGAGATAAAAGAGGAGATGAGTGAGCTAATCCGCAATCAAATGACCGCGCAGCGTATGATGCAAACCATTAATGGTGACATAGAAATTACGCCTTCGGAAGTACGTTTGTTTTATAATGACATTCCCAAAGACAGTTTGCCCCTGATTAATGCGGAAGTTAAATACGCGGAAATTGTAAAATTCCCTAAAGTTAGTGAAGACGCCAAGCAAGAGGCCATTGATCAATTAATAAATATCAAAGAACGGATTCTTAATGGTTCCTCTTTTAGTACAATGGCGGTGCTTTATTCGGATGATGAAGGAAGCTCGAAAAACGGGGGAGAGTATAAGGGTATTAAACGGGGACAGTTTGTTAAAGAGTTTGAAGCCATTGCCTTTAACTTATCCCTAAATGAAATTAGCGATCCCTTTAAAACGGAGTATGGTTATCACATTGTTCAATTGCAATCTAAGCGTGGTCAGGAGTTAGACTTGCGTCATATTTTAATTAAACCGAAAATTTCGGCTGAAAATTTAGAAGCTTCTAAAAGAGTAATTGACAGCGTACGTACCTTAATTTTAGAGGGGAAAATCAGTTTTGAGGAGGCGGCTAAGCAGTTTTCAGACGATGAAGACTCTAAACTGAACGGTGGATTAGCAGTAAATCCACAATCGGGCGAGTCGGTTTGGGAAACGGGTCAATTGGATAAAACCATTTTTTACGCTTTAGAGAATATTGAAGAGGGCACGATGAGTCCTGCTACCTTTTTCCGAACCCGCGATGAAAAGGAAGGATATAAATTAATCAAATTAATTGATCGCACCGAGGCGCATACCGCCGATTTGGGGGCAGATTACCAGCGAATTCAGCAGGTAGCCAAAGCTCAAAAGCAACAAAAAGCTTTAGAAAATTGGGTAAACGATAAAATTGGTGAGACTTATGTGCGGGTAAATAATGAATATTTGTCCTGCACCTTTAAAAGAAAATGGCTAAACGCTTCTCAATATGCAGAATAATACGAATGATGTAGATGCGGTTAAACAGTTAGGTGTAAAATACAAACAGTTAAAAGCGGAAATTGGGAAGGTAATTATTGGACAAGATGATGTGATTCATCTTTTGTTGATGTCTATCTTTTGCAAAGGCCACTCTTTATTAGTTGGAGTGCCAGGATTGGCTAAAACTCTATTAGTGAATACGGTGTCTGAAGCGCTAGGTTTAAGCTTCCGCAGAATTCAATTTACCCCCGACTTAATGCCTTCGGATATTGTGGGCTCGGAAATATTGGATGAAAACCGTCAGTTCAAATTTGTGAAAGGTCCCTTATTTGCGAATATTATTTTAGCAGATGAGATTAACCGTACGCCGCCTAAAACTCAGTCGGCTTTATTAGAGGCGATGCAAGAAAGATCGGTTACGGCAGCAGGGCACACTTATGCCATGGCCAAGCCATTTTTTGTGTTGGCTACGCAAAACCCCATTGAACAAGAAGGAACCTATCCTTTGCCAGAAGCGCAATTAGATCGCTTCATGTTTAATATAGAAGTAGGTTACCCTAGTTTTGAGGAAGAAGTAAGTATCGTTAAAAACACGACTGCGGGCGTTAATGCTGTGGTAAATGAAGTGTTGAGCGGTGAGGAAATCATTTTCTTTCAAAATTTAGTGCGTAAAATTCCTGTACCCGATAATGTGTATGAGTTTGCCATTAAATTGGTGCAGGCCAGTAGACCTAATACCCCTAATGCGGCGGCTATTACTCAAAAGTACATTTCTTGGGGAGCGGGACCGCGTGCCTCGCAAAACCTAATTTTAGGTGCGAAAGCGCATGCTGCTTTAAAGGGGAAATTCAGTCCCGATAAGGAAGATGTTTTGGCAGTAGCCAAGCCAATATTACGTCACCGCTTGGTGAAAAATTACAAGGCAGAGGCTGAAGGGATAAGTATTGAAGAAATCATTGATAGCTTGTTTTAATTTCTCCTGCTTAAACCCTCATTAATTACTAGCTTTGCGCCGTCTTTAGCCAATTCAGCTAATATTATATGCCTTCAACAAAATACATTTTCGTAACCGGTGGGGTTACCTCTTCTTTAGGGAAAGGTATTATCTCCGCCTCGCTAGCTACATTGCTACAATCGCGCGGTTATAGCGTGACCATCCAAAAGCTAGACCCCTATATCAATATTGATCCCGGTACCTTAAACCCTTACGAGCACGGAGAGTGTTTTGTAACCGACGATGGGGCAGAAACCGACTTAGATTTAGGACATTACGAGCGATTCTTAAACCGCCCTACTTCACAAGCCAATAATGTTACTACTGGTAGAGTATACCAAACGGTAATTAATAAAGAACGTCGAGGGGATTATTTAGGGAAGACGGTGCAGGTTATTCCACATATCACCGACGAAATTAAAAGGCGGATTCAACTTTTGGGGAATACCGGAGAGTTTGAAATTATCATTACCGAAATAGGTGGAACGGTAGGTGATATTGAAGCCCTTCCTTACATCGAAGCGGTACGTCAGCTGCGTTGGGAACTTGGAGAAGATAGTCTTGTGGTTCATCTTACTTTGGTACCCTATCTGGCCGCGACCGGTGAATTAAAAACGAAACCCACCCAGCATTCTGTGCAGAAATTGCAGGAATCGGGAATACAACCAGATATTTTAGTTTGTAGAACAGAGCATGATTTAGGTGAGGATATTCGTCGCAAATTAGCCCAGTTTTGCAATGTGAAAAAGGAGGCCGTAGTACAAAGTATTGATGCGGAAACCATTTATGCGGTACCCATTTTAATGCGTAATCAGCATTTAGATGAAGTGGTGCTAAAGCGTTTAAACCTGCCAATTGACGACAATCTTGACTTAGTAAACTGGAAGGATTTCCTTTACAAATTGCGCTATCCTAAAATGGAAGTAGAGATTGGTTTAATTGGTAAATACGTAGAGCTTCACGATAGTTATAAATCGATAGTAGAGTCCTTTATTCATGCGGGGGCCAGCAACGAATGTCGTGTTAAGATTCGCTGGGTCCATTCCGAAAATCTTTCCTTAGATAATATTGCAAAAACCTTAGATGGTTTAGATGGGATTCTGGTTGCCCCAGGATTTGGCGAGCGAGGCTTTGATGGTAAACTTGAAGCGATCCGTCATGCTCGTGAATCTAAAATACCATTTTTAGGTATCTGTTTAGGTATGCAAGCGGCGGTTATTGAATTCGGTAGAAATGTTTTAGGTTGGGAAGATGCCAACAGTACCGAAATGAATCCCGAGACATCCTATCCCGTAATTGATATTATGGAGGAGCAGAAAAACGTTACCGAGAAGGGCGGAACAATGCGATTAGGAGCTTGTGCCTGTGATTTAAAGGAAGGTTCTAAAGCATTTGCGGTTTACCGCCGAAAAGGTATTAGCGAAAGACACCGTCACCGTTTTGAGTTCAATAATAAGTACCTAGCTGAATATGAGGCTAAGGGAATGATTGCGACCGGTGTAAACCCAGATATGTCTTTAGTAGAAATTGTAGAAGTACCAGATCATCCTTGGTTTATGGGCGTACAATTCCACCCAGAATATAAGAGTACGGTAGCTAACCCGCATCCACTTTTCGTGAAATTTGTTGAAGCTGCCATAAAGTACAGCGAAAGTTTAAAAGCATAAGATGAAGTCAAAGTTTGATATAAATACGGTAGTAGGTTTTCTCTTAATTGGAGCGATATTTCTCTATTTCGGTTATTTTTCGCCCACCACGCCTGTGGCGGCAGATGAGGCAGCAATGGCTAATGATAGCACCACTACCGAAATTGTAGCGGAAGAGAGTGTTGGTTTAAATTCAAGTGAAAATAATCTTCTAGAGGCTTTAGCTAAGGATAGTATCGCCTTGAACACCGATACCTTAAAGTATTTAAAGTATCAGTTAGAGTTTGGCCCTTTTGCCCAGTCGATGCTGGAGAACGAAGAGACGAAAACCTATAGCTTAGAAAATAATTTGCTGAAGCTCAGCTTCTCCAATAAGGGCGCTCAGTTAATAAAGGCCGAACTAAAAGATTTTCAGACATATGATTCTCTGCCTTTAAATTTAATTGACTCCAACTCTAACTTTAGTCTGTTATTAAAGGATGAGCGTCTTTACAATACGGCCGACTTAAACTTTAAGGTAATTGAGCAGACGGCCAGCACCTTAAAATTTGCGCTTCAAACCGATGCAGGCGCTAGCTTAGTATACGAATACAGTTTAGTGGCCGATGCCTATATGGTAGATTGGTCGGTAGAGACGAACGGCATGGCTCCTTTATTGAAGCATGATCAATCGGAACTCATCTGGGAGCTGCAAGCGAACCGCCACGAAAAAAACCGTGATAATGAGATTACCCGCACGGAAATGCAGTTTCAATTAGCGGTAGATGATGATGTTGATAATTTTAATAGCACCAGCGCCGACGAAGAGTTGGTGGAAGAGGCTTTAAACTGGGTAGCTTACCGTCAGCAGTTTTTCACCACAATTTTACAATTAAAAGGAGCGAGTTTTTCGAAAGCCGCTTTAGCCATACGTCCTTTAGAAGATGAGGCACACACCAAGTATATGGCCAGTAGCATTAGCTACCCTAGTAAAGCTAGCGGCGAATTAGACTTAGAGATGGGTTTGTATTTAGGGCCCAATAAATATGAAATTTTAAAATCTTACGATGCCGGTTTTGAGGAGCTTATTCCTTTAGGATGGGGTATTTTAGGCTGGATTAACCGCGGTATTGTTTTAAATATCTTTAACTGGTTAGAAGCTTATGGCTTAAACTACGGATTAATCATTTTAATTATCGCTTTAATTATTAAAATGATATTATTCCCGCTTACCTACAGTTCCTATCGTTCGATGGCGAAAATGCGGGTATTAAAGCCGGAAATTGACGCTTTGGCCGAGAAGCATCCTGATGCCATGAAGAAGCAACAGGCCACTATGGAGTTGTATCGCAAAGCAGGTGTTAGTCCCTTAGGTGGCTGTTTACCTATGTTATTGCAATTTCCGATTTTAATTGCGCTCTTTCAGTTTTTCCCAGCTTCGATTGAGTTAAGGCAGCAGTCTTTTTTATGGGCGACGGATTTATCGACTTATGATTCTATTTACGACTTGCCTTTTACTATTCCTTTTTACGGGGATCATATTAGTTTATTTACCCTATTAATGACGGTTTCTACTCTGATTTATACCTATATGAATCAGCAGTTAACGGGATCTGCGCAAACGCAGCAGTTTCCACAGATGAAGTATATCATCTATTTAATGCCGATTATGTTCTTAGGAGTTTTCAATAATTACGCATCCGGTTTAAGTTATTATTACTTCGTAGCCAACGTAATTACTTTCAGTCAGCAGTTTGCTATTCGTTCCTTTATTGATGAGGATAAGATTAAGGCAAAAATCGCTGAGCGTAAGGAAAAGCCACAGAAGGAAAACCGCTTAATGCGCAGAATGCGTGAGGTTCAAGAGCAGCAAAACCGTCAGCAAAGACGCACCAAATAGCATGAAGTTAAAGTTCAACCTCTTAGTATTAGTAGCCCTTAGTTTTAGTTTCACGGCCTGTAAATACAATGCTGTGCAACTTTTAACAAAGGCAGATGCTAATTATATCTTAGAGGTTGAAAGTGGAGCGTGTTATGGAACTTGTCCGATATACACCTTTAAGCTTGATGAAAATCGAAATTTAGATTTTAAGGGCGGTAGGCACTGTGCTTTTGAAGGAGATACTACCCTAGCGATTAGCGCCGAGGATTATCAAAAACTAAAAGAGAGCTTAATTAAAAAAGGCTTTTTTGGAATGGACTCGGTATACGATTACGAGGAGATGATGGATGTGCCCAATTATATTATATCGGTTAGCGATCCTAAAGGCAAGTTTAAAACCCAAAGGGTAAGAGGCCGAGTGGAATATCCCGATGAATTTGGCGATTTAAAAACGGAGATTGGGGAATTGTTGGTGAAGTATGGGATGCTTGGTAGAGTTTAGTACATAGTACTTAGTACAAAGTACAAGTTTGCGGTAATAATAGGTGTTGCTTGCTTCGAAGGTGAAAAATATTCAGCAAGAGTAGGGAGGGTTTTAGACCCAGCGGGTTGATATCTCGATTTATAGATGTGAGATTTGAGATTTGAGTATTGAGATGTGAGTATTGAGATTGCGCGCTGTATAGCTGGGACTTTCATTTTTTAAAACACCGATGAGACTGATAGGGACGGATGTTCACAGAATGGCTTTCGAAAGGTGTATATTTTACTTTTTTTTTTACGGAATAAGATGCTGAAACAAGTTACCCATGACATCTTTTTTAATGCGTTGATTTTCAATTGGTATCTCGCGATAAAGTAAGCCTTCCCAAGATATTTTAGACTCCTTTTTAGGATACGAACGCTTATCCTCTTTCAGAGGAGTTCGTGAGCTCATCGCTTCACTCCTCGGTTACAAACGGTATTTTATTTTTTAAATGGGTTTGTGAGTTCCGCTTCGCTTCAGTTACAAATAGTACTTTATTTTTAAAGGAGTTTGTGAGCTCGTCGCTTCTCTCCTCGGTTCCTTACGTCGCTATGTTACAAACGGCTTGATTATTTTTTTTGTTTGAGTTTGTGGGCTCATCGCTACGCTCTTCGGTTACGAACGCACTTCCTCTTTTAGAGGAGTTCGTGAGCTCGTCGCTGCACTCCTCGGTTCCCAACTCACTAAGCCTTTCATTTTTATTTTTGGCGATCGTAATCGAAGCGCTTTGCGCTAAGCTCAAGAACTCCATTAAAATTAAAGTCTTGTTCTTAATTGAGGCCGGATGACCTACTAATGACTATTACGGCAAAATGAAAATGGAAGCTTTCTGCGCCTTTTCTTGGATAAATGTCATTACATCTTCATGGTTTTAAAACCTAAAACTGTTCACTCAGCATGACGGTAGAGAAGGGGTTAGTGGGGTACCGAAATCGTTATTTACGATCGTCACCCTGAACTTGTTTCAGGGTCTTTTTGATTTTGGGACTGTCAATAATGGTGGTTGTATGGTAAAACGAGGTAATCGATTTGGAAAACTGCGATTTGATTTTTTGTTCGTTTACGAATCCCGAAGGGATGATATTATAGTAGAAATACCGAAATGCAAGGAGACCCGGAACCCCGAAGGTGGTGGCACTTTAAATTAGGGGAAGTAACGCAAAGATTGCGGCGTGTTCGAGGGGAAGGCAGAAGGTTAATGGCAATAATAAATACTGCTTTATTGCATCAAAAAGAATCCCGTAGGGATGATATTATTATAGAAATCGGGCTACATCAACGCGAACCAGAGCGCCGTAGGTGCGACATCTCGATTTTTGGAATTGATAGGCTTATCGTATTTTTTTACCACAAAGTGCGCGAAGAAGGCACGGAGGTCACGGAGGGATTTCGATAACGTGAGTGTTTTTCGGTTTTTAATGGCGGAGATGCTGAAACAAGTTACCCATGACATCTTTTTTAATACACTGATTTTCAATGGGTATTTCACGATAAAGTAATACTTCTCAAGATCATTCTCCTTTCTTTTTCGGTTACGAACACTTGTCCTCTTTCAGAGGAGTTCGTGAGTTCCGCTTCGCTCCAGTAGATCGCAAAAGAAACAAAAAGATCAAGGCTGCAATTCCTCATCCTTAAAACCTTCACAAAAAGTAAGCTCGGTGGGCGAGTTCCCGTTGGTCACTTCCCAACTCGCTAAACTTTTTGTTTTGTTTTTAACTCTTCGTAATTGAGGCCGGGAAACCTACTAATAA
Source organism: uncultured Schleiferiaceae bacterium (assembly GCA_963977415.1). Classification (GTDB taxonomy): domain Bacteria; phylum Bacteroidota; class Bacteroidia; order Flavobacteriales; family Schleiferiaceae; genus Croceimicrobium. Next base: position 1,099 of record CAXBOS010000011.1, on the reverse strand, counting down.
CGAATACGGTAAAGTGAAAATGGTAGCTTCGAATGCTTTTTCTGGGTAAATGTCATCAAATCTTCATGGTTTACCCGCGGAAAACTCTTCTCTCAGCATGACGGTAGGCTAAGTAAAAGCAAGAGTTTGAGCAAGAGCATAGAGAGGGATGCTATGAATTGCATGGGTACAAAAGGACAGGTATATTACTAAAGCCTTGATAAAGAGGAGAGGGTCGGTGGCATAGCGATGCATGGTCGGCGGGGCTTGTGCAATAGTCGGTGGCTCAACATATAATGGTCGGCAGTGGCTGCTGAGTGGTATGTGAGTGTGCGTGACACGGTCGGTGAGAGCCTGAGCTATAGTGAGAGATTAAGTGATATTGGTCTGTGAAGGCTTGTGGTATGGTCTGAGTTGGATTGTTACTAAGTGAGGGATGGATTGTAATTGCCCTGTGCTAAGGTGTTGGGTGGTCGGTGATAGCATGTGAAGTGGTCTGAGACCAGGTGCAAATGGTCGGCGAGGGCTGCAATTGGTGTGTTACTGGCTGTAATTGGTCGGTGACCCGTGCTTAGATAGTCGGAGATAGAGTGTTGCTTGGTCGGTGACCTTATGGGTAACGTACCACAAAGTGTGTAATAGCTAGAAAAGTTATCCTAGACACTGTACCGAAAAGTGTGTAAATCACCCAGGGTTGGTTATTTAATTAAACGATTCTCAAACATAATAATAAACTGATTATAGATTTTACCCCAGTCTCTAATGGGCATAGTCCATTTTCTAGTAGCCTCATGAATGGCTAGGTAAACGGATTTCAGGACGGCTTCATCAGAGGGGTAAGAGAGTTTGTTTTTGGTGTATTTACGGATTTTTCCATTGAGGTTTTCGATAACGTTGGTAGTGTAAATGATCTTGCGCATTTCCACTGGGAACTGCAAAAAAGCCGTGAGCTCTGACCAGTTGTTCTCCCAGCTTCTAATGGCATAACCATACTTATCACCCCATTTCTGACTAAGGGCGTCCAAGGCTTGTAAGGCGGCCTGTTCATTAGGCGCGGAATAGATTTGATAGTGCCTGAAAAAAGTTGACACTTAAATCTCTTTTAAAACAGTCATTTCAT
>CAXBOS010000010.1:0-144371 GCA_963977415.1 uncultured Schleiferiaceae bacterium | reverse complement strand
ATTATTAGTAGGTTATCCGGCCTCAATTACGAAGCTTCAAAATAAAAGCCTTTGCCCTAGCGAATTGGGAAGCGACCAAAGGAAGCTCGCCCACTGAGCTTGGCAAAGGGGAATATTTTTAAGGTGAGGAATTGGAGCCTAGATTTTTTTCCTTCTTTTTTGATCATGCAAAAAAGGAGTCTAAAATATCTTGAGAAACTTCACTGTATCGTGAAGCATAATTAAAAAACGAAAATACCAAAGAAGTCATGCTGAACTAGATTCAGCATCTTCGTTATTAATAATCGGATAACCCTAACTCTATCGAAATCCCACTGTGTCCTTAGTGCCTGCTCTGCGAACTCCGTGGTAAAAAAATCATGTCGCCCCCTACAGGGCTCTGGTTCGTATTGATGTAACCCGCTTTCTATAATAATATCATCCCTTCGGGATTCTTAGTAATACAATAAAACAACATTAATTTTAGCCATAAACCTCGCTGCGCTCCCTGGGATTAGATTGCGCTCGCCGCGTTACTCCCCCCCTTAATTTTAAAGTGTCACCACCTTCGGGGTTCCCGGTCTCCTTGGAAATCGGTATTTCTATAATAATGTCATCCCTACGGGATTCGTAAACGAACAAAAAATCAAAGCGCAGTTTTCCAAACAGATTTCCTCGTTTTACCATACCATCCCCATGATCGACCTTCCCAAAATCAAAAGAGACCCTGAAGCAAGTCCAGGGTGACGATTATTAATAATGTTTTAGTTAAACCCGCTAATGCCTACTCTACCGTCATGCTGAACTTGATTCAGCATCTTCGCTATTAAATATCGAAGAGTAACCACCCCATCGAAATCCCTCCGTGTCCTTAGTGCCTGCTTTGCGAACTCCGTGGTAAAAAAAATCATGTCGCCCCTTACAGAGCTCTGGTTCGTATTGATGTAACCCTATTTCTATAATAATATCATCCCTTCGGGATTCGTAAACGAACAAAAAATCAAAGCGCAGTTTCCAAACAGATTTCCTCGTTTTACCATACCATACCCATGCTTAGCCATCCCAAAATCAAAAGAGACCCTGAAACAAGTCCAGGGTGACGATTATTAATAATGTTTTAGCTAAACCTGCTAATGCCTACTCTACCGTCATGCTGAACTTGATTCAGCATCTTCGTTATTAAAAATCGGATAACCCTAACTCTACCGAAATCCCTTTGTGTCCTTAGTGTGTTCTTTGCGAACTCCGTGGTAAAAAAATCATGTCGCCCATACAGGGCTCTGGTTCGTGTTGATGTAACCCGCTTTCTATAATAATATCATCCCTACGGGATTCGTAAACAAACAAAAAATCTAAGCGCAGTTTTCCAAACAGATTTCCTCGTTTTACCATACCATGCCAATGATTGGCCATCCCAAAACCGAAAACAAGCACCAAATTCGTGTTAAAAAACACTCAAACCAATTCTAAATTCCCAAGAATCGAAACAATTACAAGAAATCACCAAGAATCCGCAGCTGCCGCAGCTTGGTTTTCTTCTAATACATAATGCTACCGATAATTCGCAGCTGCCGCAGCTCTCCGATTATCCCTACTTAATTACAATTTAGTCTGATTCCTTATTAGTAGCTTTTCCGGCCTCAATTACAAACAAGACTTATATTTTAATCGCGTTCCTGAACTCAGAGCAAAGCGCTTCGTTAACAAAAGCCAAAAATAAAAGGCCTAAATCTCCACGAAAAGTTGTTCTTACTAAACCAACAGCATAGCATCCATCCAAACCAAAAACCACTAGGTAAAAAAAATCTCAGGCTGTAATTTTAGACCCTACTCAGCTTATCACCAAGCACAACCCAATCACCGCAAGAGCGTTAGACCATGCACAAAGCGCATCCCACTTTACCGCAAGTGTTGTAGACCATGTACATAGCATTACCCACTTCATCGCAAGAGTTGTACACCATGCACATGACACATCCCACTTCATCGCAGGAGCGTTACACCATGCAACAGCCCGCGTAGACTTCCTAACAAGACTTTTAGACCACTCAAACGAACTTTTTGACCAAATTCCAAGGGTCTTAGACTTACTAGCAAGCAATGGTAGACCAACCTTGCAATAACAACAGGATTATATACACCATTACACAGACCATCCAACATAGTATTAGAGACCAAGTAACACAGTGTGCTACACTTTAGCACAGCATAGCACAGACTTCGCAACACTCCCTTACTGGTTTGCCTAACACTGTCCCCTAGCAATTACAAGCTCTTGCACACTTCATCACAAGCCTTTAAGGGCAAAAAACAGTCCTTGTAGGGCAATTACAGGGCATTAAATCTTATTTACAGCCTAGCACAGACTTCGCAACAACAGTTTAACACTATCTAACGCAGCAGCGCACACTATTGTGCAGAGTGTTGCAGACCATTCAACACAGCCTCACAGACCACGCAACATCGCATGACCGAGCACCATAGGTCAAGCGAACGACTATGTCTCAGCCTCTGACGACTATGCAACACAAAATCAGAGACTTTTGTTGATTTTCAGTGCTTTAGTATTTTCCACTCTCTTAAATATTCTTTATAGCTAGCCTTTCGCCTCAAGGTTTGGGACATTTCTACAGAAATTTAACTTAGCAAAACCCAAGTTCCTTTAAAACTCTAATAATCTTAAATCTTTTCTTCAAGCCTAGCTAAGAGATGATAAAATCGACCTTGTAAAGGCTCTATGCGTACTTTTTCTACACGGCTACCAAAAGCTAAAGCAGGCATTCTTTCCTTGGCGGTAGATGCAGAACTGAATTAGACATTAGTGCATGCCTAGATACAGTTTCAGCAGGACTAAAGATTCCAAAAACAGCCTATACGCATACCTGCACTCCATAAATGCCCACTGATCGGACTGTCTCTTATTTGTAATAAGCCATAATTTATCGTGGGTTCCGCCCGCAGGCACAGTTGTTTAGTGAAACGGTACTCTAGCCCCAGTGAAAGGCTGGGAGATAAATTAAAGGCATTGAAGTTTTCGGTCAGAGTATTCGTCCTTCGCTCTTTACTATTGTCGCTCCCATACAGTATTACCCTTTGCCTTGCGCTTAATAGAAACTCAGCATTCAGGCCTAGACTACTCACGAAAAACCATGGGTCCCTCCCCCTACGATAATTTACTTTAAAGGGAATGCCCAAATAATGAAAGCTGTAAAATATTTGCATCTGACTGGGATTGCTGCCTGTATTTCCTCCTGGACGAACGAAACCAAAATTAGGATCTACTTCATCAGGAAAGAGTCCCAGTTCAGTTTTTTTGGTTTTGTAGCCTAAATTAGAATACTGCAGTCCTGTTTCCAGCCCGAAGCGTCTATTTATGCGATAGGCCAAAGCAAAACCGGCAGACATAGACAGCTTGGGAAGCTCGTTCTCCTTTCTTTCGTCAAACATGAATTCTACAATAGCTGCTTCGCTATTTTTAACCAAAACTAAGTCGGTAAGAGAAGGACTAATATAAAATCCTATTTCCCAAGGATTAGAGACGCCCCTTGCTTCCGCAGCCCTCGGACTTTGCGCCCTTGCCGCAGAAGAAAAGAGCAGAACGAATAGACTAGCGCTGAAAATTGATCTTTTCATTTTAAGTATTTGTTGCAATTATTAAAAATGATCGGCTTCATAATAATGTCCTAATTTTCCTTGCTTAAAATTTCCAAGCTCCTTTTTTCCGACTTGGCAATAATTCTCGCAAGCAGATTACCATCAATGCCATAAGCGATCATTTTTTTGGGCTCTACACTGGACCGAGTTCTCTCCTGCTGTCTGTATTCTATTTGGCTACTCTGTAAATAGAGGGAATCTCCTCTTACCCGCCATGTTCCACTATAGCTTAAGGGCGGATAGGCTAGCGAAAAAGTCGAGTCTTCGTTTAGACTAAGCTTGCCACCCCCCATCAAGCTAGCATCATATTGCAATTCTAAAGCTTTAAGCTCTATTTGCTTGGGAAAATAAGTATTGTATACACCTACGTAAGAGTTAGACCCTGAAGGTTCACAGCCAATAGTTAAGAATAAGCAGCTAAGCAAGATCAGATTTTTCATAATCAGATTTTTTAGGTATATACTAGGGGGAGCTTTGGATTGGCGGTTCTTATTAATAGTAAGGGATTTGCCATGCGAAGTGTCCCGAAGGGCATGGCCTAGAGGTTTTGTTTACTTTCGTTATTTATCTTCCGATTGTATCTGAGCTACTATATCTTTCTTCAAATCAAGTGATTTTTCATACAATAGGCTTCTTGCTTCATACGCTCCAAATTGGTTTGCCTTCATAAAACTTAAATTATCTATAATTTTTGCTTTATTTAACTTAAAATCTAATTTATCCATGAAAGCTAAATTTGGCGGTCCTATATTTCCATTCCATTGTTCTTTAAATGTTGGCTCCACAAAAGAACTTATAGAAAAGTATTTAAAAAGCTTGTCCCAACCTTTTGAAATATTGGCATTTGTAAAATTCTCTCTTTTTACTGTTTCTTCGAAGAATCGGTAATACGTTTGTACTTTGTGCTTTATGCTATCAGAGCTTATTAAATTCAATCTTCCCGAAGACTTTAAATCGTCAAATACCACGTTTTGTCCTTCAAACCAATTAGGTTTTATTATGGAATAAATGCTTGCTATAATTAGAGGGTCTGCTGCTGATATTGTATCTGTATCAAAGGCTCTTATTAAATACGTGTAAGCATTTAGCCTTAAAGAATCTTTTTTAATGTGTTCTTCAAGTTCACGAATATCACTTGAAAGATTGGCCGCAATTCCAATTAGATATTCCTGTTCAATTTTTTTATTCAGTCTATCCTGGTTCCAGCTGTTAATTTGCAAAGCAATTAAAATCCCTATTACCACAAGGATAATCTCTCCAATTGCGTATTTAAAGTATATTCCAGTTTTGTTTTCCATTAGTGATTTTTGGCGAATTTTTCTGAAGAATTTTATCATTGCTTAGCGGTTTTGAAAAATGAAGCACAACGGTTTGGCCATGCGCAGTGTCCCGAAGGGCATGGCGTATAGGTGTTGTTGTGCTGCGTTTTTGATTTAAATGATTTGCCTAATCGTATTCATCGGAAGAAACATTTTTTCACTGTCAGGAAGCCTCTCAAATCCATATTTTTCATAGAACCTCACAGCGAACTCGTTAATTGGATCTACTACTACGGCCATTGCCCCTATACTTTCTTCAGATAAAGTAAATGCTCTAAATAGAGCATCTAGCAACAAGTGTTCTCCCAAGCCTGTTCCTTTTTCCTTTAGGTCTCTTGCTAATCGTCCAAGCAGTACTACTGGAGCATTATAATTCTTAGGTACCTTCTTAATGTATTTCTCAGGAATCGATTCTCTCCCAAGGCTTTCACTAGTAAGTGTGTAATATCCAATTACGTTCCTATCACTATCAGCCGCTACGAAGCATATAGCCAGTCTTTTTTTAACATCCTGACTAACCTGCTTTTGAATATAGTCTGAAAGAGACTTCTCTTCACATTCAAAACTCTTTCGATTGTGTGTTTTGTCGAGTATGGAAATTTCCAAATGTTAAGCTTTCTTTGATTTGTATCTTTTAGCAGCAGCTGCTAAATTCTGATTTGGTTTTGTGATGCTAAAAACAGTATCAAAAAAAACTTGACGATCCTTATCGGTAGCAATTATTCGATTATTTTTAGAAATAATTTCTTCTGCTTCTTTTTTCACGATCCGAACTACGAAGCTGCTAAAGGACTTGTCACCACTGAGTTTTTGGGCTCTTTTGAAAATTATTTTATCTGCTGAGGAGACCCTTAATTCCATTCTTTCGTCTTTGCTTACTTGTGCTTCCATGACATTATTATTTAGAACAAATGTACGGTCACTTACCGTACAAAGCAAATTTTGATTTTTTAATGCACCACTACTCATAAATAATCTCAATAATCCTATTAACCTGGCTTGGATCTAACATTTGGCCTTTGTCTTCTATTAAGTTTCTTTTAATAAAAGTAATCTGAGGCTATGATTTGTCGTTGAACTTACCTTAACTAATTTAAACAATCTCAATTAACACATTACCTCGCTTGCGTCCACTATCAACATAGCGATGTGCTTCTACTATTTCACTTAAGGTATAGCTGCGATCGATGTAGGCCTTTAAATGACCCGCGGCAGCTAAGTTTCCCAGCTCCTTTAAGTCATTTTCTCTCTCCTTGGTGAGCATTTCTACTGAAACAAATCTTCCCCCTTTGTTTAAAAGTGATTTGGCCCGCGATTTCCCTAGTTTTCCAACCGCGTCAAAAACAATGTCATAGCCTTCGCTAAAATTATCAAAGTCAAAGTCAGTATAATCGTAAAGCGCATCTGCGCCAAGCGCCTTTAACCAAGTAAAATTGCTAGCGCTACTGAAGGTACTAACCGCGGCACCTTTATGCTTGGCTAATTGTAAGGCAAATGAACCCACACTACCGGAGGCACCATAAATTAAAATCTTTTCCTCCGCTTTAATCTGGGCTTTTTCCAAAAGATAAGAAGCCGTCATGCCTCCAATAGGTAAAGCCGCCGCTTCTTGGAATTCCAGTTCCTTCGGCAAGGGAGCAATAACGCCATTTTTCCACTTTTCAGGAAGGGCAACATATTCTGCATAAGCGCCCCCTTTCAGCATGGTGGTAGTACCAAACACCCGATCGCCGAAGGCATAATTCTTTACTTCGCTACCGACTTCAGTCACTACACCAGCGAACTCATGACCGAGCACCTGCTTTTTAGGTTTAAATAAACCAAAAATCAAACGGGCCGGAAGCCAAAATAAGGGCGGGAAATTAGAACTTCTCAAGCGCGTATCGCCCGAGGTCACGGTGCTATAGGCTATCTTAACCAATAGCTCATTGGCTTTTATTTGAGGCTTCTCAATGTTTTGAATCTTTAAAACTGAAGGAGAGCCGTAAGACTGGTAAACCGCTGCTTTCATCTAAAATTTTTAAATAGAAATTACTTTTAGCATTCAATGTTAATGGAACATTGAAACAAGGGAAATCGGTTCAAGCAGCAGCAAACAAAGCTAAGGCATAGTTTTGATATTAGTCCTTATAAAAATCCGAAATCAATATGATAGTGATCATCATGCAGAGAAAAGAGTTTTCCTCGGGTAAAACCAAGAAGATTTGATGACATTTACCCAAGAAAAGTCATAGAAAGCTTCCATTTTCATTTTGCCGTAATAGTCATTAGTAGGTTTTCCGGCCTCAATTACGATCGCCAAAAATAAAAATGAAAGGCTTAGCGAGTTGGGTTGCGACCACAGGGAGCTCGCCCACCGAGCTTGCCTTTCATAAAGATTTTTGAAGAGAGGAATTGGAGCCTAGATTTTTTTCCTTCTTTTTTGATCATGCAAAAAAGGAGTCTAAAGTATCTTGAGAATACTTACTCTATCGCGAGATGCCCATTGAAAATCAACGCATTAAAAAAGATGTCATGGGTATCATCAATGGTCTTGGGCAAAGCCTTGGCAAAATAGATGCCTTTATGCTTAACGATTTTACCTGAAGGCGTGTTATAAAAATCATCTTTCAGATCAATTTTCAAGATCACCTTTTTTATAAACATACCGCGCTTTCGAGCCGCTTTTTCTAAGGCCAAGATGTGCTGAGCCATCGCTTCGAAGTCGATGCTAATATTCTTGGTTAGCCCGGTCTTTCCCTCTTCGTCAAATGCCATCAAATAGTGATAGATCCCAAAATAATTGTGCAAATGACGGGCTTTACCCTTTTTAACTAATGGAACGCCAAAATCTATAGAAGTGCCATTTTGATGCGTACGATGGGGCCACATTCTCCCGCCCTTCTCTTGCGAGCATTCCATCAATAAAAAGTTCTTCTCAGGGTAAATATGCTCCATTTCTTCATAAGCTTCAAGACTGATATCTAAAACCTTAGAATGCACCCAAGCACGGTTAAAGAAAGTATAGCTAAGAAAGGAGAAGTATTTAAAATTAGGACCTCGGTATGGGAACCTCCTTCCATTTTCTAAAGAGCCTTTGCTAACGCTGCCCTGCGAAATACTTAAGCCCTTCCCCTTTGGCTGATTCGAACAAGAATTGAAATTCAAGCTCAATACAAGGAGAAGTAAGATCCTCTTTATTTTCATTGCAGTTCTCTTATTATTCAGACTCCTAGAAAAGCTTATAAATATCAAAGCCCTAAAGCCTCTTTCAAACTTTGATAATCGTCTAGTGGCCCTTTAAACTCTTGCACATGTATCTTTGGCACTTTACCAGGATTGGCCAAAATTGCGGGCTCTACTTCTGCCATGGAGCGATAGTAGAGTTTCTTATCTAGAAAGCCCCAAATGGCATAAGCCTTCTTTGGATCTAGCGAGATTCTATTGCTGTTAAAACTAAATAATCCGTTTAGCTCTTGGTTGACTAAATTAATATTGTTGAGTGCAATACTCTTCCCTTCTGCGTTAATAAAGTCTACCATAACTCGCACTCGCTTACCATAAATCAATCGATCACAATTCCAAATCCCAAATGAGTTTAGAGCAAACTGCGCCTTTACTCCCTCGGCTTTTTCTTGGTCTGCCCAAGCTTTTTTCCGTCTTTCTTCTGCCGCCATCCATGCTTCCATCATTTGCTCGTAATCGTCTTTTTTCACCAAATACTCTTGCAAGGCTGCCTCATAATCCTCCCCCTGATAAACGGGGCGCACTCGGTAGGAAATTTTCCTTTTGCTGCTTGAAAAGCTAATATTGTACACCCCTTCCGTTTTGGTAGGTTTTAAATCCACTTTATCCCATTCTTTGTCCGCTTCCGCGGGGTTGTAATTCTTTTCGCTATCATCGATTTGAAATTTAGCTTTAGAAAAAATACCCAGCTCATCATAGGCGTCGGCATAGGGAATAAAGACATCGAACATGGGCTTATCCTCTACTACTTTTGTCGGTTTCACAGGCTTCCGCGGTACCGTCCTATTTAATGAAAAGCCAGAATCTGAATCAATCGGAAAAACTTTTCCTTTGATAGTAGATACTTTAATTAACTTTTCTTGGCTTGGCAGCCACTTCCTCGCTAGGGTATCTAAATAGTAAATACTATTTCCAGGCTTTAATCTTTGCTGTTTTAGGCTTAGTATTGGTTGATTGGCAGGATTAACAAAAACTGCTTTTCCTTGATACTGGGCATTAATTTCAAACATTCCCGCCGATTCAAAGGTGAAAGCTGTTCCCGCGGAATCGAAGTTCATCGGTAGGCCCGCCAAAAAGAAATCAAGGGGATTTATAAACTCACGCAAAGAAATTTGTACTTCTCCATTAATGACTTCACCATTTTCATCAACAAAGGCTTTTGCGGGAAAATTAATACTAGCACCCGATTTGAAGGTAAAAGTGGCACCTTTCTGTGCTAGGACTCGCTGTTTTTCAAATGGAATTTTTAAAGTCGGAATGGGAGCTACTAAAAAAGGTTTGGTGTTCTTAATGAAAGGGCCTTTCCTATTTGCAGAAAGCACGTCTTCCTCTGAAGAAGAAACAAAACCCTCATCAATTTCATGAATAGAGTCTCTTGATTCATGAGGAGAAGACTTAGCTTTTGTCTTTTGATTTTCTTGGCTGCCATTAATCGATTGATTATTACAAGCAACTAGGGCAACTAGTATCAATCCAAAAAAATAGGAAGTGCCTTTCTTATTCATGTTGGTGGTTTAATGATGTATTAAACGGCTACTTTTCATGAAAAATTATTAAGTCACCCCAAATTAATAATAGGATCATTTTATTTTTTGCACTTTGAGCAATCGAAATCTTTAATTTTAAGTCTTAAAGAATGCGGGGTATAGCGCTAAAAACCCAGGGATAATTCCAAAAATTAGGATTAATAATAACTGAATAAATTTAAGAATATCATGTATCCTTTTTTGACTAATATACCTACACCAGAAGTAAAGGAGCGCTAAATAGGCTTCCACAAAGAGCAGAAAAAAGAGGACCAAAGGGAGCCATTCTGAACTAAAACCCAAACGCTCCATTTCGAACATTTCAAAAATTCGATAAAAGAACCCGAGAAATATCACGACTATTAATAGTAGCAAAATCCTTTTTAAGAATATTGAAAAGTAAAGATTGATTTTACTTAGTCGCTGCATAACAAATAGGCAAAAACCACTATTTAAAATCTATAACAGGCTATATGGGCTTGTATTTAGTTTGCAAGGCATGCAAGAAATTCCTCAGGTACTGATCCATACAGGGTCGATAAGACTTATGTTCGGGATTGCGAAAAAAGGCACTGAGCTCATGTTTACTCAATTTCTTGTCGATGGCCGCAAATAGATCGAGGATATCATCGGTTTTAAAATCTAAAGCAATTTTTAGCTTTCGCAAAATCATATTATTGGTAAGAGGGTCTTCGGCTATGGGCATTGGGCCTTCGCGCTTGCCGCGTTTTTCGATGATTAAGCCATTGAGAAAAGTTGCTAACTCTTTATCGTTAATTTCCACCAATTCAGGATCTTCGTCCTTTCTCAACCAATTCTTAATCTTATTTTTATCGACCGTAAATTCGGCTAAAGTGAAAATTTCGACCATTTTTTCATCGCTAAAATTGAAGAAGTAGCGTAGTCGGCGGATGATATCGTTATTGGTCATAGTGAATTTTTAAAGTCGTATTGCTCCAAGAATCCGCTAAGATGCGATTTCTATTTGCCAAGCCAAACTTTAGTTATTCGAATTATACATCGATTTCCATCAGCGTGTGAAGTTAAAAAGGATACGCCCCCCTAAACTTAAATTCATTCTTGAATCTAATAAACGATATGGGTCAATTACTTGATATTGAATGTAAGGGTTTGCTTCAATGCTTATGTCTGCCCTCTTCCATAAGTCAAAGCCAAAGCCAGCAAGAATGGCGAGTGAATTTTGAAAATCCTTATTTCCTTGATCACTAGAATAAGAGTATATCCATGGCCACAATGGAGTTTCGGAGCTAATACCTACGTTTAGGTAAGGATTAAAATAACTACGTCTTTTCACAAAGTACTTATAAGAGAGTTCCGTGAGAAAGCTCGTGATGCTAGCCTGTGACTCTTCGATAGTAATCAAGCCAAGTGGATCGGAATACCCTATGCTACCTTGATAACCAAAATAAGAAGCGCCTATGATCAGCCGGAATGCATGGTGATCTTCCAAGAAGTATTCCAGACCAAAAGAAAGAGAAAAGCTGTTAATGGCTTCAAGATAATCTTGCGTATCCAATTCCTTCGCTGTCTGATACTCAAGTTGCGCTACATTCAAGCTAAAACCTGGGCTTAATGAATAACGTAGTTTAGATTTTTGCCCGAAAGTGCCAGTGACGGTTAGGAAACTAAAGAGGCAGGTGTAGATTAAGGTTTTCATAAGGTTATTTTTAAAAAAATTAATACATCGACTAGTAACTACATAATAGTCCTTCGTCTGAAGGTGCTTCATGCATTTTCCATGTTGCTATCACTTGAAAAAGAGGATTAACAACAGTTTATAAATCAAAGCTGGCCGTAAATAATCCCCATTTACTACCGCTATTAAGGAGCCCTAAAAGTAATTAATCTATCTAGAGAATAAAGGCAAAGGTCTTTAATCAGATGTAATTCATGATTTTAAATGTTTAGACCCTCAATCTAAAACCTAGCATATCGCATTGATAGTGAGTTTACTTCAGACCATACTGCTTTATGAAATTTTTGACGCTAAGCTTGAATTACAGTTTATTGAGTATGAATTACAAATACCCTAATTTTAAATTACATGCATCTTACGATATGCTAATGTTCAGTATTTAATTAGTGACTACTGAAATTTTACGCTGCAATTTATTGATTACTATAAATATTTTTAAATTCTTAAGATTAATTATAATTTCCAAAGACAATCCCCGCCTTAGCGATTGCAGCGGAAAGCCCACAGCGAGGTACGAGCGAGGACTTGGAGCGTAAAGCGCGACCCGAAGGGGAAGGCCCAAATTCTAATGATAATAAACACAATAAACCATGCCTAAATTGAATTAAGCATGGTTTAAAGATAATTTCTAAACTTTTAATGAAGCTGTTACGACTATTGCAATGACCCCTAAACTTATATTTTACTGGGTTGCATGGCTTTGCGCATCATCTTTTCGTTCATTTTGGCTAGCATGGCGAGGGGACTGTGTTTAGACATTAAGGCCATGATTTTATTTTTTGCGCCTGGCACCGAAACTAAGCGTTTGCCTAAACCATTTAAGCCGAATTCTGCCACCACCGAAGCTTCCATCGCTTGCATGGGGGTTTTGCTCCAATCCACGCCATTGTCGGCGGTCATAGGGGTTTTGGTAAGCCCGGGCGAGAGAATCGATAGATCAACACCCTTGGGTTTTAACTCGGCATAGAGCGAGGCACCCAGGTTTAAAACATAGGCTTTGGAGCCTGCGTAATTGGAGAAATAAGGATTGGGCATATGTCCTGATAAACTGGCGATTAGGAGAATGCCGCCTTTTTTGCGTTCTACCATTAAGGGGCTGAAATAGTGGCAAAGCTCGAGGGTAGCCACCACGTTTAATTGAATTACTTTCAACTCGCCCGCCAAAGGTGTTTTACTAAAAGCCCCATTTACTTCATAGCCCGCAGCGCTTACTAATAGTCCGATTTTTTCATCAACCTGCTTCACCTTTTCCAAGCCTTCGACCGTGGCCAAATCGGCGGAAATGTATTTGGTTTTCACCCCATACCTTTTTTGTAAGGCGGCCGCCTGTTCGGCTAATTCTTTTTCTTTACGAGCGACCAAAACTATATTAAGGCCTTTAGCCGCAATTTGACTGGTCAACTCTGCGCCTATGCCCGAAGTTGCGCCCGTAATTAGAGCCCAATCACCATATTTATTCTTGAAATCTTTATTGGTCATGCTGTTTTGCTTTGTATTATTTACAAAACAAAAGTGATGTTTTGGGCGGAGCGAACTTTTACCGCAAGGCTCAATAACTAATCAGATTAGCTCAGCTGCAAACGATATTCGGAAGGGCTTTTACCCGTTTGTTGCTTAAATACGCGATTAAAAGTAGTGAGCGACTCAAAACCTAAATCGTAAGCCACGTCGGATATACGTACTTCCTGCTTTTTTAAGAGTTGGAGAGATTTATCGATTTTCTTGTGGTTGAGATACTTTTGTGGACTTTCTTGATAGACTGCCTTAAACTTTCGCTTAAAGGTGGATATACTCATGTGACTGAGATTAGCGAGCTCATCTAGACTAAGACTGCTGTATAAATTGCTTTGAATAATCTCTTCAAATTTGGCGAAATTGGGTTTAAACATGGAGGCCAAAAAGTCAAGCTCAGATGGGGCCTGCGTGGTTTTGGTCATGAGAATGATAAATTCGCGCAGTTTATTCTTTAGTAATTCTTCATCCGCTAATTCGGGGTTTTCAAGGAGAATCATCACCGAATCGCGATAATGCCTCAGGAGCTGATTCACCTCCACTTGCTTTAGGTTATAGTTTACCTGATGGGTAGATGTATTTATGTCGAAATCGAATAAATCTTTAATCAATTCGGGATAAAGCATAATTCCTAAAACGGCCACATTATCGAAGGCTTCATCACGCTTTTTAAGCGATTCATAAAAATAATTGAGGCATTTGGCCAACATGCCCAATTCGGGATTTAGCTCCACCATTTCGGTTTGGGCGCGCACCTGAAAGGCGCCTTGATTTACAAAAACAAAGCAGGCTTCATTTTCGTGATATTCTTTGGGTATCCTATCAAAGCTAGGCACCTGTAGCTTTTGAAAAACTACCCGTCCTTTTAATTCCAATGTTTTTAGTTCGTAATCCACGATTCAATCCTCCTTATTTCTTTAACACAAGGTATTGGTAATTCGCCAAAGCTAGCGTGGTCGCCAAATTAATTGTGTTACCACTAAGCGCATCGGTCCACTGCGAATTTTGCAAAGCACTGGGCAGGGAATAGTTCACGGTAATATCTCTTACATTAACAAGTATTAAAAATTCTTCATTCGCTAATGTCTTGGTAAAGGCTACGATATCTACATCAGGGTAATTAGTGATACTTCCTTTTCGTAAGCTGGGCGATTGACTGTAAAGTGCGAGCAGATCTTGATACTCCTGCAGCATATCGGGGTTGGCATTCCAATTTATAGGAGAATTAGAGAAAAAGGGTAAGGGATTTAGTCGGCCTACCTCCTGCCCCGTATATAGTAATGGCACCCCGCCCATGTAAAATGAAATTACCGATGCCGCTATTGCGCCGTCTTTGCCATTAAAAAGAACCATCGGCGTATTATCCCAAGCCGATTCATCGTGGTTGGTGCTGAAACGCAAGATGTGCTTGCCCGCGGCTACATTATTATACTCTTCATTATTGATATTCCACAAGCGATTGGCCGACTGACCGTTGAAGACATTTTTCAGGCCTCCGTAAAAATTCCAACCATAGTTTAAATCGAAGCCGGCATCGAAGTGATCGGCGCGGGCCCCTTCCGCTAAAAAGACCAAATTACGATTGGGAATGGCCTTTAGACTATCTAGAGCTTGCTTCCAAAAATCGAAAGGTACCCCATCGGCATAATCGCAACGAAAGCCGTCTACATTGGCTTCTAATATCCAATATTTCATAGCGTCAATCATAGCCAAGCGCATTTCCGTAGAACTGAAATTAAGGTCTGCGACATCGAGCCAATTGGTACCCGGTGGATGTGTCACATTCCCACTGGCATCTTGGGTGTACCAATCTTTATTAACCAACCACTCATTATCCCAAGCGGTATGATTGGCTACCCAGTCCATCATAATGGCCATATTGCGTTTATGCGCTTCATCGGTTAAGGTGCGCAGATTGGCTAAGCTGCCATATTCGGAACTGACGGCTTTAAAATCTTTAACCGAATAAGGAGAATTTACCGAATTGACCTCGCCAATAGGGTGGATCGGCATCAACCAAATAACCTTTACTCCCAAATTTTGCAATTGATCTAAGCGGTTTGTCACCCCTTGTAAATCACCACTGCTGCTAAAAGCCCGCAGGTTCACCTCGTAAATCACTAAGTCCTCACTCGCCGGTAGATTCGTAAAGGGGAGGCCGTACTGCACATAATTAGAATCGTTTACGATGGGAGTGATCGGATTGTTGGTTCCCGCTGCACTTTCCTTTTCACAAGCGGAAAACACGATGAGGCAAGAAAAAAGGAAGAGGGCTAATTTGAAGCTTTTCAATTAGTAGAATATTTATTGGCAAATTAGTCACTCTCGAGCAGATAAGCTAGAGATTAGGTCTTTAAGAAATTTTGGTGCGGTATCATAGCTGATACCTCATTAATAATACTTTAAAGAAATATATTAAGGCCTACCACCACTGGACTAATGACAAGTATTCCTAACAGGAATCTGAAAATTTGAAAAAGCAATATCTTGAAGATCGGCCTTATATAGAGCTTCAGATTTAAAGCAAAAGATAAGCTCTAAAAAGCTAGCCTTGGGACTAGGGATTTCTGGAGTTTAGGAGGAAGTACCGCCAACGTCTCTGTATATGGCTCGTAGCGTTCAAATTATGAAATTATTTTCGGGTAAAGCACAAGCCAGATTTTTAAATTTTACTATTTATCTTTTTAACTGGAAAGTCGTCAAATTTAAAAATTTGGCGGACTTGCAAATATGCCTTAACTTCGATTAATCAACTAACTAGCTATGAGCCATATAAGTTGTTGGCAAATCGTTATTCTGTTTTCAAACTAGTATATACTTCCTTTTCAAAAAGGCGATAAAAATCATAGGATACTTTATCATTAGAGGGAAGGAATTGTGTAAAATATACTATTGCAACCCCCTTCTCTTTATCCAATGTGTAATATGAATTAGCTGCGCCTGACCAATATACAGAGCCCTTCGTTCGAACCAATTCATCTTTACTATCTTCAATGGCCCAGGCTAGGCCATAAGTATCAGATTCATCAGGAAACCCACCCATATATTCAGGTAATCCACTATCTGGTATGTTATAATCAATAGAAAGCCCATTAGATAGTTGATTTTTAAACATCAATTCTACAGTCTCTGGTTTTAGAATTTGGCCATCACTATATTTCCCATTATTCATAAGGCATTCAAGAAAGGTTAAATAATCTTTTGGCGACCCTAACAAACCACCACCTGCACTGTATTCTGTAACTGTTTCTGCTGGTATGCGAGGGTATTCTTTAAATCCTGTTTCATCACGAGTTCCCCAAGAAACAATATTATCTTGTAGATTTTTAGGCACATTAAACCAGGTACTATTCATTTTTAATGGCCCTGTAATGTTCATCCTCAAGTAAGTCTCAAGATTTTGACCACTTATTTTTTCAATTATTTTACCAACCCAATCTAAATTAGTTCCATATTGCCAGCGTTCTCCAGCTTCAAATAACCTTGGCAAATCATCATATTTCCATTCCGATTTATCGAATGATTGAAGACGATAATCTAAAACATCATATCCAAAACCGGCAGTGTGTGTTAGTAGGTTTCTCAATGTTATTGTTTTACTAGGTGCTACAAGTTCTCCTTCTTTATTTAGTATTGGAATAGATGTCATTTCAGGCATTAGTTTGTCTAAAGGGTCATCTAGGCCAATTAAACCTTTTTCAACAAGTTGTAATGCAGCAACAGAGGCAATGGCCTTCGTCATTGAATAAATGCGAAAGATATTATTTTCACTTATTGTGTCTTTTTCGCCCCAAACAGATGGACCATAAGCATACCATTTCATTTGCCCTTCTTTGTTACTGTATCCCATAATAGCAGCAGGAAGCTCGCTATTTTGGAAATACGTCTTAAGTGGTAATGAATTAATTGGTTTTAAGCTTTCTTGTTTTTGAGCTTTACATCCTGTAAATGTTGAAATCAAAATAAGTGTAAATAGTAGTTCTTTCATAATTGTTTGGTTTAATGTTTGCCAACGTAAAGATATAATCCACTTCTTTCGGTAGTACTGTTTTTTGGTTCTCTTTTAGCTTTTTGAGCTCAGGCTATTTTTTAAACACCACTAACAAGCCATAAACTTTACCGACAGCTTCTTTAAGCAATATTGCAACGACTTTATTTAGCACGATTGGCAAATCTTTAGTCCCTGACCTTAAACCTCTATATCCCAAAGAAACTTGATTAATTAAAAATACGCAATCCTGCGTATTGTGACACGAGGAGAAATGACAGAATTTTCCGAAAAATTTATCATGAAACAATTAGTATTCGCCTTAACCTGTCTTCTGGCATTCTCAGTCACCGCGCAACAAAAGGAATGGCGCTATGTAAATTCGCCTTTTTCCGTTTATGCACAAGTGCCTAACTCTAATAACATCTGTGCAGGTGATGGCAGTGGCCTAATAAAACGTTCTACTGATAAAGGGGTGAGTTGGGAAATTGTTTTTGAAGGCCTTAGTAGCTCGATAAAAGATATTGCCTTTTTAGACGCAAATAAAGGGGTAGCCACCACCCTTACTAATGGCACCTTTATTACCACCGACGACGGGGGCTTGACTTGGCGTGAAAAGCTCTTAACCGATAGTGCAGGTAATGTAGTATCGCAGTATTTTAATTCGGTAGAAGTGGTGAACTCCACTACTTACTTTCTTAATCCAGTTTACGGTGCTCAACGTGTTTTTATGACGAAAGACGGGGGCAATAATTTTGTAGAAAAGACTTTTCCTGGACCAGCTTTGCATGTAAACGGTGACACCCTTTTAGGATTCGCAAAAGGCAGCTTTTCATTCAGAATCCATATTAGCTACGATTTAGGAGAAACTTGGACTTTAGTGCAAAATGCTCCATCAGGTTTAAGTGGTGTGAATTTTACCTTTTTTGGTTTTGATCAGCTAAGCATCATAAATAGTAAGGTCTTTTTTATGACGGGTGGTTCTAACCCAAAAGAAGTTTTCAAAACAGTAGACGGTGGACTAAGCTTTAGCCAATTAAGCGATCCTATAAATAATTTCTTTCCGAAATATATCAACTTTTCCGATGCTGAAAACGGTTTGGTGGCTGGCAATATCAGTAGCAGCTGGTTTGGGGTTTTCACCACTAATGATGGCGGTCTAAATTGGACTAGCCTTTATAACTCGAGTCCTGGGGGATCAAGCAATGCCATTGGCAAACTTTTGCTACCCTTTTTAGAAATAGGAAATAATGAAATTGTTGCTAAGCGCAATATGCATACGGTAATCAGTACCGACGGTGGTTTAACTTTTAGCGCTCAAGCAGATGATTTAAGCATTGATATAAGCATTAGCAGTGCAAAAGTGCTTACTTATAACAAGGACCTTTGGTATGCTTATGCTGCGGGTGGCAACCCGAATTTAGGAACCTTTAAATCAAAAACAGCGGTATCGGAAAATGGCGGCGTCAGCTGGAATACCTTATTAGACAGCACTAACAATCCTGTTTCCTTAAATGGTGGGGTAATGTTGCCGATATCAACCGACACGCTCTTTTTTGCCTTAGGTAAATCGATTGGTCGCTATGTAAAGGGATCACCTAGCAGTGGACGTTTGGTGTCTACCTACTCGAGTTTCGGAGGTACAGGAGTTTTAAAGATTCTGCAAAATGGCAATCAGATAATAGGCATAGGAAAATACTTTTCGCAGTTAAGTTTAGATAGAGGACAAACTTGGCGGATTATCACTGGCGCTGGCTTTTCGGGTCAACAAGTAGTTGATATTGAATTTGCTAACCTCAATGAAATATATGTGCTTACCGAGGATAATATTTTTAAGAGTACCGATACCACTAAGACCTGGGTAAGTGTTAAACAAAATATGAATTTAAGCACGGGAGCAACCCGAGGAAATAATGGTTTAAGTCTTATAAAAAGTAATGAAGTGATTCTCTATGGTAACGATGCCCGGCTTTATAAAACAACGGATGGTGGCCAAAACTGGACGGATTTAGGACCGAGCTTACCTACCAATCTAAATTTTTATGACTTTCGTTGGATGAGTTTTAGAACGGAGAGCCATGGCTATGCGGGAAACCCCAGTCCCAATGGTGGTCTTTATGTATTAGAAACTTTTGACGGCGGTAATACTTGGAGCCAATCTAATCCCGGCTCTAATATGATTGGCCTCCTCGATATGAGTTTTTCAGATACCACAACGGGGGCTGCTATTGGAATTTTCGGCCCTAATGTTAACCGCTATAATGGCCCAACTAACTATACAGTAGATACCCTACAAGCGGTGCTGCGAAATTTTTCTATTAATGAAAACAGCTATTCTGATCAAAACTTTTACCCAAACCCTAGTAAAGGTCTAATTTACTTAATGGGTGCGGACACCAAAAAAGCTTGTTTGCTGAGCCTCAGCGGACAACTTATAAAAGAGTGGAATCAACCAGAAGGAGAATTACACCTTGGCCAATTTAAAGCGGGTATATATCTAATTCAATTAGAGGACTATCACGGTTCTATCAAAATAATGAAGTTAATTTTGCACTAAGCTTTTATCTAGCAACCGTTTTTAATTTTCTTACCAATTTCTTGATTGCTCAATCAAGAAATTGGTAACCTCAGTGTAATACAACTCTACTGCTTTTGTGCAATTACTCTTAGAATCCCGCCTTAAAAGACCCATTCCTCCGTACTGAACTTAGTATTCTTAGGCCTCACGAACTAATCTTATGTTGGATTCCCTTTTTATGGGTAATAAATTTGTCTTATCTGAAAATATAGGTAAGCCGCATCACCGGCGAACCTCACAATGAGGTCGGAGTTTTTAAAAAAGGTATTTGCTATGCTATTTTTTAGCTTAACAACACTTAGGACTAAAAAAGAATTAAGATGAAAATAGGCTTCCCATTTCGTTTTTAGGGTAGCTAACGACTAATTTCTGTTTGGAAATCTCTATTCTTTAAAACACCAATTAATAATAGGTAAAGAACGCTTTTCATTTCTATTCCACAGCCCTATTTGGATCCCCCTCATTCTTTTGGCAGAGTTTATAAGACCTATTTGCACCCCATTGCAATTGACATCATGATTTCCAATGGCGGCAATAGTTATTCCGTTGCAGACATAATGCTTATTCATTACTAGCGAAACGGTAACACCATTCGTTTTCGATTCAAAACTTCCCGTCAGGTTTATATCTAAACCATTGATGACACTAGGCTCCATGTTTAATAAGCCTAGCTGCACCCCATTGATTTTCTTAAACTCACCAAACCTTAACGAATCAATTGTCTCAAGCAAAGGTTCATGCGTATCTGGGCCTACCGAATGAACTGCCATCACAAATGGGGTAAATAAACCCATAGGGTTTAAGTTTAGTTCTAATCCATTAATTTTTGGATACCCTGTAAACTTGACTGAAGAAGTGTCTTCGGGGAACTTCGGGAACAAATTAAAATTTACTCCATACACATGAGAGGCGGTACTCGGTGAATACCATGCTATGTATTTTTTACTGACATTTTCAGTCGAGTCTAAAACTTGACCGCAAAGCATAGTAGTCGAAAAGAATAATATTATCGTGGCTATAAAGTGACGCATTATATTTTTGGTGACGGTTTGAATAAACGTCTAGGCGGTATCTATTACTTATTATTAAAATTCGCTACTATCATTTGCAATATAAATCGTCCTTTGAAAACGCGAGTAAGCGCCTTGCGTTTACTTGTTGTTGGCATTAGTTTTTCTTTTCACATTTCTGTTCATAGGGAAATTTGATTGGCCATGAAATATCTGTTTGAACTGGGCGGTCATTTTGCATCTCGGGTGTCCATGCAGGCATACCTAAAAACACTCTTCTTACTTCATCTTCTAAAGTTTTGTTAGAGATTGGGTTCATCCTTTCTGGTACTTTCGAAATGTCTCCAAAGTTGAATTGAATGTTTTTCATCTTACCTTTCTTGTCGAGGGTGGCGGTTAATATGATAGTGCCCTCATCTGAAATTTCAAGTAACTGTTTAGCTAATTGATCTTCTATGTAACAGATTAATGCGTTTTGTCCTCCGGGAAATTCTGCGGGCTTTTCAGAGTAAGGATTAACTTCAACCTTCCTTTCATCAGAGTCGTTCTGGCATTTTGAAGTCGATGGTGTCGTTATGAAGATTAGCAGAATAATGTAAAACTTGAAGTAGAGGGGGATTCTCATAGTCAGGGATTTTAATTAGTGCCACCGGTTTGAATAAACGTCTGGGCGGTATCTATTACTAATTGTTAAAATTCGTTCTTGTCATTTGCAATATAAATCGTCCTTTGAAAACGCGAGTAAGCGCCTTGCGTTTATTTGTGGCTAGGGCGCGTTTTTAATAATTTCTAGACAACCAATTGATTGGTCTTTTTCAAAATCAAAAATGCTTTTTTGTAACTTTATAAAAGATCTGCTATAAACTTGGTCGTTTGGTTAAAGCTTTTAATTAAGATGATCTTAGAGGGTGCACCCCAGACCAGCGAAAAGTCATAAAAATCAGAGTCAAATGTTACGATAGCATAATCATTCGCTTTTGCGTATTCCCAAATCTCCTTATCCGAAGCATTTTCAAGTCCTACTTCTCGGGCCTGGGATGAGTTTGGGTAATCTGAAGTAATCTTCCCTATGATTCTAAAAGATATGTTCTGATCGAAAAGTAATTTCATGAAGCAAAACCTAAATGATTTTGTCTATGCGCTGCATAGAATAGGGCAGCGTTGATCATTTGTTCTGAGAGTTCTGGATAATCGCGAAGGATCTCTTTTTTGGACATGTCATTGCCAAGCCAGTTCAAAATATCAGAAACTGAAATTCTTGTTCCTTTGATAATTGGTTTTCCAAATCTTCTGTTTGAGTCTATGGTGATGTAGTTCTTCAGATTCATAATTCAAATATCGCTTAAAAACTGCTATTCTTCAAACTTAAGGTAGACGCACTTATCAGACTTAAATGAGCCATCATTTTGACTTAATCAATCAGCTATTTTTGCTTAAGCGCCCTGGCGGTCTTGTGCAAGATTAGTGGCGTGTTTACGCATTTAATTTAGCAAATAAAAACCGAATAGGAAATCCTCTCGGGTTTTCGTAAGTAGGCGATAATTAGCCATTAATTATACACGGTTTTGTAGTCCGCTATTACTAGAATTATTTTATTGTTGACTCTCTGCTAGCATTTTAATAAATTCTTCGCGGAATTGTTCTATATAGTCATTAGTAAGCAGGTGTCCAGCTTCATCAATCCATATTTGTTTTGATTTTTCAATTTTCTCACTATACTTTTTAGCAAGTTCAAAACTGAGTATTGGATCTTTCTTGCCATGTACAACTAGGGTTGCTATTTTAATTTTATCCAATTCAGAGTAATTAGATTTAGCGTTTTTAATTGCAAAACCTTGGTGTCTCCCAGCATCTTTGTTAAACCCTCGCCTATTTTGCTGTTCATAAAGTACTTGCTCTCCCAAAAGTTTGAGTTCCATGGTATAAGTATCATTCCCATTCATTCCAGAAAGTATCTTGAAATATAACTTTAAAAGAGACTTGTCATCTCCTAATAAAGCATTTCTGATTCCAAGTTTAATAATTGCTGGTGGAGTCCAATTATATTCTGGATGATTATCCCCAAAATCTCCTGTGGAAGAAAGGGAGGTTAGAGATAAAACTCTATTTGGATATTCAATTGCAATTCTTTGTGCTATATATCCACCCATTGAATATCCAACAAGATGGGCTTTGCTAATGCCATTTTGATCAAGGACTGCCATTGCATCATTGACCATATCTTCCATTGTGTAAGTATGATTTGGATTCTCAGCATCTGTCCAGTCGGAAAAACCTACATCTCTATTATCAAACCTTATTACTTGATATCCAGAGTCAATTATGTTTTTTATTAAATACTGATTCCAAAATGTTGAAGGTTCAGTAAATCCATTTATAAGCAAGACGGTACCTCTTGTATTTGTTGATTTATTCTTTAATTCATACCATATTTTCGTTGCCCCTGAATTGATATAGCCTGTGTCCCCTTCTATTAATTCCGGTGTATTTTTGCTAGTTATTTCAGCAATCACCTCATTGGTCTGGCTAGGAAGTTCTGGGTCAATAAAAAGGTATATTGCCAATATGCTCATTAATGCCAAAAGCATAAAGGAGAAAATCTTTATTATTTTTTTCATTTCTTGATTTTTATTCTAATTGCCTACAACTTATGGACATATTCAATTAAGTTCGATATTGATTCTTTAAAACTAAACATTTTCAATTAACCCTTAGTATTATTTCTATACCTCAGCCCCGCCTTAGCGATTGCAGTGAAAAGCCCACAGCGAGGTACGAGCGAGGACTTGCAACGGAAAGCGCGACCCGCAGGGGAAGGCCCAAAAGAATAATCCTTAAGCCAAAAGCGAGATTTCTATTAGCGCATTTACTAATTCTACTGCGCTTAAAAGCTACCTTCGCAGGCGAAACAAATACTCATCATGCACTTTGAAGCTTTAGGCTTAGCGCCTTACTTATTAGATTCGATAAAAAAACTGGATTATAAAAGTCCCACTCCCATACAAGAGATGGCGATACCTGTTATTTTAGAAGGCAAAGATGTATTGGGATTAGCGCCTACTGGATCGGGGAAAACGGCGGCCTATGCCCTACCGATCATTCAGAATTTGCAAGGGAAAACTAAAACTAAGAATCGACATATTAATGTTTTAGTGCTGGTTCCCACACGTGAATTAGCGAGTCAGGTGGAAGTAGTATTTCGAGCTTTGGCGCAAAATTTACCCTTTCCTTTAAAATCTATGGCGGTTTATGGGGGTGTTTCTATTAACCCGCAGATGATTGCCATGCAGCATGTGAATGTTTTGGTGGCCACGCCAGGTCGTTTGCTGGAGCTTGTAGACTCCAATGCCATGCACTTCGAGGATCTTAGCACTTTGGTGCTCGATGAAGCGGATAAAATGCTGAACCTAGGTTTTAAAAAGGAAATGGATCGGATTTTTGTTTTGCTTCCTAAAAAGCGTCAAAATCTATTATTTTCTGCCACATTAAGTCCTGAAGTGCAAGCGGTAGAAAGTATTTTGTTAAAGGACCCCACCCTCCTGCAGGTGGAAGCGCCCAAAGATAGCATTGAGCTTATCAAACAAACAGGCTATTATTTAAAAGCGGAACAGAAAGGACCTTTGCTACGTCACCTTATTGAAAGTAATAACTGGCAGCAGGTTTTGGTTTTTACTTCTTCGGTATACCAAGCCGATTTAGTTGCGGACAAATTGGTGAAGCATAATATTAAGGCCAAAGCCATTCATAGCAAGAAAAGTCAGGGTAGCCGTAGCGACTCATTAGCTAATTTTATTGCCGGTAATTTAAGGGTACTTGTTGCCACAGATCTGTTGTCACGCGGAATTGACATTGCCTTTTTACCACATGTGGTTAATTACGAATTGCCGCGCTCCCCTAAAGATTTTATTCACCGTATCGGTAGAACGGGTCGGGCAGAAAACCCTGGTGACGCCATAACTTTTGTGACTGAAGAAGATCTGCACCACTTTAAGGTAATTCAGAAGAAAATGAAGCGCTGGGTAGATATGATTGACGCAGATACGCTGGACTTTAATTAGATTTTATTCTTTCATTTTCCAAGCAAAAAAAACTCCAAGCTTTGCAACTTGGAGCTATAAATCTGAATGCTACTCTACTTTAGGTTTTCAAACTCTTACTTGGCCATTACCGAGCACATAGTATTTATTGGTCACCAATTGTTTTAAACCCAAAGGCCCGCGGTGATGTAATTTATCGGTACTAATAGCTAGTTCGGCTCCAACGCCCATTTGTCCAGCAAGAAAACATAGGTATAAATTTTCGCAGAAAAGCTTCGGGCATTATTAGTTAACTCACCAAATATTTTGCGCGCTTCCCACCACCTATGATGGGCCGAATTCAATCGTGATGCGGCGGTGGGCAGCAGGAAATGACCTCGATAATAAGATTTTCACTATTATTAGTAAAAATCTTTTAGGCCAAAACTTACCTTAAACTCAAATTAAAAGGAAAGGGAAAATGATTAGACCAAATCTTTCTAATTTTCAGGATCCTTCTTATTTGATAGCCCTTCTTGCGGAAGCTTATACCTTTTAGAATTGGACATGACTAACAAATAAGGTACCCCGAGAACTATAGCGAGTATGATAGCGTACAGTTCCAGCTTTTCTTCGCCGAAAAAAAACTTTAGTAATGCGCCTAAAGCTATAATGATCGCCATCCCTAGCATGGCTTGCCAAAATAGATTGGCTATACCCTTTACATCGTACTTGGACTTTTCTTCAGCACTCATGGTATTATAGCCCGAAATAAGGAAATACATTTTGCCGTATTTAATTAAGGCGCCCAAAGTCAAGAAAAGGAGAGCTACTGCAATCATAGTTTTGAATTAATCTTTAATGGTCGTCTACCCATTATACTTACATAAAGACTGGCGCCTAAAATTAATAATCCTCCGCTAATGGTCCTAATGCTAGGTACTTCATTAAATAAAATCAAAGCGGCAATTACTCCGTAAACCGGCTCCAAGGCAATTACCAAGCTCGCGGTGGTAGCACTAATTTCTTTTAAGCTGGAAATGTATAGGCCGTGAGCCAGAGCCGTGAAGACGGTGCCTAATAAAATTAGCAAACCAATATTTTCTAGGCTCCACGGGAAATCGAGGAAAAAAAGCACTGAAACCAAAAACATTGTGGCCCAAAGATCTTGATGAAAGCTAATCTGCCAAGCACTATACTGTCCGCTTAAGGCACGATTCGCTATTGCTAATAAGGCAAAGCTCAAGGCAGATGATAATCCCCAAAAAAGGCCCGCTAATTCACTGGGAGATTCAGACCAACTGATAATAGGCACCACTAAATACAGTCCGCAAAGACTGATTAATACTAATACAAAATTGGACCAGCCCAAAGGAACTTTAAGAATTAAGGCTTCGAGTAAAAAAGTAAAAAGCGGAAAGGTGGAAAAGCTAAATAAAGCGATGGCCAAGGTACTCAACTGGATGGAATGAAAAAAAGTGGTCCAATGAAAAGCGAGTAGAAAACCCAAGGCAACAAAACGTGGCATATCGCTGCGAATTTTAAGGCGAAAAGCTTGCTTTTTAAGCTTTAAGATGATCGCTAAAGTGATACTCGCAAAAAACACCCTACCTAATACAATCAACAATGGGTTTAAGGTCAACCAAGATGCGAATAAACCTGCCATGCCAAAGAGTAAAGCACTACTATGCAGGTTAATTAAAGCGCGGGATGACTTAGTTATGGGCATTTCGTTAGCAGGTTAGTAATGATTAAAAAACTGAGCTAAGGCACTTATTTCTTTAGCAAGGGCTCGGTCTTTTTTAAGAGACGGAAAGTGGGGCCTTATTTCGTTTTGAAAGTCGCTACTAATGGCAGAAAGCTTTCTTTGCTTAAACGCTTGCCTTTGATCAATGGCTTCGCATAAAATCATGGCCTCAATGGCGAGAATGCTGAATAGTTTGCTAAACATTTCCTTTCCGCGCCAAGCGCTTAAAGTACCCAAACTCACCATATCTTGATTGTCGCCATTAGTTGATAAGCTTTCGATACTAACCGATTTTCCTGATAATTTCAATTCGATTAATAAGGCCGTGGCAGTAACCTGTGCCCCCATAAACCCTGAGTTTAATCCCGCAGGTTTGCTTTTCAAAAAAGCACTTAAGCCCAAATTGTATTTAGGATTACAAATTTTACTGATGCGCTTTTCACTATAAACGGCAAGGTAAATTAGCTTTTCATTCAATTTATCGGACGCGAAACTAAGATGCTGTCCATTAAAATTACCACCGTGAATAATTCTTTGCTCTTCTATGAAAATGGTGGGATTATCACTGGCGCTATTGATTTCAATATTTATTGTTTCCTCAATCGATCTGAGATCATCTTGCACCGCTCCCAATAATTGGGGAGCACAACGAATGGAATAAGGGTCTTGCGGCCATTTCCCTGCAAACTCATCCAAACCTGTAAACTGCTCTTCTTCAATAAAATAATCACTATCGAGCGACCAATGGTATAATTTTTCTGCCAGCTCCTTTTGCCCAGAATGTGGCCTCGCGTGAGCTAAAAGCGGATGCCAGGCTTCGCGAAAAGCACCTAAGATTTCAGCATAAATAAAAACTTGTTTTTCGCTTCTTGCCAAAGCCTTTTTGGCTTGAACTAAGTTTAGCGCCGCTAAAGCCGTCATACAGGCTGTGCCATTTACAAAGGCCAAAGCCTCTCTTTCACGCCAAAGTATGGGAGACAATCCCTGCTGCTTAAACCAAATATGAGACTCAACTATGGCAGTATCAGCGTAAACTTCGCCTTCTCCCGCCAAGCTCAGGGCGAGATGCGCCAAAGGGGTTAAATCGCCGCTGGCACCTACGGATCCTAAAGAAGGGATTATAGCACTAAAACCCGCATTAAAAATGCTAATAATTTGCTCTAAAGTATTTAAGCTTATGCCCGAGTAAGCTAAGGCTAGCTGGCGGATACGCAGCGCTAAAACTGCGCGACTCTCCTCTACAGAAAGTGCCTCGCCTTGACCGCTCGCCAAGTGATACAGCAAGTTTTTCTGCTGTTGGGGATTATCTTCTGTTCTCGCTGCTTCATGTGCTAAAGGACCAAAACCACTGCTGTAACCGTAAATCCAGTCGCCTGCCGCAATTTTAGTCTGCAATAAAGTGTGGGCCATTAGCACCCTTTCTTGGGCATCTTGCGCAAGCACAATTTGGCTTTTGCTATCCTTTGCCAAATTGTAAAGAGTTTCACTTTTTATAAAGCTTTGTTTAGTAATAGTAAGTTCAATCATGGATAGGCCAATCAGTTAATTTCCCAAAAGGGTTTAAAGCCTTGCTTGCACTAAAAGTAAGGTGTTTGGGCCTTGCCTCGGGAGGCAGATGAGCCTCAATCCACTGATAGATTTCAGCCTTATTCTCTTCCTTGAGACGAGTGATATCCTCCATTTGCAACCACGCTTTCAGGCGACGACCTTCTTCTAAATTCATTTTTCTAAGCCAAACTTCTTTGATAAGCTGTGGGAAGGCAGTTTGAATTTTCTGACTAATCTCTGGAAAAGAAACATTATGACCCGCGATTTGAATTACCTCATCTACTCTTGTTCCCAAGGTAAATTTACGCTCAGACTGCCAATAAATATGGTCGGGGAACTTTTCTTCTTTACCGTTTAAGCGGTTGGTAATGGTCATCTTGGCGGCAGACCAAAAAGGTAAAAGCTGATAGACTGGGCTTTCATTTTTCGCATAGGCAATACCCGCTGTTTCGGTACTACCATAAACTTTATAAAGCTCTAAACCGTCCTCTAATATCCTATTTTGCAAAGCAGGGCGCAAGGGCGCTGTAGAGCTAATCAACCGCGAGTTTTGGGGGAATTTTAGACCGATGGGAATATGCTCAAGGGCTTCTGGAAAAGCAATGATTAAACTATTTTCGGGCATATCTTGAACGACCGTAATCCAGTCTAAGGGAGAAAAATACCGCGTGGGAATCTTCAGTTTACTCGGCACTAAAAAGGCCATAATGAAGCCATAAATATGCATACCATTAGTACAGTAATATATCGCTTGGCTATCTTGCCAAAGTTCCGACCAAAAGTCGCGTTCTGCAATAAGCGTATTGACGCTATGCAAATGCCCTTCTGGCTTTCCAGATGATCCAGAAGATTTAAAATGAAGGTACTCGGCCCTTACTGTGTGCTTTAAAATGGCGGCTATACACGCCTTTGCCGTTTGATATTGGTATAAATAAGTTTGCTTATCTGCCTTGAGCTGTAGGGCGAATAAATCCATAAAAGAAGAATAAAGATCCAGTATTTCCACCGAATCTAAATTTAAGTCGTCTTTAAAATGGAGCGCTAATAAATCCCCTTTTTGATATTTTAAACGCGGGGCTAATCGCATTAACTTTTCCTTCCAGAGGCGTTCTAAGGCTTCCTGAGAAATAAGTTTAGCCATGAGGCAAAGAAATTACAAAACAAGCGCCTTGCTCGATAGGCTCTAAGCTAATTTCCCCATTATGTGCATCAATAATTTGTTGCACAATTGCTAAACCCAGGCCAGTTCCATTTTCTTTGTTCTGGGTAATAAAAGGTTTAAAAAGATCATTCTTAATCTCTTTGGGAATTCCGGGACCATTGTCGCTAATTCGGATCTGTAAGGAAGTTCCTTTTAAACGCGAACTGACTTTAATGGTGGCGGGCTTGATCTCCTTTTCTATCAACACCTCAACCGCATTATTAATCAAATTGATTAATACACGATCTATTTTCTTCGAATCGAGCTTGATTTCTAAATCGTCTTTCGTTTCTAATTCTGCTACCAGTGTAACTTTGCCTGCGTGATTATTGGCAATATCAGCCTCGGCTCTTTTAATGTTTGCTTCTATAAAGCGATTGACATTTACATCGGATAGATTAACCTTGGCATCCTTGGTGAAATCTAAAACGTCGTGAATTATATCGTAAGCATGGCCAGTAGATTCGCGCATCAAAACACTGAGTTGAGAATTCATTTCTGCATTAGCAGGATCGGCTTCAATCATCTGCGCCATACCATCAATTTGGCTAATAGGGGTGCGAATATCATGCATCACCATACCAATAGCCTGTCCTACTGCTGATAGTCTCGCATTTTGAATGAGTTGTGTTTGCAGTTCCGACGTTTTAACCGCTCGAACCGCGTTTTCAACAAATAGCTCAACTAGATAAAGCTTCTCTTGGTTAAAATGCTCTTCGCTAGATGTAATCGCCAATATGCAAAAGTGCTCCATTGGGCAAATTAATATGCCATTGTAAAGCGTGATTTTATCCAACTGTTGGAAATCTAACTTCTCGCGTAAAGTCTCAATATTTATGCGGTTTTCACCGATACCAATTTTAGCAACTTCCTCAAAGGCATTATCATTATTAAAACGACCGAGAACGGCAAAATCCGACTTAATATAATCGGCTATTTGATGAAGTATGTTTACTAAGAGAGTATTGAGCTCAACTGTTCCAAAACCAATTTCCCCAATAATTTTTAAAAGGCGTTCGAGATTGATTAATTTATTCCAATCGTAGATAGCTTTGGTGCCGAGCTGAATAATTTCCTCCGCCACAAAAGGTTTGGAAATATAACCAACGTCGTGACCCGCTTCTTTAATAATTTCTTCGATAGAGCGATCGGAATAGGCGGTAACAAAATAAATTTGCACCTTAGGATCTACTTTACGTATCTCCACACAAGTGCGCAAACCATCCCAACCGGGCATGCGCATATCTAAAAATATTACCTGAAAGGGTTGGCCCTGTTCAAGCGATTGCTTAACCTTCTCTAGACCATTAATGCCATTGCTTGCTTCATCAACATTAAAAGTGGGAGCAAAAGCTTTCGAGGCTTTAGTTACAAACTGTTGCGAATCTTCGGGAAAAAGGTCAAAAGACGCATCCTCCAATTCGCTTTCGTCTATACTATGAGGATTGAGTACACCACGAATGCTGTCTCTTACAATTTCCTCATCATCAATTATTAAAACTCTATTTGCCTCTGACATATTTATTTATAAGGTAGTTTGATCCTCAGCGTGGCACCTTTATCAATGCCCTCGCTAGAGATAGATATTTCACCGTGGTGGCTATCTATAATTTGCTTGCAATTATACAGACCAAAACCAGTTCCTGTTTGCTTGCTGGTTTGCCCCTTTTCAAAAAGCTCTGTGGCTTTTTCTGGGTCGAAACCTACTGCATTATCGGAAACTTGCAATAAAAGTAGTCCTTCTTGTTCTAGTGCTCGCAAAGTTATTTTAATATAGCGTTGGTCTTGATGCGAAATTGAATCAAAAGCCTCGGCCGAATTTTTTAGAATGTTGATTACTACCTGAATAAGGCGGGTGTGATCTCCTTCAATTCGCGGGAGTTTGGGCGAGAAATCTTTAATCAGCTCAATATTCCTTTTCAAAATTACCCCCGCCTGAATGGCTATAGCGTCTTCTACTACCGAAAATAATGAAATAAGCTCCCTCTTATTTTTAACCTTATCTTTTACATAATGCCTTTGGATGTTTAATACATCCTGAATATGACTGGTATTCTCATATAATTTATTGGCGCCCTCTTGCAAAAGACTGTTTTTTTTAGCTAAGCTATTTTTTAAAGCGTGCATATACTTTTGCACCGCCTTGCCTTTGCCGGGGCCCATGCTTTGGTCCAAACCACTTTCGTGGGATGAGAATAAATTTAGGAGCTTGTCTAAATCAGCTAACTCCCGCCATTCTAGTGAATTTTTAAGTTTGGCCACTTCGGTTCCAAAAGAGGTAACCGCATTGCCAACATCGTGCAATAAACCGACAGACATTTCTAGTTTCCCCGCTTGCATAGCTGAAGCTTCAATAAGTTCTTGCAGCTCCTGTTCTTTCCGCACTATGGCGGTGATATCTTTCAACACATATTGAAAGACAGATTCTGATATCTTATTAATGCTTATCGAATAAAACTGCAAACTAGCAGAATCACTCGGGCGCAATTCAAAGCGATGTTCCTCACAAATAGGCCCGAAAGAAGGCTCAAAGCTATCAATCTGTTTAACCAGCTGGGCATCGAAATAATTAAGAATGGTTTTGATATTACTTAAATCGCAAGAGCTATAAATACTTAGAGGAAACAAAATTTGGCTACCGAAAGCATTTAAAAGTTCAATGTCGCCTGCCTTATTAGATTTAACTAAACCGACGGGGCATTGATTAATGAAATCGAGCAGCTCAGAATACTCTGAATGTTTATTATCATTCATTTAGCTACGATTTTAACTGAACCGCCAAGTATTGGTTGTTTGAAGATTCGTGAGCTAATAATCTTAGCCTTACTGGCGTCGGCTTTATTCGGTAGGTAAAAACATAATCCATCGTCTCATCCAATTGGCCTTGAAATAGACCATACTTTTCCGAAACCATAAAGTTATTGGTGCAAGGGGCTATTTGCGTAAAAAAGTTTTTACCGATTACCGCCTCTTGATTATTCGCGGCTAATTGCGCCTCCCATTTATTATAGGCTAAGATATGACCCTTACGATCCATTTTAATTAGCCCAAAATCAAGCTCATCATAAGCATCATTGTCTAATGCTTCCAAAGCCTGAAATAAGTCTTGTTGCTCTAATTTTAGTTCCATCCTTCCTTTTTTATAAAGCTAATTTTTTTCATCGAGTATCAAAGCGTTTTGGATGGATTTTATCATAATTTAGTTTACCGCTGTCTTTACGGCCTTCCAGTTCTTAATCTGCCAGCGCGCCTTTGCCTCAGCGACTTTATTGCCTTTTAGGTCGAAGAGGGAAATAGGGCAATCAATAAACAAACTGTCATTTTTGCTTAAGGGTTGGATCACTTGCTCTTCCAACCAATCGGCTTCAATTTCAAATTTGGCTATGATATCGGTCTTGGCCTGATAGAGATACTCCAATTCTAATTTTTGTAAGATTATGCGATAGTGCTTGGGGTTAAGGAGAGAAATTAACAATAATCCAGAGCTTATTTCGGCAATGGTTGCTTGTGCACAGGCGTGAATACCTTTGAGGTGATTGAAATTACTTTTGCGATAAGGTGCTTTTACCCACAGGTGATGATCGCCAATAGACTCTACCTTAAAGCGATGCGCCTTGTTAAAAGGCACGAAGCGATTAAGGAAAAAATTAAGCATAAATAAGTAACGCTTACTCGTTTGGGCTTGCTTGGCTATTTTCTGTAAATCCATTTTAATTTCGTTTAATCGGTCCGCTAAAGTCGCTTAATGCATAAGCCTTAGAATAGGCCATGCTCACATCTTTTTGAGCTAGCGGATTTTGCATTAACAGTCTACTAATAATAGAGTATAATTGAGGTTGTTCTTGCTGCAAAGCACTCGGCCTTTCGAAGAAGTTCTCACAAAGCACGGCAAAAAACTCGTGGATATTAGTCAAAGCGTAAGCTCTAATAATAGTCGTTTCCATGGGAGACTGCAGGGCACTTAATCGTTTAAATTCCTCCCGCAGTTCACGCATCAACTGTGGATCTAAAAACTGATAATCACCATTTTCGATGCGGTTTTCCAATTTCAAAGCATGTGCCATTTCATGAATCGCTAAGTTTATCCCATCGTCGCCTTTGGCATAGCCCTCTTGAAAAGAAGACCAAGACAGGACAATCATTCCACGCACATTCACTTCTCCTTTGTGATACTGCCTCGTAATTCTGCTGTAATAATCGGTTGGGTAAATTAAAATACGACTGAAGTGTTCAAAGCCCATCTTAGGGAAACCGAAACTAATTTCCACCGCCGCTGCCGCAATTTTAGCAATCATTTCGGGCACTAAAACAAAGCCATTACCGCCACGGGGAATGAAAGTTTTTGTGTTAATGAAGATCTGGCAACGAATAGCAAATCGCTTTTGCTCAATAGGACTTAGTGACTGAAAATAAGCCATTTGCCCCACATATAACATATATTCTGGCCTTAAAGATCTGGGGTAAAAACGTTTGTAGCTCTTAATGCCATAAAAAATAGGCATGACTAATAAAACGGCTGCTGCTGAAAACATAATTAGCACCAGTATATAATCGTTGCTCGCGAAAAGCTCTTGCCAAGACTCATAAGGAGCCCCAGTAGCAGGGTTTAACATAAAAATTACTTAAACCCAAATATAGTTTTAAAGCTCAGTTATTACTTGAAATGGGAGCTGAGATTTTACAGGCTAAGCTAATCTTGCAAATACTCACCGTGCTGACTATCATCTAAACCACGTTCTTCCTGTTCTGGACTAACCCGCAGAGTAATCATAGCATCTACTAATTTATACAGCAACCAGCTACCACCAAAGGTGAAAACGGCTGTAATAGCTAAGGCGAGCAAGTGATAGAGAAATGTTTCTGTTTCACCATAGTAGAGTCCGACCTCTTTGGCGAAAACCGCCGTTAAAAGCATGCCGATAATACCACCAATTCCGTGACTAGGAAATACATCGAGGGTATCGTCGATCTCGCGTCTGTTTTTAAAACGAATCGCATAATTACTGGCTAAAGCGGCGATAAAACCTATAAATATCGACTGCGACATGGTTACAAATCCAGCGG
Organism: uncultured Schleiferiaceae bacterium; assembly: GCA_963977415.1. Classification (GTDB taxonomy): domain Bacteria; phylum Bacteroidota; class Bacteroidia; order Flavobacteriales; family Schleiferiaceae; genus Croceimicrobium. The sequence continues at coordinate 110,287 of CAXBOS010000010.1, read as the reverse complement.
CGGGAGTAATAGCCACTAAACCCACAATGGCCCCGATACATGCACCTAAGGCCGACATTTTTCTATTTTGAAAACGGTCGTAAAAAATCCAGGTAATCATACCCGCGGCTGAAGCAAGATTAGTGTTAGCAAAAGCAGCAACCGCATCTGCATTAGCGCCTAAAGACGAACCTGCATTAAAACCAAACCAGCCAAACCAAAGTAAGCCCGTTCCTAAAATAATAAAGGGAATATTGGCTGGCTCATGCTGTTTCACTTTACGCTTCCCCAAATAAATAGCTCCCGCCAAAGCGGCAAAACCTGCCGACATGTGCACCACTGTGCCGCCAGCAAAGTCTAATACTCCCCAATTGCGAAATAGGCCTTCGGGATGCCAAGTCATGTGTGCCAATGGCGCATAAATTAATAAGCTAAAAAGTACAATGAATAATATATAGGAACGAAAACGTATACGTTCCGCAAAAGAACCCGTGATTAAAGCCGGTGTGATAATGGCAAATTTTAACTGAAATAAAGCAAAAAGTAAAAAGGGAATGGTTTCACTAAAGTCGGGATTAGGCCCTAATCCTACTCCCTTGAAATTAAAATAGGTAAGCGGATTGCCTATAATACCTCCGATGCTATCGCCGAAGCAAAGACTAAAGCCCACTATTACCCAAAGGATACTTACTACACCTAATGCCACGAAACTTTGAAGCATAGTAGAAATAATATTGCGCTTATTTACCATCCCACCGTAGAAAAAAGCCAGACCCGGGGTCATTAACAAAACAAAAGCACTGGAAACTAACATCCATGCAGTATCGGCCTTGTTAATGTTCTCTGCTCCAGTAAAATCGTAATCCACCGTAAAAACTAAGGATATCAGCACCAAGGCGCAGAGAACAATGAAGTTTAATTTTTTGCCCATTTCTAATTTTAATTTGAAACGAATTAAAAACAAATAGACAATAAAAACAAATTTTTAATCACACACCCCCTATTTCATATAGGTAAGATCCTGTAAAATGTAAATAAAACCAATCTAACCCCCTTCTTGATTAACCCAAATTGAAATTATTCTTACTTTATTTAATATCTGAGACAGTTTTAGGATTCACACGAGGATTGCAAATTTCTCCTCATTTTTGCCAAAGCAAAAACCTATATCCGGCAGCTTTATATGTACAAGCGCTTTTTTCTAATAATTCTGTTAATCAGCAACTTTAGCCTTGCGGCTCAGCCTCGAAAAATACAATACAACCTAGACTATAAGGACGGTGTTTTAAAGGGTTCGAGTTATTTCAGCATGCTTCTGCCTCAAAGCGATAGTCTTTACCTGCACTTTCCTTCACGCGCTTACACCTGGAAAAACTCCTTCTTAAATGATCAATTAAAGGAATATCAAGACGTTGACCTACACTTCGCTGGGAAAGAGAAAAAGGGCTTCTTGAAAATCACTAATCTCCTTATAAATGGGACGCAATGCCATAATCTCGGCGAAGAGGAATTTCTCGCTCTTGCAATTCCCTCTAAAAGTAGTGACAGCCTGCAAATTTCCTTCGACTTCGAAATGGCTTTACCCGATGCGGGCTTTACCGGTAATGGCTTAGCCGAAAACTCCATTCACATCATTGACTTATTACCTCGTCCTGCACCCTACCTCAACGGTGAGTGGCTCCTTAGGCCAATTACCTACCATTTCGATCATTGTCAGAATCGCGATAATTTTACCCTTGCCCTGCAATTACCCGACTATCTACAAGCCATTTCCAACCTTACGGAAAGGGCACAATCTACAATAGGAAACACTAAAAATTATATTTTTAAAGGCGAAAGCCGAAATTTACAATTACACCTAGCCCCGCAATTTCACACCTACATTTTAAGTGCTAATCAAACCATTTACAGCTTACAAAGTGACTCAAGTTTAGCCAAGAATGTGGCCCTTTTGAGTCAACAGGCGAAGCGTTATTTTAAGTCTGAACTAAACGATAGTCTCAATTACTTTCACAAAATATTTTACCTCGAAAAGAAAAAGGGCGAATATCACAGTGAAGAACTCCTAAGCTTAGAAATTCCTAAAGATCCTTTTACCCTCATCAGCGATTTGGTGCAAGCTCAAGGCGAGTCCTTTTTTCGATATCACCAAGGTGTAGATGGCTTTAGTGAACCTTGGTTGGCGCGCGGCATTCCCTATTTTTACAAATACGACTTCATCCGTCAATACTATCCGCAAAAACGTTGGATCCCTTTCAGCAACTTCATTTTAGATAAGCTCTTTGCTTTGGATGAATTCGACTATGCTTATCAAAATCGCTTTCTCTTTTTATTTCTGCAGCGGCAAGGACTAGATCAAGCCCCAAATAGCAGTGTGCAAGATCTTTCGCGCCTTAATTACGAAGCGGTAGTACAGGCAAAAACCTATCTTAATTTGGCCCACCTCCAAGCCTATACTGGTGAACTTAATTTTAAGCGGGCCATGGCTCGTTTTTGCTCGTCGGCAGATGCGCTCGTAGGAGCAAATAGTCTAAATACCGCTTTTGGCTACTTCGAAAGACGGGACCTTACTTGGTTTTTCGATAAAACCGTGAAAAGCGCAGAAATTTACGATTACCAAATACGCGATTTCGAGCGCTGTGCTACCGTTACTACTGCCAAAGTATACAACAGTGGCGATTTAATTACGCCCTATTCTATTACTGGCTTTAAAGACGGAAAGGTGGTTATAACTGAGTGGTTTGAAGGACACGAAGGCTTGCGCAGCGTGCAGTTATACCACGAAGACTTTGATAAGATTGTAATCAATGCCCACCTTAGCCACGCCGAGTACAATCAGAAAAATAATACCTATTACAATCGTTGGCTGCTGCCCCGTGCCGAGCCACTAAGTTTTCAGTTTTATAATAGTTTCGAAGCACCCGAGGCCAGTCAAGTATTTTATATGCCCACCCTCTATTATAATGCCTACGACAAACTCTTAATTGGTGCCTCTCTTTCTAATCGCTCCTTATTGGTGCAAAAGCCTTTTGAGTATAATATCATTCCCGAGTACAGTACCGGCACGGGCAGTTTAACCGGTTCCGCATCGTTTAGCTACAATCACACCTTACCGAAAACCAACTTTTTTAGGCAAGTACAATTTGCCATTTTTAGTCGCTATTACCATTACGATGAAGATTTAGCCTATAGTCGCATTTCGCCCACCATCAATTTTCGCATTCGCAAACCCAGTCCCCGCAGTCCATATATACAATCCATTCGCTTGCGCGGAGTAATTGTAGACCGAGAACTTGCTTCAGACTTTGAAGGCAGCACCAACGAATTAAGCAGCGCTAGCTTTAGTGTATTCAATGCCAATTATCGCTTAGAAAAAACCGATATTCTTAAACCCTTAATTTTTCGCTTTCATTTAGAAACGGCCGACAAATTCGGGAAGATTTTCACCGAAGTGGATCAAAGATGGATGTTACCAAATAAGCGTTGGCTAATTTGGCGCAGCTTTGGTGGCTATTTTCTTTATAATCGCTTTGCAGCAGATGGCATAAAAGATAATTTTTACAGCTTCGGACTGAGCGGCAGCCCTGATTATTTATTTGATTACTACCTTATTGGGCGCAGCGACCAAGATGGCATTTGGAGCCGTCAGTTTTTCACCAGTGATGGTGGTTTCAAAAGTGAGACTAATGTTTTTTCCGACCAGTTTATGCTCAGCACCAGTGTAAGTGTGCCACTCTATGGTTTCTTAGGTTTATTTGGCGATTATGCCTTAACCGAAGAAAATCAATATTGGGATTATGGAATTAGACTTGCATTTTTAACTGATTTTGTTGAAATTTATTTGCCAATTCAAAATCAGAGTAGAAACTTTTACCAAGAATCAAATTATTTAAGCAATATCCGTTTTGTTCTTGACTTTGATTTGGGTAACATTATTAATAGAGCTCGCAGAGCTTATTACTAAGCTTACATTAACCTTAAAACCTTGACGTGTTTAGCAGCATTAAAAATTACCTAGAAGATCTCGATAAGATTTGCCAACCCATAGCAAGCGAACGAATAGCACAGCTTGATCAATTAGCAAAAATCATTAATCATTCTAGCAATAAAGACTTAATTTTCATTTGCACTCACAACAGTCGTCGCAGTCATTTTGCCCAAATTTGGATGCATATAATTAGCGAGTATTTAAGTCATAATAAAAAAGTAAAAAGTTATTCCGGCGGCACCGAAGCCACCGCTTTAAACCCGCGCACCGCGCAAGCCCTTAGCCGAATCGGTTTTGAAATCGAAAAGGGTGAAGGCGCCAATCCATTGTACCAAATAAGATACGATGAAGTTTTGGCTCCTATTCAAGCCTTCTCTAAAGTGTATTCCCACCCTAGTAATCCGCAAAGCGATTTTATCGCCATAATGACTTGCGACGAAGCTTCGGAAGCTTGCCCATTGGTTACCGGCGCTGGAACCAAGTTTAATCTGAGTTATCAAGATCCGAAAGTTGCCGATGATCGTCCTGATGAAGCAGAAAGATACGACGCGAGCTGCGCTGAAATTGCCCAGGAAATCCTTTACCTCGGCTCTAGAATTCAATAAGCTAAATTATACAGGCTTTAGACCTCAAAGCGGATTTAAGTCAGGCATATAAGCTGAGTTTTTGATCTAACTGTAGGCCCCTTTAATATTTTATGTGGCCTTAATTTTCTTTGTTAATAAGTATTGCGGTTTTAACGGTTTAGGGCTTAGCTTGGTTTAGTTGCAATACTATTTTAGCCACACTATAAAATTGAAGAACAATGAAATTATCTAAAACTCTTTGGGCGGTTTTTTTAGCCTCCGCACTTGCCTTTACCAGCTGTAGCGACGATTCAGATGACAACAGCACAGCCGAACCTACCGTTCAACCTTTGTCTAACGAAATTGAAGTCCAAATCGACGGGGTAGCTTGGCGCGGTGACATCAATCAGGTTATTAAAACACCTTTAGTAACTCAGATAAATGCCATTCAAGCAAATTCAAATATTAGCTTACAAATTTTCATCCCCCTGGATAGTGTTAACACTTTCAATATTCCTACTTCTATCGTTACCGTAGCTGTGCGTCGTAATAACTCGGTTTTAAGCGACAATCCAGTAGGTTCCATGGTCTTAAGTACCAACGATTCTACCGGAGTGAGAGGGACTTTTAGCTGCTATGCCACTAGCTTTTCATCAAACGACACCTTGGTACTTACCAACGGTAAAATTGACTATACCTTCTAAATTTAAGAGCGATTTTAAAAGAAGGAGTCCATTTGGGCTCCTTCTTTTTTTATTTAAGTGATTAATTCTAGAATTCTTTTTATTTTAGCTAAAATTTTCACAGTGAATTACCTCGGCTCTAATCTGCGCATCTTGCGCAAGCAAAAAAACTGGACCCAAGCAGACCTTGCCAATACCCTTAAAGTTAATCGCAGTCTTATTGGCGCTTATGAAGAGGCGCGCAGTGAACCAAGGCTAGCAACGCTGCAAATTCTTTGTCATATTTTTAAGGTTTCCCTAGAAGACCTTTTAAATAAGCCGCTCGATAAAAAGGCCCCCAGTAAGATTAGCAATCCTGGCAATTTGCGCATTTTACCCGTAGCAACAGAAGCGAATGGCGATGAACTAATAAGCCTGATTCCACAGAAAGCTGCCGCAGGTTATACCCAGGGTTATGCCGATAGTGAATATATAGAAAGCCTTAAGGCGATTAGTTTGCCCCTACCCGAATTGCAGCAAAGCGGCACCTTACGGATATTTCAAATTGAAGGCGACTCCATGTTGCCTGTACAACCGGGCTCCTATATTATTGGCGAATTTGTGGAAGACTGGCGTTCCATAAAGAACAACCTTAGTTATATTTTACTCACTCTCAACGACGGTATCGTTTATAAACGCGTGGAGAATGAACTAGCCCAAAATAATCGCCTGCTTTTAAAATCGGATAACCGCGATTATAAACCTTACTACCTAGATGGAGATCAAATTTTAGAACTGTGGTTAGCCAAGGGAGTGCTTAGCTTTCAAGTACCGCAAGAACAAGATATTCGCGATGCCGAAAACAATTTAATTTTAGCGAGTTTAGAGGAAATGCGCAAAGAAATGCAGCAACTAAAACAAAAGCTTGAAAAGTAAAAATACCGTGGGCCGAGGTAGCAGCAGCAACATTATCAATCCCTTTAATAAAGAAGCTTACGAAGAAGAAGATAGTTTTCTCGAGCATCTCTACCAAAGTGGAGAGCCCTTAGAGAAATTGAAGACGAGCTTCATTAAGCTGAAAGCTAAAAGCATTGTGAATGCCGTAAAAAGCCCCGATATTAATCATCAATGGAGTCTTAATCCCTACCAAGGCTGCGAACATGGCTGCTCCTATTGTTATGCGCGTGAAAGTCATAATTATTGGGGCTATAGCGCTGGCCTCGACTTTGAAGGAAAAATACTGGTTAAGGAAAATGCGGCACATCTACTGCGCAGTAAACTACAAAGTAAATCATGGCGGGGGGAGCCTATTTTTTTAAGCGGTAATACCGATTGCTATCAACCGGCCGAAAAGGACTTTAAAATTACCCGTGATCTCTTAAAGGTATTCCTCGAGTATAAAAATCCGGTGGGTATTTTAACCAAAAATGCTTTAATACAAAGGGATATTGATTTGCTGAAGCGCCTCAATGAGGATCGGCTTGTAAAAGTGGCTTTTTCTATCAACACCCTTGATGAAAAACTGCGCTCTAAACTAGAACCGCGCACGGCTACCATCAAAAAACGCTTCGAGAGTATGGAGCTACTGGCTGCTAATAATATTCCCATGGGGATTATGATTGCGCCTATTATCCCGGGGCTAAACAGTCATGAAGTATTAGACATTGCTCAGCGGGCCACAGAAATGGGCGCGAGTGAAATAAGCTATACTATCGTGCGCCTCAATGGCCCATTGGTACCGCTTTTCAGTCAATGGCTCGAAGAACATTTCCCCGACCGTAAAGAAAAAGTACTTAGCCTTATTGCCCAATGCCATGGTGGAAATTTAGAAGACTTTGAGGCGGGTAGAAGAATGCGCGGTGAAGGTCCCTTAGCCGAACAAATCAAAGCCACCATCAATTTAGCTAAGCGAAAGTACTTTGCCGAAAAACCAGTATTTACATTCAATCAAGAAGACTTTATCCATCTCCCGAAAGGGCAGTTTAGTTTAGATTTTTAGGATCAGTTAAAACTAGGTCCACTCAAAGCTAATCACTTGTTTTAAATCGGGATGTAAGCTTTTGGCCACAGGACAATTACGTCCGATTCCTTCCAATATCTTTTGCATTTTCGCATCGCAATTGGCTTTAAGACTCACTTTCACATGCACCTCGCCAACCCTACGCGGTTCGGAATGCATTACTTTTTGTACGGTGGCAAAACAGTCTTCTAAGTCGAAACCTTCTTCTACGGCTCTAATGCCCATTACAGTAATCATGCAAGCACCAAGGGAGGTTGCCAAAGTATCGGTAGGTGAAAAAGCTTCGCCTTTGCCCTGATTATCAGTAGGCGCATCGGTAATAAAGGTATTTCCCGATTTTAAGTGCTCTGCCTCTAAGCGTAATGCGCCTAAGTATTGTAATTTTGATGTGATTGCCATATTGCGCTCTCAAATTTAAATGGAGGATAATGAGGCGAAGTTAATCCCTCTAAGGGAGATATCTAAGTATTAAAATTATAGTTAAATAGATTTTGCTAATCAAATCTACAAAGACATCATTAAAACTAATATTAAATTTGTTGTCAAAATAATAACATCATGAGATTACCAATAATTAAGCACGCCGTAGATTTTATAGAAGCCAACGATGAAGATTGGGTACACGAAACCATCGAGTTTTTAGAGCACATGGCCGATGCCAAGGGAATTAAAGACGAAGAGCTTGAAGTAATTGGCGAATTACTTTCTAACTTTTACGGTGCCATTGAAGTCAATAAAGACATGAAAACTGGCACCGCTCGTAAAGAAGCGCTCAATAACTTTATGAAACGCGTAACAGGCTCCATCAATTAAACAATTTGACAGCAAGCTTGTCATTTAACTATTAATACAAAGCATGCGCGGAATACGTTTTAGCGAGTTTACAGGTAAAAACCAGACACCTTTCGAAAAGCTTTTTGGCATTTTCAAAGAGCTTTTACTGCATACCTCTGGCGATGTGGATGAATCTATCGAATGGCTGCGTGAATTGGATAAAGAATACAATCTTACCACGGCTGAATATACGATCGACGATTTTTTAGAAGATCTGAAAAAGAAGGGCTTTTTGCGTGAAGAAATTGATAATGGCGAGGGCGATGGTGGTTTAAGTATCACCGCAAAAACCGAGCGATCTATCCGCAAAAGCGCCTTAGAGCAAGTTTTTGGGAAACTTAAGAAAGGCCAGCAAGGCAATCACCAAACCAATAAAACTGGGCCCGGTGATGAAAGCAACAGTAATTTAAAGCCCTTTCAATTTGGCGATTCTCTCAATCAGATTGACATGAACCAAAGCATTAAAAATGCCTATGCCAATAATGGTATCGACAATTTGGATCTGCGTCACGATGATTTGGTGGTGCGCGAAGAATTTCACAAATCACAGCTGAGCACGGTTTTAATGATTGACATCAGTCATTCCATGATTCTTTACGGCGAAGACCGTATTACACCAGCCAAACGGGTGGCCTTAGCATTGGCAGAGTTTATAAAGAGTAAATACCCGAAAGACACCCTCGATATTATTGTTTTTGGTAATGATGCCTGGCAAATTGAATTGGAGGAAGTGCCCTATTTAAAAGTAGGTCCTTATCACACGAATACTGTAGCAGGCTTAGATTTAGCGATGGACCTTTTGCGTCGCAAGAAAAACTCCAACAAGCAAATCTTTATGATTACTGACGGAAAGCCTAGCTGTTTACACGAGCCCGACGGCAGCTATTATAAAAACAGTTTTGGCCTAGACGATGTGATTGTTAACAAATGCTACAATCGCGCGGCCGCTTGTCGCAGAGCCAATATTCCTATCACCACTTTTATGATTGCGCAAGATCCTTATCTACAGCAATTTGTACAAAACTTTACCCAAGCCAATAAGGGCAAGGCCTTTTACACTGGCTTAAAGGGATTGGGAGAATTTATCTTCCAAGATTATGAAAACAACCGCAAAAGAACCATTCGTTAAGCAATGAAAAATATAAAAACCCTAGGGGAATTAAAAGCTTCAGGCTATCAGCCAGAGAGCATAAAAGAAGAGCTACGCAGAAACTTAATTGAGCATTTAAAAAAGGGCACCACCGTTTTTACCGGAATCCACGGTTATGAAGACAGCGTAATCCCAGAAGTAGAACGGGCGATTTTAGCGGGTCACAATATTAATTTCTTGGGTTTACGTGGTCAAGCCAAGACGCGTATGGCAAGGCAAATGACGGATTTATTAGACGAGTACATTCCGGCGGTAGCTGGTTCGGAAATAAACGATGATCCTCTGCAGCCTATTTCGCGTTTTGCCAAAGACATTATTGCTGAAAAAGGCGATGCCACTCCCTTGCGGTGGATACACCGCAGCGAGCGTTATTATGAAAAATTAGCAACTCCCGATGTTACAGTGGCCGACCTTATTGGCGACGTGGATCCTATTAAAGCCGCCAGTTTAAAACTACCGTATTCGGATGAGCGCACCTTACACTTTGGGATGATTCCCCGTGCTCACCGCAGTATTTTCGTTATTAACGAACTACCTGATCTACAGTCGCGTATACAGGTAGCGCTCTTCAATATTTTACAAGAAGGCGATATTCAAATTAGAGGGTTTCAATTGCGTTTAAAACTCGATTTGCAATTCATCTTCACCGCCAACCCCGAAGACTATACCAACCGAGGTTCTATTGTAACGCCGCTGAAAGATCGTATTGGCAGTCAGATTTTAACTCACTACCCCGAAACGATAGAAATTGCACGTAAAATCACTTCCCAAGAAGCGAAATTAAAGCAAGAGCAAGCTGAGCATATTGGCATTCCCGATATTGCTTTAGACCTATTGGAGCAAATTGCTTTTGAGGCGCGCGATAACGAATATGTTGACTCAAAAAGTGGGGTTTCTACCCGCTTAACTATTTCGGCCTTAGAGAACTTAATAAGCACTGCCGAACGCCGTCAGTTAATCAGCGGCTCAGCTAATACCCGCGTGCGTTTAGGCGATTTTATGGGCATTATCCCTGCCATTACGGGTAAGGTAGAATTGGTGTATGAAGGCGAGCAAGAAGGCGCAGGAATGGTGGCCGAATCGCTTATTGGTTTAGCAGTTAAAACCCTTTTCCCAAAATATTTCCCCGATTTAGATAAATTGAAAGCCAGCGACGAGCAAAGTCCTTACCGCGACCTCATCGCCTGGTTTAGCAAAAGCAATACGGTAGATTTACATTTCGACTATACCGACAGTGAATATCAAAAAGCACTGCTAGAGGTAAAACCCCTAGCCAAGCTTATTGAAACCCATCAGCCCGAAGCCAGCGAAGAAGATCAATACTTTTTAATGGAAATGGTATTATGGGCTTTAGCGGAATACTCTAAGCTGAATAAAGAACGTATCCGCGAAGGATTTAATTTCGCAGATCTGTTCGGTTCCTATTTACGCAGTGGCGAAATTTAAATAACGACTTGCTGCGCTTTCGCAGATGGATCAATAAAAAAGAGCGTCAAACTATAAGTCTGACGCTCTTCTTTATTTAATTGATAGAGAATAGGCTACAATTTCTTTGCCGCCTTCTTGGTGATCTTTTTCAAACGCTTTTGTAAATCTTCCAATAATTCGGCTGAAGCATCTTCACACATGGGAAGTAATTTAGCAGGATCCATAACGGGAATACCGCCAACCATTGCAACAGATTTATCGGATGTAGCGCCTTCATTGATGGTTACTACCTTCTTACCTTCTTTGTTCCAAATTTTAATGCGAACATAAGCTCTTACACCAGCGGTAAAAGGAACCATTTTCTTTACAAATTCGTAACCCATAGATACGAACATCACACCATCCGCTGTTTCTTTGTACATCTCCACCATCTGCATTTGGTTGCTCTTTTCATTATTAAAAAGAGACTCTTGCAAAGGCTTATAACCTTCCGCGGTTAAAAAACGCTGCAAGAATATATTTCTATCAGCATCTTCTTCTTCGTTAAAACGACCTTCATAAGCTAGATAAGCAGGGTTCTGTAAAACCTCTTCTTCTGGTAGAAGTACGAAAGGAAATTGAGGAACGAATTCTTCTTGGAAGGTTTTGTAAAAATTGTCTAGTACGGGCTGTAAATTGAAATTAGGATCTTCCATTAAGGAAGCTATTGCAGCCACGGTACCAGCCCCACCGCCTACTTCGCTAAAGCCGATATGTTTATTTACGTAAAATGTGGTTAAGGCTACTTTCTTCTCTTGCGCGAAAAGACCAGCGGTGCTAGGCGCTAAAAAGGCCAATAATACTAGTAATTTAATTGCTTTCATTTAGTTTTATTATTTGTGCCTAAATATAGATTAAAATGCCTTTGCCTAGGAATTTGGGGTGGAACTTTATCAGCTAATTTGGATGTCTTTGCCGGCTAGGCTTTTTTAGATCTTTGCCTTGTCACTTTTTACCCTGCCTCGAGCAGCAAACCTTTATCCGATTTTACTCTTCCTAATAAGGCCCCCTTTTCCTTCCTGCAAAAAATACATTTTTCCCTAATCCAAATTCCTCTCTTTTAAAACCTCTTCCAAATCGTTATTGCCTTTAGGGTTTTTAAACAATTTGTAAAGGAAAATAATAGGAATTAGCATAGGAATGAAAAATCCCAATTTCTTCTCGGGCGATAAAAGCCAAGCAACCAGTCCAAAAATGAGTATTCCCGCAAGAAAGCCAATTAATACAGCATGGAAAAGCTTTGATTTATGATGCTTCTTTTTTTCGATTAATAGTTCTTGATCGCTCAAGTCTGAAAGGGTCTTTTTATCCATGTTTTGGTGTCTTTAACGATTTTAAAGCCTTAAGAATGAAGTTACTGCTTCATTTTGGCTAAAAATAAAATTTTATCCTAAATCAAAAAAAAAATAAACGCCATTTCACAAGCTAGCCCTTAAAAAAAGAGCATCAGTTATTTTAAACTGACGCTCTAATTGAAAACGGTTTAGCCTAATTTTAAACTAAAACCCGCGCTAGGGATTGTACTGGAAAGCCCACAGGCCCTTAGGCCGAGGACTTGGAAGGGAAAGCCCGACCCGCAGCTTGCGGAGGGTAGCGCCCAAAAAAATTAAAGGGCGTGCTTTACAATTTCCGCTTCGATCGCTTGGCGTAGGTCATTGCTGATGGGCCAAAGCGGTTGACGCATATAAGGAGGAATGACTTCTAAAATGTCGAGGGCAGCCTTTACGCCACCGGGGTTTCCTTGGGCGAAAAGTAATTGGGTAACGGTAAATAAACGGTAGTGTAAACTGCGTGCTGTGGCCATTTGACCCGCTAAAGACTGGCGAATCATTTCGGTGAAAACCGCAGGAAAGGCTTGTCCGCTTACGCTGATTACGCCATCGCCACCCGCCGCGATAATGGGTAGGCTGAGATTGTCATCGCCACTTAAAACTAAAAAGCCTTCGGGACGATCTTTAATTATGGCCATAACTTGTTCTAGGTCGCCACTGGCTTCTTTTACAGCCACAATATTTTTGAAATCGTGGGCAATGCGCAAGGTGGTGGCCGCGGTTACATTAGAACCGGTGCGACCGGGCACATTGTATAAAATAAGGGGTAAGGGACTGTTTTCGCTTACCATTTTGAAGTGCTGATAAATGCCTTCTTGGGTGGGTTTGTTGTAATAAGGTGAAACCGATAAAATGGCATCTACGCCCGTAAGGTCATCGTTTTTAAGGGAGGCGACCACCGCATGAGTATCATTACCACCAATACCGTAAACAATGGGCACTCTGCCACCGGCAGCTTCCACTACTGCTTTAAGCACGTCTTGCTTTTCTTGGGCCGATAAAACAGGATTTTCACCAGTGGTTCCCATTACCACTAAATACTCTACCCCACCTTCTATACAATGGCTCACCAAGCGCTCTAAGGCATTAAAATCGATAGCAAAGCTGCTGGTAAAAGGAGTGACCAAGGCGACTCCTGTTCCTCTTAATGTTTTCATTTTACTTATTTATAAATGCTAGTAATTTCAATAATGCTGCTCTGGCAGCGGGGCCTTGCTCTTTTAGTTTAAAGTCTAATTGCAAGTCCGACCAGGGCTTTTTCTGATGGCCAAAATTAACTTTTAAAGCGGCATGACTGCCATAGCGCAGGTATTTTGCCGCGATGTGATCGCCGCTACTGAGGTCGATAAATACATCGTACTTTTTTTCGAGTGTTTTAAAGAAAACCTCGCCTTTAGGCTTTCCCCACCAGGTAGATTCTTTGGCCTTTATATACTGGGGATAAATATCCGGCGGCATCTCTTTTTCTTTAGAGGTATAAAGCGCTATGCAATCTACAAGCTTCCCTTCCCCTTTAAAAAGGGCCTCCCAAGCGCTAACCTCAGCCTGCGATAATTGAGAGTATTGGTAAAAAAGCAAATAGGACTTACTGCTTTCAAAACCCGTATACGAAGTCTGACTTTGGGCTTGTATCTTATTTAAATCGCGTTGACGATACCATTCTAATAGTCTCATTCGGCGCTGATTAAATCGTGAAATTCATTTTCATCGATAATGGTAATTCCCAAGTCTTCTGCCTTTTTGCGCTTGCTTGGCCCCATGCCTTCACCGGCGATAATGAGGCTGGTTTTGGCGGATACTGAGCCAGTGTTTTTACCACCGTGTAGTTCGATAAGGGCCTTAATTTCGTTGCGGGAATAGCGTTCGAAAGTACCAGAAATGACGATGGTTTTGCCTTCTAATTTAGCACTAGCTCCTTCCTGCTTTTCAATGGCGAATTGCAAAGGCACCGCTTGTAAACGTTGTAAAATATGGAGATGCCTTTCGTCTTTAAAGTAGCTTAATATGCTTTGCGCGATGCGCTCGCCGATTTCATTTACGTTTAATAATTCCTCGAAGCTGGCTGCCTGTAATTTTTCGAGCGTCTCGAAATGACGGGCCAGTTTCTTAGCGACGGTTTCCCCTACGTAGCGAATACCCAAACTAAAGAGCACACGCTCGAAAGGAATGGCGGTACTGGCTGCAATGCCATCAATTATATTTTGGGCCGACTTTTCCGCCATGCGGTCGAGAGGCAATAGGTCTTCCTTTTTAAGTTGGTATAAATCGGCCGCATCTTTAATTAAGGCCGCTTGCACAAATTGCTCTACTGTTTCGCCGCCCATGCCTTCTATATCCATAGCCTTGCGGCTGATGAAATGCTGAATGCGACCGCTAATTTGCGGGGGACAGCCAAGTTCATTGGGGCAATAATGCAGGGCTTCCCCTTCTTCGCGACGTAAAGGTGTATCGCATTCGGGACAGGTTTCGGTATAATGGAATGCTGGTACTTCGGGCGAACGTTTCTCAAAATTAACGCCCACTACTTTGGGAATAATTTCGCCGCCTTTCTCCACATATACGCTATCACCAATGCGCAAGTCGAGCTTAGCAATTTGGTCGGCATTGTGCAGGCTGGCGCGTTTTACCGTGGTTCCTGCCAAAGAAACTGCTTGTAAATTGGCTACGGGAGTAATAGCGCCGGTGCGACCTACCTGGTAAGTGATACTTTCTAAAATGGTTTCTTGTTGTTCGGCTTTAAACTTATAGGCTATGGCCCAACGCGGACTTTTGGCGGTGAAACCCAAACGATCTTGCAGGCGGTAATCATTTACCTTTATTACAATACCGTCAATTTCAAAGGGTAAATTATGGCGCTCTTTGTCCCAATAATTAATGAAATTAAAAATGCCTTCCGCATCTTTTGCTTTTTCGATGTAACGCTTAGCGGGTGAAGGAATTTTAAATCCCCAATCGGCCGTGGCAAGCACCGCGTCGTAATGATTGGTAAAGAGGCGTTGTTCAAGCATCACATAATACAAGAAACAGTCGAGGGGACGCTCGGCCACCAGTTTTGAGTCTTGCATTTTAAGCGAACCCGAGGCGGAGTTTCGTGGATTGGCGAAAGCTTCGAGGCCTTCTTCAATGCGGCTTTGATTTAAAGCAGCAAAGCCCGCTAGGGGCATAAAAACCTCGCCTCTAATTTCAAATTCCTCTGGGAAGTCATTGCCGCGCAAACGCAAGGGAATGGTGGCAATGGTTTTAATATTGTTGGTGATTTCATCGCCTTTACTACCATCGCCGCGGGTTAAAGCTTGCACCAGCTCGCCATTTTCGTAGCGAATACTAATCGCGGCACCGTCGTATTTTAGCTCACAGACAAAATCAATTTCCTCTTCGGGAATCAATTTCTGAATGCGTTGAATGTATTCCTCTAGCTCTTCGCGGCTGTAGGTATTGCTAAGCGAGAGCATGGGGTATTTATGCTGCTTGGTGGGAAAGTCCTTAGTAATATCGCCTCCTACTCTTTTGGTGGGTGAATTGGGATCATTGAATTGCGGATACTCCTTTTCGAGTTTTTGTAATTCCTCCAGTTTCTGATCAAAATCGTAATCCGATATTTCGGGCGCATCGAGTATATAGTACTGATGATTATGGTGTTCTAGCTCCTTACGAAGGGCTAAAATTTGGGCCTGTGCGCTTTCCGTATTCATAGCTTCAAATTTAAAGGCTTCGCGCAGATTAAATTGCTAAAAATGCAGATTTTGTTAACAGCGCTAAGCGCCTATTTTTATGGTTCAAGGTTTAGATGAGAGCCGCCATTATTTTGGAAAAAGGATGGGAATAAGGATGTGCACCGATCCATGCGCATTATTAATGTACGTTCTCTAGAAAGTTTTAAAACAGCGGACCCAAAAAATCATGTCACCCCTAAGGGGGTTGTATGTCCTTTTTATACCTTTTCTATAATCATGTCATCCCTACGGGATTGATTTTGAATTATAATGTAAAACCTTATCGGAATTTGTTTAGCTCTGTTACAAAAGTCCCAGCGGGACGACATCTAGGTAGAAAACCGAAATCAACAAAAAGACAAGCGCCGTTTGCTTTTCGATGGATACTACCGAGAATCCGCAGCTGCCGTAGCTCCTTTATTGCATGCAGCTACCTTTGAATTCCTTCTAATTTCTCTCAGCGTCATCCACTTCCTTTCTCACCGAATTGCAATTGAAAACAAAAACGACTTTAACCATTAAAAAATCAATTATTCTTAGCTTTTTAACAATTGTTGAATGCTGAAATCTTGCTCGTAATTACAGGCTTTTATATGATCTTGCTCGCGTTTACCACTGCGGCTGTCGCCAAAGGCCCAGCGCTTTTTACGTTTTTCACTATTGTAGTATTCTTCGCTGCGGTACCAATAATGGTTGAGGCGTAAAACTTCATGTTGGATTTGCGGATCTTTAGGCGAATATTCCTTTCCATTGGCATAAACCACTTTACTTGCGCCTCTGCGAAAGGGTAAATGGGGTCCTTCTAAAAAGCCAAAACTATTGGCTAGATAAAGAATCGGTTTGCCCATTTTATGCTCGCCTAAGCTAGCGTGAGCGCGCCAGGTCAGCTGATTTAACATGGGTTTCTCTGCATTCAGCTGGGCTAAATTACTGGTGCCAAACATTAACCAGTTGACAAAAATGGCAGCGATATTTTGTCCTTTAAATTGAGATAAAAGTGCTCGAACCTTTTTCCCTGCAGGATTGAATAAAAACTCATCTATATCAATAATAGCAACCCAAGCATGCTTGCCTTCGGCTAAAGCAATCACCTTTAAAAGGCGGTTGAGCTCTTGGGCTTGCAAGCGCGTGTTCATCCCTCCACTGCGAGTTTTATGCAAATACACTTGTCCTGACTTAAGGTAAGGCGCCAAAACCTCAGCATAATGGTCATCGCTAAAATTATCGGCCAAATAAAACCGTTGTACGCCTTGGGCCAGATGGAAGTCGAGCCACTCTTTTAAATAAGGAGCTTCATTTTTAAAGACGGCCGCAACAAAAAGAGGCGCCTCCTCTACTTCCAGGAAGGAAAAGAGTGAGGCCCATATTTCTTTTAACTTATAGAGCAGCTTAAGCCACAAATCTATTGGTCTTTTAAAAGTCTGCGATACTTGATGCGAGTGGGCTGATGATCGCCCAAGCGTTTTTTCTTATTCTCTTCGTAATCGCTAAAACCACCTTCAAAATAGTACACATTCGAATCGCCTTCAAAGGCTAAAATATGCGTACAAACGCGGTCTAAGAACCAACGGTCGTGACTAATAATTACGGCACAGCCAGCGAAGTTATCCAAGGCTTCTTCCAAAGCCCTTAAAGTATTCACATCTAAATCGTTGGTGGGCTCATCTAGTAATAGAACGTTTCCACCTTCTTTTAGCGCCATCGATAAATGCAAGCGGTTACGCTCACCCCCCGAAAGACTGCCAACTTTTTTACTTTGCTCAGAACCAGCAAAATTGAAACGACTCAAATAAGCACGCGCATTAATTTTTCTATCGCCCACCATAATTTCTTCGTCGCCTTGGGAGATTACCTCGTAAATCGTTTTTTCGGGCAATAAAGCCTCATGACTTTGATCGACATAGGAAATCTTCACAGTTTCTCCCACTTTAAACTCACCGGCATCGGGCTGTTGCTGATCCATGATCATGCGGAAGATGGTCGTTTTACCGGCACCGTTTGGTCCAATAATTCCCACAATTCCGGCAGGTGGTAAATCAAACTCGAGGTTATCGTAAAGAAGCTTATCGCCAAAACCTTTTTTAACGCCTTTGGCTTCAATAACATTGGTGCCTAAACGCGGACCATTGGGAATAAAAATCTCCAATTTATCCTCTCTACTTTTTTGCTCTTCGCTTAGTAATTGGTTGTAGTTATTCAAACGCGCTTTTCCTTTGGCTTGACGGCCTTTCGGGCTCATGCGTACCCAATCTAACTCTCGTTCTAAAGTTTTACGACGCTTGCTTTCTTGCTTTTCTTCTTGCTTCAAGCGCTTCGATTTTTGGTCGAGCCAAGAGCTGTAATTCCCTTTCCACGGAATTCCTTCCCCACGGTCTAGTTCTAAAATCCACCCAGCTACATTATCTAAGAAATAACGGTCGTGCGTTACGGCGATTACCGTTCCTTTATACTGCTGCAGATGCTGCTCTAACCAAAGGACCGATTCGGCATCTAAGTGGTTGGTAGGCTCATCGAGTAATAAGATTTCCGGTTGTTGAATTAACAAACGGCAAAGCGCCACACGACGACGTTCTCCTCCTGAAAGGACAGAAATCGGAGTATCGGGCTCAGGGCAGCGCAGAGCGTCCATAGCGCGATTGAGAACTGTATCCAATTCCCAAGCATTTGTGGCATCGATCTTATCCTGTAAATCAGCCTGACGGGCCATTAACTTTTCCATTTTGTCGGGGTTTTCGTAAACCTCCGGCAAACCGAAGTCGTCGTTAATTTTATTGTACTCTTCTAAAATAGCAACCGTTTCCGCGGCGCCTTCTTTTACGATATCAATTACTGTTTTTGTTTCATCCAACTGCGGCTCTTGCTCTAGGTAACCTACTTTGTATCCAGGAGAGAATACTACATCCCCTTGGTAGTTTTTCTCAATGCCAGCAATAATTTTAAGAAGGGTAGACTTACCACTTCCGTTCAAACCAAGAATACCGATCTTCGCTCCATAAAAGAAGCTCAAATAAATATTTTTAAGTACCGTTTTGTTATTTTGCGAGTAGGTTTTGGTGAGCCCACTCATTGAAAAAATTACCTTATTATCTTCAGACATACCTCTTTGAAAAATATTAAATCAATTAAACTGAACCCTTGCCGATTGGCGCTATTGGGCTTCAAAGATAAGCAGAGTAAGTGTTTTCACTACTATCTTTTGGTAGCATTCTTTAGTATGCTTTCTCCCCTCAGTGCACAGCAATATATCGACGGCTGGGTCCTAGACGGCAAGACCAAAGAAACCGTACCTGGCGTGCATGTTATTAATAAGAGCACCTTAAAAGGAACTACCACCGATGGTGATGGTTATTTTTCGCTTAAGCTAGAACGGGGCGATACAATAATCTTCTCCAACATTGCGTACAAGTACTTCTACTTTATCTACTCCGATAGCACGGTGGTACTGAATGAGGTGGTTATTAAGATGGAAGAACAAAACTACTTATTAGACGAAGTGAGCGTTTTTAGCTACACTTTAACTACCAATAAACCAAAGGAAATGCCGCTGCGCAAACCTTCCATCCCCAGCAATGATCAAATTCGAGATCCCGAATTAATTGCCGCTGGCATTAACAATCCCGCCGAATTCCTCTATAATTTGTTTGGTTCAAAGCCGAAGCAATTAAGAAAGTTGGCCGAATTAAAAGCCGAGGACGCTTATCGCGACAAGCTAGAAGAATCCAATAACAGAACCGCAGTGGTACGTCTTACTGGGCTTTCGCAAAAGGAACTTGAAGCCTTTATGTTTTATTGCAAATTTGCCTTGGTAAACATGAACATCCTCAATGACTATGAGTTCCTTTTATCCGTGCAAGCATGCTATCGCCAGTATGTTAAGGAGCGAGAATTGGACGATTTTTTAGATCAATTCGACTGATTAGGTTAGAGATAGCTGAATTTTTAGTAATTTAGTTATACCACCAAATCTCTTACCCATGAAACTCGAATTATTAAAATCACGTGTTTTAAACTCTTTCATTGAGTTTTGCGGCAACAATCTTCAATACGAAATTAAAGCCGCCCAATTAGTGAAACTCCTAAAAGAAAAGAACTTAGTTTTAAGTAAAGCAAGCGAAAAACGCGAATTAGGTCTCGCTGTTCTTGATGAAGTCCCTAATCTTGTGATAGGCCTTTCTCGGTCGCGCACTAAGCTAATTTCGGTTGAAGGCCATTGTTTAAATAATGTCGATTGTTTTATTAAGGATATAGAGAATCATCTCCCTTATCTACGACAAGTTAAGGCACTAAGCGCTTAGGGAATTCATTCTTCTTCTCATAATTGAAACTGTAACGCAGGTGCTCTTGGGCCTTGGGTAACAGTTTCAATATTTCCATTTGCTCTACTTTTATCTGTACCAGGGCAAAATTTAGCTTGTCACTGCTAGACTTTAATGCTGCGTCATAGTCACTACCCGGAGCTAAAAGGCTAGAGTAATCGCGCCATTGATGTTCTTTTAACCCGCTTTTGGCAGACTGATATAATTCTCCACTTTGCCATACTTCTGCTTTTGCAGTAAAGCGTAATTGTAGCAATTCTCTAGGACTATAAGCTAGTACTTGACAAAACTGATTTTTCTGCCACTGCTTTATTTTGGGACTGCGAGCGTCAGTATAAAAATAAAGGCTTTTAGTTTTATGCTCTACCGCTCGTAAAATCATCGTGCGCACTTGTGGTCGTAAATTTTCATCCACGCTCGAAACTACCATTCTTTGCAGTTCCTTAGATTCCTCTGTATGCTCTTTTAAGATTTTCCAAATTATCTGGTCGTCTTCGAAATTAATATCCCGCATATTATAGATTACTTCTCCTGTTTTTGCTTCCTGCCGCTGGTATAAGCTAAATTTAGCCCTTAATCGGAGTACATATTTCAATTAAAAAGCCATTATTATCTCTCAAATAACCCACTTTCTGTCCCCAAGGTTTATCGAGAATGGACTGGTATATACTAGCGCCAGCATCAACGGCGCGTTTAAAATCATCTTCAATGTCTTCACTCGTAAAGGCCAGCTCAATTCCCACAGGCTTTTTTGAAAGTTCCATTATTTCAATACCCTGCTTAAAATTTGCCGCGCCCAATTCCAAGGAAGCAAAGGCTATGGTAGTTTCGCCCGATTCTAGTTCGGCATAATCGTTTTCTGGGGTGATGAATTTCATACTAAAGCCAAAGGCCTTCTCATAAAACGCAATGGTTTCATCCACCTTTTCTACGTAAAGTATGGTGTAAGCGTATTTCATATTGTGGGGTATTTTCTATTAATGGGCAAGCTAACCATAAAAAGCACGGTGCTCTAAAAACAGGACTGCTAAAACTTGAGCGCTAATTTTAGCTTGCCAACTAGTTAAAGCGATTATTTTTGCGCCTCTATGCAAGAAGAGCACGAGAAATATTTACGCCGATGTTTGCAATTGGCGCAACAGGGAGCGAGCAGCGCTAGCCCCAACCCTATGGTAGGCTCAGTTATTGTTTATCAAGGGAAAATAATTGGCGAAGGCTGGCATCAACAGGCAGGTAAAGCTCATGCCGAGGTAAATGCTATTGCCAATGTTACTAATAAAGAACTTCTTAAAAAAGCCACTCTTTACGTAAATCTAGAGCCTTGCTCGCACCAAGGCCGCACACCACCATGTTCCAATCTTATTATTGAGATGCAAATTCCCAAAGTGGTAATTGGCTGTCGCGATGCCAATAGTTTGGTAAATGGTCGAGGCATCGCTAAGCTAAAAAATGCTGGCATTGAGGTTATTGAAAATATTCTTAAAGACGAATCCGAATTCCTTAACCGTCGTTTTTTTACTTTTCACGCCCAACAAAGACCATATATTTTATTAAAATGGGCACAAAGTAAAGATGGCTTTCTAGATATTAATCGCCAAGCCCAGCAAAAAGGCATGCATTGGATTAGCAGTCCTGAAACCCGCCCCTTTGTACACCGCGAGCGCAGCGAAGTTGATGGCATTTTAGTGGGAGCTAATACCATTATTAACGACAACCCCCATTTAGGCATTAGTGAATTCCCAGCGCAGAAAAAACTTTGGCGAATTATAATTGACCTACAAGGGCGAGTAGAGCCCCAGTCCCAAGTTTTTAGAGATCCACATTTTATCTACTTTTCTGGCGCTAAGCGAGAAGTAGAAACACATATAATCAATACCGAAAATCCGCTGCCAGAAATTCTTAAGATACTTCACCAAAAGGATATTCTGAGTATCATGGTAGAAGGTGGCGCCTATACCTTACAACAATTTATTAGCGCCAAGCTTTGGGATGAAGCACTTCTTATTACCGGGCCTCAGTCCTTAAATCAAGGTTTGGCCGCCCCCAAGATTAATGGCGTAATTAGCGAAGACTACTACTTAAAACAGGATCGTATCCAAAGACTATTACCCTTATGATTTGGATAGTATTGAGCATATGTAGCTCCATTTTAATCTTTGTGGTTTTCACTTACCTCAAAAAATTCTCCATCGATAACCTACAAGCTATTTTGGTTAATTACCTCGTGGCTTTCAGTATTGGTCAAGCCCAGATGGGGTTTTCTAAACCGCTTGCAGCTATTATAGAGCAAGATTGGATTAGCTCGGTATTAATTTTGGGTATTCTCTTTATCACCCTCTTTAACTTAATGGCCTGGGTTAGTCAGAATTTCGGCCTAACCACCGTTAGTATCGCCGTAAAAATGTCGGTGATGGTTCCCATAAGTTTTGGCATCTTCTATTACAATGAAAGTGCCTCAGCCTTAAAAATTAGCGCTATAATTCTAGCCCTATTGGCGGTTTGGATGTCAACTTACAAGCCCGCAAGAATCAAGTCCAATCCGCTTTCCATAATTTTACCAATACTACTCTTTCTCGGTTCAGGCTTTCTTGATTCTTTTTTAAAATACAATCAACAAGAGCTTGTACCCGCTGAAGATCAAGCTTGGTTTGCAAGCAGTATTTTTGGTTTCGCCGCTATTTTTGGCCTTATTGCAATAATTTATCGTTATTTTAAAATGCATGTACCCCTGCAATTTAAAGCCATCATCGGAGGCATTGCCCTGGGAATCCCTAATTATGGGAGCATCTACTTCCTGCTGCGCGCGCTCGATAGTCCCGGTTTGGAAAGCTCTAGTCTTTTTGCTATAAATAATGTTGGTATCGTAGCCTTATCCTCACTTTTAGGCTATTTCGCCTTTAAAGAAAAACTGAGCCCCCTTAATATTGCGGGAATAATAGTAGCCATTATTTCCATCTTGCTTATAACTGTCGTTTTATGATTCAAGAAGCGATAGAAGGCGATCATTATCAAAGCATTAGCACTAATGGCGAAGCACTTTTTAAAGACAAAGGCTCCAAATTTTTCGCTTTCGCTAGATGCGTAAAAAGCCTAGACGAATTTCAAAGCTTTTTAGAGGATTTGAAAAGCCAATATCACGATGCAAGGCACTTTTGCTATGCCTATCGCTTTCAACCCAAAAAGCCAGAGGTTCGCATAAATGATGACGGCGAACCCGCTCACTCGGCAGGCACGCCCATCTTCAATGCTATTTTAAGCGCCGAACTTTGGGATATTGCGGTGGTGGTGGTACGCTATTTCGGTGGTACTAAATTGGGCGTTCCTGGACTTATAAATGCTTATCGCGAATCTGCTGTAGAAGCGCTTCAAAATTGCCAACGAATTGATATATATTTATACCGTTATCACGAATTGCGTTTTCCCTACTCAGCTATGGCTGAAGTAATGAATATTCTTCATCAAAGTTTATTTGAAATTATTTCAGAAACTATGGATAAAGATGCAGGCTATATAATACGTTGCCGTGAAAGCAAATTGAACATTGCTCTTGAACAAATAAAAAACCTCTACCAAGGTGAATTAAAGGAAATTGACCCATGAGAAAACAATCAATTTTAATCGCTCTTATAAGCATTAGCTTCGTTTTGAGTGCCCAAAACAATAAGAAAGAAAATAATATCATAGACCTACATCACGCACCGCTTTATGTTTCGGTTTCCCTAGATGCGCAGCAATCAGGTCTTTCGCTTTTAGAAGAAAAAATGGCCCATGTAGGTATTAATTTTAAGCAAACCAAGGTATTAAACAGCGCGGCAGGGCGACACTTTTTTTACCAAATAGAAAAAGATAACATCCCTTTTTATGGCCAAAAAGCGGCTATACACGACTATCCAAATGGATTCGCAACGGTTCAATATCCTATTCTTAGCACTAATTATAGGGGTGATTTTAGCTCGAGTATCGATTTAGAAATGCTCAAAGGCGATTTAAAAGCCGAGCGCTTTAGTAGTGAACCTATCTACTGGGCTAATCAAAATAGCAATTTTAAAGCACTCCGCACTGACTTTTTTGGTCATGATGGTTTGCATTATGTATTGATTAGTGCCGACGATGAAATTTTGGTTTTAGAAGATCAAAGACTGTATTTCCAGGGAGTAGATAGTACTTGTACGGCGAATGTTTTTGCGCCCGATCCGCTTAGTACTGCCAATGTTAATTACGGGGGATCATATGTAGATAATAATGATGGCCCCATGCCAATACTGGACTTAGAAAGACAGAATATCACTTTCAAAGCCGATTATAGTAATGGTACTTTCCGATTGGAAAATGCGGATCTAAAAATTTCCGATTTCAGCTCCCCCTCTATTGCGCCGCTTACACAAAGTAGCCCTAATTTTAATCTTACCCGCGATAAAGACGGGTTTGAAGACGTAAATGCTTTTGCCCATTTATCTATTTTCAAAAACTACATAGACAGTTTAGGCTTCAGCTCTATACCCGGTAATTTAATAGAAATAGATGTGCACGCCCTAAGTGATGCCGACCAAAGCTTTTTCACCAGCAGTGACTGGAAAATTTACATGGGTGAAGGTGGTGTTGATGATGCAGAAGACGTAGATGTGGTAATTCATGAATACATTCACGCCGTAGTTTTTGGAGCCGCTGCAAATAGCAATAGAATCAATGAACGCGCTGGCATGGAAGAAGCTATTTGTGATTATTTCGCCCTCAGCTATTCTAACAAATACACCACCAATCAATCCGATCGAATTTTTAATTGGGATGGTCATAATGTGTTTTGGCCGGGCCGCGATGCAACTAGTACAAAGGACTATCAAACCGTAAGTTTTGCGGGTAATATTTATACCAATACCGATCTGATGGTGAGCTGCTTGCGCGAGATACTCTTCAATACCAGCCGTGCGACTAGTGATCAAATTATTTTAGAAGCACTCTTCAGTTTGCAAGGAAGCAGTACCTACCGAGATTTCGCGATTATGATAATTAACGCAGACCAAGTATTAAACAATGGTGCTAATTATAATATCATCAAAGATGCCTTTGTGAGGAGGAATGTTTTAGACAGCGATTTTAGCTTAGATGAATCCATTGAATCAAAGAGTTCTATTTCTTTATACAATTCTTTGGCATTCGCTTCAGGCGGAAGCCTATTTATTAAAAGCGTAGAAGCTTTACAGTCGTATCAAATCTTAAGTTTAGATGGAAAGTTAATACAAGCAGGCGAACTTAACGGTTTAGAAAGGGAATTAGCAGCACCGAATCTTAAAACTGGTTTATACCTTATTATTATTCAAACCTCTTCAAGCACCGAAAGCTTTAAAGTTTTCAGGAACTAAATTTGGCTTCAATAGCATTTATAAGAGAGTGGGGAGCCCGACAAGGTTTCCCACTTTTTATATCCACAAAAACCAATTCTACCTTTCCGATGGTTAATAATTTGCCTGCTTCATTATAAATTTCATGCTCAAAAGTGATTCTGGTTTTCGGCATTTCGGAAATACAAGTTTTGATAAGTAGTAAGTCATCGTACTTGGCTGGGGCAATATATTTCACTTCCAATTTCAAAACCGGTAGCATCACTCCTTCCTCTTCAATTTTTTTATAACTTAAACCTAAGGCTCTCAGGGCCTCAACCCTTGCCACCTCAAAATATTGAGGATAATTACCATAATAAACGAACGACATTTGGTCGGTTTCTGCATAGCGAACGCGAAGACTTGTTTCTGAAAAATACATTTTCTTATTCCCTGATTTTTAAGCTCTTTACCACATTTAATGCGGGATACAGAGCGATTAGGCTTGGCTTAATTTCCGACAAATAAACTAGATAGTCAATACCAATTTCATTTTTTTTATCACTTTTTTCTCCACACTTTTGTGGGCCGCTAGGAGGAGGTGTGCCAAGGCACATATATTGTTGACTGAGGGGTTAAAACAGGGAAGTAATTAAAAATTTAGGCGTAAGAATGGAATTGACTGCAAAAACGGTTTGGGATAATTGTCTCATATACATAAAAGATAATATCTCATCCCAGAGCTTTAAAACTTGGTTTTTGCCTATCAAGCCACTAAAACTTAAAGATAAGGTACTTAGCATACAGGTACCGAGTAAGTTCTTCTACGAATGGTTAGAGGAAAACTATATTAAGTTGTTAAAAAGTGCAATTAGTAAAGAGTTGGGTGAAGATGCTAAATTGGTTTATAGCATCGTAATGGAAAACACCTACGGCAATGCTAACCCCATAACGGTTAAAATACCAAGTAGCAACCGCGGTAGCATCAAGAATCCCAAAATTAACATGCCACTTGAAATTGGCGAAAACAGTGTTAAAAACCCGTTCATTATCCCAGGTCTGCGTAAAGTTCATGTAGAATCGCAGTTAAACCCCAATTACACTTTCGACAATTTTGTGGAAGGCGATTGCAACCGATTGGCCCGTTCTGCAGGATTCGCCGTTTCTAAAAAGCCCGGTGGAACTTCTTTTAACCCCCTGCTTTTATATGGTGGTAATGGCTTAGGTAAAACCCACCTTGCCCACTCTATCGGTATCGAAATTAAAGATCGCTATCCCGAAAAAACAGTTTTGTACGTATCTGCTGAAAAGTTCCAACAGCAATTTATCGAAGCAGTACGCACGAACAACAAAAATGATTTTTTGCATTTCTACCAAATGATAGATGTACTTATCGTTGATGATGTACATTCCTTTGCTGGTAAAGAAGGAACCCAAAGCGCCTTTTTTGAAGTGTTTAATCACCTTCACCAACATAGTAAGCAAGTTATACTAACCTCCGATCGTGCCCCCGTAGATTTACAGGGTATGGAGCAAAGATTGCTTTCCCGCTTTAAATGGGGTTTAAGTGCCGATTTACAAGTTCCTGATTTAGAAACTCGTATCGCCATTCTCAACCAAAAACTATACAACGACGGGGTAGAAATGCCGGTTGATGTAATCGAATATTTAGCCTACAGCATTAATTCCAACGTTCGCGAACTTGAGGGAGCCTTAATTTCTCTCTTAGCCCAGTCTTCTTTAAATAAGAAGAAAATAACAGTGGAGTTAGCGAAGCAGATGATTGATAAGTTTGTTAAAAACACCACTCGCGAAATTAGCATCGACTACATTCAAAAAGTGATTTGCGATTACTTTGATATGCCTATTGATCTTTTGAAATCTAAAACTCGTAAAAGAGAAATTGTTCAGGCCCGACAATTAGCAATGTACTTCTCGAAACAGCTTACCAAAAATTCTTTAGCCAGCATTGGTGCTCAATGCGGAAATAAAGATCATGCGACGGTATTACATGCCTGCAGAACGGTTAATAACCTAACAGAAACCGATAAAAGGTTCCGCACTTACGTAGATGACTTGCGGAAAAAATTAACACTAAAGTAAATAGACTTCATTGTTTTGATGGTCCATCCTAATTTAGTAATTTCCGTCAAATTAATCCTATTAAGGGTATGGCAGAGGAATTAAAAAGTATTTGGATTGTAGACGATGATTTAATTGCTCGAATGTTAATAAAAAAGCGCCTAGAAAAAGAAAGCTTTAGTCAAACTATTATCGAATTCGAAAATGGACAGGAGGCCTTTGATGCCTATCTGAAGCTAGAGGGAAAAGCGGAAGAACCGGAATTAATTCTATTAGATTTAAATATGCCGGTGATGGATGGTTGGACTTTTTTAGATTCGATAGCGAAACAAAGCTCCGAAAGTGATTCTTTGCCCTCTGTAGCGATTCTTACCTCCTCTATTGATCAGGAAGATCGTGATCAAGCCAAGCAGTACTCTAATGTTATTTCCTTCCTTAAAAAGCCGCTAGACCTTAATGTTCTAAAAGAGGATTTTAAAAAGTGGAAATCCTAAGTGAAATCTACTAAAAATACTGTTCCTCCCTTTTGGATTGTAAACTTCGGAGTGAAAATCGATGTAATTCCTATAACCAATTACTCGGAGCTTACAGATTTTAACCAAATTCCTTCGCCACTTTCAGAGCAAACTGAATTAATTATACTTCTTGATCATCAATACTTTAGCAAGTATCAATCCTTAAACCACACAAACTACAAGTTAATTTTAGTTTGTGCCGCCAATCAAATTCCGCCATCTAAATTATTTCAGGAGGCAAGCTATTGCTTAAAGCAAGATGATACCAAACTTCTTCTCGATCTACTTCAGCCTTACCTCCTGCAAATTAATAGTGAAACAAGAGAGGCGCCCAGGCAATTACATCTGATATGTGATGAAGATGGAGCAATTATTTATAACAACAAAAGTATCTTCAATTTCTTTAATCTCCCTGTAGGACAAAAACTTACTAAGTTTTCGGATATTCCCATTAAGTTTCGCTTTGGAGAGTTAAAATCTTTTGAGCCGGTAGAAGGTCTTTTAAAATTTGATCAGATCCATCGATGGCTCAGTCTGCGCTCTACCAAAAAGGTAGATGTTTTTAGAGTTTACCTCGATAAAACTATAAATGCTGAAGGGGGTAAAACCCATCACACCTTTAATTTCAACTTATGGCCCGAAAAAAGTCAATTAGAAGAAAGTTACAAAGCCAATGTAAACGCCTTTACAAGCCTACTAGAAGAGAGTTTTGATGCTATCTTAATTTCCGATAGTTCACGAATTATTAAATACGCCAGCCCGGGTATTACTCGCCTTACTGGCTATAGTCCAGAGGAATTAATCGGATTAGATACCGCCGATTTCACCTTGCCAGAAGATGCAATTAAAAGTCACTCTGTAATAGCACAGGTACGTGAATATAAAAAGGAAAGAGTAACCGTCCAACACCGTATTCGTCACAAAAACGGAAGCTATATTTGGATAGAAGTAATTGTTGCCGATCGACGCAATACCCCCGGTATCGATGGTATTGTTTCCAGCGTTCGGGACATTAATGCAGAAAAGCTAAGTCGCCTTGCTTTAGAAGAAGGTAAACTTCGCTTTGAACTAGCCAGTAGAGCCTCTAAAGATGTTCTTTGGGATCTTGATTGCAAGACCAATAGAATTGAATGGGGCGAAAATGTAGAAGCCGTATTCGGATGGAAAGCAGAAGAGCTTGATTCCGTTGACAAATGGATGTCTAAAATTCCTAGTAAGCACCAGCGCCACATTAATAAAAGTTTTGACCTTGCCTTTAAAAGTGATGACGATTTTTGGTCTTGCCGTTACGACTTCCAATCTAAAAACGGAAACTTTGCGGCCATCGAAGATCGTGGCTATCTTTTAAGGGATAAAGACGGTAGTGTTTATCGCCTTATCGGTGCAATGCACGATAATACCAACGCTAAGCTTTTTGAAAACCAATTAAGCAAAGGAGAAGAAAAGTTTCGACGTCTTTTCGAAGAGTCTTTAATTGGTGTATCCCTAATTAGGCTAGAAGATTTTCTATGCTTAGACGGCAACCAAGCTTTACTAAATATATTGGGCTACCGCCGTGAAGAATTACTGAAAATGTCGCTGCTTGAACTTATTCCCGAAGAAAGCAAGGATTTCTTTTACCAAGAAATGGGTATTCTAAAGAAAAGTGAAGGGGCGATTAGTTTTCAATTAGACTTTATCCGTAAAGATCAAAGCATTATCAAAGTGGCCCTCTCTTCTTTTACTACTGAAGAAGAAAATAATGAAACAAGTGCCTGGATGCACATTTTAGATTTATCTCCAATCATAGAGTCCAGCGTTGCTTTAAAAGCTGCCGAAAATCGATTCAGAAGCTATATTGAAAAGTCGAGCGATGTTTTCGTTACCCTCAATGAGCAGTCTATCTACGAGTACGTTTCACCCAATATTTCGAAACTTCTGGGCTACCAACCTTCCGAAGTTATAGGCTTGCATAATTTCGATCTTATTCACCCTGATGATCACGAAACTGTAGTAAAAGCCTACTCGGAAGCGGATGGTCAAATTGGTAAAGTAACACGATCCATTTTTAGAGGTTTACACAAAAATGGCTCTACTCGCTGGGTGGAAGCAAATGGCAAGATAGAGCATACGGATCAAGGACTAAAGGCCTTTATTAATATTCGTGATATTGAAAAAGAACATCAAAATGAGGAAGAGCTCAGAAGACTTTCTTTAGTTGCTAATAAAACGGAAAATGCAGTCATCATTACCGATGAAAAACTCGCGGTCATTTGGGTCAATAAAAGCTTCGAAGACTTGAGTGGATTTACACTTCAAGAAAGCCTTAATGAAGTTATAAGCACTAAACTTTTCTCAAAAAAGGTTGCACAAAACTTAGAAACAGAAATTGAAAAAGGCAAGTCCTTAAAGCTGGAGCGCAAAGGCAGGCATAAACTTGGTAAAAAGTTTTGGCTAGACTTAAACATAACGCCTGTTTACAATTCTGATGGTTTGTTGCAGAACTATATTTTTATTGCTACTGACATCTCCAATAAGCGAAAACAGAACAAACAAATTCAGCAAAATTTAAGGCTGATTAATGAGCAAAACAATCGCTTAAAATCATTTGCCCATATTAGCTCGCATAGTTTTTTAGCCCATTGCCAAAACATTGAGGCATTGGCTAATGAACTAAAGAGAAGTAACCACCAAATGATTCAATCTGAATTGGTGCAGATCTTAAACGAAACCACGCGCAGCTTAAGTGCATCCCTGGCTAGCTTCCAATCGATATTAAAAACCGAGAGTCAAGACCCTGAAAGTTTAGAAGAGCTGAATGTATCCGAATTTGTAGAAAAAGCCAAAAAATTGTTAGCGCACGACATTATTGTTAAGCTAGCAAATATTGAATATCAAGGAGACCCGCTTTTCAGTGTGCGTTATTTCCCTGCTTATTTAGAGGATGCCTTTTACACTATTTTTGCACAAGCCTTAGCCGAAAGCAAATCAGAAGGCATAGATTTAGTTATAAAGAGTCGTAAAGAAGCTTCATTCAAAGTAATTGAACTTGATTTGCCTATTGCTTTAAGGAAAAAGAAAAAACATTCTCCTTCCAAAGACTCTTCCCTACTCTTTAGCTTTTCTGAAAGTATCGATCTCATTAAAGGTCAGCTACATAAAAACGGAGGTGGGCTAAAGCTTCAGCCGAAAGATAATTTTGGAATGCTTCTATCTTTTTACTTCAAAGATTCTGACTAAATTGAAAACCTAAAGCAATTCTTGTGAAAAAAATATTGATGGTTTGTTTAGGAAATATCTGTCGTTCCCCCTTAGCGGAAGGATTACTGCGGACTAAGGTTAATCCTAAAATGGTGGAGGTAGATAGTGCGGGAACCGCAGCTTATCATATTGGCGAAGCGCCCGATATCCGAACTATAATGCACGCTCGGAAAAAAGGATTAGATATCAGCAAATTTGTAGGACGTAAGTTTAGCGTTGAAGACTTTGATGCCTTCGATTATATATTTGTAATGGATCATTCAAATCTTCATAATGTAAAATCGCTCGCTCGTAATCAAAACGATCTTGATAAGGTGGATCTCATTCTTAACCAAATTAGCCCTACAGGCAATCAAGATGTACCCGACCCCTACTATGGCGGTGAAGAAGGCTTTGAGCAAGTTTATCGTTTACTAGACGCATCCACCCAAATTATAGCAGAAAAAATAGATAATGGAACACTCTGATTCACCTGGAAAGCTTTATTTAATTCCCTCCTTAATGGGAGAAGTAGAACCTTTGGAGGTTTTGCCTTTAGCCGTAAAAAAGGTTCTGGATCTATGTGATCATTATATTGTTGAAAACGAAAAAACGGCTCGAGCCTTCATTAAAAGGGTCTTCCCAGCTAAAAACCAAGCCGATTTAGTTTTTTATGTAACTAATAAATTCAGCGACCCTCTAGACTATCCGTCTTATCTAGAACCATGTTTAAGAGGTGAACACATGGGGGTAATATCGGAGGCGGGAGCGCCTGGCATTGCAGACCCTGGAGCTGAAATTGTAAATATTGCCTACTCCAAACACATCAGAGTAATTCCTTTGGTAGGACCGTCTTCCATCTTTATGGCGATGATGGCTAGTGGAATGAATGGACAAAACTTCGCCTTTGTAGGCTATTTAGAATTGGATTCTGCCGAAAGAAAAAAGAAGATTAGATATTTAGAAAGCCTCAGCCGTAAAACAGGCCAAAGTCAAATCTTTATGGAAACTCCTTACCGCAATGAAAAGCTATTTGATGATTTGATGAGTAATTGCCAGCCCCAAACACGCTTATGCATCGCTCGGGAAGTGAGTTTGGCCAGCGAATTTATCAAATCAATGACTATTCAAGAATGGAAAAAGAACAAACCTGACCTAGAAAAAAAGCCAAGCATATTTATAATTGATGCCCGTTAATTTTTTAATCGATTAAGAACTTAGCGAGTACCCTTCTTAACTCGGAGAGTTCTATGGGTTTGCTAAGAAAATCGTTCATTCCTGCTAGTAATACACGTTCACGTGACTCTTTAAACGCATCCGCCGTAAGAGCGACAACTGGAGTAGGGTCTTTAATTAAAAGAGCCTCCCGTTTACGCCATAATTCTATAGCGGTAATACCATCCATAATTGGCATTTGTACATCAAAAAAGGCCAAGTCGAAAGATTCCGTTTCTAAAGCATTAAGAGCTTCGGCGCCATTTTCCACAAAGAGTATAGAAGGGTTCCAACGCTCGAGCATTTTACGCAAAACCAATTGATTCATCAAATTGTCTTCTGCCACCAATAAGCGTTTGGTACTTATGCTATCAAAATTTTTCGACCATTGCGCATTATCTTTTTCCACTCTCGGCTCAAACTCATAACCAAAAGTTAGCTTAAAAAAGAAGGTACTCCCCTCACCTGCTTTACTTTCGAGCCAAATTTTACCACCTTGGGCTTCAATAAATTTGCGGGTTATAGTTAACCCCAGGCCCGTGCCACCAAATTTACGGGTTGTATCATCGCCCTCTTGGGTGAAACTTTCAAATACGGTCTCCAATTTGTCGGCTGCAATACCTGCCCCGGTATCGGTTACCGCAAAAAGGATTTCGATACTCTTATCATCTTGTGCCTCGATTTCTGCTTCAATAAGAATTTCACCCTGACTGGTAAACTTCACAGCATTACCCACTAAATTTAAAAAGATCTGGTTTAGCTTCACGCGATCTCCTACCAAAAATGGTGGAATGCCGTCTTCCGTTTCAATCTTAAACTCAATGCCTAATTCGTTAAGCTTAAAACTAAAAGTTCTTTCTATTCCCCGTAGCAAGTGTTCGAGGTTAAAGGGAATTTGCTCAAAGCTTAATTTCCCTGCCTCTATTTTAGAGAAGTCCAACACTTCATTTACGATACCCAAAAGTGTATCAGCAGAAAACTTCATGGCCTGCAGGTAATTAACTTGCTCGGCTTTAGGTTCCTCCTGAAAGAGAATATTGGTTAAACCTATAATTGCGTTTAAAGGCGTGCGTATTTCGTGACTAATTTTAGATAAAAATTCAGATTTTGCCAAGGTTGCTTTTTGGGCTATATCACGGGCATTAATCAATTCTTCCCGATACTGAACACTTTCAGTTATTTCTAAAGAGTAAGCAATATAGAGTTCAATGGTTTCATCTTCCCCAAAAAGCGGTAGCAGTTTTCTTAAGTAAAACTTTTTTTCGTCGCCTTCTTCTACCTCTTCCACCCATTCACTTAAGGTTTTGGTTTTCTGCACCTGCAAATACATGCTTTGTCTATTTTCGGCAATAGACATGGGGCGTTTCTTAATTTTACAAAATTCAAAATCATCGCGCCCCACTAAGTAATCACGAATTTCTTCTTTCTCCTCAACTTGAGGATTTAAATAAATAAATTTAAAATCTTTGTCGGCTACAACAATTTCGGCTGGTACATTATTGAGGATACTTTCGTAAAAATTACGATGGCGGCGCAAGGCTGAAATACTGGCATTTAACCTTTCATTTGCTCGTTGATCTAATGATTGTAGTTCTCGCTTACAGCGAGAAAGTTCTGCTTTACTTTGGGCATAATCCCTTTCTAGCTTCAACACTTTTGCTCGCTCTTCCTCTAAAGCTCGATTTAAATCTTCGATATCATTCATCGATGCAGAATTTGACAAAATCTTTGTTTAGTGTTTGATTATCCTTAAAACCGATACTATCGGCAAGAAACCTTTAAAATTAAATTTTACTTGAGATTTCAACCGAAGGGATAAATGACCTTTGCAAGATTTCTAGGGCAGTCATTCTTTCATGTCCATGCAGATTGATAATCATCTCAGAATCTAAATAAATACCGAATTCAAGATCACTTGAGCCCCTGGTTTGTCTACTTGCTGCTTGCATATACCGCCCTTTAACAGAATTAAAAACTAATTTCTTTTAAGAAAAGACCCCTATGGCTTTGATAGTACTTTAGTACTTTGCGGCTTCATTTAAAGATCAAATTCTAGCTTTCCTCAAGGCGAATATACAAGAAATATTAATATTTGTAATCACTGAATATCAGCATTAAGGAAATCGAAAATCACTAATTTTCAATAGACAATGGAAAGACCAGTTATATACTATGTTTTTGACGTTCTCTGCAGTTGGTGCTATGGCTTTAGTGCCAACATCCAAAAGTTGCAGGAAGAATATAAAGATCGCATCGACTTTCGTGTAATGTCAGGTGGGATGGTAATCGGCGACCGCGAAGGGCCAATAGGTGATTTACCCCCAGAAATAGTAAATACATTTAAGCGTATTGAAGAAATGAGCGGACAACCATTTAGTCCTGAATTTTATGCCTTACAAGAAAAGGGAGAAGCTTTTTTAAGCTCTTTACCGGGAGCTTTGGCTTTGGCTGCTTTCCGAACATATCAGCCTGATAATGCCTTAAAATTTGCCGGTCGTATGCAAGAGGCTTTTTACCAAGAAGGGCTGGAACCTGCATCGGCAAAAACCTACGGACATTGTGCTGAAGACTTTGGCATGAATGCCGAAGACTTTATGAAATTAATGGTAGATAAAGATCGCCTAGAACTAGTTAATGAAGAGTTTGCCATTGTTCGCAAATGGGGAATTAGTGGTTTTCCGGCAGTAATATTTCAAGACAAGGATAAAGCTTACTTAATTGCGCGTGGCTACCAAGACTATGAGAGTCTAGAGAAAAACCTGTTGGATCTTTTTACTCCTTAAAAGGCACATAAAGCAAAAAGCGGCTAGAATGTATCCTAGCCGCTTTTTTTATGCCATTTCGATTTGAAATAGGCTTTTCAACCCAAATTTTGAATTCTATTCTGCCAATACTTTTTCTTGCTCTGCTTTTAAAGCTTCCGCTTTGGCTATACGCTTTTCAACGCTCTCTGTTTCCAAATCCATTTCTTCCACCAAATAGCCTGCTCCGGCAAATTTGTCAACGATAAAAAGAACGTAACGTAAATCGACCATAATATTACGACAACGACGGGTATCAAAGTACATGTCACTCATTACTCCTTCCCAAGCCCGATCGAAATTTAAACCGATAAGCTCACCATAAGCATTCAAAACAGGGCTACCCGAGTTACCGCCAGTAGTGTGATTGGTTGCTACGAAACAAACAGGCATTTTACCATTCTCCCCATAAGGGCCATAATCCTTGCTATTGTGCAATTCAATTAAGCGCGCAGGAAGGTCAAATTCATAGTCTCCAGGAACATATTTTTCCAATACCCCTTCTAAATAAGTACGGCTTTCATATTCTACTCCATCGCGCGCTTCATAAGGCTCTACCGTTCCATAGGATACTCGTAAAGTACTATTCGCATCAGGATACATAGCTTGTTCTGGAAAAGCAATTTGTAAAGCCTTTACATAAGTGGCTTGTAGTTTTTCAATTTCGGCATCTTGAGCGGCGACAGCTGGATTTAAAACCGTAATAAAGTGCTTGTACATGGCGATACTTAATTGGTAAGCCTCAGATTTTACTACAATCTTGGCCGCTTTTCCGGGATCACTAGCCAATAAATCTTTAAAATTCGGATCAACTAATGGGCTCTTAACGAATAACTTAGAAATATACTTAGCCCTAGCATTGGCATCTTTAGACTTAAGCTCCTCAATAATTTCGGGCAGATCCGTTTTTATCGCATCTAAATAAAGAGGTAGTATTTTTTGGGCCACTTCAGCTTCTAGATCTGCATCAAAGTCTTTCCTAAAACCTTCTAAACGCAAAGCCAAACGCTCCCCTTCTTTTTGTAAGTCATCTGCGGAAGCATCTTTATCCTTTAAATCTACCAAGTTAGAATAAGCCAATAAATGACGGAAGCTTTCCAAGCCGTAATATCCAACTTCGATATAAGCGTAGCGCTCTAAATAAAACGGAACGCGTCTTTCATAAGCAATTACCATTTCTGGCACCAAGTGCTCATACTCGGCAATAGCGGGAATTTTGCGCGATGCCTTGGTAAAACGCACTTCTGCTTTGCGCTTCTCAATAATTCCATTGGTGGCCTCTACTCCAATAATCTCTCCTTTCCATCTTTTCCAGCTGTTGCTGATGCGTGCATATTTACTCGCATACTTTAAACGAGTGGCTTCATCTACTCGCATTTTCGCATCCAAAACCGCTAAAATTTCATCGCGAATAGAAATTCGAAAAGGATTGTATTCACTTATAATATTATTTACCTCAGAAGCGGGTAAATATTGCTGCGTGCTACCCGGATAGCCATAGACCATGGTGAAATCTCCATCATTAGTGCCGGCAATGTTTACTTTTAGATGCTGTTCTGGCGTATAAGGCACATTGTTAACATTATATTCGGCCGCTTCATTATTCGCATCTGCGTACACGCGAAAAATTGAGAAATCGCCAGTATGACGGGGCCAAACCCAATTGTCGGTATCGGCACCATATTTTCCAATGCTGCTCGGTGGCGCGCCTACTAAACGCACATCACGGTAAATGGCTTTGCTAATAAGGATGTATTGATTACCGTAGAAAAAGTCTTTAATTTCAAAATCCAACTTGGGATTTTTCTCCTTTTCGGCGGCCAAAATAGTTTTAATATTGGCAGCCATGGCTTTTTCTCGCTCTTCGGCAGATAAGTTCTGATCCACCCCTTCCAATACTTGGTTAGTAACGTCTTCTAATGATTTTACAATAGAAGCAAATACACCAGGATTCGCAAGTTCTTCATTCTGATTCATCGCCCAAAAGCCATCTTTCAGGTAGTTTTTTTCTAAAGTAGAATGCGATTGAATCATGCTGAAACCACAGTGGTGATTGGTGAGCAATAAGCCCTTACTGCTGATTAGCTCGCCCGTACAGCCTCCATTAAAATGAACGATGGCATCTTTAAGGGAAGACTGATTTACACTGTAAATATCTTCCGCGCTAATTTGCAAGCCCATGCGTTGCATTTCGGAGTAATTAAGCTGCGCTAAAAGCTGCGGCAGCCACATTCCTTCGCGCGCTAAGGCACTGAAAGAAATGCTAAGACTGAGTAGGAATAGATATACTTTTTTCATTCTAATTTTTTATACGAACACAAAAATAACTAAGCTTATTCCGCTTTAAGCAAAAGAGTAGATTTTTTCCAAAAAAAAAAGCCACCCTTCTGGGTGGCTTAGTATAAAGACTATTGGGTCTAGTAAAATTTAGGACGGTTATCCGTAATCTCAGCCGAGTTTTTAATCGACTCGAATACTTTCTGAGCGGCTAAATTCACCATTTCAGTTTCAATTCTAATTTGCTCAGACTCGTAGCTGCTTAATTCTTCAGCATCTGTTCGAGCGCTCACTCTTACTAAATAAACACCTCTTTCACCAATAATTGGCTCTGAAGTAGTATTTAAAACTAAGCTTGTTGCCGCTCCGATAACTTTAGGCTCGTTACCGAAACCAGTTAAATTGGAAGTGGCGAAATTAATTCCTTGATTTTTAATCTGTACTCCTAAATCTGTAGCTAAAGAGGCAAAATCACTTTGACTAGCTTGAGCAGCCTTCAGTTTCTCGCTTAACATCTCGCCTTTTTTCTCTTTACGAACTAGCGGAGAAATTCTTTCTTTAACCATTTCAAAAGGAAGTGTTCCTTCGGGCTGAATTTGAGTTAACTGAGTTACTAGAAAAGAGTTATTGTCTTGATTGAATAATTGGATGGCACCTAGAGCAGTTTCTTCATTGTGAACCCAACGCACCACCTCACGGTTTTGACCTATCCCTAAAATACTCTCTTGGAATACTCCGATATTAGCAGCAGGACGAGGGTTGTATCCTAAATTAGAAGCAACTTCTGCGAAATCAGCCCCTTCGGCATTAGCCTCAGCAGCAAACTTACTGGCTAAATCATAAATACTGTCACGGGTAACATCACTCGCTTCAATTTGACGTTGGATTTTAACCAATTTCAAAGATTTATTCGAACCCTTCTGATCTTGAATATGAATAATGTGGAAGCCAAATTGGGAGAACACAAGGCCAATATCTCCCTTTTCATTAAAAAAACAATACTTATTAAAGGAAGCAACCATTTGTCCTTGGCTAAACCAACCTAAAGCACCACCCTTTGCACCAGAACCTGGATCATCTGAATATTGTTTCGCTAAAGCACCAAACTGCGTACTATCCTCGCTCACTACCTTTAAAAGGCTATCTGCTAGGTTTTTGGCATCCTGAGGTGCGCGAGTAGACTCTGAGCGTCCATTACCAGCACCTTGAAAACTTAATAATATATGACGGGCCTGAACCGAATCTGGAACGTAGGCAATATCACTAATTTTAGCTAAAGCATAAACGCCATTTTCTTCATAAGGTCCATAAATAAAGCCCTTTTCTTGTTCAAATAAAATGGAATCCATAGGAGCGCTTAGAGCCTCTTTTTCGTAGTAAGCAGCAGAAACATTTAAATCCGAACGGCCCACAGCGTAAGAAGAATCATCTTCGGTATTAGCGAAACTTACTAAGGTGTCGGTTCTGCCTCTTACGGTTATAATTTGATCGGCTAAATATTCTTTTAACTCGTTTTGTAAAGCCATGCGATCCTTAGCAGAAGGCTGTACTGGGAAGTTTACAAAAGCAATATCACGGGTTCCTTCGCTTTTAAAGTCATCGCTATTTTTCTTGTAATATGATTTCAGTTCGCTTTCGCTAACTTCTATAGTGGAATCAACGATAGAGCTATATTCTAATCCGAGATACTGAATCGTGCTTAAATCATTACGTCGTTTGTAATCCGCTTTCGCTAAAGCAGAAGGCATATATAAACCTTTGCGCACTGCATAAAGATACTTATTACGCAAAGCTTCGTCACGAGTACCATTTTCGAAGTTAATCCATTGCTGGAAAGCCGCTGAAGCCTGAGGATCGTTATTTATATTATCCTCGATATTTTGGATATACTGCTTTAATTGAGCCGTGCTAAATTTACCCGTAACCTTATCTTTAAAACCCTCTTGTCCTCTTACTTGAGGATTTTTAGTAATGCGTTGAAACAGTTCTAAGTCATTTACTGCTAAACCTAGTTCTTCATAATTGGCACCTAAAAGAATTTCTTCTTGATACTCTCTCCAAATTTGATCTGCCAACATAATGCGGCTGATGCCTGCTGCTTGTTGTGGGTTCTGCTGTTGAATTAAAGCTAATCGCTCATCCATTTTAATATTGAAATCTCTAATGTCAATTTCAGTACCGTCAACTTCACCTACGACATTAGCATTATTGCGTAACATAGAATTACCTGAACCTAAAAGGTCAGTTAAGATAAATGCAAGCATCGCTAAACCTATAACGATGAGAAGAAGTCCGGAACGTTGTCTTATACGCTCTAATGTAGCCATTGATTCTAAGCTTTGAAAATTAAGGCTGCGAATATACAATTGTTGTGGTAAAAGCTTTTATATTTATAGCACTCAATGCAATCTTTTATAAAGAAATGTACTTTAATCCGCTAAATTTTACCAATTATCGAATAAGCAGGGCCTGTGGGTGGTAAGCTTCCTTTATTTGTAGGGACTTTAAAAAGCAAATGAGACATGGACACTAAAGAGATTAGATTAGAAAGCACCCCAGATATCCTACAGAACGAATCTGCAGACGATAAAAGATTAAATGCGATCAAAAAAATTCTAGTTGGCAATCAGATCGAAAGAATCGAAAATCGTTTCCGTGGTCTTAGTCGTCGTGTGGAAAGCTCTAATAGCCACTTAGTATCTATTATAGAGGAACTAAATCAAGAGATGGCTTCTCTGAAATTGAGAAACAACGGCTCTGCTCCAGTAAACAGCTCATTAAACCCTGAGGTTGAAAAACTTATTCAAGAATTTGTTGATGCCAAGAAAGAAGGTAAATTAGCTGAGGCAGAATTAGTAAGTAATTTAGAGTCACGTTTGAACCAAGTTGAATTAAATATTAACGATAAGGTAGATGGTAAGGCCGATGCGCTTAAAGCAGAGGTAAATGCTTTTAAAGAAAAAATCACTGCTAGTCAAGTCGCTTTTAGTTCAAAAATTGAAAATCGCTTAGGCGAATTAGAAGATAGCGTTAGTGCGCAAGATCAAGTAAAGGTTAGTAATCGTCTCTCTAACCTAGAAGAAGAAATTAAGTCCTTAAGAAACCAAGGCTCTTCCAAAAACTTAGAATTCCAAAATAACATTTCAGAACGTCAAAATAACTTTGAAAATGATGTTCAAGATTTATTAGAGCGTTTAACGGGTCGTGTAAACGAAAGGTTTGATTACGCTGCTGACGATCGTAAAAAACTAACTCATCAATTTGATGGTCTGCAAAAAGTACTCGAAAATGATGTTGTTTCTTTCATGCGTGAAAGTATTTCCAACAGCTCAAAAATAGAAAACAGACTCAGCCAAGCAGAAGAGCAACTCAACAGTAGCGTTAAAGCTGATCAAGTAAAAATGTTATTTGAGAGCCTTAGCTCTAAATTAAACAACGTTGAACTAAGCTTAAACGATAAGATTAAAAATAACTACGGGGACCCTGCGGCTCTAAAGGAAATCGCCGATCGCATGGATCGTAAAATTTACGAAAACAATATTCGCATGGAAGCTAAATTAGATGCCATGTACGACCTAACTCAGCGTCAGCTAGCTAATCGCACTCAAGACAACTCTAAAAAAGAAGCCTTGCGTGAAACTTTGAAAAAATTAAGCCAATTATTAGATGAGTGAGAAGCCCAGTTCATTAGAAATTCTTAAAGACTTGTTAATTCGTGAAGAACGTCAACAAGCGGATGATGCCATCAGCGAGATTGAAAGCGTTCGAGAAGAAATTACCGTTCGCAAGAAGCTCGAGCAGAATATGGAGCCCATCTTAGTTGACTGGTTTATGCGCTTTCGCAGAGATTTCCCCAAGGAATTTGGTCATTTGTTTTATCAAACTTTAGAAAAGGAAATCGAAGAGAATCCAGAAAGAATTCAAGCTGCTCTTAGTCCGGTTTTTCACAACATGATGTCGGAATATTTTAGCACTAGCTTTAGTCGCTTTAAAAATAATTTAGGTTTCGGAAAGGTTAATAAGCTTAAGGACCCTACTAATCTTTACCGCGAAAAAATTGAGTCTAAAGTGCAAGATGACGTGCGAGTAAAACTAAGCGACGTTTTTGTGCTAGAAAATGAAAATCGCAGCCTGATAGGTATGCTAAGCGAATATTCTAGCGACAATAATGAAGTTACCTCCCTGATGTTAGATACGATTCGTCGTATGGTGGAAGACGCTATTTTACGCAACGGTCAAGCGATTGACTGGGTAGACTTTAATGGCTATAAAATCTACTTAATCACCTTTAAGCGCATAAGCATTGCCTGCACCGTTACGGGTCAGCCATCGCCAAGCTATATGAACAAGCTAGAGGATAAAGTAATGGAGTTTGCTAAGGAAATGCTACCCGAAATGCAAGATGGTAATTTCGACTACAATGCTCGTTTAGCCAATAAATTATTGGTACGAAACTTCGACGAAATCCGTAAGAAAGGACTTTAAGTTAATCGTTTTCACTGCGCTTTAAGCGGATGGTTTCGATACGCGAGTTACTCACCTCTTCCATTTTTAGGATATAATTTTCAATCCGAATTTCTTCTCCCTTTTCGGGGATAGATTCTAATAAGTTGATTACCAAACCGCCTAATGAATTGTAATTATCATCTTCCGGTAAGGCCAATTGGTATTTCTCATTAAGATAATTGATTTCGATTTTCGCCGAAAAAATGAATTCGTTTTCAGAAATCTGTTTTTCTACATTTTCTTCCACGTCGTGCTCATCGTCGATTTCGCCAAAAATCTCTTCAATTACATCTTCCACCGTTACCAATCCAGCTGTTCCCCCAAATTCGTCGAGAACCACAGCAATGCTCCTTTTTTCCTTAATCAGAAGTTTTAAGGTTTCATGAGCGGGCATACTTTCGGGAAGAAAGCTAACAGGCCGAAGAATAGCTCGTATATCTTTCGGTCTTTTAAAAAGTTCAAAAGAGTGCACATAGCCAATAATATGATCCGCTGTATTCTTGTAAATTAATATTTT
This sequence comes from uncultured Schleiferiaceae bacterium, assembly GCA_963977415.1. Taxonomy (GTDB): domain Bacteria; phylum Bacteroidota; class Bacteroidia; order Flavobacteriales; family Schleiferiaceae; genus Croceimicrobium. The sequence goes on along the minus strand of CAXBOS010000010.1, from coordinate 67,811 downwards.
AGAAAGGTTAGAGCTGATAAACTCCGCTTTTAATTCTTCGATATCTTCATTCACCTCCATGGCCACCATTTCGGTCCGTGGAATCATAAACTCTCTTGCCTTCCGATCGCTAAAGTCTAGCGCATTACGGAAGATCACAATTTCGTGATCTACTTCTTCTTTCTCATCAGCTAGATCAGTTCGTTCGCGTATATAATTATCAAGGTCTACTTTATTGAAAGCCTTCTGACCTTCCTCCTCTTCCATTTTAAAAATATAGTGCATCACAAAATTGCTAATGCCAATCATAAGGCTAACTATCGGATAAAATAGAAAGTAAAAAAAGCCGCTCGGGATAGCAAAAAACTCCAGCAATGCATTTGAGTTTGCATTGAACAAAGCCTTTGGTAAAAATTCCGCGAAAATTAAAATTAGTACCGTACTAAGAACCGTTTGTACCAATAGTAAAAGGTAGGGATTTTCTAGAGGTAAATAGGGCGAAAGGACCTGTGGCATGAAAAGGCCATAAATAACCAGTGCCACATTATTCCCCACCAACATAGCGGCAATAAATCGCGGTGGATTTTGCACTAAGAAGCTAATCATCTTATAGATATAGCTGCCCTTTTTGTTTTCCAACTCAATATGAAAGCGATTGGAAGAAATAAAAGCTATCTCAATTCCCGAGAAAAATGCGGAAAAAAAGATAGAGATACTAATAATAAGAAAGTATTCCACTTAATTAATTTGTTTTACCATTTTCGCGCTCTTCCTTAATTTGGGTAAAGCGTTTCCTAGTTCTTCTTCTAAAGAAAAACATAAAAATCGATACGAGCATAAAGCCACCATATATCCATTTCTGCTCACCCTCGGTATTAATTAGACGGACAAATTCTACCAAGCAAAAAATTGCCATGGCTGCCCATACTACTTCTACTACCCTTAACATTTTAAGCATCGTCGTCTTCTATATTTATTATTCCTGATACATGATTGATCTCGTAAGATTCAAAATTTTGGTCAGCTTGAAAGCCTTCGCCCATAATAATTTCATTGGGGGTGGTGATTTTCACAAACTCATCACTGTAAATTATCTCCTTACGATTATCCCAAAATAGTTTTTCTGTATTTAACCGTTCCCCTTTTTTATTGATTACGATTACATTCCCTCGTGCCTCCCACAAATCTTTATTGATAAGTTGCAAAGCATAATCCGATTCTAAACTAGAGCTTTCGAGACCATCAGCGTCTAAAAACCGTACTTTAATGCCCTTTTTAAACTCACGCTGTGGGTTTTCCAACTGAGGGTAGCTTTCGGCGATCGGCGCTCTTAATTCCATTCTTAGGAAAGTACTATCGGAATACATCAATTTAAAATTTTGCTGTATTTCCATCGGTATGCGCTCATCTCGCGCTAAGCTTTGCACCTTTGCCACCTCATTTTCACAGGCGAAAATTAAAAAAAGCACCGCTCCCAAGGAAACGATGCTTTTAATATAGGTAAATGCTTTAAGCATTAAAAACTTACTGTAATGGTTTCATTAATAAAACAACCTATGGTGTAAGATTCACCAGCGGTGTGCCCTAACTGAAAGCTTAAACCTTTATCAGGTAATTGCTGCTTGTATGCGTTGATCATCTTATTGGCTTTATTGGTAAGACTAGGATCAACACTTTTCGCAACATTTAGCTTATCAATGGCAGCCCAATATACTGCTTTCTTCTCGAAGACATTATTTCCACAAGTTCCATCTGCCTGAGCGTAAGAAGTTGCCAAAACGATATAGGCATCACCACTAGATTTATCCAAGGCTGCCGCTTTTAGCGCCGCTGCTTTAGCTGCCGCAAGATTTCCTAGCTTAATGTAAATTGAGCCTAATTTAACATAATCAGCAGCGCGTTTGATTGGGTCAATCTCATAACTAATAGCCTCTTTAATGTATTGGGCGGCTTTGCTAGATTCTTTATTGCGATAAGCCATAACAAACATTGCGCGTGCAGATGGCGCAGATGGCTCTAGCTTGTAAAGGGCATCTGAAATATCGAAGAAGATGGGGTTATCCGTACAATCTTCAAAATCGCCTTCCTCATTTCTACGTTCTTTTTGAAGCATTTTTGTTGCGCGCTTTAACCAAAGAGTATCTGACTTATTAGCGGCAAAAGTTTCAGGATTGTAGATCAAATTCAATTTATCGCAAGTAGCAATGGGTCCGAGGATTTTTTCAATATTAGATTCTACCTTAGTGTAGCGATCTAATTCACGTTCGGCTTTTTCTAATTCGCTTTGCTCCTTTTGATTTAGCGCTACTGCATTAGAATCACGCTTTTCAGTTAATGCAGCAATGGATAGGTTTAAGGCATTACTATTAACCTCAATTCCTTCTATAACAACGTTATAAGCTTGAAACACATCATTAACTTCAAAAATTTTCTCGTTAAACAAACGAGCAGCGGTAACGAAGAAATAATTGTAAAATGCTGCGCTCTGCTCAGGACCATCCAGTTCAAGAGCATCATTAAAGAGTTTATAAATGGCTTCTAAACTATCTGGATATTGCTTTTGCATATCGAGAGCTTTTCTAGCGAAAACATAGCCCTCCTTTCCGGGATAATATTTATTTCGAGCGTCATAAACATCCATCAAAAGAGCACGGTACTTCGCTAAGGCCGCTTCATCTTTAGCCTCTTCTGCCAAATCAATTTTGGCATTTACAATGTAAGGACCGTATATAAAGTTGTTCTTACTAGACTGTGGACAGATATCATAAACTATTTTCCAGCTATCGTAGGCTTCCGCCCACTGTTTTTTCTTAGCTAGTTCGTAATAGATGTAAAGGTTCTCGCGGCACTTGGCACTGTCCTCACCATATTCTTGGGCTCTAAGCATTCCGCTCATTCCAATTAGCATAGCGAGCGCGTAAAGGGTCGTTTTCATATTTGGGTATTAATTATCGGTATTTATAATCTATAAACCATTTGTCGTTAAAAGTAACTGCCAGATAAAAGCTGAGATACTCTTCTTGAATTAGACCATTCTCTAAGCTTCCTCTTCTGCCAGCCATAACACCGATATTTACGGTACTTACTTTAAACTCTCCTGGTGCCTGTGATCTTTGCTTGATCGGTAAACCTAAGCCAAAAGTGATGCCATAATTATAAAGGTCTGTATCTGACAGTTGAAAAGGCATCTTTTCGTAGAAACCACCAATTCTATACTCTACGTTGGTGAAAAAGTTCGTGCTACGTTCTAACTTTTTAAAACTTTGTCTAGGCGTCAAAAAAGAACCAACATTTAATTGATAAGCATTCAGCAATTCGCCGCTACCATCTGGTCTGCGAAAATCAGCACCATTGGTACTTTTATAATCGACGTTTACTCCCCAAGAAGGTTGCATGGCGCCGCTCGCTTGTGCACCATAAGACAAACCAAAACCAAATTCACTTCCTATGTTAAACTCACCTGAGGTGGTGCTTCCTCCTTTAAGAGTGTCTACAGGACTAACACCGCTTAAGGTGTATTGGTAGCTCAGGTTATCTGATTGAAGGCTACTGGCATTTTGAAAATTCAAGCCTGCCGAAATAAAACGGTCATTGGGCAATTGATACTGATATTTTGCGCCCGCTTTAAAAAGTAATCCGCTTATCTGACTCTCCTCTTCTAAACGAGTATCGAAAAAGCTTTCATTCCGGTAATCAATAATGGTATTTTCCCTAATGGAGCCAAATACATATTGTGCATTAACTCCAATAGATAATCCCTCGGCTACCTTAAATGCGTTTCCCCAAATGATAGAGTTCAATCCGCCATCACCCGAAAAGCGATCGGTTATACTCACGTTGGTATCGCTTAAAGCAGATCGGCTAGAACTAATTTCATAACCCTTAAAAGAATAGGGAACCAAAGCTACGGCAGATCCCCACCACTTGGTTAAAGGCACACCCACCGAAAGATCTCGCATTCCTGAACGGTTATTACTAACAGTTATGGAAGGATTTTCTTGGATTTGGTTTATTAAGCTACCTTCAAATCCCACGTTAAAAGTGGTTAACTGCAAATCCGTGTAAGAAGCAGGATTAAGAAAATTAATATTTAAGGCATCGTAAGTCGCTAAACTTGCGCCTCCCATACCTACTTGTCTAGCGTTAAGTTGATGGTAAGTATCTCCTAAGCCAAAGCGCGAATAAGGAGAAACTGAATTAGTTTGAGCCGAAGCACTATAGCCTAAGGCGCAAAAAATGAGTAAATTAAGACTTTTCAAAGCCTTCCAGGTTATATCGGAGAATGTATTCAAGTCCTTTAATCAAAAAATTTGAGGGTGCAAATATGTCATTTTTAAGCCACGGGCGCAACAAAGATGTGTCTCCACCGCATAATACTATGCGTAAATCGTCAAATTCCTTTTTATATTGTTCAATAATTCCTTCGATTTCGGCCAAATAGCCTCGCACTACTCCACTCTGAATACTGTTTGCGGTAGAATCTCCGATTAATGCTGGCAATGTGTTTTCCTCCCAATTAATTTTAGGAAGATTTTGGGTGAAAGCATGTAAAGCCTCAAAGCGCATATTTAATCCAGGGCTAATTGCTCCGCCATGGTAAGCCCCCTTAGCATCGATAAAGTCCACCGTTAAACAAGTGCCAGCGTCAAGTACTAGGCAATTTTGCTGAGGAAACTCATAAAGTGCAGCTGCCGCTAAGGCACGACGATCATTACCCAAAGTGTGAGGACTAGCATAGAAGGATTGAAAAGGCACTTTTGTTTCTTTATTGAGATAAATTAACCTACCCTGAAATGCCTTCAAAGCTTCAAAAGTCCAAAAGCCAACATTGGAAACGATTATGGCTTGGGCCAATAGACATTTTTTTAAAAAAATATTTAGGGCTTCTTGATCAGCGAAAATCTCTACATTTTGGAGGTTTTCATCCTGAAATTGAGCTACTTTAATTCGGGTGTTACCGCCATCTATGACTATGTGCACAGTAAAAATTTTAGGGTATAAAGGTAGAAAGACATTTTTTTGTTTTGGTGAGAAAGAAAATGTTTTACATTTGCGCCCCGTTAAACACAGAGAATGTGTTCTACGAAGTTCTTTAGAAAGACATAATTTAAAATAATGGTGCCATAGCTCAGTCGGTAGAGCAAAGGACTGAAAATCCTTGTGTCGCTGGTTCGATTCCAGCTGGCACCACTAATCTTCCCCAAGATAAACATCTAAAAGTCAATGAAATCAGGCTATACAGCCCGATTTTGCTGACTTTTTTTTTGATTCTCGAAGTCCCTTTTAACCGGGGTTTTCGTCATTTTTTGACCATTCTGTGGACAAATTGTAGACGGAGCCTTCAAAAAAATGTGGACGATGCAGAAAATAACATTCTCATTTAAACCTCGCTCTGAGGCTAGAGCTGACGGTTCAAGCTTAGTTTATTTGATTATTCGAATAGATTCTAGGCGCAAAGACATCTCGACCAATCAATATGTACCACTTAAAAATTGGGATCATAAGAAACAATGCCTTAAATCCGATCGTAAACTAACCGCGGTTGAAGCCTTGGAAAAGATGCGAGTGATCGAATCCCTTCGCCAAAAGCTAAAAAACCTTATCGATGATGCTGCAATTAGCGGCACGCCCCTAACCCATCGAGCCATTGAACTGGCCCTTAGTCGTGAGACCAACGTCTTTGAGCTTACTTCTTTTATGGAAGATTACATTGCCCGGAATCCAGACAATTGGAAAGAAACTACTTCACATTCCTACCGTGGTGCATTAGCTTTTCTTAAAGAAGAGTTTGGGAAACTTTACCTAGAAGATATAACCGACCTGCAAAGAGTAGCAGAAAAAGCCTTGGCTAAACGAGGCTCAAATGTTAATACCAGGAAAAAGAGACATCGCCAGATAAAAACTATGCTAAAACATGCTAGAGATCAAGGCTACGCGATTCCAGTGGTATATAAATCTAGCATTGGAGTTATCAAAGGCAATCGAAATTTCCTTACGGTTTCTGAACTCGAGCGAGCTATTCGCTTTTATCAAGATGGCATTCTAAAGAAAGGTGAGCAGAATTCATTACGTCTATTTCTGTTTTGTTGCTTCACTGGTTGTCGCTTCGGTGATTTGGAGCACCTCACGCATAAAAATATCAATAACAATACACTGATTTATATCGCTGAGAAAACCGAGCGATTCAATAAAAGGATTCAAACTCCCTTACCAGTAGTCGCCATTGAGCTTATTTCTTCGCGTATTGGAAAGCTTTTTAAAGTACCTAGTAACCAGGTAATCAATCGGCACTTAAATGGAATCTTTAAGTCCATGGGGATCAATAAGCATATTTCCTTCCATTGCAGCAGACATACCTTTGGTACCCTTTTTATTTACTTAGGCGGAGATGTGACCAACTTACAGCTGGTAATGGGGCACAGTGATATCCAAACAACGATGAATTATGTTCAGCTCGCGAAGAAAATTGATAGCAAGGATCACTTACTCTTTGATGAAACTTTCGCCAAAAGCATGAAGGTTATAACTAAAATTGACAGCGAATGGATGTATTCTTAGGCTACATTCTTTTTAGCTCGAGCTCAACCACCTGTTCATCGGAACTGGTTACTTCAGCATTCAAAGACTTTATTATGTATGGGAGTTTTTCAAGAACCACTGGATCCGATAGCTTCAGGTTATCCAAGACCTTATTAGGCAATAGGAATTTTGGCTTATAAAGCCTATTGTCTCTATTGTAGCGAGAAAGCCAAGTACTCCAAGCTCCTCCAGTACTGCCATCATTTGAGTCAATCCAGAGGGAATAGCCTTCATATGAGTTTGCTGCGACTGGATAATTATTAACCTTTCCAACAAAGAACCCGATACGAAGTCTTTCCAGGTTCTCCCCTTCAGTTTCAATAGGAAGGCTAATTCCACGTTGATTAAAAAGTAAGGTTCTTATTCCGTCCGGATAGGGATCTTGACTGAAATCCTGAGAAATCAAGGGGAAGGTCCCTAAATTGATTTTTTCGGCTTCAATATTATCCGTTTCATCGTTCAGGAAACTTACAGATCCATCCTCCTCCACCAGCAATGAACTTTTATAGATAGTTCCAAGTCGCTCCCTCTCAAGTTCATCTTGGGCCTTATATTGAATCAAATACTTTTTACGTTCCAAAAAATCTACAGGAACTATCCTTGACTTAAAGCTGGTTAGATCCTGTCTGTTTGGATTTTCGTAAACATTGTTTCGAAAATCTAAATAAATCGTTCGATTTTCTGAATCTACACTAAACTTTAGGCAGAAGGTATTGATCACAGAGTTTAAGAAATCCACCAATTTTAATTTCGGTAAAAATGGTCCTAAATCAGGTGGTGTTACGAAAGTGAATAGTGGCGTTCCAGCCTTCATCACCCTAAATGAGTAGTTGTAAAGCTGCATACTCCATTGAGCACTGCCGCTAAATGCCTCATACCTGATATAATACTTTCGATTCAAGTTACCTGCCGCTCCACTAATTGTAATCCGTTTTTCCAGTTTAAAGCCATTTATACTATGAGCAGTATCACGACGGTATTTTGCCACCACGGTATGAACACCTCCTGAAAGAAAAATCAGCTGTATTTCATCATAGCCATTGCTCTGAAAATTATCGCATTCAAAAATGAAATCGAACTCGCCTACTTCATCGCTTAAGTACTCTCCATTACTATTTATTGCAGCGTTCCTATAAGAATCATAGGTAATTTGAAAGTCTCCTCTAGACCTAATTGTTTTGCTAAAAAAGTCTTTTGAGGCTTTCGTTTCTTCATAAATGGTGGGTGCAACACGTTGATCTAAACTTCTATTGCAAGTAACAAAGGCCCGGCGCATGGAAGAGTTTTTGAAAAAACTACCGGATGTCCTGAAGCCATCTAGTTTAAACATCGCCTGTAAAACTGCTAGAAGGCTTACCTGTGGTGCTAGAGTGTTTACATTAAAGTTCTCTCCACTGCCGTCTTGATAATTTTCATAGAAGCTATCGCTGGCCACCTCATGAGCATTAAGGATATTTTTAAAATTAGGATTAACCTTTTCCTCCACATCCGTATCCGGATCATCATAAAAAGCTGGAGCGATTATCATCGGGAAAAAACAATGGGTAGCAGGGAAAGATTCATTAATCCCATCCTCATATAAATCTACCAGATCCTTAGTGTTGACTAGGCTTAATTCATTACTTAATAAATTGAAGGACTTAAACTCAGTTTTATCAAAATAGAGGTTGACGGTTAAGTCATCATCGATGCCCCTAAAAACCATTTTGCTGAGGAAGTACCTCCCTGCATATTCAAAGAAGACGTCAACAGCGTCAGTATTAGTTATGGCTTGTGGAATATCTAAATCGCGCAAGATATTTCTGTTTACTTCACTTTGGGCATATGGAAGTGATAAAGGAAGTGTAAAATCTGCCTTTAGATCTGTCTCAAAATAACCACTCGATTTTACAAGATTGAAACTGTAAGCTTCAGGAAGCTCTAAATTTTGTCCATTATATGCTATAGCGGCCATTGCTGTAATATTTATCGCTTTTTGCAGGGTAGATGTCTACTGACAAAGTATTCATGCGGCCTGAGCTTGATTTATAAAGACGTATGTCGGATTGCTTTAATGTTACCGGCTGAAAGTGCGTATCCTGAACCAAATAGATTTCCTCACTGCGAAGCGCATCAATAAAGTGATCCATTTCATCGGCCGACTTAAAGCTGCTCTGAATAGTGAACATTCTCCTTTGTAAGCTTCCGTAATTTCGTGCCCGGCGATCTGATCTTGAATAGGTTTTAGCCGCTTGAAGAGAGATTTCCGAACCACTTAGCTCCAACTTACTTTCCAGCGCACCAGTTAAAACTTGAATTTCAAAAAATCCAAAACTATTGCGGTATAATATCTCCTGATAGTCGTCTGATGCCAACTGCTCCAATTCAAAATGCAAGCTTTCAATAATTGGAGTGTCTTGGCTAGCTGTTTCTGAAAAAAACAGTTCATAGGCTACAATGACCTTTAAATCATCATTTACCGCGGCCTTGACTAATGACGGATGCAAAGCAAAACGATATATTTTGTCCTTGGTTAAGACCTGATTTTCATAAATGAAATAGTAACCAATCTCCCCGCCTTCAAAAGTAACCTTCGCCCTGAGGTGCCTCGTAATTGTAGCATTCGCATGCATGAAATTTAAAAAGAATCTCTGCTCGGGATAAACCCTAATAGTGCCAGGAAAATGAGTTAACCAACCTTTATCATCGTCTAAGCCGGCTTCCAAATCAAAGGTCGAATAATCATCCTCCGTTACTCCTCCAGGCAAGGCCTTAAAGACAAAAGACTCTACCAACTTATTTCCGTTTGTGTTACTAGAGTTGTAAAGTTCCGTGTATTTAAACTTAAACTCTAGCATGCTGGAGCTAATATCTTCTGCCCCACTCTGATTTATGGCCGGTAGATTTAAATCGACATCTCTACTGCTAAGCATGCGGTCCAAGTAAAAACGAGTTTCACCTTTATTGGTTAACGCCTGAAAGACTCTTTTCTGCCAATCCGAATCCCCATGCTTGCGATAAAAGAGTTCGAGGTAAATATTCAGTTCCGTATAAATTATGCCATTAGCACCGCTGGTAACTAAAGAGAGGCTATGAAAAGAAGCATTACTGGCTAAGCTGAAGTTGTTTTGAAAGCCCGCTTCAATGCCTTCAATTCGCACTGTAGTCGCATTTAGTTTCTCGATCAGATAAAGACCACTGAGGAAGATATTCTCTTCCCAAGCTGGAATAAACAAGGTTTCAATAAAACTTTCAATAGATCCGGAATCCATACTAGGGAAATGCCACATGCTTGCACCAGGTACAGTTTTGAAAATTATCTCAACTTCAACTGTCTCGCTGTCTATTTTAAATAGCAAAGTATTGCCATCAATTGGTAAACCAGTAAACTCTAAGTCATAAACGGACTTAGCCGGTGCCGTCGCAAAATACTGATCGCTACTAAGGTCTAAAATAATGTCATTGCCTAAAAGGCTAATGCTCTTCGGGAAACTGGCTGATATCATGAACTTAGTTTTGACTCTTTTTTAATACGCTCTTCTAAACTATCGATCTCTCTGGCCCTTCGTCTCGTGTCCTCGCTTAGTATGGCATAGCTAGGCAGACGAGATGATTTTATTAATTCGCGCAGAAGAAGATTCGTTTCCTGTAAATCCATGGAAGATTGTCTTTGTTCTGAAGGGTATGCCCCAACAGAATAGCCCTTTACTTTTCCTGCAGTTTGATATATGGCGTCAATAACATCTGGCCTAAATTGCTTCAGCCTTTGAGTGGTTAAACCATCAATCACTATTTCAGGCATCTTTTCCGCCACTAACATATTCTTACTAAAACTGACGGTTGGCTGAGAATACTCACCCGTGATTAGACCTTCATTGCGCTGCGCGAAATAGCGCTGGCCATATTGATCCTGGACTGGATACTTTCCTAAGCTGTAACCCTGAATTTTTGAATATTGCTGCTTCGCAGCATAAACCTGAGCAAGCCCGTTGCTTAAATAGAGGCCTTGCACCACCAAGGAAAGAGGAAAGGGAACATCTTTTTGAGCAGTAATAATAGATTCGGCCGTCTTCATACCGATATTGGCAATGGAAGTTAGCGCTTCAAGCAGCGCATACTTCTTAGTTATTTCTCTTCTTCTTCGCTCTTCGACTTCCTTTCGTTGGGTATAACTCTCTTCTGACTCTCCTTGTCTCTGCGTCACCTCTTGAATGCCGGCCAATTCTGCATTGCGAAGATTGGCTGCAATATCAGATGCTGCCGAAGCTACTTGACTGTAGTTTTGTAGTTTCTGAAGACGGCTATTTAGTTTTTCTTCCTCCAGCTTTGCAGCTTCCAACCTATCCTTGTCTCGATATTCACGATCAAGGTTTTCCTTTGCTCGTAGGTATTCTTCATGATTAAGAAGACCATCTTCAAAAGCCTGGTCAATTAGAGCTAAATCGTCTTTCTCCTCATCCTCCTTGGTTTTTAAATTAAATGCTTCTAAAGCAGCTTGCCTCTTCGCATACCAATCTTCAATTTTCTTGATATCAGCCTGCATTTCGGCCTCTTCTTCCTCTCTCGCTTTTTGGCGTTGTTCCTTACGCACTGAAAATTGCATCACTGCTAATTCGGTAGTATTAAAACCGTGCTTTTTTGCCAGGGCAATTAGCTCATCATAATGCTGAATTAAAGTTGCTACTTCATCATCATTTTGGCCGCTTATAAAAGCTTCAATCTCCTTAGCTGCCTTCTGCCTTTCGGTTAGTTCCGATCTAGAATTTACTTTATCATCCTTGTTAGGATCCTTTATTGGAGTGACACTTTTCAATTCCTTATCAATCTCCTCTTTAGTTTTACCTAAGCTTTTAAGTTTAGCCTCTAAAAAGTGCTCAAAGCCTTTCAATTTATCCTCTTCAATTCTAAACCACTTGCTGCTAAAAAACTCAGATTTAACCTGGTCAATTTCGTAGCCCTCAAAATACTTTTTGGATTTCTCCATTAGCTTCTCAAGGTCAGTTTTATATTTTTCAGGCCAATAACTAAGACTTGCGGAACGCCCTTCGTCCATAGTATTGTCATCCAAAATATGCTTCTTGGTTTTCACAAAAACAGCATATTCCTCCTGAAGCCCTTTTAGTTTCTTCTTTTCATGTTCTAAGCGGTCTTCATGGATTTTTGGATTGAGATACCAAGAATCGCCTTGACGTTCTTTTTCCAGCGCTATTGCCTTAGCATGGATATGCTCTTCAATTTTCAGACGTGATTCAAGCATTTCGCCTTGCAGCTTACTCTCCAGCTCCTGAACTGCCATGAGCTCAATTTTGCGCTCCATTTGGCTGTTTACATTTTTTTGGATTGTCCTGATTTCATTTAAGGTATCCCTTTCCTTTATCAGCCGTGGTAGGTATTCACCATATCGATCATTCACATCCTTAATTAAGCGCTTTCTGGTCTCCGCGGAGATATTAGCCATGGCCTCCACATCGGTTAGGGTATTCAGTATTGCATTGAATTCGATGTTGGCCTGCCTTAAGCTTTCGCTTTCGGTAACCTTAAATAAATTAAGAAGGGATTTTGTAGTATTCTCAATTCCCTTCAGGATTTGAGGGCTCAAGAACATTTGATAAAAATGGCGCTGAAGCTTGGCTAGATTTGCCGCTAAATTTTCATTCTTGATATTATACTCATTGGTTAAACTGGTCGCTTCTTTCATGGCTTTAGACGCCAGCTCCTGCCGAGATCTGATTTTATCGACATTGTTGGACAATGCTGCCAATACTTGAATGCTCCTTTGGCCATCAATTCCGATTTCATCAAATCGTTGAGCCATCTGAACCATCCCCTCATTATTACCTCGCAAATTTCCTATGAAAGTCAATAAAGCTTCATTGGTATCCTTATTTAAAAGCTCTGTAAAATCAGTCACCGACATCTTGGCTACTTCGGCGTAAACCTCCGTATTCTGCATCATGTCTACAATCGTTTTACTTAATGCTGTAGCGGTAATTTCCTGTGACTGTCCCGCTTCGTCAGCTGCGGCAGCTAGCCCAATAATTTTATCGGCCGTAATATCAGCAGTGTTGGCCACACCCGACATACGTTTCAATAAATCAACCTGATAAGAAGCCTGGTTAGTTCCAGATGCAGAAACCTCATTAATCGCTGAACCCAGGCGGTTCATGCTAGCGCCTAAGTCGTCGCCGCTTTCTTTTCCTACCTGATACTGTTCGGCCATTTTACCCACCACCCGAATATTTTCGGCCGCATCGCCTGGTAGATCATCACCCAGAGCCACTTTCAACTTATTCGCTGAAACCACGAAACTCTCGATTTCCTTAGTTGATTTCTTACCCAGCCTTCCCGCCTGTTCAGCCAGTTCTACTAATTCTATACGTGTGGTCCGGGTATCTATCTTAGCTAAATTCCTGGTTATGGCCTCTACTTCAGAAAGGCTTTTCCCAGTTGTCTTCATTACGTCGGCCTGAGCATCGCTAAGCTTTGCACTACCTTCAGCTAAGCTTTGCAGTGAGAATACAACACCAGTTACTACACCAATAAAGGCAAGCCCCATGGCTGAGTACTTGTTAAACCCGTCTGCCAAACGGCTTAAAGAGTTATTACTGCGTTTGGCTCTGCCATTTAAAGTGCCTAAACGTTTATTAATAGCATCTAAATCGGCTTGATACTTCTTATACGACGCACTACCAGGAATCATATTGGAAAGCTCCAATCGCAAACGAGTGGCTTCTTTACGCAGCTGGCGACTGGTTAAACCCATAATCCCTACTTCATTCACTAGCTCTTTGGTGCGAGCTTTATTGACGGATAAAACCTTTGAGTTCTCCTTTATGGCAGCAACAACTTTAGAATACTCAACCGTATTTTTCTTGTTTTGCCTTTCAAGCATACGCTTTTGGGCTAAAAGACTCTTGCTGTTTTCTTTGAGCTTGCGTTGCTCGGCCTCCAATTTATGCAGCTCTCTTTGGGCTTTATTCCCATTAACGACTACATTTAAATTGAGCGTTTCGTCCTTAATTCGTCTAGCCATTATACTGTAATTGGAAGTTTTAAATCTGCTCTCAATTGGGCCTTAACTTCTTCAGTAAAACCATAGGCCAGTTGAGTATATATCTCATTGTAGTGCCCGAAAATGATTCGATTATAAATATGATATTGACGACGGCGCTTTATTAGCTTTCCTTTTTCAGTTTTACCTGACTGATGCTTCTTCTTCATATCCAAAAAGCGCAGGTATTTAATAAAGCTAATTTGTAAGTCACCACTATACTTATCCGTAGATCCTTCTACTACATAGTTTAACTTGTCTTGCAATTGCCCGGAATGTCTCTTTAAACCATATTTGCTAATGGCTGCTTTCTGGGCTTTCCAGATGGCCTTGCCTTCCTGATTTAAAATTTTGTCGATGTAACGCTGCTCTAGCAACGATTCCGAATTTCTACTGCTTACTCTTTGCTTATCCACGAACTAAAAATGCCCTATTAATGGCAGCTCGAAAAGGACAATTTGTTAAATAGAAGTGCCTCCCAATCGACTATTTGTGGTAATGGCTGTGATTAGAATTAGAGCGAATGTGTGCTTACGCTTAGTACGCAAAAGACTTGCCGACATAAAATTTATTTCAGCTTCCTTTTGCTTAGCTGCGCTTCAAGCCCCCTGGTATTGCTATAATTTTAATTCACATACCATGATCACTATCAGTACATTCGATTTGGACACCCTTCGCTTAATTAAACAAATTCACTCCCTTAAAAAGCTGGAGCGTATTAATGAAAAGTTCTTTTTAAGCCTTTATGGAAAAGTTAAAGCGCATTGCCGAAAAACGGAAGAAATCATGCTAGCCCGCGAATACAATCTGCTGATGCATTTTGTAAAATTCATGAAGGAGACCTACCCGCAAGACCAAAGAGCCAAACGCGACTACTACTTTAGAGAGTACATTCTTCCAGACTTTGAAGATGTGTTTACCAAGTACGTAGGAACCACGGTTAAAGTAGTGGTGTAAATTAAAAAGTAGCCAAGTGTAAATACATTTGGCTACTTTTATACATATATTTGTGTATTATACTTAACTTAAAATGTTTAAACAATGAAATTTTCTATAGGCGATGTTGTGGAACTTAAAAGTGGTTCACCAGAAATGACAATTACTTCACAAAAAACACAGGCTGATTTCGAACAAGGCTACATGCATAATGGGAATTATAAATGTACTTGGTTCGAAGGAGCAAAAGAGCATAGCGCTATTTTCCCTGAAGATGCATTAGAACTAACAGAAGATCAATAAGTCGAATTTTCATCCTCTATGCTAGACTTCGACAACCTTATTGTTAATCGACTTATTATTCATTCTATTGCAAGAAAAAAGTCGGATCAAGATCATTCTTCTTTCACTGCGTCAAATGAAAGTACAACGATTGACGATGATGCACTAGAAATCATAAAAGAACGCTTGATAGATGCAGCTGGTAAAAGATCCAAAGCTTTTGAGCTCGAATTAGAAGAAACTGGAAATGGCTCATTTTTCAATTTGGCAATAAAGCTCAACGAAGCCACAGAAGAAGAGTTTATTTCTTACACGACAGACATTGCGGAACTGTTAGCTGAAAGTCAGACTAATAGCAATATTAATGGTGCATTTCTTTTAATTTTAGACTGCTTAGACACAGATACTCTCTTGCCTATTGTTATTGTAATAAAGGCAGAACCTCACAAGGCTCTAAAAATGAGTGATGACTCCTCTAATCAAATTTCTGTCTTAAAGGAAGTCTTTTTATCACCTTCACAAAAACTCTATAAACTGGGTATCTTATTTCAAAAATCAGAAAACGATTCCGAAGAAATAAATGATCAATATGGTTGCTTTTTATTTGACGATCAGTTTCGTATTGACCAAAATCCTGCTGAATATTTTCATAAAACATTTTTAGGATTTAAGACTGGTAATAATAGCAAAATTCAATCAAGTCGATTTTTTTCAAAAACCCAATCTTTTATCCAATCAAATATTAAGGACCCAAATCAAAGGGATAACCTTTTGATAACTTTAAAGCATCAATTTACAGTAACACAAAGTGACCTTATTTCACCTAATCAATTTGCTAATGATTATCTACCTTTATATCAAGGAATAAGAGACCTTTATATTTCAGAAGTTTGCTCTGAGCTTCCGAGTTCGTTTGTACGTGACTCGTCACTACTAAGTCATAAATTATCAAATCGAAAAATAACTTTTCCTAGTAAAGTAAATTTATCAGGACCCGAAGATCAGTTCGACCAAGCAGTTAGTATTGTGACCTCCGATGAAGTTTTAAATAGTTTAGACCCGGAAAGCTCCAGTTATACAATTATAAAAATCTCAGGACAACCGTTCCAAAAATGAACGAGTTAGAAAATAAAATATTAAACGAATTTAACGACTTAAAAGACGACTTAGCTGTCTGGGGCAAATTAGTTGACCAGCATCTCGTTTATCTTTACAGTAAACTTGATGATGGCTTGGTTAAAATGGAGCCTTCTTTCCGAATTAAGGATTCAAAATCATACCTTTTTAAGGCTTTGTATAGAAATAAGTCCTATTCTAACCCTTTAAATGATATAGAAGATAAAATTGGAACACGAGTCATTCTACTCAAATCTGCTGACATCGAAAAGCTCAAAGGCTTAATCCTTGGTTCTTCTTTTTGGCAATCGAAACTTACCAAGGATAATAATCAGGAGATAGAAGATAAGCCTAAGATTTTTGATTATCAATCATGCCACTTGGTCGTTTGGCCTAATGACAAATCAAAGTTTACAGACCGCGACATTAATGAATGCTTAACATGTGAAATTCAAATAAGAACATTATTGCAGCATGCTTTTGCTGAAGTAAGTCATGATAGCACCTATAAGGGTCCCTATCAAAGTGATAAGGTAATTCTTCGTAACCTTGCTAAGGCAATGGCACTTATGGAAGCAACAGATGATTACTTTTGTGATATATTCAATTTGATGTCGGACTCTAAACGATTTTACGCTAACTACTTAAATGAGCTCACTCAACGTTTTCTGCATTTTCAACCTTCTTTTGACAAATCAAACCTAGACCATTTTTTAACAGATAGCATTCTCAGTTTACTTGACCTTAATACAGTTTCACTGCACGATCTAGATAGTTTCATCAATAAAAAAGGTTCTGACATTTCAAAAGTACTTAAGCCTAAGAATGGTCTAATTTTTCAACAGCCAGTCATTTTATTGGTCCTTTACTATTTTCACAACAAGCCTACATTCTTAAAGGAAAATTGGACACTAAATAATGAAGCACTTAGGGCAATTTACCGAGCAAATAACACTTCATATGACAGTTTTTAATAACGTCATTAATTTAGTATAAAATGATACTCGTGATAAAAAATATCCCTTGCCAGGTCATTTAAAGGACCGCAAGGGATTTTGTTTTATAAGCTGCTTGCTTTGCATAAAGAAAGCCCCAGCGATTAGCTGAGGCTTTCGGAACTTAACCTGATTTCTGCTATGAAATAGCTGTGAGCTAAAGTAGTACTATTTGAATATTCTTGAAAGACATATCTATTATTTAAACGTTTAATCCTTTCGGTTTAGGATATCCTTGATGTCTTGCATTTCCTTTTTGATGTCGGCTTTAAACTCGTCAAAATACTTTTCAAAGGTGACGCCGTCCTTAGTATTTAGTGCGGTCTGAACTTCTAACATCTTGACATCTTTCTCAAGTTGTCTTATACGCCCATTAAGATAGCCGATATAGGCCATTATTAGTGGTACAGCGATGGGTATCAAGATTTGAATAATGTCTTTTAAACCCTCCATTCTAAGTCGATTTTTCTTTATTGCTATTTGCGATTATTGATGTCTTTTCAGCACTGCCTTTTGAGGAACCGAAAAAGAAGTTTAAAACGGTTAGGGCACCGCTGAATAAGAATATATCGGCAAACATTTCGATCATGCGTTTATTCTCTGGGGGAATTTCATAAAACATCAAGCCCATGCCAAAAGAAAAGGCACCCAGTACGACAAAGCTTGCTAAGAAATAAACATAGCGCTTTGAGAAATTATCCGCCTGGCGAAGAGCCTCCATCTGCATGGATCTGGCATTTTGCATATCCTGTAAGAATAAACGCTCTGCCTCCATTGCCTTATCCTTAAGATCAAGCTCGTGCTTGTGAATAGCGGCTTCTAGTAAGCGAGTCGCCTCCAATTTCTCTTCGCCCGTAGTAACGAATTTATCCACCACATCACCCACTTCTTTAATGAGTGACCCACCCGAGAAAACAGTCTTTAAAGTATCTAGAAAGCTCATAGGTATTTTGATTTAAACGTTGAATAAATACACTTTAGGTAATCGAGGATCATCGACCACATCCAAGTGCACCCAAGTAATGGCCACACCATTTAATTTATGCTCTAAGCGAATTTTAAAGGGTAAATCATCTGCATGATTCTGTAACCAGGCACGAACCTGTTCTGCCGTCATATCCTCTAAATCAAAGTCAACCGCCATGGAGAAAACATGCCCCGACCAATAGGCAGTTTTGCGAGCCATAACCAAAGGAGAAAGGTTATCGCGCACTCCGCGCTCATCAAAACGGCCACCCCATTTATAGGTATTGATAGTCATCTTACGACCGGTCGTCTCTCTAATAAAAAGAATGGTAATCAGTAAGCGCGTATCTATCCGGGAGAGGAAGAAGTAATCACCTCTTTGTTTAAACTTGGCATAAGCCCAAGGAGTAACAAGCTCCTGAACATCGAAGTAATTTAAAATGCGATCGTAAAGCTCTTTACTATTGAAAAGCAGGTTTTGATACTGTTGTTTTTTAGTCATCGGTTTCTATTAAAATTGAATAGCCATTACAGCCAGCTAGATTTATTTCAGGATCCACGCCCAAGCGGCCTTCCCAGTTTTGCAAAAGATTACAGCCTTGATCAGCTTGTGCCTCCAAAAAGTCGATAAACGCCAGGCAGGCCAAGTGCATCTCTTGCATGATTTCAAGTTCCTCCGCATCACTGGTTTGACCATAGTCCACCTTGGTGAGCACGTAGAAGACCAAAAGATTGTTAAAGGGTGTAGAATCACGATGTCCTCCTCTATTGCTACTGGGTAGCATGCTTACCAGTACTGGAAAATCGCCGTCATTTACAGATAAATCCTTTACCCTGGTGCGAAGCTGATCCTCTGTACTTAGTACAAATGATTTTTTTAGTGGATCGACCTCATTAATGGCCTTTTCAGTAAATAGTTTGATGTCATTCGGACCGATCACTTTCGCTTCTTTTTAGCAGTCGCTCCTTTTCGTAGTGCCGATCCAATAAGTAGATTAAGCACTCAATCAAATTGCGATTTTCTGTTTCGTTTATACTACCAAATACCTTATTCTCAGCCAAGCTGAAAAGGACAGCCATGGGGCCAATTGACTTACCATCGCTTTCACCAGCACCAAACAGAGGGGAAAAATCATAGCGTCTTCCATCCGCCATCTCAATCTCCTGACTCGTTAGATACTTGACTGCAGACTGGAAGAAAAAGTAAAAGCCATAGAGATAATGTCCTGGAAGTCTAGCCAGTAATTTTTCTGTTTTTTGGGCTTCCAGTTCTGAGTAGGTCTTAACTCGACCCATTGGGCTTAGCCGCAAGTAAAAATGGCTCAGTAACTTCAAAAGATACTTAGGATCCTTGCTTTCGGCATAAGCAGTAGACAGCTCCAAGCCCCTTAAGAATTGTTTGATCGTTACATCAGCTAAAGCATCCGCGGGGCCCTTAAATCTGCGAAGCTTCCATTTAAACTCAGGTACCAAATTAGCCGCCCATTCGGTATTGGCACGATAAGCCCCTTTTTCAATTTCAAAGAAGGAATCAGTAAGATCTATCAGCTGTGCTAGATTTTCCTTACCCGATTGACTCAGCTTTCCCGTGTAGCTTAAATCTAATAGCCTATAAACCCATAGAACCTGCACTTCCTCAATACTCAAATGCCCTTTTTCGAGCATCATGACCAGCTGGACGAAATACAAATATTGCTCCTGGTTGCATTCCCCGATATGCTCGGGAACCTCGCGCACAACAGCGCCTAATTGAACCCTACGCAACGCGAGATCTGACCTTAAGCTGAGCACCTGATAAGACCAAATTCATGTGCTCCTTCTGGAGCTCACGCTTAAATTTCTTTGTCCCTAGTTGCCAAGACTGATATGCCGTTAAACGGCCTTTCTTTCGCTTCTCCCCAATAAACTCTCGTATAGAATCCTCCAACTCTCGGCGGCGCAGCTCTCGCTTTAAAGCGCTGGCCTTTATTTCCTTTCCAACTTTTTTATAAGATCGTTTTCTAAAAAAACCTCTTAACCATTGCAATACTCTCATATTCGATAAATTGTTATTTACAATACCATGAAACCATCATCCTCGGGCTGATCTTCTTCAACTGAATCATCCAGAGGGAGGAGTGATTTGATGTGCAGCTCAAGCAGCTGCTCATTGCTGGACAGTTTACTTTGAAGCTCAAAACTTAAGGAGGACAAAGCGCTATCGGTAGCCACCTGACTGGCTTTTAAGGTCATGCGATCACTACTATAGTTCTGGTTTATGCCTGACCTTGTAATCTCTAAAGGCATTTCTTTAATCACTCGAACCAAGGCATAAATGCCCAAGCATGCATTACACTTTTCCAGAAGTATTTTGTCTGCCTCTTCCAGAGAACTGTTGTCTTCTAACTTGACTTTTAAAGGAGCATAGAGATTACCCAAAGTAGATGCTAAAGACTTATCCATATACTCCTTAAAGAAGGGATAGGCTTTAACAAAAAGCCAGCGATCACTGCCTAATGGATGAACATCAGCCCATTGATCTGCCGATTGAATAAACAGTCCTCTTTGCTTTTTACGCTCAGCCGAAAGCTTCCACTCCGTTAAAACTTCGCGGTTCTCTTCGATATAGGAGAGAAGATTATTAATCGCTTCATGTGCCTGCTTGAAGAGCTCCTGTTCCTGAGCGCTTACTTTCCACTGGGTCGCTGGTTTCGAATCTTTATCCCAATGCTCACGCCTGCCATTTCTGCTATGAACGATATCGTTATTAGGAGCATAGCTTAGATAAGCAAAACTGCTCACTGGGGCCTGGACCAAGTAAACCAAATAGTCCAGGATCTTAAGAGTAGCATTATTCTGATTCTCTTGATTAAAGTCATTCGATTCATAATGAGCTTGGGCGCGATCGTAAAGCGCTGCGCTAATCAATGCTCTTATTCTAAAACTCTCCTTCTCCGTGTTGGGAAGGAGCTTAGCAAAGCTTTCGTCAGGATCTAAAAAAGGAACATGAACCCTAAATTCTTTCGTTCCGGAATTGCGAAAATTAAAGAGGCTAATCATTCTTTACTCTATCTTTTGGGGTGACATCTTGCTCACGAATGGGAAGACTGCGCGAAAAGCCCAGGCGAACGTTTTTATCTGGCCAATTGTGCTCAATTGCTAAATTCCAAGCTTCACAGATAATCTCTTCCGGTAGATCTACTTCCGTCAGCATGTAATTTCTTAGCGCATACAGCTGCTCACTGCCACTATCGGCTTTACCTTCAGCGGACACATTACTAAGAGCAGCATGAAGCCCTAAGCCTGAAATAGTATTTAAATCCGCTCTTTTACTAATGGAAAGGTTCGCATCGACAAAATCTTTTACCTTCTGATCGATGGGCTCAAAAGTCCAAGCATGTTCGACTAAATGTCGATCTGCCAGCACTTCAAAGATGCTATCTGTTGTGATAAATTTCCCCGTGTTCTCGGCTCCAGAAAGAACCGCGGAAACCTCTCTGAAACGCTGTTTCTTAAACTCAATAAATTTCTTTTCAGTAAACTGCTCCCCGGTTTCCTTGCACCGAATTCGGATGATATCCTTCTGAGAATCCCAGTACTTCTGAGGCACTTTTATATGCCAACGAATGGTAAGGTTATTCTTGGTAAAAGTCTCCAGGATAAAAGGAATGGCGGAGCTTCTACGAATCCATGGCAAGGCACTAATAATATCTGGGTGCGGGTAGTAGCGCTGGGCATAGGCATCAATAAAACTGAAAAGAACGCCAACTCTTCCGCTTGCGATGCTACTTTCATCTAATAGCGGATAGGCCTTATAATCGCCATGAAATATTCTATTCCATTTACCTAGGAGGCCATGGGTAGGCTCTTCACGTGAATCAGAAATGCGATAGGCTAAACGCATGGTATCAGCTGGAACATGCTCAATACGTGCAATCTTTGGAGCCCTGCTAATGCGGAGGCCTCGATCGGGGAAGATCTTATGAACGACGGACTCACCGTGATTGAAATCAATAATAGCCTTTCTTAAATGCTTACGGTAGTGATTGGCCTTAAGCCATGCCAATACCTCAGGATCCTCAAGGAACTTCTTACGCATTAAGCCCTCTTCATCGAGTTCATAGCGATACAGTGCAGGCCCTTGGCCCCATGTTAAGAACAGACGCTTAGTAAGTATTCTGGGAGCAAGGTGGTTTGAGTTTAAAGCCGAACGAATAATCTTAGGCATATCGTTATTCTTACCAATGGGCAGCACCTTGAAGGCACCTACAGAGAGCGTATAATCCTCCCATTCATCGGCAACCTTATTCTGCGCTACACTCTCCTCTACTTCTTGCCTAGTCTTACTGGTGATCTCGTAGGTAAAGAGTCCGGCTTCCGACTCAAAGGCACCAAAACCATCCTTCTCCAAATGTCTCATTCAATCGTTACTTTTTGATTATCTACAGAGGTGATCAAGGGGATCCAGCAGCTTCTATTCTCTAGGGTATCCGCATCAAATAGGAAAAGCTTGTAGTCTTTATTCACATCCTTAGGGTCTGCCTTTCGCAGGATGCACCGCTTAATGGTTCGCCTCGCTTCACGCCCATCCTCGCTTACTTTCACAAAGGATATCTCAAAGGGCTGATCCCTCTTATTAAGAGCGCGTGCATGTAGTAATGCGTGATTTAAGTTCATGGACTTGCTTTATACAATCTTACTAGCTATCCAAGCCCTTGAAAAGGACAGCACAAGGCGAAAAAGGCGGTCAATAAGTGGTTGGCGCTGCCTTTCTGCGCGATCATATATCTAAGGAAAGAGGGCGAATTTGGGCGCACAACAAGCCGCTTGAGTGGGGCTGCTAGGTTTTCCGTCAAAAAAGAAGGTCTCGTTTTATTTCCGAGCCCTTCTTTGTTGAGCTTCAAACCTTTAGAAAAATGTAATTTTTCAAACCCTCCTAAACTTGACTAGTTTTTAAAAAAACTTAGCCCTTTTTAGTCGTCTAGAGGGATACAGTTCCTATTCGATGGTAGTTTTTGATCACCTCAAAATCAAAGACTACCACAATAGTACTGTAGTGTTTTTCCTTAAATTTTATGCTTGGGTAATCCAGCGCATTTAAAATTCGAACCGCAGAATGCTTCTGCGATTTAAGACGATAGATCAGATTTCTGAAGCTCGTATTATGGGTGATTTCATTTTTAAAATCAATTACCTTGGGAATAGTCGCTAGATCAAACTCATAGACGCAGCCCGGCAAATTGCTCTTTTCCTGCTCCGCATTGTAAAAGGCATATTGCACCGCCAAATCAATATTGGAGGCCAGAAATAGTGCAGGAAAGCCATAGCGACTATTTCTACTGCCTGAGATTTTCAAGTCGTGCTGACTTGATCCGTGATAATATTTCATGAGAAGGGATTGAATTAATCTTCTTGCCAGCCGCAAGTGAGGCAGGAATAAAACACAGGTCCACCAATAGCGCATTTACCTGTGCATTGCGCAGGAGCTTCGCCATACCAGCGATCATTCGGCTTTGCGTTGGGCTCTTCTTGGCTACTCATATTCCTGATAAATCAACGGGAGCATCAAAACTTGGTGATTCCCGCTGTGAGCTAATTTCCAGCCACTTGGGACGACAGATATAGTACTTGAAAGCATCACTCATATTGGTTGACTTCCAAATGAGTTTTTCAGTATTGCCCTTGAATTTCTTTTCACTCGATTTATCCTTTTTGATGATCGTCCGCCCATAGCGATCCTTTTCAAAAAGCACACGCGCAACCCGCATCGAGCTTAAAAGTACCGGGCAATTATAACCGTCAATGAGCAGCTTAGGGAGATTGGAAAAAGCACCTGTCATTATATCCTTAACCAATTTATATTCCTGGGCTTGGGTAATGTCACCTTGATTTCGGCTCTTGAGATTCACCCGCCAACCAGTCGGTGTACCATCCTTGGTATACTCAATCGCCTTGGCCATCATCGTAGCGAAATCCAATTTCATGCGGGAATAATTATTGGCCGCTCGATCGTACCAGAGATCCAATTCTTTATCCTGATGCTCCTCGAAAAACTTCACAAAGGCAGCACCTAAGTCCGTCGGCTGATCTGGTGCCACCGTGTAAAACTCACAAAGCAGCCTTGTCCAAGATTCATCCGTGGCCGTCTGGCCAACCACTAAAGAGTTCATATTTCCCGCATCATAACCCGCCTCCAGCTTATAATTGGAATCGCAATATTTTAGTCCTAAAGAGTTCTTTAAGGTTCGATTCCCTAGTTTAAATTGATCCAGGTAATCGTATTCAAAACCGTCTTTATAGAGGTGCTTATTGGCTAAGAAAGGATAGAATTTACTTTCATCTGGAACCTGTGGTTCCATGCCTAAAATAGCCGTATTGAATTCTGCTTTACCTAAGTTGTTCAGCTGATCAATAAAATACTGCAGGCGTAAATTATCGATATTGATTAAGGCACTAGCAACAATGAATAAAACAGAGTTTTTACGCATCTTGCCCCAGCGTTCATGCCATAATTTAAGCTTCTTTTCCGCTAGTTTAATCTTAGCTCGATTGGCAATCTTATCCAATTTTAAGCCCTCAATTTCAATTCTGATTTCGTTAATAACATTCGCCGCCTCCAGTATCAATTTTATTTGATCCGGATCCATAAAACGCCGCATCGTCAAAATCCAATCATGCTCCCCTAGCTCGGGATTGGGCATATCCGTAGTATAGGTCTTCCCTAAATAATAGGGCGACTCGCCGTACCGCACATATTCCCCACGAATAGCAGCCGTAAGTTTATCCAGCTTGCGCTTATCTAAATACTTGGCCTCATCCCCAATCTGATGTTGATAGGAATTTCCAGCGCCGATAGAAGGTCTATCTTGACTCACCACCTGAAAGATGGTACCCGTGAAAACAGAAATTACATGCTTCCATTCAATCACCGGCTTATAGGGTTTCTTGAAATGCTTGGGCGGTCTTTTGCCTAAACAGAAATGAATGTCCTCCACCCAGCCTTGGCGCTCCCAACCTTCGATTAAGGAAGGAATGATATTCTGATTTGCATTGGAATAGGTGTCGGCCGTAATCGCAATAAATGCCCCTGGTAACTCGTGACATAGATCTATACTTCGCTCCGCTAGAAAATCTGTTGTCTTTCCTCCTGCTCGACCAATAATTAAATACAAATCCTTAGGTGAGATTTGCATTACGGCCTGCTTTAACCAAGATCCCCAACGTACTTCAACTTCACTCTGCTTGCGTAGGGCGGCTAGAGACATCCAAAATTAATTTAGGGTTATCTATTCCAGCTTCAGAGCGTAAACGCAAGCGTTCCTGCTCGGGCACTTCCCAACTGTCAATTAAGCGCGCAATTTCGCGACGGTCTTGGCTTTCTTCACCCAGTAGCTTCTTATTATCACTATAAATCACTGTCTTTTTACCGAACAGCTCTTCAGGATAAGCCGCTTCTGCTGGTCGGTACTTGGCCCGCATGTCCATGGCATCTTTTAAAAGCTGGCCAGCTACCTTCAAGGCCTTTTCATCGGTCGCCATTTGAACGGTAGCATTGGCCAGACTTTCTAATCTTTGAGCATAATAATTTCCAAAAGCCTCAAGGCTTGTTTCTTTCTCGATGTAGAAAAACTCAATGGTATTGTGATACAGCTGCTCCGCTTTATACTTTGATAAGCCATAAGGCTCTGCTGTAAAAAACTTAATATGATTCTTCCGAGTACCGGTATCCCATCGCAATAAGCGACCGGCCATTAACTGCATTAAATCCAGGTATTGGATCAGCTCTTCAGGAAGACTGTCGCTTTCTCCCTTAGTGAAATACTCTTCAATTAACTCGAGCTCGACCCCATCCAGTTCATTCGATAGATTCATAGATCTCCCTGAATTAGATTCATTTTCACATTCTCAAGCTTCGTATCATACTCTCGCTTCATTTGAATTTGAATAGCCGTATAATTTCCTGTTTTAGCATCCTCTCCTAAGGCTTGATCTACTTCGTACTTGGATGTTAAAAGCCCTCTCTGATAGGCTTTGTAGACCTCTGATTCACGGTCGCTATACTGTTTGTAGAGCTTCTTTTCATCTAAATTGAGATAAACGGCTATCTCTTTCAGACTAAAGCCTGAAACCGCCGCTAAATCCTCTATTTCCTGCAATATGTTACTTGGAAGCATACATGCAATTAAAGAAGCTTCTTAGCCCTCGAAAAGGACATTAAACCCTTTTGATAGCGCATTACATGGGTATTTTTATAGATAACTATACTATTTACCCCTGGATGTTAAGTTGACTTTTGTTAAGTGAATAAGTGCGATTTGTCAATAGATTTATCCCCCCACAATTGACAAATTTGTAAGGTCAAAAGGTGGTTGCGAAATCCACATGATTATTTCGTACTTACAATAAATCCAGGGTGGGATAGGAATACCCAATACTATCTAAGATAGTCAGTTCGCTGACCACCTTTTGACAAGCCCTGGTATTTTTTAATTTTTTTAAATAATCACACATGTCAAAAGGTGAAACAAAAACAAAAAAGGTAGATCTATCTGCCGAAGAGCAAGCTATTATTAAGAAGCTGCGCACTGGTGAAATTCACGTAGATGAATCACCTAATCATCAACTCCCAGTTTGGCTAGATGACTTTGAAGTCCACTTAGATCGAGACAGCATTGAGGCTATGGCCTATTTGCAAGATGAAGATCTAGGGGAACTGAGTAAGCTTCTTACCTATTACCTGTGCGAGCTCTCACGCATTAAGGAACAACAAGACGACACTGATTTCTTTAATACCAGAGACATGCTGCGCATTCTTCGATTAATGGAGTTCATTAGCAAGTGGCAGCAAGCCGAGCTGAAACAACTCAGTAACCTGATGAGGGAAAGTCAGGCTACCGCCGATTTAGAAGAAGCCTAGACTTTAGGCCAAAACGAATAATCCCTTGCCAAGTCTTAAACTAGACCGCAAGGGATTTTTTTTTCAGCGCTCGATCTCATGCGCTTTTTGGATGCATTCTTTGCGGAATTCAAAGAGTTCCTTATCATTGGCAAACAAGTACTGTTCATGCCGGCTATTCTCAGACCAATTGCCTGAGCCCTCTACCACATAGTATTGATCTTGGATCTTAAATAGCGCCATCTTGCTATGATTCCAGGCATACTTTACCGATAAGGCCTCAAACCTATTTGCAAAACGGTCCAATTGATCCTTTACTTGAGGCCTTTGATGTTTTAAGCTATCAGCCACCAGTAACTCAATTTTACTAATCTTACCCGTTGAAAGCAGCTGTGAGAAGCTGAGCAGAATTTTCTTGCTGACACTATAAGTAGACAAGTACAATTCATCAATTTTTGCGTGCTCAACCAATAGGTACGACACAAAAGAAAAGGCATTAAAAGACTTATCGGTGAACAGAAAAATCATTTGCCCTGGTAAGGGTGATTCAGTTAAATCGCGCAATGAACTTATCTGCTTTAGCTGCTGAATGCTGTGCTTTTTAACCAGTTTAAGGTCCGTTCCAGATGCTTCTTTTTCCTTGGCTTCAGGGAGATTAAATAACTTATCCATCCAATTCCTGCATTATCTCTTCAATAATTGCCAGCTGCCAGCTTTTCTGAGCCAAATTTGCTTCCCTCGCCTCTTTTAAATCGGGGCGATCATTACCCCCTATCTGCTGCTTTAGCAGTCGAATCGCTTTCTGAGTAGCATTGTATTTCTTTACCAGCTCTTTGAGCGGTAGCGCCTTTACTTCATTGCGCCAATGGCGTTTTTGAAAGATTACATGCTGCCCTAAAATCTTATTTGTGGCTCGGTAATAATCCAGTTCAGCATAGATCAATACACGCTCTTTATAGAGCTCTACAATTTGTTGGCTTAATCCTCTTGTAATGCTACCCTGCTCTAACTGTTTTCGACTAGCGACCAGCTGGCCCCAAACGCTAAAAAGGTCGTTGGCCAAGCTTTTTAATTCACTGGGACAATCGACCTTTCTTAAAAATGGGTATTCTTGACTAAAGTTTACCTTGTGATAGAGTAACTTTAAGTGCTTTTTTTTTGCTCTTCCTCCTCTTCAGACTTGCCTCTCAGATGTTCTAAATAAGCCGCCTGAAGAGTGATTTTCTTTTGATCGGCCACCTCTAATTGCAGCTCACTGACCAAACTTTTAAGTTGAGGGTAAGCAATACTCTCCACTTGATCTTTCAGAATATCAACTGGCTCGTTTTTAGTTTCCACCTTGTCTGGTTCCCCACTTTCCAAAGGCCCTTTAGTGATCGAGTTTACTACTCGTTCATCTATACCAGCCAACTTGCCCAACTCATAAAAAAGGGTTTTAGCATTATCATCCGTTTCGCTGATAGCACCCAAACGACGCGCATACGCTCGATTATGACCCGGAAAAGAAACGTATAATTGACGACCGCTATTAAACTTGCGATCGGTTTTCAAATAGGCCAGAACCTTGTTTTTAATGCTAGACATTGCTTTGCTTTTACTAAACGATTAGAAATTAGCAATATCAAGAGGATCTGAAGCCACAAAAAGGACATAAAAAAACCGCCCCGAACGAATCCGAGGCGGTGTGATATTTTCAATATAATAAGTTTACTTAGATGTCGAAACCACTTTTAAAAGGTTTTCATATTGTTCTGAGTATTGACTAACTTTTTGGATTTTCTCAAGCTCTTCCTGAATTTTGCCTAAGTGGCCATCAACATTTTCGAAATTAGACTCAACATTTGTATCTAAATTCTCTAGTTTATTATCAATCTGTTCGGACTGCTTTTCTAAAGCGCTAACCTTGGTATTTAGCTCCTCAATGGCTGACTTTAGATGTTTAAAGTTCTCATCTGCCCTTTGATCAGCATTGTTTGACATACTGATTACGTCTACTAGCAGCTTAGCAATGTTTTCAACTCTATTATTTAGAGAGTCAACTTTATCTTCAATATTTGCCATTCCAGAGAGGTTGTTTTGAGGACTGCAATATTACCATTTAAAACTAATGTTTGCACATCTGCAAACTATTTTATGAAAAACCATAAGTTAATTACTTTACAAAACGGCAAAAAAAAACCGCCCCGAACGAATCCGAGGCGGCCTTTCTCCACTTATGAAAACACTAAGCCCGACTTAGTTCTATAAATACGAAACTGTTAACACCCGTTTTAAATGCTTTTAAGGTAATCTGTGCTCCAGCATTGGCATTCCAAGTAATACCGTCTTTTAGAACAAAATCACCTCCCGAAGCTATGCTCGAAGGATTGGTACCTCCGGAACCTAAGAGCGTATATATCCCTTCATTTTCTGCATCGTCCAAACTGGCCAATTCAGTAGCTGAAGTATTTTCAGATAGCTGATATTGTCCAGATCCTAATACAACACTAGGCTGATCATCATCAGCCGAAATAGTCGCTAAAGGACTCTCTAAGGTTAAAGTTCCCTCATAAATAGCGGGTACCTTAGACACAGTGCCTACACCTTCCCAAAGCAATTGCTGTCCGCGCATGCCGTCATCTTGTCCCGTTGCTTTTAACTGTAAAGGATGGCACGGATCACCATATAAGCGCGTACTCCCTCCAGAGCACTTTTCAACGATAACCCCTGCATTGGCATTGGTCCAATTTTGAATGAGCTCTAAGATCTCTTTCGAGTCCCCTGGGTGCATCGTATCCACATTATGCTTAAAGCTTACAGAATCGGCATCCCCTTCATTGGCCATAGAAGGGCTAGTTTTGGTGCGCGTGCTATAATACTGGATCATATAAGCCCCGCTTTTTAAAACCAAACTGCCTGGAATAACCACTCCCTTTGCATCGCGCTGATAACCGCTTACCACATCATTCCAATCGAAAATGGTGATCTTATCGGTATTATTGGAAACCCCCGCATCTTTCGCGGGCTTCACCACATTGATAGGGATGTAACCACTTACCGCCAGGGCGACTTCAGGATTATCAATAACTAGGTTGAATAAACTAGGGTCGGCAATCATCGCTACGGAAAACAGCAGCAAGCCTAAGCCTAAAAATGTTCTAAATAAATTTTTCATCTTTTTGAAATTGTTAGTTAAGAAAGAGCCCCATGGCTAGCATGGAGCTCTGAATTAATTCTAAGCCACAGAGCGACCTAGTTCAATGAATTTACCGTCCTGGTAGATTACATCTATCCAGTTACCATCGCTTAAGGTAATGGCCGCGCTAATTCGGCTGAAATTGCCAGTTTTGGCAATTGTGGTAGCATTGGTACTGCTTCCACCTTCAATCCTGAATTTATCGCCATTCTCAGCGTTTACAATATTCGTTAGAGCAGTTGCACCGGCATTCGCTGAAGTGATAAAGCGATCTCCCGCTGTAGCATCGGCAGTCGTAGCACCAGCATCTAATATTACATAGTTTGGCTCAAGTAGATTTTCGTTTCTCCACACTTCCACAAGCTTACCATCATCTGGTCTCTTGTAAAATTTGATCACGGAATTCTCAGAAAGCGTCATCGCCGCACTCATATCAAAGTTCGCAGCATTGGCGGCAATAGTAGAAGGGTTCGCTCCACTATTTCCGTACAAGTAAACAAAGGTACCTGAAGGCACGTCAATGATATTGGTGATAGCCGTATTACCAGTGTTCACGCCTATTTGTAGCTCATTGTGATACTTAGCCGATGGAGTTGTTACGTTAGGATCTATCTCCACATAATTGTCCAATTTGATCTCCACATTGTTGGAGAAAAACAACTGCTTTTCATCCGTCATTTGTAAGCCTTCTGGCCACTCATAACCGACAGCATACACATGCACTCCAATGCGGTAATCTGCATAAACGGCTAAGTTTCTTTTTGCTTTCTCCGCGGTAAAGGTGTTTTTCTCAGTAGGACTTCCTTCCACTAGATCAATGTTATCATCGATCGTAATAAACATGAAGTCTCCTAATCCAAAATGCAAAGGTTCAATGCGGATGTTCTCGTAGCGATCTACCGTCATTTTACCAGGCTGATACGTTGGCATGGTACCTTTAATTTCCTCTCTACGTTTATGGTAAGCTCTCTCCCAATCTGGATCCATATAAAGCACCATTCCGGGTAAATCGCGATAGTATTTGGGAATACTCTTCACGAATTTCTCTACGTAGTCTACAATATTGGCAGCGGTAGGAGTTCCAATATCATAAGGCAAGTATTTACGCTCTACCTGCATTCTTTGAATGCGCTTAAGCAAGCCTTCGCATTTATGCAAAAAGCTTCCAGCCTTTTCAGAATCATCGGCAATCGGCACATAAATTCCACGGATCAAAGCCATTTCATCCTCTTCGATACGCTTCTTAATGATTTCCTGCATTAAGAAGGCTACAAATGACATTTTAAAAGGGCTGGCGCCTTCCTGATTTAATTTACCCAACCAAGTTTTTTCCAACTTTTGCAGCTCATATCCCATGAACTCAAGGTCAATCTGATTATCGTAAACCTTCACTTTCTCAGGCTGGAACTCGAATTTACCTTTCGGTAACCAGTTCTTTTTACGGCCCTGGGTAATTTCACCCAAGAATAACTTTACATACCAAGCTTCATCTTGAACGCCAGATAAGCGACCCCAAAACGAAGGAAGACGACTAATGCCACGTAAGAAACTTACGGTCTCATTGAGGTCTTGCTTGTAGTAGTCACCAAAGTCCTCTACTACTCGATCAATGCTCAGCTCAGAATAACTTTCTGACTTCACCTCTTGACCAGCTGCGCGCTGATTCCAGGGACGATCTGCAAAGGCATCCCATCCGTTGGCACTGGCAAATAAATGCGTAGCCGAATGTGCTATTTTCATATTTCCTGATTTAATCAGTTCAGCGGTATCCAACTCAGGTTCTCCTGCAAGCTTGGCAATCATGCGATTCTTTTCGGCCAGCTCCGCTTTAAGTTTATTAATACTGTCCGTAATGTTGGCTGGCTTTTTAGCCGTCTTCAACTTAGGATCAGTTTCTTCCTCCTCTTCCGATTGCTCCTCTTGCAATTCGATGTCATTCTCCTCCAGAATCAATCGTAAAGCCGCAGCCGTTTCTTTGCGTTCCTTTTCCAGTTTTGCAACCTTACTTTCCTGCAATAGCTCCTGATTCGCAATTTTGACCAGATTATCGACTAAGCCCTGATCTCCCAAGGACTCCTTGAGTAGCTGCATTTGTTCCTCTGAAAGATTTAATTTTCCTTCTTTCTGAGGCAGACTAGTAATTCCTAGCAGCGATAGGAAGTTAGTCTTGATTTCATTCCAAGTCATGTTATGGATTTTGATTAAACATTAGATAAAGCCTTCTTTAATTTATAGTTGGATGCCAGGGAACGGACCTTTTCAATAGCGGCTGTCATATTGCCAATGCCATCAATCAAGCCCACTTCGAGTGCATCTTTAGCGAAAAACATTTTTCCATTCAGAAGCCCAGGCTCTTCAAGCTTCAGCTTAGAGCCTCGGTATTGTTTTACATGATCCTGGAAAGCCTTCGCCATAGGTGAAAGCATTTCTCTTTGAATCATTTCATACTTACCCTCACGGGCTAATTCGAAAGCCTGATTTTTATGAGTGGACTCGGGTGCATAGATCGTATGAAACTTTATGCCTTCCTTTTCAAGCTTAGGCTGTATATCAGCAAAAGAGATCATAGTACCGATGGATCCAAAAGCAGAGCTGATTGTATTTTCAGCAAGGACATAATCGCATTGCGAAGCAACCCAGTAGGCCGCTGATCCAACCGTATCACCTAAGGCGACTACCGGCTTATCGCGATTCGCTAGAACTGAGCTTAAAGGCGCAATGGCATTAGCGGCTCCACCTCCTGAATCAACCAAGAGAACCGCACCGGTAATTTTTGGATTGTCTAAAGCTGAATTTAAGATCGCGCCTAGCTCGGTCATACCGTAGCTGCACAAATTGCCATACTTGGTAAATACCCCAATGATCTCGACCACCGCAACCGCATCCTTGGGAATGTTGTCGGGATTATTATAATCATGGCGGTAGCGTGAGCCCTTCGTATCGAAATAGGAAATCACCAATTCTGGCTTAGCGACCTCTAAGGCATTAAGATCCTCAATAGTACCATCGGCCAATTTCTTTAAGAAGATGGAATAACTATTCCAAGCATCAGGCATCATCGCCCATTCAGACTTTAAAATAGAGGCATAGAGTTTATTGTACTTCACGCTTTAGGCTTTGTACAATTTTAAGTCTGGCTGGATAGGATGAAAAGGACTGAGGCAATGGGACATTAGACCCTTCAAAACGATCAAGACAAGCGGATTTCTTAGCAAAACCGCTTTATTGCTGATTATCAGATATTTAAGTTTAAAAGCCCCGTTTTTCGGTGTCCTAAGTTTTAGCTTTTATTTTAAATACCTTTCTATCAATGTTTTAGACTGTCTTTTTGGGGTATCTCTTAAAATGCCGTCACTTTTTTTTTCGTAAGCCGCACTTTTCAAAGGAAAATTAGCACGATGATACATCTTGCGGATGCGATCAAAACTGAATTCTGTCTCCTCTAAATTATAGGTCGCAACAAACGTTTTAATAGCATTATTTAAGCCGCCGCGTTTTTCGGAAGCAACACGCCCAGCGATATAAGACATGAAATGATTTTCAAATTCAATTTGAAATAAGGTATTAATAAGCTCGATAGCTTCTTCAGAAATGATCAATTCATTATAGCGACCATCTTCCATTAATTTCTTGTCGGGATTGTATCTAGGAATAGTAACCGTTAAAGAAAATCCCTTCTTTACTTCATTGATTCCTGGGTAATCAGCGCGCTTAAGAATTAAGCGAATAATCTGCCCATGAGCGGAGTTTAAATTTATATCTAATGTACGATGATAGGCCTCTTCTGTGCTAACAATAGTATTGGTTATACTATGAAATAAATATTGCGCCAAGTGAGGCTTAAAAGGAAAAGTTACGATTTGACGATTTCCGTTCATGGCCTAAAATTAAAACTTCTGTCAATTATTCACTTGACATCGGTATCAACTTTTACAAAAGTTTTACACACTCGTTTACAATCAAATACTAGTAATAAAGTGGCTTGTATCATAACCAGCAGGGAGCACCAATTGAGAGACCCAATCTCCCATCACCGGAGCGGTGGTCTCGGTTCCATCCTCGGCATAACCCCCCGGAGTGATCACCTCTTGGCGAGGTGGGGTCACCACATAGCGGTCAAATACTGAGGATCCGGTCACCTCATATCCGTCCGGATAATCTGGATAAACGGCCTCCCCATCCTTTTGGATGGATTTAATATCGGCTAATACGGAGGATTTTGAGCCTTTTAAAGTTGCTTTTATGTACATTATAAAGAATTTAAGGCTGCAATGGCTTGCGCTTCGGTTAGTGCTATTGGTGAAAAGGCTATCCCATTGAAATCCAAGGGCCGAGAGGCTCCAAAGCTATTTAAGTTATTGGTCGTTGATAAGTCAAGTGAAAAAGCATCGTTTTTAACTGCCACCCCATTTACAACTATAATTAATTGCCCTTCTTTGTAGCTTATTATTGATTTGCTACTATCCGCCGTTAGTTGAAATACTGAGTTTCCTTGTGGGGTTTCAATAATGAGGTAGGGTCTTGTGACGTCTGGCCCCGCATTACTCACAATTATTCTATTTCCCACGGTGTTTCCAATAGTGAAAATTGACGCCGTGGCAATTCTAGCAAGTGATTCGGCGAAAGTGCTTAGATAAATTGTGCCTTGCGTTGCGCCTAAAAGCCCTCTGCCAACTAAATCGGTAAGTTGAAATGAGTTTGAGGAGCGGGTTAATGGTGCCGGTGTATCGTTTGGTATTAGCCCCTCAATAGTATTAGACTTGGTTACTGTAAACCCTACAACTTGAAAGCCTTTTGCTGTATCACCTATAAAGCTAGTCGTTCCTCCATCATCATCAACGCTAACTATTTGAACATTAATATTACCGGTAGAGTTTGGCGTGTAGTTAATTGCAACATAAAAAGAGCCATCATTTAAAGTAATAAACTTAATAGCATTTGTTAATGTGTTGTTAGTTATTGTATTAGTTAATGTATCAACAATCAAACTACCTCCGCCGCCGCCATTATTGAATATTCGAAAATACCTTCTACCTCCTACTGGTTTAAAGATTAATTCAAAATTGGTCTTAATATTAATTACTTGCCCCGGTGTAATTAAAACAAGGCCGTGAGTTGTGTTTGCACCGGTTTCCCTAAACTCTCTATAATTTACCCCGTTTAAAGGTGATGCGCCACCTACTCCGTTATTAGTTATACCTAATAGGGTGTATCCACTTGAAAAATCAAGGTTTTTAAATGCTAAATTTTCCAATTGCGGCCTCATTTTAATCACCGCACACCCCTCCTTATCATCCCAATCGGGCTCATTTTCGGCAAGCTCAATCAATTGATTATTTTGCCAAACACTTGAACCACTAGTCCCACCCACATTAGGCCGACTAAAATCAGCCTCCAACACTCTTCCTACTTCAGGAGCATTGGCGGGTCCAATAACTTCTACAAAGGCAAGTTTGCCTGTTTTATTTGCAGGGGCTAAAAAGAACTTGAAATCTGGGTATAAATTAATTGGCATCGTGAATAGATTTACAAAATGAGGCGAAACAGTCAATATCTAAAAGGGTATAGCCCTGGTTAATTAGCTCCTCGCGCATGGGCGTGATTAACCAATTGTAGGGATGACCGGAAGGATCGAAAATGGAAAGACTAAAGGACTTCAGGCATCTGCTGGATAAAACTTCAAAGCCTGCTTCTGAAAGCTTGGTAGCTAATAAACTGGCGAGATCTGAAGCGGAACGGCTACTGCCAACCTGAATAGAGCGTGCTATAACTGTCATTCTTCCAAGTAAATTTGATTAGCAAAACTCTTCAGGCAGTCAATGTCTAAAATGGTATAGCCCATGCGAAGCAAGGCACTTTTAACGCCTCCTTCGAAGGGTTTAAATTGCTCCAGCTGGCCACGACGGACACCAACGACTCTGCCTACCAATAAACTCACTGCTGTATTCCAATTATTAGATTACTAGCATCAATATCGCTTCCCTCCTGCTTAATGGCCTTAATCGCATTGGCCGACCATTCCTGGTCCGCGCTTAGCTTTAAAGGAACCCATTTATCATCGCGATCGTAGAGGTAGTTTACCAGCACGGTTCCGCTAGCACTTGACTTTAATAAGCCGCCGTTTTCATGCTTAATGCGGCAGAACCCGCCGTTAAAAATGCAGTCTAACGTTGAGTTTGGTTGTAAATGTGGTCTTGCCATGGCTATATAATTTCTCCTTCAATTTTTACTCTATTGGTATCAAAAATGCGCACCCAACAGGAGCTGAATGTATTAGTGATCTCTACTACTCCATCAGGAATCCCGTTAACGGAAACTCCGTTGCCCTGGACAAACACGCGACCGGTGCCGTTACGCTCTAACACAAAGGATAAATTAAGCGGTGCCGTATTCACTATCTCTATCGTGATGCTGCCGTTCTGCTGTGACCAAAGGATTTTCTGATCATAGGTTTTATCTGAAATGGTAGTATTACCACCGAGCTCTACCGCGGGAACCGCAAGCATATTATCCCAACTGCTCGTAACTGTATTATACTTGAATAGCTCGAAGCTACTACCAAAAGGCTTTTGCCAGATCTTACGATTGTCAGTTGGAGCACCAGCACCAATATGGATGGGGTACAAATCGCTGATCGCTACCCAAACCGCATTTACACTATCGAAGATTTTATAGAGATTCGGGTTCACCGAAGTATCTAACCATACTTGTGAAGTATTAGCAGGCGCAGCGTTTCCAACGAATGCAACATTAAATAATACCGTGATGCTTTGCCAGGTATTCGAAATGCAAAAGCGATAGTCCGTAATGCTATTGGCATCAGATCCAACCGCCCACATAGCTGCTTTATTTGTCGGTGCGGTAAGACTAATCACAAAGTTGGATATATAGCCCTTGTCTTCTGGGTAACTCATTCTTGCAATAGTTTTGAAGCTTCGATATAAAGATTGGGCGAATCGGGACCGACCACAGTAAAGGCACCTGTGGCGCTTAGTGAATAGGTATTATTATCGCCATAAAGCTGCTGCAGCATTCCTGCCGCCGAAATCTTAAACTGAGGTAACCACTCTACTTGATTGATGGGGCGGTAATCGCTAAAACTCCAGTTTAGTTCCACTCCGAGTCCCGATACCGATTGCGCATAGCTAAAGACCGCGCCGGCATCTTTATTCCCTAGCATTAAACGTTGCCCGTTCTCTAGCTCGAGTAATACCAATTGCTTGCGACCTAAATAGCGGCTTAAGGCTAAGCTTAGATCGCTAAAGTTCCCGGGTAAAAATGATTTTAATTCGTAGTTGAAAAAGGGGCCGTTCTCTGAATTCTCGGCTTTCTCGCTGAGGGTTATCTTCCCTGGCGTGAAATAGACATTGTTCCAAGATCCTTGATTGAGAGTAGGCATTACATAAGGCAGCGAACTTCCTAATAGAAAAGCATTGAAGTTTTTCCAGTAGGTGAATAAAAGGTATTTTACTTTATACCGCTGTAGCTCCTTATTTAATTGGCCCATGCTACTAAATAAGCCCCCTTTTCTTAGTATGAAAAGGACATTTACTTAGTGTCCAGCTCCTCTTGAAGCCTTAAAAAATGGTAGTAAGCTTCGTCTTTGAGCTTTAGCGGGATGTCTCCTGCTGCATTGATAATTGACATGATGGCTTGCGCCTCAAATAAAATTCTTTCCTCTTTAGAGAAAAGGTCGCTTAGCGATGGCGAGACTTTGGGGGAGGTTTGATTCATAATTTGACTTTAATAGTAATAGTTATAAACTCACTAAAATTGTGTAATTCTGTAATAATGCGAAAATTTCACTTTTTATTAACTGATATACAGCATATTAAATGATTACTATCAATTTGTAATGAGAGTCCTTTTAGACTTGTAATTCTGTAATAAGCCCAAACTCTACCTATTACTATTACATTTTTTTTGTAATAATTAAAAAGAATTGTAATAATACTGTAACAGCCTAAACAGTTGATTAATCGAGCTTTGTCATCCCATTATTACACTATTACAATTTTTTTACGCTATTCTATACATTGTTAAGGGGAAAGGGGAATAGGCCTACCAAAAGGATAGGCCGCCCTCTTCAAAGCGGAATTTCTTAAACTCATAACGACCAAGGAAGAAAGACCCTCGTTCTGGAGGCATTCGGTTTAATCTCAAACATCCACGCCAGTGATAAAGCCCCGGCAAAGCTTGAAGCCCTGGGCTTGCGTTCCATCTCCTTTTGTCGCTTACTCTGGCCCTAGGCCTTCATAACGCAGCCGAACTTAATCACACACGTTATGAATGTTTTAAATGAAATTACCCTGAATTACCACCCGAAAAAGAAGGATTCTTCCACTAGAGTTTGCTCGAGCGTTGAAGCCCACAAGTACTTTGAAGAGATCTGGCCAGACGACCGAGGTATGCGCGAAAGATTCTACATTCTCCTACTTAACAATGCCAACCGCGTAATTGGCCATGTGGAACTTAGCTCTGGTGGGATAACAGGTACCGTTGTCGATATCCGACTCGCTTTTGCAACGGCCCTTAAATCCTTATCCACTTCCATAATTTTAGCACACAACCATCCTTCAGGAAACCTGAAACCTAGCCAGGCAGATCTTAACCTTAGCCGGAAATTTAAAGAAGCCGGCAAGTTCCTGGACATCCAAGTGCTAGACCATATTATCCTTGATGCTGAAAGCCTCTTTTATAGCCTAAGTGATAATGCTGATTTTTAAGAATCAGCTTAAGCCCTGGCAGAAATGCTGGGGCTTAAAAATCTTGTTGACTAAAAAAATCTACGTATTACACATTTGTACATTAAAAAATATCGTTCTGTAAATAGACTTTTAACAGAAAAAAAAGAATCTTTCAATTAAAATAATTCAATTCGATATGAGATTATTTGTTAGGTCTAAAAATAGGCCAGATAAAAAGATCTACCTAAAGATAAATGTCAGCTCGAGACACGAGCTTGAAGGTAAAATTGGCTCAAGATATTTTCTCATCGATGGAGTAAAATATAATGTTAATGATGTTTATGCAGAAGGTGGAAATGATTCAACAATAACGGGTGCTCTAATAGGAGGAGTTATTGGCCTTCTAGGTGGACCTGCAGGAGTCGCTATAGGCGCTACGGCTGGAGGTGTTTTAGGAAACCAGAATGATACCAAAGATAATTTTAAAGTTAAAAACTTTAATCATAGAAAAATCTGATGCATCAAAATAAGCAATTTAACCTGAAAAACTTTTTAGCAATAGCATTTCTTGCTATTTTAGTGATAATTAGTGCCTTCTTTTGGAGTCAATTAAAACTATTTATACGGTCGTTCCTTGAGTTTGAGCAATTACACTACATAATTTATGGATTAGTATTTATTATTTATGTGATAGATTATTATTCAGACAACAATCAAAAAGAAGAGAATAGCCAATTAGGATCGAATTTCAATTCTTTTTTTGATACCGTTGTCAGTTCTACAAGCTATGGCATTGGAATAACTTCTAGTTTAACAGTAATTAAAGGTTTCTACATCCAAAGTGCGTTCGATGATGCCGAGTATTTCACTGAATTTTCAAAAATTGACACAATCCTGCTCGTACTAACCATGTGCTTTCTTCTCTACTTCTGCCTGTCTAGAGTAGTCCTAACAATGAAGCGACTTATTTGGACCTACGAATCTGTTGCAGTAAAATAGATCCATGACTTCAAATAACGACGATTTAGATAACTTACATAATCTATCTAGTGCTTACGCTTTTTTAGAAGACAATGCATTTTCACTTCAAAAAGAAGATAGAATTGAACTTTACTGGGTTAGAATTAAAAAGAACATTTCGGATTTAGAAGAACTGCAAAAAGTAAAGTGGGAAATCCATATATTCCTTTTTGACATCATTGGAGAACAAACATTCGGTCCCTTCTACCCTGATTTCGATATCAATAAAAAGGATCCTGATAAAAAA
The DNA here is from genome assembly GCA_963977415.1 of uncultured Schleiferiaceae bacterium. Taxonomy (GTDB): domain Bacteria; phylum Bacteroidota; class Bacteroidia; order Flavobacteriales; family Schleiferiaceae; genus Croceimicrobium. The sequence goes on along the minus strand of CAXBOS010000010.1, from coordinate 27,924 downwards.
AGCATCAAAGAGGCGCAACAAGCCGAATTTACTAAGTATTTAAAAACAAGAGCAAAGCAATCAAAAAACCCGATTCTCAAAGCACGCTATAACCATTTATTATGGAATGGACCAAAAGGTGTTAAGCACAGGGACTATGCTTCAATCGCAAATGAAAATTATCTGGATACCATAAAAAACTACTTAGAATTTAGCCAATCAGTGCCTGATGAGACTCAATATCGCATTGGCCAAACTTTTGAATGCCTGATCGCATTATCAGCTGGCTTAAGACCAGATCTAAAACCAATAAAGTCCCTCGTGCAGGAATTGCTGTTCAAACATGACTTAGCATTTTACACTAAGCATGGCATTTTAGAAGATATGCTCAAGTATCCAAAACTTTTCAAAGCTGATGATTTCATAAATACTTTGAAAATTATTGAAACTGAAGTTAATCAAGCTAACAAAAAAAGTGACTTTTTCGAAATAGCTAACTATTATATTCCTACTGCTATCCGTATAGCTCAAAAAACAAATTCTGATGTCAGGCCTTGGCACAACGCAAAAGGTCAAGCTTACCTTAATCTTGCCTCATCAGAAATTGAAGAAGAGCGATCTTGGTTGAAACTAGACTATTATTCAAGAGCAATATCCTCTTTCACTGAAGCAAGAAATAAAGCCCTAATAAAGTCTACTGAAGCTTTATATTCTAAGCTTAAACCAAAGGTTAAACTTGATTCAATTAAGATCGACTATGACCAAGAAATGCTTAATAAACTAAAGGAGCATCAGCAGGTTATTAAAAAACAAGTAGAGGGCATTTTAAATCATGACACCGATTACATTTATAGATTTATAAGTACGGGGCAAATGTTTCCAAGCTATGAACAAGTTTTAAAAGCATCTGAAAATAAAAACAATGCATTTCTAAATTTAGTGACAACAATCTATTTTGATAAAAATAAAAATATCACTTCTAAAATAGATGAGAAGGATCTAGCTATTTATGAAACTTATGATCAATTCATTAGAATGTCGGTTTTACCGTTCTTGCATTTTCTCCTAATATCAGGCATTGGAAACGGTAAGCTTAATTACCAAAATTTCCTGGAATTTATTGCTACAAAATCTTGGATTGGCAAGCCTCATAATAATTATGATCTCGGAGGGGAAAAGAATCCAACAAATTGGCTTGCACTTTTAGGTCCAGCGATCTATGACTTCTTCAACCAGTCATTAGCTTGGACTAGTAGTAAATATTACGAACCAAATTTTATTTTATGTATTGATAGCTTAACTCTCAAATTTGAAGGGCTTTTACGTGATTTATGCAATAGGTTAGACATTGGTACTAGTCAAAGCAGGCAAAAAGGAATGCAAGAAGCTTACATACACAATGTGCTTGAAAATGAAACAATTCAAAAATTCTTCAATAATGAGGACATGCTATTTTTCAACTATCTTTTTACCAAAAGTAATGGCCTAAACCTAAGAAATAATGTTGCTCACTGTTTTCTTAATAGTGAAGAATATCACCCAGATAAGATGTTCCTTCTAATTGCCGCATTACTTCGATTGGCTAAATATGACTATCAACCTCATACAAAATAGAAGTAATCCAAATATTTAGCCTAAAAATATTTTCTGTAACCTATCCGAGTTACTTAGAAAAAACAAAATACCCACCCAGCTATTATTGACTTTTGTTTAATTAAAAATAGCTATTTGTCAATTCATTGAGACTAGGATTTTATTGATCTTCGCTAAATGACTGGAGGGGCATATTTAAATCAAACCTATGCAAAACCTATAGAAGGTATTAGGAATTAAACCAATTGCACATGAAACCAGTTTTAGACGGCAAAATACATAAGCTTCTTCAGGAAAAACTCCTCGGTCTTGAAGATCATTTTCAAGCAGATGTTTTGACCTATTTCGGACCCTTTGAAGGAGGGGAAAATGTTTTCTTGAAAATAGTTGAGGAATTAGGGAATGATCCTGATAAAAGGGAGCGAATATTTATTGTCTTGACAACTGGTGGTGGAAGTGCTGGAGTAGTTGAACGTTATGTAAATATCCTCCGGAATCATTACAATGAAGTTAATTTCGTTGTTCCTGATTATGCATATAGCGCGGGTACGATTTTTTGTATGAGTGGAGACAGCATACACATGGATTACTTTTCTGTATTAGGCCCTATTGACCCTCAAGTTCAAAATCGCGAAGGACGCTTAGTTGCTGCTTTAGGTTACTTGGATAAAATTAATGAGTTACTTTTAAAAGCTCAAAACAATACTTTATCTCAAGCTGAGTTTATGATTTTGAAAGATTTTGATCTTGCTGAATTAAGAGGATATGAACAAGCTAAAGATTTAACGATTGATTTACTCGAACGTTGGCTTGTCAAATTCAAGTTCAAAAACTGGAACACACACAGAACAGACGTTGATAAACTTAACTCTGCTGTTACTGAAGAGGAAAAAATAGCTAGAGCAAAAGAAATTGCAGACCACCTTAGTAATAACAATAAATGGAAATCGCATGGAAGGCCCATAAACATTGAAGCTTTAAAAGAACTTAGACTAGAAATAGACGACTACAGTAACAATCTAGAAAGAAGAACCTTAATTAGAGATTATTATGAATTAGTATCTGATTATGTTGCAAGTCGACGATTTCGTAACTTTATACACACACGTAACTATATATAACATGGAGTCAATAGAAAATAATTTAAAACTTTGCGTTAAAAGTCTTAAAAGCAAGTTTGAAAACAACCCAACTATTAAGGCCTATGAAAAAACAAACAATGAATTTGAAGCACTTGTAGAGCGAGGCATTGCAATGAGACGAGGCAATAATTTAAACACGACTGCTGAGTCCCACACTGCACAACCAGTTTTATTCAACACTTAGTAAAGCATTACTCTCAAGCTGTTATTTAGCCTAAATAAAATTTACCCCCAAGCCCTAGCCACCCGCTAGGGCTTTTTTTATACATATCTACACTCCCACCCCAACTTGACAATTATTACAATTGTATATTAAATTATAACCAATTGTCAATCTATTTATTAATCTACATTCTTGAAATTAGCAACGCTAAACGGAATCGCGATGATCCGCAATAATATCGCACTTAAGATAACCCAGGGTGGGGTAGTTATATATTGAAGGCTGTCCGCGATCTCGGTTCGCCGATTCCGTTTAGCACACCCTGGACTTTTTTAACTTTTAAATTTTCCAATAATGCTAAACGGAAAACAAGAAAAGACCGTAAAGTTTACGGCAGAGGAGCGCCGCCTTATAGAGCAGCTGCGCAAAGGAGAAATCTACCTCGAAGGCTCTCGAGACTATCAAGTCTTAACCTGGCTTAAACACCATGAGGTTGATTTAAACCAGGATACTATTGAGGCCATGGCCTATTTGCAAGACACAGATCTAAGTGAGCTGTGCAAGCAATTAACCTTTTACCTCTGCGAGCTTTCGCAGATGAAAGAGAAAGAAGGATGCGAAGAGTTTTTTAATAACCAAGAAATGACTCGCATGCTGCGCTTAATGGAATTTTTAAATAAATGGCAAAGCGCCGAACTGCAAGAATTGCAGCGTAGGCGCCTAGATAACGAAGCCATTGCCGCTATGGCTGAAGCTTAATTGATGAAAGCCCTAGCGTAATGCTGGGGCTTTTTTGATAGTGTTATAATCAGACAAGTATAAATAATGGAAATGTCAAACCTTGAAGCGCCGTACCTTGGAAATATAAACATCTTCGAAAAGTTTTATTTGCTTCCTTAATCTAAAAAAGCTTTAAGCCTTACATAAAAGAGGGTGTGAAGCGATCTCGATCCTGAAAAGGACCTTATTCCCCGATGCGTCCGTCAATGCTACATCACTTATTTACAAGACCGCTTCACTAACGAGGTGAAGGTAGTATATTTATATCTACCCTCCTCAGGATTCGGTCCCAAGTAACAATACCATATAGAATGAAGATAGCCAGTAACACTTCTGTTACTGGCTATTTTTATCCCCCTCAAATATTACATAGCTCACTACTTCTTTAAAATCGATCCTATAGTTTCAGCGCCTTTACCCTTTGTCAAGAAAACTGGCTTTTTGATAAGTATAGCTCTATCTTAACAGGGTAATGCTACCACTCTCTTTCCCCTCCACTGCGCCATCCATAGATCGCCCGCGATAATTGATTTTATACACATATACACCTGGCGTAAGTTCACCATTATAGTAACCGTCCCAACTAGGCGTTCCCTCGCTTTGCTCATACACCAATGTTCCCCAGCGATTGAAAATCAAGAGCTCGTATTCCAGTTCTTCGCAAGGGCTAACAATAATAAATTCATCGTTTAAGCCATCGCCATTGGGAGTAAAAGCATTGGGAATAAATAACTCACAAGAACAAGGGCGCTTTTCAATAGTAAAACTTTCGGTGATGCTATCGCAATAAGAGCCATAAGTTACCGTATAAGTCCCAGAATCGCTGACACTAATCGCCGAACTATCTGCACCTGTGCTCCAGCGATAAAAGTAGTTTTCATTGTAAGGAAGCGATACCAAGAGGTTCGAATCCTGCTCGCAAAGACTAGTATCGCGTAAGCTCTCCTGAGGATCAGGAATATAATCTACCCAAATACTATCACTCATTTGCCCGCAAGCATTGGTGAGTTCTACTTGATACCACCCCGCGCTATCTACTATAATCTGTCCGGTAGTATCGCCCGTATTCCAGTGGTATTGTACACTAAAATCTTGAGAGACATCAAGCAGCAATTCTTCTCCTTCACATAAAATAGTGTCCTCGGGTAATCTAAAATCTATTACTGGTAGAACTTCAACGCTATCGGAGAGCGTATGCAATACTTCTCCCCGCCACCACAGTTCCACTCGCACAAAATAAGTACCCGCTTGTGGATAAGCTACCACCGGATCGAGATCTTGGGAAGTGTTTGACGCACCTAATGCTGGTTCGCCAAAGTTCCATATTACGCTATCTACTCCGCGACCAAAATCTAATCTAAATTGCACACTATCTTGGCAAGCATAAAGCATTTCAAAAGTACCGTGTTGGCGTTGACGACTGGTGAAATCTGGAAACATAGAATAGGCCTGCCATGGCTGGGTACTTAGAAAATTTACAGTACACGAAATTTGAGTGGTGTCTACTGCGGTAGGGTTTACGATGCGGCCAATTTTATCGCAATTTTGGTTAGAGCTTGTGCGTTGGAGATTATCACTCCATAAAACATATAAATTTCCATCAGGCCCGAATTGCATATCATTCACCTTCAAATTTGCAGGAGCACCTAAATCAACTGCGGTCGCTTCAAAGTCAGTTTGGTTAGCCGCTAATAAATCATATCTGGTTAATCTATGAATAAAACCAGGTGTTCCATCTTTCAAAATCATTGCCACAAATAAATATCTTTGACTCGGATCTATCCGAAAAACTCTTGGGCTTGTATAGGTGATGATCGAATCCTTTGGGGAATAAAAAAGCATGGAGTCTTTTGGCACCACTGTGGAAGAATTATTTCCTCTTAAAAATATTGGCTCATATCTTACAATATGCCTGACCTGACCCACATTAGAAGGGTAGGCGTAAATAGATTCTGTTAAGTCTGAGTATGCCCTGCATTGGTATAAGGTATACAGCAAATCCGTTGTTAAATTAACAGGGCCTTCAACAAACCCCGAGGGAGTGATCGTTAAAATCTTCTTCTCTGCGGCTTCAAAGGTACCAGGGATATTTAACATCGATTTGTTGAGACTTGAAAATAAAACATATTTTGTAGAGTCAGGATGATGATCAACTACACTATAGATATTTCGGAAATCCACAGAATTATTTATTCTGGGAAAACTATCGATAAGGTTGATTGACCAAGTGCCATTAATATTAACAAGCCTTCTAAGAAAAATCTTTAAGTTACTTGTCCTACCATAAATAGGATTAGTGAAAGGCACGGGCAATACTCCAGAAGTATAAGTATGGTACAAAGTGTCATTGAAGAGATAAAAGTTAGACTGCTTTGAACCTACCATGTTTCCCCAATGTGTTGAGAGCACTTCGGGTGCTCGATGGTAATTGGGCACCGAATAAATTACAGCATCATTGGCATCCATATACTTTCCATTTAAAAAGTATAGTACTACCCGCCCCGAATCATCCTCAAAAACCGAGCATTGATTCATATCAGATTGAAATTGTGGTGTACTGCTTCTTTGCCAAGGTACCGATCTTAATTGTGGAGGATTTTGATTAAAGTCCAAGCCTAAGCCTTGCCCAAAAGGCCAAAAGTGGGCTTGCCCAGAAAGCAAGCCCACCTTAAGTAAGATAAGTATGATAAAATTTTTTCTCACTATTTGATTAACACTTTTTCAATTTTATGAGTTTGATTTAACTTATTAGTAATTTTAAAGATATATAGTCCATTTTTAAAGCTACCTAATTTATCTTTAAATTCATTTAAGGTGTAAAGTCCTATTAATTGACCGGACAAGTTACGAATTTCTAATTCTAATTGTTTCTCGCTATCCCAGTTAAATTGATCCTTGTACAATAAAGTCGGGAAATCTGTTTCATTAGAATTTACGGCTTCATCTGTATTTCCTGCATTCTTATAATTTGTAGTACCCGCGTTAGCATATTTGTAATAAATATTTGCTGAATTCTGTTCCCACCATATCATTGCATAATCTTTCTTATTCGTTGCATTACAAGTACCTGAAATGTTTGGATACAAATTCATTGTTCCAGCTCCAATAACCGAATTGACTTGCTTGTAAAAAGGATCCTTTACGCAACCCGCAGCGCCTAAACCAATTATTTCATTATTATATGCACCTCCTGGTCCTGTAGCCGTCCAAATTATATCATGGAAATCTCCACTAAAAGAAACCGCTGGTAGCTCATTATTGGAAGACCCAACTTGACTTACTACACCAAAACTGGTATTACTATAAGCATTATAAATTAGGTTATTATCACCATAGACTAAACTGTATTCATAGCAACCTGGAGAATTTAATTGAAATCCATCTATTCGGGGGAATACTTGAGATGATGTTCCTACCAAAGGACCACCAGGAGTTATTAAGCCCGTTATATTGGGGCCTGGTCCTACAGGCACAAAAAAGATATCTACATAAAAACCTCCCAAATTTGTGTTTCGCCCTGCTGCAGTAACGTATACTTCTTCCTCTATATACAAGACATCCGGATTAACACGATCAACATAAATATCTGAAACCGGAGCTAAACTTTGTGAAGGAACAATTGTAATAGTCGGTGGGAGGAAAAACGGGAAAAATGATCCAGTTGCAAGCAGAAGATCATTTACACCTGAATTATCCTCATATACTACAGCATATTGGCCTGCATTAAATTGACAAGAGGGCTTATCTAAATTAGGATGAGATGCATCATTAATGATATGTGATGAACCAGCAGAAGCTAAAGAACCGCCGCCAATAACATTTTGAAATAAATCAAGAACAATATCATTACCAAGTTCATAGGCCACTAATATAAATTGGCCATTATCGCCTACAAGAATATCGGGGTCTGCTGCTCCCGGGGGCAAAGCCAAAATTTCTAGGCCTGATCCTGAATTCCATGTTTGCGCGATGGCAGGACTATCTCCATCCCATGCAAAGACTTCAACAGTTGTAAAACCAGGAGCTCCAGTAACTGGGTCTTTATCTACACATGTATTTTCGACATTAGCATAGGGCCCGGATGCCATAATATATTCAGGGGTAACCGGTGGATTAGCTTGAGCAGATAGGTATTGAGAGAGTAAAATACAGCTAACTACGCCTAAAGCCTTGACAACTCTTGCGCGTACTCTCGATTTACAGCTTTTCTGATTAACAAAAAGTAATTTTTTCATAGCGAATTTTTAAATTAAGATATTCAAATCTAAAATAAAAATTCACATATTGATTATTTTCGAATGTTAAATTTTTGTAATGTATGAGATTTTTTGAAACATATTTCCACTAAATTAACTCATATATACTTGATATACAGTATTTTGACACAATAAATTTTAATTAAAAATTTGTTAATCTTCAAATTGGGTATCCATAAAACCTAAATAATAGACATATAAATGATTGAACAAACAAATCCTAAAGAGCTTCAATTAGGTAAAATACTCACAAAATAAGCCGATATTTAGATTGTTAAAAATGCTGAAATTATCTTCCTTTATTTTGCTAAGTCCTAATTTCACTAGATCGTAGAAGAATCGATAAACAGTAAATGTACTTTTTTACAAGCAGTTTATATTTCTAGCTTTTTATTTAATTGTATTTAGAAACCTCAATATACCTTTCAAAACGTCTGGTCAATAAAATGAATCCCATTTTTTGTATTTTTAGATACCAGAACGCCCACCAAATGGTGGGCGTTCAAGTTTACGTCATCCTTAATCCTCGTCCTTAAAGAGCTCTGGTTGCTTCACCAATTCCTTATCAATCGTATTCAACTGAGTACTGAGGGTTTTACGTTTGCTCTGCAAAAGCTGCAGCTGCTTAAACTTCGCGTCTTCTTCCTTCAAAGACTTTTTTAAGTGATGAATCTGATCATCAATTTCCTGCCGCTGCATTAAGAGCTCCTTTCTGCTAGTAATGGTGCCATGGAAGTGATCAAAAAGCAAATCGTAGCAAGTACGCTTATATTTTGTTAGTTCCTCACTCTCAGAACGCAGTGAAAAGATCCATCCGTAAATGAATTTCTCTGGTATGCAGGTCATGTTTCTTAGCTGTTTTTGACCTTTTTTGACTACCTGCAGTGCCTGTATAGACACCTCAGGTCCTAAAATTGGGTCATTTTTGGCCAAATCTCGAGACCTGCGAACGTCGATGTTTAAGGCTTCACAAATCGGCCTTAAGGCAATTCAGTAAGTGCCTTCAACATCTAGAAAGACAATATTCTTTCCATTGAATTCCAAAAACTTTTGCTGTGTTTTCATAAGTGTTTATTGATTTAAGTTTTCCTGTGTGGCTTTACTGCGGGCGTCACAGGGTCGGATGTAGATTACTTTAGCCCGTATTAGTTGCAATAGCTCTTCTTTCTCGGTTTCCTTGCGCACAAACTCAAACCACAAGGCACCCGAACTGGTTAAGATCCAGTAAGGCATATTGATAATTTTCTCTTTCTTTTCTGGGTCAATAAAGTCTAGCAAATGCTCACTTCGCACCCACTCCATTGGCCTTTTTATAGCTTGGGGCCCAGCTGGTGTTTTTATCTCCAAAGGCGCTACCTTAAAAGGGGAGATCGTCTTCTCGTTGTTCATCTAAAGAAATTTTGGTGTTCACTACATGCCCCTCGAAATCGTAGATTTTACGATCATGCGCCTGCACATAAAAATGCTCGGCACTTTTACCTTGTACCGTCCGCACCAGGCGGCCAGAACTATCGGGGTTTAATATTTCCGGATTAAGGATATAGCCCTTGTACTTGCAGTAGATTTTCAAGGACTTTTTAAAGCGATTCACCTTGCCAAAGGTGCGCTGCGCCGAGCGGTTCTTTTCTAAGAAATCGGTATAAGCATCGGTTTTTACAATCCACTTATCCGCATTGCTGTCTTCCCCAAAATACACATCGGCCCAGTCTTTAAACTCCTGTGTCATTTGCGTAATCTGGTTCCGCGCCGTAACATTACCCATAGGAGGATCTATCTTCGGGAAACTCAGATAGACCTTTAAGCAATGCGCCATGGTATTAATAAAAAGGTTCCACTCCTCTTCCGTGAAATCCATAAACAAGTTTTTTCCAAACTCGTCCTTCGGCGAAAAGCTACCGCCATACTCCCCGTCTTTATCTTCATGGTAATAATCCGAAAACACCGAGAACAGTAGTCTTCTGTAAGTACTAGGACTATCATCGCGCAAAGCGAAATTAGAAGTGATAGCCAGCTTCGGAACATCCTCAAAAGGAATTTCATACTGCTTGCCATGCTTTGGGTTCACTGTCATTTCACCCGTCAGCTGCGAATAGAAGAAATCGAATTTTAGGTATTTATTGGCATCATCTACCAAAATATAATTGGTATGGCTGGTTACGTTTTCGTAAACGTGGGGGTTTTCGGTAAGCTTCGGGTTACGCCCTTCTAGGCTCACCGATTTCATAAAATACCGCACGGCCTTATAGGCGATAGACTTTCCCGAACCACCATGCGATTCGCCATCATCGCTAATCTTATTATCCATAGCAAAAACCGCCCAGGGGCGCGAAGGATCTTTATAACGGTGCAAGAGGTAACCTAGGCTGTAAATCTTATTGATTAGGTGTAACCTTTGTTCCTGGTCTTTCTCTTCCGAAAGCTTAATGCCTTTCTCCTGCAGACTCTTTTCTTCTTGCCAGTGCACCCGGCTGGTATTAATGAGGTACTGCAGAAACAGACAGTCTTTATTATGCAGCTTGATATCGTATTCGCCCTCTTCGCTTCGCGTCACCGTAAAAGGATCGTCCAGCTTCTTAACCTTATGCTTTATCACTTCATCGGCCCACACATTAGCGGTTACCTCGCCTGCTTTAATTTCTCGGATGCCCTCTTTACTTACCTCCCAGTTTTGATTCTTAAAGAAAAATAGCTGGGAAGTAGGCGTATAATCCGTAAAATCGATTTCCTTTAAGCTTAAATTACTCAAAGACTGTTCGCCCAAGTACTGTCTACTTTTGTAGAAGGCATTGCGTAGTTTCGGCTCGCTTTTTATCTCCTTCAGGAAGTCATTTACAAAAGCCTTTATTTCTACGTGATCGATCTCCTCAATTACCCCATCCTTTTTATGGATGTACACATAACCCGTTTTTACATTAGGAAGCTTGAAGCGATAAAAGCCACAAGCCTCTAAAAAATTATAGGTTTGAAGCGGGTTGATCGCATAGTCCTTATAGTAAAATTCGGTGCGAGTATCTTTCTTCCAAACAATATCCCACATGCGATAAGGAATCGCAACCCGCACTAATTCCTTCAGCTGAAAGCTATTGAAATGCTCCAAGAAGTCACGCACATCCTTGCAAGGATTACCACGATGATCTTTAAACTTTTGCAACTTTTCGGGCAGTCTTACCAAATGAAGATCTAAATGCTCCATGGCCAGCTTATGCTGCACCTTTAAGCCAGTGGAATCAATGTCGCCCAGGTAATACACCTTGTAAGCATAAGTCTCCAGCTCCTTCATGGTGCGCTTAGAGATTTTGGCCGTTTCGGAATTAAACCAAACCACATTGGTGTTAATGGCAGCCTCTGTGCTTAGGGCATCGCGATCGCCTCCGCAAATAATAATCTCTGGCAGCTTCTTATCCATGCGGGTGGCTTGCTCCTCCCTTTCGTCCATGGAATCATGCTGATCGGCCGCATCGGCATTCTCCTTGCGCCAGCGACGTTTTATCAAGTGAATCCCCATGATATAGTCACTCGGCCGCTCACCAAAATACCGGAAACGATCTGCTTTATTCTCCGCTTTAGGCTCCAAACGCTTACCCCATTGCGCTTCACCGTCCTCAAAAACAAACTGAAAAATCGGGTAGTTTTCGTTGCTCTTAAAAACATGCTGCACCAGCTCCCCCGTCTTTTTACTTATTCTTACATAAGTATAACTTTTAAGGGAGTACAGCTTATGATCTAAACATTGATCTTTGGTAACACCTGGGCCAATTACAGCCAGTTCCTTATTGGTGTACTCTTTATACTCAAAAAGATAGTCACCTTCTTTTTGCCCGTCGGCCGCTGGCAGCTGTTCGTAATCCTTTTGAAAAACAGCTTTGTGACCACCCTCGCCAGCAATACCAAAATCTTTAGCCAAGAATAACACCGCATCCCGGAAGTCAAGCCCCTCTTCCTTCATGCATATCTGAATCCCATTGCGCGGTGTGTTCTTAACCTCGCCCCAATCCGTAACGATATAATTGCCATCAGGCATTTTCTTTAAGCTGGCAGAAGGCGTCTTTTCATCGCTTCTCATCTTAAACTTCTGCCTAGAATCCTGGGCCGCTTTCTCCGCATCTGGATAATACTTAAGTATGATCTCGAGGCCCCCATTCGTTTGCTCGAGTAATTTTTTATGGTCGATGAACATTATTACAGTTACACTTTAATAGTTTGAATTCGGCAACTCGTTTAAATCGCCAGCAAGTATTGATTTTGGTGCTTAGACCATAAATAGCGCCCTACATCGCGGCATCTTCGGCACTGCCCTACCTTGCTTAATTTGCAATGGCCACAGGGCTTACCTAACTTGACTCGTTCAATTTCCTGCTTAGCGGGAGGCCTCTTTTGCAAGCGGGCTTCCTCAGCCGCCCTTAACTTTCGCTTTGCCATGGCTTACTATGCTTTGCGCGGTTTCCCAGATTCGTAGTTATGATTTTTATACTCCGCCTCTGAAATCTCGACTTGGTCAACATTAGCGATATAAGCCGTCTCGTAAAAGGACCGAACAAAAGCTTGCACCTTGGCCATTTCCTTTACATTCAAATGAAAGGGCGCATAGACCTCATGCTTCTGGCAAAACACGATAAACTGGACTCTAGATACTACCATAGCCCTACACACTTTGGCGAATAGTTAGATCGTGATCTTTTACATTTGGGGCATCCACCGATAGAATAGTTACCTCCTTAATCTCTGGACATAAACCCCAGATAAGTTCTTGACAGCTTCTTAGTCTCCGTCTTTCCTCACCAATCTGGCAAGCATAGAGGAATTGATATATGTTAACTGCTAGATATTGTGAAAACCCCTTTAAAACATTGTCCCAGTCTTTAATGCAGCTCTTCAGCTCGAAGTTAACCTCTGCCATTTGCTCCAGCTTGCTACTAAGCACTTTTGTATTCTCAAACTTTAGGATTAGCCTCCACTCTGGGTTGCCCTCGCGTACTATCGTAAACTCCATTATTCATCATCTTTAAATAAAGGGCTACCGCCATAGCCCTTTGAGGTTTCTGTGCTGCTGGCGGACAGCTCACTGACCTGATCTTCCCCAAGTTCGAAGTCACTGTTTTTTTCAATGAAATAAGCCATACCAACTATTGCTAAAGTGTGTATCACAATTATATAGAGGAGACCTAACAATACTCCTCCTCTACTATGCAAATAGTCGATAGTGCCTCTCAGCTCTTGCTTTATCCTTTTCATAAAATTTCTTTAAAAGTTCTTTATCCTCTTGACTCAAGCGGTCGTCAAATTCCAGAGATGCTATTTGATTGGATATAGCGGCATAGTCTCGTTCACACAGCCGTTTTAGGTAGACTTTGTCTGGAGTATCAGGCATTTTTAATGAGGGCTTTAATTTTACTTTCGATGCGCTCTTCATAGACAAAGCACTCTACCGCCACAATAAGCTCGAACCATGATTGAGCATACCTGCCCATTCTGGGTGCGATAAGCTCTAAGTCTGGCAATAGCGCCTGCAGGTACTTTTTTAAGTTATTCGGTTCCCATTTACTGCGGGCCGAAAGGCGGTAATTAAGCCGGTGAATTGCGGCTTTTTGATCCTCAAGCCTTTTACACACAAAACCCTTACGCACTAGGTAAGACCTTTGGTTTACCATGCTTTGAATACGCTTGCCTAGAAGGATACAAATCATGCGTGGGATATCGCTACGATTGATATAAGGGCTAAGGGTATAGCGACCATTGTAGCTGAATCGCACACGGTAGGCGCCCTTGTCGTTAGATGCGATTTCGATTAAATCCTCAATGCGTCGCATCGCCAGGGCTTATGAAATTATGCTCTAAGGCAAACCGCGTAAGATCTACAGAAGAGATCGATTTCGTTTTAACAAACAAAGACTTTCGAACCTTGGCCACAGTTACCTGAGCAATAAAAAGATCCGCTGCGATAAGTTTTTCAGGATAGCCCAAAGCAATCAGCTTTAAGACTTCCTCCTCTCTCCTAGTAAGATTAAATGTGTTGACACAAATTTTACCCTCAAAAGGGCAATTGCCTCTATTGCCACATTCATGGTAGTCTGGAGTCAACTTACCAGAGCTGCACAAATCAGGGTTTAAATCAACTCCTCCAAAGCGACACCAAGCAAATTGCTTTAGCATCGCCGCGCCTTCACTAAAGCCCCATTCCTTTAGCGCCATGCGCGCCTTAATATCTTTGTTTAATTCAGCCCTAATTTTGGCAAGTATGGCTTCTGGTAGATTTTCGAAGGGAATCGCTAAGCCACGGAAAACGACTTTTAAGTCTTCGCCGATGGCAATCATTTCTAGATGATCATCAAATAAGCCGGGTATAACTGCATTTTTCATAGTAGTGGAATTAATTAATTTTCAGAATCGCTCAGCACCAATTCTCGAAAATCGATTAGCGCCTTTCGAACCATATCTTCTGCCTTGCCTCCTTTTCGCCTTCCCGTATTCCAAGCAGTTAAAGCTGCTTTTGATACCGGATACTCTTTAGCCAAGCGAGTTTGCCAAGTCGTACCTAAGTACTTGCTGACCATTGATTTAAGCTTTGTTTTGTCGGCTTTATAGACATCTAACTCTGAATACATAAATCTGTAATTTTTAATATGCTTTTATTGTCAACCTTTGACTTGACAAATATATAGTAATTAATTTACTAGCAAAATATAAAGAGCTTTTTGTAAACTATATCTGAAACTTATGTTTCACCAATTATCCATTTATAAACTAGAAATTTGCCTTATGTCATATGAAAATCACATCGGAGAGTTTTTGAAAGCTAAACTCACAAGAGAAGGAAGAACTCAAGCTTGGCTAGCCAAAGAGATGAATACATCACGGCAGAATATTGCCAATACATGGATCAGTAAGTCGGAATATAAGCCCAGTGAAATTGAAGAGCTGGAGAAAGTTTTAGGGCCAAATTATTTTGATGAATTTTTTGCTCAGAGCTCTGGTGCTGCTGCAAAATTTAGTCAAGGCTTACCTCCGTTAAATGATGCCCTAATAGAATATAGAGCAAAAGAAAGCGGTTTCAAATTGAAAATTGAGATCGACCCTTATGAGTTTAATCCAGAACACGCCAAATTATTAGGCGAGTCATTAAGAACAGCACTTGCGGACTTCAAGAAGAAGATTGAGGAAGACGATTTGTAGACGGTTTGTGGACGATTTTTCTAAAGAATCGTTCTAAACCATTGATTTTTAGATAGTAATAAGGCTGGTATGAGTTCCAGCTGGCACCACCTTAAAAAGCCTCGTATTCAATAGATTACGAGGCTTTTTTTGTTTTAGTCCATCTGAAACAAAGGTCTGAATGTTTATTTTCGATTAAATTATTAAAATGCTGAAATTCAGGCGATTTTAAATCATAGCCTTTTTGCGACACACTACTCTTGTCACTTTTACTGTCACCTTTCTTTAACCTAATACCAAGCGTTAGAAAAGTTGAAATCTTGCCAGAGAGATTTTAAGCTTAAACGAAAAGCAGAGTGAATTCTTCTCTAATGGCATATTAGAAAATTGGGCTTCACTTTAATGAGGGATCAAAAAAATTATTGGAGTAATTATTTTGGGACAACACCATTCACCTTTTCACTAATTTTCCCGTTTGCAAGTCTTGTTGTCCCTTTCGGTATACATAAATATACAGCCCGGCTGGAACCTTACTCATATCTAGAACAGCGTGTTCTAAAGGCTTAATTTTCGAAATGAGTTTTCCTTGTAAATTATAAAGATAAAACTCCCCCTCGTTCATTCCACCTTCAAAAAAGGTAAAGCTTATTTGATCTTCAAAAGGATTGGGTTGAACATTCAAATGATGACTTACTAGCTCCACTGAGCCTGTTTGCAGCGAGCTGCAGTTTATGGAAGGATTACCTAACATATTGTTGTCCATCCAAGTTAAACGCTGCCCTAGCCAATTTTTTAAAAAGGTGATTTCTTCTGTATGGGTATTGCCAATAAAATTATTAGGCCAAACATAGCTGCCTAATATGTCATACTCATTAAAATTCCGATCCACCGCTGGACCTAAAAGGCTCACCAAGGAATCTATCTTACTGATTAAGAAGGTATTACTTAGCTTATTCTGTTTAAGTTCCTCCCAACGACAGTAAATGCGGTTTTGAACAGCTGGTATTCCTAATATTTTGTCAAACCAAAAAGCATCCGATGTACATGGATAAATCCAACCATTTGGGTCTGGGTTACATCCAAAATCAAAATTTCCATAGCCCAAATTAATATCCCAAATAGGCCCCATATGCAGCTTACCTCCGTCACTATCCTTTTGCTTATACATGTAAAAGCTCAATTTAAAGGCATCCACATGTTTCGCTAATTCATTGATTAGGAAATAATCTACAAAAGACGTGACGTCGATGTAATTTTCATAAGTCGAATTAAAATCGGGCCTTGTCATGGCTTGTTCAAAGTTCGATATCCAATTGCGGATGTAGTTTTTCTGAGCCGGTACTAATTGATCCTTACTTGGATTATGATAGGCATAAAAAGGAAAAGTCCCATAAGGAGAACGCCAGCCATCACTCGTGGTACTAAGGTCGTCTCGATCTATCTGAATAATATAACCACCCGTCAACTCATCGCCAGAAATGTCTGAAGTGCGTAAATTTGCGATATCGACGCGGTTATTATCACGCTTAATTTTTTCCATTAAAAGGTAAATACCTTTATACTCTTCATTAATTATCAATTCACAAAATCGTGTTCGGGAAGCATAATCCATCATATCGCGCGCTATTTCAAAAGTGATGGCATTACGAAGCAGACTCTTATCAGAATATGGGCCATGCAATACCCAATCGTTTTCATTAGGCATGCCCAATAGGGATACATTATTGTTATTACCATTCTGATCGCGGGTTTCCAGTCCATAATTCTTTTTGTCAAAACTCTGTGAGGAAGCGCCTCGAATTTCTATGCCAATCGCACCGTCATAATCAGTTCCGGCATCGAACCAATAATTTATTATGCCAATGCCATTATCTACAACCTTCATCGTGGCATTAATTTTTGGCTCATCAACAATTACCTGAGAGCCTGTATTGATGCTGATTAAAGGAAGGTGACTACCAATAAACGGCGGGTAAAACCAACTGGGTGTAGGATTAAAATCTCTTGAGGTATCTGCAATAGCAAGAGAAAGAAAAAAGTTACTGGAAAAGTCTGAAGAAGAAATCATAAAATTATTGATCTGAATCGCCAATACATTTTCATTTTCCTTAATTACTTGATCGAAAGCCAAAGGGTAAATTGGATAAGCTTCGGGGAGGCCTCCTTGATAAAGGCTTGCCTCATGATCGGTAGCTGGTATATCGTTATAAGCTAGAAAGGTCCCTGGAGGACCAAAATTTCCCCGAGCGATTTCAGTGCCGTTTAAATAGGCTATAAAAGCATCATCGTAATCCGCATGCAATACGGCCATCTTAATTTTTGCCGTGTCGGCAAGATTAAACGGTATCCTAATACAGAGCGAAATTGTAGGTGGAATTATAGTACTATCATCTCCGTCTCCATAACCAAAGCCACCGGGACCAGTTAGCCATGTACTATCATTGAACTGGGCTTGCATCCAGTTGGGAGGAGGCGCTGAAGTTCCTACTCTATAAGACCAAATATCTGAATTGAAAACAACCGTCTCCCAGTGATCAATGCCTGATTGCGCAAAAGAAAAAAATGGACTAAGAAAGATCAGTAATGAGAAAAATACCCGACGGAATGAGAGTATGTACCTTGAATAAAACATATTCATAGTATTTGGTTTATAAAATCAATAAGCCTCAAATAATTAATTTTGGGTAAAGTCCTTAATTCATTGCTTTCACTAAAGCGAGCCTATGAAGGCTACTGAAACTTAATAATCGCGAAAGCAAGCCAAATGCCTTAACCACCATTTTCAATTTAGCCTGAACAAATATAGTCTCTATATAATCCTCATAAATTGCCTTATCCAAGAATGTCATTTTATTCTTTTAACCAAATATTGAATCGTTTTTAAATTCGATTGAAAGACCAGACATTACAATAAACCTATTTAGCTAAACAGTGGCGTATGCTTTATAAAAATAACTCAGTAAATGGCTTCACTTACCTGAGTTCGGCTTTAAACTAAGTATCAATTTGATTCTATCCATAAATCTTCATCCCTTTGGAGAGCTTGTAATAATTCCGTACCTTCATGAGCAAATTCATTCATAATGACACGATTATCTATCAGCCTTTTAGAAGCGAAGGTTAAGGATCTTGAAAGTGAAAATGAACTTTTAAAGAAGAATCTTAAAGAGAATGAACAAAAGAGAAATGACTTTCTAACACTTAGCCTAAATACTTTAGGCGATCCTGTTTTTGTTAAAGATGCTGATAGCCGTCTAGTATTAGTTAACGACGTCTTCTGCGAAGTTTTTCAAATCGGTCGGGAAAATGTGATTGGAAAAACTTTAGCCGAACATGTTGCTCCCGAAGAACGAGAAAGTTTTCTGGCCATTGATCGACAAGTTCTTGCAGACGGCATTGAAAATATAAATGAAGAATCCTTAACCGTTGAAGGAAAGCCCTCTAGAATTATATCCACTAAAAAGTCACGCTTCATTGACAGTGATGGTAATAAGTTTTTGGTTGGCGTAATTCGAGATATTACCGCTCGAATCAAAGCCGAGGAAGAATTGCGCTTTAGTGAAGAAGAATTTCGCAGTCTTTTTACGCAATCTGTTATTCCTTCAATTTTGATAGATCTGAATGGCCTAATTACCAAGTGTAATCAAGCCTTCTGCGACTTTATTGGCTGCACATCAAGCGAAATTCTTAGGAAAAAGTTTCAAAGCTTTATATACCCAGAGGATAATGAAAACCTTTTTCAAGGACTCGAAAAATCACCAACAAACCTCGCTGAGTCCAATTTAACTAAACCCTTTTTAAGAAAGGATGGGGCGAGACTTTGGGGTGAAGTTTCTACAAGTTCCATTTGTAATAAACATGATGAGCCACAAGCCTCACTAGTTGTGATCCAAGATATTACCGAGAAATATCAAGCCTTAAAGGAATTAAAGGAAAACCAAATAAAACTTAAGGATCTTAATGACACTAAGGACAAAATGTTCTCCATCATTGCCCATGACCTGAGAGGACCCATCGGTAACACATTAAGTCTCTCAGAGCTTTTACAGGATAATGATTCGGCTCTAGAGGATAGCGAGAGAAAAGAGTATTTTAAGCTTATTAATCAATCCATTATAGGTACTAAGCTTTTGCTAGATAATCTTCTAAACTGGGCCAACTCTCAACGGGGGAAAGTTCAACCAAAATATAAAAATCTAATTATCAATGAAGTAGTAAAGAATGTTTTCATCTCAACAAAAGCAGCCGCTAGTCGCAAATCAATAAGTTTATCTTCCTCCGTTGATGCTAAAGTCATCGTTGAGAGTGATCCTGATATGCTAGAAACTATTATAAGGAATTTAGTAAATAATGCTATAAAATTTACTGGTAATGGAGGTGAAATTATCCTTAGCGCTTTAAGCGATACTAGACAGGTAGAAATTACGATTAGCGATACTGGCATTGGCATGACCGAAGAGCAGCGCCAAGGGCTGTTTAAACTAGAAACCAATGCTTCCACGAGAGGCACAGAAAATGAAAAAGGCTCTGGTTTAGGGCTGTTACTTTGTAAAGACTTTGTTGAACTCCTTGAAGGAAAGATCACTGTTAAAAGCAAAATGGGCAGAGGAAGCAGTTTTACTATTAAGTTGCCAATTAAGGCTAAAGTCTCTTAAAAAATGTAAGAAGCAGCTGACTATTTAATCTCTGAAAAGCGAGTTTTATCTGTCGTCAATTTTAACCATAAAATACTGCCTTCACTTTAAGCGAGTCTCGTTATTTTCTTAATATCTTTTGCCCGCTAACTCTGGCTTAATTAATGCCCATTAATTTGGCAATTATGCTAGCATTCAAAGAATCTTTAAATTTATTTAAAGAATTAAAAGCCATCTTCTACGAATACCATAAAATGGAAAAAAAGAGCCCATTAAAATGAGCCCTTTTTAGGTAAACAACAAACCAACATCAACCAATAAATCTATCTTCTAACTAATCCAGTCGGACTACTCATAGCATTGTTATCCATACCTAACAAAGTATGAGTCATTGCACTATTAGGTACTTGAGCAATCAAAGGTTTTAAAGTAAAAGGTGCAGGACTATTGTCGGGGAATGGCTCCACCGATATAACCACATTTGCACCCGACAAATCAAGAGGAAAACTTAGGCCAGCAGGAGCATTTATTAGAAAGTCTTCACCTGGAAAGGGAGGTCCAGCAACTGATCCACTGTAAATTGCAGAATTATCTGAGCCTGTTACGCTTGCAAAAGTTCCAGTAGAAACAGGCACTCCATTAATAACTGCCCAACCTTCGTAAAGCCAACCTTCTGGTAATGTGGGTAAGTTTAAAGTTGCCGATGGCCCACTTGGATCGAGCCACCAAACGCCACTACTTTCATCGCTATTCATAGCTCCATCGGTTGGAGTGGCAAGAATATACTGTCCGCTCGCCTGGCTAAAATCATCAGCCAAAGCAGCTGGATGACCAATGCTCACATTTGCAAGTCCCGCAGCAAAATCACCCGCTAAAATATGCACTTTACTGGGGCTTGGGTCTGGGTCCGGACTTGGCTCAATGGTAAGGACATAGGTGGATGCCGCGGCTAACTGTGCTGCATCAACCGCAAAACTAGTTTGACTAAGCTCTCCAGCACTGCTTACATTAAAAGTACCAGCTGGTACCGCTTTCCCATCTACTATGATCCAATTTTCATAGATGAATCCTTCCCCTAAATTCTCTAAGCCAGTCAATTCCAACCTTAGTGAAGCATTGTTTACATTGTTCTCGTTCGTCGTGTCTTCTTCACAAGAAATCAAAATACTTGCACTTCCTAAAATAAGTGCCATTAATTTTAAATTTTTCATTTTTATATGTTTTATAAATTTATACTAATTCTTCTCTTAATGCAGGCGCTAAAGGAAAGTCAACCGCAAAGTCAGTGATATTATGAATGTAATTACTGATGATTTTATCACCAATTACCATCACCACGTCGATAAGATTTTCCTCATCGTAGCCCACTGCAAAAAATTCATCCTTCGCTTTCTGTGTTGCTCTGCCATGATTTTGAACCGTAGAATGAACAAATTGCGCTAATGCATTGAGCTTCGCATCAAAAGGAGCGGAACCGCCTCTAATACTTAGTATTTCGGAATCATTAAAGCCATTCATTTTACCAATCGCAGTGTGAGCTGCAAGACAATATTTACAATCGTTGAACTGACTCACTACTAGGTTTATCACCTCACGTTCTTTCGCCTTAAGGGTACTTTTTCTATTTTGAAGATTTAGATAATCAGATAAAGCGGTATTACTTTTTGCGTAATATGCATAAAGATTAGGAACAAATCCAATATTCTTTTTTAAATTATCGAAAATTACTTGATTATCTTCGCTGACTTCACTCCTTTTTGGAATGCTAAAATTTATCATTTTATTCTGTGTTTTTAATTACAGAACAAATGTGCAGCTTAAACTAGGAATAGAACTGAGCCTCTTTTCCCCAACTGTTGGCAATTTTTCCCTTATAGCTCTTTTCTGAACTGATTAGGGGAAACAGAACACTCCTTTTTAAAAAAGCGGCTGAAGCTTTGTATATCCTCAAAGCCGAGGTCATAGCCAATTTCCGAAATACTTTTATCTGAATAGTAAAGCAGCCTTCTTGCTTCTAAGGCAAGTCTTTCTTGAATGAAGCGTAAGGGAGATTTAAGGTTTAACTTTTTAAAAGTATTCGCTAAGGTTTTTGGAGATTTATTAAGAAGTTCCGCATAATCAGCTACTTGATGTTTGGATCTGAAATGTTGCTCTACCAAAAAATGATAGTGCCGCATCAAGTCCATGGAATCATCTAGTTGCTGAACATCAAATAAATCTTTATAAAATCGCGTACAAAGAATGAGTATCCGTTTCAGAAGCATTTGCAGCATTTCTAATTGATAGCCATCTTTACTTAAAAGTTCATGCTCCAAAACTTCCCAAACCGCATGCAGTGGTTTAATATGCTCTTCTTTTAAATCTAAAATTGGCGTAACCGCCGCCCCATAAAAAAGTAAACCTCTGCAACTAACCTCACTATCATGCAGGAGTACGCAAAAAAATTGCTTATTCCATTTAATTAATTTGGCCTGGCTAAGGCGAATGACCTCAATATGATTAAACTCGGTTATACAAATTAGTTGGCCAGAATGAAAGTTCATTTTAACTGAGTCTAATACCAATTCGTTTTCGTCAGCTACAAACCAAAGGATGCGCAATTCACTGGTAGCTGTTTTCTCTATTACTTTAGAGTTATTAGAATTGATATCTAAAACCTCAAGATATTCCTCATTTTCACCAGTAAAGCGCATTAAAATAGATTTACAAATCTCATGGCGAATATAAGGTAATAACCAAAAGTTGGTAATTATAACAAGGAACGATCAGAGCCTGCCTTTCCTAGCGATTAATTTCAAACTTTAGTTATTCTACTTTGTCTCCTTTATGCCCTCAATTCGGTTTGATCAATCGGCCATTTAAACCAGAAGTCACTACCCTCTCCTATTATTGAATACACTCCGACACTACCCTTATTCTGTTCCACCAGCCTTTTTACGATGGCCAAACCAATTCCAGTGCTGTCACTTCGCTCCTCCTTATTCGCGGTAGAGAATAAATTAAATATTTCGCCCTGAAGCTCTTTAGATATACCCGGGCCATTATCTTTAATATGAATTTCTAACCAATTTTCGTCGAGAGTCAGAATTTCAACTTTAACCCATCCACCTTGAGTTTTGTTGTACTTCATCGCATTACTTAGAAAGTTCGCAAATACTTGCACCAATTGAATACGAACGCCTTTCATCGTTAAAGGATAAGCGGGCATTTCAAAACTTAAATGCTTAGGTACCGTGATGGTCTGTTTAAGCTCCTCTAGTACTTCTTGTAATTCAAAGTTTTTTATTGAAATCAGACCCGAGCTAAGCCTAGAATATTCTAGAATGGCGGAAATCATATCAATAGATCTTTGCGAACTCTGCTCAATCATTTGAAAAACCTCTAAGCCCTCTGTAGAAATATTTTTAGCCTCTTCTTCCCTCAAATACTGAATTAAAGCAAAAACATTCCCAATTGGTGCCTTTAAATCGTGGGAAACCGAATACGCAAATTGTTCTAACTGCTTGTTTAAGCTCTCTAAGTCTTCTTTACTTTTTAAAACCTGTTTAACATAATCCTCATTCTCCTTAATAAAAACTATAGCAGTTGCAAATACAGTTAAGAATGCCAAGGTCACATTTATATACTTTGCCCATTCTGAAAAGCTATCATCCAAAATTATATAGGGTTGAAAATTATCAAAATGCCATTGCAGATAAAACCAGAGCGGTATAGACAATAAAGACATGATAACCCTCTGAATCTTGTGATCACTAGATATAAAATACAAAGGAATACCAATGCCACCAAAAAGAAAATAATGATAATTATGTTCAGAACCTAAAAGGACTGATAAGGATGTAACAATCGAATAGGCGGAAAACACAAAGTAATTTCGAGCATAACGAGGGTGCCTTATCTTATTTAAAATAAGAGGTATTGATGTGGAAATTGCAATAACAAGAAGAAAGAAAATAAATTCCTGAGAGCTAACATTAGCTACTGCAATCAGCAACATGATTAAGGTACTAAGACAAGAAAGTAAAGACATTGCGTTAACAATCCTTAATTTCCCAATCTCTTGCTTAGATAAACCAGCTTCCTCCCCCAGGTTAATCAATTTCCCAATTAAATCCCCCATTCTAATTAATTAGTCTAGAAAGCCTCATCCCTAAAAGGCTTAAATTTTGAGGCGGTAAATATGAGGAAAATAAGGCTAAATTAAAATCTTTTCTTCCCCTGCCTTGCTATCCTTCTTGTGCTTTGGCAAATTCATTCATCTCTACCAGTTGCCTTAGATTGGCCATCAATCCAATTCCCAAAACAAAAAGACTCGTGCTTATTTCTGAGATCTTATTTTCGGCCAAACTCAAAAAAACGGCCATTACAAATAATAGAATTATCATTAACAACAACATTCTTGTCAACCATTTAATACGATTGGCCCTAAAGACCTTTTTAGCAAGGGATCTATTTCTAGATGGGTCACTTAAGGAAGAGAAACTTAAAGCAACACCAAGCGCAAGAAGAGCGGCATTAATATCACCTAAAAAGTCTTTTCCGCCTACCAGTGCTGGGTGGATAAACCAATACATACCCAACAAATATAGGGGTATCTGTACAAAGCTTAAATAGTGGAGAAAGCTTTTCATCTTAATCATGCCGCAATTTAGGAATTGTGGAGATGAAAATGGATTTAATAGCTTACGCGAATTAAGGCTTGGAATAAATCAATCAAGCTTAGAGGCAAATACCTCAATTCCTGCGGTAGCTAGCGGAACCTCAGGCGCTTCCTTAGAAGGATATGAAAGAATGTAGCAGTAAAAAGAGAGCAGATACACTCTAAAAAATTTATACTATAATCTATAATTAATTCCGAATACTGCAAGGTGAGAATGTCTTTTTACTGCATTAGAGCTACCAACATCCATATTAACTTTAAAATGAATACTTGGAACCAATCTTTGTTCTTTAGAAAAACGGAAATTTACACCAAATGCTGCCAGCAATCCATGATTGTTTATCAGAGGTGGTTTTAAGTTATCAATAGTAGGATCATAATTCTCATTGAATCTCAAATACTCTCTTTCATAATAATAACCGTAATCTACAACGAGTTCAAAACCGTTTGGAGAAACCATGAATGGCATTCTCATTCCAATAGAGTAACGTCCTGTGTTTATAGTGGCAGAAACATGGTTTTGGCCAGAATAGTATTCCTGCCAGTGCTGCTTTACGGCACCCTCTAAATAGACTGCTATATTTTTAGTGAAAAGATAGCTAAAACTCAGGCCATTTTCCCTAGCACCACTCGAACTAGGAGAGAAGTTTGGGATATTTTTCTTGGTTTGAACAATGGTTTGCACACCGAAGCCAGAATGTAGTCCTAGCCACGTTTCGCCTTTCTGTGCGATCAGGCATATAGAAGAGGAAATAAGCAATAATGTGAATAAGAATTTTCTCATAGTTATAACCATAATGCTAAAGAACCAATAATTATTGTCCTTGTCATTACTACTGAAAAAACACGAATACTTGGAAAAGCGTATTTCGCTTATTCCAAAAACAATAATTATCAGTTTCTAAGAATCTGCTAATACACATTATGCACCTTTTAGGATAAGCAAGCCTATGACCGGTGAAAACAATTTCTTTAATCCAATTAAAAGACTTTTCGGTACAGTGTCAGACAAAGAGACTTAAGACAAAGAGAATACTACCGCAACAAAGTCAAAGTACCACTCTCTTTCCCCTCCACTGCGCCAGCCATAGATTGCCCGCGATAATTTAACTTATACACATAAACACCTGGCGTAAGTTCACCATTATAGTAACCGTCCCAACTAGGCGTACCCGAGCTTTGGTCATACACCAAAGTTCCCCAGCGATTGAAGATTAACAACTCAAATTCCAGTTCTTCGCAAGGACTAACAATAATAAATTCATCATTTAAACCATCGCCATTGGGAGTAAAAGCATTGGGAATAAATAACTCACAAGAACAAGGGCGCTTTTCAATAGTAAAACTTTCGGTGATGCTATCGCAATAAGAGCCATAAGTTACCGTATAAGTCCCAGAATCGCTGACACTAATCGCCGAACTATCTGCACCTGTGCTCCAGCGATAAAAGTAGTTTTCATTGTAAGGAAGCGATACCAAGAGGTTCGAATCCTGCTCGCAAAGACTAGTATCGCGTAAGCTCTCCTGAGGATCAGGAATATAATCTACCCAAATACTATCACTCATTTGCCCGCAAGCATTGGTGAGTTCTACTTGATACCACCCCGCGCTATCTACTATAATCTGTCCGGTAGTATCGCCCGTATTCCAGTGGTATTGTACACTAAAATCTTGAGAGACATCAAGCAGCAATTCTTCTCCTTCACATAAAATAGTGTCCTCGGGTAATCTAAAATCTATTACTGGTAGAACTTCAACGCTATCGGAGAGCGTATGCAATACTTCTCCCCGCCACCACAGTTCCACTCGCACAAAATAAGTACCCGCTTGTGGATAAGCTACCACCGGATCGAGATCTTGGGAAGTGTTTGCCGCACCTAGTGTCGGTTCACCAAAGTTCCATATTACGCTATCTACTCCGCGGCCAAAATCTAATCTAAATTGCACACTATCTTGGCAGGCATATAGCATTTCAAAAGTATTTTGCTGGCGCTGACGACTGGTCAAGTCAGGAAACATAGCATAAGCCTGCCAATTTTGGGTAGTTAAAAAATTTTCCTGACACGAAATTTGACTAGTGTCTAAAGACGTAGGGTTGATTATGCGGCCTATTTTATTGCAGTCCGCTCTTGGAGTAACACGGTCAAAATCATCACTACTTAAAAAATACAAATGACCGTCGGGACCAAATTGCATATCGTTAATATATAAGCTTGAAGGAACTCCTAGGTCCACTGCTGTGGCGTTCCATTCTATTTGGTTAGTCGATAGTAAATCAAATCTGATTAACCTATGAATAAAATCCGGCTGTCCATTTTTTACCATCATTGAAATAAATAGATACCTTTCATTAGGACCTATTCTACAAACCCTCGGCGAAGTAAAAGTAAGAATAGTATCATTTGGAGAACAAATAAGCATGGAATCCTTCGAAACAACCGTTGATAAATTGCTCCCGCTTAAAAACACAGGCTCATACCTATTTACATAATTGATACCTGGATAGTTATCATGATGAGAATAAATAGACTTTGTCAAGTTTGAGTAAGCACTGCATTGATATAGAAAATAGAGTGTACTTGTTGATAAGCTAAGAGGGGCTTCAATAAATCCAGAAGGAGTAATGGTTAATATTTTTTTCGACGCCGCTTCAAATTCACCCGGAATATTTATTCTTCCTTTTTCAACGCCTGAAAATAGAACATATTTTGCTGAGTCTGGATGATGATCAACAATGCTAAAAACATTTTGAAAATCCACAGAATTATTTATTCGGGGAAAACTATCGACTAGGTTTACAGACCAAGTGCCATTAATATTGACAAAACTTCTGAGATAAATCTTAAGGTTATTTGTCCTACCGTAAATAGGAAGATTGGCAATAAACGGCATACCAGAAGTATAGGTATGATACAAGGTATCGTTAAACCGAAAAAAGCTAGACTGCTTAGAGCCTACCATGTTTCCAAAATCTGTTAAAATTAGCTCAGGTGCTCGATGATAGTTAGGCACTGAAAAAATAACATTATCATTAGCATCCATATACTTCCCATTTAAAAAGTATACTAGGACCCGCCCCGAATCATCCTCAAAAACAGAACATTGATTCAAGTCATTTTGAAATTGTGGGGTACTAGTTCTTTGCCATGGTACTGATCTTAACTGTGGAGGATTTTGATTAAAGTCCAAGCCTAAGCCCTGCCCAAAAGGCCAAAAGTGGGCTTGCCCAGAAAGCAAGCCTGAGCAGAGGAGCGTAAAACTTAAAAGCAGAGTCTTCAATCGCATCGGTAGATTTCTCTTTTATTCAGCTAAGGTGGTCGGTTGGAAAAACTCAGATTCTAATGTCTCTAGCGAAGTCACCCCATGAGATTTTCCAGCCGTTAAATTATTCATTATTATTTGAATAACAAGGGATTGGTTATTTAGCGAGTATAAAGAAAGATACGGTGGGTTTTACTAAGCTATCTGCGATAAATTGTATTCTCGCTCGGAGGCTTTCCCCAAAGCATTAAAAAGGTAACGTACCACAAAGTGTGTAATAGCTAGAAAAGTTATCCTATAATTTTTC